>NZ_JHWV01000006.1 GCF_000622005.1 Anaerovibrio sp. RM50 | reverse complement strand
GCTCCCTTAATAGAGCCTGTGAAAAAAACTCTGTAAATAGAGTCTTCTATGGCAATAAAAAACTATATATTTCATAATTTTGCTGGAATTGGTTGAAACCGGTTCCAGCATTTTTCTTAGCTTTAATTTTAGACAACTCAACAAACTGAGGACTGGCTCCAGGCCTCAATTTTAATAAAGCTGTAACAAGAAATAGCCTAATATTCAAGCCGATCTTCGTACATAATGCTTAATTCGCCGTATACACGGCCCCAATTACGAATCGGCATAGTCCATTTTTTAGTGGCTTCCAGAGTAGCAAGATACAGTGCCTTCATCAAGGCCTGTGAATCAGGGAAAACACTGCGCTGGCGGTTAAGGCGCCTGTAACTGGAATTGAGGCTTTCAATAGCGTTGGTAGTATAAATAACCTTCCTAACCTCCGACGAAAACTTGAAAATTGGCGTTATTACATCCCAATTTGTCTTCCAGCTCTTCATGGCGTTAGGATATTTTTCTTTCCACTTTTCGGTAACAGCATCGCGGTTTTTGCGGCCCTGTTCCTCAGTAACTGCGTGGTAAATGCTCTTTAAGTCAGTTGCAAATTCCTTGCGGTCTTTATCTGCCACATATTTTAAGGTATTGCGCACCTGATGAACAATACAGCGCTGGTATTCAGCTTTTGGGAAGGCAGCTACAACAGCTTCCTTCATGCCGGTCAGGCCATCGGCACAGATAATTAAAATATCCCTAAGACCACGGTTTTTAAGTTCATTGAACAGGTTGAGCCAATACTTGGCACTCTCATTTTCGCCAATGTAGATGCCCAATACCTCTTTTATTCCGTCTCTATTTATTCCCAGAATTACGTAAGCTGCCATTTTCCGGATGATGCCGTTATCCTTTACAGAGTAATGAATTGCATCAACAAATACCACCGGATATATGCTGGATAAGGCTCTATTTTGCCAGTCCTGTATTTCAGGCAATAATTTATCCGTAACATCAGAAATAAAGCCTTCAGAAACATCGAAGCCATAGATGTCCTCGATGGTATCCGAAATCTGTCTGGTGGTCATGCCCTTGGCATACATGGATATAATTTTCTTGTCAATATCCGAAATGTCCTTCTGACGCTTTTTAACGACTTGTGGTTCAAAGGTGGACTGTCTGTCCTGAGGTACATCAATCTGAAAACTGCCATAACTGCTGTTGACTGTTTTAGTCTTGTAGCCGTTACGACTATCCTCGTTGTCTGAACGCTCAGATTTCTGGTAGCCAAGATGGCTGTCCATTTCAGCTTCCATCATCTCTTTGATGGTTCCGCCCAGTAAATCTTTCAAAGCATTCTGAATGTCTTCCGCGGTTTCAATCTCATATTCAGACAATAGCTGCTGAATGATCTGTCGCTTACCGTCTGTCATCTGAACATGGTGAATGGGTTTCTTTGCTTTCTTTGCCATAAGAAAAGGCCTCCTATGATTTTATATTTTACCATAGAAGACCTTAACTGTTACTGTTGTTATTATTTACAGAAAAACTTTCACACTCTCATTTTTACGGAGCATATTCTTGACTATAATGGTGGTCATCTGATTTTGCCCTTCTTCAAGACCAGCCTTATGGTATAAACGTCAATCATAATTTGAGCCATTGAGGGTGCGGACATTTTCTTGGACTAAACAATTAATCCAAGGCTACGTCTATACTCCATCGGGCTCATGGCTCCGAGTGACATTTTTATTCTACTTGTTGAATACCACCTGATATAGGTATCTAATATTTCTATAAATTCATCAATAGATATATTCGTCCATAAATGATTATAAAACATTTCGTTTTTTAGTCGTCCAAAAAATGCTTCACATGCAGCATTATCAGGAGAGCATCCTTTTTTTGACATCGAACGTTTTAGGCCTGCCTTTTCCATTCGATTAACCCAGCCTGGCCATCTATAATGCGCTCCGCGATCAGAATGAATTATTGGATGAGCACCTTCTGGTAGATTTTTAATAGCAGTATCTAACATGGTATTAACTAATTCAGCATTTGGAGCTGTACCTATAGTCCAAGCTACAGGAAGCCCATCAAAGCAATCTATTATAGGAGATAGATATACTTTGCCGGATGGTATTTGGAACTCAGTTATGTCTGTAAGCCATTTTTGATTAGGGCTGACTGCTTTAAAATCACGGTTTATTAGATTAGGCACAGCATCAGATATCTCACCCATATATGAAGAATATTTACGAATTCTTACCTTCTTAATAATCAGCTTTTCTTCTTTCATGATACGCCTGATAACCTTTTCGGACAAAGTAATTGATTTACGCTTTAACATAGCGTGAATCCTTCTGTAACCGTATGTATCGCCCGATTCAGTAAAAACAGTTACGATTTCTTTTCTGAGATCTTTATATTTGTCAGGTTGATTTATTATATTGTGCTGGTAAAAATAACTGCTTTTTGATATTTCAAAAAGATTTAGTAATTCTTTTAGGCAATATTTTTCTCGCAGGGCATCAATGATTATTGCCTTTTCGTAGTTTGGTAACTTTTGTAGATTGATGCCCTTTGCTTTTTTTATTAATTCAGTAGCTTTTTCTAATGCGTCTTTTTCTAATTGAAGCCTATGAACTTGTTTTTGTAATAAAACGGTTTGTTGTTTTAAATCTGCTATTTCTGATATTAGTTTTGCTTCACTGTCATTTTCATCAATCATTTTAAAGCCCTCTCCATGTGGAATTAATTGTCTTTTCCATTTGTAAAGAGAGGTTCTGCTTATCTGTGATTCTTGTACTATTTTTTCTGCAGTTCCTTCTCTGCAAGTGAGTTCAATGGAAGCAATTACCTTATCATTATACGAATATTTTTTCAGGGTGGAACCCTTTAATTTGGATTTATTACTTCTATTAGGAAAATATTCATCAAGCCATTTTGATAGAACCGAGCGACAAGGATAACCTAACGCATCACATGTTTTGGTTATATTCATACCATTTGCTAACCAGTATTCCACAGCTTTCGTGATTTGTTCTTCTGAGTACCGTGGCTCCGGTTTTTTCCGTTTTGAGTCAATAACATAACCAAACATGTAATAGTTGTCAATCCACTGCTGCAAGGTAGCCCTAGATCCCGGATACCCAAGACACTGGATTGTCTTCCTAAGACTTCTCATTTTAATGTATGTATCAACAGCTAATTGTTTTTGCTCTAAGGTGTACATGGTGCAGATAACTCCTTTTTAAAGTCCAGGATTTTGTCCGCACCCTCAGTGGCTCACATTTAGATTAGCATTTATACTTATGGGATGGTAGTGGCAATATAATAATGTATTGCAAATGTTAAACTTCTATAATACAATTTATTCAAAGGAGGGATTCTTATGGCAAAAACCGCTAACATTAATCTGCGTATTGAGCCAGACATTAAAGCCAAGGCTGAAGCAGTTTATTCGAATTTTGGTATATCTGTTACCGATGCTATCAATGTGTTTCTCCATGCTTCCATTATGGAAGGAGGATTTCCGTTTCAGCCAAAGCAACCTAGATACAATCAAGAGACCTTAGCAGCTATTCAAGAGGCTCGTGATATTATGAGTGGTAAAACTCAAGCCAAGCGTTATTCGTCATTTGCTGAATTAATGGCTGATGTTGATTCGGAGGAAAAAGATGCTTGAGCTAGTTACCACCAATAAATTCCGCAAAGATTTAAAAAGAATGCGCAAACTGTAAAATGGCGTGTCCGCGAAGGATATGCCATTTTTTATTTTAAACTGGAAGTTTAATAGTATCCTGCACCGGATTTGTAAAATGCTAATGAAAGATGAAATTTCATTATTTATAACTATTTAAAAGGAGGATTACAGATATGGAAGAGAAAACTACATCCGAGATTTTAGAAGAACTTAATCGTTCCAGTGGGAAAAAGCATGGCGGACTCATATTGGTTGGATTGTTGGCAGTGGCAAGATATCTGACATTAAATAAGAATTTGTCCGGTTTTACTTGGGACGAGAAAACAGAGGAAAACTTGCATTTGGATTCGTTGGGCTTTGAATTAACATTATTGGGAGATATCTATAAGATATGGAATAAGCCTTATATAAGAAAAGGTGTTCCGTCCAATAAGCCTGTAAAGGTCATTCCGGGGGTTAAAGAGGTTACAAGGGATAATAACTTCTGCGATATGTCAGTGTACCCAAAAAAGTTGGTAGCATATTTCTGTAATAAATGGGGCGAGGTTACAGATAAGGAGCAAATTGCAAAAATATACAGGGATCTTATTAAACTTGAAAATAAAATATATGATAAGGAAGAAAATATCCTTTCGGAATCTGTGGAAGCCTTGGGGACAGAATTACTTAATATCTCCGATGAAGATGCTCTTTATGTGGTAGGAACAAATATCAATATGCTGAGACCTACTCCGGCCTATGTAACATGTTGTGTAAATTATAATCTGGAGTGGCAATGGATCTGGCGCACTCTTGAATATTTAAGTGGTAAAAAACCACAGATATTGTTTACAGATATATTAGGAAACATCGTAGATAATAACAATAATGGTGAGAATGTAACCTTTGATAAAGTTTTGTTACAAGTGACTCCCGAAATGACTGTTAGGACGGATGTGATACAGAGTGAAGGCATTTTATCAGCTGCCTCCAGTACAAAGTCTTCAAAGCATAATCTGGATGAAATTGCCTATGCACTGCATATGTTGGAAGATACTGGTAAAGCGGTTGTTATTTTGGATACTGATGCTTTGTATGACGGGAAAAACATCAGTGAGCAGTGTAAAGAAATGCTCTTAAAGCCAGGTTATGCTGAGGCTGTTATTTCCCTGCCTGATAATCAAAGTATATTATTGTTGAGCAAGGCGGAGGGGAATCGGATGCTTTCCATTGATGGTACCAGGTTGGTTACAGAAGAAAGTGGAGAAATGGACTTATCAATGCAGGATGTAAAACGCATAGTTGATATTGTTCGCGAAAAGAAAATTATTGCTGGAATTAGTAAGTATGAGGATTAGAAGGAGGGGGGAAACGCAAAAAAGAGAGGATAATCGGTGGATTATCCTCTCTTTTTTGATTACATTATAGCAACTTTGCATTTTTGACACTAATTGAGTGGGTAAAAAAAGAGCAACAAGATGTTAAAATTCCTCGGCCAGCTTCTGAATCTGATCTTTATTAAGGCCGGTATATTTTATGATTTCTTCAATCGGCTTTTTGTCACGGAGCATGGCAAATTCTACATCCATTATGATTCTGGGCTTGGTGTTAAGTATGGAGTACCGTACTCATATAGAATATCACTAGGAAGGTCAATGTCATCGTTCCAAAACACACAGGTACGGCTTTCATCCAACTGGACATTTTTAAAAAGTCCCTGTTCTGTCATGAGCGTATGGTATGATGGGAGGGTATTAATGTCATCCTTTACATCATAAATAACGCTTTTATCATCATCAAAGATAATATATAAGGTGAAATTTTCACGAGGCTCTATGTGTTTTATGCGAGGAATCATTGTTGGCACCTCCTATTTTAGTGGCGGTAATTTATGGATTGTTTGAGATTGCCACATAATTTGTAGTTCATCTTTGTATAGTTGAAGCCATTCCCTTACCAGTTCTTGTGCTTTGGGAGGCAGATCACCCTGAATCATATCAAAGGTGGAGATGTTAAATTCTCCCATATATTCACCATATAAAGCATGAATGTGACTAGGCTCATGTTCTTTAGGTTTGAAGAACATTTTAATAACGATACCGTAAAAACGCGTTATTTCTGGCATGAAGAAAACTCCTTTGCGTCAAATAAATTATAACATGAGATTGCAAAAGTGCATATAGAGAAGAGGTGAATGCTTATGGCTTGCACAAATGAATTTATGTATCGTTTGACTAAAAAGCAACGCCGGGAGATAGTTGATGAGATAATGAAGTTGTTTCCCAAGAATGGGAACATGAAAGAATTAAAAGCATTAATGAAAAAGTACCAAGAAAAAATGGAATTACTGAAATCTCTTGGAGCAGAAGTCAAGTATGTAGTGATTGAGAAGAACACTGACTATGGTTTTAGTACAGAGGTAGGAGTATTTAATACCAAAGAGGAAGCAGAAGCTGCAGCCGATAATTTGGCGGATTCTTATAATGGGTTTCTGATTGATAAGAAAATTGAAGTGTTAAAAGTATTCAAAAAGGATATGAAAGATAAAGATTACTTACGCCATCATTCAATCCTTGAAAAGATACTTACAATTCATGGATAAAATATTCTTTGTGCTTATAGCAAAAATTAGTCACAAGGCGTACCTGCGGGTACGCCTTGTGACTTTAATATTGACAAATACCTGTATTTTTCATAGTATAATCTTAAACTAGTAAATCGTAAGTTAGTAGATTATAAGTTACTAAAATACAGTTATACGGAGGTGTAGAATGTTTTATTGCAGAGAAAAAGAGCTGATGAAGTTAAATAATCGCTATACTAACAATGCTTTTGAGTGCATTATTATATATGGCCGCCGTAGAGTAGGTAAAACTGCGCTTATAAATGAGTTTTGCAAGGATAAACCAACTATATATTTTTCTGCCCTTAACGCACCGGCGCATAGAAATCTTCGACATCTTTCTGAGGCAATTCAACTATTTAAGGATGCGGGTTCAGCAAGTGCTCCAGAGTATAGGACATTTGAAGATGCATTATCTGAAATAACACATTTGGGGCAGCAAGAAAGACTGGTTTTTGTAATTGATGAATATCCATATCTTGCGAAATCAGACATGGCATTTTCATCTTTATTGCAGCACATTATTGATCACAAGTGGGCTGATTCAAAGATATATTTAATATTGTGTGGATCCTCAATGAGTTTTATGGAAAAGCAGGTTTTAGGCCATGAAAGCCCCCTCTATGGGCGAAGAACAGGTCAATTTAAGATAGAACCTCTTACTTATAAGGAAACTGCCCTGTTTTCACCGGAATGTTCATTCCAGGAAAATGCTCTGATTTATGGCATAACTGGTGGCGTTCCTCACTATATTAACAAGTTGAATATAGGGGATGATGTGGATGGTGCATTGCTGGATAATATGTTTGATAGATCAAGTTATCTATACGAGGAACCGGAAAATCTCCTGAAACAAGAGCTGAGGGAGCCTTCACAATACAGTGATATTTTGGCTGCCATTGCAGGCGGTGCCTCGAAAATGAACGAGATAGCCAGCCAGTGCAAAATGGATACGGGGGCTTGTTCAAAATATCTGAATTCATTGATGGAATTAGGGGTGGTCAAGCGTGAGTTTCCATTTTCTAACGCAAATTCACGGAAAACTATTTATTCCATTGATGATAGCTTTTTCCGATTTTGGTATCGCTTTGTGCCTGATAATATTGCTCTTATTCAGTCCGGTCGGATAAGCCAGCTTTATGATAAGGTCATCAAACCGTATTTGAATGATTTTATGGGACAGGTATTTGAGCGGATGTGCAAGGATTATCTGCTTTATTATGCCAATGAATTACCTTTTGAAGTTTTATCTATAGGCAGATGGTGGGGAAATGATCCCACTGAGAAAAAGGAGATTGAAATAGATATAGTTGGAGAGGTAATTGAAAAAACATCTGGTGAAAAGGCTTATCTGGCGGTATCCTGTAAATACAGAAATACAGTAATAGGGCGGGATGAACTTGAGCTGCTTAAGCATTATGCTTCAGTGTTTTCACACGGGCAAAAATGCTATTATATGATTTTTTCCAAGTGCGGTTTTACGAAGGGATTGCAAACTGCTGCCAGTAATGGGGAAGTAACCCTTGTTCAATTAAATGATATGTTTTAATTCTCTTTATCATGTTTAAACTGTAAGTTTAATAGCTTTCCTTACCAGATTTGTAAAATGCTTATGAAAGATGATATTTCAATATTCCTGAGGAGTGAGAAACTTGAATCAATCGAAAAAGTGCGAAAAAACAAATGAAATTATCAGTCAACTTTCATACAAAAGAGCGCAGGAGCTATATGGGGAGAGGCTTCCGGATATTGTCCAGACTAGACTGGATCAGGAATTGACTTCGATTACTAAAAATGATTTTTCGGATCTATATCTTTTGTCATACAATCTAGTGAAAAGGGCAAATGAGGATGGAGAACCGGTATATACCCATGGTTTGGTTGGAGCTTCCTTAGTGGCAAATATGTTAGGAATTACGGAAATAAATCCGCTTCCACCGCATTGGCGTTGCCCTAAATGCCATTACAGTAAATTTATAACAGATGGCTCCTGTGAAGTGGGTTTATATTTGCAAGATAATAATTGTCCAAAATGTGGGGAGCCACTGATAAAGGATGGTCATAATATTCCATCTGTGGTATTACTTGGTCGAGATGGAAACAAGTTTCCGGATATAAAAATCGAGGTTTCAGAAAGGTATCATCCAGTAATCTTGAACAACTATGGAATGACATTGCTTAAGAAATTGGAAGAACTGACAAATGTTAGTTACAGGCAGATTCCGTTGGATGATTCGAAGACCTTGTCCGGGTTCCAGTATGGGGGAGAATTTGATGATTCAGATGTTTCAAAAGATGTTTTTAAGCTGTTTAAGCCTAAAAAGTTTGCCGATATTGTGAAGCTGTTCGGTTTCTGCCATGGAGCGGGTGTATGGAAAGACAACATGGAGCTTTTGATACGTGATGGTAAATGTGGCTTGGATGATGCTATATCTGTCCGTGAAGACATCCTGGCATATCTGGAGCAAAAGGGTGTTGATCTGGAGCTTTCTGTTAAGGTAATGGAATATGTGCGCAAAGGAAAGGGCATTAAAAAGGAAGTGGCAGAGCTGCTCAAATCAAAGGGCGTACCGGAATGGTTTATTGAATCCTGCAATAAAATCAGGTATCTCTGTTCCAGGGCTCATGCATTATCCAGTGCGATGATGGCTTATCGCCTTGCTTACTACAAAGTACATTATCCGGAGGTGTATAGATTAGGATATTAGTATATAAATAATATGATTATGGTTAAAAGGCATATATAATCTTAGTTCAAAGGTGTATATAAACTTAAGGCTTCGGCAGGATAATAACCGCCGGAGCCTTTTGAGATGCAGAATAAGCGCAAAAAAAGAGGATAATCGATGGATTATCCTCCTGGCACAAGCCTCAAATAGTAGAGTTAAATAAAGAGGTAACAATAAAGGGGACTTCAACCATGGAAACATGAATAACACGATCATGCCAACAAACAATGAAGTTGAAAATTTGAGGTCTGCCAAATTATTTATTGATTAAATTATAGCAATTTTGCTATTTTTGACAATGATTTACTGGGCAAAAAAAAGACCAGTTTGAAATGATGCTTTTATGTCATTTTTTAACTGGCAGTTTAATGGGATTCTACATTATGTTTGTAAAATACTGATGAAAGATGAAAGTTTTTTTATATACAAATGATAAAGGACTGGTGAAGAATGGAAAAAAAGGACAAGGCATTGGATGTGTTTGCAAGTGTGGAAGATGTACATGTTGCAAGGGGGATAAAGCCTATTCTGGGAAGTGATTATTTCAAAGGAATTGCGGAAAAGAGGAAGAAGAACGATACCCAATTTGTGAGCATCAAATCCATATTTGATGACGCTGATAAAGAGGACGCAAATTCTTCCCGGTGATGCATTGGTGATTAAACAGGGCGAAAAGGGGTAATTGTTATGTTGGGCACAGTATTAATGTTTATCGGCATAATACTTGTATTAACAGCAGTATTTGGATTCTTTGCAGAGGCATTTTGTGTAGTTGGCGCTGCAATTATCCTGGGTATCCGGAATTTTATAAATATGCTTTTCCATGCATTTACCCAAAGCCAAATTTCTGGCGAATATGCCCAGTATATGGAGGATAAAAAAGCCGCTGAACAGCTTGCGGAGGAAACCCGTGAATTGGATAAGCAAAGGGAGAAGGAAGAAAAGCATAATAAAATGATCAGGGACGCAGTTGCTGAGAAAATTGCTGAATTTGAAGCGGTATATCCCAATGCGGATAAGTCTTTGCTGGATGAATATGTTCAGGAGTTTACCTGCGGAACCATAGCAAGAGCAAAGGAAGTCGAGAAGAAAATCAGCAGGAGTCACTTAAAAAACACCTGCGAAAATGCAGGCAGCAATTTTACGGCAGCTGATCTGGCAGGGCTCAAAATGGTCAGCAAGGCTGCGAATATGGATATGACAATGAATATATACAAAAACAATATGGATTATATCCTGCATGTGAAATCCAACGTCGAAGATATAATTTTTACATCCAGGAATTTAAAGCTGTTGGAATATGCGATACTTTCCATTGATACGGCTATGGACAACGCACATTCAAAGAACCATGATGTGAGGAGTTTAACCCGTGAGCAGGTGGAGCAAGCTTTTGCGGAGATTGTAAACTCAAAAAATATTTAAGGGGGTGCCAAGTATGTTCAGAAATCCTAATTATGAGTGGATGGAAGATTATGACCAGTATCAGGAGCCGTTTTTCGGTTATTTGTATTGGATATATATGTACCACAAGATTTTCCTCCAGGGCACTGATGAAGACCGTTATAAGATGGAGGAGCTGTACGACAAGTATCAGAGCCATGCCCCGTTTCCGTTCAATATTATTACCGGCATTTTTGAGTTCGGTGAGGTATATCAGAAGGTTGTACGGACTATGGTATACGACACCGTTATGGAACACTACAAGGACGAGAGTGCCCGCAGGGATGAGGCAGAAGCAATAATCCAGAAGAAAAAGTTTGACGAATCCACACGTCGTTTGGAAATTGTCACCTATGGTTATAGTCATATAGAAGCTGACGAACAGGCTAAAATGGACGCTAACCGGCTTCGGGCAGAACGTACAGAGGAACAGACCAAATACGACCGTGACCCGGCAACAGGGGAGGCCATTCACTATGGTTGCGGAACTTATTTAAAGAATAATGTCCGTATTTTAAAAAGGGACGATCTTGAACTTGTTGACCCAAACGGTAGGGATGTAGGTATTCACGGTATTTTGTTTGATATGTATAAGGGGTCTTTTCTGGCTGCGGTCTATGTTGACGGTGAATATGACAGAAATGGAAAACAGATTGTCCACCAGGCATGGAGCAATGTATATGCGAATACAGGTACCATTGGAATGATGATAGATGGTATTGAATCACGTTATCGTCTCTTTATTGATGAAATGAAACAGAATGTCTGCACTTGGTGTGACTACAAGTTATATAGCAATCGTTATAATTTTACCAATGTCCAGCTCAAATAATGAAATAATGATAATGATTGCAGTGAAATGGCGTATCCGCGAAGGGTACGCCATTTTTTATAGATAAATGTCATATTATCTGCTTTTTCAACTGGCGGTTTAATGAGATTCTGCACATTGGTTGTAAAATAATGATGAAAGATAAAATAAAAACTTATTTGAGAGGAGAATTTATATGGCTACAATTGGCAAAGAAACAGCGGTTTGTGCAAGCTGCAGGTACTGGGGCGGGGATCATCAATATATTGATTCCTATGAGACTATGATTGAGTATGAGCAGGAAAACGGCAAGTGCCGGTGTCCACAGGCAGCACAGATTGAAAGGGCTCCCTTTGATGGTTGTGGTTTTCACAAGGTGATGTGATAGCAGGAGTGTTAAATGTTGCAAAAATAGCATGTATTGACGAGGTGAAGGTTTATGGCTTGCACGTATGATTTTTTGTATCGTTTGACTGTAAAACAACGCCGGGAGATAGTTGATGAGCTGATGAAAGAGGGGATTAAGAACGGGGACCTGAAAAAACTGCAGGCCTTACTGAAAAAGTACAAAGAGAAAATGGATTTGCTGAAATCTATTGGAGCAGAAATTAAGTATGTGGTGGATGAGAAGGACAATTATTACAATCATACCAAGACTGAGGTTGGAGTATTTGATACCAAAGAGGAAGCAGAAGCTGCAGTTTATAAATTGGCAGATTCTTATAAAGGGTATATTGTTGACAAAGAAATTGCTGTGCTCCAAGTATTCAAAAGGAATATGCAGGATAAAGATGATTTACGCCCTTATTCAATCCTTGGTAAAGAACTGACAATTTTTGTGCAGTAAGATTTTTAGAAGGGTGGAATTTCAACTGATTAAAATAAAAGAATAAGCTTAACGGGCCTTTGGTAGCTGTATTCTAATTGATATTGGAATGCGTGAACCTAAGGCCTTTTTGGTTGGTAAATTATCAGTTATAACTGATAAAAATGCCAAAAATGTTGATTTTGACGGTTATAACTGATAAAAAAGGTAAAAAACTATTTTTAACGGTTATAACTGATGAAATTTCAGAAATTCTAATTTTAACGGTTATAACTTATAAAAATGCCAAAATTGTTGATTTTGACGGTTATAACTGATAAAATCGTCTATAGAATGCATTTATCAGTTATGATTGGGGTGATAAACATGATTAAGCGTGATTTATATATGAATCGGATACGGCCTTTTATTAATAAGGAACTGATTAAGGTAATTACTGGTATTCGCCGCTCCGGAAAATCTATTATGCTGGAATTGATAAAAGGTGAATTGCTGGAGCAGGGCGTATCAGCCAACAATATTTTCTCCTATAATTTTGAATCAATGGCCAATGCCCATCTATGTACCCCGCAGGCGTTATATTCAGAATTGAATGATAGGATAAAAAATATAGATAGCAAAGTGTATCTTTTTTTTGATGAAATACAGGAAGTTACGGATTGGGAGAAGGTAATAAATTCTTGTAGGGTGGATTTTGACTGTGATATTTATATTACCGGTTCCAATGCCAAACTTTTATCTGGTGAACTGGCTACTTATTTGGCTGGCCGCTACGTGGAGTTTGCCATATATCCATTTTCCTTTAAAGAATTTATGCAGATGTACCGACCAAAGTATCCACAAATTACAGAGGGAAATGCTTTTAAAAAATATATTCAATATGGTGGTATGCCATATTTGGGAGAATTGGATTATCAGGATACTCCTTCAATTCAATATTTGCAGGATTTGTATAATTCCGTGGAATTAAAGGACATCGTGAAGCGAAATAAAATCCGTGATATAGACTTGTTGGAGCGAATAATGGTTTATGTTATGGCCAATATAGGCAACACATTTTCAGCTTCTTCTATTTCAAAGTATTTCAAAAGCGAAGGACGAAATGTTTCAGCTGAAACCATTTTAAATTATATTCATGCCTGCATGGATGCGTTTTTGTTTTATTCGGTAAAACGTCAGGACTTGGCAGGCAAAAAGCTGCTTAGCGTTCAGGAAAAATACTATTTGGCTGATCATGGTATAAGGCAGGCAGTCTTAGGCTCCAATACTCAAGATATAGCTCTGGTACTGGAAAATATAGTATTTTTGGAATTGATTCGGCGAGGCTACGAGGTTACTGTGGGAAAGATTAATAACAAGGAAGTCGACTTTATTGCCAAAACACCACAAGGCTTGATTTATGTACAGGTATGTTACTTATTGGCTTCGCCGGAAACAATAGAGCGTGAATTTGGTGTATATGAGAATATTAAGGACAATTATCCAAAATATGTACTGTCCATGGATGAATTTGATATGAGCCGGGATGGGATAAAACACCAAAATATTCGGGATTTTTTACTAGGAAATTTTAGTGAATCAAATCTGAAAGATGAAAATGAACTTTAGACTTTGAGTAAGGGCTGATGAAACCCCGTATGATTTCATCTTGCTTGCTGGGGAAATATAGTATCGGTGTGTATAAAGAGGGGGATTTGAATGCAGTCAGAAAAAGAGAAAATGCTTAATGGGGAATGGTTTCAGGACAATGAGCCCTGGATGGTGAAGCAACGGGCGTTGGCCGGGAATACTTCTACCATATATAATCAGACCATGGTGGAAGAGAAGGAGAAAAGACAGAAGCTGCTGAAAGACCTTCTGGGGCATATTGGGGAAAATTCCTTTATCGCCAATGGGGTGCAGTTTGATTATGGCTGCAATATCTATATCGGGGATGATGTATATATTAACTTTAATGTCGTATTTCTTGATGGCAATGAAATACATATTGGCGACAGATGCCTGATTGGTCCCGGGGTGCTCTTTGCCACGCCTTCCCATCCAATGGTTGCGGATGAGCGTAGCAAGCATTTTAACCAATACGGGGCTTATTTTCCGGAAAAGGTTGAGAAAATCATTTTGGAGGAAGATGTCTGGGTGGGCGGCAATGTTACCATTATGCCGGGGGTAAAAATCGGCAAGGGGTCAATTATCGGTGGCGGCAGCGTAGTTACCAGGGACATTCCGGCCAATTCTTTGGCTGTTGGGAACCCATGCAGGGTATTACGCCAGATTACAGATGATGATCGAATTGGGAATATTTGAGTCACTCAAATCGAATTAACTTAAATTGGTTTAAGTAAAATTTTGACAGGAGCTGAACTGTTATGCCGTTGGAAAATGCCGGAAGCGATATTTCGAAAACGTCATTAGATAGGGAGTCTATCAAAATATCCCGCAGCTTGCTGGATGATGTGCAAAAATATATTGATGAAGTATATGTGGAAAGTATATCTGAGGAAAGTGACGATGGTGATTATTTCCCATGCGAGGATGCAGCTGCGGAGGCGTTGACTGGGGAAGATGTACTTGCGGAGGATTTCTTTGACGAGGAACAAAGCATTGAACTTCCCTTAGGTATGAAAACTACGATGGAAGATGCATGCGTAGGGGAGGCGGCATTTTCATCACGTAAATATAAAAGAATGGCATTTGCCGGGCAACAACTTGCAGCAAAGGGTGTCCCATAGAGTGTAGTTCGCGCCAAAATGAAAAATGCCAAGTGGAACTTATATGCTCCACTTGGTATTTTTTTACTCATTTAATTTCCTTGGCCAGCTCCTGTATACGTTCTAATGGAAGTCTGGAATATTTGATAATTTTCTCAATGGGTTCATTGTCTCGAAGCATATCAAGGGCAGTTTGGGTACTGCTTTCAATAAGACCCTCTTCTTTTCCGTCATTACGGGCTTCCTGCATTTTCATCTCATAGGTCATATAGCTCACCCTTTCCTTTTCTTGGTGTTTTATATCAGTAATAAGGTTTCTGATTTCGTCTACAAAGTTGTCATTAACTGGAAGTCCCTTCATAAAATCAAGGACTACGTTAAATCCTCCCACATTTCATCGACAGTGGAGAATTTACGGCTGAGATTTCTGCCCTCAAGAGTATCATCCATGGAGCGGAGAGTTTCTTCGTTATATTTTGGTGGTGCGACGATTTCAAAGGGGATGCGTCTTTGATTGACAACCTGACGGCAAAATAGATGAATTGCAGTGGACATGGAGAGTCCCATACTTTTAAGAGTTTTTTCTGTTTCGTTTTTTAAATCGGCATCAATTCGAACTTGTAAATTTGATGTTGCCATATCAATCACCTCTTAATGTAATTGTAATGAGTTTGCATTGAGTAGTCAATAAAATATCTTATGAAGCCGGGAGGGGATCCCGGCTTTTTAATTGATTTCATTTTGTCCAAAAATCACCACTTATGGTATAATGTTCTGTACGATTGTTTGTTTTTGAGAGGATGTATCAATTTGACTTTAAATAAAGAGAATAAATACTTAAAAATGCTGACATACGGCTGTCAGATGAACTTCAGTGATGCGGAGCGCATGGAGGGGGAGCTGGCCAAGCTGGGCTATGAGTCCATAGAGGATATGGAACAGGCTGACCTTATTATGATAAATACCTGCGCGGTGCGTGAAAATGCTGAGGACAAGGTCTACGGCAAAATCGGTGAGATAAAGAATCTCAAGCGGAAGAATCCTGACCTTATTTTTGGTATCACTGGCTGTATGGCGCAGAAAGAAGGGGAGAAGCTGATAAAGCGTGCTCCCCATATTGATTTTGTGCTGGGTACCAACAAGATTCAGGAGGTTGTTTCCACTGTTTCCAAGCTGGAGCAGGCCCAGGTGAAGCATGTTGTTGACACGGAAATCAATGAAAATGATATGCCTGAGGATATATCCATTCACAGAAAGACGGCCCTGTCTGCCTGGGTGCCAATTATGTACGGCTGCAACAATTTCTGCACCTATTGTATTGTTCCTTATGTAAGGGGACGGGAGCGGAGCCGTATGCCGGAGGATATTGTTTCCGAGGTTCAGGAGGCTGTGAAGCAGGGCTATAAGGAGGTTACCCTTCTTGGCCAGAATGTAAATTCCTACGGCAAGGACCACAAGAAGGCCACCTTCGCAGAGCTTCTTTCCATGGTGGACAAGGTGGAGGGAATCGAGCGGGTGCGCTACATGACTTCCCATCCAAAGGATTTAAGTGATGCAGTAATTGAGGTTATTAAAAACAGCCAGCATATCTGCACCCATTTCCACCTGCCTGTTCAGCATGGCTCCAACAGAATATTGAAGGCCATGAACCGTGTTTATACTGTGGATGCCTACAAGGAGCTTATCACCAAGATTCGCAGTGCCGTGCCAGATGCCACCATTACTACAGATATTATTGTGGGCTTCCCTGGTGAAACTGAGGATGATTTCCAGCAGCTTCTGGATCTGATGGCCTGGGTTCGCTATGACCAGGCATATACCTTCATTTATTCCAAGCGCTCGGGTACTCCGGCGGCGGAGATGGAGGAACAGGTGGATGAAGGTGTGAAGCATGACCGTCTGAACCGTCTTATGGAGCTTCAGAATGAGATCAGTCTGGAGAAGAACCAGCAGCTTCAGGACAAGGTTGTGAAAGTTATGGTGGAGGGGCCAAGCTCCAATGATGACAAGGTTTGGTCCGGCCGTACCTCCGGCAACAAGCTGGTGCTGTGGCCATATCAGGGCAATGAAAAGCCCGGGGATTTGGTTGAAGTAAAGATTTGTCAGCCCCAGACGTGGGTGCTGAAGGGGGAGCTGGCGTAAGCTTTCGCATAGGTTGTTGATGTAAGCACTGATTGCCAGCGTAAGTATAGATTGCTGGCGTAAGCCCCTCATAGATAACGTTAGTTGGACAGAAGGAATGGTATTTTCATGGAATTAACACCAATGATGCAGCAATATATGGCCATAAAGGAACAGCATCCCGATGAAATCCTGTTCTTCCGAATGGGAGATTTCTATGAGATGTTTCTTGATGATGCGGTGACAGCCTCCCGTGAACTGGGGCTGACCCTTACCAGCCGCAGTGGCGATGTGGATAAGAATCCCATGTGCGGTATCCCTTATCATGCTGCTGAAAGCTATATTACAAAAATTGTAAACAAGGGCTACAAGGTGGCTATTGCGGAGCAGATTGGTGATCCAAAGGCAAAGGGCCTTACCAAGCGCGAGGTTATTAAGGTTATTACTCCCGGAACAATTCTTGAGGAAAGTGCCCTCCAGTCTGCCAACAATAATTATATTGCTCTGGTTTATGAAACTGAGGAGGAAGTGGTGCTCTCCGGGGCGGATATTTCCACAGGGGAGTGCTTCTATGGCGTTTATACCGGGGATGACCGTTTACAGGCCCTTTATGATGAGCTGTATCGTATTATGATGCCAGAGCTTATTATTTTAGGTGACCTTACTTTTTTAGGTGATTTAAAGGCCTTTATTGATATGCGCATGGCGGCCTGTGCCTTCACCCGCATTGATGAACCTGTAAAAAATGTGGATGATCTGATTATTCAGCATTTTGATGTGAACAATCGCCCTGCCGGACGTGCCGCCAGTGAAGCAGTGGCTACCATGCTGGGTTATCTTCACGATACGGTGAGAACGGATCTTTCCCATTTGTCCCAGCTTACAAAGCTGGATTTTGCCAATAATCTTGTGATTGACACCTATACCCTGAGAAATCTGGAAATTACCCGCAATCTCCGTGATGGGGGCAAGAAGGATACCCTTCTTGATGTTCTTGATTTTACCGATACTGCCATGGGTACCCGCCTCTTAAAGAAATGGCTGGAATACCCTCTTATTAATATTGGGCAGATTAATCAGCGTCTTGATGCTGTGGAGGAGCTGGCCAATGATTTTATCCTTCGTGGGGAGCTGAAGACCTCCACCAAGTCCATATATGATTTTGAGCGTTTGCTTACCCGTATTGAGGTGGGTTCGGTGAATGCCCGTGATATGGTGGCTCTTAGAACCTCTTTTATGGCACTTCCTTCTATTAAGACGCTCCTTGAGGGCAGAAAATCCCAGCTTTTGCAGAAATGCCATGAGGGGATTCATCTTTATGAGGATTTTGTGGATCTTTTAAACAGGGCTATTGTGGATGCTCCAGGCCTTACCATCCGTGATGGGGGGATTATCAAGGAGGGCTACAATGAGGAGCTTGACGAATACCGCAAGATTTCCCGTGACAGCAAGCAGCTGTTGCAGGAGATGGAGGAAAAGGAAAAGGAAGTTACTGGTATCCGTGCCCTGAAAATTGGCTACAACAAGGTTTTTGGCTATTATATTGAGGTGCGCCACAGTGGAGCTGAGCTTGTGCCGGATCACTATGTCCGCAAGCAGACTCTGGCCAATGCGGAGCGCTATATTACCCAGGAGCTTAAGGAATTTGAAACCAAGATTTTGGGGGCGGAGGAGAAGATTGTAAACATTGAGTACAATCTCTTTATGGAAATCCGTGACATCATTAAGGCCAAGCTGGGGGATATTCAGGAGACTGCCAAGCATATTGCGGTTCTTGACGTGCTTACGGGCCTTGCTGAGGCGGCCAGTGCCTATAATTACGTGCGTCCACAGCTCATAAACAACGGCCAGATTGATATTAAGGACGGCCGTCACCCATTGGTGGAGCGTATTTTGACACGGGATTTGTTTGTGCCAAATGATACCCGTCTTAACCATACGGAATGTGAAATTATGCTGATTACCGGCCCTAATATGGCGGGTAAATCCACCTATATGCGCCAGACAGCACTGCTGACCCTTATGGCCCAGGTGGGCAGCTTTATTCCTGCAAGGGAGGCCACCATCTCCCCTGTGGACAGAATATTTACCCGTATTGGTGCCAGTGATGATCTGGTAAGCGGGCAGAGTACCTTTATGGTGGAAATGAATGAGGTGGCCCAGATTCTCAAATACGCCACCCGCGACAGTCTGGTTATTTTGGACGAAATCGGCCGTGGTACCAGCACATTTGACGGCATGAGCATTGCCCGGGCGGTAATTGAGCATATTCGTGAGCATATTCACGCCAAGACCCTTTTTGCCACCCATTACCATGAGGTTACTGACCTTGAGGACGATTTAATAAAGAATTACTGCATTGCCGTTAAGGAAAAGGGAAGAGATATTAGCTTTTTGCGCCGCATTGTTCCGGGCTCTGCAGATAAATCTTATGGTATACACGTTGCCCGTCTGGCGGGCCTCCCAAAGGCAGTAACCCAGCGGGCGGAGAAGATACTGGAGGCACTGGAGGCAGAGGGCTCAAAGGTTGAGGATATACCGTTGACCAAAAAGCAGGAGAAGGCCAAGGCCGTGGCTGAATCCAATGATATGATGGCATCACTTTTCGGTAATTCCATCAGTGATGAGCTTCTGGGGCTGGATGTAATGACCATGACCCCAATAGAAGCAATGAATACCCTGTATCGCTTGCAGCAGCAGGCCAAAGAGGAGGCGGGACGAGGATGAGTTTCGTTCATGTTCTTGACGATAGCACTATCAATAAGATAGCGGCAGGTGAAGTAGTAGAAAGACCTGCTTCAGTTATAAAGGAATTAATCGAAAATGCCATGGATGCCAAGGCTGACCGCATTGAAGTGGAAATCATGGCTGGGGGTACCAGCTTTATGCGGGTATCGGATAATGGTATCGGCATGAGCATGGAAGATGCGAAAATGGCTATCCGCCGTCATGCCACATCGAAAATCTTTAAGGTTGAGGACCTTATGGATATAGACACTTTGGGCTTTCGTGGTGAGGCCCTGCCAAGTATTTCCTCTGTATCCCGATTTACCTTGCAGACCCGTCAGGCGGGGGCAGAGCTGGGAACTGAGGTTAAGATTATTGGGGGCAGGGAGCCGGAAATCGGTGAGACCGGCTGCAGTCTGGGCACCACTATTCGGGTGGAGGATTTGTTTTTCAATACCCCGGCCCGTAAAAAGTTTATGAAGACAAACAACACCGAGGCCAGCAAGATAAACGAGTTTATTATTAAGCTGGCTATTTCCCGCCCAGATATTGCATTTAAATTTATCAATAACAATAAAACCTCCGTGGTTACCCCGGGAAACGGCAATCTCCATGATACTCTCCGCAGTATTTATGGGGGCTCTGTGGGGGATGCCCTGCTGGGCATGGATTTTGCCGATGATGATATTACCATCAAGGGCTATATTTCCAAGCCTTCCACCATCAGAAGCAACAGAAATTGGCAGACCTTTATTGTTAATGGCCGCATTATATCCAACAGGGCCATGTCAAAGGCTGTGGATAATGCCTATTCCTCATTGATTCCAAAATCCGGCTATCCAATGGTGGCTCTCATTATGGAGGTGGCGCCAAATTCCATTGATGTAAATGTTCACCCTCAAAAAAGTGAGATTAAATTTGAGGACGAGGGGAGAATTTTTAAGGCAGTATATAAGGCTGTGCTGGATGCAGTGCGTCCACATGGGGAAGCCCTTGGAAATATTGCCGCTCAGGTGGAGCGTCCGGAGAGACATTTTACGGGAGCTCCTGCCTCCATGAAGGAGGCAAAGCCCGTTATGGCACCTCTTATTGAGGATATGCACTTTGTGCCGGCGTCACAGCCAATGGTTAACAGTGTTGCCAGCTCCGTAAGTCATGGCAGCTATACCCCTTCTGGTATTCCTTCTTCCGCATATCAGTATAGGGTGGAGCAGCAGGCGAAAACTCTTCATGAGGCCCAGGCGGAATTGTCCCAGATGAAAAGAGATAGTCTGGTCCCTTCGGAGGGGGCAACAGTAAATAGTACATATACAGCCGCAAATGAGACAGAAAAAACTGTCATGGAAAATGATGTACTTGTTAATACTGAAACCGGGGAAATAATAGAGGATAAGACTAGGGGGGCTGCTTCCGCAGGTATCAGCGCAACGCCTATGGTTCCCATCGGTCAGGTGGACAACACTTATATTATTGCCCAGGATGCAAACGGGCTTTATATTATTGACCAGCATGCGGCCCATGAGCGCATTTTGTACGACCGTTTTGCGGCCATGACAGAGCGTATACCTTCCCAGCAGCTTTTGGTGCATCTCATTTTGGATTTCAGCGAAAGGGAAGCACAGCTTATCGAAAGCAATCTGGAAATGTTCCATAGTCTGGGCTTTGGCCTTGAAGCAAGCGGGCCGGATCAGTACCGACTCATGGAGATTCCGGCGGATATTCCCGTGGCTGAGGCAGAAAGCACTATTCGGGAGATTTTGGTTTCCCTGGAGGATATGCATCAGCTCAGTGCGGCGGAGATTCGCCATGAGTGTCTTGCCATGACGGCCTGCAAGGCGGCCATAAAGGCGGGCTTTGAGCTCAATTTCCGTCAGATGGAGATTATTTTGGACGAGCTTAATAAAACAGCCATGCCATACACCTGCCCTCATGGCAGACCAACAATTTTGAAATTCAGCAGCGATGAGCTGGCCAAGATGTTTAAGCGCACCGGCTTTTAAGCTGCCCACACGATATTGCTGCAATATATATTTAGGAGAATTAATGCTAAATACCATTGTCACAACGGACAGAAAAAATCATAGGGAAAGTATTGAGCTGGCGGCCTATGCGGCGGAGAAGCTGGGCATAAAAAATGTTAAGCGTAATCGTGCGGCTTTGCCTGAAATGCGTGAGGAATACGGGGTAGACAATATTCTGGTGGCCAAAAAGGGCAGCTTTGTGTTGGATACCCGTGACGGGGAGCTGTTTTTCCACCCCAATATGTCCCAGCTGCGCATTAAAAATATCCGCATGGGTGATGAGGATCACATGGCAACAGCCATGGATTTAAAGGAAGGCATGAGCGTGCTGGACTGTACCCTGGGCTTTGGGGCTGATGCCATAGTGGCCAGCTTTGTGACAGGGGAATCGGGAAGTGTAACGGGTCTTGAGGCCAGTCCTCTTATTGCCTTTGTAACCGGTGAGGGCATGAAGCATTTTCTCGCCACCAATTATGAGCTTCACAGTGCCATTAAGCGGGTGAATGTCATAAATGCTGATTATAATGAGTATTTAAAGACTCTGCCTGATAAGTCCGTGGACGTTATTTACTTTGATCCTATGTTCCGCCACCCATTAAAGGACAGCCATAATATTAATCCTATCCGCGCCGTGGCGGACCACCGCCCCTTGTCAATAGAGGCGGTTAATGAGGCAAAGAGGGTGGCAAGACATAGGGTGGTTATGAAGGAAAACAGCCGCAGTCTTGAATTCGCCCGTCTTGGATTTGATACCATTGTGGGGGGCAAGCATTCCAAGGTCCATTATGGCGTTATTAAGCTTTAAACATTATTAAAGTATAGTTGTTATTGAAACATAGGCATTATTAAACTGTAGGTGTTATTGATAGAATGATGAATGATAATATACCTGACAATATGCAGTACAGCTTTTTGGTGAAGCTGAGAAATGAGCACCCTGCCTGGCGGCTGTTGGCCTCTGAGCAGTGCAGCTTCGTGGCGGCCTTTCTTTATAAGGAGTTTATGGTTAATAATCAAAGGGCCGTGCCGGAGGACAGACTGCTGGAGGATCTTAATAATTTTATATATGACCTTCACGATAATGCCGAGGCCCAGGGGATTATCCGTCCTGCCAAGGATTATTTGACATCGTGGACTGACGGTCAGCACTCATGGCTCCGAAAATTTTTCGTTAAGAAGAACGAGCCCTGCTATGATTTGACGGCAGATGCCCAGCGGGGCATTGAGTGGCTGGCAGGCCTGAAAAAGCAGAGCTTTATTGGCACTGAGTCAAGGGTTCGCCTGGTGTTTAACCTTATAAGGGAAATTGATGAGGAAAGCAATGTTAGTGCTGAAAGCCGCATTGCCCGGCTGCAGGAGGAAAAGGAAGCCATTGAAAAGGAGATTGCCTACCTTAAAAATGGAGGCACACCTAAAATTTTAAATGAAGTTCAGATAAAGGACAGATATATTCACGCCGCTGAAACCGCCAGAAGTATACTGGCGGATTTTCGTGAGGTGGAGGAAAATTTCCGTCAGCTGGAGCGGAGCCTTATGGAGCAGATAGTCACCTGGAAAAAGGGCAAGGGAGAGCTTTTGGAAAAGTTCTTTCAGGACAGGGATTATATACAGCACTCGGAGCAGGGCAGGAGCTTTGGGGCCTTTTGGGATTATCTCATGAACCAGTCCTCCCGTGAGGAAATGGACGAGGCCCTGGGAAGAATCCTGAAAATTGAGGGCATTGATGAGGTGGAGAAGCAGTACGATATGCGTCATATCCGCCGTCAGTGGTCTGAGGCGGCAAGACAGGTTATGGACACCGTCAGCAATTTGTCCCGTCAGATCCGCCAATATGTGGATGAGGGCTATCTGGAGCAGGAGCGTTACATTTATGAGCTTATTAAGCAGGTGGAGGATAAGTCCCTTTCCATAAAGAACAATATCCCGAGAGATGCTGAATTTGCCCAGATGGATCAGTCGGCCCCATTCTTTGATTTTGTTATGGACAGGCCTCTTTTTGTGCCGCCGAAAAAGCCTATTATCGAAAGCAGTGCCCTTGAAAAGGGAAATCATCAGGGTTCCGTGGAGGCCCTGTTTAAACAGGTTTACGTGGACCGAAAGGTGCTGGAGGAAAATATTGCCCAGGTCCTTGGAGACAGGGAAAAGGTCTCCTTGAGCGAGATTTTGGCAAAGCACCCCCTTACCAAGGGACTTACAGAGCTTCTTAACTATTTGGTAATTGCCAGCAGTGACAGCCGCAGCTTCGTGGAGGGTGAGCGTCAGCAGCTGGATATGGAAAATGTTAACGCCGTGGATATTCAGGTGGATATGGATAAGATTATTTTTTACAAAAAAGAGGGGTAAGGAATGGAAGATATGTTGATTGAGGAAAAGGATATGGACTATTCCCGCGCCCTGATTACGATTTTAAAGGGCGTGGTCGATAAGCGCACCCAGCCGGATATATGGAACATTATTAAGGAAAATCAGCCCCGCATGGAGGAATATGTGGCCCAGATTGGCCTGCTCCTTTATGTGGACGATAATGCGGGCTATGCCTATGTAAAGCAAAATGAGGATGAGAATTTGCCGCGGCTGGTGCCACGCCATCAGTTAAGTTATGGTTTGAGTATTCTTTTGGTGCAGCTTCGTAAAAGTCTGGGGGATTTTGATGCCTCCAACGGTGACAGCATTCTTGTTCTTTCCCTTGAGGATATTAAGCTTAGACTGAAGCCATTTTATCCCGCCGCCACCAATGAAACCAAGTTTGATAATGAAGTGAACCGCCACATTAAAAAGGCAGTGGAAATGGGCTTTTTGTCAGAGGTCTACGGCCAAACGGATACCTATGAAGTTAGGGAGCTTATAAGGAGCTTCGTCACCGCAGACTGGCTCCAGAAGTTCAATGAGCGGTTGCAGGACTATATAAATTATGGGGCAAAGGATAGTGACCAGTCTGATGATGATGTACTGATAGGTTAAAAAGCTGCCTACTTTCATAGCTGCTGATAGCTTCTGGTCTTCGTTTTATCGTTTAAAGAAGTGCTAATACATTAATCTTCACAGTTTCTTCATATTCCCTCCATATCATCTGCACATTTGCTTGCTACAATAAATCTGCAAGCAAAATTAAGTTTTAAGGAGTGCAGATTATGACAAATTATATGGAGCTTTTAATGACGAATCAGCCATGGAATTTAATATTATTCATGGTTATACCAGTTGGGTTAGCGGAATTTTTGGTGGCAACGGAATTTTATACGCTGTATCTAAAGGATACAGGTGAAAATTCATGGAAGAGTATTAATACATGGTTAGGTAAAATAACTGGTATTTATTTTACCGGTGTATTCATCTATCTGATTACGTATGTGGTTCCAAATATTGAATGGCGTGGTTGGGTTGATGTGGTAGCTGTAGGCGCATATCTGTGCGGTATAGTCCCTCTGCTGGGTATTACCTTATTGGAATTTGGTATAGTTAAAAGAAATGCTTCATCAAAGGAGCGCACCAAATCTCATTTTATGCTGTTGATTGGCTTTTTAATTGTCAGTCATGTAGCGATGATTTTCGGTATGGTTGATCCGACTATTAATGATTTAAGGCCAGTGGCACAGCAGGAAATGCCTATGCATTCTCATGACCATTCCGATGGCTCTGGTCATGCAGGCCATTCCCACGAATAAATTTACCCCGAATACCCAACAGCAGCTTGCCGTTGGGTATTTTCCCTTTATGAAAGAGAAAGGCGGTTTAATGTGAATTCATACTCAATTCTTATTGCCGATGATGATAATAAACTAATCGAGCTACTAACAGAATATTTTGCCAAGGAAAACTTCAAGGTTTATACCGCTATGAGTGGTCCAAGTGCACTAATTGAAGTGACCGAGCATCAGCCGGATATCATTTTGCTGGATATTATGTTACCTGGAATGGATGGCTATGAGGTATGCCGGCGAATTCGTGAAAACAGCTCGGTGCCCATCATAATGTTGACGGCATTGGATGCAGAAGCTGACCAGCTAAGTGGGTTGGAAATCGGGGCTGATGATTATATTACTAAGCCCTTTAGTACCCGGGAGCTGGTAGCCCGTGTGCGGGCTTTATTACGCCGTGCCTATGGTTCACTATCAACAGTCCATTCTTCTCTGCTGGAAATCGGTGAATTGTATTGGTCATAAAGCTACCTATTGTGGATAAATAAGTGGTTAGTGATTTTGTAGTCTTTGCCGGAAATCCAGTGAATATTGTGTCTGATTAATATTTTGAAAACATTTATTTTTATTAAATTGTATAATGGTACTGGTTATTGGAGGGATGGATATGTTTAATTGGCGAAAAATCGTGGTATATCGTTCAAGGGACAAGGATGATTGGGCGAAAGCCAGAAATCTGTTGGAGTCAAACGGAATAGAATATACATCCTTTGAGTCTGAGGAAGCACCAATTGCTGGATGCTGTAGTAATCTCAATCCGGGGAATATATGGGGGACAAAAAAACAGTATATTTTCCGTATTGAAGTACCAATTAAGTATAAGGAACAGGCACTCACTATACTGGAGGGAAATGTACTTCCTATAAAAGCGTGCGGATTTCAACTGTGATAATTTTCATAATTACGGAGCTTATTGAAACAGTATTACCTGGCAGTTCTCATTAAAAAAGGAAGTGCTGAATACTAAAATATTGATTTTAAAGACTTTAATCGCTATATTTATATGTGGTTAAAGTCTTTAATTTTTTGGAGGTGCATAATATGTCACTTAAAGAACAGTTGGCAAATGATATGAAGGAAGCAATGAAGGGCAAGGAAAAGGAGCGCTTGGCAGTTATTCGCATGGTTAGAGGTGCCATTAAGCAGCAGGAAATTGACAACAAGGTAGAGCTGGATGATGATGCTGTAATAGCCGTTATTAGCAAGGAAGTTAAGATGCGTAAGGACTCTATCGCAGATTTCGAAAAAGGCGGACGGGCTGATTTGGTAGCTCAGAATGAAGCCGAGATTGCTTTTCTGATGCCATATTTGCCACAGCAGTTATCTGAGGATGAGGTACGTGCCTTGGTGAAAGAGGCTGTGGAGCAGACTGGTGCTTCATCACCAAAGGATATGGGCAAGGTAATGGGGGCACTTATGCCAAAGGTTAAAGGCCGTGCTGATGGAAAGATGGTCAATACATTAGTGAAGGAAGCCCTGAATTAAGCAGGTGATGGGATGAATACAGTTTATCCGTCATTTTATAAGGATTTTTCCTGTATAGCCAGTGATTACAGCCTGGATGATTTGCTGATTTATACAGATATATCCACGGAATATATTTTTATAGCAGCAGCCATTACGGGTGATTTGTCTGAAGCCATACGCCGCTGGTCAGAGCAGATAGAATACTGCCCGGAAAATGTGGCGATGCTCTTGAAAATGTAGTTTCATCCGATATTAACGGGTAAAAACAGATCAGGTCAGTTCCACATAGCTTTTGCGGTTTCTGGCCTGTTTTGTGTTTGTTAAGGGAAATATACTGGATTTATGATGTTTACATATAATGTTGATTCATTTTTGGAAAAAGAGCTGGTGCAAATAAGGGAATTCTTCTATGATTTCATGGCTGGTTTTACAGATAAGTCTTTTTGTAAAATGCTGAGGGAGCGCAAGGAATGGCTGCCACCTGTATATATTTCAGATGAAGTGATAGTTATTCCTAAAGGGAATGGCCCCTTTGATAAGCAGTTGGGAAAATCCATTAAAAAGGGCTACAGTGTATTCATATACCATGAGGCAGTGAAGGAATATTGCTGCATATTTCATTTGGAGAATGAATATGAAAGTGTTTTAAGCATGGTGCTTGCCCATGAATTTTTTCATTCCCTGCACCGAATATGGGATGAAAGGGCCTTTTTGCAGGATGCCAGCCCCAGAACGGGAATATCTATGGAAAGAAAGCACCAGCTGACGGAGTCGGTGGCAGATTATTTTGCGTATTCCTGGTTGGAAAGCAATGCAGATGGCGATTATGAAATGGTGGCCCAGCACCGAAAAAGCTTGTGGCAGGAATATGCATCTGCTAATTGGCCTTACAGTTCTGCCTTGGTATATTTAAGCGACCATAAGAAGTTTTTTGAAATATTGGCGCTTTTGAAATCTAACCCTGCTATGGCGTATAGAAAATTGAGTAGTTGATTAAATTAATATAAAAAGGGATTATTATGGATTTATTTGATTTTGAGCATGACCCTAAGGATGTGAAGATGGGGTTTCGGCTGGTTCGGCTGGAAGTATATAACTGGGGTACATTTGACGGGAAGATTTGGGCTATGGATCTTGATGGGGAGACATCACTTTTGACAGGTGACGTGGGCTCCGGCAAGTCTACTCTTGTGGATGCCCTGATTACCCTGCTGGTGCCACCCAAGAAGGTTACCTACAACAAGGCGGCGGACGCCAGCGCCAGAGAGCGTAGTCTTAATTCATATATAAGGGGCTATTATGCCCAGAAGCGGTCCCAGGACGGCATTGGCCAGCCGGAGGCCCTTCGTGACAGAAACCAGTACAGCGTTGTACTGGCTGTTTTTGGTGACGAAAATTTGGGAGCCAGAGTTACATTGGCCCAGGTTTTCTGGTACAAGGATGAAACGGGAAATCCTGAAAGGTTTTTTGCGTTGGGAGAAAAAACTCTTACCATTGAAAATCATTTCAGCAATTTTGGCAGTGATATAAGAAGTCTGAGAAAGCGCCTCAGCAATGATGTTTACATTCATATTTATGACGATTATCCAAAGTATGCTGAGGATTTCCGCCGCCGCTTCGGTATCAGCTCATTGCAGGCCATGGATCTTTTCCAGCAGACCATTTCCATGAAGAAGGTGGATTCCCTCACCAGCTTTGTACGCCAGAACATGCTGGAGCAGCCTGGTACCGAGGACGATGTTCAGCACCTTTTGGAGCATTTCCACGATCTTGATACTGCCCATAGTGCGGTGGTAAGGGCCAGAAAGCAGGAGGAAATGCTGCTGCCCCTTACTGCCCTTGGGGAGAGCTATTTTGATGTTCATAGCCGCCAGGTGGTTATTGAACAGATGGAAGGGGCGCTGTCAGCTTGGTTTGCCAAGGAGGACAAGATGCTTAGGGAAAAGGCTTTGGAAGGTCTGGAAGGCAATCTGGTGCAGATTAAAAAGGACCATGAATCCATTATGGAACAGAAGCAGGCAAATGAGGAATCCATTGAGGATGTTCAGCGTCAGCTTTACCAAAACGGCGGAGACAAGGTTTCCGTTATTGAGGAAAAACTGGATAACACCAACAAGGCCTTGGAGGCCTGTCTTAAGCAGTGCCAGCAGTATGAGGAAAACGCAAAGGGACTGTCTCTGGAGGTTCCGGATACTTTGGCGGTTTTCAATGATAATCTTGAAAAGCTTACAGAGCTGGATAAAGACGAAAAACAGCGGGAGCTGGATATTGCCGAGGCCCAAAGCGACAATGACAGCGAGATTAAGGCACTCAATAATTCCATTGACATGGTGGAAAATGAGCTGACTTCCCTCCGTTCCCGTAAATCCAGTATTTCTGCGGAATATATCGACCTTCGTCAGCAGATCTGCCAGGATCTTGATTTGGCAGAAAGCGAGCTGCCCTTTGCGGGGGAGCTTATGCAGGTGGCTGAGGGAGAGGAGCAGTGGGAGGGGGCCATTGAGCGTCTTCTCCACGGCTTTGGCATGTCCCTTTTGGTGCCAAAATTCCATTATGGGGAAATAGTTCAGTGGATGGAGAAGCATAAGGTTAAGCAGCGGGTTGTTTATTACTGCTGCGAGGAATATGTGGATCCTGTTAATTTTGATGATTTGTCCGAGGATGCGGCCTGTGCCAAGCTGGATATCCGTCAGGATTCCCCATTTAAAAACTGGCTTATGCGGGAGCTTTATCAGCGGTACAGCCATACTTGCTGTGAAACCTTCAAGGAATTTCAGCAGGAAAAATTTGCCATTACAATAAAGGGGCAGATAAAGACCCAGGGGCGGCGTCACGAAAAGGATGACCGCTACGACTTAAATGATCGTCGCCGTTTTGTGCTGGGCTTTTCCAATCTGAAGAAAATTCAGGCCCTGGAATCTGAGCTGGAGGATTTGCAGGAGGCTGTGAAGGAAGCAAAGCGCACTGAAGGCCGTCTGAAGCGTCAGAATGGTGAATGCCGTAAAAAGCAGCTTTATATCAATAATCTTCAGTTGTTTAGAGATTTCACCCTTTTGGACAGGGCAACCCTTGAAGGGGATGTGGCTGAGAAAAAGCAGCTTTTATCTGAGCTTCAGGAGGAAAATGCCGTTTACATGAAGCTGGAAAAGCAGCTTTCGGACCTTAAAACTGAACGGAAGAATATTGATCTTCAGCTGCAGCGGATAGTTGTTTCCCTGAATAACATAAATTACGGCATTAAGAGCAACAAGCAGGCCATTGAGGCAGATGAGACCCGTCTGGAAACCATCAGTGAGGAGGAGCAGCAGCGGGTATTCCCACGTATTTCCGAAAGGGCGGCCCAGGTGTTTGGGGAAAAGCATCTTTCCCTTAATAATCAAGGTGAGCTGAAGGAAATGCTGGCAGAAAATCTCCGGGCTGAGCGGGAAATGTCAGTGCGCTCCAAGGAGGAAAAGGGCCAGCAGCTGGTGGTTATGATGCAGCGGTTCAAGGCAGCTTTCCCTGAATTTGGGGATGAGCTGGCAGCGGCCACAGAGGGGCTTAATGACTATCGTCAGCTTCTTACCAAGCTTCAGACTGATGCTTTGCCACGGTTTGAGGATAAATTCCGTGAGCTTCTTAGGGAAAATACAATTAACCGAATTGCCCTTTTTAGGGAGAAGCTTAATAATGTGTGCGATGTTATTAAGGAACGTATTGAGATGATAAACCGCTCACTGGCTGAGATTGATTACAGCGAGGGCAGATATATTCAGATTGAATGTGACAACGTGGCGGACAATGATATAAAGGATTTCCGCAATCAGCTTCGCTCCTGTGTCAGCGGCTATACTGAGGGGGAGGATAATGAAGCCTACTCCGAGGAAAAATTCCGCCAGGTGGAAAAGATTATTGAACGCTTCAGGGGCCGCCCAGAGTGCGCCGAGGCAGATAAGCGGTGGACTGCCAGGGTTACGGACGTGCGGAACTGGTTCAGCTTTGCCGCCTCCGAACGCTGGCGTGATACTGGTGAGGAATACGAGCACTATACCGATTCCGGCGGCAAGTCCGGCGGTCAGAAGGAAAAGCTGGCCTACACCATATTGGCCGCCAGCCTTGTGTACAACTTTGGCCTTGAAAGCAAGCACAAAAAGATAAACAGCTTCCGCTTCGTGGTAATCGACGAGGCCTTCCTGAAGAGCTCTGACGAATCCGCCAGATTTGGTCTGGAGCTTTTCCAGAAAATGGATTTGCAGCTTCTGGTGGTAACGCCTCTTTTGAAGATTGGCACCATCGAGCCTTATGTGTCCCATGTGGGATTTGTGTACCAGGACGATCAGAAGCATAAATCATTTTTAAGAAATCTGTCCATAAGGCAGCTCCAGGCAGAGCGGGCGGAATACGCCAAAAGCTAAATTTGCATAAATTTGCCTTTGCAGGCTCCAAAATGTATAATAGGTCTGTTGAGTAATTTGATTTAGGTGATTTTTTTAATGCAGATTTTCAATAAATTCAGTGATATAAAGGCCTTTCTGAAGGGGCAGAGGACAGCTATTGCCCTTGGGACCTTTGACGGGGTTCATATCGGACACCAGAGTATTATTCGCCAGGCCATGGGGCTTGCAAAGAAGCACGGGCTTCTCAGTGTGGTGTTTACCTTCAGTAATCACCCCTTGTCCGTGGTGGCTCCTGAAAGGGTGCCGGTGCAGATAGGCGATAATATCTCCAAGGCCGCATTTCTTGAGGAAATGGGCGTGGATTTGCTGCTTAACGTGGCCTTTTCCGAGAAGCTTTCCAAGCAGACTCCCGAGGAGTTTTTGGAGCGTCTGAAGGATTGCTGCAATGCCAAATTCGTGGTTACGGGTCCGAACTTTACCTTTGGCTACAAGGGGAAGGGGAATGCCCGTATGCTGGGTCGTGTGGCCGGTTCCTATGGATTTAAGGCGGAGATTGGGGAGGCAGTACAGCTTAATGGCCGTATGGTCAGCTCCACCCGAATTCGTGGCCTTATTGAAGATGGGGAACTGGAACTCACCAATGAATATCTGGGCAGACCATTCAGCTTCGGGGGCCGTGTTATTCACGGTGACCAGCGGGGGCGCACCATTGGTTTTCCCACAGCCAATCTTGCCATTCCCGACAAGCGGGCCATGCTTCCAAATGGAGCATACGGTGTGTACGTTCTGATGAACGGGGAGAAGCACAAGGGAATTGCCAATGTGGGCAACAACCCAACCTTTGAGGGGTGCAACCGCCGTCTGGAGGTACATGTGCTGGATTTCAAGGGGGATTTATACAACAAGCCTCTCACAGTGCAGTTTGTGAAAAAGCTGCGGGATGAGAAAAAATTCAGTGGCATTGAGGCCTTGGTAAAACAGCTTCGTGCCGATGAAGAAAAGGCAAGACAGATTCTTTAAAAAGGTAGTGCTTTTACAAATAATGGACAGACGTAGTTTTATAAAAAAGTCAGTGGGTCTGGTGCTGGGACTTAGTCTCCTGTCCCTTCCTGGATTGGCGTCAAAGGCTGAGGCTGCCACCAAGTGGGGAAAGACCCGTTTTCGCATAAAGGAAAATGATTTTTGGTTTGCTGAGGAGCCTTCCAGAAGAAGACAAACCAACAGAATAATCGTGCATCATACAGGCACCTCCCAGGACCGGGATATGTCGGCGGCAGAAATTCATCGTCTCCATCGGGACAGCTTTGGCTGGGCGGGCATAGGCTATCATTACGTTATCAGAAAAAACGGCACCATTGAAAGGGGCCGTGGCTGGAATATGATGGGGGCCCATGCCAGCGGCAACAACAGTGACTCCGTTGGTATCTGTGTGGCGGGAAATTTCAATGTGGGCTCACCAACTGATGCCCAGATAAAATCCCTTACCAATCTTTTGACAACCCTTTGCGGTGTTTATAACCTTATTCCCGATGAGATGGGTGTAATCGGCCACAGGGATGTTAATTCCACCTCCTGCCCGGGGGATATGCTTTACGCCATGCTGCCACAGGTGCGTAAGCGTGTAATGAAGAATATGGGGCTGGATTTGCCGGAGGATGAATAAATAAATTATCCTTTACAAAGCAGTTGGCCTATAGTATAATTCTAAAAGTGTCCGCCAAAGGACATAATATTATCCCTTGCTAAGACATGGACGACTCCGACCTTGCCTCAGCTTGTGGAACTTTTAAAACAATAGGAGGAATTTTCAATGTTAACTAACGAAGCAAAGCAGGAAATCATGCAGAAGTATGCAGTTCATGAGGGCGACACCGGATCCCCAGAGGTTCAGATTGCTGTTCTCACCGCTCGTATTTCTTACCTCACCGAGCATCTCAAGGAGCACAAGAAGGATCATCATTCCCGTCGCGGCCTTCTGAAGATGGTTGGTCATCGTCGTCGCCTGCTGGCATACCTGAACAAGAAGGACATTGCCCGTTATCGTGCAATCGTATCCAAGCTTGGTCTCCGTAAGTAATTTAATATTAGTTTCGGACTTAAGGGACTCCATTTTGGGGTCCCTTTTTGCTTATGTAAATCACAAAAAATTAAGTAGCTATTTTCTTAAACAATATGGTATACTATCAAGGTTGAAAGGTATAAAGAAGATTTTAGGAGGAAAAACTTAATGCAGAGTTTTGAGATGCAGTTAGGCGGCCGCACATTTACTGTTGAGACCGGCAAGATGGCTAAGCAGGCAAATGGTGCTGTTTTGGTTCGCTATGGTGAGACTGTTGTTTTGGTTACAGCTACGGCTTCTGATGAGCCAAGAGAGGGTGTTGATTTCTTCCCTCTGACTGTAGATTATGAAGAGAAGATGTACGCCGTTGGTAAGATTCCAGGCGGTTTTATAAAGAGAGAGGGTCGTCCTGGGGAGTCTGCCATTTTGTGCAGCCGTCTCATTGACCGCCCTATCCGTCCTCTGTTCCCAGAGGGTTATCGTAATGATGTTCAGATTGTAGCTACTGTTATGTCCGTAGAGCATGACAACGCTCCGGAGATTGCCGCTATGATTGGTGCATCCTGCGCTCTGACTGTTTCCGATATTCCTTTCCTCGGCCCAATAGCCGGTGTTCGCGTAGGCCGTGTTGATGGCCAGTTCATCATCAATCCTACTGTTGAGCAGCGTGAGGTTTCCGATCTCAATCTGACTATTGCCGGTTCCCGTGATGCGGTAATGATGGTTGAGGCTGGTGCCAACGAGCTTCCGGAGGAAGTTATTTTGGAGGCTATTCTCTTTGGTCACGAGGAAATCAAGAAGATTGTTGCTTTCCAGGACGAGATTCAGAAGTCCTGTGGCAAGGAAAAGCGCGAGGTTAAGCTCTTCGCTGTTCCGGAGGAGCTGGAGAAGGCTATCCGCGAGTATGCTACTGACAAGCTGGATAAGGCTGTACGCAATCCTGATAAGCTTGCCCGTGATGAGGACATTTCCAATGTTAAGGCTGAGGCCATGGAGCATTTCATTGAGCTCTATCCAGATGCCATCAAGGAAATTCCATATATGCTTCACAAGATTGTGAAGGAAATCGTACGCCGTATGATTACCAAGGAGAAGATTCGTCCTGACGGCCGTGAGGTTGAGGAGGTTCGTCCAGTAAGCTGTGAGGTTGGCATTCTGCCTCGTCCACATGGCTCCGGACTCTTTACCCGTGGTCAGACCCAGGTTCTCACTGTTACCACCCTGGGCTCCCTTGGTGATGAGCAGGTTCTTGACGGCCTCGGCGTTGAGACTTCCAAGCACTACATTCATCAGTACAATTTCCCTGGCTACTCCGTAGGTGAGGCCCGCCCTGTACGCGGTCCTGGACGCCGTGAAATCGGTCATGGTGCCCTTGCCGAGAGAGCTTTGGTTCCAGTTATTCCTTCCATTGAGGAATTCCCATATACCATTCGTATGGTATCCGAGATTCTTGAGTCCAACGGCTCCAGCTCCATGGGTTCCGTTTGCGGCAGCACCCTTTCTCTGATGCACGCAGGTGTTCCTATTAAGCGCCCAGTATCCGGTGTTGCTATGGGTCTTGTTAAGGACGGGGATGATTACACCATTCTCACTGATATTCAGGGTATGGAAGATGCCCTGGGCGATATGGACTTCAAGGTTGCCGGTACCACTGAGGGCGTAACTGCTATTCAGATGGATATTAAGATTAAGGGTATCTCCCGTGAAATCCTTTCTGCAGCTCTTGCCCAGGCCAAGCGCGGCCGTGCCTTTATCCTCGGCAAGATGCTGGAGTGCATTGCTGAGCCTAACAAGGAGCTGAGCAAGTACGCTCCACGCGTAACCACCATGCAGATTAAGCCAGACAAGATTCGTGAGGTTATTGGACCTGGCGGAAAGGTAATCAAGAAGATTATCGATGAGTGCGGCGTTCAGATTGATATTGATGATGACGGTACTGTTCGCATCTCCGCTACCAGCGTTGAGGCTTCTGAGGCAGCTATTGCCTGCATCAACGAAATTGTCAAGGAAGTAGAGGTTGGCGAGGTTTATAAGGGTAAGGTTACCCGCATTATGAACTTTGGTGCCTTCGTTGAGCTGCTGCCAGGCCGTGAGGGTCTTTGCCACATTTCCCAGCTGGACAAGAAGCGTGTTGAGAAGGTTGAAGATGTTGTCAACGTAGGCGACGAGCTGGAAGTTAAGGTAACTGAGATTGACCAGAAGGGCCGTGTAAACGTATCCCATAAGGTTCTTCTGTAAAAAACTATTTATGCCCGCTTTGCTTTTGGTGAGGCGGGCATTATCTTATTCTTTGGGGTTTAAGATATGAGAGAAAGAAAAAAGACAGTTTCTGAGCTGCTGCGAAGATATCTGCTTTATGCCCTGGGCATTATTCTTATGGCCTGTGGTATAGCAGTTCTGATTAAGGCGGAAATGGGGGTAGCCCCTATGGTTACCCTGCCTTATACAATATGGCTCATTGCAGATTCATTTACTGTAGGCGCCTGGATTGGCCTGTTTAATTTTGCCGGTCTTCTGGGGCAGATTATTATCCGTCGGGGCCGCATAAAGAATCAGGCAGTGCTGATGCAGATTATTACAGCATTGGGCCTGGGTCTGTTTACTGATATGGCCCTGAATTCATTGGTGGGCTTTAATCCCATGTCACATTCCGGCAGGGCTGTTACCTGTTTCATAAGCAGTGTGCTGATGGCCACCAGTTTGTACTGTTGCGTCATATCCAGCGTGGCTCTGTTGCCTGTGGATTCGCTGCTGAGACTTTTGGGGGCAATTTATCATAAGAAGTTCTCCACCGTGAGATGGACTGCTGATATAGCCCTGACACTGGCCTCTGCTGTTTTGGGGCTGGCATTTCTGGGAAGCCTTGGGGGTGTCCGGGAAGGCACTATTATTGTGGCAGTATTCACTGGCGTTATACTAAAGATGCTTATGAAGTATATGCGTTGGTTTACCTATATTCTGTTGCCGGAAAATCAGGTGGACGATATTTCCTCGGTTATTGATGATGATATTACAGAGCAGCATTTTGTTTTGACTGTATCCCATGAATATGGCAGCGGGGGACATTCCATTGCCAGACGTATTGCCCACGAGCTGAATTTGCCATATTATGACAGCGATATTATCCAGATGGCGGCAGAGGACAGCGAATTTGCCTACAAATATCTTGAGGAGCATGGTGACAAGGTTACCTCCAATGCCCTTTACAGCCTGTACGAGTGGTATACCTCCGCCTATGACAAGGATGAGGAGCTTACCCAGGAGCAGGTTTACAAGATAGAGGCACAGGTGATTCAGGAAATTGCGGCCAAGGATTCCTGCGTTATAGTGGGACGTTTGGCCAATTATGTGCTGCAGAACCATAAAAATTCCCTGCACATATTTATTACCGCCGACGAGCTGGACCGCATCAAACGGGTTATGCGCAAGGAAAAGATTGACCAGCAGACTGCAGCGGAGCTGATTAAAAAGCACGCCAGACTGAGAATGGAGCATTGCCGCAAATTCTCAGATGCCCAATATGGCATTGGCGCCAGCTATGATATTACAATTAAGTCCAGCAAATATGGTGTTGACAGAACAGCCGCCATTTTGCTGCAGCTGATAAAGGAATTCAGGCTTATCCAGTTTTAAGGAAGCTTAAGATAATTAATTTATGGATCCGTATTTTAAGTACGGGTCTATTTTTTTATTTTTTTGCAAAAAATGAAATTGTTCCTATTGAGTATAAAAACTTAACCATGTATAATAAGATAGAGTTTGTATGTAGGAGGTTAGAACATGCTGGGAGATACCCTGAGGAGAGAACGAGAAAAGCAAGGACTAACGATTAAAGATATAGAGAACGAGACCAGTATACGGTCTTTATATATAGAAGCAATTGAGAAGGGCGATTATGATCATCTGCCAAGTGATGTGTATACCAAGGGCTTTATCCGCAATTATGCCAAGGCTCTTAATCTGGACAGTGCACCATTGCTGCAGGAATTTAATTCCGAGAGAAATATAGATGTTCCTGTTCAGCCTGTTGACCAGCGGGCAAAGGAAAATTACTATGATGATGTGCCACAGCGCACCATTACTGTAAAATCCTCTTCTTATTCTTCATCTGGCAGTGAGGGGGGAAGTCTCTTTTCCTCCGGCGATGACTATCGTGAGCGTACCGAGGAAAAGAGCGGTTCCAGAATGTTCATGATTCTTCTGGCTGTTATGGTGGTGTTCCTGGGGGGCGTTTATTATGCCTTCAGTGATGATCCGGCTCAGGATAAGGGAAAGGCAAAGCCGACTGTGAAGACTGAGAAGGTCGTGAATGACAAAAAGGAGGGAACTCCTGTTGCTGAAAAAAATTTCGACGCTGTTGAGGTGGCTGCCAAGTTTACGGGTCCATGCTGGATTTCAGTAAAGGCTGACGGCAAGGAAGTATTTGAGGGCACTGTGGACAGTGGTAAGGATATGTCTTGGAAGGGAAACGAAAAAGTTGAGCTTGTTGCTGGAAACGCCGGTGCTATTGAACTTACCTGGAATGGAAAGAATCTGGGGGTTCTGGGAAATAAGGGACAGGTTGTGGAACGCCTTATGACCAAGGAAAGTGACGGCTCCAAGCCTGCTGATACCTCTGACAAGAAAGCTGAAAAAGCCAAGTCTGATAATAAGTCCGAAAAAAAAGGCAAGTAGTCCATGTTGATGATGGTGTGATTTCATGAGCTTTTTACCAATCTCAAAAGAGGATATGGAGCTTCGGGGTTGGCAGCAGCTGGATTTCATATTTGTGTCCGGTGATGCCTATGTGGATGATCCCAGCTTTGGCCCCGCCATATTGTGCCGTCTTTTGGAAAAGCATGGCTACAAGGTGGGGATCATTCCCCAGCCTGACTGGCATAATACCAAAGATTTTGCCCGCCTGGGGAAACCTAGGCTGGGCTTTCTTGTTTCAAGTGGGAACCTTGATTCACAGCTAAACAGATTTACGGCGGCGAAGAAGCTTCGCCATCAGGATGCCTATTCCCCGGGTGGCAAGGCTGGTCACCGTCCGGAACGGGCCGTGGTGGTGTATACCCAGATGCTGAGAAAGTGCTGGGGAAGTGAAGTACCCATTATTATTGGCGGCATAGAGGCCAGTCTCAGAAGATTTGCCCATTACGATTATTGGGGAAATAAAATTCGCCAATCAATTTTGGCGGAAAGCGGAGCAGATATTCTGATTTATGGCATGGGGGAAAAACAGCTTATAGATATAGCTGCCCAGCTTCATCAGGGCGTGGAAATACAGAATATTCAGGACGTTCAGGGTACCTGCTTCAGGGTGCCTAATTTTGACTATATATGGGATTATACGGCCATTCCCTCCTATGACGAGGTGAATGCCAGCAGGGAAAAGTTTGCTGAGGCCTTTAAAACCGAGTATTTGGAGCAGGATGCCTTCAGAGGCAAAAAGCTGGCCCAGCAAAACGGCGATTGGTGCATCGTACAAAACCCGCCAGCCATGCCCCTTTCCGTGGAGGAAATGGACGAGATTTACGATTTGCCATACGAGCGCAGATGGCACCCTATATACGACAAGGCTGGGGGAGTGCCGGCCTACGCTGAGGTGAAATTCAGCATCACGGCCCATAGGGGCTGCTTTGGGGGCTGCAACTTCTGTGCCATTATTTCCCACCAGGGGAGGATTATCCAGCGACGCAGTGATGAGTCCATTATCCGTGAGGCTAAAATTCTCAGCAAGCTGCCGGATTTTAAGGGCTATATTCACGATTTGGGCGGCCCTACCGCAAATTTCCACCGAACCTCCTGTGATATGCAGCTGGAGCGGGGCACTTGCCACGGCAAACAATGTCTTTCCCCTGATGTGTGCCGCAATCTCATTGTGGATCACAGCGGGTATTTGGAGCTCCTTCGGAAAGTTCGGGCTATTCCGGGTATCAAGAAGGTATTTATCCGCTCGGGTATACGCTTTGACTATTTGATGCTGGCCAAGGATGAATTTTTGCAGGAGCTTTGTGAGAATCATATAAGCGGTCAGCTGAAAATTGCCCCTGAGCATATATCTGACAGGGTTACCCGCATTATGGGCAAATCAAATCGCAGCGTGTATGTGCGGTTTGTGGAGCGGTTCAGCCGCATGAACAAAAAGCTGGGGAAGAAGCAGTTTTTGGTGCCTTATTTTATGTCCAGCCACCCTGGCTGTACTCTGGAGGATGCCATTGAGCTGGCTGTGTTCATCAAGGAAATGGGATATCACCCTGAGCAGGTTCAGGACTTTATTCCAACTCCCGGGACTCTTTCCACCTGTATGTGGTACAGCGGCATAAATCCGATGACCGGGGAAAAGGTGTATAGTGCCAAGACCCCTGAGGACAAGGCCATGCAAAGGGCCCTGATGCAGTATTGGCTTCCACGCAATTATGAGCTTGTAAAGAAGGCATTGGAAAAGGCAAAACGGTTTGACCTTATTGGTTATGGCCCGGACTGCCTTATTCGTCCTGAAAAGGGCGGAAGCAACATGTCCCGCAATGAAGCACCGCGTAAAGGCGGGAGCCACAAAGAAAGTAAAGACAGAAAGAATAATAAAGTAAGTAACAAAACTAACAATAGAACGGGTAATAATCGTAAGAGCAGAAGGAAGGTGCAGTAATGCTTTGCCCATTTTGTAACAAAGAGGATAGCAGGGTAATAGATTCCAGGGCGGTGGATGATGGCCGTGCCATAAGAAGACGTCGGGGATGCCCTCACTGCGGCAAAAGATTTACTACCTTCGAAACAGTGGAGCAGCTGCCCCTTATGGTGGTAAAGCACGACGGCAGCCGCCAGGTCTTTGACCGCAACAAGCTGTTGAACGGTCTTATCCGCTCCTGCGACAAGCGGGATAAATCCTTGGAGAGCGTAATGATTCTGGCCCATGATATCGAGCAGGACATTCATCGGGAATATGAGCAGGAGGTACCCTCCAAGGCTATTGGTGAAATGACCCTTAAGCACTTAAAGAATTTTGATCAGGTGGCTTATATCAGATTTGCTTCCGTATATAGAAAGTTCTCGGATATTAACAGCTTCCGCCATGAGCTTGATGTGCTTTTGGCAGATGATGAAAAAAATGACTGATTGGCAAAAAACTGGTTGCTTGGCAAAATTAACTGGTTTTTTGATTAAAATGATTGGCTTACCCATTTAGATGGAGGAAAATACTTGTCCTGGAAATTGAAGGAACAGCTTAAAAATATGCTGGCAGAGGAATCTGGATACTACATTTATCACGCTGGTGGCAGAACCAGGGTGGCTTTGTTGTATCCAAATTCTTATTTTGTGGGCATGTCAAACCTGGGCCTTCATATCGTATACAGACTGCTGAACCATCGGAATGATACAGCCTGTGAGCGTTGCTTTCTGCCGGAAAAACGCCAGCAGGAGGAGTACGTAAAGCACAAGGTCCAGCTTATGACCATGGAAACCCAGAGTGCTATATCTTCCTTTGATATTGTGGCCTTCATTATGTCCTTTGAAATGGACTATTTCAACATTTTAAGGATGCTGGAGCTGGGGAAAATAAAGGCTTTTGCTGCGGAGCGCAGCGAAATGGATCCACTGGTAATAGCCGGAGGTCCCTGTGCTACCTTCAATCCTGAGCCCATGAGCCCCTTTGTGGATGCCTTTATTATCGGCGAGGGAGAGGCCATTATGCCTTCCTTCATGGAGGAATACAACAGGGCCAGGGCAGAGGGGAAATCCAGAAAAGAGATACTTTCAATTCTGGCCCAAATTCCCGGGGTATACGTGCCCTCCTGCTATGATGTGTCCTATGATAATGAGGACATTTTTTCCACCCATATAAAGCCACTTGAGAGGGCTCCAGCCCGGATATGCCGTCAATGGCAGGAAAATCTTGACGAATATCCCGGGGAGACGGCAATTTATACGGAGAATACGGAGTTTAACCTTCATCTGGTGGAAATAGCCAGAGGCTGTGGCCGTCATTGCAGATTCTGTATGGCGGGCTATTGCTTCAGAAGACCCCGCAACCGTTCCCTTGAGGCCATTGAGAAAATGCTGGTGGCCGCCAAAGAGAAGGGCCGCCGGGTGGGCCTTATGGGGGCCGCAATTTCCGATTATCCGGAAATAGACCAGCTTTGCCGGGAAATACTTGGGGATGGTCTCAGTATGTCCGTGGCTTCCTTCAGGGCTGATTCCGTTACCCAGGAGCTGGTGGATTCCTTGGCCGCCAGCGGGCTGAAAACCCTCACCATGGCCCCTGAGGCGGGGAGTACCCGCATGAGGGCTGTTATAAACAAGGGCATTGAGGAGGAGCATCTCCTGAATGCCATGGAAATGGGTATAAAAGCTGGGATAAGAAATTTTCGCCTATATATTATGATTGGCCTTCCGGGGGAAGAGCCCTCGGATATACAGGGCATCATAGATATGGCCCTGAAGCTGAAGGATTTTATGGAGGAAAAGGGGGACACAGGCCGTCTTACACTGAGTATAAATCCCTTTATACCCAAGCCCTTTACCCCATTTCAGTGGTCTCCCATGGCCCCAATAAAATATATTCAGGGGGCTTTAAAGTACATTACAAATGCCCTGAGAAAGCGTCATAACATTGAAGTGATTGCCGAATCACCACGGGATGCCTACGTTCAGGCCGTATTGGCCAGGGGCAGCCGCAAGACGGGGCAATATCTCTTGGAAGCCTATGAAAATGGCGGCAGCAAGGCCATGAAGTCCGTGCTGAAAAGCCACAAGCTGTCCATGGAGGACCTGGTGAGCCGTCCAGTCTCCCTTGATAATGTACTGCCATGGGATATGCTGGATATGGGCTTTACCAAGGATTATCTAAAAAAGGAATTAATGGAGTCACAACAGGAGATGCCAATGCACACAATTCAGTGCTTTGATGGCTGTAAGCGTTGTGGCGTTTGTAAATAGATGTTAAAGTGATGTGAGATTAATATGAGTTTTTCACTTGTATCCGGAAACAGAAAAAATCTGTGGATTGGAAAATTCTCCATTATTCCGGAGGATATGTTTGTTCATGGCATATCCACAAGGCATGGGGGCGTCAGCAAGGGGGCCTTTGACAGCCTTAATCTGGGCCTTCACGTGGAGGATGACCTTGAAGCAGTAAGACAAAATCGTGATATATTCTTTGAGGGGCTGGAGCTTCCCAAGGGACAGGGTACCACCTGCCAGCAGGTCCATGGCAGTAAGGTTGTAAAAATCACCAAAGCCCAGGCGGGCAGTGGTATGTATAATTTTGAGGAATCCATCAGTGATGCAGATGCTCTTATTACAGATGAGCCAGGCATTCCCCTTATGCTTTTCTTTGCGGACTGTACCCCTATCCTCATTGCTGATCCCGTTAAAAAAGCCATTGGGGTGGCCCATGGTGGCTGGCGGGGAACTGCGGCTTCCATAGGAGCCAAAACCGTGGAGCTGATGGTGAAGGAATACGGCTCAAGACCGGAAGACCTTCTGGGAGCTGTTGGTCCCGCCATTGGTCCCTGCTGTTATGAGGTGGGAGAAGAGGTTTCACGACAATTTAAGGATGCTTTTCCTGAATTTTATGATAAAATAGTCATTGATGAAAATGGCAGAACCCGGCTGAACCTTTGGAAGGCCAATGAACTTCAGCTTGTCAAGGCGGGGCTCAGACCGGAAAATATAGATGTAGCCGGGGTATGTACTGCCTGCAATCATCGTCAGTTCTTCTCCTATCGGGCAGATAAGGGCAAAACGGGGAGAATAGCCGCTGTTTTGTCCATAAAGTAATTGCCTTCCCCTTGAGGGTAAAGGAGACCGCTTACTTCGTTTGGGCGGTGGATGATTTGCATTACAAAGGGTGATTTGATGATAAAGGAAAGACTAAAAGAGGTTCAGGAGAATATTGTCTCTGCCAAGGCCAGAAGAAGCCCCGACAAACAGCAGGATGTGCTTCTTATAGCCGTTACCAAAAATCACGATATTCACGCCATGCGCGAAGCCATAGATGCAGGGGTTACTGATATTGGTGAAAACCGCATTCAGGAGGCCAAGGAAAAGTTTGAGACACTGGACAGGGATGTGACATGGCATCTCATTGGACATTTGCAGACAAATAAGGCCAAGCAGGCAGTGAAAATTTTTGATATAATTCACTCTATAGACTCACTTCATTTGGCGGAGGCTGTAAACAATGCCGCAGCCAATATAGGAAAGGTCCAAAAGGTTCTGGTTCAGGTGAATTTGGCCAAGGAGGATTCCAAATCGGGGATCTATGCCGAGGATATGGAGGAGCTTCTCCATAAGGTGGATGAAATGCCAAATCTTCAGCTTATGGGTTTGATGTGTATAGCTCCAAATTATGAGGATGTGGAGGAATGTCGTCCTTTATTTGCAGAAATGTACAAAATTTTTAATCGCGTGAAGGAAATGACCTTCCAGACAGCGAATATATTATATTTGTCAATGGGTATGACTCATGATTATCAGATTGCAGTTGAAGAAGGGTCAAATATGGTCCGTGTAGGAACGGGAATTTTTGGCCCAAGGCAGTATTAATGTAACCGTGATATTTAGCTGAGGAGGAACATCCCGTGGGAAAAATAGATTCTTTTTTGGAAAAAATTGGCATTAAGGACACAGAAGTGGACGAAGTGCTCTTAGATACTTTAGAGGAAGATGTGGACAGACCGGTGGCACCAAAGGCAAAGCCTGCTGAGCCAGTGAGCTATAGCTCTCCCCGCCGAAGTCTGCATGATAGAAAGGTGATAAATATGGGATCTGATTCTGTATCCATCCGTGAGGGTGGTGGGGCTGCCGCCATGGCAAATGCCATGATGAAGGTGGTTGTAATTAATCCAAAAAATATTGATGATTGTCAGCAGATTGCCAACTGCTTAAAGGAGAAGCGGCCTGTTGTAATCAATCTGGAAAATGTGGAGGAGCCAACAGCTGTCCGCATTATTGACTTTATCAGTGGTACGATTTATGCCATTGATGGTGCTGTAAATAAAATCAGCCGCAATGTATGGCTGTTTGCCCCAAAGAATGTAAATATTGCTGTTAGCCAGCAGAGTCACGGCCTGGGCAACATGCCATGGGAGCCGAACAACAACAAATAAAACGATAAATAATATGCATTAAAATAAATTTCAATTAAAGAAGGGCTGGTGTCTGACATGAAGATTGGATTTATTGGTGGCGGAGCAATGGGAGAAGCTCTCCTGTCCGGAGTATTGTCAAATGGTTCGGTGGCTCCAAAGGATGTATTTGTTTCTGAAATCAGGGAAGACAGATGTCAGGAGCTTAAGGACAAGCATGGTGTAAATGCGGTGACTGACAATGATTTCGTTAAAACTGCGGGTCTTGATATACTTATTCTGGCGGTTAAGCCACAGGTGGTTACTGATGTTATGGAGTCATTGAAGGGCAAGGTGCCCGAGGATATTTTGCTGGGCTCCATCGTAGCGGGGCTTCCTATTAAGACCTTGGAGAAATATTTCCCGACCAATCCTATCGTGCGGATTATGCCTAATACGCCATTGGCTGTAGGGGAAGGTATGTCTGCATACGCCCGCAATGAGCATGCTCACGGCAAGGCAACAGTTAAGGCCCTCAGAGATATTCTTTATTCCTGTGGTCAGGCTGTAGAGGTTAAGGAACACATGATGGATGCAGTTACTGGTCTTTCCGGCAGTGGCCCAGCCTATGGCTTCTTAATGATTGATGCTATGGCAGATGGTGGCGTGGCAGCGGGCCTTCCACGTCAGACAGCTATTTTGTTGGCTGCTCAGACACTATTGGGTGCAGCAAAGATGGTGGTGGAAACCGGCAAGCATCCTGATGTGCTGCGTGACCAGGTTACCAGCCCGGCTGGTACTACTATTGCGGGTGTTCGAGTAATGGAACAGCAGGGGGTACGCGGTGCCCTTATTGATGCTGTTTTGGCAGCTACTGAGCGCTCAAAGGAATTGGGGAAATAATTTAAGGTATGGCAGGTTCTGAACAAAAAGAAAAGATTATTAGATATTATAAGGGAACTGAAGGCGCTGATACTGCCATAAAGCTGGTAGATATGGCGGAGCAGGTAATGCGCAGTCAGAAATTCCGTATAAGCGGTTTTCTTGACCTTTATGGACAGGAGATTGCTGAGACTGTTGTGGCCAACTATCCGGGTATCAGACTTGAATTCAACGGCGGATACCAGGGGGCTGAGCGTCAGCGGGCCATGTTTATAGACGAAACCTTCGGGGGAAGCCCGGGCTTCGATATTGTGGTGGTCAAGGCCACCTGGAACGGGGAATATGAGCACATCGGCCATCGGGATGTTTTGGGCGCCATTATGGGCCAGGGCATTGAGCGTGACCGTATCGGTGATATTCTCATGGGTGGTTCCACAGCCCGTATTTTGGCAGACAAAACCATGGGGGCTTATCTCATAGATAACCTTACTCAGATTGGTCGCACCGGAGTATCCTGTGTTGAAGATGATCTGGCCAATATTACACCAAAGGAAGAAAGCTGTAAGGAAATTCGGGCCACAGTTGCTTCTCTTAGGGTGGATTCCATTGCCGCAGCAGGCTATGGCTCATCCCGCAGCCGTGCCGCATCTGATATTGCGGCAGATAAGCTGAAGCTTAATTGGCAGCAGGTCAAAAACGCTTCCCAGTCTGTCAAGGAGGGAGATGTTCTCTCCATGCGTGGCCGTGGCCGTCTTGAGGTGGTTGAGGTTCGTGGAACCACCAAAAAAGGCCGTATTGGCGTACTGTTAAAACGATATATTTGATATTTTTTATAGCCACCTTCGGGTGGCTTTTTTATTTTGTTTTGCTTAGTTTATTTGTAGTTTGCAGGAGTTTAACATTTTTTTGACGAAATAAAACAAAATGAATTATGTCCAATTTAATAATATATTTTGAAAGGTGGAATAGATATGCTGGTAAGCAAGGAAATTAAGGACCGCATTGCGTATATTACAATGGAAAATGGCAAGCACTATAATTGCCTCAGCGAGGATATGTGCCTGGAATTAATTGAGGCCATAAAGAACAGCTATGCCATGGAATGCGTGGGCATTGTCATTAAAGCCGAGGTGAATCGTAACGTGTGGAGTGCAGGCCATGATATTAAGGAGCTGCCAGTGGACGGCAGTGATCCCCTGGCCTTTAATGTGCCTATGGAGGAGCTTTTGAGAGTAGTGCAGGATGTGCCAATCCCGGTTATTGCCTGTGTAGATGGTACAGTGTGGGGAGGAGCCTGTGATTTGTGCCTTTCCTGCGATATGATTGTCAGCTCCAAGGCTTCCACCTTTGCCATTACCCCCGCCAAGATTGGTATTCCTTATAACGCATCCGGACTTGTTCACTTTATTAATCAGCTTGGCATTAACAAGGCCCGTGAAATGTTTTTCCTTGGGACTCCAATAGAGGCAGAGGACGCTTTGAACGTGGGCCTTATAAATCACGTGGCAGAGGATGCAGAGGCATTGGATAAGCTGTTGGAGGAGCATTTTTTGGCACCCCTGCGCCGCAACAGTGTCCTTTCCGTCAGCGCCATTAAGCGTCAGTTCCGTATTCTGTCACGGGCAGCAACTGTAATCAGTGCAGAAAACTTTGAACGGATTAACTCTTACCGCCAGAGGGTTTACAGAAGTGATGACTACAAGGAAGGCATCAATTCCTTCCTGGAAAAACGGTCACCTCAGTATAAGGGCAAGGCATCGGATTTGGATTAAGAAAAAGGTTTTGAAAAAGGTTTTAAATATATGCCGGATTGGCATGGGCTTTTTGAGAAGGAACAGGGGAATTAATGGATACAATAATGCAAGTCAATGAAGTTTTAAATAACTTTGTCTGGGGCCCTCCCGGCCTTACATTGCTGGTGGGGACAGGTGTATATCTGACATTTCTGCTTGGGCTGCCACAGATCCGTTATTTTTTCCCCGCCTTGGCCGAAGTTTTCAGCTTCCGGGAAAATAGCAAAGAGGACAATTCCATATCCTCCTTTGCGGCAATGACTGCAGCCATGGCCGCCACTGTGGGCACGGGAAACGTGGCGGGAGTAGCAACGGCACTTCATTTGGGTGGGCCGGGAGCACTGGTATGGATGCTCATTTCGGCTTTCTTTGGCATGAGTACCAAATTTGCCGAGGTCACTCTGGCCATTCACTTTCGCCAAAAGGATGCCCATGGTGACTGGCGCGGCGGCCCAATGTATATTCTGGAGCATGGTCTGGGAATGTGGGGCGGAATTTGGAAACACATGGGAAAAATCCTGGCTGTTTTGTTCGCCCTTTTGTCTTCAGTGTGCTCACTGGGCATCGGTGCGGCGGTCCAGGCCAATTCCGCAGCTGAGGTGCTGTTTATGGGCTGGGATGTGGATCCTCTGTCCAGCGGTGTAATAATGGCTGTTGCAGTGGGGCTGGTTATAATCGGCGGTCTGGTGAGCCTTACCCGTGTAACGGTTATCGTGGTTCCATTTATGATAATTTTTTATTTGGTCAGCGTCAGCATAATTTTGGTGGGCCACGCAGGGCAAATCCCAGGGGCTGTGGCTGAAGCCTTCCGTATGGCCTTCAGTCCGGATACTTCGGTGATTGCCGGGGGAGTGGCAGGCTGGGTGGTTATGGAAGCAGTTCAGAGGGGAATCGCCAGGGGCGTATTTTCCAATGAGGCTGGTATGGGTTCTGCACCAATGGCCTATGCCACGGCGGAAAGCTCTCACCCTGTTCAGATGGGGTTCTATGGCATTTTTGAGGTTTTTCTTGATACCTTTGTTATATGCACCATTACGGGGCTGGCCATTCTTGTTACTGGCTCCATGACCTATTTCCCTGAATTGACGGGGGCCCAGCTGGCTCTCCAGTCCTTTGAGCTTGCTTTGGGGTCCTCCGGCAAATACATCCTCTCCACAGGGCTCATGCTCTTTGCAGTTACCACCATATTGGGATGGTATTGGTACGCTGAGACAGCATCAACCTACTTGTTTGGTGTGCGTTTTAAGCCTATCCTGAAGCTGCTGTTTATTGTGATGATTATCCTTGGTGCCGCTGGCGCCCAGTTATTTGATGCCTCCGGCAATGAATATTTGAACAATATATGGAGTATTTCAGATACCTTAAACGGTCTTATGGCCTTGCCAAATCTGATTGGATTGCTCCTTCTTTCACTGATGCTCAAGAGGATTGTGAAGGATTACGATGCCCTGAGGGCTGATATGACGCCGGAGAATGGGCCCCGTTCAAGTGAAATGCAGAAGCTGCTTGTAGTGTCTGTTTGTGCTGCACTGATACCCTTGGCAATAATCCTCCATGGGGGTGGCGTACATAATAATGCGCCGCAAAAGAATATCCCTCTGCAAAGTACCCTTGACAGCGGACGTTTGGTTTTCGGCTATGATGAGGACTTCCCACCTATGAGCTTTACCGATGACAAGGGGAGAGTGGTGGGGTTTGATCTTGATATGAGCCGTGAGATTTGCTCCCGTTTGGGGGTGGATTTTGTGCCTCTGCCAATTCTATGGGAAAATAAGGAAAATGAACTCCATAACAGACATATAGATTGTATCTGCAGTATGTCGGTGCCTAAAAGTGCCCCGACGGATATGCTTCTGTCAGAATCCTATATAATAGACAACATGGTATTCGTTATTCGCGGGGACAGCAGTATTATGTGGATGCATGACCTTAAGGGAAAGAGGATTGGCGTGCAGGCAGGTTCCACCACCTTTGATGCCCTTAATGAAATGGATATAAGTGGGGAGGTTACGATGATTCCCCTTGAGGACAATATGGCAGTTCTCCGTCAGCTGAAGGAAGGTAAGGTGGATGTGGGACTGGTGGATTCCCTGACCGCATTTTACTTCATTCGTTCAAGCAGTGAGCGGTATTTTATCCTTAATGACAGCCTTGGAGAAGAGGAACTGGCCCTGGCTTTCAGAATAGAGGATAAGGAGCTTCGGGACAGGGTGCAAAAAATCATCAGCGATATGAGGGCTGATGGAACTCTCGGAAAAATCTCACAAGAGTGGTTTGGAAGCGATATTATAATTGTCAGATAATCTCTGTCAGGAGGAAGAAAATGGATGTTAAAAAAAGAAAAGCCGGTTCTCTCCTGAAGAGAGTGGATATGACCACCATTCTTATTCTGTTTTTCCTGGGTGTGGTCATGGCCTATTACACCTCGCTTCAGTCTGAGATGAAGCAGAAGGTTATTATAAGTCAGGAGCTTGTGGCCACCAAATCAGCTGATCAGATTAATGAATACCTCTCCAGGGGCATTGATATCATTAATATTACCACCTGCACTCTGGATGGCATGATTCGTGAGGGGAGCTCCCCGGCGAAAATTCAGGACTATCTGGAGAGTCAGACTGATGTGGCTGAGCATATAACCGATGGAAAAACTACGGGCATGTACGCTGTGGTGGAGGATGTATTTTTCTCCGGAGCCGGCTGGGTGCCCGATGGGGATTATGTTCCAAAGGAGCGCCCCTGGTATGGGGACGCCATGGCCAACATCGGTCATGTTGCCGTTGTGGATCCCTATATTGATGCGAAAACCAATACCATGATGATTACCCTGGCCAAGTCCCTGGCTGATGTAAAAAGCGTGGCAGCCATGGATTTATCACTGGAGCCTCTGCAGAAAATGACGGAGGAGCTGGCGGCAAATGGTGATTCGGAAATTGAGATTGTTATGGACCGCAAATATCGGGTCTTGGCCCACTCGGATCGGGGAGAAGTGGGGAAAAGATATATTGCGGAGGAAGACACTTTTGGCAGGGCGCTGGTGGATAAGCTGCGTTCCTCCAATGAGAAATATTTCTCCTTACGGTTTGGGGACGCGGAGTACATTGTTTATACTATGCCCGTGGCGGACAGCTGGATATGCCTGTCTGTATTTGATGCTACTGCCACCTTTGCCCAGCTCAGAAGAACATTTCTTATGACCCTCTTTGTGTCTTTGCTGGTTATTTCCATATTGCTGTTCATCATGAACCGTTTCGAAGAGGAGACCCGTCTGGCCCAAGAGTACAACAGAAAAGCGGAGGCAGCGGCTGCAGCAACTGAAGCCAAGTCATCATTTTTGTCAAATATGTCCCATGAAATTCGCACGCCTATTAACGCCATTCTGGGCATGAATGAAATGATTTTGCGGGAATGTGAGGAAAGGAACATTCTGGGATATTCGGAGAATATAAAGACAGCGGGAAACACATTGCTGAGCCTGATTAACAGCATTTTGGATTTTTCCAAAATAGAAGCGGGCAAAATTGATATTATCCCGGTGGAGTATGACTTGTCTTCTCTGCTTAATGATTTGGTTATCATGGTGAAAGCAAGGGCTGAAAAAAAGAATTTGTCCATAAACCTGGATTTTGACACCGAAACCCCGAGACTTCTCTATGGGGATGAAGTCCGCATTAAGCAAATCATTGCCAATATTCTCACCAATGCAGTGAAGTATACGGAGCGGGGGGGCGTAACCTTCTCCCTGGGCTTTGAGCGTATTGAGGGCGCAGAAGACAAGGTTGTGATTACCGTGGCAATCACGGATACTGGCATTGGCATCAAGGCTGAAGATATGGGGAAGCTGTTTTCAAAATTCGAGCGTATTGAAGAAGAGCGCAACCGTAACATTGAGGGCACTGGCCTTGGCATGACAATCACCAAGATGCTGCTGGACAATATGGATTCCAAGCTGGAAGTGGCCAGCGTTTACGGCGAAGGCTCCACCTTCTCCTTCCGCCTTGAGCAGAAAGTTGTGAAGTGGGAACCTTTGGGGGATTATAAAGCTTCCTATGCAGAGTCCCTCAAGAATCAAAAGAAATACCATGAAAAGTTTACCGCTCCGGAAGCCCATGTGCTGGTTGTGGACGATAATCCAATGAATCTTATGGTATTTAAGAGTCTGCTGAAGCAAACCCGTATGCAGATTGATATGGCCAATGACGGTAATGAGTGTCTTCTGCTTACCAAGGATAAAAAATATGATATTATATTCCTTGACCACATGATGCCGGGGAAGGATGGTATTGAAACCCTTCATGAGCTGAAGCAGCAACGCCGCAATATAAATCGGCAGACTCCGACTGTTTGTCTCACGGCCAATGCCATTTCCGGTGCAAGGGAGAAATACATTGAGGCCGGCTTTAATGATTATCTTTCCAAGCCAATAGACTCCGGAAAGCTGGAGGATATGCTCATAAAGTATTTGCCAAAAGAAAAAATTGAGAAAGCCATGGTGGAGGAGCCAAGGGCTGAGACGGAAAATATGACAGAGCTTCCGGAGATGCTGAACCCCCTTCAGGGCCAGGACTGGATTGATGTGCACACTGGAATCAAAAATAGTGGTGATATTGAGGCCTATCTGCCGCTGCTGCAAATTTTCTACGAGTCGATGGAGGAAAGGGCAGAAGAGATTGAGGGCTTCTATGAAGCCGGGAATATTAAGGATTACACCACCAAGGTACATGCATTAAAGAGCTCGGCCCGCCTTATTGGTGCCATGGAGTTTGGGGAAGAGGCCCAAAGGCTGGAGAATGCGGGAAAAGCTAATGATTTGGATTATATTCAGTCCCATAATGAGACATTTATGGAAAACTACAGAAGCTTCAAGGAGCCTCTGGCAATGGTATTTGTTTCTCAGGAGGAAGAAAAGCCGGAGGCGGATATGGATTTTCTTGAAAGCGTCTATGAGGAAATCTGCTCAGCAGCGGAGGAGCATGATGCTGAAACCCTGGAGGCTATTTTTACTGAGATGGAAGAATACGCCATGCCAGAGGGTGAGCAGCAACGCTGGGAGCAACTGAAGATGGCAGTGAGTGAGCAAAAATATGATGATATTGCCAATATCCTGAAGTAAAATAGGATATGGAATTGCATTCTTGCTTCTGATGATTTGTATATTTTTTTAATAAGGAGGTAAAGAGAATTGAAAAAAATTATTATGCTGTTGGCACTGGCTATATGCCTGCCAATAGCTTTCAGCATTACAGCGGCAGAGGCCGCAAGGGCTTCTGACAGCGGCAAAATTTTGTTTGTGCCTCTGGATAACCGCCCCATCACTGACAAGGAAACCCGTCAGGTGGCGGAAAAGCTGGGGTACGACGTGGTTGTTCCCCCAGATACTTTGCTTGGTACAAGAGAGCAGCCCGGGGATCCGGATGGCCTTTGGCAGTGGCTGAATGATAATGCTCCGGGGGCAAAGGCTGCTGTGGTATCCACTGATGCCATGCTCTATGGCAGCCTGGTGGCCTCCAGAAATCACGAATTAACTGAAAATACCATCAACCAACGGCTGGAAAGGTTCCGCACCTTCCGCGAAAGTCACCCTGGTCTGCCAGTATACGGCTTTGGCACTATTTTACGCACACTGCTGTCTGCTACCCATTCCGGAAATGGCATGGAGCCGGCTATTTATCAGCAAAATGCTGTAATGCTTCGTGATTACAGCGTACTTCGGGATAAAGAGGAAATGGGACTGGCCTCCAAGAAAGAAAAGCAGGAGCTGGACAGACTTCAAAAGGAAATTCTCCCCGCGGCCATGGAGGACTGGACCCACCGCCACGGCTTAAATTTCAATGCCAACAAGGCACTGATTGATTTAACGGGACAGGGAGTGTTCACTTTTCTCTTTTTGGGGGGCGATGACTCTGCCCTTTATTCCCAGACCCACTATGAAACCCGTCATTTAAAGGAATACGGGAAAAATATCGGCAAGACTAAATTGCAGATAACCTCCGGTGCTGACGAGCTGGGCATGGTTATGATGTGCCGTGCCATCTGTGATGACAAGAGGGATATTCCTTTTGTTTACACCGCTTACAATGAGGGCAAGGGCCGTACCACCATTCCAAAGTATTGCAACGAGGAAATCGGCATTGATGTGGACAATACCATAGTGGCTGCAGGGGGCATGCTGGTGCCTGCTCCTGAGCGGGCTGAGCTGGTTATGGCTGTCAACACTAATTTCGATGGCAAAACCATGGATGCCAACGGCCCAGACAACACCATCAAGCCTCGGAAGGGGACCATGTACTTCGTTAATATGGTAAAGGAACTGGTGAATAAGGGCTATCCCGTTGCTGTGGCTGATATCGCCTACGGCAATGGTGCAGATAATGCCATGATGAATGAACTCCACAAGGAGGATTTGCAGTTTAAGCTGCAGGCCTATGGTGGCTGGAATACTGCCACCAATACCACTGGATTCCTTATTGGCACAGGGCTTCTTACCAAATGGATGGACAAACAGGCCCGGGAAGAGCTTATGCTTACCCGTTATCTTGATGAGTGGGGCTATCAGTCCAATATCCGCCAGCAGCTGGGGGCTGCTGTGTGGATTCACCCGGGCTACAGCCAGAGTACGGGCAATTTGGATGGTGCCCGTGATTTTGCCTCTCAGCAGGGTACTGAGTTAATGAAGGAATTTGCCAAGAAGAATATTAATCTTCCTGGGGATATTTCCCTCAAAAACCTGCGCATTTCACATCCATGGAACCGCCTCTTTGAGTGCGATATAGATTTTTGAAGGTTAATCAAGATTAATTAAAAATTTGATGTAAAATTTAGGGGCATTTTGGAAAGATGCCCCTATTTTAATGCAAAAAAATATGCTAAAATATACCGTGGTTTAATTATGAAATATTAATTTTAGGGGGACAACAATGCTTACACCAGTAGATATACATAATCAGGATTTTAAAATCAGCTTTCGCGGCTATGACAGAGATGAAATTGATGATTTTCTCGATCAGGTGGTAAATGACTATGAGAAGCTTTTCCGTGAAAACAGCCAGCTGAAAAAGGAAATCGAGCTGAATGAAAAGGCTCTCGGCCAGTATCACCAGCTGGAGAAAAATTTGCAGGATACCCTGCTGGTGGCCCAGCGCACTGCTGATGAGGTTACCAATACTGCCAATACCCGTGCTGAGGAAGTCAGGGCAACGGCAAAGCAGGCCAGCGAAAATATTATTCGTGCGGCTGAGCTCGAGGCAAAGCGCCGTCTTGAGGATGCTGCCCAGAAGGTACGTGAGGCCGTTACTGAATATGAGCGCATTGTCAGTGAAAAGCGTCAGTTTATTGCCAAGATACGCAATACACTAAAAACTGAACTGTCACTTCTTGAGGATATGGAGCAGCAGTTCCCTGACAAGCAGAATTCCCAGGTGTTGCAGGATGTGAATATCGAAATCGGCACGAAGCCTGAGGATAATTATGATAATGAAGCAGCTGCAGAGGTGGCTTCTGAGGAAAATGAGTAAGAGTTTTTGGGAGGCTAGGTTGGTACCTGTAGGTTTAGGATTAATTATTTTTATTATAGATCAGCTTGTAAAGAGCTATGTCACTGCTTCCATGGAGCTGGGACAGTCGATTCCGGTTATCAAGGATTATTTTTACATCACTTATGTTCTTAATCCGGGAGCCGCCTTTGGCATGTTTGCCAACCAGCGGGTGATGTTTATTGTGGTGGCAGTTATTCTCTGTGCTGTGGTTTTTTATTTCCGCAAGCAGCTGGCCAAGGAATCCATGATGATGAAATACGGTGTCAGCATGCTGGCCGGCGGTGCAGTGGGAAATCTTTACGACCGTCTGCAAAGCGGCTTAGTGGTGGACTTTTTCGATTTCAGGGTGTGGCCTGTTTTTAACATCGCAGATATTGCCATCTGCGTGGGAGCTGCCCTGATTGTTATGGATATTTTCCGCAGGAGGAACGAGAATGACACTGACCTTCAAGGCTGATACAGAAAATGAACGTCTGGATGTTTTTCTCACCAGAATGCAGCCTGATTTTTCCCGTTCCCATGTGCAGAAACTGGCGGCAGATGGCTGTGCGGCTGTAAACGGCAAGGTTAAGAAGGGAAATTATCGCCTTCATCTGGATGATGAGGTGGAGCTGTCAGTTCCTGAGGCGGAATCAGTGGAGATTCTTCCGGAGGATATTCCCCTGGATATCCTTTACGAGGATAATGATATTATCGTAATCAATAAAGCCCGGGGCATGGTGGTGCATCCTGCTGCGGGAATAAATTCCGGAACCCTTGTAAATGCCCTGATGTATCATTGCAAGGATCTTTCGGGAATAAACGGGGAAATCCGTCCCGGCATTGTGCATCGTCTGGACAAGGATACCTCCGGCGTTATGGTGGCTGCCAAAAATGACAAGGCCCATATAAGTCTGGCGGAGCAGATTCAGGAAAAGACAGCCCATCGCGTATATAATGCCATTGTCTGGGGCAATATCAAGGAAGAGGCGGGTATTATCCGTGGGGATATTGGCCGTCATCCTACTGACCGCAAAAAAATGGCCATTGTGCAGGAAAATGGCAAGCCTGCAACTACCCATTTCAAGGTGCTGGAGCGGTTTGGGGACTGTACCTTTATCGAGTGCCGTCTGGAAACAGGTCGTACCCATCAGATAAGGGTTCACATGACCCATATCGGTCATCCCGTGGTGGGAGATCCTAAATATGGTGCCACCCGTCACGGCAAGGTGAAGGGAAATTTTTCCATTCAGGGACAGGCACTTCACTCCATAAGTCTGGAGCTTACCCATCCAACCACAGGGGAGCGCATGACCTTTACTTCCCCACTGCCGGAGGATATGGAGAAGATATTGAAAAAGCTGCGGAATCATTAATTTGTTGATATATTGATACGCTGATATATTTATAGATTAATATATTGTTTTAAAACGATAAAGTGATAAAGCAACAAAGAGATGGAAAAATAAAGAGGGGATGAATACTATGACTACTTTTATTGATAAGACAGTTCTGCTGGATGAGCAGGCCATGCATCGTGCCCTGGTCCGTATTGCCCACGAAATTCTTGAAAAGAATAAGGGGGTAGATGATATCGTGCTGGTTGGTATTCGTTCCCGTGGTGTGCCTTTGGCTGAAAGGGTGGCTGCTGCCATTGAGAATATTGAGGGGAAGCGTCCACCTGTTGGGGTGCTGGATATTACCCTTTATCGGGATGATTTGTCCATTCTCTCTTATCAGCCTATCGTCCGTCCTACCACTATGCCGGTGGATATTGACAACAAGATTATTGTCCTTGTGGATGATGTGCTGTATACCGGCCGCACCATCCGCTCTGCCCTTAATGCGGTAATTGACATGGGCCGTCCAAAGTCCATTCAGCTGGCAGTCCTTATCGACCGTGGTCATCGTGAGCTGCCTATAAGAGCTGACTATGTGGGCAAGAACGTCCCTACTTCCTCCAAGGAGTCTGTGAATGTAAAGGTAGTGGAGATTGACGACACCGACCAGGTGGTACTGAGACAGGAAAAAGAATAAAAATAAGAATAGAAATGTGTTGAGCCGTCCAGATGGGCGGCTTTTTGTATAACGGTGAGTTTCATTTGCACCCAAGGAGGATGAAATCAGTCTTAGACGGTACGAGTGAGGCGTGTTATAATATTGTAAAATGAGAACAGGGGGGCTAAAAAATGCAAAATTTTATTAAGCTGACAAGTCTGATAATGGTAGTGGTGGCAATGTTGTTTTTATCTGCCGGGTGTTTTGCGGAAAAAAATGCTTCCACAACCACCAGTGAAGCAGTGGCTGATGCAAACAGGTTTCCGGATTTTACAACTGTGGATATAGAAGGAAACAGTGTTACACAGGACATTTTCAAGGATAAAAAGGTAACTGTGATAAATATTTGGGGAACCTTTTGCCCGCCATGTATTGGGGAGATGCCTGAATTAGGGCAGTGGGCCCGGGAAATGCCGGCTGACGCACAGATTATTGGCCTTGTCTGTGATGTAAGTGACAAGAACGATAAAGATACGATCAATGAGGCACGAATAATTACAGCAGAGGCCAACGCAAAATTTGTTAACATTATCCCAAATGGGGACATTATGAGGTATCTGGAACAGGTGGAGGCAGTTCCTACCACTATCTTCGTGAATTCCAAGGGAGAAATTATTGGCGAGATGGTAGTCGGGGCAAATGTGCCAAAATATAAGGAGCTGTTAAAGAGGTATCTGAAGTGACAGGGAGCGGGAAAAAACGGCTGCTGCTGTTTCTGGTGGCTTTGTGCTTTATTTTTTGTGGCGTATGGCGGGGCGAAGCCGCAATGGTATTCCAGAAGGCAATTCGTGTCTGCATGGAATGTATAGGACTGGGGTGAGCTTATGCACTTGAGTTACGAACTGCGCCGCAAATTTGTGCAGCTTATGTCAGCCTGCCTCACCAATTGGGAAATAACCAATCTCTTCACGGGAAAAATATACAAGGGTCCGGGGAAAAATTTCTGTGCTCCGGGCTTGAACTGCTATTCATGTCCCGCGGCCACCATGTCATGTCCTGTAGGAGCTTTGCAGACCATAGGGGGAACATCTGGCTATGGCATCAGCTTTTACGTCAGTGGCTTCATACTTCTGCTGGGGGTGCTGATGGGACGGTTTGTCTGTGGATTTTTGTGCCCATTTGGCTTGTTTCAGGAATTAATCCATAAGCTTCCTGTGCCAAAGAAGAAATTGTTTCCGCCCCTTATATATGGAAAATATATTGTGCTGGTGGTATTTGTGCTGCTGGTGCCATTATGGGGCGCAAGCTTTGGCAGTACAGGATTGCCGGCTTTTTGCCAATATATTTGTCCCGCAGGGACATTGGAGGGGACTGTTCCGTTATTGCTGACCCATCCGGAATTTCGGCAGGCTGTGGGATTGCTCTTTGCCTGGAAATTTCTGCTGTTAATAATAGTGGTGATCGGCTGTATGGTGGTGTATCGGTTTTTCTGTAAAGCCATCTGCCCCCTTGGGGCAATGTATGGTTTGCTTAATTCCATCAGTCTATATGGTCTGCGATTTGCGGAGAATCGTTGTACATCCTGTGGTACATGCCGGGAAATATGTCCAATGGATATAAATCCTGCCGCCAAGCCTTCCTCTGCTGAATGCATCATGTGCGGAAAGTGCGTGGAGGCTTGCCCACATCAGGCCCTGTATTTGGGGAGAGAAGGCAAAGAAAAATCGGATATATACAATGTTTAGGCCGTCTCAGGGAGTCGGCCTTTTAAATTGTGAAAAATAAAGGAATTTTGCCATCTTATGTAGAAAGTGTGATAGGTGGAGTTTTTCATTTTGTTTTCATTGAAATTTGATTACATATAGCGGAGTGTTTTACTCAGAATTAAAATAGAATGGAATTCACAATAGGTATTCATGTATATGTGAATGTGAATGGAGGAAAGACAATGAAAGTAATTAATGAGCAGAGACTTACCGGTGAGAGGGCCTTGTTCATGGGTAAGGATTTGGAGATAAAGAACTGCATCTTTGCCGATGGGGAGTCCCCTTTAAAGGAAAGCAGAAATATTACCATTGAAAATACCAGCTTCCAGTGGAAGTATCCCCTGTGGTACAGCAAGGACATTACCGTGAGGAACAGTTCTGTTTTTGAAATGGGCCGGGCGGGAATCTGGTACACGGACAATGTTGTTTTTGAGGATGTGCTCTTTGAGGCACCAAAGGGCTTCAGACGCTGTGATGGCATTAAGCTTAATCACGTGAATTTCTTAAATGCCGATGAAACCCTGTGGCATTGCAATAATATTGAAATGAATAATGTTTCCGCCAAGGGCAACTACTTTGCCATGGACAGCAAAAACATAAAGATTGATGGATTCAATCTGGCGGGGAATTATTCCTTTGACGGCTGTGAAAATGTGGAGGTACATAATGCCAAGATGATTTCCAAGGATGCCTTTTGGAACTGCAAAAATGTAACTGTTTATGACAGCTATATCTGCGGTGAATACATTGGCTGGAACTCCGAAAATGTTACCTTTGTAAACTGTACTATAGAGAGCAATCAGGGGTTATGCTACATGAAGAATGTTACCCTGAAAAACGGCCGTCTTTTAAATACAGATTTGGCCTTTGAATACGTGTCTGATATTGATGCAGAGATTACCACAAAGGTAGTCAGCATAAAGAACCCGATTTCCGGGCGCATTAAGGCTGTGGGAGTTGAGGAGCTTATTTTTGATGATCCTGCCATTGACAGGAATGCCACTGAACTGGTTTTTACAGATAATAAATAATATACCAAGGAATGTTTGAATGAATATCATAAGTGTAATCCATAATGAAAAAGAACTGCATTGGCGGCAAATGCTAAAATGCGTATGGAGCCTGAGTATCCCGGCCATGCTGGCCCAGATGACCTATATTGTTATGGAATACATAGATGCTGCCATGGTGGGCAGTCTGGGGGCGGCGGCCTCTGCCTCCATAGGTCTGGTGGCGCCTGTGCTGTGGTTTGTATATGGCGTAGGAATGGCTGCAGTTCAGGGCTTTTCCGTTCAGGTGGCCCAGTTTATTGGGGCCAAAAAGCTCCAATATTCCCGTGATACCTTCAGACAGGGACTAATATGTGTCACGGCCTTTGCATTGTGCATATCAGCAATTGGTGTTTTTATAAGCCCATATCTTCCAGGGTGGCTGGGAGCCACTCCTGAGATTTATGTGGGAGCCTATGATTATTTTCAGGTGTATATGTTTGGCATGCCTATTGTTATGCTGCGGATTTTGGCCACCGCCATGTTGCAGAGCTCCGGCAGTATGAAATCTGCCAGCTTCTTCAACAGCATTATGTGCGTGATGGATATTGGCTTTAATGCCCTGTTTATCTTTCCTGCGGGGTATATTGCCCTGCTGGGGATAGATCTGTGGTGGCCGGGCATTGGCCTTGGAGTCAGGGGGGCAGCCCTTGGCACCGTTGCTGCTGAGGGAGTTACTGCCTGCATATTGCTTTATCTGGCAATGCTCAGGAGAAAATATACCCGCCAGAAGGAGGGTATGAAGTGGCATATTACCAAGGATTGTGTGGTAGATGCCCTGAAAATCAGCTGCCCTATAGCCCTTGAGCAGGGGGTTCTCACGGGAGCCATGATTGTCATGATGGTTATTGTGGCCCCATTGGGTACTGTGGCCATTGCTGCAAACTCCTTTGCCATTACGGCGGAATCCTTTTGCTATATGCCGGGCTCCGGTATTGCCATTGCGGCAACCACCCTGGTGGGACAGAGTGTTGGGGCAAAAAAGCCCGCCTTTGCCAAGGGATTTGCCTGGTTTTCACTGGGAACTGGCATGTTTACCATGGGGGCTTTGGCTGCCATTATGTACGTGGCGGCACCAGCTGTATTTGCCTTCCTTACACCTGTCAGGACAGTGCAGGACCTGGGTGTTGAGGTACTTCGTATTCAGCTGCTGGCTGAACCCCTTTTCGCACTTTCCATAGTGGGAGCAGGGGCTCTGCGGGGGGTACGGGATACCATGTTCTCCAGCATTATGAATCTTGCCAGCATGTGGGGAGTACGCATGCCTTTGGCGTTATATCTGGTTGGTATTTACGGACTGCGTGGGGTATGGACCGCCATGTGTCTTGAAATATGTTTTAGGGGTTTACTTTTCCTGGTTAGAATCTATAAACAAAAATGGGAAAATAGGGGGTCAATGGAGTGAAGTATGATTTTGACAAGGTGATTAACCGGCGTAACACTAATTCTCTGAAATGGGATGTGGGGGAAAATGAACTGCCCATGTGGGTGGCGGATATGGATTTTCCCGTGGCAGCTCCCATTATGGAGGCGATTCAGGAGAAACTGAAGGTGGGGGCTCTGGGCTATTCTATAATCCCGGAGGCCTGGAGTGAAGCCTATGTCATCTGGTGGAGAGAGCGTCATAATTTCCGGATTGAGCCGGAATGGCTGGTATTTACCACAGGGGTGCTCCCGGCTATTTCATCGGCGGTGAGAAAGCTTACCAGCCCCGCGGAGAAGGTGCTGATACAGACTCCTGTATATAATAATTTCTTTAATTCCATTGAAAATAATGGCCGTTTTGTGGTGGAAAGCCCCCTGAAATACGACGGCAAAAACTATTCCATGGATTTTGAGCGCCTGGAGGAGGATTTATCCGATCCCCAGGTGAGTCTCATGATTCTTTGCAATCCACAGAATCCTTCGGGGCATTTGTGGAGCAGCTATGAGCTATTTAAGGTGGGGGAGCTTTGTGCCAAGTATAACGTGACGGTAATAGCCGATGAAATCCATTGCGATCTCACTGATCCGGGGAAGGAGTACGTTCCCTTTGCCTCTGTATCAGATACCTGCAGGGACATCAGCGTAACATGTTTGGCTCCCACCAAGACCTTTAATATGGCGGGTGTAAACTCTGCGGCAGTAATGGTGCCAAACGATTTCCTCCGTCATAAGATGTGGCGCCGGCTGAATACGGACGAGGTGGCTGAGCCAAATATCATAGCCATGGAGGCCACCATAGCGGCATTTAATCATGGGGCGGAGTGGCTTGACCAGCTTCGTGAATATATTTATGAAAATAAGAAGGTATGTCAGGAGTATATGGAGAAAAATATACCTGGTGTATATATGGTTCCTTCCGATGCCACATATCTTTTGTGGCTGGATTGCTCAGGCTTCTGTAAAGATTCCGTGGAGCTCATGGAGTTCATACGTAAGGACAGCGGTCTGTTTTTATCTGAGGGAGCAGAATTTGGCGAAGCGGGCAGACAATTTTTGCGGATGAATATTGCCTGTCCAAGGTCAGTATTGATGGACGGTCTGGAAAGACTGGAAAAGAGCATAAAGGCATACATTGATTAAAAATAGTAAATACGAAATATTGTTGACGAATAAGTTTGGTGAAATGATATTTTCGGAGGGGGTTCTATGGACTCACAGGAAAGCAAGAAAATTGTCCTTGATGCTGAGCTGGAAAATTTAACCAAGGTAAATGAGTTTGTGGAGGAGTTCCTTAAAGAAAAGGATTGCTCCCCAAAAATCAGAATGCAGCTGGAGCTTGTGGTGGAGGAGATTTTCTCCAATATTGCCAACTATGCCTATGGCGATGATACGGGAAAGGTGACTATTGAGGGCTGCCTTGAGGACGATGCTGCCAAATTCAGATTAAAATTTATGGACCACGGATCACCTTATAATCCTTTGAAGCAGCCAGACCCGGATGTAAACATGGAGCTGGAGGACAGGCCTATTGGGGGCCTGGGGATATTTTTGGTAAAGAAAAATGTGGATGATATTACATATCAGCATGAGGACGGGCAAAATATTCTTACCATTGTAAAATCTATATAAATGGTAGGAAAAACCACATTACAGCAGGAAAAACGCAATTATAGAACGAATACTAAAAGGGTATAGTGTGAAAGGGGTAAATTACTATGGAAATCAAAAAGGAATTAGATGGCAATAAATTAAAAATATCCTTGGTGGGACGTCTGGATGCTGTGTCAGCCGGGGATTTGGACAAGGTCATTCAAAATGATGTAAATGGCATTGAGGAGTTGACCTTTGATTTTGCCGAGCTGGATTTTGTGGCATCAGCCGGCCTCCGCGTATTGCTGGTAGCCCAGAAGCGCATGAACAAGCAGGGCACCATGAAAATTTATCACGTCAACGAGGATGTAATGGACGTTTTGGAAATGACCGGCTTCTCCAATTTTCTTGATATTGAAAATTAATGGGAAATTGGCTTGAATTGACATGCTGGATTTAATTTTGTAAAAACGCTAAGGGTGATTTTATGAAAGAACTAATTTATTCATGGTTCTTTATGAAAAAGAAAAGTATACGCACCCGAATTTTTCGTCTGATATTGCTGGGAAGCCTGACCATGTTTGTGGTGGTGGGGGCTGTAGTTGTGTACGGACTTTTTACCATGAATAATGTTTTTACGAGTCAGAGTGAAGTGCTCAGTGGTACTACGGCCAACTATATCGAAAAGGTAACCAGCCAGCAGATTGCCGACCGCCTTACGGATGTGGCCCATACCAGGGCCGATTCAATTGAAACGGAGCTGTGGACGATTACCAACGATACAAATTATCTGGTCAGCGGCGTGGAAAACATTCTTCAGCACCCGGAATATTATGCGGGGCGTCAGCTGCCGGATCCACGGTTTCAGCCCATAAAGAGCGGTGAGGTGTATCTTCATGAGGGGGCACGGCTTCAAGCTGTGGGTGTGACTCCGGAGTTACAGCGGGAAATTAGTCTTGTTTCCCAGGCGGCAGCTTATATTGAGCCTATGGCCCGCAAGTATCGTCAATATGAATCATCCCTGTTTCTCGGTTCAAAGCACGGATATATCATTGCAGCGGATAACGCACCGGGCAAGGAATATATCCACATGACAGAGGAATTTCTGCAGACCTATGAGCCCACGGAGAGAGGCTGGTATAAAAATACCCAGGATCATGGCACCATAACCTTCCACGATATTTACGTGGGAGCTGACGGATACCCTAGCTTCACCTGCTCTGCTCCCTATGAAGACAATGATGGCTTTGCGGGTGTAGTGGCCATTGCCTGCTCCGTAAAATCCATTTCCGATATAATGAACGACTCTCTTTTAGGTGATTCCGGTATCAGCTTCGTTATGAACAATAAGGGCAATATTATGCTGTCCACTAGCCACGAAGGGCCATTGTCCGATGTGGAGGGGACAAATCTGCTTCATAATGATAATGTAAGCCTTTCCAATACGGCAGTAAAAATGATAGCGGGAGAAAAGGGCTGGCAAATAGTGGAGCTGGACGGAGAGGAATACTTTCTGGCCTTTGCTCCTATGCCTCAGATTAACTGGAGCTTTGGAACAATGGTGTCCAAAAATGAGGTTATGAGCCCTGTGGTGATGGCCAGAGAAACTATTGTGTCCCAGGTCAACAGCTTTAGGGATGTTATGAAATCCCATTTGGTGAATATTGTTCTGGTGACGATTTTCTGTCTGTGGTCAGCTCTGGTACTGCTTTATCATATGTCCAACTGGCTAACAAATATGTTTGTAGGGCCTATTAAGAAACTAATCGTTGGCGTTAAGGAAATTGCCGATGGTCATTTGGAAAAGAAAGTAAACGTTAAGACTGGGGACGAGCTGGAATCCTTGGCTGATGCCTTCAATAACATGACGGATAAGCTGCAGAATTATATGGAGCATCTTACCAAGGTAACCATGGAAAAGGAGCATATTGCCACGGAGCTGGCAGTAGCCACCAATATTCAGGAGAGTATGCTGCCTCATATTTTCCCATTTGCCCCTGAGCATGAGGAGTTTGATATTTATGCCACCATGCAGGCGGCCAAGGAGGTTGGCGGCGATTTCTATGATTTTTACATGGTGGATGATGAACATCTGCTTGTTACCATTGCGGACGTTTCCGGCAAGGGAGTTCCGGCGGCGTTATTTATGGTTATCGCCAAGACCATGCTGAAAAACTCCGTTATATCCATGGCCAGCGAGAAGGATCTGGCCAAGGTAATGGCAAGGACCAACGACCAGCTTTGCCAGAATAATGACGCCATGATGTTTGTAACTGCATTCATGGGTATTTTGAACCTCACCAATGGCAAATTCACCTATGTCAATGCGGGCCATAATCCGCCGGTGATTTATCGGGCCGGAGAAAAACACTTTGAGTTCATAGAAGTGGAGCGGAACTTTGTAATGGGCGGTATGGATGGCATTGATTACAAGGGACAGGAGCTGACTCTGGGTGAAGGTGACAGGCTGGTGCTTTACACTGACGGAGTTACGGAGGCATTGAATGAAGCCAAGGAGCTCTTTGGGGAAAAACGGCTGCTGGAAGCACTGAACAATATCAATGCCGGGGAAAAGGATGCCCAGGAGCTGCTTTTGGAATTAAAGAAGGTTTTAAACGACTATGTTGGTGATGCGGAACAGTCTGACGATATGACTATGTTGGCACTGGTCTTCGACGGAAAGACAAAAGCGTAATTTAGTCAGTGCACTATAATGGGGATGGGGGATTTTATGGAAGAAAAAATGTTATTTCCTAGCCTGCCCGCGGAATATAAAGCTTCTTTGGCTGAAATGTACAACCAGCAGGAAAATGTGCTGGCCCACAATATTGATTATATTCGTGAGCTTTCAGCTGAGGAAAAAGGGGTGTTCAGTACTAAGGGCGGCTCTGCTCCTATTGGTTCGGTGCTGCAAATAATATATAAAATCAGCGGCAAGCTGGTACCCCTCCATTTTAATGTGGCGGTGGACCGGGCCTTTGTACAGGAAGATATATTGCGGACCAATTATGTTCTCCTTAATAACATGATTATGGCCGTGGTTATGAAAAAGCGTAATCCTCCCCTGGAAATTGCTTATCACAATCTGAAGGATGTGGACAGTGACGAGCTGGATGTGGAGCTGCGGAAGCACATGGAGGCAGAAAAGCGTCTGGGCTTTGATCTTACCAGAGGACAGTTGATACGTTTTTCCGTTTTCAACACGGGAGAAGATGAATATGCAATAATAGTTACTACTTTGGAGGCTGTGGCCTTCAGACTGGATTTTCACAAAATCTTCAGGGCGGCATTGAAGCTTCCGGAGCCAGAGGATATTTCCAAAATTTTGGAAGTAGTGGTTGGGGGAAACAGCCTTATGACTACCCCTGTGAAAAACTACTGGGAAAAGATGCTCAGCGATTTGCCGGCATCGCCGAAAATTCCTCATCTGATTCCACAGGACTCCAAGGGGAAATACAGCGAAGATGCCTATTTGGTTCACGTGCCCCGTGATATTTTGTCGGACTTGCGTAATAGGGCTGAATCAAATAAATTATTGCTCCTTTCAATACTGCAGACTGCCTGGGGATTATTGCTGCAGCACAGCAACAGTGCCAGAAATGTCAGCTACTGCCTTTTGGTTCCCCAAAAGAAAAAAACTGTTCCGGGAGCCCAGAGTCTGGTGCCTTTCCTGCTGAAGGCAGAGGATAATCCAACAGTAAAGACATTAATAAAGGATTCCTTTAAGCAGTTTATGGTTTCCCAGCCATACGCTTCCCTTGGGCGGGAGGACATAATTAACCTTATGGGAAGGCAGAGCGAGCCCTTTGACCATTTTCTGAACTTCTATGATTTTTTGGCTGAATCAAAGCCATATTCCCAGGTTCAGGGCACCGGGGAGGGCACCATAGTCAGCCAGAAGCATTGGGATGTGCGGGATGTGATTTTGGATGTGTCCTTCCGCAACGAGGAAAATCAGGTTATAATTTCCTTCCATTACAATGGTGAGGCCTATCTGCAAAATGATATAGCTGTACTGGCGAAGCATTACATGCTGGTACTGCAGCAGATGCTGACGGACTGGGATGAGCCAGTGGAAAGCTTTATGGAACGTCTGGAAAAGCATTGGGAAGCCAAATTTGCAGAAATGGAGGTTTCCCAGGAGGATTCCCGTTCCATTATTCAGGATGCCCTGTCCAGAATTGCCCTGTTCCAGGAGTGCGAGCAGGGAATTATACAGCTGTTTATTCTTGGTTCCAAGATTTACACCAAGTTTGAAGGGGACCGTATTTCCGAGCATGATGTTGAAAATCAGCTGGTATTCGTTATTTCGGGAAAAGTGGCCCGCAGTATAGAATGCGGTGATGGCTGGTATAACACTTTGGATATACTAAAGGAAAACAGCTGGATAAATGAAAATGCAATGCTGCCAAAGCATAAGGTAAAGATTTCCGCCGAGGTGATTACAGAGCAGGCCACCATATTGGTGGTGCCGTTGGTAAACATGATGTCTACCCTCAAAAAGTCGCCACTTTTGGCCAAGAATATCATTTTCCATACCATGCGGCAGCTGGAAAAATACCAGAGACTTTGGATACAGTCGTAATAAAAAGGCAGGGGCTATGTTTGTAGCAATTAGCGATGCTACAGCCATAGCTCCTGCCATTATAACGCCATTGTTCAAATTTTTCTTCTTTAGAAGAAAAATCTTCCAATTAGCGTTTCAACGAGCTGGGAGATATGCTCGCCAGCTGTTGTAGTTTGTTTTCCCCCACCTAAAGAGGTGGGGGACATCTTAAAGCTCGTTATATTGCATAATTCAAAGATATTATTTATTAAGTATGATGAAAAGTGTGACGATAATAGATGTAAGATGAGTATTCCCATGAGAAAAGGATTTCGCGCCGGTCAAAGGAGGAAATGGCAATGTCAAATATGATTAATCAGACTACAGGATTTTCCCCTCTTAAAAATATTGGGGATATGGGCAAACAAAAGGCAAAGGGAAAGGGCATGGACCTTTCCGGGAAGGTGGGCAAGGATTTTGATGTTCTCCTTACCAATGGGGCCAAGCAATATGCGGCCCAGGAAGCAAATCAGAAGAAGGATGCCTCTGTTCAGGATGTAACTGAAAAGAAATGGAATGTAACCCCTGAGGAGGAAAAGCTCTCTCCAAAGGCCCAGGAGTTTTTGGCAAAGCTTCGTGAAAAATATGGTGATTATGAATTCCTCATTGCCGATGGGGTGGACAATCCTTTGGATATTGCCGGCCCTAGTGACAAGAGTTATTTTGTTATGTTCTCCACCGAGGAAATTGAGCGCATGGCAGAGGACGAGGAATACGCCAATGAGGTTATGGGCAAGGTGGATTCCGGCATCAGCACCTTAAATGACCTTATGGAAAACGGTGAGCTGGGTGAAGGTGTGCAGTTCAGCCGTCTTGGCATATCCTTTGATGATGAGGGCAATATGAAGCTGTTCGCTGAGCTGGAAAAGATTAGCGACAAGCAGGAGGAAATCCGCCAGAAGGCCATGGACAAGCGGGCTGAGGAAAAGAAGGAGGCCCGTGACCACGCCAAGGCGCCGCCACAGCGCCCTGATATTCCTACCCATGAGGAGCTTATGGAAGCCATAAAGGAAAAGGCAGATCATGGTGCCTATGCACCGGAAAATGTGCTGAATCTCCTTAAGCCTGAGAAGGCCCAGGAGGAAGAGGGGCAGGCCTTGCCGCCAGTTAAGACGGTCCGCCTTGAGGCCTCATCAATTGAGGAGCTTATGGAGTTAATTAAAAACATCAATTGGGATGAACAACCAATAACCCAGTTTGAATGAATAATCATTAATCCGGCCCAAGTGGCCTGGCATTAGCTGCCAAGGATAAAATTAAAAGGCTGTGATAGGCGGGGGAGTTATCCACCTGCCTGTCACAGCCTGTTTGTGTGTTATAGCGCTAATATTATGATTTTGTGAGAATGGTATAAAGTACCAGCTGGAATGCTGCCACAAACTTGGCCACTGCGGATATGGTGTTGATAAAATCCATATCCCTTTCCGTCATACGCATAAAACGCTTCAGCACATCGTCCCTTATATTTGGTATCCTGAGAGCCGCCGCAATTTTCATTGTCTGTCTGAAGGAAACGATCTGGTCAATAAAAAATACCAGCACAAAGGCCAAAAAGAGAAGAATTCTGGTGTAGAAGTTTTCCTCCAGGGTATAGGCGTAGGTATAGGTGAGATAGAACCCTATGATGTCCAATACCATTACTGCCAGAAAAAGGGTCACCATGGTTTTGCCCACGGCGGAGGGGGTCATGGTGCGGCACATATCCACCAGCTCGTTATGAATATCATCCCGTTCTTCATCACTGGAGCTCAGAAGAATCTTATATAATGTATATCCGTTAAACAGGATCCAAAAAACGGCAAAAGCATTTACAATCTCCATTGAGAATCTCCTTAAATTAAACTTATCCTTTAATATTATAGCAGAATCTTCGTCAATAATATAGTTTATGTGGTCATTTAGTGAATAACCCCATAACACCTTGACTTTTTTATGGGGATAGAATATCATGATAAAGTAAACTGAATATGGACTCATCAAGAGCAGTGGAGGGACTGGCCCTTTGAAGCTGCGGCAACCATTGGTATATCTTATACCGAAACGGTGCTAATTCCTGAAGGCTGTTGGCCTTAAGATGAGAGATTTTATATGAGCTCTCTCTTTGAAGAGAGTTTTTTTATTACTTAATTCTTTTAAAAGTTATACTCGGTGTTTTCATATTTCAGGGAATGTATTCTTTACTTTTAGGAGGCGTTTTAATGGCTAAACGTTTATTGTTCACTTCTGAGTCTGTTACTGAGGGCCATCCTGATAAAATTGCAGACCAGATTTCCGACAGCATCCTTGATGCTATTCTTGAGCAGGACCCAATGGGCCGTGTTGCCTGCGAGACCATGGTTACCACCGGTCAGGCTCACATTGCCGGTGAGATTTCCACCAGCTGCTATGTTGATATTTCCAAGATTGTCCGTGAGACTATCAGAAAAATTGGCTACACCCGTGCCAAGTACGGCTTTGATGCTGACACCTGCGGTATTCTCATTTCCCTTGATGAGCAGTCCCCTGATATTGCCCAGGGCGTTGACAAGGCTTTGGAGGCCCGCGAGGGTGAAATGAGCGAAGAGGAAGCAACCGGCGCCGGGGACCAGGGCATGATGTTCGGTTATGCATGCAACGAGACCCCTGAGTTTATGCCAACTCCTATCGCTTTGGCTCATCGTCTTTCCCGTCGTCTCACTGAGGTTCGCAAGAACGGCACTTTGCCATATCTCCGTCCGGACGGCAAGACCCAGGTTACCGTTGCTTATGAGAACGGCAAGCCAGTAGCCATTGATACCATTGTAATTTCCACCCAGCATGACGAAAAGGTTAGTCTGGAGCAGATTCGCAAGGATCTTATCGAGCACGTTGTAAAGCCTGTTATTCCTGCAGAGCTTCTCAGCGACGATACCAAGTATTTCATCAATCCAACTGGCAAGTTCGTTATCGGCGGCCCACAGGGTGACTGCGGTCTTACTGGCCGTAAGATTATCGTTGATACCTATGGCGGCATGGCACGTCATGGCGGCGGCGCATTCTCCGGCAAGGATCCAACAAAGGTTGACCGCTCTGGTGCTTATGCAGCCCGTTACGTGGCAAAGAACATCGTGGCAGCCGGTCTGGCTGAAAAGGCTGAGGTTCAGCTGGCTTATGCCATCGGCGTGGCCAAGCCTGTTTCCATCATGGTTGATACCTTTGGCACTGGCAAGGTGGATGACCGCACTCTGGAGGAGCTGGTTCAGAAGAACTTCGATCTCCGTCCGGCTGGCATTATCAAGATGCTGAATCTCCGTCGTCCAATCTATGCCCAGACTGCAGCTTATGGCCACTTCGGCCGTACTGATGTGGATCTTCCTTGGGAGCACACCGACAAGGCTGATGCTCTGAAGGCTCAGGCTGGTGTATGATAGATTATCGGATATATTTTAAATACTGATTTGTTATTAAGTGGGGCACAAGAAATTGTGCCTCATTTTTTTATTGCCTGCAAAGGTTTCCTATAATAAAAAGTAATTGACAACAGATAGCGTCTATAATAATATTAGTATGCTGAAATTTAAGATGTTGTTATTGTAGAAGGAGCGTAGGACTCCTTTTTCTATGTATGGGAGGAATTTTAATACTATGAGTAAAAATGAAAATTTGAGAAATATCGCGATTATTGCTCACGTTGACCATGGTAAGACCACACTGGTAGATGCAATGCTGCAGCAGAGCCACATTTTCCGTGAAAATGAGCAGGTTGCAGAGCGCGTAATGGACTCCGGTGATCTGGAGCGCGAGCGTGGTATTACAATTCTTTCCAAGAATACTGCAGTTATGTACGAGGGGACCAAGATTAATATCGTTGACACCCCGGGCCATGCTGACTTCGGCGGCGAGGTACAGCGCGTACTGAACATGGTGGACGGCGTAGTTCTGCTGGTAGATGCCTTCGAGGGCCCAATGCCACAGACCAAGTACGTTCTCCGCAAGGCACTGGAGCAGGGCCTTAAGCCAATCGTTGTAATCAACAAGATTGACCGTCCGGACCAGCGTGTGGACGATGTATATGATGAAGTTCTTGAGCTGTTCATGGAGCTGGATGCTGACGATGACCAGCTTGATTTCCCTTGCATTTATGCCACTGCCCGTGATGGTATTGCCAAGTACAGCATGGAGGACGACTACGACAATCTGAAGCCTCTCATGGAGACCATCGTGAAGGAAATTCCTTGCCCACAGGGTGATGCAGATGGTCCTCTCCAGATGATGGTTACTACCCTTGAGTCTGACGAATACGTTGGCAAGCTGGCAGTAGGCCGTATTATCCGCGGCAGCGTAAAGCCAAACCAGGCTGTTGTGCTGATGGACGGAGATTCCCAGACCAAGGCCAAGATTGGCAAGGTATACACATACCAGGGCCTGAACCGCGTAGAGGTTGAGGAAGCCACAATGGGTGAAATCGTTTGTCTCACTGGTCTTGGCAACGTAAGCATTGGATACACCGTGGCAGATGCCGAAAATCCTGAGGCATTGCCTACTATTAATATTGACGAGCCAACCCTTTCCATGACCTTTGGTGTTAACACCAGCCCATTTGCAGGCCGTGAGGGTCAGTTCGTTACCTCCCGTCACCTCCGTGACCGCCTTTTCAAGGAAGTGGAGACAAATGTTTCCCTCCGTGTTGAGGAAACTGATTCCGCTGATGTATTTAAGGTAAGCGGCCGCGGTGAGCTCCATCTTTCCATACTTATCGAGACCATGCGCCGCGAGGGCTATGAGCTGCAGGTGGGCAAGCCTGAGGTAGTATACAAGATGATCAACGGCCAGAAGTGTGAGCCTATGGAGAACCTCACCATCGAGGTTCCTCAGGAATATATGGGTACCGTTATGGAATCCCTTGGTACCCGCAAGGCTGAGCTGGCCAACATGACTGAGGTTTCCGGCTACATGCGCATGGAATTCCTCATTCCAGCCCGTGGCCTTATCGGCTTCCGCAGCGAGCTTCTCACCAATACAAAGGGTAATGGTATCATGAACCATGTATTCTCCGGTTATGTGCCTTATAAGGGGGATATTCCAGGCCGTACCCGTGGTTCCCTCGTAGCCTTCGAGCAGGGTGAGACCACCGGTTATGGTATTTATAATCTTCAGGATCGCGGTACTATGTTCATCTCCCCTGGCCAGGCCGTATATGAGGGCATGATCGTTGGTGAGAATACCCGTGATATTGATATGGATATTAATCCATGCAAGGCAAAGCACGTATCCAACATGCGTACTTCTGCATCTGATGAAGCCATCAGACTGACTCCGCCTCGTATTCTGAGTCTGGAGCAGGCCCTTGAGTACATTAATGATGACGAGCTGGTGGAGGTAACTCCTGACAGCATCCGCCTCCGCAAGACCATTCTTGACAAGGTGGTTCGCGGCAGAGCAAGCAAGAATGCCCGTAAGGAAAGCTGATAGGTGTTCATCAAAAAGATATAGGTCTATAGTCTCATTTTTTTAAAAATAAAGAAAATTCGCAAAAACAGCAGGACAAAACCTGCTGTTTGCGGATATAATATGAAGTAGCCCCGTATGGGTTAAATATTAAGAACTTATTTTTTAAATTTTTCCATTCAATTTTATTTTAATGATTTTGGACTTATATTAATGGAGGGTGGACGTTGTGAGTATTCTAAAAAAACTGGAAGACTTCTTCGCGCCGGTTGAGGTTGAAGACGAACTGTATTTGGATGAAGAAGAGGTAATAGATGGACAGGTTGAGCGTAAAGTAGTAGGGGGCGCCAGCACTGTTAAGGCTGTTAAGCCTGCCAAGCCATCTGTTGTACCTATGCAGAAGCCTAATCTTACATTGTATACCAACAATGCTCCTAGGCCTGCTGAAATGAAGATTAAGATCTTTATGCCTCAGCGTTTTGATGATGTTCGTGAGGTTGCTGACGCTTTGAAGGCCAGAAGCTCGGCCATTGTAAATTATGAGCGTGTGGAGCTTCCTGAGCAGCAGCGTATCTGCGATTTTCTGAATGGTGTTTGCTACATTCAGGACGGCTTTGTTCATCGTGTTTCCAACACTATGGTTCTCTATGCACCAAATGGGGTTGAGATCAACGAGATGAAGTCTGTAGCTGCTACATTGTAATAAATGATTTTATAGAGGCTGTTGCTGAGGTAACAGTCTCTTTTAGCTTGCTGTTTTAATTGACAAAAAGCAGGTTATTACTTATAATATTATAGTAAATTTTGTATTTTATGTGAGTGCCCCAAACGGCACTCATTATTTATTGAGCAAAGGAGTTTTTAGTAATGGCTGACAAGAGCGTACTTCTTACCGCAGATGGTTTGAAAAAACTACAGGAGAAACTTGATTATTTAAAAAGTGTAAAAAGACTTGAGGTAGCTGATCGTCTGAAAGCTGCCATTGCCCTGGGCGACCTTTCCGAGAACTCCGAGTATGATGATGCCAAGAACGAGCAGGCTTTCCTGGAAGGCGAAATCGCTGAGCTGGAGGAGAAGATCCGCCACGCCAAGATTATTGAGGACAGTGCTGACAGCAATGTAGTTTCCATGGGTTCCAAGATTGTACTGAAGGATCTGGAATTTGAGGAGACCGATGAGTATCAGCTGGTAGGCTCCACCGAGGCAGACCCTGACGAGGGCAAGATTTCCAATGAGTCCCCTGTAGGTGCGGCTATTATTGGCAAGACCGTAGGTGAGGTCGTAGAGGTTCACGTTGGTGAGAACATCATCAACTACGAAATTGTTGAAATTAAGCACTAAGTAATAGGAGAATGTAAAGTGGCAGAAAATAAGGAAAATGCTCCTGTTCAGCAGGATATGAATGAATTGTTGAAGGTCCGCCGTGACAAGCTGGCAGCCTTCCGTGAAATGGGTGTAGCTCCTTTCGGCCATCGTTTTGAGGTTTCTCATCATAATGCTGCTATTTTGGAGCAGTATGCAAATCTTGAAGGCGAAGATGAAAGCGAGGAGGAAGTATCCATTGCCGGCCGTCTCATGGCTATCCGCGGCCATGGCAAGGCCAGCTTCTCCGTTATTATGGACCGCACCAGCCGTATCCAGATTTACTTCAAGCTGGATGTACTGGGGGAGGAGAAGTACAAGCAGTTTAAGCTTCTTGACATCGGTGATATTATCGGCGTAAAGGGTCATGTATTCCGCACCCGCCGTGGTGAGCTTACTGTCCGGGTAGACGACTTTGACCTTCTTTCCAAGTCCCTCCGTCCTCTTCCTGAGAAGTTCCACGGTCTCACCGATACTGAAATCCGCTATCGTCAGCGTTATGTGGATCTTATTATGAACCCTGAGGTTATGAATACCTTTGTGGCCCGTACAAATATTATCAAGTCCATCCGTAATTATCTGGATTCCCGCGACTTCCTTGAGGTGGAGACCCCTGTATTGGGCACAATTGCCGGCGGTGCCGCAGCCCGTCCGTTCATTACCCACCACAATACCCTTGATCTGGATATGTACCTTCGCATTGCCACAGAGCTGAATCTGAAGCGTCTTGTTGTGGGCGGTATGGAGCGCGTATATGAAATCGGCCGCGTATTCCGCAACGAGGGCATGGATGTACGCCATAATCCTGAGTTTACCTCCATTGAGATTTATCAGGCCTATGCTGATTACAATGATCTCATGGACGTTACTGAGGGCATTGTCCGTGATGCTGCCATGGCAGTATGCGGCAGCCTCCAGGTGGATTATCAGGGCACTACCATTGATTATTCCAGCTTCAAGCGCATCAGCATGAATGATGCGGTGAAGGAAGCAACCGGCAAGGATTTCCTCAGCTGTGAAACTGTGGAGGAGGCCCGTGCCATGGCTGACGAAATCGGCGTTCCTTACGAGAAGCGTTTTGGTATTGGTGGTATTCTCAATGCAGCCTTTGAGGAGAAGGTGGAGGAGACCTTGATTCAGCCTACCTTCATCACTGGCCATCCAACTGAGATTTCTCCGCTGGCAAAGCGTAATCCTGAGGACCCACGTATTACTGACCGTTTTGAGTGCTTCGTATATGGCCGTGAGCTGGCCAATGGCTTTACTGAGCTCAACGACCCTATCGATCAGGAGGGCCGCTTCATGGATCAGCTGAAGGCCCGTGAAGACGGTGATGATGAGGCCCACATGATGGACCGCGACTTCATCACAGCCCTTGAATACGGTTTGCCACCAACAGGTGGTCTGGGTATCGGCGTGGACCGTCTGGTAATGTTCCTCACTGACAGCGCATCCATCCGTGATGTTCTGCTGTTCCCAACCATGAAGCCACTGGCTGAATAATTTAAAATTATTTTTGGACCATTTATTATTGGACCATTTGATTTTTCGGAGCTGTTTCCCTGTGGAGACAGCTCCTTTTTAATGCCATTTGTAAAATATTACGAAGAGATGATACTGTATGTTGATATCTGTTATATATGATTAAGCTATGATACAATAGGAAACAGATATATATTATTCTTATATTATGAAAGTGTGTGTGAATTGAAAAATAAAATTCTTAGCATATTGCAACGGGTTGGGCGAAGTTTCATGCTGCCCGTTGCTGTTTTGCCAATTGCGGGTATTTTGTTGGGTATTGGTGCTTCCTTTACAAATCAGACCACCATCAGGAGCTATGGACTTGAATCCATATTTGGTGATGGCACGGTGCTGCATTCGCTGTTGATGGTTATGAGTGCTGCAGGGGGAGCTATTTTCGGCAACTTGCCTATTATCTTCGCCGTAGGCGTGGCCATTGGTCTGGCAAAGGCCGAAAAGGAAGTGGCGGCCCTGGCAGCCATGATTTCCTTCTTCGTTATGCATGTTTCATGTAACGCGATGCTTCAGATTACGGGCAGGATTCTGGCTGACGGATCCATTGCCCCCGGGGTGCTGGAGGGAACCATTGCCCCAAGTTGTGGCATTATGTCACTGCAGATGGGGGTATTCGGCGGTATCATCGTTGGTATCGGCGTTTCCGTGCTGCACAACCGCTATTATAAAATCGTTTTGCCGGATGCTCTGTCCTTCTTTGGGGGCTCCAGATTTATTCCGATTATATCCACAATTGTGTTCCTTTTCGTAGGTATTATAATGACCTTTATCTGGCCCTTTGCCCAGGATATCATCTTTGGCCTTGGCAATGTGGTTACGGGTACAGGTTATATCGGTACCCTGATTTTCGGTATCGTAAAACGTGCGTTGATTCCCTTTGGCCTGCATCACGTGTTTTATTTGCCCTTCTGGCAGACCGGCGTGGGAGGTACCATGATGGTGGATGGCCAGCTTATCCAAGGGGGGCAGAACATTTTCTTTGCCCAGGTGGCTTCCCCTAATGTGGAACATTTCAGTTCTGATGCTACCCGTTATTTTTCCGGGGAGTTTATTTTTATGATTTTTGGTCTTCCAGGCGCCGCTTTGGCCATGTATCGTTGCGCCCGTCCTGAAAAGAAGAGGGTTGTGGGCGGTCTCCTGCTTTCTGCAGCCCTGACTTCCATGTTGACCGGTATCACAGAACCAATTGAGTTCTCCTTCCTTTTTGCAGCTCCATTGCTCTTCGGTGTACAGGTTATTCTGGCCGGTGCAGCCTACATGATTGCCCACATGCTGAATATCGCAGTGGGACTTACCTTCTCCGGGGGATTTCTGGAACTGCTGATATTTGGTATTATGCAGGGCAATGACAAGACCAGCTGGATGCTGATTATCCCAGTTGGTATTATTTACTTTTTCCTTTATTACTTTTCCTTCAGCTTCCTTATCAGGAAGTTTGATTTTAAGACTCCGGGCCGTGAGGATGATGATGAAGAGACCAAGCTTTACAACAAAGATTGTAATGAAGCCTGATGGAGGGACGGCAACTTATGGAACTGATATATAAAATCTTTATTGCTGATGGAGCCCTGAATACTTTTGCAAAAGGCATTGGCGTCACCCTGGAGATTTCTCTGGTGGCCCTTTTGGGCGGAACACTGCTTGGAGCTGTGCTCTGCTATTTCCGCATGGGGAAAAACAGTTTTATGCGTATTTTTTCTGTGGCATATATTGCATTGGTGCGGGGGTGCCCTGTGCTTATGCTGTTAATGCTGCTCTTTTACGGACTGCTGGCCGACAGCAGCCTGTCTCCGTTGACAGTGGCCTTTCTGGCCTTTACCCTTCATACGGCAGCCCATGTGGCAGAGCTTTTGCGTTCCGCTATTCTGGCCACGGATTATGGCCAGGTGGAAGCGGCCAGAACCCTTGGCTTTTCCAAAATTCAGGCCTTCCGGCTGGTGACCCTTCCCCAGATGATGCAGATTGCCCGCCCTGTTTATCAGTCCACCATTGTAAATCTGATTCAGTGGACCAGTGTGGTGGGCTATGTAACAATAACAGATCTTACAAGGGTGATTTATAATACGGCCTCCCGTACCATGCAGCCAATGATTACCATAATTGGCGGCATGATAATTTACATTGCCATGTCCTATTGCGTATATGGTGTATTTGCCCTCCTTGAATGGCGGGAGAAAAAGGAGGTGCAGGAGTAATGGGCATTCTTGAAGTAAAAGGACTTTCCAAGGCCTTTGGCGATTTGCAGGTACTCACCAATGTTAATCTGGAGGTTAAGGAGGGGGAGACCATTGCAATCATTGGAGGTTCCGGCTGCGGCAAGAGCGTTTTTCTGCGCTGTTTGAATCTTTTGGAGGTTCCCGATAGCGGCAGCGTCATCATCGGGGAACAGGAAATCACAGCCAAGGGGGCAGATGTGGACATTATTCGCCGCCAGATGGGCATGGTATTTCAGAAATTCCATCTATTTTCCCACTATAATGTGCTGGACAATCTCTGTCTTGCCCCTACCCAGCTGTTGGGCATGGAACGCAGCAAGGCTGAAGAAAAAGCCATGGAGCTTTTGAATCAGGTGGGTCTGGCAGCCAAGGCCAAAGTATATCCGTCGGTTCTTTCTGGTGGCCAGCAGCAGCGTATTGCTATCTGTCGTGCTCTTATGATGGAGCCAAAGGTTCTTCTTTTGGATGAGCCCACAAGTGCCCTTGACCCGACCATGGTGGGAGAGGTGCTGGCAGTTATTCGTATGCTGGCCAAGCAGGGACTGACCATGCTTATTGTTACCCATGAAATGAAATTTGCCAGGGAAGTGGCGGACCGCATATTGTTCTTTGCCGATCATGGCATATACGAGGAGGGCACTCCGGAGGAGATTTTTGATTCACCAAAGAGGGAAAAGACCATTGCGTTTATACGTAAACATACATTTTTCAGTTATGAGATTACCAGACGGTCGGATTTTGACTTGATGAAGCTTCAGGGTGGCATCTGGCATTTTTCTGAGAAATATGGTATTGATAATAAAAGGGCGTACCAGCTTCAGCTTTTCAGCGAGGAGCTATTATACGAATTTTTCCGGGGCAGCTTTGATGACGGCGAGGAAATGGACCTCAGACTGGACGTTACCTATGCCCAGGCCATGGATTGCATTGTTTTGGAAATTATTAGCGGCGGCAGGGCATACGACCCTGTTCAGGCGGAGGCCAATGATGATTCCGGTGATATGGAGCACATGGGAATTACCCTGCTGAAAAAACGGGCTTCCAATATTTCTTATTCCTTTGAGGGAGGAAAGAACAGGATGCACGTGGAATTGACGGGAAAAGCATAGAAGTTGATATAAGAAAAAGCGTTAATACCTGAAAAATCTTGATGGCAAAGATTTTTTGGTGTATTAGCGCTTTTTTGTTTATTGTATTATATTATCATTTTTCTTTCTTATTCATGATTAATTTTGATTAATCTTGATTATTTTTGACTGATTTTGGTTGACTTTGACGGATTTTGGCTGTATTATAAATGCAGAAATCAGATTTGAGGAGAGTGATAGCCGTGCTGACCGAGGAGAGGTACGCTGCCATCTTGGGGATTCTGGCGGAAAAAAAGGCGGTGACGGTTCTTGAGTTGACCAAGGCATTGCAAATTTCAGAGTCCACAGTGCGCCGTGATTTGACCGCCCTGCATCGCAGCGGCCGTCTTTACAAGGTTTATGGCGGTGCCACTACCATTGATAACAACTACTCAAAGGACGAGGAGGACATGCAGACCAAGCGGGATTTGTATCCTGAGGAGAAGGTTGCCATCGGCCGCAAAGCTGCAGAGCTTATCGAACGTGACGATTTTGTTTATATCGATGCAGGTTCCACTACGCTGCACATTATCGATTTTTTGAAGGAAAATGGAGCGGCTTTCGTGACTAACGGCATGCAGCATGCAGCCCGTCTGTCAGCCAGGGGCTTCAAGGTGTTCATCATCGGCGGGGCAGTAAAAGCCATCACAGAGGCTGTGGTGGGGACAGAAGCATTGCAAAGCCTCCAGTGTTACAACTTTACCAAGGGCTTTTTCGGCACAAACGGAATAAGCACCAAGTCCGGCTTTTCCACCCCGGATGCAGAGGAGGGGGCCGTAAAATCCGCGGCTCTGGCCCGATGCAAGAATGCCTTTGTGGTAGCTGACAGATCAAAGTTCAATAAGATTGCCCCAATTACCTTTGCTGATATTTCCAGTGCCACAATCATTACGGGACGGCTGGAAGATAAAAAATATCTTGATTATACAACCGTTCTGGAAGGGGAGTGAGAGTGTGATTTATACTGTAACCTTTAATCCGTCACTGGATTATATTTTGCGGCTTGATCATTTTACAGCCGGGGAAATCAACCGGGTAAATTATGAGCAGGTTTTAGGCGGCGGCAAGGGAATAAATGTGTCTATTGTGCTGAAAAATCTCGGTCATGACAGTACAGCCCTGGGCTTTGTGGCCGGCTTTACTGGTGACGAAATAAAAAGACAGCTGGGTGAGTTTGGGGTACAAAATGATTTTGTCCAGCTGGAGCAGGGCTTTAGCCGCATCAATGTGAAGGTTAAGGCCGACAAGGAAACTGAAATAAACGGACAGGGGCCGGATATCTGCGAGGCCAAACAGGAGGAGCTTTTTGCCAAACTGGATAAACTGACGGCAGGAGATACCCTGGTATTGGCGGGTTCTATTCCAAAAACCTTGCCGGATGATATTTATCAGCGCATTATGGCGAAGTTGAAGGACAAAGACATTCGTATGGTGGTGGATGCGGAAAAGAACCTTCTTCTGAATGTTCTGCAGTATCGTCCATTCCTCATCAAGCCCAACAATCACGAACTTGGGGATATGTTCGGTGTTAAGCTTACCAGTCATGAGGAAATTATTAACCACGCGAAGAAGCTGCAGGCAAAGGGAGCACAAAATGTTCTTGTATCCATGGCAGGGGATGGAGCTATTCTCCTGACAGCAGATGGAATATCTTATAAGTGTCCGGCTCCAAAGGGGACCCTCGTTAATTCAGTGGGGGCAGGAGATTCAATGGTGGCCGGGTTTATAACTGGTTTCATGGAATCAGGGGGCGACTTTGAACGGGCCTTCCACATGGGTGTAGCCACCGGATCGGCTTCGGCCTTCAGCGAAAATCTCGCCACACGTCCGGAAGTGGAAGAACTGCTGAAAAGTATTGCGTAAACGCCATCAGGCATTATTCATAGAATTTTTATAAAAAGGAGAGGAAATTAATTATGCGTATTACCGATTTGCTCAAGAATGATAGCATTGTCTTGGGAACACAGCCGGCGGATAAAAATGCCGCCATCAATCAGTTGGCTGATCTTATGGAGGCTGGGGGCAATTTGTCCGACAAGGCCCAGTATGTGAAGGATGTGCTGGCCCGTGAGGCTTCCAGCTCCACTGGACTGGGGGACGGCATTGCTACTCCTCATGCCAAGAGTAAAGGCGTAAAAGCCGCTGGTCTTGCTGCCATGACGGTGCCGGAAGGAATGGACTTTGACTCCGAGGACGGAGAGCCAAGCCGCCTGTTCTTCATGATTGCCGCTCCTGATTCGGCCTATGATGAACATCTGGATATTTTGTCCAAACTGGCCACCATGCTTATGGATTCAGATTTCAAGGAAGCCCTGGTGGCTGCAAAAACCAAAGAGGATTTTTTGCGTATCATTGACGAAAAGGAAGATGGCAAGTTTGTAGGGGCTTCTGGTGGGGAAGTGGCTCCTACAGCAAACTACACCCAGATTTTGGCAGTAACAGCCTGCCCTACCGGTATTGCCCATACCTTTATGGCAGCGGAAAGTCTGGAACAGCACGCCAAGAAGCGTGGCATCACCATAAAGGTGGAGACCAATGGCTCCAGCGGTGCCAAGAATGTGCTGACAGCAGAGGAAATAAGAAAGGCCGATGCCGTTATCGTGGCAGCTGACAAGAATGTATCCATGGCCCGTTTCGACGGAAAGCCTGTTATTATTGCCAAAGTTGCCGATGGTATCAACAAGGCGGATCAGCTCATTGACCGTGCTCTGTCAGGCAATACGCCAATTTACCACGCCAGCGGTGCTGAAGGCACTGAGGGGGCAGCCAATGTGGAGGGAGAAAGCATTGGCCGTCAGATTTACAAGCATTTGATGAACGGCGTCAGCCACATGCTCCCATTTGTTGTTGGCGGCGGTATTCTCATCGCTCTGGCCTTCCTCTTTGATGATTATTCCATAGATCCAAGCAAATTCGGTTCCAATACGCCACTGGCGAAATTCCTTATGGATATTGGCGGAGCTTCCTTCGGCTTTATGCTCCCAATCCTTTCGGGCTTCATCGCCATGTCCATTGCAGATCGTCCGGGTCTGGCCGTAGGCTTTGTGGGGGGCGCACTTGCGGGCACCACTGGTTCCGGCTTCCTTGGTGCACTTTTGGCAGGCTTTGTGGCTGGTTACAGTGTAAACTTTTTGAAGAAGGTATTCGCTGCTTTGCCTGAATCCCTTGAGGGTATTAAACCAGTTCTCCTGTATCCGTTCTTTGGTATTCTCCTTATCGGTGTTATCAGCATGTTTATTATTGCACCGCCGGTAAGTGCCATTAACACCTGGCTGGTGGATACACTGAAAAATATGGATCCAAATGCCCGTATTCTTCTGGGTATTGTTATGGGCGGTATGATGGCCATCGACATGGGCGGTCCTATCAACAAGGCCGCTTATGTAACTGGTACCGGGCTGTTGGCCTCCGGGGAATATCATGTTATGGCTGCGGTTATGGCCGGCGGTATGGTTCCCCCTCTTGCCATTGCTCTTTGCACTACCCTTTTCTCCAACCGCTTTACTGAAAGCGAAAGAAAGGCCGGTATCACCAACTATGTTATGGGCATGTCCTTCATTACTGAAGGTGCCATTCCTTTCGCAGCCAGTGATCCCCTGCGTGTAATTCCTTCTGTGTGTATCGGAGCTGCTACTGCCGGGGCCCTGTCCATGGCCTTTAACTGCACCTTGCAGGCACCTCATGGTGGTGTCTTCGTAATACCGACCATCGGTAATGCAGGTATGTACATTGCCGCCATTCTCATTGGTTCTGTGGTAGGATGCATTATTATGTCAGTGCTGAAAAAGCCACTTAAAGACTAAATGAAGGCCTGAGAACAATCACAGGCAAAAGATACAGTGAACCCATCTCCTGTAAATGAGATGGGTTCTTTTTTGTGCCATCTAAAAGGAAATAGGGAATATTTGTCGAAAAAAGTTAAATGTAAAGCTTTTGCTGATTTTTAGGATTACAACGGGAGAAAGGCTATGAGTGTTAGGTCGCATACCATTTCAAAGGCCAATTATAATGAAGTAATTGAATGGCTGGAGAATAATCTTAGTGATATGAAGGCTTCAAAAAGGGAGATTCTTAAAGGTGAGCTTCTTTTGGAGGAAACCTTCTGCCGCTTGGCTGAGGCAGCTCCTGATCCAAATGCTTTTGAGGGCAGCATTGCCATCAGAAAAAGGTTTGGTGATATAAGTATCCGCCTTTCTGCCAGGGGTGAATCATATAATCCTCTGGTGGAGCTGGCAGCAACCACTGAAGATGATGAGGAAATGTACGCCTTTGCCATTTTAAAGGCCAACAAGGAGGCTCTGAGCTATAACCGCAGCCGGGGGGAAAATGTAATTTCCATCCGGGTTCATTCCTCCAGCAGTAAAAAAGCCCTTCAGATAATGGCAGGACTGGTGACCGGTGTTATATTGGGTGTCTTACTGAAAAATGTTTTGGATGCAGTGACCATAGAGCGGTTTGAGGCAACCGTTCTCACTCCTATACAGAGTTTGTTCATACAGGCCCTCATGATGCTGGTGTCCCCCCTTATTTTCTTCTCCATTATGGCGGGAATTACGGGCATGTCCAACGCCGCTGATATAGGCAAAATGGGTGGCAAGCTTATGGCGGTTTCCGTGTTTAAGCTGGCCTTTGCCCTGCTTTTGGGGGCAGCTCTCGGACTGGGGGTTGGGGCTATACCGGAAATTACGGAAATGATGCAGCACGGAACAGTGGCAGAGCCAAAAACTATTTCACTGGTGGAGCTGATTGTGGGAATAATACCAAATAATGCGGCTACCCCCTTTGCCACCAATAACATGCTGCAGGTTCTGTTCATGGCTTTATTTTTTGGCGTTCTTCTGGCCAAGGCAGGGGACAGGGCTGCCAGTGCCAGGGAGGCAGTGGAGTTTTTAAACCGGTTCACCATGGATGCCATGGGCGTATTAATGCCATTTATGCCCTTTGTGGTGGCGGTGTCCATGACAAAGATGATGCTGCATACGGAGTTTTCCTCTTTGGTGGCTTATGGCAAGATAATTCTGGCAGTGTATTTGTCCTTCCCTTTGATTATGCTGATTATTACTATATTTGTGGCATTGGTGGGGAGGGTATCACCAATACCTTTTGTAAAAAAGATACTGCCATATTTGGCTCTTCCGTTTTCCATCTGTAATAGCAGTGCCTGTATGCCGGAGACCATGAAATTTTGTCGTGAAAAGCTGGGAATTGATGAAAAGCTCACCCTCTTTGCCATTCCCGTTGGGGCACAGTTTAATATGATGGGCAGCGGGCCATACGTTATGATGCTGGCCTTAATTATGCGGATAACTTGTGGCCTGCCTGTGGATATGGACTTTCTTGTTTCATTTTTTGTGGCTACACTGTTGCTGACCTTTACTTATCCCAGTATACCCGGTGCCACCCTGGTGGTTATGGCCTCCGTCTTTGGCTTGGCCGGGGTTCCCACCTCTATGGTAATGCTCTTTATTGGTATTGATCCTATTCTGGACTGTCTCCGTACTGCGGGAAATGTGGCGGGGAATATTTCTTCTGCCTTTCTCATGGCCCGTCTGGAGGATAAGGTGGACAGGAATATATACAATAAGGGTTAATTGGAGCCTAAAACATACGACTTTATTCCTTCTGCACATAGGTAAAATGTCGTGGTTTACATAATTTCCTAATTTTTTTTTAATCTATGCAGGATTTTAAAACAAACTGTAGAAATATATAAGCGTGTTCAGAATGAACTGGACGGATTAAAAGTTTAATGCTGTGCACTGAGGGGTGCGCATGTGAAAACGAAAGGGGTAAATTTATTTATGAAAACTAGCAAGAAAATGGCATCCGCATTAATCGCTCTTGGTCTGGCATTTGGTGCTGTAGGCGCAGACATGGCTACTACTGAGGCAGCTTCCGTACAGGAAATCGCTCAGATCAACGTTCACAAGTCTGGCTCCAACTTCCAGTATTGGAATGAGGATTCTGCATCCTTCAAGGCTCTGAAGGCTTATGTTGAGGATGTTACCAATCCTACCAGCCCTAACTACATTCCTGTAGAGGACCGTGTATGCGTATCTGATATGGATGGTACTTTCTACGGCGAGCTGGCACCTACTTATTCCGAGTGGTACCTGTATTTCCATCGTATCTTCAACGATCCTACTTATCATCCAACCGCTACTGAGAAGGCTTACGCTGAAGAACTGCTGAAGGCTGCAAAGGCTCAGAAGATCTCCGCTGACCAGGATGAAGGCGAAGACCGCGCTCAGTCTTATGCTTTCGAGGGCATGACCATTGACGAGTTCAATAAGTATGTAGATAACTTCTTCTCCAACGCTCCACTTGAGGGCCTTACCAACTGCACCTTCGCAGAGGCTTATTATCTGCCAATGGTAGAGGTTATCACTTATCTCCAGAACAACGGCTTCAACTTCTATGTTGTAACCGGTACTGACCGTCAGCTGGTTCGCCAGGCTCTGAAGGCTCCAATTCCTTCCATTCTTCCTGATCATGTAATCGGTACTGACAGCTTGCCAGTTATCGAGCGTCAGGGTTGGGCTGGTTCCCAGTACTTCCTCTTCAACGAGGATGGCGCTAAGGACAAAGTAATGCGTGGTCCATTCCAGTTCACTGATAACAAGGCTGGTAAGGTTCAGAACATCGCTAAGGAAATCGGTATCCATCCAGTTATCGCTCTTGGTAACTCCACTTCCGATGGTTCCATGCTGAACTATACACTTGCTAACCCTAAGTATAAGAGCTTCGCTATGGGCGTATGCTGCGACGACAGCGACCGTGACTGGGGTACTCAGGCTAAGGGCGACAAGTTCAAGGCTTTCTGCGAGAAGTATGGTATTACTCCAATCTCCATGGCTAAGGACTGGAAGACTATTTATGGCTATAATGTAGAGAAGAAGGGTTCCCAGACCTTCTTCACTGACAAGGGCTTCACTAAATAATCTTTCTTGATAAAATTTAGAACCCAACATTAAACACATAGGCTGCCTGTCAGGTGATTGATTTCATCTGGCAGGCAGTTTTTTTATGGGCTGTTTTTGTGGGATTTTATTGGCAGATTTTCCTCTTGCTTATTGAACTGATAGGGGCAAATATGTATAATACTAATGTGGTTTTTTGCGCCACATTTTTTGTGTGCGCAAAATTACTGTTAACAGGCTATTTTGCCAAATGGAAAGGAAGATATAATCATGGAACTTGACAGCCTTTCTTCACTTGAAAAACGTGAGATTTTGTTTACTGATATAAAAAATGCCATTGAGGTCAATTGGGTAAATCATTCCAAGCTGCCTAACAATGATGCAATTATCCGTTCTGTGCTTAATCTGTCAGATATTGATTCTGCAGAGGCAAGACTGAGACGCTTTGCGCCCCTGATTAAGATGCTTTTTCCGGAGACAGTTGATGCCAAGGGTATAATTGAATCCCCATTGGTGGAGGTGCCGGAGCTGAGAAAGGCCCTTAACAGGGAAAAGATTGGTGCCAATCTGGCGGGAAAGCTTTATATGAAAATGGACAGCCAGCTTCCTGTGGGAGGTTCCGTGAAGGCCAGAGGGGGCATCTATGAGGTGCTGAAATATACCGAGACCTTGGCTGTTGAAAATGGTGTACTGGAAAGCTATGAGGATGATTACTGCAAGCTGGCCAGTCCTGCCGCCAAGGCATTTTTTGGCACCAAAAGGCTTCATGTGGGCTCCACGGGTAATTTGGGCCTCAGTGTGGGCCTTGTGGGAAATGCCCTTGGCTATGAGGTTATCGTTCACATGTCCTGTGATGCTGCAGAGTGGAAAAAGGAAATGCTTCGCAGCAGGGGAGTAATCGTCAAGGTATACGATGGGGATTACAGCGAGGCCATTACCAAGGCCAGGGCAGAGTCTGCGGTGGATGATAACGCCCATTTTGTGGATGATGAGGATTCCAAGGAGATGTTTTTGGGCTATGCCGTTGCGGGGAAGAGGCTTAAAAAGCAGCTGAGACAGCAGGGCATAACAGTGGACAATGAACATCCTTTGTTCGTATATATTCCATGCGGTGTGGGTGGTGCCCCTGGGGGAATTACCTTCGGTCTCAGACAGTTTTTGGGGGACAACGTACACTGCTTCTTTGTGGAGCCAACCCAGGCACCTTGCATGCTTTTGGGCATGGTAACGGGCCTTTACAATAATATTACAGTTCAGGACGTGGGTCTTTCCGGGAAAACCCATGCTGATGGTCTGGCAGTGGGCAGGCCTTCGGCGGTCATCGGGGATTTTATAAAGCCATTCCTTTCCGGAATTATTACCATTAAGGACAAGAGATTGTTTGAGTATCTGCGTCTTCTGTGGGAGTCCGAGAAAATCTTCATAGAGCCAAGCTCCTGTGCAGCCATTCATGGTACTGTGTGCTGGAGCCATTCCAGGGAGATGGAGGACTATCTGGAGGATAATAATCTGAACCGCTATCTTGAAAACGCAACCCATATTATTTGGGCTACCGGTGGCGGTCTTGTGCCTGAGGATATCCGTCAGGAGCTTCTGGTGAAAAAAGTGTGATAGGTAGTTAATACGTTAAAGAAGTAAAGAGTTAAAGTTTGATTTGGAGCTGAAAAAATGGATTTTATGGAAATGTCCCTTCTGGTTTATCTGTTGGGAACAGTGACTTTGGTTTGGCCGAAAAAGGCTGAACTGGGGGCACATTATTTTGGTATGCTTTGCTCCATTGTTGCCAGCGGCATGGTGGTATTTTCTTCATTGAATTACCTTCTGTCATCTGGCAGCAGATGGCTTATAGACCTGTCTTGGGGGCAATACTCCCTGCAGGCGGATGGCTGGAGTGGAGCTTTTCTTTTGCTCACTGGTGTAGCCGGTGTGATTATCAGTATTTATGCCCTTGATTATGGCAAGGGCTACCTTGGCAGCAGGATCAGGGCTTTGGGCGGGCTCTGGAATTTGTTCCTGCTGTCAATTGTTTTGGTGCTTATTTCCGGGGATGCCTTCACCTTCATTGTGTCCTGGGAAATAATGGCCCTTGTATCCTTTATGCTTGTTAATCACGAGTCGGAAAAGAAAAAGACCCTCAGTGCGGCATATCAGTACATGGTTATGACCCATATTGGTACTGCGGCCATTATGGTGGCCTTTTATCTGGTGGGCAGCAGTGCTGACAGCTTCTCCTTTGCGGATATGGCCCGAAACAGCCTTTACGGCTATATGAGAAATGCGGCCTTTGTCTTTGCCTTTGCTGGCTTTGCCCTGAAATCCGGCCTTATGCCTCTCCATATCTGGCTTCCAAATGCCCATCCGGCGGCACCAAGCCATGTATCTGCCCTTATGAGCGGCGTTATGCTTAAAGTGGCTCTCTATGGCTTTGGCCGTTTTGCTTTCCAGTTCATTGGCATGGATGTATTCTGGTATGGCCTTATCGTTATGATTATGGGCCTTGTTTCCGCCTTCCTCGGTGTTCTCTATGCCACCATGGAGGTGGATATGAAGCGGATTTTGGCCTATTCCTCTGTTGAGAATATGGGCATTATTTTCTCCGCCTTTGGCTGCGGCATGGTGCTTTATTCCATGAATTTTCCTATGCTTTCCGTGGTTGCCTTTACGGCGGCCCTTGTTCACGCCTTTAGCCACAGCCTTATGAAGGGACTGCTCTTCATGAGTGCTGGCTGCGTAATGCACGCCACTGGCAGCAAGAATATTGAGCACATGGGTGGCCTGGCCAAGAAAATGCCATATACCGCCCTGTTTACGTTGATTGGCTGCATGGCCCTTTCCTCCATGCCATTTACCAGCGGTCTGGTAGGGGAGTGGCTTACATTGCAGAGCTTTATTACTCTGGCCCAGCAGGCGGGATCTCCTGAAATGCGTCTGTTGGTTGTTTTTGCCTTTATTATGCTTGGTCTCACAGGGGCCACAGCATTGGGCTGCTTTGTGCGCATGTATGGTATTGCCTTTTTGGGCCGTGCCCGTACCCATATTGTGGAGAAGGCCCACGAAATGCCGTTTTTCATGCTTGCAGGCCTTGGTCTGGAAGCGGTGCTTATCGTATTGGTAGGTGTAATGCCTGATTTGCTGGTAAATCTCATGCAGAAGGTGGTTTCCGGCACCGGCATCACCCCAATGGGCAATCCTCTGGGGATTATGTGGGGGGGAAGCGGCTATTACGCCCTCTACAGTCCTGCCCTGATTTTTATTGTCTTTGCTCTTATTGGCGTTTTTGTGGTGGCTTCCATTTATGGCTCCGCCACCTTCCAGGCAAAGGAGGTTACATGGAACTGCGGTACAGTGCCAACCTCCCGTCAGCAGTATTCTGCCACGGGCTTCAGCAAGCCGTTGCGCCGTGCCTTTGACGGCATTTTGAATCCAAAGCGCCGCACCACATATCTCCGCAAGGAGCACGCTTATTTTGGCCGCAAGCTTCATTATGAGCTGTCCATTCCGGATCTCTTTAATGACAAGCTTTACAAGCCACTTCAGCAGATGCTGATTAATTCCTCCTCCTCCTTCCACAGAATTCAGGAGGGCAGTGTTAGTATTTACATTGGCTACACCATGGTGGCCATGATTGTTGTATTGATTTGGGGGGTACTGTTGTAATGGAATATATAATGACAAGTATCGGCCTCAGCTTGGTACAGGGATTTGTGCTGCTTCTTATCGCCCCATTGGTGGCGGGCATTATCAACAAGGTTAAGGCCCGTCTCCAGAAGCGTCAGGGTGCCAGCATTTTTCAGGAGTATTTTGATATCTGCAAGTGGTGGAAAAAGGCCACAATTTTGACTCCATACACCGGGGTTATCTTTGTGCTGGCTCCTGTGGTTTATTTTATGACTTCATTTATGGCAGCTACCATGGTTCCGGGCTTTTTGACGGGCCAGTTCAGCATGGGTGATGCCTTTATTTTCGTATATATTCTGGCTTTGGGCCGTTTCTTTATGACTCTTTCCTCCATGGATGCTGCTACCTCCTTTGGCGGCATGGGTGGCTCCCGTGAAATCTACATTTCCGTGCTGGTGGAGCCTGCGGTTATGCTGGCCATTCTCATTAACAGCATACGCTATCATTCCACAACCCTTTCTGCCATGGTTATTGACTACAATGAGGCTTTCTTCACAGTGTCTGCGGTGCTGGCCTGTGTTGCCTTCTTTTTGGTAATGCTGGCAGAAAACAGCCGCCTGCCGGTGGACAATCCGGACACCCATCTGGAGCTTACCATGATCCACGAGTGCATGACCCTGGAGTATTCCGGTAAGCTCCTGTCCCTTATTCATCTGGGCAGCTATCTTAAGATTGTGGTTTTTCTGGCTCTCTTTGGGGCCCTTTACGTGCCAGTGGAAATTCCTCTGGCCCTGAAGGTGCTGTTGGGGGCTGTGCTAATAGGCATTGTGGAAACCCTCAATAACAAGATGCGCCTCTTTAAGGTTCGCGTATATCTTGGTGCCGCAATAGTTCTTTTGCTTTTGGCAATTATTGCAGAATAAGGAGGTCACAGAAATATGGATTATTTGGTAGTATTCTTGGTTCTTGTGGTCTTCCTCCAAACAAGAGTTACTGATTTAAAGCGGGCTGTTGTCTGCCTTGCCAGCCAGTCCGTGATTATAGCCATTGCCTGCTTTGTTATCGGCTTTTCCCACGGCAACGACATTCACGCCGTAATGCCGGGAGTTCTGACCCTTATCGTAAAGGTTATCTTTATTCCGGGGGCTGTGTATCGTCTGGTACAGAAGCTGAAAAACGAGCGGGAAATCGTCTCTGCAAGTAATGTAAATTATTCCACCATGGCGGCGGCTCTCTTTTTGGTAATGGGCTATGCACTGGTGGAGCGCCTTATGCCGGGAGCTGCGGGCCGTGACATTGTGGCTTCATCAATTTTGATGATTATGACGGGCCTTTCCCTGATGGTGCTCAGAAAGCGTGCCATTATTCAGATTTGCGGTCTTATAACCCTGGAAAACGGCATCTACCTTTTGGGCCTTCTTATGACTGAGGGGTTGCCTCTGGTGGTGGAGCTTGGTGTTTTCCTTGACGTGCTCATTGCTGTGGTGGTACTGGTTATCCTTACCTCCAGAATGCGCCTGTCCTTTATGACCACTGATACAAGCGTAATGAAAAAATTGAAGGGGTAATTATGAATTTTGATATAAGAGAATTGATATATATAATACTTGCCCTGCCACTTATTTTCAGCGCAATATCGGCGGCAAACTTTTTGGGCAAGGATGTGCTCCATTGGCTTAACCGTCTGGTGGCCACTGGGGTTGGGGCAGCCATTGTTATGCTGCTTATGACCTTTGACTCTGACATTCCCTTTGCGGGGCAGTATATTTATTTGGATGCCCTCAGCATGTGGATGCTTATTATAATCGGTACCTTGTATTTTGCCTTCGCCTGGACCAGCAAGGCATATCTTGACCGTGATACCAACAAGCGCTACGGTTATCTCCGCCGCTTTGGCTATCTGGAGGGCCGTTTTTATGCCCTTTCCCATGTCTTTGTGTGGATTATGCTGCTGGTGGTGCTGGTAAATAATCTTGGCCTTATGTGGGTTACCATTGAGGCAACCACACTGGTATCTGCTTTGCTGGTGGCCTTCAAGTTTACCCGTAACTCCCTGGAGGCTACGTGGAAATACGTAATGGTATGTACAGTTGGTATCTGTCTTGCGCTTTTGGGTACCATTATAGTTTATTATATTCAGCTTAACACCATGGGCAGTGAGAATGCCCTGAACTGGCTGTATCTTTCCCAGCACAGCAAGCTCATGGATCCTGCCATGGCCAAGTTTGCCCTGTGCTTCCTCTTTGTGGGCTATGGCACCAAGATTGGTCTGGCTCCAATGCACTCCTGGCTTCCAGATGCCTACTCCGAGGCTCCGGCCCTTACCAGCGGATTGCTGTCTGGTTCTTTATGCAGCTGCGCCGTTTATGTGCTTATCAGAAATATAATTATTCTTATGCCAGCCATTGGCATTGATTTCATAAGCAGTCTGTGCCTTTTCTTTGGTCTCTTTACCATTGCGGTGGCAGTGCCATTTGTGGTGGTTCAGCGTGATATCAAGCGCATGCTGGCCTATTCCTCCATGGAGAATTATGGCCTTATGATGGCGGCCTTTGGTCTCTTTGTGCCCGTGGCTGCCCAGGCTATGTTGTTAAATTTATTTAACCATGCTCTGGTTAAATTTTCCCTGTTCTATATGGCGGGTACCGTTATTGGGGAGTACGGCACCAAGAATATGATGCGTATCCACGGCATGATGGTGCAGGTTCCCCGCAGTGCCACCTTCCTTTTGCTGGGCATTGTGGCCCTTTTGGGAATGCCGCCATTTGGTATTTTCTTCAGCAAGTTCTACATGCTTTACGGCTTCTTTGTTTCCGATCACCCTTGTCTGGGAGTTCTGACTTTGGTGCTTCTGGCGGGGATGCTTATCGGTATTCTGTACCACGTTTTGCGTATGCTGGGGGGCCGCCCTAAGCGCAAGGCCGCTGGGGAGCTTTTTGGCTTCATTGATTCCCTTGTGATTGCGGGGCTGCTGATTTTCGGCTTCGTTGTAAGCGCCGGTCTGGGGGAGATTACCATATTAAATCATTTGATAAACAACGCTGCTAAGATTGTGCTGGGAGGTGTCGCATAATGATGACCACAATTATGCCTGAGGCTATCCTTATGGCAGCTGAAAAAATGTCTGATGGCGGCAAGCATCCCCTCACAGCCATGTTTGGCCGGGATGAAACTGCCACAGGGGTTGGCTATGTAATATACTGCTACTTTGAAATTCCCGAGGAGAAGACTGTTGACGGCTTCAAGGTAGTATTTAATCCAAACGGTTCCCTTGAATACGACAGCATTACCCATGTGGTTCCAGCTGCCGCCTGGTATGAGCGGGAAATTAAGGATATGTTTGGCCTTGTGCCAAAGGGACACCCTGATCTTCGCCCTTTGGTGCTTCATGAGACATTCCCGGAGGACTTTTTTCCACTGAGAAAGAACGTAAAGGTTAATGCCAAGGTCCGTGGTGAGCGTCAGTTCAAGGTGCGTACTGCCAAGGGTGAGGGCCTCTTTGAGGTGCCTGTGGGACCAATCCATGCGGGGATTATTGAGCCGGGTCATTTTCGTTTCAGTCAGGCCGGTGAGGCCATGCTTCAGCTGGATGCCAAGCTTTTCTACACCCATCGGGGCATAGAAAAGGCTGTGGAGGGCAAGATTCCTTACGAGGCCCTGCCAATTGTGGAGCGTATTTGCGGTGCCTGCAGCATTGCCAACACCTGGAGCTTCTGCCAGGCAGTGGAAAAGACTGTAGCTGTAAAGGTTCCAAGACGTGCTGAAATTATCCGTACCCTTTTGATGGAGCTGGAGCGTATCACCAATCACGTTGGGGATATTGGCAACATTCCAGCAGGAGTTGGCTTTAATCCTGCCATCAGCCTTGGGGGCCGCCTTAAGGAAAAGCTTATGCGCCTCAATGAGACCGTGGCGGGGAACCGCTTCCTCCGGGGCATGATTATTCCGGGGGGCGTGGCCAAGGACATTACCTTTGAGCTTTGCGAGAACATCCATCAGGTGATGGATGAGGTGGCGGACGGCGTTGAGGATATGGCCACCATGTTCCGTGAGCAGGAGAATTTCCAGAACCGTGTTCAGACCACTGGTATTGTCCGCAACCAAACTGCCATTGATCTGGCCATGGTGGGTGTTGGTGCCAGGGCCAGCGGCTATGCCCATGACAGCCGCAGCGATTTCAGCTATGGTGTATATGATGAGCTTGATTTCAAGCCGTATACAAAGTCTATGGGGGATGTGGCGGCCCGTCTGCTGGTGCGCATCGGAGAGCTTTCTGCTTCCTTTGAGATGATGGACAAGCTTATTGAGCTTTTGAATAATTGTACTGAGCAGGAGCTTTCCGTGGAAATGGAATATACCGAGGGTGCTGACTGGGGCATCAGTGAATCAGCCCGTGGCAGCAATTTCCAGTATGTGGCCCTTGATGGTGATGGACGCATTGACAGACTTTTCGTCCGCAGTGCCTCCTATGCCAACTGGCCGGCCCTGCCTATAGCAGTCCAGGGTGATATTATTCCGGATTTCCCGCTTATTAACAAGAGCTTTGAGCTTTGCTATGCCTGCATTGACAGATAAGGAGAGATGAGTAAAAGCTATGTTTAAGGTTTTGGAACGAATTTTTAAAGACAGGCTTGCCACTGAGAATATCTCTCTGTCTGCAAGTGACAGATACAGGGGCCCCATTGAGGGCAGTGCAAATAGTGACGTGCTGAAGGAATGTGCCGCTGTTTGCCCCGTAAAGGCCTTTAATGTATCTGGTGATAAATACACCGTTGATTATAAAAAATGTATTTTCTGCGGCCGTTGTGTGGAGGCCTGTGCTAATAAGGCCATTGATGAAGCAAGACTTCGCCATAAGCATGAGGACGCTCTGCCAGTGCTCATTGAAAGCGGTCAGGAGGTTTTGCAGGAGGTTCTTAAGGAGAAGCTGGGACGCTCTCTCCACGTGCGTCATCTTGATGCGGGCTCCTGCAACGCCTGTGATTTTGAAATGGGTGCCATGAGCAATCCCGTTTATGATCTCCACCGCTATGGTGTTCACTTCGTGGCCTCCCCAAGACATGCAGATATGCTTATGGTTACTGGCGTGGTAACCCGTAATTTGGAGCAGGCTCTTAAGATGTCCTATGAGGCTCTCCCGGAGCCAAAGCTGGTAATGGCCTGTGGCGCCTGTGCTGCCGGCGGCGAGACCTATGGCGATACATACGCTGTGGTGGGGGCCGCTGACAAGTTGGTGCCGGTGGATATCTATGTGCCTGGCTGTCCCCCAAGACCAACTGCCATGATTATGGCTCTGTTGGCGGCGGCGGATATGCTGAAGGATAGAATGAAATAGACTAACATAGTAGGAAAATAGGAAAATGCCAAATCAGCAAAAAACTGATAAAATGAGAAAAAGTCATTATAAATTTGGCAAAAGTTAAAAAAGTTCCATGAGGGGGCGTGACTCGATGTTGGATTTTTCAAATGAAGAAATAATTGATGGAGTGTTGGCAGAATTTTCCCCTTTGGCGGATATTCCAAGAAAATCCGGCCATGAAAAGGCTGTCAGCGATTATCTGGTAAAGGCCTTCACTGATATTGGCTGCAAGGTTTATCAGGATGAGGTAAACAATGTAATAGCTGATTTGCCCGCAACCTCCGGCATTGAGTCTGCCCCTCTGATTATAATTCAGGGCCACATGGACATGGTTTGTGTGGCTGAGCCCGGAGTGGACTATGACCCATTGAAGGACCCGATTAAGCTGGTGCGGGATGAAAAATTCCTTTCCGCTGATGGCACCAGTCTGGGGGCTGATGACGGAATCGGCGTAGCCGAGGCACTTTATATTATGAAGAATATGAAAAGCCATGGACCTCTTAGGGCCATAATAACCGTGGACGAAGAGCAGGGCATGACTGGGGCTGTTAGTCTTGACAGCAAATATCTGGAGGATGCCAAATATCTTATTAACTGCGATTCGGAAAACTACGATGAGCTCACTGTGGGCTCCGCCGGCAGTGTAAATATTGACTTTAACCGCCAGCTGGAATTTATGGCACCAAAGGGAGACAGGGCCTATAAAATACACCTTAAGGGCCTTTTGGGTGGACATTCCGGCATGGAAATCAACAGGGGCCGGGGCAATGCAATCCGCATTATGGCCATGGTGTTAAACGCCCTTGATGAGGCGGGGATTTCCTACGAGCTGTCAAGCTTCACTGGGGGCAAGGCCAGAAATTCCATTCCTGCCGAGGCAGAGGTGGTAATTTCCACTGTGGCTGAGGCTGATGTTATTCAGGAGATAATTGAGGCCGAAAAGGAAAGCTGTCTTGATAAATACGGTGATGTGGAGAAGAATATTGAATTTGTCCTCAGTGAAGTACAGATGCCAGCAAGGGTAATGTGCGAAGAGGACAGGGACAGCATTGTCCGCCTTTTCATTTCCCTTCATAGCGGTGTATATGCCATGTCTCAGGTGGTGACCGGGCTGGTGGAGACCTCCTCCAATCTTGGTATGGTCAAGATGGATGGGGAGGTAATCAGTGCTTACTGTATGCCACGTTCTTCCATTGATGCCAAGATAGGTGAGTTCGTACTGCAGGCAGATATACTGGCCCAGATGGCGGGCTTCAGTGCCGTTATTTCCAAACAGACCCCGGCCTGGAAGGAAAACAGCAGCAGCAAGCTGGCCAAGGTTATGCTGGAGGTTTTTCAGCAGCAGAACGGCATGCCAATGAAGGTGGAAACCATTCATGCAGGGCTGGAGTGCGGTTATCATATTATGAAGAATCCAAAGCTGGATGTGGTTTCCATCGGTGTTAATACCTTCGATATCCACAGTCCAAAGGAAAGACTGGAGCTGGCCACCATTCCGCCACAGATCCGTCTCATAGTGGAAACCATTGGCAGGCTGTCAAAATAAGTCTCACTTTCCCGTGGATATTCAATAGATACGAAGAAATTTCATAAGATATATGTAGGACAGGTTCCCTTATTTGGGGGCCTGTTTTTTTATTTAATTGGACTGGCCAATGCAGTCCGATTTTTTGAGAATTGGCTTGGCAAACCTGGTTCGATTTTTGGTTTGGAATTTTTTTGAAAAGTCTGGCAATTCCCTTATTCTAGTGATAAAATGTAGCCAGGGAAATGTTTTTTTTAATTTTTTAACCATAGGAGTGATTATATGTTTAAAGAATTAGCTTACTATGATGGCAAGGTTGGCACCCCTGAGGAGGTTATGGTTCCATTTAATGACCGCTCCCATTTCTTTGGTGACGGCGTATACGAGGCTACCCCTGCGGGAAATCACGTACCATATTTGCTGGAGGACCATCTGGACAGATTTTACACCAGTGCCAATATTATGGATATTAAGATTCCTATGGAAAAGGATGAGCTGAACAGGCTCCTGCGTCATCTCACCAAGCAGGTGGAGGGCCATACTCATTTTGTATATTGGCAGGTAACCAGAGGAGAGGCTGCCAGGGACCACGTATACAGTGAGGATATGGTGGGAAGGCTGTGGGTTTATATCCGCCCTTCCAAGATCGGTGATATGGAAAAACCTATAAAGGTCCAGACCCATGAGGATTTGCGCTTTGAATACGGAAATGTGAAGACCCTGAATCTCCTGCCTGCTGTTTTATATTCCCAGGAGGCACACCACAAGGGGGTTACGGAGACAATTCTCCATCGCAAGGGCATTGTTACTGAATGCGCCCACAGCAATGTGTCCATTTTAAAGGACGGGGCAGTGATTTCCCACCCAAATGACCAGTATATTTTGAGGGGCATTGCCAAGACCCACATGATACAGGCCTGCTATCGCCTGGGGATTCCTGTTTACGAGCGGGAATACACCCTTGAGGAGCTTATGGATGCAGACGAGATTTTTGTAACCTCCTCCTCAAACTTCCTTACCTTTGCGGATACTGTGGACGGGAAGCCGGCGGGGAACAAGGATCCTAAGACCAGAAACCGCATTAAGGACGAGCTAATAAGGGAATACTTCGAATATACTGGCTGTACCAAGCTGAACGGCTGATTAAAATGATTCCGGATTTTATAGATAACAGATTTGAATACGTGAGCGATGAGGCTCAGCACACTAAGAAAACAGGGGCCTGCGTCTTTTTAGATGTGGGTCCCGTTGTTGTATTTGAGGAAAAACCCTTACAAATGGAGGAAAATATGAGCTGTGTGGATTTAAACTGTGATTTGGGGGAAAGCTTCGGGGCCTATACTCTGGGCATGGATGAGGCGGTTATTCCCCATGTGACCTCGATAAATGTGGCCTGTGGCTGGCACGCCGGAGACCCATTGATAATGGAAAAGACAGTGGCCTTGGCCAAAAAGCATGGTGTGGCTGTGGGAGCTCATCCCGGATTTCCCGATTTAATGGGCTTTGGCCGCCGCCCCATGACGGTAACCCCTGAGGAAGCTGGGGCTTATGTAAAGTACCAGCTGGGGGCCCTTATGGCCTTTGCCAAAGGACGGGGCATGGAGCTTCAGCACGTTAAGCCCCACGGGGCCCTTTATAATATGGCTGCCAAGGATGAAACCTTGGCAAAGGGAATATGCGAGGCCGTTGCCTCTGTGGACAGAAACCTCATATTTATGGGGCTGGCGGGGTCAGTAATGCTGGAAGCAGCTGAAAAATGCGGCCTTAGGACGGCCAGCGAGGTATTTGCAGACAGGGCCTACAATGATGACGGCTCCCTTGTAAACAGAAAGCTCCCGGGGGCTGTGATTCACGATATGCAAACTGCAGTTGAAAGGGCAGTTAAAATGGCCAAGGAGGGGAAGGTTATCTCCATAAATGGCAGGGAAATAGCCATAAAGGCAGACAGTATCTGCGTTCACGGGGACAACGAAAAGGCCATAGAGATGGTGCAGAATATCCGTAAGGCCCTGGAAACTGCGGGAATAGAGGTTAGGAGCCTGAAATAATGGTTAGGCGCCTGAAATAATGGTTAGGAGCCTGAAATAATGGATAATGTGAGAATTCTTACTGCAGGTGACTGCGCCGTCTCCGTGGAGTTCGGCCAGGAAATCAGTCTGGAAATAAATCATAAGGTTATGGCCCTGAAAACCGTGCTGGAGGGGGAACACATCAGGGGCATTGAGGAAATGGTACCCACCTATTGCTCCTTGCTGATTCAATATGACCCCATGGAGCTTCGCTATGGGCCATTATGTGAGAAGCTGGAAGAATTGGTTACCAACTTGGATTATGTGGAAATGCCCCCAAAACAGGTGGTGGAAATTCCCGTGGCCTATGGGGGTGAATACGGTCCTGATCTGGGGGAGGTGGCCAGAGCCCATAATATCAGCGAGGAAGAGGTTATAAGGCTCCACTGTGAGCCCGAATATCCCATTTATATGCTGGGCTTCGTGGCAGGATTTCCCTATCTTGGGGGCATGAACAAGGCCATTTCCACCCCCCGCAAGGAGAGTCCCCGCCTGAAAATTGAGGCGGGCAGTGTGGGCATAGCTGGGGAACAGACGGGAATTTATTCCGTGGAATCCCCCGGGGGCTGGCAGATTATTGGCCGCACCCCATTAAAGCTATATGACGTGAACTGCAAAGACCCCGTGCTGTTAAAGGCGGGCCAGTACATTAAATTTAAGCCGATTAGCAAGGAAGAATTCATGGCAATTGCCAAAGAAGAATTTAGGGCGATGGAAAATGAGCATTAAGGTTATTAACAGTGGCCTTATGACCACAATACAGGATAAGGGGCGAATGGGCTATCAGGCCAGCGGCATGCAGGTGTCCGGGGATATGGACAGATATTCTGCCAGTATCGCCAATGCACTGGTGGGCAATGAAGGTGACGCCCCACTTCTGGAATGTACATATATGGGTCCTGAGCTGGAGGCTGATGAGGATGTGCTGGTGGCCGTAGCTGGCGGGGAGCCAAAGGTTTTGGTGGACAATAAGCCCGCCCATGCCTACGAATCCCTGATACTTCATAAGGGCCAGCACTTGAAGGTGTCCTCCATGGAGGAAGGGACACGGGCATATATAGCCGTTGACGGGGGTATAGATGTGCCCCTTGTAATGGGCAGCCATTCCACCAATTTAAAGCTGGGCATTGGAGGCGCAGAGGGCACCAAGCTCTATAATGGTGAAGTGCTCAATACTGGAAAGCCCACAGATTTGGCCAAGGCCATTATTGCGGGAAAGTCCCATGTACGCCATACGGACCATGAATATATGACCCACCATCACCTGTGGGGGGAAAATCACAAGGGGGATATTCATGAAATACGCATAGTGCTGGGTCCCCAGGATGATTATTTTACCCCGGAGGCCATAAGGGCCCTTAATGGAGCTGTTTATACCATATCCAATGACTCCGACCGCATGGGCTACCGCCTTGAGGGGGAGGTTATTCAGCGGGCCACCCAAAGGGACATGATAACCGACGGCATAGTATTTGGCTCCATTCAGGTGCCCCCCAACGGCCAGCCCATTATAATGATGGCGGACCATCAGACCACCGGGGGATATCCAAAGGTAGCCACTGTTATTTCCGCGGATTTGCCCCTTTTGGCCCAGTGTTCTCCAGGCAGCAAAATATCCTTCAAGGTGATTTCCGTGGAGGAAGCCCAGGATATTTACGTGAAATTCCGTCTGGCCATGAAGGAGCAGATTGCCCTTATGGATAAGGAAGCAGAAGATGCGACAGAAGAGGAAGAAGCAGTAAAAGCCGAAGATGCGAAAGAAATGGAATGGCCTGACAGGCGGCCGGGAGTTAGAAATTATAATTTGAAAATTGGCGGACAGCTTTTCCATGTGTCCGTGGAAGAAATAAAGTGAAATAGAAGCTGGAAAAAGGTAAGCAAAGGATAAGTGAAAGTAATTTATCGAAAAAGAAAAGGAGGCGTTGAAGGTGTCAGAATATGGAGATATGCGTCCTGAGGACTTATGGATAAAAATTAGAAACGGGGAAATAACGGGCCAGACCTCCGGCATGGCCAATGGCTACGCCCAGGCCAATCTTGTAATATTGCCGGAAAAATACGCCGGGGATTTTGAGGAATTTGCCAGAAAGAATCCAAAGCCATGTCCATTATTGGAGGTAATTCACGGCAGCAAATTCGTAAAGGATATGGGCGAGGGAGCCAATATTTTAACGGATATTCCCCAATACCGCATTTTTGAAAATGGTGTTCTCACCAAGGAAGTAACTGATGCCACCCCATATTGGCAGGATGATTTCGTGGTGTTCCTTATCGGCTGCAGCTTTTCCTTTGAGGAGGCGTTGATGGAGGCCCATATCGATATCCGTCACATTTCCATGGGCTGCAACGTGCCAATGTTCAAGACCACCACCATGTGTGAGCCCGCCGGGATTTTTTCCGGGGAGCTGGTGGTAAGCATGCGGCCAATGGATCCCCAGAATGCCATGATAGCCGATGCCATCACCGCAAGATTTCCGAATGTTCACGGTGCTCCTGTGAATATTGGGCATCCTGAAAAGCTGGGCATAAAGGACCTTTTCAAGCCGGATTACGGTGATCCCGTTACCTTCAAGCCAAGGGAAATTCCTGTATTCTGGGCCTGCGGCGTAACACCTCAGGCGGTAATTGAGCACGCCAAGCTGCCTCTGGTTATAACCCACGCCCCTGGGTGTATGTTTATTACCAACAAGCTTAACAGCGAAATAAACGATTTTTTGGAGAGCAAGAAGGGAAAATAGAATTGTTTTAATGCAAGTTATTCAACATGCGGCGTTATAAGGAGTGAGCGTCATGACTTTTTATGAGAAGCTGGACAGCATAATGAAGGAAGACCCGGGGGATCGTGGCTTAATTCCCACCATGCCCCCAAATCCCGTAAAGGAATTGGACAAGGCACTGGACAGTGTGGAAAGGGTTATGCTTTTGACTGGCTTTCCCACCCGTCTGGGGGAAAATAAATGGATAGGGGAAACGGATGGCCCCCTGGGCACAGCCAATATAGCGGTGGCCTTTGAAAAGCTGGGGATTCCTGTTATGCCAATGACGGACAGCCAGGGGTACAGGCCCTTTGAGGCGGCACTTAAAACCATTGGCTGCAAGACACCTCCCACCCTTATTCCCTACGAGGACACGGAGGCCTTTATTATCCGCATGCTGAACAAATTCAAGCCCACCCATCTTATAACCCTTGAGCGGCCGGGGAAGGCCAGGGACGGACACTATCATAATATGGGAGGCAAGATAATAGACGATATGCTGACGGATTGCTCCTGCATTATTGACGAGGCAAAAAAGCGTGGGGTGATTACCATCTCCGTTGGGGACGGGGGCAATGAAATCGGCATGGGAGCCCTGCGGGATGTTATTGAGGCCAAGGTGCCCCATGGCATGGAAATCTGTGCCTCGGAGTGCGCCCAGATTCCGTTGGTGGCAGGGGTTTCCAACTGGTGGGGCTGGGGAATATGCGCCCTTCTCAGCCTCAAGCATGGGAAAAATCTTCTTTCGGACAAGGAATTGGAGAAAAAGCTCATTAAGGCCATTGTGGCCGCCGGCAGCGTGGACGGCTGTACCCGTCAAAATGGACCTACGGTGGACAGACTGCCTATGAGTGTGCATCTTGATATTTTAAAGAAGGTACAGACTGCACTAAAGGAAGAAATGTCTGCGGTATTCCATATTTAAATACGGGGCCTGTCATGGGATAGGGGGAAATGTCCTTATCCCATGCCACCCGACACATTATTAAAAGTTTTACCCGTATAATTTTAGCCCTCCCCTTTGGGGAGGGTGCCCGAAGGGCGGGTGAGGTCATTCTCGTATAAATTTTATAGGGCCTGTCATGAGATGGGCCCTTATTTTATTTGGGCAGTTTAAATTAGCCCGATATTATGATATAATTACCTCTGTGTGTTTATATGAAATCTATATCAAATATATGATTTGGATGGTGATAAAATGAAGGTTACCAAGAAAGATATGGAAAATGTAGCAGTATTGTCCCGTCTGGATATTCCTGCTGACAAGGAGGCTCAGTACACCCAGCAGCTCAATGATGTGCTGGAGTATTTTGACAATCTGAGCGCCGTTAATACCGACGATATTAAGCCATTGGCCCACGTATTGCCTATCAGCAATGTGTTCCGTGAGGACGTGGTGAAGGAATCCCTTGATCGTGATTTGGCTCTGTCCAATGCACCACTGAAGGAAGATGGCTATTTCAAGGTTCCAAAGGTATTGGAAGACTAAATAGGAGGCAGCACTGTGAAATTATTTGAACAGCCAGCACATGTCCTGCATGACATGCTTGTTAATAAAGAAATAACCTCACTGGAGCTTACTGAGGCAGTTTTGGCCCGTATTGACGAGGTTGAGGGTGATGTTAAGGCTTATCTCACCATTACCCGTGATGAGGCCATTGCCCAGGCAAAGGCCGTGGATGAGAAAATTGCCCGTGGCGAGACCATTTCCTTCTTGGAGGGTATCCCAGGGGCCATTAAGGATAATATCTGCACCAAGGGTGTAAAGACTACCTGCGCATCCAAGATTCTGCAGAATTTCGTTGCACCTTATGATGCAACTGTTATGACCAAGCTGAGAGAGCAGAACCCTGTTATTATCGGCAAGGCCAATATGGATGAGTTCGCCATGGGTGGCTCCACTGAAAATTCCGCCTTCCAGAAGACTGGCAATCCTTGGAATACTGACTGCGTTCCAGGTGGTTCCTCCGGCGGCAGCGCTGCTGCTGTTGCTGCGGGCACTGCTGTATGGGCTCTGGGCTCCGATACTGGCGGATCCATCCGTCAGCCAGCCTCCTTCTGCGGTGTTGTTGGCATGAAGCCTACTTATGGCCGCGTATCCCGTTATGGTCTGGTAGCTTATGCTTCCTCTTTGGACCAGATTGGGCCAATAACCAAGGACGTTACTGACTGCGCCCATATCTTAAACATTATCTCCGGCCGTGATGAAATGGATTCCACCAGCGTAAATGAGGAGGTTCCGGATTTCACCAAGGCTTTGGTGGAGGATGTGAAGGGCCTGAAGGTGGGTATTCCTAAGGAATACTTCGTTAAGGGCATGGATCCGGATGTGGAAAAGACCGTCCGTGAAGCTGTTAAGAAGCTGGAGGAGCTTGGCGCTGAGATCGTTGAGATTTCCCTGCCAAACACCGATTATGCAATTTCCACCTATTACTTGATTTCCCCGGCTGAGGCTGCCACCAATCTGGCCCGCTATGACGGCGTAAGCTATGGTGAGCGTGCCGAGGATGCCGCTGATCTTGTTGAGATGATGACCAAGACCCGTACCCAGTATCTGGGCGAGGAGGTTAAGCGCCGCATTATGATTGGTAACTACGCCCTTAGTGCCGGTTACTATGACGCATATTATCTGAAGGCATTGAAGGTTCGCCGCCTCATCAAGGAGGACTTCGACAAGGCCTTTGAGCAGGTGGATGTAATTGTATGTCCTACTGCACCAACCCCAGCCTACAAGATTGGCGAGAAGATTTCCAATCCGCTGGAAATGTACTTGCAGGATGCATGCACTGTACCTCTTAATCTCGCTGGTCTCCCAGGTATTTCTGTACCATGCGGTTACAGCTCCAACAATATGCCAATCGGTTTACAGATTATTGGTAAGGCCCTGGACGAGGAGACTATCCTCCGTGTGGCCTACACTTATGAGCAGAGCCAGTCATTCCACAATGACCGTGCCCAGTTGGGAGGTAACTAAGCATGAGCTACGAGGCAGTTATTGGACTTGAGATCCACAGTGAATTAAAAACTAATACCAAGATTTTCTGCGGCTGTGCCACTACCTTCGGTGCTGAGCACAACACCCATGTGTGCCCTGTATGTCTTGGTCTTCCGGGGGTATTGCCTACCCTCAATAAGCGGGTTCTGGAATTTGCCATTAAGGCGGGTCTGGCACTGAATTGCGAGATTAACAAATTCTCCAAGTTTGACCGCAAGAATTACTATTATCCTGACCTTCCAAAGAACTGGCAGACTTCCCAGTATGATTTGCCAATCTGCGAGAACGGTTATGTTGATATTACAAAGAGCAACGGTGAAACAAAGCGTATCCGCATCACCCGTATCCACATGGAGGAGGACGCTGGTAAGCTGGTTCATTCCGGCAACACCATTAAGGACTCCGATACTTCCAATGTGGACTACAATCGTACTGGTGTTCCTCTTATCGAGATTGTATCCGAGCCGGATATGTCTTCCCCTGAGGAAGCCCGTCTCTATATGGAAAAGGTTAAGTCCATTTTGCAGTACATTGATGTTTCCAACTGTAAGATGGAGGAGGGCAACCTCCGCGCTGACCTTAATGTTTCTCTCCGCCCTGCTGGCAGTGATGTTCTTGGTACCCGTACTGAAATGAAGAACATTAACTCCTTCAAGGCCGTGGAAGAAGCCCTGACCTACGAGATTGAGCGTCAGGAGGAGGTTCTTGAGGACGGTGGTCACATCATTCAGGAGACCCGCACCTGGGACCCTGACCGTGGCATTACTCTTTCCATGCGCAGCAAGGAAAATGCCCATGACTATCGCTATATGCCGGAGCCTGATCTGGTGCCTATTATCACCACTGACGAGGAGATTGAGGCCTTCAGAAATTCCCTGCCGGAGCTTCCGGATGCCCGCAAGGCCCGTCTGGAGGAGCAGTTTGGTCTCTCTGCTTATGATGCAGGGATTATTACCAGCTCCCGTGATATGGCTGAGTATTTTGACGGGGTTATTGAAACTGGTGCTGATGCCAAGCTGGCAGCCAACTGGATTATGGGTGACCTTTCCAAGAATCTCAACGCTGAGAGCCTGGAAATTGCCGATTCCCCAGTGGACGCAAAGCGTCTGGGCGAGATGATCGGTCTTATCAGCAAGGGCACCATTTCCTCCAAGATTGCCAAGAAGGTATTTGAGGAAATGTGGAAGTGCCCTGATAGTCCTGAGAAAATCGTTAAGGACAAGGGTCTGGTGCAGATTACCGATACCAAGGCCATTGAGGAAATCGTGGACAAGGTTATTGAGGCAAACCAGAAGGCCGTTGAGGACTATAAGTCCGGCAACAAGAAGGCCATTGGTGCTCTCGTTGGCCAGGTTATGAAGCAGTCCAAGGGCAAGGCAAACCCACAGACTGTAAATCAGCTGCTGGCCCAAAAGCTGGGATAAGATAACAGAGCAAATTTAATATTAAGCATAAAAAAATTGGAGTTGCTGAATAAGCAACTCCAATTTTTTATTGAGTGGGCTGATGACCGACGCTCCAGTCAATAGCCCCCGCCTTATATTTACAATATATGGAGAAAATCCAATAAAAACCAGATGCTGAAGAGATACAGCAGCGGGTGGATTTCCTTCCGTTTTCCTGCGGCAATGGCGATGGCAACATAGCTTATCATGCCGAGGGCCACGCCATTTGTGATGCTGTAGGTGAGTGGCATAATGATGCAGGCCAGAACCGATGGATAAAGGCTGCTCTTTTCCTCCCAATCCAGAGTGCTGATTTCAGAGAACATCTGAACTCCCGCAATAATAAGCACTGGGGCTGTAATGGCCGGAACGGAGGCTATGGCCTGGGCCAAAGGGAAAATAAATATCAGCGACAGAAACAGTATACCCGTGGTAACTGCCGCCAGCCCTGTGCGTGCCCCCGCCATAACTCCTGCGGAGGACTCTGCAAAGCTGGAGCATGGTCCTGTTCCCAGCAATGTACCCCAGAAGCTGGCAAAGGCGTCTGCCATAAGAGCACTTCGTAAATGTGGAAATACGCCGTTTTTTACGATTTTTGCCTGTTTTCCAACACCGATCATGGTGCCCGTGGTATCAAACATGGTTACCAGGAGAATGACCATGACAATAGGTATCATTCGATGGATATCGTCAAATTCCAGGGCCCCTATGGTGGAGCCGATATTTGATGGAAGGGATATTAATTCTGAAGGCATTTCCAGCATTCCCATGGCCCATGCCACAATGGCCATAATTACCATACCCACCAGCATGGCGGCGGGTACATTCAATATCAACAGGATAAGACACAGGAGAATGCCAATGGCAGTAAGGGCAGTGCCGGGATCAGCAAGATTGCCCATGGTTACAAAGGTGTCAGGATTGTTAACAACCAGGCCGCCGTTTTTCAGTCCGATAAAGGCAACAAACAGCCCAATGCCGGCAGTGATGCCGATTTTCAGACATTCGGGAATGGAATTTATAAGCTGTTCCCGGAAGGATGTGAGACTCAGCACCAAAAATATGGAAGCCGCCACAAAACTGCACCCCAGAGCGTCCTGCCAGCTGTATCCCATGGACACAACCACCGTATACACTACATAGGCATTTATGCCAAGTCCCGGGGCAATGACAATGGGATAATTTGCCATCATGCCCATGTAGAAGCAGCCAATGGCAGTGGCGAGTATTGTGGCAAGAAATACGCCGCCAAAATCCATGCCCGCGTGTTCAAAGAGTGCCGGATTTACAACTATAATGTACATTATGGCGAAAAAATTCAGCACCCCGCACAAAAATTCTGTTTTAATGGATGATTTTCGCTCTTCAATCTGGAAATGACGTAAAATAAATTCTTTCATGGTACCTCACCCCTTTCGGATGCCCATGGCTGCATTCAGAATATATTATTATAACTCGTTATATTATTTATACTATTATGGTATGAATAATGTCAATTATAAATAAAATAGTATTTTTTTTTACCATTTTTAAAGGAAAAAATAAATATATGTCGAAAACAACAGTAGATGATGTGAGTAAAAATAAAGGGAAATCACAATTTATTTATAATTAGGAGTAAAAGTGATTTTTCAGGGAACTTATCCATTTTATTATTTTTTAAGGAGGAATGAAGCATGAACCTGAAAAAAGCAGCAGCAATTTTGGTTAGTTGTGCCCTGGCAGGTGCCCTACTGGTAGGCTGTGGTGGACAGCAGGCTGCCCAGAAGGAGGGCGGACAGGACAGCAAGGATGCCATTAAAACCGGTATGCTGGCCCAGCAGAACATCAGCGAGGAAAAGCTGAATGAAATGATTAAGGAAAAGTCCCCACAGGAAAATATCAAGATTATTTATTTTGATAATCTTAATGCAATGCAGATGGGACTGGAAAGCGGCAGCATCGTCCAGATGGATCTTTTCAAAAGCGTTGGAAAATATTTGATTGACAGAAATACTAAACTGACAGCCAAGGATATTGATAATCACCCTACAGATGAGTTCTGCTTTGGTCTGAGACAGGAAGAGGATTCACTGAAGGCTGATCTTGACAAGGTTATTAAGGATATGAAGGCCGACGGCACTCTTGATAAATTAACCAAGCAGTATATTACCGACCTTAAGCCAGGGGAAGAGCCACCAGCAGTAAAGCTTCCGTTCCAGCCAGGTGAGGTTCCTCTGAGAATAGCCGTTACAGGCGATTTGCCGCCACTTGATTTCGTAAAGGCAGACGGTAATGCAGCTGGCTTCAACACAGCTATTTTGGCAGAAATCGGCAACCGCCTCCATCGCAGCATCGAGGTCGTACAGGTGGCCAGTGGAGCCAGAGGTTCCGCTCTGATGTCCAAGAAGGTTGATGTGGTGTTCTGGACACTCCTTCCTGTCAGCGATAATAATCCTGACAAGGTTGGTATCAAGGGCCTGTTCATGCCACGTGATGCCGATATTCCAAATGGAATGATTTTGTCAGATCCATACTACAAGGATGAGCTGGTTCACATCGTTAAGAAATAAAAGCAAGTTTTCTCATTAGCATATTGTTTTCATGGGGCTGCTTCTTTGGAGGCAGCCCCTTTTTATAAAGGAGTGTGAAGCGATGCGCAAACTTAGTCAGGAAGCCCTTGAAATTAAAAGGGCTGAGCAGTCATTTGACCGAAAGCGAAAGACTGTCGGCATGTTTGGTGCCCCCTTGTTGGCGATTTTAGTGGTTTTTTCGCCAATTGAGGGACTGTCACTGGAAGCACATAAGCTGCTTTCCATAATGGTACTGGTTTCACTGTGGTGGATTACAGAGCCTGTACCAATTCCCGTTACCTCTCTTATGGGCCCTGTGCTGGCTGTTGTCACCGGTGTGGTTAATGCCTCAGATGCCTTTGCCGCCTTTGCCAATCCCATGATTTTTCTCTTCATGGGCGGATTTATTCTGGCCAAGGCCATGATGCTTCACGGCCTTGATAAACGGTTTTCCTACTGGCTTTTGTCCATGTCCTGGGTAGGCTCCAATCCACGGCGGATTTTTCTGGCCATAGGTCTTGCCGCTGCCCTTTGCTCCGGCTGGGTCAGCAATACCGCCACCGCGGCCATGATGCTGCCAATCTGTTTGGGCCTTCTGGGTGCCATTAAGGATATGATGGCGGCCAACGGCAAGGACATTGATTTATCCGATTATAAATACGCTACCGGACTTATGCTTATGACGGCATATGCTGCTTCCATCGGCGGTGTGCTAACCCCAATCGGGACTCCGCCAAACCTGATTATGCTGGGCTTTTTGGATCAGATGGCGGATATTCACATTTCCTTCTTCCAGTGGATGATGTGGGGTGCCATTGCCATGGTGGTATATTTTGCCATTGCCTATGTGGTGCTCATGAAGCTGTTCCCGGCAGATGTGGACAGAATTGAGGGGGCAGAGGAATTCATCGCCCAGCGCATAAGGGAAATGGGACAGTGGACCAGAGCCCAGAAGAACACCCTGTTTTGCTTTGTGGTGGCAGTAGTATTGTGGGTTACCCCTGGTGTACTGAGCATTGTTTTTGGTACCACTTCACCTATTCTTAAAATGTATGACAGATTATTCCCGGAGGCCATTGCGGCCATGGCAGGAGCATTGCTGCTCTTTGTAATTCCGGTGGATTTTAGTGAACGTAAATTTACTATTAAATGGGAGGAGGCCAAGGAAGGTATCGAGTGGGGTACTCTTATCCTCTTCGGCGGCGGTCTGGCCATGGGCTCCATGATGTACAAGACCGGCCTTTCCTCCTGGATTGGTGATTTGATTATTGGCGGTCTGGGAGGCTCCATTTCCCAGATAACCATGGTGGCCATTTTCTCCGTATTGGCACTGTGTCTGTCTGAGCTTACCTCCCATACGGCAGCTACCAATATGATTGGGCCTTTGGCCATTACGGCAGCCGTGTCTGCGGGCCTCAGCCCTGTTCCTGTTTCCATTGGTATTGCCCTGGCGGCTTCACTGGGCTTCATGCTTCCAGTTTCCACACCGCCAAATGCCATTGTATACGCCACTGGCTATATTCCGATTACCAAGATGCTCCGCACCGGCGTAATTATCGATTTCATCGGTATTGCCTTTGTAACCATTCCATTGGTGGTTTATTTTGTAACATGGGTCGTGGGAATTTAAGCCATAGCGGATGTGCCATAGCAGGTAGTAAATAGAAGATATAAATATTAGGCATATAGACATATAGACATATTTAAAGAATGGGCTTCAGCCTTATGGAGCTCATTCTTTTTATTTTCAGATACATGTGGTAAAATAGAAGCATGAATGAAACATAATCGGAGGTGCAACTATGGTTAGTGAAGAAACTATGATGTTCCGTTTTGGTGCAGATGAGAATAAGGCAGAAAATATTATAAAGAGCACCTGCTCATCTATGGAAAAGAAGGGCTACAACCCAATAAACCAGCTGGTGGGCTATCTTTTGTCCGGGGATCCTACATACGTTACCAGCTTTGAGGACGCCCGCAAGAAGATCCGTACTTTGGAGCGGGATGAGATTTTGGAAGAGCTGATCCGTACTTATTTGGAGAAGAAATAATGGAAAGAGCTTTGTCCCTTGATGTGGGAGACAGAACCATAGGCATTGCTGTCAGCGACCTTCTGGGAATGACGGCCCAGGGTGTGGAAACCATTCGCAGAACCACCATGGAGGAGGATATTAACCGTATCCGTGAATTGACGGCAGAGTACGAAACCACCAAGTTTGTGGTGGGCTATCCCCGCAACATGAACGGCACAGAGGGGCCCCGCTGTGAGTTTGTGAAGGAATTCTGTGAGGAGCTTAAGAAGGCCGTTCCCGATGCCAATATTATTCTCTGGGATGAGCGCTTGTCCACTGTGGCGGCAACCCGTTCCCTTATTGAGGCAGATGTGAGCCGCAAGAAGCGCAAAAAGGTCATCGACAAGATGGCGGCGGTTTTCATTTTGCAGGGCTGGCTTGACAGTAACGGTTGACTACCGCGGCAACGGCTGACAATGACAGCAATAGTTGACAAGGACACGGCTATAGGGTAAAATCCCATTGTTCATAAGTTAATTCGTGGCCCCGATTTACTTGGGCCATGTTCCAAAAAAGGAGAAAAAATATGGCAGATAATAAAAATGTACCTGAAGAAGATTTCATGGATGATGATATTATTGTTACCTTTCAGGATGATCAGGGTAATGAGCGTTATTTCGCAGAGGAAATGCGTATTCCATTAAACGGTGCCGAGTATGCACTGTTGGTGGGCCTTAACGTGGAAGAGGACGAGGATTTCGACGAGGAAGAAAATGTTACCATCGCCAAGATCGTGAAGGACGAAAAGGGCGAGGATGAGTACATTGTTGATTTCCCTGAGGAAGAGTTCGACGCAGTTGTTGAGGAATACAACAAGATTTGTGACGAGGCAGAGGCTGAATAATCGGCAGAAGCAGAAAAGTGGCACAAGCTGAGTTATCAGCGGAAGCTTAATAATACTAAAAAAATGAGGGCGGTTGCTTTAGAAGCAGCCGTCTTTTTGTATGGAAAAAACTTTCTTTAACAGGGAAAAATCCCCCTGTTATTTTTGTTATTTGCCAATGACTATGGTAAAATATTACTATGTGCGACTATGGATTATAACGCCATTGTTCAAATTTTTCTTCTTTAGAAGAAAAATCTTCCAATTAGCGTTTCAACGAGCTGGGAGATATGCTCGCCAGCTGTTGTAGTTTGTTTTCCCCACCTAAAGAGGTGGGGGACATCTTAAAGCTCGTTATAGTACAATTTGGGGTACAAATATGATTACGGGGTGAACATTGTGGATTTTAAGAATCTGAAGGATTCATTAAAAGACATCTTAACTGATTTGATTTCTTATGATGCCAAGGCAAGTGATGAAGAAATAAAGAGAAAAAAGAGAAATATCATCATAGCTGTTTCCAGTGTTATGGTGGTATTTGTTTTGTTTTTTACAATGGTTTTCTTTTCCTTTAAGGCAGGCACTCCCGCCAATCTGGAGGGCAAAAAGGACCTGGTTTACGTCCATGTAGCCAAGGGCATGAGCAGCGGCGACATTGCCAAGGAGCTGGAAAAGAAGGGTGTTATCAGCTCCACCACCAAATTCTGGCTTGCCACCAAGTTAAATGGTGCTGATTCCAAATTCAAGGTGGGCACCTTTGCCTTAACCAAGAATATGAGTGCGGCAGATGCCCTGTCAATCCTTATAAATGGCAAAACCGTGGCTGTGAGGGTCACCATTCCCGAGGGCTACGGGGTTAAGGAAATTGCCAAGCGCCTTGATGAAGCCGGGGTGTGCAGCGAAAAGGATTTTTTGAAGCTGGCCAAGGATTACGCCCCTTATGAATATATGGAAAAGCACAAGGATACGGTTTACCGTGTGGAGGGCTTTCTCTTCCCTGATACATACGATTTTGCCAGTGATGCCACCACTGAGGACGTAATGAGACGCCTTATTGACGAGTTTGACAACAAGCTTACTGCTGATATGAGAAGACGGGCAAAGGCCCAAAACATTTCCATCTATGAGCTGGTTACCATGGCTTCCCTTGTTGAAAAGGAGGCCCGCTTTGAGGAGGATATGCCTATTATTTCCCAGGTGCTGTGGAAGCGGCTTAATATCTCCATGCCTCTCCAGAGTGATGCCACCCTCCAGTACGTAATGGCGGAAATCAAGGAGGATGTGTCCATTGCGGATACCAAGATAGATTCTCCTTATAACTCTTATCAGAACTATGGTCTGCCACCGGGACCCATTGCCAGCCCAGGGCTGAAGGCCCTGAAGGCGGCCCTGGATCCTGCTTCCACGGACTATCTCTATTTCGTGGCTGACCGTGATGGGAAAAACTATTACAGCTACACCTATGACGAGCATCTGTCAAAGGTGGCAGAGGTCCGCTAATAATTAGGGATGCGTTAAAGTATTAAAGTGATAAAGAACTAAAATGAAGGAAACAGAAAATTTTGATGATTTAATAGCTGAAATGGAGGAATACGGTCGCAGCAATCACGTTCCCATTATCAATGAAAAGGGAATGCCGGTGCTGCTGGAGGTTGTCCGCCAAAAAAAGCCCCATCGGGTGCTGGAAATCGGCACTGCCATTGGCTATTCCGCTCTGCTTATAGCCAAAAATTCCGCAGAGGATGTGGAAATAGACACCCTGGAGCTGTCTGAGGAGCGGGCGGCCACAGCCAGGGCATATATTGACAGATCCCCTTATAAGTACCGCATAAGAATCCATATAGGTGATGCGGGGGAGAATATTTTAAAGCTTCATGGCAGCTATGATTTCGTGTTTATTGATGCCGCCAAGGGGCAGTATCCCGATTATTTTCGCAAGGTTTATCCCCTTTTGACGGAGGATGCCATGGTTCTGGCGGATAATGTGCTGTTTCGTGGCTATGTGCGGGGTGATGCAGAGTGTCCACGTCGTTTTAAAACAATAGTGAAAAGGTTGCGGGAGTATATTTCCCTTGTCAGCGACAATAATGAATTTGAAACTGTGATTCGTGAGGATGGTGACGGTCTGGCAGTAAGCCGGCGGTTGCCAAAGGAGAACATTTAATGATAAAAAAGCCTGAATTACTGGCTCCTGCCGGTAATATGGAAAAACTTAAAATGGCCCTTATTTATGGCGCCGATGCTGTATATTTGGGTGGCAAGGCCTTTGGCCTCAGGGCCTTCGGAGGCAACTTCGACTATGATGAGCTGAAGGAGGCTGTGGAATTTGCCCATAAGCTGGGGAGAAAGGTGTATGTTACTGTAAACATCTTCCCACATAACAGTGATATGGAAAAGCTGCCGGAGTATTTGGCCTACCTTGATGAAATAAAGGTTGATGCCATGCTTATAGCGGATTTGGGCATATTCACTCTGGCGAAAAAATACGCCCCAAATACTAATATTCACATCAGCACCCAGGCTAACAATACCAACTGGGTTACTGTAAATGCCTGGGCTGACATGGGGGCCACCCGTGTGGTGCTGGCCCGTGAAATGTCCTTGGGGGAGATTCGCACCATTAGGGAAAAGTGCCCTGTGGAGCTGGAAATGTTCGTCCACGGAGCCATGTGTATCTCATATTCAGGACGCTGTCTTATGAGCAACTACATGACGGGCCGTGATGCCAACCGTGGCAGCTGTGCCCAGGCCTGCCGCTGGAAATACGCTCTGGTGGAGGAAAAGCGCCCAGGCCAGTATTTCCCTATTGAGGAGGACGACAGAGGCACCTATTTCTTCAATTCCAAGGATATGTGTCTGCTGCCCCACATTGGGGACGTTATTGACAGTGGTGTTGACAGCCTGAAAATAGAGGGCCGCATGAAAAGCGTTCATTACGCCGCCAGCATCGTGAAGGCATATCGGGCCGCCATTGACAGCTATTGCGAGGATCCGGGGCATTTTCAGCTGAAGCAGGAGTGGATTGACGAGCTGGGAAAGGTGTCCCACCGTCAGTACACCACGGGCTTTTATTACAACAAGCCATCTGAGGAGGATCAGATATACGGCACCACCTCCTACGAGCAGACCTCGGATTTTGTGGGGCTGGTTCTGTCCTATGACGAAGCCACGGGCTACGCCATGGTGGAGCAGCGGAACAATATGAAGAAGGGGCAGGAAATCGAGGTATTCCAGCCAAATCTTCCCGGCTACCGCATGATTCTTGATGAGATGTATAATGATGAAGGGGAGCTCATCGATGTGGCACCCCACCCTCAGCAGCTGGTGAAAATGAAGATGACCCAGCCAGTGGAGCCATATACCATTTTGCGCAGGGATATATAAATCAGCGAAGCTGACGGATGAGGTAGAAAAAGGAGTATGATGACATGGGGAAAGTACTTGTAATTCACGGACCAAATCTTAATCTTTTGGGCACCAGGGAGCCGGAAATTTACGGCTATGAAACTCTGGCGGACATCAATGACATGCTGCAGAAGCAGGCAGCAGCCGACGGGGTTCCCGCTGATTTTTTCCAGTCCAACCATGAGGGGGACATTGTGGACACCATTCAGCAGGCTCCGGCCAAGGGCTACAATTACATTATCCTAAATGCAGGGGCCTTCACCCATTACAGCATTGCCATTCGTGATGCCATTGCGGCCATTGATGTGCCGGTTATTGAGGTTCACCTTTCCAATGTCCATACCCGTGAGGAATTCCGCCACAAGTCCGTAATTGCTCCTGTGGTTATGGGCCAGATTCTGGGCTTTGGGGTGGACAGCTATTTCGCCGCCATGGCAGTGGTGCTGAGAAAGATAAAGCAGAGATTGAATTAATAGTATATGGAAGTGTTTTTGTGATTAAGGACAGAATTAGGGCACTGAGGGATTATATAAAGGACAAGGGCCTGGAGGGGGTTCTTGTCAGCAAGGAGGAAAATCTCCACTATTTCAGCGGCTTTACCGGTGATGACACCATGCTGGTGGTTACCCATGATGATGCGGTAATCGTAACGGATTTTCGCTATGTGGAGCAGGCCCAGAATGAGGCTCCTGAATACAGGATTGCCAAGCAGGAAAAGGGCCTTTTGCTGCGGGTTTCCGAGGTGATCAAGGAGCTGGGCATCAAAAAATTGGGCTTTGAAGGTGGATCCCTTGTATTTGACTGGTATGGAAAGATTAAGGAGCTGGTGGGTGACGGTGTTTCCTTTAGTTCCTTGGAGCTTAACAGCCTCCGCCAAATCAAGGACCAGGAGGAGCTTAACTGCATAAGAAGGGCTGTGGCCATCAGTGACAAGGCCTTTGAGGATATTATTACCTTTATAAAGCCTGGCATGAGCGAAAATCAGGTGGCGGCCCGCCTTGAAGGGGTAATGCGTTCCCTGGGCTCCCAGCGTCCTGCATTTACCACCATTGTGGCCTCAGGAAAAAGGGGAAGCCTGCCCCATGGAACTGCAACAGAAAAGTTGATTAATGCCGGGGAATTTGTTACAATGGACTACGGTGCTGTGTATGAGGGGTATCATTCCGATATTACCCGTACCATTTGCCTTGGCCCTGCTGATGACAGGCAGCGGGATGTATACGATGCCGTGCTGAAGGCCCAGCTTTTGGGACTGTCCCTGGTAAAGCCAGGAGCTGCGGGAAAAGCTGTGGACGGGGCAGTGAGAAGATATCTTCACGAAAGAGGATATGCGGAATACTTCGGCCATGGGCTGGGACACAGTCTGGGGCTGGAGATTCACGAGGCACCAACCCTTTCACCAAGGAGCACCTGCGAGGCCTTGCATCCCAACACCCTGATAACAGTGGAGCCGGGGGTATATATTCCCGACTGGGGCGGGGTCCGCATTGAGGATACAGTGCTGGTTACAGACACATCAGGAGAAGCCCTTACTTCCGTAACCAAGGAATTAATTGAGCTGGCTGTATGATGGGTCGTCCACATATAAAATTTAAAATTAATTTGCAAATTAAATTGGAGGGTTTTTCTAATGATTACAAGTACAGATTTCCGTACAGGTCTGACAATTGAGATTGATGGTGGCGTATGGCAGGTAGTAGACTTCCAGCACGTTAAGCCAGGTAAGGGTGCAGCCTTTGTTCGTACCAAGATTAAGAATGTAGAGACTGGTGCTGTTGTTGAGCGTACCTTCAACCCTAACGAGAAGATGCCTCAGGCCCGTCTGGACACTGCCCGCATGGCATATCTCTATGAGACCGATGGCATGTACACTTTCATGGACAACGAGACTTATGAGCAGACTGAGCTGAACAAGGAGCAGCTGGGCGACGCTCTTAACTATCTCCAGGAGAACATGGAGGTTGCTATTCAGTCCTACAAGGGCCGCGTAATTGGCGTTACTCTCCCTAACTCCGTTGAGCTGAAGGTTACTGAGTGCGAGCCAAGCGTAAAGGGTAACACTGCAACTGGTGCTACCAAGATGGCTACTGTTGAGACTGGCTACACCGTTCGCGTTCCTCTCTTCATCGAGGAGGGCGATGTGCTCCGCATCGATACCCGTACCGGTGCTTACATCGAGCGTGCATAAAATTTAAATAAAATCATTAAATCACCTGTGATGGATTTTAGTCCATTACAGGTGATTTTTTTATGTAAAAAAGGTTAACGGGGCCTGTCATGGGATAGGACATTCATTTGCTTCGCAGTGCCACATCAATTTAATAATCGGCCACCTTATCCCATGCCACCCGTATAATCTCTTTGTTAATAATATTTCTTATTGAAAATTTATTTTAAAATTGTTACGATTTATATGTGTAACTATGTTCAGAAAATTCATACAATGTCTTATTGTGTAATAATATAAATTCGTGGAGGAATTTATTATGAGCAAGAAGCGGAAACTTGAACAGAAGCTGGCGGTGGCCATATCTTTGGTAAACGCTCTGAATACCCTGGCCCCGGTGGCTATTCCATACGTGAATATAACAAAGGACTTATCTGCCCAGGGAGGTCAGATTCAGTCCATTGCCCAGGGGCAAAATTCCCTGTTCTATGGAACTGCTGAGGCAGCAGAACAGACCATACCTTACGGCGATATCAAAAGCGCCACCTGGATTGAGAATGGCGGTACAATGAAAGTCGGCGACAAGCAGACCATCAACAGCGGCGGCACGGGCACGGTTACGACCATGAACAGCGGCCAGCAGCACGTTAACAATGGCGGCACGGGCACGGTTACGACCATGAACAGCGGCGAGCAGCACGTTAACAATGGTGGCACGGGCACGGTTACGACCATGAACCGCGGCCGGCAGCACGTTAACAATGGCGGCACGGGCACGGTTGTCACCATAAACGGCGGCGGGCAGTATGTTAGCAATGGTGGCATGGGCACGGTTGTCAACATGAGCGGCGGCGCGCAGCACGTCAGAGGTGGCAAAGGCACGGTCATGACCATGAGCAACGGTATGCAGGAGGTCAGCGGCGGTACGGGCACGGTAACCAACATGAACGGCGGCACACTGTATGTTTCCAGTGGCGCCACGGGCAATGTCTCCACTATGAACAGCGGCTATCAATTCGTCAGAAGTGGCGGCGCGGGTACGGTAACCACCATGAGCGGCGGCACACAGTATGTTGTTGGCGACGGTACAATCACATCCATGTTCGGTGGCCTGCAGAAAATCAACTTTCCCACAATAAGTAAGGGCACTGTCTCAGGTACGATTATTAAGATGTTCGGTGGCACGCAGGAAATCGCCAACGGCGGCACGGGCACGGTAACGGGCACGGTAACCAACATGAATGGCGGCACACAGTGTGTTTCCAGTGGCGCCACGGGCACTGTTTCCGCTATGAAGGGCGGCACACAGAATATTTCCGCCGGCGGCACGGGTAATATTACCAGTGTAGGACCTCAAGGGATACAGCTTATCTCCGGTGCCGCGGCCTCCGGCACCGTGGAAATTTTGGATGGTAACCAGAAAATCTATTCCGATGGCGTAGGCTTGGCGGTCACCATGGGCAGCGACGCTGGCGCCCCGGCTCATCAGGAAATCTATTCTGGTGGCAGCGGCAGGATTACCACCATGAACGCCGGCGAGCAGCTTGTTTTGGCGGGCGGCACGGCTACGGTTAGCAGTATGTCCGGCGGCATACAGACGGTCAACCCTGGTGCTGCAGCTACGGTCATCACCATGTATGGCGGGCAACAAGCCATCGGCATTGTTGGAAGCGGCGCCAGTGCTACCATTGAAAATATGAGTGGCGGTGAGCAGAAAATTTATTCTGGCTGCATTGGCACTGTGTCTGCCCTTATGAAGGGCGGCGTCCAGATCATCTATAGTGGCGGTACGTCCCAGAATACCAGCGTACATAGCGGCGGTGTAATAGAGGAATTTGGCGAGGGAGCAATAATCAACGATGTTACCTTCGCATCAGGGGGCATCCACCGACTGGTGGTGGGAGCCACCCAGAGCGGTGGTACCATCATTGGCCATATCCTTGAGATTGGTGACAGCGGTACTGCCATAAGCGTCACTGTGGGTGACGGCGGTACGGTCCAGGCGGCAGCCGGCAGTGTGGTATCTTTTACAACAGTCAACCAGGGCGGTGCTGAAGTAGTGAAAGACTATGCCACGACGTCAAAGACCACTGTGGGAAGCGGCGGCAAGCAGTACATTTTAAGTGGTGGTCAGTCAGTACAAGCTACAGTTAATGATGGCGGTATTCAGTACGTTTCTGGCGGCGGCACAGCCACGGATACTATCATTGCCAGTGGCGGCACCCAGGATGCCACAGCTGGGGGCATTATTTCTGGTGGGTCAAATAAAGTCCTTGGCACGGCCTTGGGTGGAACCATTATCTCCGGGGCAGCCCAGGAGGTACAGGGACTGGCCAGTGGCACGGTGGTCAGCGGCAATCAGCTGGTTAACAGCGGTGGCTTCGTAGTGAATGCGGATATTCGTTCCGGGGGCACCCAGACTGTCAGCAGTGGCACAGCATCTGACACCATGATAAATGGCGGTATTCAGACTGTCAGTGGCGGCACAGCATCTGGCACCACCATTAGTGCAGGAACACAATCTATTATCGATGGAAATGTCACCAGCACCACTATAAATGGGGGCAACCAGACTGTCAGCGGTGGAACAGTTTCTGGCACCACCATTAGCGGCGGAACACAATCTATAATCGATGGAAATGTTATCAGCACCACTATAAATGGTGGTACTCAGTCCGTCAGTGGCGGAACAGTTTCTGGCACCACCATTAGTGCCGGTACACAATCAATCATCGGCGGAAATGTTACCAGCACCACCATAAATGGCGGTACACAAAATATAAATAATGGAGCGGAGGCAATCAGCACCACCATCAGCGGTGGTGTGCAAAGTGTTCTCTCCGGCGGTTCAGCCACCAGCACTACAGTTCTTTCTGGTGGTGTAATTGAGGTGCACGGGGGAGCTGTATTGGAAGGCTCCACCAATTATGATAATTACACTGGCTACCAGAATGGCGGAACCATGCGCCTGGCTGACGGGGCAGCTGTATCCGGCCATACTGTATCCAATGGTACTCTGGCTGTGGCCAGCGGTGGTACAGCCACCAGCACCACTGTGGCAAATGGCGGTTATCAGATTGTATCTGCCAATGCTGCAGTTACCAGCACCACCGTAACCAGTGGTGGCTCCCAGATTGTTGCTTCTGGTGGTACGGCTACAGAAACAATCGTTTCCTCTGGTGGTGTGCAGGATGTAAGGGACAATGGCGTAGTGTCCGGAGGCAAAGTAGAGGAAGGCGGCACCCAGACTGTAGAGAAGCAGGGTCATGTGGAGAATGTGGAGGTTCGCGGCACCCAGAAGGTTGCTGATGGGGGCGTTATCAGCGGCGGCACCATCTATAATATCCAGTCCGTTGGCTCTGGTGGTACAGCTGCCACCATGACAATTGCGGGGGGCACTCAGACCATTGGCAGCGGCGGACAGGCCATATCTACCACCATCACGGATGGCTTACAAAACGTAGCTGCCGGCGGCTCTGCCACCTATACCACCCTTAATGGCGGCCACCAGATTTTGGAAAAGGGCTCCGAAACCAATTCCGGCGGTGTCAGTGAGCATATTACCATAAATGGCGGTACCCTCACTGTTAACGACTATGCCAAGGCCCAAATAGATGTGGCAACTGGCGGTATGCTGGAGCTTCTGGATACTGGCCTTGCTGAGGCTTGGCTGGGAGATCTTAATACCCCTGCGGGTACTACATTTACATTTACTAATGCTTATGCCCGTGGGGACACGGTGCGCCTTGGCCTTGGTGATGTCAACGGCTATTCGGCTCCTGGCAAATCTCTTGTTATCACAAATATGGACGGCTATGCCAACTTCTATATAAATACGGACTTGGCCAACAATGTGGCGGACACCATTACCATGACAAATGTGGTTAATACCACCTCCGCCAACAAGATATACATAAATTATGACCCTACTCTGGCCACGGGCACGGTAGTAGCTGCAACAAATACCACTGTTGCCACTGTGGGTACGGCAAATACAGCCACCTTTGAGGGAGCGGAAAGCACCATTGGCGGATATTCCTTTACCCCAACGGTGGAAACTACAAATAACGGCCTTACGTGGAAGATAACTGGTGTAAGCCTAAACGGCAACAGCGAACAAATGTATGGTGTGCTTGGCAATGCCTCCTCCAAGGCGGCATACTGGCGACAGGCCGGGGCCCCGGTTATAAACCGCATGGCCCAGCTCAGAAGCGAGCCAAATGTAGGCAACGATTTCTGGGTAAATTTCACCAGAGGAAAGAACTCCTTGGATAATCAGGGCCATGATGTATCTGCCACCTACAGCCGCATGGATATTGGCTACGACCGAAGGGTGAATGCCAACTGGACGGTGGGGGCTTCCTATGGCCTGAAATACGGCAGTGAGGGGTACTCCTGCGGAAGCGGGGATTCCCACGACGATATTCTCACCGCCTATGGTCTGTGGCAGGGAAATGGGGGAAGGTACTCGGAAATAACCTTCAGGGCTGGACGCCTTGCTTCCACCCTTGATTTACAGGACCCTGGCCAGGCGGCACTTTCCAAGGGGGACAACAGCACCTACGGACAGGCCCTCAGCTTCACCTATGGCCAGCGTATGGAAAAGTCGGATAACTGGTACATAGAGCCTCATGTTGGACTCCAGTGGGCCCATGTAAATGGCTACAACTACAGCCTCAGTGACGGCTCAGCCGTTTCCGTGGATGCCAGCAATTCCTTCCTTGGAAATATTGGTATTAATTTTGGAAAGGAGTTCAGCAAGGGCAACACCTTCTACGCAAGGGCTGATTTGATGCACGACTTTGCGGGAGGAGTGCGGGCCACCATGACCAAGGGATTGTCCAACTCCCTTGAAAATGATTTTAAGGACACATGGCTTGATCTGGCCCTTGGCTTCAAGCGTCAGGAGGGGCCGATGGAATGGTACATTGAAGCCGGCCGTCTGGGCATTGGCAGCAAGGCAGCCCAGGGCAACTGGGTAGTAAACTGCGGCCTGAATTACAGCTTCTAAGGAGTGTAAGTTGCTTCTGTAGTATAAATATTTGGATGATACTCCCGTTGATTGGTTTATAACTGATCAGCGGGAGATTTTTATTTCCAGAAAAATATACAGAATATACACATTTCTTGAATAAGAACTGCATGTTTGGTATAATGATAAGCAGGTGATATTATGCATCGGATTAAATATTTAGAGGGGGTATTATAATGGCAGATGAATTGATTAAGATTGATGACGGTTTAGGTTCTGTTCGCATTAGCGATGAGGTTGTCAGCATGATGGCGGGTATCGCTGCACTGGAGATTCCTGGCATAGCCGGAATGAGCGGCGGCATTGCCGGTGGCATTGCTGAGCTTCTTGGCAGAAAGAATCTGTCCAAGGGCGTTAAGGTTGAAGTGGGCGAAAAGGAAGCCCGTGTTGATCTGTACATTATCGTTAAATATGGCGAGCGTATTCCTGATGTTGCCATTGCCGTTCAGGAGAACGTAAAGAAGCAGATTGAGTCCATGACAGGGCTCAGCGTTATTGAGGTTAATGTTCACGTTCAGGGTGTTGACTTCGGCGAAGAGGAAGAAAAGGATGAAACCAGAAAAATCCGCTAGGGGGCAGTTTAATGGGAGTGTTTAACAGATTCCTGCTGTTTTTATACACCTTGCTTTTTGGTGTAGTAAGCCTGGGGGTCATTTTACTGGTATTTAATGTTGTTCCGGAAAGAGTAGTTCTCAACGAGTATCAGTTTGCCATTACTCAGTGGCAGACCGCTGCTGTTGCGGGTGTGGTGCTTCTTTTCAGCATTCACCTTATGTTCTGTTCCTTCGGGGGCAAGAGCAGTAAGGAAATCAACAGCGGAGATATTCTGCTGATACATGGTACTGAAGGCGAAGTAAACGTATCCGTCACTGCCATAAGGGAAATGGTGGAGCGCATTGCCGCAGGGGTACGTGGTGTCCGTGAAGCCAAGGTGAAGGCCACAGTGGAGCGGAATAAGGAAAAGGGCGACAGCCTTGGTCTTGACGTGAAGCTGGAGGTTGGACAGGAGCGCAGTATTGCCAATATTTCCGATGAAGTCCGCAGCCAGTCAAGCAAATACCTGACTGAAATAGCATGTATTTCAAGCTTTGATGTGGTGGTTTCCGTTCAGAGTATTTCCAGCGGCGTTGTAGTAAAGAAAAGACGGCTGAAGTAACGGAGGTGTCTGAATGGAAAACGAAACCAGTATGAAGCAGGCCCTGGCCGGAGCTTTCCGCCGTCAGTGCGAAAAACGCCCCGGGACCCTTTTGGGCATAGCAGGGGGCATTCTGATTGCTGTGGGCATTTTGCTCTTTGGCTTTTGGAATGTTATGTTTGTGGTTATTTGTGGCTTTATCGGCTGCTTTATCGGCAAGAATATTGACAAGGGCGGAAGCTTTATTGACAATGTGCGGGATTCAATTCCCCACGATATTCACCGCTGGCGCTGACAGCCAAGTATAAATTTTTTGTTTAAGAATCGAGGAATATAAGTATGAGTCGTAGACAAGCTCGTGAGGTAGCACTTCAGGCTTTGTTTCAGTTGGATATGAATCCGTTGGATGAAGGTATGGATCAGGCCCAGGCCAGACAGAATGCCATTGATGCTGCTGTCTTTGCAAAGGATGAGGATGTTAAGCTGGGCAGCAAGGATATGGATTTTCTGAAGGATCTGGTGGATGGCACCCTTGACAATCAGGAGTCCATTGACGAAATGATTACCAACAGCTCCAAGGAATGGAAGCTGCAACGCATGGCCGGAGTAGACAGAAATATTACCCGTATGGCTGTTTATGAGCTTAAGTTCTGCGAGGAGAAGCTGACTCCAAATATCGTTATAAATGAGGCGGTGGAGCTGGCCAAGAAGTTTGGCAGCGATGATTCCAGCCGTTTTGTAAATGGTATTCTGGGAGCTATTGCTCGTTTGTAAAAAAACAGGGCCGCATTTTTGGGTGCGGCCCATTTTCTGCGTTTTAGAATAAGTATTTTTGTCTCATTTTTGTCTTATTTTTTGGGTGAAATATGGCTGTTATCAGAAGCGTGTCGGAGATAACTAAATACATTGGGGGACTCCTGAAAAATGATCCGGCCCTGCATAATGTTACAGTGAGGGGTCAGATTTCAAATTTTAAGCAGTATTCCTCGGGCCATTGCTATTTTGACCTGAAGGACAGGGACTCCATTATAAAGTGCGTTATCTGGCGCAGCTATGCGGACAGACTGAGGTTTCGCCCGGAAAATGATATGCAGGTGTTGGCCACGGGCAGCGTGGAGGTTTACGAGCGGGACGGCAAGTATCAGTTCTACGTAAGCCGTATGGTGCCGGATGGTGTGGGGGAGCTGGCTCTGGCCTTCGAACAGCTGAAGGAGCGCCTTTCAAAAGAGGGTCTTTTCGATGCTGAGCATAAAAAACCTTTGCCATCATTTCCAAAGACCATTGGTATTGTCACATCACCTACGGGGGCTGTTTTAAGGGATATTTATACAGTTTCAGGGCGGCGCATGCCCTCCATAAGACTGGCCCTTTATCCCGTTATGGTCCAGGGGGCAGGCTCAGCGGAGCAGATAGCCCATGGCATTGAATTTTTCAATGCAAAATATCCCGTGGATGTGCTGATAGTGGGCCGCGGCGGCGGATCCATGGAGGATTTGTGGTCCTTCAATGAGGAAGTGGTGGTGCGGGCCATTTTCAGGTCCCGTATTCCCGTTATTTCCGCTGTGGGCCATGAAACAGATTTCACACTGGCGGATTTTGTGGCTGACCAGAGAGCTGCCACCCCGTCACAGGCGGCGGAGCTGGCAGTGCCGGATGTGTCCGAGGTCATTGGGCGCATTAATTCAGCCAGAGATAGACTGCAGATGGCGGCGGTTTCAAGCATAAGGGACAGGAGGCGGAGCCTTCAGAGCCTTATGGACAGCTTTGTATTTACCCAGCCAATGCGCATGCTGGAAGGAAGCAGTATGCGGCTTGAGGCTTTGCAGTCGAGATTAAACAAGATAGCAATTCAGCTGGTTAAGGACAAGAAAAACCGGCTGCTTCACGATATGGAAAAACTTGAGCTGATAAATCCTTTGGGGGTTATCAGACGTGGTTATGGCATGGTCCATGACCAGAAGGGCACTGTTATCAGTAATATCAGCCAGATAGCGGTTGATGATATGGTGTCCGTAAAGCTTAATGGGGGGCAGTTTGATGCCCATGTTAAGGCAATTAGGGAGGAGTAGTTCTATGCCAAGGAAAAAGGAAGCATCCTTTGAGGAAAATCTGGCCAATCTTGAGCAGATTGTGGATAAACTGGAAAGCGGCGAGGCAAGCCTGAAGGATGTTATTGAAAATTACACATTGGGCATGGAGCTTTCAAAAAAGTGCCTGGCAGAACTGAAGGACGTTGAGGACAGGATGAATGTTATCCTCAGCGAGGAGAACGGAAAAGTAGTGGAAATGCCTTTGGAGCTTGAGGGAGGAAATTGATAAATGGACAAGACTCAGTGGAATGAAAGAATTAAGCTTATAGAAAAAGCCCTTGTGGAGGAGCTGCAGGAGGACAAGGCATTGGATCCCACTCTTTGCGAATCCATGAAATACAGCCTTACAGCTGGGGGCAAGCGCCTACGTCCGATTCTGGTCATGGCAGCGGCTGATGCCATTGGCGCCAAGGGCACTGATTTTATTCATATTGCCTGTGCCATTGAAATGATTCACACCTATTCCCTTATTCATGATGATTTGCCTGCCATGGACAATGACGATTACCGCCGTGGCAAGCTCACCAATCACAAGGTTTATGGGGACGGAATAGCCATTTTGGCAGGTGATGCCCTGCTGACCCAGGCCTTTGAGGTAATGCTCCGTCAGGACAACCTCCCCGCTGATGTGCTTTTAAAGGTAGTTAAGGAAATGTCCATTGGTGCCGGACCAAATGGTATGGTGGGCGGGCAGGCCATTGATCTGGAGGCTGAGGGGAAGCAGAAATCCCTGAGTCTTGAAGAATTAAAGAAGATGCACGCAGGAAAAACCGGTGCTCTCTTCAGAGCAGCCATCAGAAGCGGCGCCATTGTGGCGGGAGCCTCCGACAAGGAGCTGGCTGCCCTTACCACTTATGCTGACTGCTTCGGACTGGCCTTCCAGATTACCGATGATATTCTTGATGTTATTGGTGATGAGGCGGTTATCGGCAAGCCAGTGGGCAGCGATGAGCGCAATGACAAGTCCACCTACGTTTCCCTTACCTCTCTGGAGGAAGCAAAGAAGCTGGCGGCTGATACTGTGGCAGAAGCAGTGAAGGCCCTGGAAATGTTTGGTGACAAGGCCACCTTCCTGCGGGAGCTGGTGGAATATTTATTGAAGAGAAATAAGTAATTAAGGAGCCACACCATGTCTGAGAACATATTGGATAAAATAAATAATGCTTCTGATGTGGCTAAGTGCAGCCTTGAGGAGCTTAAAGCCCTGGCTGGCGAAATCAGAGGCAGGATTATAGATGTATGTGCCGCCAATGGTGGACATCTGGCCCCAAGCCTTGGCACAGTGGATCTGACCCTGGCCATGTATAGCGTATTTGACCCTTCAAGGGATAAGATAATTTGGGACGTGGGCCATCAGGCTTATTCCCATAAAATTCTCACGGGCCGCAAGGACAGATTTTCCACACTGCGCACCAAGGGGGGCATTACGGGCTTTCCTAAGCGTTCTGAATCCCATTGTGATGCCTTTGGTGTAGGCCATGCCAGCACCTCTATTTCCGCTGCAGTGGGTATGGCCATTGAGCGGGATATGCACAAGCAGGATTACAGCGTTATTGCAGTTATTGGCGACGGGGCATTTACCGGGGGCGAGGCCTACGAGGGGCTGAATTACGGCGGAACTATGGGCAAGAATATGATAGTGGTTCTTAACGACAATGAAATGTCCATTGACAAAAACGTGGGAGCCATGTCCGAATATCTGAGCCATATCCGCATTATGCCCCAGTATCATAAGGCAAAAAAGGAGCTTCAGGAGTTCCTTAAGGGGTTTCCTGGCATTGGGGAGACCGTATGGAATGCGGCGGGCTCCGTAAAAGATGGTATTTATGCACTTCTGACTCCGGGCAGTGTATTTGAGTCCCTTGGATATACTTATGTTGGACCTATTGACGGCCACAATATTGAATATATGCAGGAGGTTTTCCAGAAGGCAAGGGGCATTGAGGGTCCTGTGCTTATTCACGTGCGCACCACCAAGGGCAAGGGCTATTCCTTTGCGGAAAATCAGCCTCATAAGTTCCACGGTGTGGGGAAATTCAACTGCGACACCGGCGAAATGATCAAAAAGGAGGGGGCACCTCCTTCATATACGGATATTTTCTCTGATGCCCTTATTGAGCTGGCGGGAAAATACAATAATATTTCCGCCATAACGGCGGCCATGCCTTCCGGAACTGGGTTAAAAAAGTTTTCTACTGTGTATCCGGAGCGGTTCTTTGATGTGGGCATTGCTGAGGAGCATGCCATGACCATGGCAGCTGGAATGGCAGCAGTGGGGGGCAAGCCATTTGTGGCCCTGTATTCCACCTTTGCCCAGCGGGCTTATGATCAGATAATTCACGATGTATGCCTGCAGAATCTCCCTGTTACCCTTTGCCTTGACCGTGGCGGTCTGGTGGGGGCTGACGGCCCAACACATCACGGAGTTTTTGATTATTCCTATCTGCGTCACATTCCAAATATGGTTTGTATGGCGCCAAAGGATGAAAACGAGCTGCGTAATATGCTTTATACGGCAGCAAATTACAATGGCCCTATCAGCGTGCGCTATCCACGTGGCTCTGCCACCGGGGTGCCAGTGAAGGAGGGCTTCCAGCAGCTGGAAATCGGCAAGGGGGAAATCCTCTCCCGTGACAGCAAGACCATAGTGCTCTTTGCTGTGGGCAGTATGGTCAAGCAGGCCATTAAGGCAGCAGCTATTTTGAAGGAAAAGGATATTTACACCACCGTCGTAAATATGAGATTTATAAAGCCACTGGATACAGCTCTCATTGATGAGCTGGCACGGGAAGCCCGTCTGGTGGTAACTCTTGAGGAAAATGCACTGGCCGGGGGCTTTGGCTCCGCTGTGCTGGAATATCTGGCTGATGCGGGTATCAGCTCTGCCAAGATAATGCGTTTTGGCATTGAGGATAAGTTTATCGAGCAGGGCTCATGCCCTGAGCTTCTGGAGCTTTGCGGCTTACTTCCGGATCAGATTGCGGACCGCATTGCAAAGAATTTTGGTGATTTATAATTATGGCTGATAATACAGAAAAAGTTAAAAAAGAGCGCCTTGATGTACTTCTGGTGAAAAAGAATCTTGTCCAGAGCCGTGAGCGGGCCAAGACCACCATTATGGCGGGAATGGTCATAGTGGACGGCAACAAGATTGACAAGGCGGGCACCATGGTGAAGGAAAATGCTGATATCCGGGTTCTTGGTAATCAGATTCCCTACGTGAGCCGCGGAGGTCTGAAGCTGGAGAAGGCCATCAAGGAATTTGGTGTGGAGCTTGCGGGAAAGGTTACCGCCGATATTGGTGCCTCCACCGGGGGATTTACCGACTGTATGCTGCAAAATGGCGCCGTGAAGGTATTTGCCATTGATGTGGGATACGGCCAGCTGGCCTGGAGCCTTCGCACTGATGAGCGGGTGGTGAACATGGAACGCACCAATGTGCGGAATGTTACCCCTGAGGATATTGGCCAGCTTATAGATCTTGCCTCCATTGATGTGGCTTTTATATCTCTGGAGAAGGTTTTGCCCGCAGTAAAGAATATGCTGAAGGCCGACGGCGAGGTAGTGGCCCTTATTAAGCCCCAGTTTGAGGCCGGCAAGGAAAAGGTGGGCAAAAAGGGCGTAGTCCGTGATCCGAAGGTTCATCTGGAGGTTATTCATAATGTTATTGATACTGCCAGAGAGATGGACTTCGTCACCAAGGAGCTGACCTTCTCCCCTGTAAAGGGTCCCGAGGGCAATATAGAATACCTTGTGTGGCTTACAAAGGACAAGGAAGCTGCGGACAATGTAACTGATGAGGTAATGGCCCAAACCGTTGAGCTGGCCCACAGCAATCTTGATAAGTGACATGACAGATTCAGATAGGTCTGGATTCTTTCAGATATTTTCAGATAAATTAAGAGGGCGTCTTTATGAAGACAATTGCAATTTATCCCAATATAAATAAGGACGAATCCGCCCAGGTTATGGAAAGAATCCGCAGCTATTTTGCGGATAAAGCTGACAGGGTCCGTGTTGTAATGTCCCACAGCGTTGCGGAAATGTTTAATTGTCCCGAATACGGCGTTGATGATCTGGACAATGAGCCCATAGATCTGGGGCTGAGCATTGGCGGGGACGGCACCCTTTTGGGGGTGTGCCGCAAGCTTTATACCCGCAAGATTCCCGCCTGTGGCATTAACATCGGCCGTGTGGGATTTCTCACGGATATTGAGCTGACAGAGCTGGAAAGCCGACTTGATAGCCTTTTGAATGGTGAGTATCAGGTGGTGGAGCGCACTGTTATTTCCGGGGCTGTGCTGAGCCAGGGGAACCGCCGCATATTGGGCCATGCCATTAACGACGTGGTTATTGGCAAGGGGGGCCTGTCCCGCATGCTGAGTCTCAGTATGCGGATAGACGATACCATGATTGCCGACTATAAGGCGGACGGGGTTATTGTTTCCACCGCCACAGGGTCCACGGCCTATTCCCTTTCCGCCGGTGGACCAATTGTGAACCCAAGTGTTCCCGCCCTTCTTATTACGCCAATTTGTCCTCATACATTGGATGCACGGCCAATGATAATTCCCGATGATGAGGAAGTGCAGATTTATATAGCGGCAGTTCATCAGGATATTCAGATGACCTTCGACGGTCAGGAGAGCTTCCAGCTATTGCCCGGAGATGTGGTGTATATCCGCAAGGGAAAGAACCCGGCGCGCATAATAAAATTTGGTGACAAAAATTATTACGATACGTTAAAGAGTAAGTTATGGGGGAATTCTAAATGAAGGCTCATAGACAATCAAAGATAAAGCAGATTATTGAAAATCAGATAATTGAGACTCAGGAGGATTTGGCAGCTGCCCTCAGGGCAAGGGATATTGAGGTTACCCAGGCCACTGTTTCCAGAGATATAAAGGATATGCAGCTGGTGAAGATTCCTTGCGGCAACGGCAAGTATCGCTATGCTTATCCAATGGACAGCCAGACACTGCACTCCGAGGACCGCATGCAGCGCCTCTTTAAGGAGCTGGTGAAGAAGATTGACTACAGCGAGAACATCATTGTGGTAAAAACCATGCCGGGAGCTGCCAATTCCATCTGTGCCGCCCTTGATAATGCCCGCTGGCCGGAGGTTATCGGCACCGTGGCCGGGGATGATACTATTTTGGCCGTTGTTAAGGCCTCCAGCATGGCTGAGGAAGTGGCCCTTAAGCTGGAAGCCATGAGCATGGGTCTTAAGTAATTTATTATTGAAGGAATGTTTGGAGAGTTAGAGCAAGGAGATTTTCAAAATGCTCAATACACTTACAATTTGGAACTTCGCTCTGTTGGAGCAGGTTCAGATAGATTTTGACAAGGGACTTAATATTCTCACCGGTGAAACAGGGGCAGGCAAATCAATTCTCATTGATGCCCTGGGGGCCATGCTGGGAAACCGCCTGTCCACGGATTTGATCCGCACGGGGGCTGACTGGCTTCGGGTTGAGGCCATTTTCACATTGGATAATCAGCCAAAGGTTATTGATTTTCTAAATGAAAATGCCATTGATACCACTGAGGGTGAGCTTATTATCACCCGCCAGATAACCAGCAGCGGACGGGGCACCATAATTGTAAATGGCTGCCACACCACTGTGGCTGTGCTGAAAAAATTGGGAACCTTGCTGGTAGACATTCACGGCCAGAATGAGAATCTGGCCCTTCTTAATGCAGCCAACCAGTACAAGCTGGTGGACGGCTCTGATGACCGTATTGTGGCGGCATTAAAGGATTATCAGCAGTCCTTTAAAATGTTAAAGGACAAAGAGAAACAGCTTTCTGACAAGGAACAGAGCTCTGCGGATAATGAGCAGAAGCTGGATATGCTGAAATGGCAGGTTCAGGAGATTGAGTCGGCCCAGCTTCAGGAAAACGAGGATGAGGAGCTGGAGCGGGAAATAAAGAAGCTTTCCAACGCGGAAAAGATTTCCAACTATATTGGGGAGGCCTGCCAGAATCTTTATGGCGGCGGCAACAGCGGTATTGGCATTGTGAGCTCCCTTGAAGAAGTGGTGGAAAATCTCCGTGATCTGTCCCGCTACGATAATTCCCTTGATAGTGTCACGGATACCATTAAAGAGGCCTGCATCCAGATAAAGGAAGCCGCCTACGAGGTGCGGGATTACGGTGATGAGCTGGAATTTAATCCCCAGCTTCTGGACAAGCTCCAGAGCCGTATGGATGTAATTGACAAGCTGCGGAAAAAATACGGTTCCACTATTGAGGAAATTATGGCCTTTAAGGATAAGGCCCAGCAGCAGCTTAATGATATTGAAAATTACGATGATGATATTGCTGCCTTAAAGCAGGAGATAGATAAGGCACGAAAGGATGCCACGGCCCATGCCCAGCGTCTTACGGAGCTTAGAAAGCAGGCGGGAGAACGGCTTTCCATGGCCATTGAGGAGCATCTCCACGAACTGGGAATGCCCGATGCCAGATTTGAGATAGCCGTTAATGAGTCTGATGGCCTTGACAGCCTTGGGGCAGATGAGCTGGAAATTCTCTTTTCCGCCAATCCGGGACAGGATATGCGGCCAATTCAGAAGGTGGCCTCTGGGGGCGAGCTTTCCCGTATTGCCCTTTCCATCAAGGCAGTTACCGCCTTTAGGGACGATTCCCCAGCCAGCATGATATTTGATGAGATAGACACTGGTATCGGGGGCCGCACTGCCCAGATGGTGGCTGAACGCATTGCCATGGTGGCGGCGGACAAGCAGGTGCTGTGCATTACCCATTTGCCTCAGATTGCCTGCATGGCCGATGTGCATCTTTACATTAACAAGCAGGTGGTAAATGGCATGACCTCCACCTCCGTAAAGGCCCTTACTGAAGGGGAGCGGGTAAATGAAATTGCCCGTATGGCCTCGGGAGTTGACGTATCTGCAGCTTCTCTTGATAATGCCCGTGAAATGCTGGCAAATGCTGGGATTAAGAAGCAGCAGTACAGCCGCAAATGAGTGTAATTGCATGTATCAAATTTCGGCAGATGCATTTTATGGACTTATGGACTTAAGGTAAGTTTTATACTAAAATACTTTTTTGGAGGCTTCTGATTATGTACGAAGACTTAATTGAAATAAAGGAATCCAGCGAGGATATTTTTGACGGCAATTTGCTTCACGTAAAGAAGGACAAGGTGAAGCTGCCAAATGGGGGCACTGCCTATCGTGAGTGGATCAAGCACCCTGGGGCTGCCGCTGTTATTCCATATACTGAGGACGGACAGGTGATACTTGTAAGACAGTATCGTTATCCCATCGATGAGGTAACATTGGAGGTTCCGGCGGGAAAGCTGGATCTGGAGGGGGAGGACCCTCTGGAGTGTGCCAAGCGTGAGCTCAGCGAGGAGACAGGCTATACTGCCAAGGAATACAAATTCCTTACCAAGCTGGCCACCTGTGTGGGCTTCTGCAACGAGGTCATTTATACTTATGCTGCCCGTGGCCTGGAGCCGGGTAAACAGCACACTGATGAAGATGAATTTATTAATGTGGTTAAGCTGCCCCTCAGTGAGGCAGTGGCAATGGTGGAGGATGGCCGCATCAATGATGCCAAGTCCGTAACTGCCATTTTGATGCTGGACCGCATTATTAATAAGTAATATTGGAGGATTTATGTTTGATTTTAATTTAATGAGTATTATTGCGGGGTTGCCGGGACTGCTTCTGGCCCTGGTGCTCCATGAATATGCCCACGCACGGGTGGCTGTGGCCATGGGGGATTTTACACCAAGGCTTACTGGCCGTCTTACCCTTAATCCAATGGCCCATATTGACCCTATTGGTTTATTGATGCTTTTGGTGTGCCGCTTTGGCTGGGCCAAGCCGGTTATGGTAAATCCAAGAAATTTCAGGGATATGAAGAAGGGCAATATTCTGGTGGCTCTGGCAGGTCCTGCCGCCAACTTTTTAACTGCCTTTGTTACCCTCTTTATTATGACAGTGCTGTTTAAAATGGGCATGCTTAATACAGTGGGCATCAAAACGGTTTTGTCCATGATTGTTCTCTTCAATGTTAACTTTGGTATTTTTAATCTCATACCTTTGCCGCCTCTGGACGGCTCCAAGATTTTGCTGGAGTTTTTGCCAGGGGAGCTGGCCTACAAGTACATGGGAATTGAGAGATACAGCTTTATTATTCTCATTGTAATGATGATGACACCTATTTTAGGGGGTATTCTCATTCCGTTGTCCAGCCTGATTTTGGGCATTTTTGAGACAATTTTGAGTGTGCTTCTTTAATGTCAAAAATATATACATTTTATACAATAGGAAATTATTCAAATAACAAGTATTTAAACTGAGAGGGGTTTCAATAAAAAATGGAAAAAATTATTTTGACTGGTGACAGACCAACTGGAAGACTGCATATTGGACATTATGTAGGTTCCCTTAAGCGCAGGGTTGAGCTGCAGAATTCCGGGGAGTTTGACAAGATTTATATTATGATAGCTGATGTTCAGGCTTTGACCGATAACTTCGAGAATCCTGAGAAGGTTCGCCAGAATATCCTTGAGGTGGCTCTGGATTATCTGTCTGTGGGCCTTGACCCAGCCAAGTCCACTCTGTTCATTCAGTCCCAGGTGCCTCAGCTTACTGAGCTTACCACCTATTACATGAATCTGGTTTCTGTTTCCCGTGTGGAGAGAAATCCTACGGTTAAGGCTGAGATTCAGCAGAAGAATTTTGAAAAGAGCATCCCAGTGGGCTTCTTTACATATCCTATCAGCCAGGCCTCCGATATTACTGCCTTCAAGGCAACTTTGGTGCCAGTAGGTGAGGACCAGCTGCCAATGCTGGAGCAGTGCAAGGAAATCGTTCGTCGCTTCAACATGATTTATGGTGGCGAGGCTCTGGTGGAGCCGGATATTATGCTGCCAGAAAATGAGACATGCCGACGTCTCCCTGGTACTGACGGCAAGGCCAAAATGTCCAAGTCCATCGGCAACTGCATTTATCTTTCCGATGATGCGGAGACTGTACGCAAGAAGGTTATGGATATGTACACTGATCCTACCCACATCAAGGTTTCCGATCCTGGCCATGTGGAGGGCAATGCAGTATTTACTTATCTTGACGCTTTCTGCCGTCCTGATCATTTTGAGAAGTACCTTCCAGAATATGAGAACCTTGATGCCCTTAAGGAGCACTATACCCGTGGCGGCCTTGGGGACGTGAAGATCAAGAAGTTCCTTAACAGCATTCTTCAGGAGGAGCTGGAGCCTATCCGCCAGCGCCGCAAGGAGTACGAGAAGGATATTGCCGGGGTATATGAAATCCTGAAGAAGGGCAGTGCCGAGGCCAGACGTGTGGCTGAAAACACCCTGCAGGACGTAAAGAATGCCATGAGAATTAATTATTTTGCAGATGAGGAGCTTATTAAGGCCCAGGCTGCAAAGTATGAGGGAAATAAGGATTGATTTCAATTTGACTGAAAAGTATTCAGTGCATCTTGAGAGCTTTGAGGGCCCAATGGAGCTCTTGATGCATCTCATAGAAAAGAATAAAATCGATATTTATGATATTCCCATAGCGGAGCTTACTGAGCAATACATCGATTATCTGGACCAGTTCCGGGAATTCAATCTGGAGATTGCCAGTGAGTTTCTGCTGATGGCGGCCACCCTTTTGCAGATCAAGTCCCGCATGATGCTGCCGAAGCCACCGAAAAACAAGGAGGCGGAGGAGACTGAGGATATAGATCCACGTCAGGAGCTCATTGACCGCATTTTGGAGTACAGGCGGTACAAGGAAGTCAGCAATGTACTTCTGGATATGCAGGATTTTCAGGAGAAGTTTGTGACCCGTGCCCCAATGGAGCTGCCAGTTCATCATCTGCCCCCGGAAAATATGTCCATGCAGGATTTAGTGCGGGCCTTCAGCAATGTGCTGGCCATGCACAAGGAACTGAAAATTCCCGATGCCCTGGTGGAGCCGGAGGAATTTACCATTTCCGACAAGATGGAGCTTTTGCTTTCACTGCTTAATAAGAGCGGGGGCAAAATATCCTTTGAGGACGCATTTCACACGGGGAACCGTTCCGAACTGATTACCACCTTTTTGGCCATGCTGGAGCTAATTAAGGTTAAGAGCATCAGGGTATATCAGGTGGACAGGTTTTCCGAGATTTATATAGAAGTCAGGGTTGGTGAAAATTAATGTTTATGGGTGAACTGACCGGAGCACTGGAGGCTGTTCTCTTTGCCAGTGGGGACCCGGTTTCTGCACAGCAGCTGATGGAGATTTTCGGAATTGATATGGAGAGCCTTGATGAACTGGTTGAGGCCCTGAAGAAATCTCTTGATGAGCGGGGCAGCGGCGTTATGGTTCAGCATGTGGCGGGAGGATGGCAGCTTGCCACCCGTCAGGAGCACTTTTCCTACGTGGAAAAGCTCACGGAAACCAAGGAAAAGAAGTTATCCGCCGCAGCCATGGAGACCTTGTCCATTATCGCCTTTAAACAGCCTATTACCAAACAGGAAATAGAGCATATCCGTGGAGTTCACGTGGAAAAGGTGCTGGCAAAGCTTATTGAGCTGGAGCTGGTGCGGGAGCTGGGCCGCAAGGACGTTTTAGGCCGCCCCATACTTTACGGCACCACGGAAAACTTCCTCAAGTGCTTCGGCCTTAACGAGCTCACTGATTTGCCTGAGCTGCCTACAGTGGAAATTGATGACAAGGAAATAGAGCAGCTGACTCTTATTGATGAGGACAATAATCCATCATAATAAGAATGTGGCGCAAATTTAAATAGAATATGAACGCGAATATGATAGAATATGAGCGCAAAAAGAAGGACTGTTCCAATGAAGGAGCAGTCCTTTTAAGTTTTAAACAATATTTATATTTTTGCTATTTTTAATACTTTTAGTAGAAATTATTTAAGCAGCTCTTCCTTTATGCGGCGGTACTGTCTAGTATAATATACCCCGTTCTGGGCTTCCCTGTGGTCAAAGCCATAGGCCCTGCGGCTGACAGCGATAATAGGCGGTGCCTGAATGCGCTTTGCCACAGCCATGCCGGTGAACTGCTTCCACCAGCGCTCCAGATCCTCAATAAATTCCTTGTGGGTAGGGAATAATTTCTTTACGATACCCTTTTCACAGCCCAGCTTTTCCTCCAGCATGCCGTCACGGTACCAGCGGAGCACATCAGCCGGGGTGGCCTTTTCCCAACGCTCAATAAAACTTCTGAACAGGAAGTCATGATAAGGATATTTAATAGGGTCACCCTTGCCCTCATCCACGTTCTGGGCAGAGGACAGCTCCGCACTTGGAACAATATCAATGGTGGCCTGAGGAATAACCTCCTTGCCGTAAATCTCAGTATTTAAAAAGCGGGCCAGATCATAAACCTGGAATTTCCACAGATCAGCCAGGGCGCAAAGGAAGCCGGACTGGTCACCATATAAGGTGGAGTAGCCCACAGTGGTTTCCGCCTTGTTGGCATTGCAGGTAAATCCGCCTCCAAAGGCAGCGGCAATTCCCGCCAGTACTCTGGCGCTTCTGTCACGGGCCTGGATATTTTCAGCCACAAAGGAGCTAATCTTCAGATTCATTACAGATTTATCCGTCATAAAGGTAATTGGAATGGTTTCCAGCTGCTTTATGGTGTGGTCCACAGACTCCTGGATTGGCATTACCATATAGTGGCAGCCCAGATTTTCTGCCAGCTGGTGGGCCAGATCCTTGGTGGTTTCAGAATTAAACTGGCTTGGCATATTCACCAAAAGTACATTCTCAGGACCAAGAATGTGGGTGTACAAGGCTGCTGCCACAGCAGAGTCAATGCCTCCGGATACGCCGACAATTACCTTGTCCATGCCTATATCCTTAAGGAAGGACTGTACACCATATTTTAGTGAGGTGAAAATATTGGCAATTTCATTTTTAGGCTGATACTTAAATTCCGGCATTTCATCGATTTTTTCCAGCTCCACATAATGAATACCTTCAACGTATTTATCCATGCGGTCTACAGGATAGCCATTGCTGCTGTAGACGGTACTGGAGCCGTCAAAGGTATAGATAGTCTTGCCGTTATTCTGAATGCCGGTGTTGTTAACATAAATTAAAGGCGCTCCGTTTTCCTTGGCCTCCTTGCTGAAAATAAGGTGACGCTTCTTGTTTTTTCCAAGGGTATAAGGGGAGGAGGAGATATTTACATAGAAATCAACGCCCTTTTCCTTGAGGAAATCTATTGGGGCATAGTTGTAATTGTCGCTCCATCCATCCTCACAAAGAAAACCGCCAATGGAATACATCTTACCATTTATCTCCAAATGAACAGGAGAGATAAGATCATTTACATTGACGTTCTTTTCTTCCGCCAGCTGCTTTAAGCTATAGAAGTGGCGGGTATCATCAAATTCACGGTAATTTGGCATCAGGGTCTTGATAGCAAATGGATAAGGCATGTTGTCCGGAGCCACAAGCTTGCCGTGGTAAGCGGTAAACAGGGCATTGAACTTTCTTGGACGGCCATCGGTATTTTTCTTGTTCCAGTCCACTGCAACATTACCAAAAATAACAGCGATGTCCTTGGATGCTTCAATAATGTCCTGTCCGCATTCCTCACAGTCCTTGATAAATGCAGGCTGCTCCCAGGTATCTCCTACTAAATACCCCGGAATGGACATTTCAGGGAAAATAACCAGATGGGCCCCATTCTCCTTGGCCTCTCTGATCATTTCCAGCATTTTCCTGGTGTTGTCATCTGGATGACCAGGCGCAATCCTCAGCTGAGCAACGGCAATTTTCATTAATTCCTCACACTCCTATACTTTAAAATATATAAATCCACGATAGATTACCATATTTATATTATGACAAATATATTATGAGAAAAAAAGCAGGAATTTTAAGATTTTAAGCAAATTATTAATATATATCTATAAGTATGTTCATTTAAGAACATAATGAAGTGTGGTACAATAGAATTAACCAATAAGGCCGTTAGTTAATGATGGATTTTATCAATATGGGAAGGCAAAAGGATTTGCCTTTATTCGGACTCTAAAAGGATTTGGAAGAAGTGGTGGATTATGAATTATAAAGGCGCTCTGATAGTTGGCATATTTTTGGAAATACTGTTGGCCGGGGCAGCAGCGGCTTTTTATTTCCTATATTATGTGCATACACCTGCATATTCTATGAACTCATTGCAGAAGGCTGTGGTGAACCATAATACTGAGGAGTTCCAGAAGTACGTGGATCTTGATTCCGTGTTAAATAAGGGCGCAAGTGACCTTAGCAAGTTAGTTGATGCAGACAGCCCTGATAAGCAGATGATACTGGACGGCACCTTGGTGGAGCAGACCAAGGAGGATATTCTTTATTATGTAGCAAATGAAAAATGGCCGAAGGAGGAAAGTGTTTCCCAGGAAACTGCATTCCAGGACAAAATAGGCCTCCGTACTATGTCCATGCGAAAGATTGAATATGTTTCCCAGGACCCTGTTATAGAAACTGAGGATGAGGAGGGATCTGAGGAGTCAGAAGAGAAGGGGTCTGCAACTGCCACTGTGGCTGTAAGGATATTTGAGCCAAATTACGGTGACAGCTTCGTGCTGAAGTTCAAGATGCGCCAGACAGCAGATGAAACCTGGCAGATTTACGACATTTTAAATTATGCCGACTTTGTGGATGCCCTTATAAAGCAGAATGACCGTGATATGAAGCGGTATATTGAAAAGGTACGGGGCAATCTCAAGAATACAGAGGATAAATTTGCCGAGCTGAAAAAGAGAATGCCGGAGATAAACAAGGACTGGATCATTGAGGCGGAAAAGATCATGAAGGAATCCTGTGAGGGCCTTGATGAACTGAAGGTTCCTGTGGCGGGCAAGCATCTGGAAAGTCTCCTTAACGAGCGCAAGAACATTTTCTATGAGATGATGGATGATTATTATACTTCCCTTAACCATCAGGAAAAGGTGGAGGATTACAAGAAGCTGGAGGAGGAAAGGGCGAAAAAGGCTGCGGAGCTGGCTGCCCAGGGCAAGAAGGTCAAGAAGAGCAGATCACCAAACTTTGAGGCCATGGCCAGCAAGATAAACGGGGAAATGTCCGAGTCCAACAGGAGATGGGAGGAAAACAAGGCTGAGATAGCTGCGATTATCGGCCCGTCTGAGGAGGTCCGTGCCCGTGGCGTAAGGGCCATGCGCAACAACGACGATGCAGCTGTAAGGGCTGCCAACTATCCTGGTGCTGATGCGGAAGTGGGAGTAGATTTTAGTCCGGTTCGTTCGGAGAATCTGCCTGAAGTATCAGTTTACAAGGAAGAATCCAAACCGAAGACCAATTAATGTAAATTAAAAGTCTGTATATACAATACAAATGTCTTGTGATATAATATCTTGTATGTCGGAATATTATGAGACAGGAGTTGAGTATATCATGAAATATAGAAGTACCAGAGGAAACAACCAGGAATTGTCCTCCGCAGAAGCAATAATCAAAGGCTTGGCAGATGACGGCGGTCTGTTTGTGCCTGATAATATGCCACAGGTGGATATGGCATTTATTGAAGGCCTTCAGACCCTTTCCTATCAGGAAAGAGCCGTCAGAGTGCTGAGCCTTTTTTTGACGGATTATACACGGGAGGAAATTGAGGGCTGCGTGAACCGTGCCTATGGCGGTGGCAAATTTGATGACAGCGCCATTGCCCCTGTGAATTTTCTGAAGGATGTTTCCGTGCTGGAGCTTTGGCATGGCCCAACCTCCGCCTTTAAGGATATGGCCCTTCAGCTTCTGCCTCAGCTTTTGTCCACAGCCCTTAAGAAAACCGGTGAAAAGAATGAGGTGCTTATTCTTGTGGCTACCTCCGGGGATACGGGAAAGGCTGCATTGGAGGGCTTCAAGGACGTGGAGCAGACCAAGATTATGGTGTTCTATCCTGATAACGGGGTTAGCCGCATCCAGCGCCTCCAGATGGTAACACAGGAGGGGGCCAATGTTGGGGTAACTGCCGTAAAGGGTAATTTTGACGATGCCCAGAGCGGGGTAAAGGCCATATTCAGTGACAGGGAATTTAATGCAAAGCTTAACGAAAAGGGCATTTCCCTTTCATCTGCCAACTCTATTAACTGGGGCCGTCTTGTACCTCAGATCGTTTATTATTTTAGTGCTTATGCAGATATGCTTAAAAATGGCTCCATAAAGGCCGGGGACAAGGTGAGTTTTGTGGTGCCAACGGGGAATTTCGGGGATATTCTGGCGGGCTTCTATGCCATGTCCATGGGACTTCCTGTAAAGAAGCTTATTTGCGCTTCCAATACAAATAATGTTCTTACGGACTTCCTCAACACTGGTGTTTACGACAGAAACCGTGATTTCTTCAAGACTATCAGCCCTTCCATGGACATCCTTATTTCCAGCAATCTGGAGCGCCTCCTTTATCACGTAACCGGTGATGCAGCCAGGGTGGCAGGCTGGATGAAGGAGCTGTCCGAAACAGGGAAATACGACGTAGGGGCAGAGGTGCTTGCCAAGATTAAGGAAGTATTCAGTGCCGATTGGTCTGATGATAATGCCACAAAAGGTATGATAAAAAAGGAATATGATATGGAAAAATATATTCCTGATCCTCACACCGCCGTGGCCTGGAATGCCTTCTCCAAGCTGGCTGACAAGGAAAATGTGGTTATCGTTTCCACCGCCAGCCCATATAAATTCAATGAAAGCGTTCTAACAGCCCTTGGTCAGGACATCAGCGGCAAGGATGAATTCCAGTTATTGGATGAACTTTCAAAATTAAATAGTTTTGGAATTCCGATGGGATTGGCTAAGTTAAAAGATGCTAAAATTAACCATAAAAACACCGTGGAAAAGACAGAAATGCCTAAAACTGTATTTGAATTTGCGTAAAATAAGAAAAAGTAATAGGAACTATAACCTGTTTCTATCACAAAATAATACTTAACAATTTTTGACAAATTGCCTTAAAACGTCTAAAATACAAAAAGGATATTCCGCTATGCGGAATGAAGTGTTTATCTAATCATAAATGTCATAAATGATTTGATTTGAGTCCTGGGCGAAAAGGCCCAGAGGGGTAGCAAATCATTGTGGCAGAATTGTAAAAAAGAAAGAGGTAGATAGCAAAATGGCAACTGTTGACTTGACTAAGTATGGTATCACTGGTACTACTGAGATTCTTCACAACCCATCCTATGAGGTACTGTTTGAAGAGGAGACTAAGGCTGGTCTTGAGGGCTACGATGTAGGTCAGGTGACTGAACTCGGTGCTGTAAACGTTATGACCGGTATTTACACTGGCCGTTCTCCTAAGGATAAGTACATCGTTATGGACGCTAATTCCAAGGATAAGGTTTGGTGGACTTCTGACGAGTACAAGAATGATAACCATCCTATGTCTGAGGACGTATGGGCGACTGTTAAGGAAATTGCAAAGAAGGAGCTCTGCAACAAGAAGCTCTATGTTGTTGATGCTTTCTGCGGTGCAAATAAAGATACCCGTATGGCAGTTCGTTTCATCGTTGAGGTTGCATGGCAGGCTCACTTTGTAACCAACATGTTCATCCAGCCTACTGCCGAGGAGCTGGAAAACTTTGAGCCAGATTTCGTAGTATACAACGCTTCCAAGGCTAAGGTAGAGAACTACAAGGAGCTCGGCCTCAACTCCGAGACCTGCGTAGCTTTCAACACTACCTCCAAGGAGCAGGTTATCATCAACACCTGGTACGGCGGCGAGATGAAGAAGGGTATGTTCTCCATGATGAACTACTTCCTCCCTCTGAAGGGTATCGCTTCCATGCATTGTTCCGCTAACTGCGACATGAACGGCGAGAACACTGCAATCTTCTTCGGCCTCTCCGGTACTGGTAAGACCACCCTGTCCACCGATCCTAAGCGTAAGCTCATCGGTGATGACGAGCATGGTTGGGACGACAACGGCGTATTCAACTTCGAGGGTGGCTGCTATGCCAAGGTTATCAACCTTGATAAGGAGTCCGAGCCAGATATCTACAATGCAATCAAGAGAAATGCACTTCTCGAGAATGTAACTGTTGATGCTAACGGCAAGATTGATTTCGCTGATAAGAGCGTTACCGAGAACACTCGCGTATCTTATCCTATCAACCACATTAAGAACATCAAGGAAGGTTCTTCCGCTCCTGCAGCAAAGAACGTTATCTTCCTTTCCGCTGATGCATTCGGCGTTCTGCCTCCAGTTTCCATCCTGACTCCAGAGCAGACTCAGTACTACTTCCTCTCTGGCTTCACTGCTAAGCTGGCAGGTACCGAGCGTGGCATCACCGAGCCAACTCCTACCTTCTCTGCATGCTTCGGTCAGGCATTCCTCGAGCTGCACCCTACCAAGTACGGTGAGGAGCTCGTTAAGAAGATGACTGCTAACGATGCAAAGGCTTATCTGGTTAACACTGGTTGGAACGGTACTGGCAAGCGTATCACCATTAAGGATACCCGTGGTATCATCGATGCTATCCTCAATGGCGACATCAAGACTGCACCTACCAAGAAGATTCCTATGTTCAACTTCGAGGTACCTACCGAGCTGCCAGGCGTTGATCCTAAGATTCTCGACCCTCGTGACACCTACAAGGATGCTTCCGAGTGGGAGACCAAGGCTAAGGATTTGGCCGGCCGCTTCATTAAGAACTTCGGCAAGTACACCGGCAATGCTGCTGGTAAGGCTCTTGTTGCTGCTGGTCCTCAGCTGTAATATTGGCCCTTGCTTAAGTCCAAGGTTTAAAAAAATGAGAGAGTCCCTTTCGGGGGGCTCTCTTTTTTGTGGGAAGAATTATAGGAAATTATTGGGATTAGTGGTAGAAAAAAAACGTTTTTATGTGATAAAATATCACTGATAAGGTAGGTTATTAGTCCCCGTGTTTTTTATTTTTTGGGATAATATTTTGGGAAAGGAGCTGATATTATGAATATTGCTATTGTGGACGATAATGAGCAAGATCGTAATGATGTCCTTTCTTATTGCAAAAACTATATCCGTGACAACTTTGCCATGGAAGAACGCTCTGTCCAAATCAGAACCTTTTCCAGCGGCGAGGATTTACTGGAGCATTACGAGTCCGCTGCTTTCGATTTGGTGATTCTCGATATTTACATGACGGGGATAACGGGACTGGAAACTGCCCAAAAAATCCGTGAGGTGGACAATGAGGTCAGCATTATATTTTTGACCTCCAGTGATGAGCATTTGCTGGAGGGGTACCGTGTATTTGCCGTGGGGTATTTCATTAAGCCACTGGCGGAGCATGAGGATGAATTTACCAAGACCTTTGATTTTATTTTTCCCAAGCTGCTGAAAAAGAAGGGTGGCATAACCTTTAAGGTTGACGGCACCCCTATAGATATCTCCTATGGAGAGATAATATATATTGACGTATTTGACTCTCATTGTGTAAATTTGCATTTAATCGATAAGGTCCTTGTGGCCACAATAACCTTCAGCGAGGTATGTGATATTTTGCTGGGGGATGAGCGTTTTCTGGAAAATCGCCGGGGCATGCTTCTGAACATGGATTTTGTGGAGGAAATGGAGCCCGATGATTTTCTCATGACAGATGGCAGCCGCCTTCCCATTAGCCGCCGTAAGCGTCAGGAGGTCAAGGTGGCCTATATGAATCATATAATTAGCAAATAATAAGCAAATAAATAAATGACCCCATCTGTGGCAGAAATTAACCCTGGCCTATGGCCATTGGGCAGTCTGACAGATGAGGTCTTTTTTTGTCCGATATTTTCTTTACATGATATTTTATGTTTTATTTTTTGTATTCCGGGGTGTTTTCCAGCATGGCCTTTTGGGCGCTGATGTGCTTCTTTATGCTGTCGTAATCACCCTTTTCCAGCAACGCATATATTATACGGTAGCTGTGACGCATATCGTGGCGCAGTACGGAAATGGCCTGTTCATATTCCTGCATCAGCTTGGTATGCTCCTTCAGATTTTCCCGCTGTCTTGTAAGGCGTTCCCTGTTTTCCATGAGCCTTTGGTGCTGCTGCCTTTCAGCGGAATCATAATGCACCAGGGCATAAATAATGAAGAAGAAAAGTGGTATGGCGAAGCGGGACAGACGGTCACTGAGCTCCGGCAGGAAGGTAACATTGCTGATGGAGATTATACATCCCACGTAGAAGGACAGGGGTAGCAAGGCGATATACCAGCGCAGATTGGCATCAGATGCCAGCTGGTCATCAGGCAACAGACTGGTAAAGAGCTTATGGCCCCAAGGATATATCAGCAAAAAGAGGAAAATCCAGATAACAAGCTCATGGGGCAGCAGTCTGGCTGTCATGGTTGAATAGATAATGGTAAGAATCATTCCCGAGGAGGAATGGAGCATAAAGGCGTAGAGGGCCTGAACACCCAATACAAAGAAATGCTGGGGCAGACGGCGTGGAATAAGGATTATGGAAATAATCACATAAGGTGTCATGCCGAAGAAAAAGAGCAGCTTGTAGGTGGCCATGGTTACACCAAGGGTATGGGTCACCGCAAAGTTAATTGCCAGGCCGAAAATACTCCATATTAGCATATTGCGCCAAAGAACAGTGGCCTTGTCATGGTCAACCACCTGTCTGAATGGCAGATAGCGCATATAAGCCCCTGCCAGCTGTATTATGGTAACCAAAAGGGCGTAGGAGAAGGCTAGCATAGTTTATGATCCCTCCAGTATACGAAAAGACTTACCAGATTATTTTGCTGGGTAAAGGTGGCATAGCCCTGGTATTTTTCCATAAACATCTTCAGTGATACCATGCCGATGCCGTGGCCCTGTCTGGTGGCACGGGGCAGTCCTTCCCCGTCAAGGTCAATGGGAGTCGAGCAGGGGTTGGTAATGGCAATAACGCATTGCTGGCCATTGTGCTGTACCTTCAGGGTTATTCCCGCCTCCTTTTGGCCCTTTTCCTTTTCTTTGATGCAGGCCTGCAGGGCATTTTCCAGTAAATTGGACAGCAATATGCTCAAATCGTTTTCATCAGTGGAGAATTTTGCCGGCAGATTTATTTTTGGGGAAAATTTTATGTCCAGCTTTTGGGTGCGGGAATTATAAATGGAAACAGCCGTGTTGATAATTGGTGAGTCCGAATAGGAAAAAATAGCGGCAGAGGGCAGCTTCTGCTCCTGTCTGGAAAGAAATTTCCTGATTTCCTCGTCCTTTTTGTCCTCAATAAGCTCCAGCAGACGGTCATAGCCCCCAAGGAAGCTCTGGCGAAACTTTTTGATCATTGTCTGGTTTTTTTGCAGCATAAGGCGGTGTTCCACCAAGGAAACCATTTCATGGGAAAGCTGCTGGTTATCAACCAGCAGTATTTTTTTGTCCTTATATTGCTTGGCGGCTATTTGTACATAGTGATAGCAGCACAGGAAAACCAGGGGCAGATAGAAGCGGGAAAGCCGTTCCTCCCAGGTGGATAACAGGGTATTGCCTGTGGTCACTATTATATGGGCAAAAAATATGGTAAGAGGCAAGCTGGCTATGTACAGACCAATGTTTTTGTCCCTGAAGAATTCATCCTGGGGCAGCAGATTTGAGAAAATCCGCCGTTCAATTGGCAGCAGAAGAACAAAAAGCAGTATATTCATCAGGGTGAAAAGAAGGGTGGTAAGTATATAGTGGAGATCATTGAAAAAGAATATAAGGATAATACTGCTGAGGCTGTACAGGAAAAAGCTCCATATACCGGACATTCCCAGCACGAAAATATGAAGGGAAATGTGGCGGTGGATGAGCATGAGAAAAATCAGAAAATAGGGCAGCCAGCCCATCATCAACAGGGTTTTGTAGGTGGCGGTGCTGAGAATCAGATCGTTTAAAATATCATAATATACAAAGCAGCTGCAAACACCGCATAGGGCCACACACCAATAGAGACGGTGAATGCTCTCAGTGTCCATTTCCCTTTTGAAGGACAAAAATCTCAGATATGTATGGGCTATCTGGAGCACTGCTATGGAAATACATATTGGAAAAATAAGTTCATTCATGGTAAAACCTCGTTAAGATGTTTTAGCCCATAAGGCTTGTACTATAACAAAAAAGTTATAGGAAAAAAGTCAATTGGTCTAAAAATCGACCGTTCGTTGCAAATTTCGACCGTTCGACCCAAAAATGTTGAAATTGTGAGAATATTTTTTTAAAATGTAATTGTCAATGGGGGACATTCTTCCCACCAATAGACAATACCATGATGGCAAATGATATTCAAGTTCAGGGAGGAAAAACAAAATGATGAAAAAATTGCTGTTAGGGTTGGTGGCTTTGATTGCCATTTTTGCTATTGCAGGCTGTGGCACTGAGAAGCCAAAGGACAGCGCAGACAAGGCTGTATTGGGTTATTCCGAGATTATGGCCTATGGTGTTTCCGATAGCATGGCTGCTACGGGCATGACCAAGGCACAGGAGGAGCAGATTCAGGAGGCTGTAATTGGCGATTTGCTGAAGAGCTTTGCCCAGTTCCCACTGAATGACGCAAATGTTGAGGACATCACTGCTACATACATTACCAAGATGAAGGCAGCTATGCAGATTCAGACCAAGATTAAGACCGATGATGCCGAGCATCCTGTAGTAGAGGTTACTGCAAACGTTCTTGATCAGGCTGGTGCTGCAAAGCTTGCTGAGACTAATGAGGACATTATCGCTCTTGGTGTTGTATTGGGCGCACTGCAGGCCAACGGCTACACTGTAGAGCAGTTCAAGCAGGATCCTGACTTCCAGAAGGCTACCCTTGAGTGCATTGAGAACTACATCAACGAGTTCCCACTTAAGATGGGCCAGACCTATGAGTGCAAGTGCGAAATCGTAAAGGGCGACGATGGCAAGACCTATTGGGCTCCAGTAGATGTTGACGGCCTCAAGAGATTCGTAAACGGTTTATAATTAATTATTATTTAATTATACACTATCATGGTATGTAAGATTGTACAAATCAGTAAAAAGTTTGAAAAAAAGAGAGGAGATTAATATTATGAAAAAGTTCAGCATGATTTTGGCAGCAATGGTATTTGCTTTGGGTGCTCAGATGGCAAGCGCAGCTTCTCTGGATTGCAGCGTAGTTCCTACCAATCAGACCCTGATGGAAGATGTAGAGCTTATCGTTGATGAGCCAGTAGAGTCCGGCGATATTCTCGTGGACGAGGACGGCGGCGTTTGGGAAGTACAGTAAAATTTACCCTTCTTGTTGAGCTGGATGGACCACCGGGGCGGTGAGTCCTTCAGCTCAGAAGAAATAAAATAAAGGCGCGTTTTTGGGGGTCTCCTCAGTTGACGCGCCTTTTAATCTTGAGGAGTATATGGGATGGATATATTACAGAAAGCACTTGATTGGAAGCATACACAAAAAATCATTACAGCTGTTATTATTTTAAATGCTATTGTATTGGGTATATTGACTGACAGGTCTTTGTCAGCTGAGGAGGTATTTCTCCTTGAGGCAGTGGACAAGGCCTGTCTTGTTATATTTGTAATAGAGCTGGTGGCAAAGCTGCTGGTTTACAAGAGAAATTTCTGGTCCGATGCCTGGAATATTTTTGATTTCGTGGTTGTGGCCAGCTCCATAATCTTTATTTCCTCCAGCGTATCTATTATCCGGGCATTTCGTATATTCAGATTGCTGAAGGCATTGGCGGAATTTCCGGAGCTGCAGATTTTGGTTTCGGCCATGCTGAAGGCCATTCCAAGTATGAGCTGGGCATTGGTTCTTTTATTTATTATATTTTATATTTTCGCCGTTTTCGGCAGCGCCCTTTATGGGGACAACTTCCCAGAGCTATTCGGAGGCGTTGGGGGCTCCATGTTTACACTGTTCCAGGTTATGACCTTTGAATCCTGGGCAACGGCGGTGGCCAGACCTATAATGGAGGTTCAGCCTTATGCATGGATTTATTTCCTTGTGTTTATCCTCCTTACCTCCATTACTCTGCTGAATGTAATGGTTGGTATAGTTGTAGAGGCTGTTGGCACAATTTCCGAGGCCGCCAAGAAAAAGCAGGCCGCCAAGGAGGCTGAAAATGCCCTTGCTGAGGGGAACGTACCCGATGAGGTGGAAATGGAAATCCGCAAGCACTTTGAGCAGATTGAGGAGCTGCTGAAGGCAAGAAAAGCATAGAGAGTATTTAAATGTCACATATTTATTCCGCGTTTGTATATTTTATATTAAGGAAGGAGCGTTTGGCTTATGGGATTTTTGGATGATTTGGGCAAGAATTTGAATAATGTTGCATCTGTTGCTTCCGAGGCAGCATCAAAAGTGGCAGATGAGGCAAACAAGAGGCTGGAAGACCGTTCCAGACAAGCTGAGGAGGAACGGGCAGTAAATTTTGAACAGGAAGCAAAAATCCGGGAGCTGGCAAAAAATGTCGTGGTTACCACTGGGGATATCAGGCAGGATTACGATATTATTGGCCCAGTGTACTTCCAGATATCCAATAAGGGAATATTCAGCAGCAAATTTTCCAAGCTGGCAAAAAAATACGAGGACGAAGTAAAACATCTTAAAGACAATAATAACAGTGTTGCAGGTGAAATCGGACGTATATTGTTGCTTGGTGAATTTTCTGTGGGGGAAGATAATTTTGACCAGGCCTTCTATATTGCAACGGAAGAATTAAAGAGAAAGGCCTTATTCCTTGGAGGGGATGCCGTTGTACACATGCGGCAGGATATAGATATGGATACAGATCATTTTTCCTTCTTCTATCTCCAGATGTACGGAACCGCTGTTAAAATCAGGAAATAGGGACTAAATAAAAATGTAATATCATTTAAGCAATACCCAAGGGAAGGAAATGAAAAAAATGAACATCAAGGAAGAAGTTCAACAAATATGGTGGCGTGGCCTACCAGTATGAATTTGGCGGCGATGCCACGGCCCATTACAATGGCGGCAGTACCCCAAGTCCAAGCGTAAAAGGCAGCAGTGGAATGCTGGAGCTGGGCTGGCAGGTAAAACCGGGCAACGGCCCATTGACCCTTGACCTTGGCCTCAATGGCTGGGTCGGAAAGCAAAGGGGCGGCAGTGTCCAGCTGGGTGCAACCTGGAGCTTCTAAAAAGGCATAAACTGGGGACTCTCCGCAATGTTCCATATTTAAATAGTAATTAAAGTTATACGGGGCCTGTCATGGGACAGGTCCTTTTTATTTTGATTTTGCAGCGCCGTTTTACTTAGTATAATTATATAGTTAAAGTTACATAAATATGATATAATTATGTCATAATAGTGAAAAAGGAGTGGATATTATGCCTTTAATTGTGCCTATAAAAGATTTAAGAAATACAAATGAAATTTCTTCTCTTGCTCACAAGTCAAAAGAGCCGATTTTTGTTACAAAAAATGGTTACAGTGATTTGGTGGTCATGAGCAGTGAACTTTACGACAGCTTTGTGCGGGAAAAAGACATTGATTATGCAATTTATAAGGCGGAGAAGGAATTTGCCGAAACTGGAGAAGCAGTAGATGCAAAAACTGCATTTGAGGAATTGGAGAAGAAGTATTTTGGTTAAGTATAAAGTCAAATTACTGCGGGCAGCCTATAGGGATATTGACAATATCTATAATTACATTGCCAATGAAAAACTTGCTCCTGAAAATGCCAAAGGTCAGGTGGATAGAATAAAAGAAGCGATATTGGGGCTGGATATTTTTCCATATTCTCATCAAGATAGATTAACTGGCCGATATTCCGGTAAAGGCTATAAACAGCTGCTGATTGACAATTATGTTGCTATTTTTCGTATTGATGAAGCAGAAAAAATAGTTTGGGTTGTTACGGTGCAATATTTAGGAAGAAATATTTAAATCACACTCCCGTTGATTGGTTTTACTGATCAGCGGGAGATTTTTTATTGTTACTATAACATTACAGTTATACAAGAAAGGTCAATTGGTCTAAAAATCGACCGTTCGTTGCAAATTTCGACCGTTCGCCCCAAAGTGGTGGATTTTTGAAATGCCAGGTTGTATATTAAATAAAATGGGAAAGTTGTGAAATCAAATGTTTAAACTATGTTATTAATAGCAGAGGGGAAAGGATTGTGTGAAATGGCAGACAAGGATGTAAAATCAACAAATGTCCTCACGGGGGGGGACATCAAACACCCAGTATAAGGGAGTTTTCCACAAGAGCAACATTAACAGCAAAAAAGCCCAGATGGCATTGGCACTGGCTGTTTCCCTGTGGATAGGGGGCAGCGGGGTGGCATGGGCAAATACTATACAAGTTCCTAATGATGAAGAAATATCTGGTGACCATTCCGATGATGCCTATATATTTACTACAGATGGTGTTAGCTTTACGATGACAAATGGCAGTAAAGCAATGTATATATTTGGAGCTAATACCAGCGGCAATGCTATTATTATCAAAAGTGGTGCTTCTGTTTCGGAGCATACTAATGGTTATAGTATTACAGGTGGCATCAACAATAATCAGATTACTATGGCGGGAACGGTGACAGACGGGGTGTATGGTGGTTATTGCAATGGTTTTTTTATGGATGGAGTTTCTGTTACGGGGAATCAGGTTAATTTCAGTGGCACGGCGAACTATGTTTATGGAGGAAGTAGTGAAGGCTGGTCGGCGGGAACTGCCAGTGACAATCATGTGGTGATGACTGGTGGCACTGTGACAAAAAGTGTATATGGTGCTGCTACCCCTAATAACAACAGTGTTGCTGAGAAGAATACAGTGACCATTGAAGGCGGTTCAGTTGGTGAATCTGTTTATGGTGCAGAGGCGTATGCTGAAGCCAAAAAAAACATTGTCACTATTACAGGTGGCACGGTTGAACTCAGTGTTTATGGTGGCTCTGGTATGGGTGGCAGCCAGGGAAACATTGTCAATATCAGTGGTGGCACAGTAGGTAATAATAATGACGGCTATTATATTTGTGGAGGCTATTCATCAGGTGGTGAAGTTTCTGGTAATAAAGTCATCATAACTGGAGGCACAATTAAAGGAGATGTGTATGGTGGCCACACCTTTAGTGGCGCTGTCAGTGGAAACAGCGTTACTCTGGGTGGCGGCACCATGGAGAAAAATGTATATGGTGGTCATAAAGGCAGGTTAGGACCTTACGAAGGAGAACATGTAAGTACGGGAAATATATTGATTTTATCCGGGCCAAGCGTTGTCAAAGGAACAGTTGGGAGTTTTGAGACCATTACCTTGGACAAGGAATTGACATGGGATCCCATAAGTACAGTTCCAGTGCTGAAAGCCAATCATTTTGATAATTGTGGAGCGCTGGACATTACCGGTGGAACAAAGCTGCTGAATAGTACCACTGTCGGCAAAATGACCTTGCTTTCCGCAAATACTAAATATGAATTTAGGGACGAGCCCCTGAAACTAATCTATAATTCTTCAACTAAGACTGCACCAGTTGTATTAAATAGCACTAACAAAAGTCAAGTGGTTAAGTCCGTAGAAGACAGCAGTTCGGACAAAGGTGTTACACTGGATAGTGTTATGAAGCACACAGTTTCCCTTGATAATGATTTAAAACAAGTAGATTATGTTATCAGCAATGATGTAAAAAAAGTTACCCTGGGGGAGATGACCTGGGGTGATGGGCGCGTACTGACAGGCGACTATGACTTCGCTAATTTAGAGACCATTAATACGGCGAACCTTAAATTTTCGAACCCTGATGAGGTAACGGGCCGTATGGACCTGCTTTCTGGTGCAACCAATCTGGCAGATGGGTTATCTATTTCCCATAGTCAGAATTTCAGCAAAACAATAAACGGTGCCACCTTGTCGGCCACCCTTTCCGGCAATGTTAAAAGCTGGAAAAAGTGGATTCAATACGACGATACTAAGACAGCTCTTAACAGTATCAACCTTACGGGGTGGGATGGCACAGAGGGCAGTGTTCCTACAGGCTGGACCTCAAATCTTGGGGAAAATTCCATCATGGGAACTGGCCTTGCACCCAATGTGGCCGCTGGCTCAACAACTGATATTTTGACTGCAACAAATGGTTTCTTCAATGAAAACCAAATTGCGGCTGCCATCAAGTACAAGGAATTGGCCTCTAGCTCAGATACTGTCAGTGGTGTAACTTTGACTGGTTCAGAGTCCAAGGGCGTTCAGGTTGCGGACAGTGGCACTAAGCTGGTCTATAAGAGAAGCAATTTTGATGTCAGCAATGTATCCTTTGGCTCCATGGCTTGGGGCACTGGACGTACTGCCAATGGAGCAGGCTATGATTATTCAAATGCTGCAGTAAATCTTAGCGGACTGACCTTTAATAATCCGGAGGATGTTACTGCTGATACGAAAACACTCCTTACAGCCAACAATACTCTCCGTAATATTGACGAAACTGTTCATAATGTTTCCTATGGATACAGCCCTGTTTCCGGGGTGACTGTGGATGGAATAATCAACGGCAGTTATAAGGCTACTGGGGGAGAAATCAGCTATACCGCTACAGGCAATAACGCCACCAAGCTCACCTTTGGCAATGTGGAGTGGAAGGACACAGGGGCCCTTATGACCCGCCCGGCAAATATTACCTTCAATGGTGCGGCTGTAGATACCACCAACATTAATTTTACCAATATCAAGGAGCTGGAAGCCAACAAGAAGATGACCTTGGTATCTGACTTTGGCAACAGCGTGGGAACCATTACGGGTACCAAGTACAAGGTGGGCTCCACTCTGGAGGGTGAGGGCAAGGCCACCTTGGTGGACAGTAATGAGGACGGCACATTGGATGCCCTTATTTTCACTGCAGACACCAGCGCAGAAAAGATGACTGTTCAGGAGCAGACCCATAACACCGTTATGGGGGCTGAGGTTGGTATGGCGGCTCTTTCTGCTGGTAATGAATATGTTGGTGCAGCCACTGAAGGCTTGGCCATGGCGGGAAATGTGGGCGCTGACGGAGTGGCCACTTACGCCAATATGGGTGGCGGCTCCATGAATGTGGAAACAGGCTCCCATGTCAAGACCCACACCTGGAATGCTATTTTGGCTCTTGGTCACAAAAATGAAAAGAAGCTTTCCTCCACGGAATATGGTGCCTTCTTTGAATATGGCAGGGGCAACTATTCCACCTTCAATGGGGACGAACGGGGCGACGGCTCCACCCATTATACTGGCGGCGGTATCCTTGGAAAGTGGCAGAAGAATAACGGCTTTTATGTAGAGGGGAGTCTGCGGGCCGGTTCTATTCACGATGATGCCACCAATGTACTCCGTGATGTAAACGGCAATCCATACAGCTATGAAACTGACGCCACCTATTGGGGTGCCCATATTGGCGTGGGCCGTGAAATCAAGCTGAACAAGACTGACGTTTTGGACCTTTATGCCAAGTATTTCTACAATCACAGGGGCAGTGTGTCCTTTGATGCAGGGGGACACTATGACCTTGATGCAGTGGAATCCAGCGTGCTTCGTGTGGGCACCAGATACACCGTTAAAAAGAGCGACAAGATTAATTACTATGGCGGACTGGCCATTGAGCATGAGTTCTGCGGCAGGGCTGCTGGTCTTGCTGACGGTGTGGCTATTCGCGGGGCAGATATAAGCGGTACAAGCCTGCGTGGTGAAATCGGTGCCACCTTCCAGCCAGGGGACAATAGCAATGTTACCCTTGATCTGAATTTAAGCGGATTTGCCGGGAAAAAGCGGGGCCTCACCGGGGGACTTTCCGCAGTGTTCCATATTTAAGTAGTAATTACAGTTTTAACAGGGCCTGTCATGGAACAGGTCCTGTTTTAGTTTATAGTATAAAATTTATTGTTGATAATATAATAAAAATACACGATTTCTCATAGATTAATTAGGTAATATATGATATTATATTAATATAATTAATAAAATGTTACTACTTATTTAGGAAATGGATATAGTTTTCTGTTTTGATACAGAGAATAGAAAAAAGCATTCCTATGTGCTAAAATGTAAATGTGGAGAGGGTTTTATATGGGATATACTTCAACACCGTATGACGATGTGGGGCATACGTTATTGTATGATTGCAGTCATTTGATACTCCCTGTTATTAATGAAATGTTCGGTGAGAACTATGATGGTACTGAACAGATTGTGTTTCAGCCCAATGAACTGTATATTCAGCAACAAAATGGCCGACAAAGGAAGCGCATAACGGATTCCAGTTTTTATGTCATCAAGGGTAATGTCACTAAGAAGTATCATTATGAAATACAATCAACTGAAGATAATACCATGTCCCTTCGTATGTTTGAGTATGATGCTCAGATAGCTTTGTCGGACGGAAAAATCACAGATAACGTTCTGGAAGTGTCATTTCCTCATTCAGCACTTCTGTATTTGAGGCATAGCGAAAGAACGCCGGACACCACGATGGTGCGTATAAAGACACCAGGCACAACGGCAGAGTATGGTATACCTGTCTTGAAGGTGCAAAAGTACAGCATAGATGAAATATTTGACAAGAAATTGTTTTATTTGATACCATTCTATATATTTATCCATGAGGCACGGTTTAAGGTATATGAGGAAGATGAGAACCAGCTTCAGCTATTTTTGGCAGAGTATCGGCATATATGTGAATGCCTGAACAAGATGTTGGATAATGGTGAGATAGATACCTATACCAAACAGTCGATTTTGGATATGGGTAAGAAAGTAGTACGTAATTTGGCTAAAGACTATAAATTGATTCGGGAAGGAGTGGAAACAATCATGGGCGGTAAGATTTTGGATTATCCGGCTAAACGGATACTTAATAAAGGTAAAGTAGAAGGACGTGATGTCACTTGTATAGAGCATATAAGAAATCTAATGACGGCGATGCATCTTTCCGTTGATGAGGCTATGACAGCTTTGAAAATTCCTGAAGATAAGCGGGCGCAGTATAAGGCGGCAGTTACAGCTAAATGATGTTCGTACATACTCCCGTTGGTTGGCTTTACTGATCAGCGGGAGATTTTTGAGTAAGCTATACGGGGGCTCATCCGGGGGACTTTCCGCAGTGTTCCATATTTAATGAAATATAGTTTTCAAAATGCCGGGGGCTGGATTTTGTCCAGCTGTCCCGGCTGTTTATTTTGCAGGATTTTGACGATATATGTAGTATAGGTAAATAAACAGATGCGGATAAATGGATTGTCGTTTGGAGGTGTTTTATATGCCTACAAAAGTATATTTCCAAAAGAGCAGCTTTAACAGCAAGAAGGCCCGGGTAGCATTGGCTCTTGCTCTTTCCCTGTGGATAGGGGAGGCTGGTATAGCATCGGCTTACAGTTTGCTTTACATCAATGCTGACAACGGGGACAAAGTCATGGAAGTAGGGGGCAACATGAATTGCCGGCCAACCCCTGATGTCGGCCAAACGGCAACGGAAAAGAAACTGACCGTCACGGACGGCAATTGTAATAATTGGCGAATTTACGGCGGGATATCAGCCGGAGATATCAGCGGCTATACGCTTATCTTGGACGGGACCGGTGATGTAGAATGTGCATACGGCGGATACTCTGAAAGTGGTAATGCCGCGGGTAATATCCTTGAGCTCAAAGACAGTTTTATCATCAATGATGTATGTGGCGGCTGGGTAAACGTCGGCACGGGCAATGCCACGGGCAACAAAGTCACTGTCACAAACAGCTCGGTAAGCGATAATGGCATCGTGCTCGGCGGATGCTCTGGCAATGGCGACGTTACGGGGAATAGGGTGGAGTTTACCAGCGGCACTATCAATGGCAAAGTATATGGCGGTTACTCCATAAGCGGAACGGTGGACAATAATATCGTCACAATTTCCGGCGGCACCTTCGGGGCGAATACCGAAATTCACGGCGGGTACGGAGGCAGCGCGGCTACGAACAACACCGTCAATATTTTGAAGCAGATTACCGTGGGCGGGTTGATTGGCGGTAGCACCGTGGTCGTCAGCAACTCCACGGGTAACACCCTGAACCTTGCCGCAAAGGGCGTGACTACGGGTGTACTGGACAGGTTCCAAAACCTCAACTTCTATATACCTACAGACATGAGCAAGACTGACACCATGCTGACGGTCAGCGGCACCGCCAATGTGGCGGACGCGAAGGTGGGTGTCATGGCCCAGGGAAAATTGGTGAACTTGGTGAAAAATGACAAGGTGACCCTGCTCCACGCCAACACCTTGAACGGCACAGTGTCCCAGACCACGGAGATCAATGTGCCAGAGAGCATTGCCACCATCGATACTTATAAATTTGATGTTACCAGCGACACAAACAATATTTACGCCACCATTACGGAGGAACCGTCTGATGAAGGAGGCGGTAATGGATCCCAGAAAAATGAGGCTATGGAAAATACAAAATCCATAGTGGAAACCAAGGCGGCCACCACTACCTTCATTAACGCGGGGGCAGATATGCTGGCTTCCCAGGGCTTCCAACAGGCGGCCAATGCCGTTGCTCTGGAAACGGCGGCCCAGTCAAAAGGCGGTGAAGCCGCGGAGCAGTCCAAAAGCGGCGGGGCAGGAGCTCCAACCGTGAGCAGCTTTACCCCATTTGCTGCCTTCGGTGGCTCCAGTATGCGGGCAGAAAGCGGCTCCTACGTGGATACAAAGGGCTTCGGCCTGAATGTGGGCTTTGCCAGGGAGATTTCCAATGCCAATGGTAAATTGCTCTTTGGCCCTGTAGTGGAATACGGCGGCGGCAGCTATGACAGTTATCTTGACAATGGCATTCACGGCGAGGGTGGCTCCCATTACTTCGGTGTAGGCATTATGGCGCGGCAAATCAATAGGGACGGCTTTTACTACGAGGGAAGCCTTCGTGGGGGTCGTGTGACCTCAGATTACAAGAGTACCTTCAACTTGCAGGACATAAACTACGACACCGCATCGAATTATTGGGCGGCCCATCTTGGTCTTGGCAAGGTCTACGACTTGGGGAAGGGCAATACCCTTGACGGATATTTGAAATATTTCTACAGCCATCAGTCCGGGGACGATGTCACCATGCACGCCTCAATTACTGGGGATGAGCAATGGAGCTTCGATGCAGTGAACAGCCACCGTATCCGTATCGGCGCACGATTAACCCACAAGGTTAACGAGAAAAACAGCTATTATGGGGGCGTAGCCTACCAGTATGAATTTGGCGGCGATGCCACAGCCCACTACAATGGCGGCAGTACCCCAAGCCCAAGCGTAAAGGGCAGCAGTGGAATGCTGGAGCTGGGCTGGCAGGTAAAGCCGGGCAACGGCCCATTGACCCTTGACCTTGGCCTCAATGGCTGGGTTGGAAAGCAAAGAGGCGGCAGTGTACAGATGGGTGCCACCTGGAGCTTCTGAAAAGTCATACACAGGGGGACTTTCCGCAGTGTTCCATATTTAAACTAAATATGATATTTTTTATGGCTCCTAGCTTTTGCTGGGAGTTTTTGTTATATACATATTTAATTAAAAATAAGTATATTCATAATAAAATTATATAAAATTTAGAAAATACCAAAATATATTTATCATAAGCCTTAAAGATGATAAAATTATATAAAAACAAGTTAGATTTACTAAATGCTAGGATGGTAATTGACACGTAATATATTACGTGTAATAATGTAGGAAAGAAGGGCATAGGATGAAAAGTTATTCCTCACGGGAAGTGATACAAAAGCTGAAGGAAGATGGCTGGTATGAGGTTGCTTGTGTCGGGGATCATCACCAATTTAAGCACCCAACCAAGCATGGACGGGTTACTGTAACTCATCCGGTTAAAGATATGAATATACGAGATATTAAGAGTATAGAGAAACAGGCAGGGATAAAATTTTAAGGAGGAATCATGATGGACAGTTTGCCAAAATTTTATAATTATGTTGCCATATTTACTTATGAGGATGACGGTATCCATATTACCTATCCAGATTTGCCTGGGTGTGTTTCTTTTGGAGCTGATGAAGACGAAGCCGCAAGAAAAGCAGAAGAAGTATTACAGCTTCACATGTTTGGCATAGAAGAGGATGGAGAAGCTATTCCACAGCCTTCCAGTTTGAAGGAATTAAAGAAAAATTTGGCTGATAATGAGGTGCTGGTTAAGGTTAATGCCTTTATGCCCGTTATTCGCGAAAAACTAAATAAAAGGTTTATCAAGAAAACTGTATCAATCCCTTACTGGGTAAATGCTGAGGGGGAAAGATATGGAGTAAATTTCTCTCAGCTTCTTCAAAATGCTGTAATTGCAACTGTAAGTCAAAATAAATAGTGGAGTGATACAGTATATGGTGGCACTAACGGTTAAATGATGGATTGGACACACTCCCGTTGATTGGTTGTAGTGATCAGCGGGAGATTTTTTATTGTCTGTAATATTAGCAGGAGAATTTTTTTCGCCAGCCATCATAACAATTTTGTCATACAAGAAAAGTCAATTGGTCTAAAAATCGACCGTTCGTTGCAAATTTCGACCGTTCGCTCCAAAGTGGTGGATTTTTGAAATGTAAGGTTGTATATTAGAGGAAGATAGGCAATTATTAGTAAAAGATGCAAATTTATTTAAGTTATATCGAGGTGGGAGAATGAAAAAAAATATTGGTCAATATTTTTTAGAACAAAAGCTGAGGGCACTGGCTTTATTGGTATTTATGCTGGTGGCTGTATTGGCTGCAGGGTGTCTGGATGATGAGAATAACCAGGGAAAGGCCTTTGCCAATGTTTACAATCCTAATGACAGCTGGGTTGTGTACTGGTATATCTGCGGTACGGATCTGGAATCCCAGTATGGGTCTGCCACCGAAGATATTGCAGAGCTTTTGGAGGTTAATTTACCATCCAATGTTAAGGTTGTTTTTCAGACCGGCGGCAGCACTGAGTGGCAAAATGAGGTTATGGGCAATAACGTAGTAGGACGTTACCTTTATGATTCAAACGGCCTTCAGGAGCTGGAGCTGGCCCCTGATGCCGATATGGGTGACAAGAATACCCTCAAGGATTTTTTGCAGTTTGGCAAGGATAATTTCCCTGCAGATCACAGGGTATTTGTATTTTGGGATCATGGCGGCGGAAGTGCGGCAGGTGTCTGTCTGGATGAACGTACTGGCAATATTCTCAGCCTTAATGATATACATGAAGCCTTTTCAGGGGTTTACGGGGTATCCCAGGATAATCCGCCTTTTGAAATGATAGGCTTTGATGCCTGTCTCATGGCTACTTATGATACAGCCAATATGCTTCATGGCTTGACCCGTTATATGACCGCTTCTGAGGAAATAGAGCCGGGTAACGGCTGGAATTATGAAGGCTGGGTCGGTGCTTTGGCCAACAATCCTGCCATGGGTGGCGACAGACTGGGGCAGGTTGTTTGCGATACATATATGGAGGGCTGTGAGGAATACGGCACCGAGGATGCGGCAACCCTTTCTGTTGTGGATATTTCCAAGGTTCCGGACCTTAAGACAGCCTACGAGGCCTTTGGTGCAGAAGCCCTTGGTCAGGCCAAGGGGAATCCTCAGGGATTTTTCTCAGACTTTGGACGTGATGCCCAGATGGCAGAAAATTATGGGGGAAATACCAGGGAACAGGGATATTCCAACATGGTGGATATCGGTGATCTGGCCTACAAATCACAGCATCTGATGCCAAAAACAGCCTCCAATCTGCTGTATAGTGTGAACAATGCAGTTGTCTACAAGGTTCAGGGTGCATATCGTCAAAAGGGCGGTGGCTTGTCCGGCTATTATCCTTATGATGGTGATGTGGACACATTTTCCAGATATGTTGATCAGCATGCTGCTCCTCTGGCCCATAAATGCTTGTATTATTATTTGCTCAGTGGCGAATGGCCACAGGAGGCTGACAAGGTTCTGGCCGGCAACAGCCAGGGAACTATATCGGCCCCTGTTCCTCAGATTCAGCCATCCCAAAGATTTTGTAATGTATCCCAGCTGGAGGATACCCCAGTGGATATGGACAGTGAGGGCAATGCTTTTGTTTCACTGACGGAGGAGCAGATGGATCTTCTGTCATCAGTTCATTGCCAGCTGGTATATATTGATATGGCTGGGGACATTATGATGGCTCTGGGTAGTGATTCCAACATAATTGCAGATTGGGACAAGGGTATTTTTAAGGATAATTTCTTCGGCAAATGGCCGATGCTTGACGGACATCCTGTTTATGTGGAAATCACCACCGAGGAGGACGGGTATAACCTTTATTCCATTCCAATAAAGCTGAATGGGGAACAATGCAATTTGCAGGTGGCATACACATACGCCGATGATAAATATCGTATTATTGGCGCCTGGAAGGGTATAGATGAAAATGGCATGGGTGACCGTCACTATGTGAAGCTGAAAGCAGGAGATACCATTACAACCATCCACTATGTAATGAAAATTTCATCTGCCAGCAATGATTTTACGCCAGTAGATGTTGATACCTTTACCATTGGCAGCAACCCAGTGTTTGCTGATGATGAAACAGGGGACGGACTTTACGGATACTTCTTCGAATTTGTAAGCCCAACCGGTGACAGTGCCTTTTCACAGATGGTTCAGTTTGATATAAAGAATGGTGACATCACCACAACAATTGAGTAAGGCCTGTTTTATTTCATATTGTTAATTTAAGTAGAATTAAAATATTTAAAAAGCGCAGGGCTCAGTGTCCTGCGCTTAACTTTTTTAAAACGATGATTTTGGCGAAAACCTATTACTTTTAGTTATTTAATTTGACAATTATAACCAAAAGTGTATACTAATAATTGTTGAATCTTTTTAATCAAAATTTAATAATTTAGGAACAGGTGCCGTGAGGCTTAATAGAGAAGCTGGTATAGTCCAGCACGGTCCCGCCACTGTATGAGGAGCGAAGCTATAGTAAGTGCCACTGGAGAAATCTGGGAAGGTGTAGCCTAGCAATGAATCGAGTCAGGAGAACTGCCTGTTTAACAATCACCGTTTTTTCCTACGAGCGATGGGAAGGGGATTTGCAAGTCTTAATATTATTTATAATGTTATGTAAAAGTTTGTGCCGTCCTTTTTCAGAAAGGATGGTTTTTTTATTTGTTTGTTTCCTGTGGAGGAAGAAGTTTTGAATAAATATATCAGGTTTAATTTAATAGCCCTTGCATTACTGATAGTAATTTCTCTGGTAGGCTGCAAGCAGGAGGGGGCAACAGCAGATAATTCGGGTGGCTATACAGTCGCGGATATTCAGGGCACCACCGTCAACATACCAGCCAAACCAAAGAGGATACTTACTATGTCTATGTGTACTGATGAAATTATGCTGGGACTGGTGGAACCGGGGCGTATGGTGGCAGTAAACAACCTGCTGGATGATCCTTCCAGCTCAAATATGGTGGAGTTGGGCAAAAAGGTGCCTACCAAGATTACATATCCTTCTGTTGAAGAAATTGCTGCCCTTCAGCCGGATTTGGTTATTGAGCCGGACTGGGGAGATCTTTCGCGAGTGGCGGCCCTAAGGGATTTAGGAATCCCGGTGGTGGTCTGCAAAGGTCCAAAGAATTTACAGGATATAAAAGAAACAATTACCCTGTTATCCCAGGCTGCGGGAGAGCCGGAACGGGGAAATATTTTGCTGAAGAAAATGGATGAAAAGCTGGCTGAGATAAGTCAAAAGGTTGCAGAAATACCCCAGTCAGAGAGGAAAAGCGTATTGCTCATATCCCTTATGAAGGATTATGGCGGTGCGGGCTGCGCCTTTGATGAAGCCTGTCAGCTGGCGGGTGTAGTAAATGGTGCTGCCGCTGCGGGTATCCAAAATGGACAGATTATGACCAAGGAAAAAATGGTGGCTATAAATCCGGATTTTCTATTTTTGCCATCCTATAACAATCATGGAGAGGTGGATATAAACCGTATCCGGTCTGAATACATCAATGACCCGGGGCTGCAGGGTATGAAAGCCATAAAAAATGGTGCCCTGCTGATGCCAGATGAGGGTTATATATATAATTGCTCACAGGATTTTGTTTTTGCGGTTCAGGAGATTGCCTATCGTGTATATGGTGACAAGTTTAAGCTGGAACCCCAACAGCATCTGTCAGCAGTAGAGAAGTAATGAGGAGGATTTTTATAATGCAAAGGGATTTGAAGAAAATGGTGTTGGCTTCCCTGGCTTTGGGTGTACTGTACTCTGGTACAGCAGTTTGCCAGGCTGAGGCTGTGGTGCAGGATGATGATATTGTGGATGTGGTAGTTACGGCGGAGCGTATGCCATCATCTATAATGAGCACCCCTGCTGATGTAACTGTTATCACCGCTGAGCAGATTGAGGATAATCACTATAGCGATGTGGCTGAGGCACTTTCCCATGTAAATGGTGTGGTTGTAAACAGTGGTGGTTCCAATGGTGACCAGGAAGTTATCATCAATGGTGACCAGCGTGTTGTAATTATGATTGATGGTCAGCGCCTTAATAACGATCAGGGATCCATGGGCCGTGCCAGTGCCAGTCTTGGTATGATTCCGTCCGTGAAGAATATCGAGCGCATTGAGGTGGTAAAGGGTGCAGGCTCTGCCCTTTACGGCAGTGATGCTGTAGGTGGTGTGGTAAATATTATCACCAAAAAGGGCAGCAAGAATGAAACTACCTTAGACCTTAATACAGGCTCATTTGGAACCCACAACTATGAGCTGACCAATCAGGGCAGTCAGGGGGATTGGGACTGGTTCGTAACTGCTGGTATCCAGAAGCGTGGAGATTTCAAATACAAAGCTGAAAATGGCGAGGATGTTTCCATGGATAACAGTGATTACAGCAACGACAGCCTTTCTATGCGTCTTGGGAAAAAGTTTTCTGACAGTGATTCCCTGCGTCTGATGTTTACCCATAGACAGCAGGATATGGGTATTTATAATAATCCACCATTTTACCAAAATCATAATTATAATTATGGTTCTATTACCTATAATTTTAAGGAAGACCAACCAGTGCAGGGATTTTTACGCTATTCGGTAAATTATAAATCTACTGATTTTCAGGGCAAATATGATACTCACAGCCACGATTTAGAGTACCAGAATGGTTGGCAGTTAGGTAAAAATCACAAGGTTGTAGCCGGGGCAGAATGGCATCAGGGTGTTGCTTCTAATTTACTAGGTGGCTCTTACGAGAATAAACAGATTACTACTCAGGCATTATTCTTACAGGATACTATAAGCTTTGATAGTAAGTGGACCTTTGTACCTGGTATTCGTATGGACCATCACAGTATGTTTGGTACCCACTGGTCTCCAAAGGCTGCCCTAAATTACCAGCCTGATGTCCAGACCAAGATGTATGCTTCCTGGGGACGTGTATTTAAGGCACCAACCCTTGATGACTTGTTCTATAATAATGATTGGGGCGGTTATAAATATGTTGGCGATCCAAATTTGCAGCCTGAGTCAGGTCACGTGGAAACTATTGGTATAACTCATGAATTCTCCGACAAGGCTATTTTGGATGTAAATTATTTTTGGAGTAATTTGGATAACGCAATTAAATGGCTTCCTAGTACTGAAATAATTGGCATAATTGCTCAAAATATAAATAATGAAAAGAAGGATGGCATTAATATTTCCTTAAGTGGTGCATTATCTGATCGTTGGTCATATGATATGGGATATTCCTATATAAATAGTTCAGCGTATTCTGCTACAAATGCTAATGATATACCATATTATGAACCAAATGGTTATCGCCTGGGAATTCATTATAACTGTGATCGTTGGAAGGCTAACCTTCTGGGACGCTTTGGTAGTGGCCTTGATGAAACACGTTATAGTCGTAACTGTTATGCAATTTGGGATTTTAATACATCCTACGCGGCAACAGAAAATGTGGATATTTACTTTAAGGTAAACAACTTAACTAATCAGATGTATTATATTTATCCACAGTCTGCATGGGCTACGAGTCCTCAGTATCCACTCCAGGGCCGTACCTTCCTTGTAGGTGCAAATATTCGTTTCTAAAAATTAATTAAAAAAGCGGGGATATCACCTGATGAAAAACATCAAGGGTGATACCCCCATTTTTTTAGAATGGAATTATTTCCACATCATAATAGTCTACTTTTGTTATGTCTCCAAAGTTGGTTGTGGCACCTTCCTGCCATAATTTATCCAATACTGATTCCGGAACGTAGCGGATAGTGTCTCGCCTAAGATGATTTCTCCTTTTTGCTTCCTCAAGCCCAACAGAAGAAAAATCGATTACTAATAGCTTGTATTTATATTCACATACTAAATCATTCATAAAATTTATGAGATATTCATTCATAAAGGTGGCATCCACAAATGTTACACCGCCGTTTCGCATACGGCTTTTTAAGAATTCGTAAGCCAGCTTCCAGGCAGTTTCAGATACGGCCTGATTTATTTCGAAATACCCATTTGGGGATTTAATTGGATTTGAAAGCATCAGACGAAGCTTATCAAGGGAAATGGAATAGTCTTCAACACCATGCTCCTTTATCCATGTACTTTTTCCGGAGCCCGGCACCCCACGAAGAATAGCAACGATATTGTCTTTCATGTTTATTTGCATATTCAAGCCCTCCCTGCTTCGATTATACTATATTCCATATCGAAAAGGGCACAATGAATTTGACAATTATTACCTAAACAGTATACTTAAAATTGTTGGATGTTTTAATTTGAAATTGTTATAAATAACAATATTATCGGTTATGGAGCCATTAATGGAAAAAATATTAAGTGTTAAAAACATAACTGCCGGTTATGATAATAATATAGTAATAACCAATGCGACCTTTGATGTTAATTATGGGGAGTTTATTGGAATTATTGGCAAAAATGGTGCTGGTAAGAGTACTTTGCTCAAATCTCTCAGGGGATTTTTGCCCCTGGAAAATGGAAGCATAACATTGTTTGAAAGGGAACTGAAAAGCTATTCACAACGGGAATTGGCAATTCAGATTGCCTATCTTCAGCAGCAGGTGGAAATGACATTTGATTATACTGCAAGGGATATGGTAATGGCAGGACGATACCCATATAAGAAATGGTGGGAGCAGAGCAGCGACGATGACATTGAAATTGTTGATGCCTGCATGAAATACACCGGGGTTATGGAGCTGGTCGATACCCCCATCAGAGCCATGTCCGGAGGTCAAAGGCAGCGTGTTTATCTTGCCAAGGTGCTGGCCCAGCAGACCCATGTGTTGTTTTTGGATGAACCGGCCTCGGGACTGGATTTATTCTACCAGGAGGAGATATTCCGCTTTTGCCAGGAAATGTGCAAATACGGCAAGACGGTTATTATGGTAGTTCATGAGCTTAATTTGGCGGCACGATACTGTTCCCGACTGATGCTTTTAAAAGATGGAAATATTATCGCGGATGGTAATCCGGGGGAAGTGTTGACGGACAGCCTTCTTACAGATGCCTATGGGGTGGACATACGCTCTTTAATAAACAAGGAGACGGGGCATGTGGACATATTTACGGTTCCTGCCCCTGATGACGGCAGAAAAAAAGAGCTTATTAATACAATTATTGGTGACAAACATCATAATGGGAGGGGTGATGATGTATGAACAATTATCACCGCAAGCTCATATCCATAATTTTGTTTGTGGCCCTATTGCTGGTAATTTGTATCTCTTTGTCTGCGGGGCAATATGATCTAAGCTTTACGCAGGTGGTGGCCTGGTTTTTCCATAAAATGGGGATTCCGTTGCTGGAGAATGTTGATATAACTGAGCAGCAGGAGGCTGTATTGATGTTTATTCGTTCTCCCCGTACTGTGGTTGGACTTCTTGTGGGAGCCGGGTTGGCTGCATCTGGGGCGGTGCTTCAGGGGGTGTTCAGTAATCCCTTGGCAGACCCGGGAATTATTGGAGTATCCAGCGGAGCTACCTTTGGTGCTGTAATAGCTATTATTATTGGAATTAACAGCACAAGCCTTATGGGACTTCCTGTATGTGCCTTTATAGGAGCCGTTGTGGCAGTATCATTGACCATTGGTTTGGCCACAAGACATGGGCGGATTCCTGTGCTGACACTGCTTTTGGCCGGTGTGGTGGTAGGGATGCTCTTTAGTGCCCTGACGGCAGCCATGCTGACAATAATGGAAGATCATAAGGTGCAGCAATACCTTTTCTGGACTATTGGCAGCCTTGATTACCGCCGTTGGGAGCATGTGCTTATGGGGGCTGTTCCTATAAGTCTTGGAATTATAATTATGATATTGCTGGCCAGACATCTAAATATTCTGGCCCTGGGAGAGGCAGAAGCCAAGGCTGTGGGCATGAATGTTACAAAATTCAGACTTATATTGCTTGCAGTTGCCACCATGACCACTGCCAGCAGCGTATGTATTACAGGCAGTATTGGCTTTGTAGGGCTGATTATTCCCCACATGATGCGTATGCTGGTGGGGCCAAATCATCGTTATTTGTTGCCGGCCAGTATAGTGGGGGGAGCAGTATTTTTGGTATTTTGTGATGCCATGGGCAGAATGCTTCTTCCAAACAGTGAAATAAATGTGGGAATTATGACTGCCTTACTGGGCACTCCATATTTCCTGTACCTGTTAAGAAAGAATATGGATATAAGATAAATAAAAGCGCAGGCTTTAATAGCCTGCGCTTTCTTCACGTATGCACACTAAAAAAACGGGGTTGTTTTCTGCCGAAAGGGGCACAAAACAATCCCGTCGTTTTTAGAACACTATTTGATAAATGGGGGTAGTATTATCTTGTCAATCGCTCTATAATATGAGAGAGGGCAAATGGGAATTAGAGGCAGATTGCCAAAGCGGTTGCTACAACCAATGCTGCGAAGGTGCCAATGCGGAGCTCATGGATGCTGAGACGATAAGCCAGATCCTTGTCCTTTGCACTCTCGAACTTTTTACCCTCCAGGAAGCTGTAGTGGTGTGTATTTACATTCATCAATAAACGCTCCATACCGGAAAGTCTAACTGCTGCTTTCATAACTGATTCCTCCTTTGGAAATTCATTAGTTCTTTAAGTTGAATACATTATATATTGTAAAATCTGAGCCTTCTGCCTTTTATACGACAAAAAATGTTCTCTATGCGACAGAAAAGGGAGATTTTTATGATTAAGAAAATGACTACAATCCGTATAATGGCGGACAAGGAAAAAGAGCAAATGCATGACAATCCCCTTTTTCCTTGTAGCAGTTATTGCATTGAATGGAATAGAGGAGGTATTCAATCATTGCCATGGCATTGGCATCGTGAGCTGGAATTTATGTATGTTTCTTCCGGCCGCGCTGTAGTTGAATATGCAGGTAAACGGGCAATAGTAGAAGCCGGAAATGGCTTTTTTTGCAATTCCAGGGTATTGCACAGATATGCGCTGGATGGGGAACGCTGTCAGCTATATTGCATCTTGTTTGATGAGAAATTCATAAGCGGTGGCATTGCAAATGTTATTTATAAAAAATATGTTAAGCCAATTGTTACCGATGAAATGTTTTCAGGAAAATATTTACACACTGATGTAAAAAGGGAACGGGATGTCATAATCAATATCAGAAGAGCATTTATAGCTGCCCAAAAAGAAATTTTCGGCTTTGAGCTTGATCTTAGGTATAATATAGGCAAAGCCTTGGCTATACTAAGTGACCATCCAACAGCTTCAAGGATAGGCTATACAACGCCGCAAATGGAACGAATAAAGCTGATGGTGGACTATATTCATGGTCATTATGGTGATCAGATATCTGTGGAGGATTTGGCAGCTCAGGCTGGCATCAGCGAGAGGGAGGCCCAGCGCTGCTTCCAGTCCATATTCAATATGTCCCCACGGCAATATATTCAGAATTACCGCCTTCAGGTGGCAGAGGAAATGCTTTTGGAGTCCAATGAATCAATTCTTGACATAGGGGTGGCCTGCGGGTATTATAACCCCAGCCATTTCAGCAAGGCATTTCGGCTATATAGGGGCTGCAGTCCCCACACCTTCAGACAGCAGAATAGTTAGTCTGTAAGGAATTACTGTTATTTTTCATATTTTTTGTTGACAGGGATATATGAAATGACTATAATATCAATTGTTGCGTAAAGCACATGACTCACTAGCTCAACTGGTAGAGCATCTGACTCTTAATCAGCAGGTTCGGGGTTCGAGTCCCCGGTGGGTCACCATTGATAGTATTACAGGTTGTTTTACAGCCTGTTTTTTATGACTCACTAGCTCAACTGGTAGAGCATCTGACTCTTAATCAGCAGGTTCGGGGTTCGAGTCCCCGGTGGGTCACCATTATGAATCATTGCAGGTTGGATATCTTCCAGCCTTTTTTTTATACTATGAAGGGTGATTGCTATGAAGATTCTGATTACCAACGATGACGGGGTTATGTCCCCGGGCATTGAGGCTTTGGTGAAGCATTTGCATAAGGACCACCAGGTCATTGTGGCGGCCCCGGCCAGCCAGCAGAGTGCCAAGGCCCACGCCATTACTGTGGGACAGCGGATTTATGTTGATAAATATGTGCCTCTTATGGAAAAATATGGTATTGAGGCCTATGGTATCGGTGGAACCCCTGCAGACAGCGTTAAGCTTTATCTTGAGGGAATTTTGCAGAATAATGAGGAGGAATTTCCAGATCTGGTTATTTCTGGTATCAATGACGGCTCCAATCTGGGCACGGATTTGATTTATTCCGGCACCGTGGGGGCTGCCAAGGAGGGCTTTATCCACAATATCCGTTCCATTGCGGTTTCCCTCAGCTACCACCCAATAATGACCTTTGACGATGTGGCCAGGGAGCTGGTGAAGAAGCTGCCGGTTATAATGAATATGGAAAGGGAGGAGAAGGAATATCTTCTCAATATTAACTTCCCAGTTAAGCTGGCCAAGGATTATCAGTGGCTGTGGGCATATCAGGGCATCAGAAACTACGAAAATGCCTATATTCCGCGGACTGATGAAAGTGACCGCATCTATTATATTGTGGAGGGGGACATTGTGGATGAGGGCAACAGCCCTGTTTCCGATGTTGTTCTCTGCAATAAGGGCAATGTTACTGTAACCCCAATCCGCCTAAAGGTGGCGGACCATAAATACCTTTCTGACAGGGCTGGAACAGTTTTGTAAAGGTTGTATCGGGAAAATCTTTATTACTATATATAAGTTATGTTATAATTAATTGTTAGCGTTTGAAACAGATATTATAGGAGGCGTATTATGGAATCCAAAATCAAAGACATTAAGTTAGCACCTTCTGGACATGATAAAATCAACTGGGTAAAGAATTTTATGCCAGTTATGGAAGCTGTAAATAAGGAATATTCCAAGTCCAAGCCATTTGCCGGCAAGCGTATGGTTATGACCATGCATCTGGAGGCAAAGACTGCATATCTGGCACTGGTTCTGAAGAATGCCGGTGCTGAGGTTATTGCCACTGCATCAAATCCATTGTCCACCCAGGACGATGTTTGCGCTGCTTTGGTTGAGGACGGCGTAACTGTATTGGCTCACCATGGCTGCACCATGGAGGAGTACGACAAGTATATTGATATGGCACTGGACACAGAGCCAGATATTATTATGGATGATGGCGGCGATCTGATTTATCGTCTCCACAATGACCGTCGTGAGCTGCTGCCAAAGATTATTGGCGGTTCCGAGGAAACCACCACAGGCGTTCTCCGTGACAAGGCTCTGGAGGCCGCTGGCAAGCTGGAGTTCCCTATGATGGCTGCCAACGATGCATATTGCAAGTATCTCTTTGATAACCGTTATGGTACTGGCCAGTCCACTTGGGAAGGCATCATGCGTGCCACCAATCTGGTAATTTCCGGAAAGACCGTTGTTATTGCTGGCTATGGCTGGTGTGGCAAGGGTGGTGCCATGCGTGCCAAGGGCCTTGGTGCCAATGTTATCATCACCGAGGTTGATCCAGTAAAGGCTATTGAGGCTGTATTTGACGGCTTCCGTGTAATGCCTATGGATGAGGCTGCCAAGATTGGCGATATTTTCCTTACCCTCACTGGTGACAAGGACGTTATTCGTGAGCGCCATTTTGCTTCCATGAAGAACGGTGCTGTAATGTGTAATTCCGGCCACTTTGATGTGGAGATAAATATTCCTGAGCTGGAGGCCATGACTGAGTCCCGCAAGCAGGTGAAGGAAGGTATTGAGGAATTTAAGTTTGCTGATGGCAAGAAGCTCTACCTCCTGGGTGAGGGCCGTCTCGTAAACTTGGCTTGTGGTGATGGTCACCCTGCTGAGATTATGGACCTTTCCTGGGGCGTTCAGTTCTTCTCCGCCCTGTACATTCTGGAGAACCATGATAAGCTGGAGAACAAGGTTTACGTTCTGCCAGAGGAAGTTGACCAGAAGATTGCCAAGATCAAGCTGGCAGCCATGGGCATCGAGATTGATGAACTGACTCCTGAACAGTACGCTTATCTGCATCAGTGCTAATTTAAAAGCGTAATTTAAAATTATTAATAGGCTTCTAATATTTTTAGGAGCCTATTTTTGTATTGAAAGGATGGCATGGAATTATGAAGCTTTTTTTATTAACCATTTTATGCCTTTTAATTATTAACAGATGTCCCCATTCGGCACAGGCCGCTGCTGCTGAAGCAAATCCCTTCTGGCAGGAAAGACTTGACCACTACAGTGAGATTTCCTGTGTCAAGCAGGTGATTTTCGTCCAGTACAAGGGGGGTAGCAAAGCCCTTGTAAAGTTATATGAAAAGGACGATGCACAAAAGTGGAATCTGGTATTGGCCTGTGATGGCTATACGGGAAAGAACGGTCTTGGCAAGAAAAGTGAAGGTGACAAGAAGACCCCAAAGGGGGACTTTGGAATCTTTACCGCCGGGGGTATTGAGCCAAATCCTGGCACCAAGGCGGATTATCTCCTTTTCGATGAGCATATTTTCTGTGCTGACGGGCCTTATTACAATAAGCTCATTGATGACCGGAAAATCCCCAAGGAGGTACTGGCCAAGCTGGATCTGGACCCTATGAACAATGGGGCGCCACAGTTTAATTACGGCTTATTTTTAACATATAACAGGGAATGCGTACCAGGACTGGGTTCTTATATTTTTATTCACTGCATGGGAGAATATGATTATACCATGGGCTGTATCGCTGTCAGCGAGGAAAATATGATAAAGATTTTGCAGCACGTGGACAATAACGTGCGTGTATGCATTTATCCCGCATAAAGAGGCATTTTAATGGATGAGTTTGATTTATTGGAAGACAATTTAAGGGGGATGGTGGGAAACCACTATACCCAGGTTCCTGGGCTGGGAGCCGTTTTAATAAAGAATGGCAAGCCTGTTTTCAGCTTTTGTGGCGGATATGCTGCCTTTGGCAGGGAACAAAAGCTCTTTAAGGCAGATTCCCTTTTCCGCATTGCCTCCGTTTCCAAGCAGTTTACTATTTATGCTCTTATGCAGCTGGTGGAGGCGGAGCAAATAGGCCTTGATGATGATGTCAGTGATTATCTTGGCTTTCAGCTCCGTCACCCGGAGTTTCCTGATGAGAAAATTACGGTGCGAATGCTGGCCAATCACACCTCCGGACTTCGTGACGGGGTAGTTTACTGTATTCCCCCGGGGTATTCCGTAAGGACCTTTTTTGATCCCGAGGGGAAATTTTATGAGGATGGGGCCCATTTTTCTCCCGCTGATGAGCCAGTGGGAGAATATTTCTGTTACTGCAATCTAAACTATGGCCTTTTGGGCACAATTATTGAGGCTGTAACGGGGGAACGCTTTGACCTTTATTTGCAAAACAATATTTTGAAGGATTTGGATATTATTGGGGGCTATCTGCCGGGAAATTTCTCCGATACTGTGTTTGCCAGTCTGGGAACCCTTTACCAGAAAAAGGATATTGAGGGGGTATGGCGTGATGATATGCCATGGCGCCCTGTAATGGACGATTTCAGGGGCATCAGGCCCGCCAGGGACACCGTGACTATGCAGAATCCCTACGCCCTTCACGATGATCCAAGGGTGTATTCATTGGAGAATTACGAGATTGGCACAAATGCCACATTTTTTGCGCCTCAGGGGGGACTGCGGCTTTCCCTTGAGGGCATGTACAATACCCTTATTATGCTCATGAACAAAGGGGAGTTCAGGGGAAAAACAATTCTGTCGGAAACCTCAATTAATGAAATGACAAGGGCCCAATGGTACTATGACGGAAATAATGGTGATACATGTGATGACACCATTCTGTCTTATGGGTTGGGACTGTATCAGATAAGGGGGGATTCCCCTGCCAGAGTATGCCAGGAGAATGATATTTTCCTTGTGGGGCATACGGGCCAGGCCTTTGGCCTTTATTCCGGCATGTTTTATGTGCCGGGCACCAAAGACGGATTTGTTTATATAATGAATGGTGAAGGCATGGCTGAGGAAGACGGGCGGAGCCGTGGAGAGTTCAGCAATAACTTTATCTGGGAAGAAAAGGTTATGGACGCCCTTTGTCATGCGCTGTAACTAACATTTTGGGGAGGAAGCCAAAGTGCTTAATTATCTGGGAAAACGATTAATAAATTCAATAGTTGTGCTGTGGATAGTAATGACGGTGACCTTTTTGCTTATGCACGCTATTCCGGGTGGTCCATTTACGGCGGAAAAGAACCTGCCTCCTGCTGTTCAGGCCAATATAGAGGCTCGCTACAAGCTGAATGACCCTCTTTCCACCCAGTATATGGATTACGTGGAAAACATTCTTAAGGGAGATCTGGGACCTTCCTTTAAATATGTGGGCCGTTCTGTAAATGATATTATTGGGGAGAGCTTTCCCGTGTCCTTTGAGCTGGGCATGGAGGCCATTATCATCTCTTTAGTGCTGGGGATTCCTGCGGGAGTGCTGGCGGCATATCGGCGCAACAACTGGCAGGACCGAACCGTTAATTTGCTGACCACCATCGGTATTGCGGTGCCGGGGTTCGTGCTGGCGGCCCTTTTGGTGGAGATATTTGCCATGAAGCTGGGGCTGTTGCCAGCTGCCATGTGGCTTGACTGGAAGAGCCGCATACTTCCTGCTTTTGCTTTGGCGGCTATGCCTATGGCCTTTATTACCAGACTGACCCGTTCCAGCATGCTGGAGGTTTTGGGCCAGGATTATATTAAAACTGCCAAGGCCAAGGGACTGGGCACAAGCTATATTCTCTTTAAACACGCCTTGCCAAATGCCCTTATTCCCGTTGTTACCTATATTGGGCCTATGGTGGCAAGCATTTTGACGGGCTCCTTCGTCATTGAAACCATTTTTGCCATTCCCGGGCTGGGCAGCTATTTTGTAACCTCCATTTACAATCGTGATTATACCGTTATTTTGGGCGTTACCATATTTTACAGTGCCATTATTATTCTCATGAATATGATTGTGGATATTATTTATCCGGTGCTGGATCCAAGGATTAAAATTGGGGAGAGGGAGGATTAATATGAATAAGGAATATGATTTTTCTCCTCTTGCCAGGACTGAGGCAGCTTTGGCACTGGAGGCAGAACAGGCCCCTTCCATGGGCTACTGGCAGGATGCCTGGATTCGGCTGAAGAAGGACAAGGCCGCCATGGCGGGAATGATTTTTATTGGGCTGATGATGGTGGCTGCTATTTTCATTCCCATGTTTTCCGGCATCTCCTATGAGGATCAGGACTTTGCCAGCACCAATATGGCACCTACTATGGAGCATATTTTTGGCACCGACAATCTTGGCCGTGATATGTTTATCCGTGTTCTCTACGGTGCCCGTATTTCTTTGTCCATCGGTGTGGTGGCTTCTCTGATAAATCTATTTATCGGGGTCCTTTACGGGGGCATCTCCGGATTTGTGGGAGGACGCACTGACCGCATTATGATGAATATTGTGGATATTCTCTACAGCGTGCCAACCCTTTTGTACGTAATTTTGCTGATGGTGGTTTTTAAGCCGGGACTAATGAATATTTACATTGCCCTTGGTATCAGCTACTGGCTGCAGATGGCCCGAATTGTCCGCGGTGAGGTGCTGAAAATAAAGGAGCAGGAATTCGTACTGGCTTCCCGCAGCATGGGAGCAAGTCCCGCCCGCATTCTTTTGAAGCATCTTATTCCAAATTCCTTGGGTGTTATTATCGTGTCATTGAGCCTTTCCATTCCCGATGCCATCTTTACTGAGGCCTTTTTGAGCTTCATCGGCCTTGGCGTATCTGCGCCAATGGCCAGCTGGGGAGTCCTTTGCTCCGATGGTATTAATACTCTGGGTGCATATCCCTTCCAGCTGTTTTTCCCTGCAGTGGCCATCAGCTTAACCATGCTGGCCTTTAATTTCTTCAGTGACGGACTGCGGGATGCCCTGGATCCGAAAATGCGCCGTTAAGAGGGGAGGAGCTTGAAGATGATTTTGGAAATTAATGATTTATCAGTGGGCTTTCACACCTATCGCGGCGATGTAAAGGCAGTACGGGGAGTAACCTTCAATGTTGATGAAGGGGAAGTTGTAGGCATTGTGGGGGAATCCGGCTGTGGCAAAAGTGTTACTGCCCATGCAGTAATGGGGCTTCTGCCGGAGGAAAATTCCTTTATAAATCAAGGCAACATTAAATTATTAGGCGAGGATATTACCAATAAAACTGATAAGGAAATGGTGAAGCTGCGGGGCACCTCCATGGCCATGATTTTTCAGGATCCCATGACTTCACTTAATCCTGTGCTGACCATTGGCCAGCAGATGACAGAGGGTATTATTAAGTCCAAGGGCTTAAACAAAAAAGATGCCCATGAGGAAGCCCTGGCCCTTTTAAAGCGGGTGGGGATTCCCAAGGCGGAGGAACGCATGAAGGCCTATCCCCATGAATTCAGCGGCGGTATGCGCCAGCGTGTTATGATTGCCATGGCCCTTATTTGCAAGCCAAAGCTGTTATTTGCAGATGAGCCTACCACGGCCCTGGATGTAACAATTCAGGCCCAGATATTGGAGCTTTTGGATGAGCTGCGCCGTGAAATGAAAATGTCAATTGTGCTTGTTTCCCATGATCTGGGGGTTATTGCCCGTATTTGTGACAGGGTTAACGTTATGTATGCGGGCCGTATTGTGGAGTCGGGAACAGTGGGGGAAATTTTCCATAACCCACAGCACCCCTATACAAAGGGCCTTTTAAATTCACTGCCCCGTGTAGACAGGGCAGATGATGTGGAGCTGCCGGTTATTGAGGGCCATCCTCCTGATTTGCTTTATGATATTAAGGGGTGCAGCTTTGCTCCTAGATGTGGCGATGCTATGAAGGTTTGTGCAGCTTGTTGCCCAAATAATGAAAATATGGGTAAGGAGCATTGTGTGGAATGTTGGCTCCCAGCCCGTGACAGAGAGGAGGGGCACCATGAATAATACAGAAAGTCCAAATATCAAGCCCTTGCTTTCCGTTAAAAATTTAAAGAAGCATTTTGTTACCAAGAAGAATTTCTTTGGTCATCCCAAGGAATACGCCTATTCATTAAATGGTATTTCCTTTGATATTAACAAGGGAGAGACTCTTGGACTGGTTGGTGAGTCCGGCTGTGGCAAGACCACGGCTGGGAGAACCATTATGGGTATATACAAGCCTACGGATGGTGAGGTATACCTTCACGGTGAAAGGCTGGATTTGACCAAGGGACCGGAAAAACGTATTCAGATGATTTTTCAGGACCCATATGCCTGTCTTAATCCCCGCATGACTGTAGGGGAAATCATCGGTGAGCCACTGGAAATCAACCATGTCTATGAGGATAAAAAGGCAAAGCAGAATCGTATATATGAGCTGCTGGAGCTGGTGGGACTTAGCAAGGAGCAGGCCAACCGCTTTCCCCATGAGTTCAGTGGCGGCCAGAGACAGCGTATCGGCATTGCCAGAGCTTTGGCGGTAAATCCTGATATTATTATCTGCGATGAGCCAATTTCAGCTTTGGACGTTTCCATTCAGGCCCAGGTGGTTAATCTTATGAGACGGCTTCAAAAGGAGCTGGGGCTCACGTATCTCTTTATTGCCCACGATCTGGCCATGGTTAAATACATAAGTGACAGGGTGGCAGTTATGTATATGGGAGAGATTATGGAGCTGGCGGAGGCGGAAGCCCTTTATGCCAACCCTATGCACCCTTATACAAAGTCATTGCTGGCGGCTATTCCGGTACCTGACCCTGATGTGCATCAGGATATATCTATCATTAAGGGAGAAATAGGTGCCGCTGATGTGGTGGGCTGTCCGTTTGCTCTCCGTTGCAGCCAGGCCAGTGACAGATGTTTTAAGGAAAAACCTGTTATCAAGGATGTTGAGGGACATAAAATCGCCTGTCATTTGTTGTAAATATGTTCCTGCAAAAAATGCAATAGCCACATAAGCAATATAAAAGCGCGAGGTGACGATTCTGCCACATCGCGCTTTTTAAATGTCTTGAATTATAATCCCATTTCAACAATATCAGCCACAGTCATACACATGCCCTTTACTGCCTTCAGTGCCATTTCCCTGCCGTAGTCACCTTTGGCGGCGGCAGTAAATTCTGGGGTGTGGGCCGCTATATTATCACCGATTTTTATTTCCGGCTGAATGGTTGGAACCACATGGCTAACATTTCCCACATCCGTGGAGCCGTCGGCATAATCATCTGGGAAGGTCTTAATATCCTTAATCCCAAGGCTGGAGAAATTGTCCTTGGCATAGTTTTCCAGCTTTTTATGATTTATCATGTTTTTGAACAGAGGCTCATAGTGGTATAAATCCACCTTAGTGCCGTGATCATCGGAAACCCTTTTGGCCAAATCCCTGATTTTTGGCAGCATTGTTTCCTCAAGATATGTGGTGTTAAGGGAGCGGATAGTGGCCCTCATAACGGCCCTGTCGGGAATTATATTGGGAGCAGTGCCCCCCTCAGTGATTATCTTTCCCAGAATATAAGGCTCAGTGAAGGTTTTTTCCAGCTCCTTCAGCTCAGTGTAAAAATCCACCAAAGCATCCAGGGCATTTATGCCATGATAATCCGGGTCCGCCACATGGGCAGGCTTTCCCTTGAAGGTTATCTGCAGGGGATGGGTGGCGTATGAAGTGCCCCCGAAGGTGGTATCACTTCCAGGATGACAGATAAGAGCGGCTGTCAGTCCATCAAATACTCCCGCTTCACTCATCATTACCTTGCTGCCAATAGTTTCTTCGGCGGGACATCCAAAGAGATGAACGGTGATTTTATCCTTGAGTAATTTTCCACAGATTATGGCGGCGGTAGTGCTCATGGCGGCAATAAGATTATGGCCGCAGCCGTGGCCTATTTCCGGCAGGGCATCGTATTCTGCCAAGAAGCCAATGTGAATATCACCATTCCCATAGGAAGCCTTAAAGGCAGTGGGGAACTGGTCCTTCAGCACATCATCTACAGTGAAGCCTTCGTTTTTTAGCAGCTCCCGGAGATAAGCGGAGGCTTTTACCTCCTCACAGCCCAGCTCCGGGTTTGCATGAATGTAATCAGCTATATTATTTAATGTTTCTTTATTTTTTTCTGCCAGTGAGCAGAGAACTTCCTTTATGTCGGACATATTGAATCCTTATTACTTGTGAGCCTTGATGAGGTCAATTACACCCATAGGGGAGCAGTAATAGCCTGTAAGCTTAGGATTTACAGCAATAACCTGGGAGGTGTAGTACAGCGGAATAATTACACAGTCATCAAAGAGCTTCTTTTCGGCCTGATGCATGAGCTGGGCACGCTTTGCAGGGTCCACTTCTTTATGAACAGCCTTCATGATGGCATTGTATTCAGCATTGTGATACTGGGCATCATTATCCTTGGCTGTAAATACATCAAGGAAGTTCACAGGATCAGCAAAATCAGCAATCCAGTTGGCAGTAGCCACCTGATATTCGCCATTTTCACGGGAGGCGTAGAATACCTTTGTTTCCTGATTTGTAAGCTCAACATTAACGCCCAGGGCAGATTTCCACATGGCCTGGATGGATTCAGCAATAGCCTTGTTCATTTCATTGGTGTTGTAAAGAATGGTTACAGGCTCACCGTTATATCCAGATGCTTCCAGCACCTTCTTGGCCTTTGCCGGATCTTCAACGACAAGGGAACCGCTTTCACTGGCAAAGTCCTTGCCATTAACCAGAATATCTGGTGGAATAAAGGTTATTGCAGCCTTTTTGCCATTTCTGACTACCTTTTCAATCATATCTGTGCGGCTTACAGCCATGGCAAAGGCCTTACGAACCTCAACCTTGTCAAAAGGAGCCTTGGTTACATTGAACACATAATAAGTGGTACCAATCTGTGGCTCAACCTTGTAGAGACCCTTTTCCTTCAGGCGATCCTCATCAGCAGGTGGTGGATCCAAAATAAGGTCAGTCTGGTTGCTTTCCAGCATGGTAAGACGGGTGCTCTTGGACTCGCTGATAGGCATCTTAATAGTGTTGGAAGCAACTACAGAAGGATTCCAGTAATTTTCATTCTTTTCAAGGACGATTTCACCGGAATGAGCCCATTTGGTAATCTTGAATGGTCCATTGCCCACGATAGTTTCAGCATTGCCTGCCCAGCCATCCTTGTTTGCCTCAACTGCGTGCTTTGGTACTGGATAGAAAGCATGGAATGCGGTGAGGTCAAGGAAATATGCTGCTGGCTCTGCGAGCTTAACCTGCAGAGTATTATCGTCCACAGCCTTAATGCCTACCTTATTAGCACTTCCCTTTTCGCTGTTATAATCCTCTGCACCTTCAATTATGAAAAGCATATATGCATTGCCGGAGGCAAGCTGAGGATCCAGTACACGCTTCCAGGAATATTCAAAATCCTTGGCAGTGATAGGAGTGCCGTCAGACCACTTTAAATCCTTGCGCAGATGGAAGGTATAGGTAAGTCCGTCGGCAGACACATCCCATTTTTCAGCCAAAGCAGGCTGAGCCACACCCTTTTCGTCAATACGGGTAAGGCCCTCAAAAATAGCCAGCTCCACATCGCTTTCAGAAAGCCCGTAGGTTATGGCCGGGTCAAGGGAGGATGGCTCATTGGACAGGGCCATGGAAATAGTCTTGGAGTCAGAGGCGCTGTTTGAACCACAACCTCCGGCCATCAAGAGAAACATAAATACGGCGAAAATCGCCAATAAAGTTCTTTTTCTCATAGCTTATTCTTGCTCCTTTTGGTTTATATTTTGTTGATTTAAACAACATTGCGTTCATTATAACATCTTTCAATATTATTTAGAAAACAAAAATATCAAAAATGTAAAATTATCAATCAGGCCTTTAATTGACTTCTTTTGGTTAATGAAATATCATAAAATGTAGTGATTTAATAGGGAGAGCGAAAATATAATGACAGATAAGGATTTTTATATTGATGAGATTTCCCCGGAGCTTTTTGCCAAAATGGAGGGCAAATCCTTTGCCAAGCATTGCACCTTGCCGGTGGTGGATCTGAGGTATATTCATTTCCTTCATAAGAATTTGGAGGGGGAGACCCTTGAGGGGGAGATGGTTTGCAATTTCCATATTGCAGAGCGTCTGTTGGACATTTTTGAAAAGCTGTATGAGTGCAGCTATCCCATGGAGAAGTTCCGTCTTATTGATGAATACGATGCAGATGATGACAAATCCATGGCGGATAATAACGGCTCCTGCTTCAATTTCCGTCTTGTGGCCCATACAAACCGTATTTCCAAGCATGGCCTGGGGCTGGCGGTGGATATAAATCCACGGTACAACCCTTATATAAAGCCACTGGATGACGGCAGTATCTACATCGTGCCGGAAAACGGAAAGGAGTATTGCGACAGGGAAAAGGATTATCCCTACAAGGTTGTTAAGGGGGACCCTTGCTGCAGGCTCTTTGAGGAAAATGGCTTCGACTGGGGCGGTGACTGGGATGAGGAGAAGGACTACCAGCACTTTGAGATTCCCCGGGAGCAGATAGAAAAATGGTATCCTGACTATTGATGTTGATTTTTAAGCGTAGAACAAAATGTTTTGTATGGAGGGTAATAAATGAGCAATTTACTGATTAAGGGCGCCCATGTTTTGTTGGATGATTATACCGTTAAAGAGGCTGATATTGCCGTTAAGGACACTGAGATTCTGGCCATTGGCGATATTCCTGCTGCTTTTAAGGCAGATAGAACGGTTGATGGAAGTAACCATTTTGCCGCCCCGGGCTTTGTAAACGGCCATACCCATGCCTCCATGACCATGCTTAGAAGCTACGGCGACGATATGGAGCTCATGGACTGGCTCAACAACCGCATCTGGCCAACTGAAGCCAAAATGGTGGAAAAGGATATTCGTGTAGGTGGCGAGCTGGCCCTTTTGGAGATGATTAAAACTGGTACTACCACCTACGCAGATATGTATGGTCCTCACATGGAGTCCGTTATCGAGGCTACCATCAAGGCTGGTATCCGTGGTGTAATTGCCCGTGGTGCCATCGGTCTTTTCCCTGCCGGCCGTCAGATTTTGGAGGATAATGTTAATTTATTTGAAAATTATCATGGGGCCGGAAATGGGCTTATTACCATTATGATGGGTGTTCATGCCCCATACACCTGCCCTCCTGAGTTCTGTGAGTACGCAAGGGAGCTGGCTGCAAAGCATCAGATTCCTATTCACATTCACATGAACGAGACCCAGGCGGAAATTAAGCAGATACAGGAGCAGTATGGCAAGCGTCCATTTAAGTACATTGAGGACACTGGCCTTTTCGATTTCCCTTCCATTGCTGCCCATTGTGTATGGCTGGATGACGAGGATATTGCCATTATGAAGAAGCACAATATTTCTGCAATTCATAATCCGGGCTCCAATATGAAGCTGGCCAGCGGCGTTTCCCCAGTTCCACGCCTCCTGAAAGAGGGGATAAATGTGGCTCTGGGTACTGACGGCGCTTCTTCCAATAACAATCTTGATATGCTGGAGGAGGTTCGTCTGGCAGCAATGCTTCACAAGGTGAATGAATTGGATCCATTGGCAGTTCCGGCCAAGGTGGCTCTCCAGCTGGGTACTGAAAACGGTGCCAAGGCCCTTCTTCTGGATAAGGTGGGCAAGCTGGCTCCTGGCTACAAGGCTGATATTGTGCTTTATGATATGAACCGTGCTGACTGGTGTCCTCGCCATGATCTGGTATCACTGCTGGTATATTCTGCAAGCTCAAGCTCCGTGGACGCAGTAATCTGCGATGGTAAGGTTATTATGGAAAAGGGCACTGTTCTCACCATGGACGAGGAGAGAATTCTCCATGAGGCCCAGGAAACAGCCATGGATTTGGTGAATAGATAAAAAAGAGCGGTACAGCCTTTATTTGACTGTATCGCTTTTTTGATTTGTCTGCATTTTGTCTGCGTTAGGTGTCTTGTCTGCATTTTTTGACAGCATTTTCTCAAACTCGTCAGAAGTATGTTTGAGCATTTTGTCTGTTGCTTTTGTGTATAGCTCCATGGTTATGTTTATCTTTTTATGACCCAGTCTAGCTGCCACCTCTTTTGGATTTACATTTGCTTCTGCCAGCATGGTTGCGTGAGTGTGCCTGAAAGAGTGAGAGTTCAGCCCCAAGGTCCTCAGATACGAATATGAACGTAAATGTGTCATAGGTCTGCCATCGTTGTACGTTGTTATAAAGTGGAGTTCGTTCAGATGGCTCATGTCCAAACTGGATGAAGCTACAGTCAGAATACCGTCATTATCACAGTAGCTTCTCTTGTACCCTTTACCATACTCCAAAGCATTATGTTCCTGCTGTTCCTTCCAGTGTTTAAGTTCTTCCATAAGCTCTGAATCGATATAGATTTTCCTTATGCTTGACGATGTTTTTGGCTTCTTGATGTAGTGAACGCCATCCACCCAGACAAGCTGTTTAGTTACCTCGATGATACGATTTTCAAAGTCTACTGAATCCCATGTTAGACCGCATACTTCACCGATACGCATACCAGTATGATAAGCAATGAAAAGAGTCATGTGCATGCAATGACCAAAAGGATATTTTTTCATAGCTTCAGCGAATTTTTCTTGTGTTATAATCTGTCTTTTTATAACGCCCTTTTTGGCATTCTTCGGTATGTGTATTTCTGCTGCTGGATTGTAGCGTATAAGCTCTGCTGGATATACTGCATAAGCAAGAGCAAGCGAAAGTACAGACTTGAATTGCTTGATATAGCTTTCTGAATATCCCTCGTCTGCCAGCTCTATAAGTGCTTCATCCACGTCTCTTGGCTTCAGCTCCTGAATGTGTATCGAACCTAGCATGGAGCTGACTTTTTTGATTTTGTCTGAGTACAGCTTACGTGTCGCCATTGCCAGTCCAGCCTTATGCTTTTCAAACCAGATATCAAGAAGCTCTGCAACAGTAGGGTTTTCAGACCTGATACCGATACCGCCATGCTTCCAGTCTGCATAGGCTTCAATGCCAGCATCGTAGGCTTCCTCCTCGGTGGCAAAGCCACCTTTTTCGATAACCTTCCGCTTGCCTTCAGGAGTCTTGCCAGCCTCAAAAATGTATGAAAATGTCTGACCTCGTTTCCGTGTTCTGACCTTCGCCATGATATTTTTCGCTCCCGATCATCAGAATTTTGACCCAAAATGAATGAAAAATTGATATGTTTATCCAGTAAACCTGTTGTAAAAATAGGTTTATTTTTTTGCAAATTTTCGACATTTCCTACAATAAAACATACTTCCGTAACAAATCTGTAACAGTTCCGTGACGATGTTGGTACAACTTCGATACAGTATTGGTACGAGTCTGTTACAATTTCGTTACGCCAACCGATACAGTTCCGATACGACTTTGTACCAAGTCTGTTACAGGTCTGTAACGAGTCCGTTACGAATCCGTTACAGGTTCGTTACGACATTGTACCAGACCCGTTACAAGTCCGTTACGAAACCGTTACATCGGCATTTTTTATGGTTATTTTGCTATACGAAATACGACTGTTACAAATCCGTTACAAGTCTGTTACAGGTCTGTAACAGGTTCGTTACGAGTCTGTAACGAATCCGTTACGATTTCGTCTCTATAGGTTAGGTTAGGATAGGTTAGTATAGGTTAGTATAGGATAGAGTCTACTACTAGTTCTACTACTACTAGTAGAGAGTAAATATGTTAGTACATATCATACTGTGTACATACTGTACTGTATTTAAGGAGTAGCAGTAGTCGCAGTAGGCTATTTGGGACCCAGGATTGTCCATAGCAGTGAATGAGTATCAAGCAGTGATGTCTCAATGCCAAGTCGTTCTGATATATGTTTTCTTATCTGCTGGAGGATGCTGTTGTATTCCGTGTAGTTTTCGTATGTGATGTTCCCTGATGTTTTGAAATCAATGCCTAGATCATCAAAGATTTTGTCGAAATGACTTGGAGCAAGTGGCATAAATTGATTGCGGTCTCGCAGGAAAAATAGAGCAGCGACCACATCATAGTTTCGTACCTTTTCTGCAAGGTTGTTGAATGCCATTTCAGCATCAGTCGAAGTGAAGACATCATAGACCAGCTTTTCAGCTTCGTCTGGCTTTGACACCAGATATTGCTTGAGATTGTCTATGTTAATCCAGAATGCGAGATTGTTTACGGTCTTTTGAAAATTTTCGTCAATAAATTTTGCAATCTTGCCAGAGCCGATATCTTCAGGAGTGAATTTTTTGGCAAGCCACTTCATGCGGAATGTAGCTGCCATGCTCAGCTTGTACCCTTCGAGTTCCAGATAATATGGATTTGCGGCAAAGCTTACTATGCCACTTTTACGCATGTTGTCTGCAAATTCGTCAATCCCCTTGTCGAGAATCGTGAAGTTGATATTTTCCATAAAGAATCCCCCTATTTCAAGTTTTTGAATTATCGAAAAAGAGAAGAAAAGCTTATGAATATGACCGTTTGTGCGTGTCGAGGGCAGACTTAGGACTATGTATGCACATAGTAGTAAGTCCGCCATGATTTTACATGGCTGGAAAATCACCACGAAGGCTATTAGCGGCTTTAATCGTCACTTGCCTTGGCATGATTTTCAGGCTTGCCTTTTTCGCTGTCATCAGCTTGCTTGGTGTTTTCAAGCTTAGCTGCCTTCAGGTCAAAGACAACGGTTATCTTGCCGAAAAGCTCTTTTTGCTTCTCGGTGAATGATAACTCCTCAGCCATGGCATTCACCCCTCTTTAGGTTTTATTTCCACAACCTCCTGCTCAGTAGCCAGAGCTTTTTCGTATACCAGACGAATGGCGTTCTCGATAAAAGCAATGTCCTGCTCAGAAGGTTTGTAGTTTTTGCCCATGTGGTTGATTGAACCGTCAAATTTTATGTCTTTTATGACAGCTCGCATTTTGGGGTCGTCTTTGAATAGCATACCCATAATTCCCTGAGAAGCTGAAGGTTTTGAGTCAATGCCCAATATCCAGTCCGTACTGACACCATAAAGATCAGCTAATGTCCGCAAGTCGCTTGGTGATGGTTGAGTCCTGTCGTTTTCCCAATGTGAAATGTTTCTATAGCCTATTCCAGTGCGTTCACTGACATCTTTTTGCATGAGACGGCATTTTTCTCTTGCACTTTTTAGCCTAGCTCCAATGCTCATCTTATCCACCTTCCTGATGTATAGTATAGCATTAAACTCGAATAAATAGAAAAAATACTCATAATAATAGGATTGGAGCTTGACATACTCTTTTAAATAGCATAGAATAAAGTATAATTACTATTCTAACGAGTATATAAAGGAGGATGGCAACCATGAAGACGGTAGAAGAAATGGAAAAGATTTTTGCTCCTATCCGTGACCAGTGCGTTGAAATCTACAATATGACGATTGAAGACCCTTCGCTGGAAAACATGTTTATGTACAAGACAATCTGCGAAATTCATGCTTATGAGATTTGCCTGAATTATAAAATGGGTGGCGTACCATCATACCTTGGCTATGAGCTTGGTCTTGATTGTATTGCTGATGCTGGAGACACTAAATGCCCAAAAATTCGGCATGAGCTGGATAAAATTTGGCTTGAAATTCTTGTCGAGAGTTTGATGGAATTTGGTTTGAACAGCATTGTTGATTATATACATGATGCCGTTGGAGAAATATAATTTTGGAATGCCCAGTGAGAGGTGGTGATGAAATGACTGTAAACGAAAAGCTGAAGGCTTATATCCAGAAGCGAGGTATTAAGCAAAGTGTAATAGCTAATGCAATCGGGATGAACGAAAGAACGCTGAATGGAATTCTAAATGGTAGAATAACCCTGAAGGTAAATACTCTTGTTAGTGTATGTGAGTTCATACGAGTCGACCCAGCATTTTTTTTGAATGACAATACTCTTTAAACGAGTTTATTTAATCGTACCAGAAGATAGCTCAGTGTAGAGCAGAGAAAACAGAACGGAAGGTGATGAACATGAGTGGAAAGGCAACGAAAGCTGCCAACAGTGTCTGGTACAAGGCACGGATGAGGATGGCAGAGAAGGACAGTCGGTTCTGCTCAAGAGAGATTACATCAATGCTTGTAGGGATTGAGAGAACGAGGATAGCCCAGATAGAGCTACAGAATGTTATTCCTCATCCAGACGAGTGTATATCAATGGCAGAACAGTACAAGGCTCCAGAGTTGCTGAATTACTGTTGTACAAGGTGTTGCCCTATAGGGATGCTTGATGTTGAGCCTGTTGAGGGCATAGACATCGACAGGATAACTGTTAAGTTCCTGAACGCCACGGCAGACATAGCAGACATTGAACGAGCCATTTTGCGTATTGCCAGCGATGGCAAAGTATCGGTAGATGAGATACCCAAGATGAATGAGATACTGGCTAAATTGAAAGAGCTGTCAAGGATCAAGAACGAGATAGCAGTTTACATGAGGAAGTTGGTGTGAGAATGGAAATAGCAGAGCTGAAAGAAGCAGTAGAGCTGGCAAAGGAGCTGAAAGCAATATTGACGGAGACACCTGAGATAGCCCAGTTCTTGAATGGCGAAATGAGTGCATTTGTCCCAGAACACTGTTACAGACTTATGACTGTATCACAAGCTGCAGAAGCGTTGTGTGTGAACCAGAACAGAATCCGTGAGTATGTCAATCAAGGTTTGTTGGAGTGCATCTACACTCCACCTGTTAGCCACATGAAAATCACGGTTCAGTCTGTGAACAGGCTTATACAGAAGTGCAGATCAAACAAAGGTGGTGAGAAAGATGATGTCGGAGCTGACAACACAAGAGCGTGTTGAGATAAAGAGAAAGGTGATATGGTACGACAGGACTATGAAGTTTTTTAAGGTAGTTACCATAGCCGTTACAGCATTGCTTCTGCTTGGCTTTGTCGGAGAGATGGACAGGACAACAGGTTTGTAGGAGGTGAGCAAAATGGTACAGCATCTTGAACTGGTAAAGTTGAGCGTACCACAAAAAAGCCACCAGTTGCCGTATTTCACAACTGATGGCTGGATGATAATATTTGCAGTTTTTATGATTATCGGTTTTGCCTTCGGATTTTTGGTAGGTGACTGGCAAAATGAAATTGTATCACAAGCTGCTGGAAAATGAAGAAGGGCTACGCCAGATGAGATGGCGAAGCCCATGAAGAATGAGATTACAGCAAATGGAGCTAAGAAAAAGCCGTTTGCCAAATCCACTTGTATTGTAAACCATGGAAAGGGGTAGAGTCAACAGCAATGAGACTGATTAAGTTATTTCTTGAGAATTTTCGTGGAATAAAGAGTTTGACCATAGATTTCAACGGTGACGACACTGTTATATACGGAGCCAACGGCACTGGCAAGACCACAGTAGCCAACGCAATAAGCTATGTGCTTAGTGGAAAGTCAGCTACTGGGGAGAAGGATTTTTCTCCAAAAACCGTAGGCGTTCATAATGTCCACCATGTAGCAGAGCTGACTGTCTGCAAGGATGACGGAGAAGTAGTTGTCCTGAAAAAAGAGTTTTACGAGAAGTGGACTAAAAAGCGTGGGAGCCAGTCACCGACCTTCACTGGTCATGTGTGTGAGCTTTCGATCAACGACCTGCCAGTAAAGACCAAGGAGTATGACAAGGTTATCAGTGAGCTGACAAACGGTCATGTTGATGACATTGAGTTTCTGACAGTCATGGGTCACATGGTTGAGAAGATGAACGACAACGAAAGGAGAAAGGTTCTGTTTTCGTTGTGTGGTGAGGTCACTGATGATGACATACTAGCCAAGCCAGAGTTTGATGAGCTTTCCAAGCTGCTTGTGATTGAAGGCACCAAGGACCAGCGGTATGAAATCCCAGATTTCAAGAAGAAGTGCGAGAGCAAGCGTAGGGAGCTGAACAAGAAGCTGGACAGCATTCCTGAAAGCATAGCCACCCTTGAATCTGCCATGGCAGGTGAGTATGAGGATGAAGCTGATGTAAAGGCAAGGCTGGCTGAGAACAGGGCAAAGCTCCAGAAGCTCCTGGCACCTGCTGATGCAGTAAACGGCAACGAAGAAATTATTCGTGATGTCAAAGAAAAGATTGCAGAAGGCAGACAAAAGTTTGGCGAAAGCAAATATAAGGCGTTGAGTGCTTTTTCTGAGACCGAGCAGACCATGATGAATGATGTTGCCAAGTATGAGACATCACTGAACAGAGCAAAGACTGAGCAGAAGTGGCTTGAAGCTGAGATTGAACGAAAGACCAAGGTTCGTGAGGAGCTTCTTGGTGAGTTCGAGGTCAAGGTAAAGGCTATGGTGTGGGATGAGAATTCCACGATATGTCCGACCTGCGGTCAGAAGATGCCAGAGGACAAAATAAATGAGCTGTTTTCCAAGTTCTCTGCTGAGCGTGAAGCCAACAAGGCGTATATCAATGCCAAGGGAAAAGCCAACGGTGTTGAGCTGGAGAAGCACAAGGAAACGCTGAAGGCAACAGTTGCTGACATTGAGATGCTGGAAGCTGTACTGAAGAAGCAGAATGAAGCACTTGCTAAGTGGCGTGAGTCCAAGCCTGTTGATACTCCATACGAGGAGACTGATGAGTACAAGGAATTAAAGAAGACCCTTGACGAGCTGGAAGCTGGCACCGCATCTGTAGCGTTCAACCCTACCGACAAGGCAGACTATGAGAAGCTGATTGAAGAAGATGAGCAGAAGCTGGTTGATATCGGAGCCAAGGCAAAGATGGATGAAAAGATTGCTGAGCTGAAGGCAAGTGTCAAGACTGTATCGGCAGAGCTTGAGAAGCAGGAAAAAGCAATCTATCTGTGTGAGCAGTTTATGATAGCCAAGGCTGAGATGATAACTGCCAACATCAATGACAAGTTTAGCTGCATCAAGTGGAAGCTCTTTGAGACCCAGATCAATGGTGGATTGCGTGAAGTATGTGTGCCAATGATACCTAATGCTGATGGCGTAATGGTTGATTACAAGATGGCTAATACTGCATCCCAGATTAATGCCAACCTTGAAATCATGGATGTATATGCCAAGGCTTATGGTGTAAACCTTCCAATCATCATTGACAGGGCTGAGAGTATCACGAATATCCGTGACATGGATTGTCAGACAGTGTCGCTGGTAGTAAGTGCCGATGACAAGGTTTTGAGAATAGAGAAAGCTGTAAAGGAGAATGAGAAAAATGAAGAATGAGGTTGCAAACGTAAACACTGGAGCTGTTCAGCAGGTAGAGCCAATTAAGACTATTGACAATTATTTGACCAACAGCTTGGCGAGAGAGAAGTTTGAGCAGGTATTGGACAAGGGAGCCAACGGATTTATTGTTTCTTTGACCAGTCTTGTAAAGAGCGACAATATGCTGGCACAAGCCAATCCGAAAACCATCATGTCTGCCGCCATGACTGCGGCAACATTGAAACTGCCGATTAACCCAAGCTTGGGACTGGCATACATCATTCCATACCGCCACAAGGATAAGAACGGTAACTATGTAGTAGATGCCCAATTCCAGATGGGGTACAAGGGATTTGTACAGCTTGCGGAGCGTACAGGGCAGTATCGTACTATCAACGCCACTGTCATCCGTGAAGGTGAGATAGAGGATATTGATATCATCACTGGAGAAATCAAGCGTGGAAAGAGGAAAAGCGACAAGGTTGTTGGTTATGCTGCATACATCAAGTTCGTCAATGGGTTTGAAAAGACCCTGTATATGACCAAGGAGGACATGACAGCACACGCCAAGAAGTACAGCCAGTCTTTCCAGAAAGGTTTTGGACCATGGAAGGACAACTTTGATGCAATGGCTCAGAAGACTGTATTAAAGCAGTTAATAAGCAAGTACGGAATTATGAGTATCGACATGCAGAGCAGTGATATGGCAATGGCACTTGCAAGCGACCAAGCTGTTGTATCAGATGCCTGTGGTACTCCAAGCTATGACTACATAGACAACAGACCGAGTGGAGCTGTTGAGGATGTGTCTTTTGGTGATGAGCCTTCCGTACCTGTACAGCCAGTACAGAATGTACATCCAGTAGAGCAGGTACAGACACCGCCACCAGTACAGCAAAGTGCTCCTCCAGTAGCAGAAGCTCCTGTAAATCGTCAGATGGCTCCTTCTGATGATGAGCCAGCGTTTTGATAGAGGTTAAGGTACTGGCATCCAGCAGTAGTGGAAACTGTTATCTGATTGATGACGGAAAGACAAGGTTACTGTTGGATGCTGGTGTTAAGCTCAGTAAGATTCAACAGGCAGTAGGTTTTGATGTTGGGAGCATTAGTGGAGCATTGATTACCCATAATCACAATGACCATTCGCTGTGTGTTGATGAGCTAATAAAGCGTGGCGTAAATGTATATGGCAACGCTGATGTAGCCAGCAGGAACGATGGTATTAATCATATTCCTGAAGGCAGGAAGGTTGGCATAGGCACCTTTGATGTGATAGCGAAAGGCATGGAGCATGATATACCGTGTTCATGCTTCTATCTGAGGAGCTTGGCAACAGGAGACATATTGTTATACATCACCGATACAAAGTCGGTTCATTACAAGTTCCATGATGTCACCCAGCTCATAATCGAAGCTAATTACGATCATCGTCTTCTTTTGGCGAATGCGTACAAGCCTTCCAGTCTGAAGCACAGAATAATCAACAGCCATTTAAGCATTGAACAGGCAAGTGAGTGTGTCAATGAAATGGATAAGTCTAAGCTGAAGGAAGTGTATCTTTGCCATCTGTCAGATGAGGACAGCGATGCAGAGATGTTCAGACATGAGATTGAGAAAGTCACCGAAGCAAAGGTGTATATCTGCGAAAAGTACGGTGGTGTAACATGCAGGACATAGTTACAGGCAAGATTGTTGACATGGAACCAGATGGCAGTGTTCACATTGTAGCCAGTGTCCCAGATATAGACAGAGCAGTGAACAGGAAGTACAGCACAGTGCTGATAGGCTTTAACGATGGCAGGAGAATATCTGCAAAGCAGAGAGCCAAGGCACACTGTCTGATAGCTGAGATAGCTGACTGGATGGCAGAGCTGCCAGCACTTACTAAGCAGATTATGAAGGTTGAATTTAAGGTAAATCGCCTTGAATCGCTTGAAACAAAGATGTTCAGTCTAAGCAACTGCGACATGAATACTGCCAGCGAGTTCATTAGCTATCTTGTTGATTTTGTTGTTGAGAACGACATTCCGACAAGAAAACCGATGTACCAGCTTGCAGATGATATTGGCAAGTACATGTATGCCTGTCTTGTAAACAAGCGGTGCTGTATATGTGGACAGGCAGGTCAGCTCCATCACTGCGAAGGTAGCAGGATAGGAATGGGCGGTGACCGCAAGGAAGTCCATCATCTTGGTCGTGATGTAGCTTGTCTTTGCTGGAAGCATCACGATGAGCTGCACCGTATGGCTGAGACAGAGTTCATGGACAAGTACCATATTTACCCGATACAGGCTGATAAGGTTATTTGCAAGAAATACAAGCTAAAGGAATGAGGTTTATGAAAGAGATTTTGAAATGGTGGTGGGAGCGTAATGGCAGAGCGTAGGATGTTTGCCAAGGATGTTATTGACAGTGACAATTTTTTGGATATGTCGCTGACTACTCAGGCGTTGTATTTTCATTTGGCTATGCGAGCCGATGATGACGGTTTCGTAAACAACTGCAAGCGAATTCAGAGAATGATTGGCTGTTCAGATGACGAAATGAAGATGCTTATAGCCAAGAAGTACATTATTCCGTTCGAGAGCGGAGTTATCGTCATAAGACACTGGAAAATACACAACTACATCAGGAAGGATATGTATCACCCCACAAAGCATGTTGCTGAGAAAAATCTGATTGAGCTTAATGATGGTGTGTATGATGTCTGCGATGAAGAAGTGAATAAATTGCAGTTGAAAAATGAGCCTGAAAGCATTGCGAAAATCTGTGACGTTGACAATTCAGAAAAATACGATGAGCGGTTTGGAAAAATCTTTGAGCTGTACCAAAACTGCATCCAGCCTGTGCCTAACATGGTCGTTGCTGATGACCTGCAGGACCTGTATGAGCAGTATGGAGCAGAATGGCTCTATGAGGCTATCAAGGAGTCAGCCAGAAATGGTGGCAGGAATGTAAGGTATGTTGCCAAGGTTTTGAATAACTGGCAGACCAGAGGCGTTCAGGACCCTTGGAACCATCCAGACAAGAAGCAGAAAGGCAAGCAGGTAAGCGATATTCCGCAGATGGATATAGCTGCCAAGGCTATTGCCACACTGGAAGCTCAGGAGAACGCTGATGAATAAGAGAGCCGAGATTATAAAACTGCTGACACCGTACCTCATGGCGTTCCCGAACAGCAAAATGAATGAAGGCAGTCTGCTGGTATACAGCAAGGCACTTTCAGGACTGGAGCTTGTTGAGATAGAGGCTGCCATGAACAAGCTGATACTGACAAGCAAGTTTTTCCCTTCTGTAGCCGAGATATACGAACAGGCAAGACTGGTAAGACAGTATGCTGTTGCAGAGTCTAGCGGAGTTCGTGATCTGACTGAATCTGAGGCGTGGGACAACGCAATGCAGGTGGTCAAGGAACATGGACTGCTGAACAGCGAGCCTTGGAATTTTGCGAATGAAAAGGTTGCCAAGGCTGCCAGAAGGTTTGGCTTGAAGGAGCTGAGTCTTCTCAGGACCGATGAAGTCAATATTGCTCGTGGACAGTTTACAAGGTTTTACCGTGAGATTATGAACGAGGATAACGACAACGAATATAACAAGCTTGTGCTTGGCGGTATGAGGAATGATGATGTGAATAAATTGATTGGCAAGATAGCGGAGGTAAAGCAAATTGGAAAACCAGAATAAGAATGTTAAACGGAAGATGAGTGAAGAAGAATTGACTGATATGCTTAAACAATGTTTTGGCAATGCTGAGTCTGCCTATGATCAGTTTATGAAAAGAGTCTTAGGCAAATTAATGAACGACTTGGACGATGACAAAGAAGAATGCGAGGAAACGGATGAATTTGACCCTGAGTTTATCTTTGATGGTCGTGCATTTGATGGTTCAGAGTGTAATCCTGCTACAGTAGCCGTGAATCAGGGATTTGACACATCGTATACCTACGATGTAACTCCTGCTTGGTTCCAGATTCCTAAGCATCCGACTGATGAAGATATTGTAAATTTGAAATATAAGGCGGTAAGCGAGTTCTGCGAGTTTATGACAGCTTTAGATGAATTTATGCATGAAAAGACTTGGAAGAACAGGCACCACGTTCTTCATGAAATTGGCGATACAGTTACAGCTATGACTGGAGTTGCTGTAGCTCTTGGAGCTTCCTCTGATGAAATTACTGATGTATGTGAAGGCATCCACCTAAAGAACAAGCTGAGACGTTACCATATTCCACGCTGGGACAAAGACGAAGATGCTGATGGAGCTGACCAAGAAAATGAGTAAGTACAGAAACAGTAAGTTCAGAATTTGTGGGAATACGTTTGATAGCAGGGCTGAGGGCGAATATTATGTGTACCTGCTTGGGCTGCAAAAGAATGGAAAGGTAAAAAGCATAGAGCTTCAACCAGTAGTTGAGCTGCAACCAAAGTTCGTATATGCAGGTAAAACAGTTAGGGCTATTACCTACATCCCTGATTTTCTTGTTGAATACACAGACGGTCATAAAGAGTATGTTGATGTCAAAGGCGTATCAACCAAGGATGGAGAGCTGAAACTGAAAATGTTTATGTTCAAGTACCAAGACGGCATCCCTATTAAGTGGGTAGCCAAAGGCGACAGGCTCGGACTTCCGTTGTGGATGGACTACTTTGAAAAAAAGGCTATGATTCGAAAGCGAGAGCGAGAGAGACGAAAGGAAGCCAAGAAATATATCAAGATGTGAGGTGCTATTTGAATGATTGAGTCTTATGTTGTGATAGCTAAGAAAGGCAGTGGGGAAAAGACCCACAAGCATTATTTGAAACTAAGTATGGCTGTTACAGCAACGAGGTATATGTTCAAAAGCAAGCTGTATAGTAAGCTATTGCTATTCAGGGCGTTTTACAAGTCTGAGAGAAAGGTGAGAATGTCCATCCCAGACAAGACTGAACGGCTGTGGGACTCAGACAAAAATTCCATTGAAGAATTGAATGAGATTAGTAAGAAAAGCTGATGGAAAGGAGCTTCTGATAATGAATAAGGTTACTTTGCATGGAAGACTGGCGAGAGACCCAGAGGTAAGATATACGACCAGCGGAAAAGCAGTAGCGTCTGTATCTATAGCTGTCAACAGGCGTGGCAAGGAACACGACAAGGCAGATTTTATTCCGTTGATTTTTTGGGATAAGCTGGCAGAGAATGTTGGAAATTTCTGTGGTAAAGGGAAAGAGCTTCTTGTTGAAGGGCGTATTCAGGTACGGAGCTATGATGCACAGGATGGAAGCAAAAAGTACGTCACTGAGGTTGTCGTGAATGAGATGGAGTTCTGCGGTACAAAGAATGACGCTGGAAGCCAAAATAACAGCAGTCATGACAACAGCACTGGAAACAATGTAAATGAGCCGTTCGGTGGCAAGCCAGTGTCTGATGACGACATTCCGTTTTAAGGAGGAATTGAGTTGATGGATTACGTTGTAACTTTCGTTGCTGGCATGGTGTTCGGGAGCATCGGATTGCTTTTTTTCATAGCTATATGTCTCGTAGGAACTGAGCCAAGGCACTGGAGGGAAAGGTAATGGCAGACATAACGATGTGTTTTGGCGAAAGATGCACGTTAAAAGATGACTGTTACAGGCATACAGCCCCAATAAATGAATATGCCCAAGCTGTTTTCGCTGAACGACCAGAAGAACCGTGTAAGTATTTTTGGTTGAACATAGGTCTACCGAATGGAAAGAAAACAGGAAAATGGTGGAAGCATTTTAAGCCAGAAAAGACCGAGGAGGAATAATGGATGTTTGATTTTATTGCTGGGCTGATAATAGGAACAATGGTTGTAGGAGCGTGTGTGTATCTTTACTCAAAAGCCTACGCTCTTGGGTATGAAGATGGGAAAGAAGATGCCTCTGACGACCTTTGGAAAGAAGATTGAGATTACATGAATTACTGTAGGAGGTGGCTCTTAATGGACACAGGCTATTGCATGAATTGCGAGCATCGAAGGACCGTTTACGCTGGCAATAATTTTAAATTTTTAGGATGCACGTTCCCTCCTTACAAGGGAAAATGGGTAGCAGAAATTGATATATGCCCAGAAGAAATTGCCAAGGAAAAGAATAAATGGAAAACCCAAATGCTCAATAAGTTTGTAGGTGAGTGTGTATGAGAAGCTACAGGAAACGGCAGATAGTGAAGGTTTATAAAATGTCAGTATATCCGTATAAGGTTGTGCTTGATGGCGATGAACTAAGATTTGAAAAGTCACTAGCGTATGATGTTCGTGATAGGGCATATTGCAGCATTATGGACCACTGTGCGAAATCAGATGATGTGGGAAAATTGTATGTGGAAGAATGAGCAGTAAAAAGAAAAAACACTGGGTAAGATTTTCCTTGGCTGATTTATACGCCATCAGGAACGCATTACGCCAGACAGATGAAGCCAAGACCCTTGAGAAAGTAGAGAAGATGATAAAAGACTTGCATAGCTTTTTCGATGGCAAGTCAAAGCATGAGATAGATAACTATGATTTGTGGTTATGAGGTGAAATATGAAAATAAATATAAGGTGTGATTTCACCGTTGATTTAGACAATCCGCCAGAAAATTTGACCGAGTTAGTCAAGGATGACTTTGGAAATTTTACCAAAGGGACTGCAAAAGATTTTTGCTATGAAGATAAACTTCGGTACTTGGATATGATTAAGCATGCTGCGTGTGGCAGAAAACAAGCATGTGATGTTGTAAGAGATAGTATTCATGACTTGGTGGATAGTTGCCTTGATAATGACGGAGAATGGCCAGAATGGTCAGACATTGCAGACGAATATTTCATAGCAAATTGTGTAGAACGTGGTAGAGAGCCGTTTTACAACCATGATTTAAACTTTAGGCAACATAAAGTGGTTTATGAAATTGTTAAAGCGGTAATTGAATATTGAGGTGATGTTTGATGGATTTTGACAAGTTGCAAATCGACATATTGAAGGACGCTATTGCTGGCAATAGGTGGCAATACTGGTGCGAAGATGGAAAAGTAGTACTTTCTCCTAAGCATCCGTTCGCACTTTTTGTTGTTCCTCATCAAGAGGCAAAACTTGTCCTTGAAAGAGTTGCTATCAGGAATGAAAAAATGTACAAATATTACAAGCTTGCATGTGACCAAGAGACTATTGGCAAAATGAAAAAGCTGAATATCCTCGGCAGTGTGAAGCCATATTATTTTGAACATGCGATGTACAAGTTAGCAGATGAAAGTAATAAGTTGTTTGTACATGCAGACCCTAAGTGGTTTAAGTATTGTGGGGATTTGCTTAATGTTGAGATGTTTAGTGAGGATGAGCAAGGTCCTGTTGTAATCATGGAGAATGGTGAAGTTGTAGCACTTGTTGCACCGTTCAGAATTGGCAATGAATGGAAGCTGCTATAAGGAGACAAAGGAATGGAAGAATGGTGTAGAGAAAACCCATATTTAACGACACTTATAATCGTTATGCTGATAGAGCTTGCATTTGGTTTTTTGAAGATGATAACAATTTTAACTGGCGTGCATAAAGCATGTAAGATTGAGTCCGAGAAAGATGGTGATTAAATGATAATTTGTAAGTGTGATTATTGCGGTGCCGAATTTAGAAATGCACTGTCTTTAGACCTTTGCCCATCGCTATACGATGATGAAAAATTTGGCTCTGGTGCTAAAAGGCTTTTTTCCGATGTTCCTTTTATTACTCTACGTAAAGATGATGATGACAGAGACGGTTCTATTTACGTAAAAGTTATTAAAAAGGATGTTTGTTCAGACTGCATAGAAAAAATAGCCCTAAAGGATGAGGTGAGCGAATGACAGAATTAAAACCGTGTCCGTTCTGCGGAGCGAAGGCTCTTATAGATATTATTCCTGCCCACAGACATTCTGAATGGCTGAGGAAACAGATACCAGACCTGCCAGACTGCGAAGGCGAAGCATTTGTAGAATGTACAGGATGTACAGCTATGGTAGCAGGAGATACACCTGAAAAAGCTATAGCTGAATGGAACAGAAGAACACAATGATGTTGACTCTGACATCCCAGAGCTTGAATAAGCAGAGAAAAAGAGAAGGTGTATATATTTATACCTTCTCAATCGTTTGATGGCGTATATGGCTATCCTAGAAGCAGATTTTAATGGAGATTGTGGAATGCGTGAATATAATGACTATGTTTCGCTGACGAAGCGATATTTGAAGAATTATAACCAGTTCAAGGTGTCCGTGGAAAATATGAAGGAAGATATACGCTCTCTGGAAGAATCCATTGAGAAAAGTTTGAATGTATCGGCACCTATAGCAAAGTATGGAGATGAACCGTCTGGCGGCACAGGTGAGCTTAATTCTGTGGAAAGAGCTGCCGACCAGCTTGTTCAGATGAAGAACAGACTATGTGTCATCAAGACTGACATGAATGAGCTGTCCAAGAGAATACTCAAGATTGACAGGGCGTTGAGTGGTCTGAAGAAAAGAGACGCTGAGATCATCAATGAGCGTTATTTTTACGGTTGCTCATGGGAGCAGATTGGCGACAAGCACTGCTGCACTGCTAAATGGGCAAGAGACTGCGGAGGCGAAGCCGTAAAGCAGATTGCGTTTATGATGTTTGGAATGAAAGTAAAGCCGTACATGGCAAACTTTGTATTTGCTGATTAAACAGATATAGAAACGAGGTAAATGATGAATTATAACGATGTTAAACTTGTTGTGGATGGTGTTACTATTGCTGGAACCAAGATTGTAAAGAGACTTGTTCCAGAAGATGCGGAGACTATTGATTGTGAGCCAGTCAAGCGTACCATCCTTGATGAGCTTATGGAAATGATCAACATAGAGGCACAGTGTCAGGCTGACTTGGAGGCGTGTTCTACAATATCTGCTGACAGGTGTTTCCACAACGGAGCGATGACTGAGGCAATCAGGCTCAGGTCTGCTATAAGAAGCTTTGCTATTAAGCACGGTATAAGGATTGGTGAAGACAGTGAGCTGCGAAGTGCGTATTGATAAGACTGGGAGAATAATCCTGAGAGTTGTCAACGGATATACTGGTAAAGAAAGAATCATCCCACTGACTGCCAATGAAGCGCACTCCATTGGAATGGATCTGGTCAATTACGCATATAATGCGAATGACAGAAAGGTGCTGATAAGTGACATTTTACCAAGCGTTGGTGTCTCTTAGACTACATTTTACTGTACTTTTTAACGGCATTTTAGTGTACTTTTTTACGGCGTTTTTGTTCCTTTTTTTCGCTTTAAAGTGTGCTATAATGGTACTGTCAGAAAATTCGGAAAACGATATACGTCATCGGGACCTGAAAGTTTGGGTCCTTTTTGTTTGATATAGAGTAGGCGTTTTGATGTAGTTAGTCAAGAAAAGTTTTGTACAAACCTATACGAAATGCCACCAAATATAACGCAAAACGATGTACAATTTGCCAGTCCTTTGATAGAATGAAGATGGGACAACCAAACCCAATTCATCAGGAAGGAGGCAATGTAAGCGAAAGAATGTTTGGTCGTTGGTGAAACGTAGGTGTCAGACCATAAAAATAATGTTTTATAATCGAAGGCGTGTTTGACATTGCGGAGTAGCATGTGTTATATTGAAAGAGGAATGAGGTATAATGGTCAAATGTAAAGTCTGGACTAGCCGATTCAGCAACAAGGAATTGCAGTCAGGCAACTATACCGTTGTGGGCATAGTCAGGGGGATGCCGAAGTTTCCAGTACGATATACGATAGCTGGAAACATAATCGAGCTTGCACCGCCTAGCTACCTGTTCAACGAGTATGACAGGGAAAGATTTACAGGAAAGTATTTCAAGCACGTAGATAAGCTTGGGGTACAGAAAGTCGTCAGCCTGATAAACAGATTCAGCGGTTATGGCAAAGATATTGTGCTGTGCTGCTATGAAGATGTTAGGAAGGAAGGCGAGTGGTGCCACAGATTGGTTTTTGCTGAGTGGCTTGAAAGCAGAGCTGGGATAAGGATTGAAGAATTGAAAGACCCTTCGCCAGACCCAAGGAAGCCAGCTAAACCAGAGCGGACAATCGAGGAATTTCCGCTGTTTTAAATTTAATATTCCGCTGATAACTCAATGTTAGAGTACGACACTCTTTATGTCGGAGACGCAGTGTTCGATTCCTGCTCAGCGGACCAGCACAAACAGCCTTGCCAGAAATGGTGAGGCTTTTATATTGCATAGAAAAGGTGGAGCTATATGCCAATGTTTCAGAATCCAGCAGCATTCTTTTTGGGTACGCTGGTTCCTTCAGAGCAAAAGTTTTTGAAGGTACTGTTGGAGAATGCAAGGAAAAATGGATATACGAAGTTTGTCGAGCCGTGTGCAGGAGCTTTTGCAATGTCACATTTGGCTGTTCAGTCTGGGTACAAGCCTGCACAGATTGAAGCGTCTGATGTTTCTATGTTCACGTCCATTATGGGATATGCAATCACTGGAAAGGACCTGAGCGAGCTTCAGATTAAAGCAACTGGTTTTACTGACGAGGAAATGTGCGATCCAGCGACAGCACTGTATGCTTGGAAGTATCTAAGTACAGTAAAGGACGCTGGAAAAGCCTACTTCTACAATTTTATGATTGACTTGAAAGAACGTAGGGAAGAACACATTGCCACCATCAGGGAGCAACTGGACAGGGCAAAGTCTATTCTTGGCGGTATGAGTTACAGGGCGTTGGATATGTGGAAGCACATGGACGAGGTTCTTGACGATGAACACTGTATTGTAATTGCTAATCCACCAACGTATACTGCTGGATTTGAAAAGTATTACGACACATCTGGGAATATGACATGGAAAGAGCCAGAGTACGGTATATTCAATCCTGCTACTGGTCTCCAAGAGTTCATGGATTTGTGTAAAAACGCAAAATGCTTAGTCCTGTGTTACGAAGAAAATTCGCCTGGGCTTACTGCTGGCAGCCCTGTTTTTGCAAGGTATGGCGTAAGGAATGGTATCAACGTATACCTGACATCCAACAGACCAGATGAAGCTGCTATGCTTGCCAACGGAAAGAAGATAGCAAGACCGAATGAGGGTAAGATGGAGCCTTTGGAATGCAGTATGCTGCCAAGAGATTACGTCATAACCGAAAAGTCTGAAGTCAAAGTATTTCCGATGGAAAGAATGAACGCACAGTATTACCGCAAGCTATGGACTCATAATTTTGTTGGTTCTTCTGCACCGATTAACATGGGTGTTCTGATTGATGGAAAGATTGCAGGAGTTTTTGGCGTAGACAAGTCAGCGTTGACGATGGGAGCATTCGGAACAAGGGTGTCTGATTCACTGTTCCTTATGTATGGTATGACAGTACCGCACAAAACGTACAGGCTTGGAAGATTGATTACGATGCTTGCACAGAACAAGAAGTTTGTAATGGGAATATGCAACGACCTTGAAAAAGAAAAGGTTGGCTCGTTAAAGACAGTTCAGATGACCAAGTACCCAGAAGCGAAAGAAATGCGTGGCATTATGAAACTGGAAGTAAGGAAACCAGATGACAGAATGGGATTCAGGCTGACGTACAAGGCTGAGCTGAAAGACCGAGACGAAAAAGAAACACTGGTAGAATGGCTGCGGAGGGAGAATAAATGGCAGAAGGAAAGAGCGAAAGCAAAATCCACTATGAAAAAATAGCAGAAATGGGCAGTGGACTCATCATTGCCAAAGTTCCTGCTGAGTGCATAAGGGAGCAGGATGTAAACGCTCGTGTAATGAAGAATGAGATGCAGAAACAGCTCACTGACAACATCAAGAAACGTGGTCAGCTTGAGAGCTTGCCATTTTGTGCGTTGACGTGCAACGGTACAAAGATTGAGATCATCTCTGGTCATCACCGCATCCAAAGTGGTAAAGACGCTGGCATAAAAGAGTTCTTTGTTATTTTGGATATAAGCGGATTGAACCGCTCCAACATTGTTGCCAAACAGATTGCTCATAATGCGATTGCTGGGTTTGACGACAAGTCTACATTGAAGGAATTGGCAAAAATGCTGGAAGATGTAGACGATATGATTGAAAGCTACGCTGGCAAGGAGTTTTTGCAGGAGCCAGATGCAGAGCTTGACAAGTTCCTGTCACCGACAGTTGAGTTTGATTGGAAAAATATTGTGTTTACGTTCCTGCCACATCAGGTCAAGGATTTAAACAAGTTGATTGATACACTGCAAAGCGTTAAGCCAGATTTCATTGGTTACAGCGATGTAGGAGAGTATAAAGAATTCATTGAAGCTATTGCGAAGTTCCAGAACATGGCTAATGTAAAGAACACTGGAGCCGCAATTCATGCAATGATAAAAAGTACAGAAGACCTTGTTGGAGATGTTGGTTTTACTGATGACAAGGAGTGGGTACAGTTGACCGCTATCTTTGGTGGAAGCGCTATACCTGCTGAGTCAGCCGAAACCATCAAGGAAGCGTTGGCAAAGGTTATGTCAGATTGTGAGATTGGAAACAAAGAGAAGTGGAAAGCTATTGAATTGTGGGCAACAGATTATCTGGGAAGGGGGTAGCCTGAATGTCAGTACCCTCCAAGTACAATGAAAATTACCACGATAACTGGGCTTGGTCATTGGCTATCAAGGGTGCTACAGACAAGGAGATTGCAGATGCTTTTGAGATTTCCGAAAGGACTCTTAACAGGTGGAAAAAGCAGAATCCATCGCTAAAAGAGAAGATTGATGAAGGCAAAGAAGCGGCTGATGCCAATGTTGAAAGAAGCCTATACAATCGAGCGACAGGGTATTCTTGTACCGAATCAGAGATAATACAAGAAATGGACAAGGATGGCGCTCCCAAACCTGCCAAAATCAGAAAGTTTACGAGGGTTTATCCACCAGACGTTTTGGCGTGTATGTATTGGCTGAACAACAGGAAGCCGAAGCATTACAGGAAAAATCCTGAAAACTTCATTAAGCAGGACGAGGAAGAAAAGCAAGAGCAGGTTGTTGTTTATTTGCCTGATAATGGAAGGGATAACGAGAAACAGAGTGATTAGAAATGCCTAGACTATTGAAACCGCAGGATGGACCACAGGAGAGTTTCTTAGGCACTAACGCTGATATAGCGATTTATGGCGGTGCTGCTGGGGGCGGTAAAACATTTGGATTGTTGCTTGAGCCTCTACGTCACATGAATGTTGATGGATTTGGTGCTACCATCTTTCGTAAAAATGCTACTCAGATAACTATTGAAGGTGGGCTGCTGGATGAAAGCAGAGAGATATACTCGAACATTGAAGGTGCTGAGTATAAAGCCAGCCCTCGTCCTAACTGGACATTCAATGGCAAAGGCAGAGTTGCTTTCATGCACATAGACGGTGACGCTGACTTGCCGAAATGGCAAGGCTCCCAGATTTGCCTGATTGGATTTGATGAGCTTACGCACTTCACTGAGAAGCAGTTTTTTTATATGCTGTCTCGTAACCGTAGTACATGCGGTGTCAAACCTTATGTACGGGCAACCTGCAATCCTGATGTTGATAGCTGGGTAGCCAAGTTTATTGAGTGGTGGATTGATCAAGACACTGGGTATGCTATTCCTGAAAGAAGCGGAGTCGTCAGATACTTCTACAGAGTAAATGAAGAAGTTATGTGGGAAGACACAATGGAAGCTCTCATTGAAAAGTACAATGTAGCACCGTATATGTGTAAGAGCGTTACGTTCATTGCATCAAGTATCTACGACAATAAAGAGCTGTTGAAGATAAACCCAGAATACCTTGCTTCACTAAACGCCTTGGCGTTGGTTGAAAGGGAACGACTACTCAAAGGGAATTGGAAGATAAGACCAGCCGCTGGACTGTATTTCAGACGAGATCAGACAAGGATTGTTGATTCTGTTCCAGACAAGATTGTTTCCGTTGCCAGAGCTTGGGACTTGGCTGCAACTGAGATTACTTCGGATGTAAAAGACCCAGACAGAACGGCAGGAGTTCTTATGGCAAGGATGCGGAATGGTCAGTATATTGTTCTGCATGTAAGAAGGACAGCGTCAAACGCTTCTACCGTAAGAGATATTGTAAAAAACACAGCAGTTACCGATAAGGCTGAGTACCAGAGTGAAACGGTCAGCATACCGCAGGACCCTGGGCAGGCTGGTAAGGAACAGGCACAGAGCTATGTCAAAGAGCTTGCAGGATTTAAGGTCAAGAGCAAGCCTGTAGATAAGAACAAAATAGTAAGAGCTGAGCCGTTTGCTGCTCAGTGGCAGAGAGGTAATGTTTTACTTCTCAAAGGTGAGTGGAATGATGCCTATATAACTGAGCTGGAAGGATTTCCAGACGCAGTGCATGACGACCAAGTTGATGCTTCGAGTGACGCATTTGCATTGGTGGCAAACGCTGGTAATTATTCGGCACCGCCAGAAATGTTGATGAAGCACAGCTATTGGATTTGATGAGGTGATTATATGCCAGCAGAAATTGGAAGAATAGGTCAGAAAAGATATGGCGGCATATTCTATGAGGAATTTCTGAAAGAGCTTCAGGGAAAAAGAGGAATACAGGCATACAAAGAGATGAGCGAGAATGACGATGTTGTCGGTTCAATCATCTTTGCCATAGAGATGCTTATACGTCAGGTTGACTGGAATGTACAGCCAGCAGGAAGCGAGAGCATAGATGAAGAAGCTGCTGACTTTGTTGAAAGCTGCCTCCACGACATGCAGAATAGCTGGCAGGACACCGTATCTGAGATACTGTCTTTCCTGATATATGGTTGGAGCGCACACGAGATTGTTTATAAGAGGCGTATGGGAAGGAAGTCAAAGAATCCTGCACTAACGTCAAAATATGATGATGGTCTCATCGGGTGGATGAAGCTGCCTATTCGTGGACAGGACACCCTGTATCAGTGGGAGTACGACTCTAAAGACAATTTGACTGGTATGACTCAGATGCCAGCTCCAGAGTACCAGCTTATTACCATCCCGATAGAAAAGCTGTTGCTGTTCAGGACAAAGAGCCACAAGGACAATCCAGAAGGCAGAAGCATCCTGAGAAACGCATACCGCTCGTGGTTCTTCAAGAAACGTATTCAGGAGATTGAAGGCATAGGCATTGAAAGAGACTTGGCTGGTTTCCCTGTTTTGATTGCTCCTGAAGGTGTAAATATTTGGTCAACAGAAGATCCGAATATGGTGCGTGTCAGAAGCATGGCTGAGACGATGGTTAAGAATATCAGGCGTGACAGTATGGAAGGACTTGTTATACCGTTCGACTGGAAGCTGGAACTTCTTGGCTCTGGTAGTAAGCGTGAGTTTGATACCAACAAAATCATTGAGAGATATGATACGAGAATAGCTATGACTGTTCTTGCTGATTTCATATTTTTGGGACATCAGACAACAGGAAGTTTTGCATTAAGCAGTGATAAGACTGAGCTGTTTGCAGTTGCTATAGGCACTTTCCTGAATGCCATTGCTGAAGTGTTTAACAACAAGGCGATACCTGCCCTGATAGATGTTAATGGCTCGCATTTTGCCAACATCACAGATTATCCTAAGCTTGTTCATGGTGACATTGAGACTCAGGATATTGCTAAGCTGAGTGCTTACATTAAGGATATGACAGGCATTGGTGTTCTTGTTCCTGATGATGCCTTGGAGGACTTTGTACGGCAACAGGCAAACCTGCCTGAAAGGGTAGAAAATGCTGAACAGAGAATAACTCCAGACATTGAAACCAACAGCAATGAAAGCGAAGAAGAAAACGTAGCAGAGTAAAAGGGAATGATGGCATGTTTGTTTTTAAGAAACCGCCAAAGGTTGTGCGGAGAAATTTATATAAGAGCAATCCTGCCAACGATGCTATTGTTAATAAGCTGAACAGGCTGATTGATAAAGAAGGACCCATAATAGTCAGGCTTCTAGTCTCTGCAAGGGAGGAACAGATTAACGCTGTTACCTACAAGCAGTTACGAGAAGCCTATTTAAGTGGATATAATGAGCAGATTACTGAGTGGCAGAATGCGTATACCAAGTACATTGTTGATTACATCAGACCAGAACTTCTGAAGGCTATGCAGGTTGGTGCTACCAACACCGACCATGTGAAATTTGATAGCACCGACAAGGATGTTGTTAAATGGCTTGACGAACACACTGGAGCGTTGATTACGAACATCAATGAACAGACACGTCAGGCAGTAAAGACCTTGCTTATGTATGGCTATGAGAATGCCTATTCTGCTGATGAAATGGCTAAAGTGATCCGTCCTGTCATTGGATTAACCAAGGAACAGGCTGTAGCCAATGCGAGGTATCAGAAAAATGTATATGAAACTCTGCTGGAAGCTCACACGAAAATGAAGCCAAGCGTTGCTGCAAAGAAAGCTGAAGAAGCAGCTATGAAATACGCTGGCAAGCAGATGAGGTACAGGGCTGAGGTAATAGCCAACACTGAATTGGCGTATGCTTATAATCGTGGGTATCACGAAAATATGAGACAGGCTATGAAGGCTGGCCTGATTGGCAATGTAAACAAGGTGTGGAGTACATCTTATGATGAGCGCACTTGCGTTACCTGCGGAGCATTGCACGGTAAGGTTATAGGTTTTGATGATAGCTTTGAAAACGTGCTGAAGAAAGCTACTGGTTATAAAGGTGTTGATGTTGTACCACCAGCACACCCTCAGTGCAGATGTACAATTATGTACGAGGAAACAGTTACTCCTAAGGCTGGCGTGAACGAACCAGTTACTCAGGAGCTGACTCTTGATGAAGAAAGAGCTGTTTTGCGATATATAGGAAGTGACGCGTATTTCATCAATGAAAAGCTGAGGAAAGGTATTGCTCTGACGGAAGATGATAAAGCGTTCATTCGTGATTTAGATAGCGCACTAAACAAGATGCCTAGATATGAAGGCAGACTTACAAGGAGTATGTGCTTTAGATATGAAGAAGAAGTAGATACATTCCTAAAAGAACATGAAGTTGGCGCTTTAGTAACAAATCCAGCCTATACATCTACTACTGCAAACGATGAGATTTATAACGAGAATGGACAAATTCAAATCGTAATAGTACAATCTAAGCACGGCGCTGACCTTAGAAAATATAACCCAGCAGAAGGCGAGGTTTTATATTCTAGGGGCGCAAAGTTTAGAGTATGTGAAAAAGCACAGACCGATGATGGAGTATATTGGTTTTTGTTTGAAGAGGTAGAAGATGAGTAAAAAGAAGCTGTTTTCTGACCGAAGATGGACCGAGCCGATAGATTTTAAAGTTATTGGCAAGGTTGAAGTTACAAAAGAAGAAAGAATTAAGGGGCTAGACTTCTTTTTAAGTCAAGGTATCATTGACGAAGAAAAGTATAGAATGAGGCTTGAATCCCTTGAAAACGAATACTCAAATAAGAAAAGCGGTGACGAAAATGCAGACGATAAATGATTTGCTCGAAATTAAGAAGAATGATAGTCCAGCAGAGGCTGTGATTAAGGGTAGGCTGAAAATTACCAAATCTGACGATGATAAGCGTTTGGCTTTCGGCTGGGCATCTATTTCAGTTGAGGAAGATGGAGAGCAGCTTGTGGATCTGTCTGGAGATATGATTGACCCAGAGGAATTGGAACAGGCTGCCTACAAGTATGTACGCCTTTACAGAGAAGGCGGCGAAATGCACGAGCGTGGCGATGTTGCTACCCTTGTTGAGAGCATCGTCTTTACTCCAGACAAGAAGAAGGCATTAGGCATACCTGATGATGCACTTCCTACTGGCTGGTGGATAGGCTTCTATGTTTATGACGATGAAGTTTGGGAGAAAGTCAAGTCAGGCGAATACCCTATGTTCAGCATAGAGGGTAAGGCTGTAAGAGAAGAAGTAGAATAATAAAGTTTATCAAGGCACCTTCGCAGGTGTCTTTTTTGATGCCAAAAACAGCGAAGGGAGATGTTTTGATGGCTTACAAGCTAAAGAATTTGCTTATCACAAATGTCGATTTTGTTGATGCTGGTGCTAACCAAAGGGCTAACATCCTCATCACGAAAAAGGCTCAGGAAGGGGGTGAACAAGATATGACCCCAGAAAACAAGAACCCTGTAACAAAGTTTTTGAGCAGCATAGCGAAAAAGCTAGGTTTCTCAGAAAAGGATGTTGCTGATTCCATTGCTGAAATTGCCAAGGGCGAAGCTATGACATTCAACGATGCCAAAGCTAAGCAGGACATTTACAGAGTCTACGGAGAGATTGATGATGTATGCTGGGCATTGCAGAACAGCTTGCGTTCCATTCTCGAAGATGATGACGTTGCAGACAAAATAAGCATGATGAAGCAAAGTGTTGATGAGTTCAGTGCATCCGTAAAAGGCTGTGCTGATTCATGGGGAGCCAAGAAGCCAGCAGGTATAAGTAAGAAAAATCCTGAAGCACCTGCTGAGGACCCAGCTCCCGAAAATAAAGACGTAGAAAATACGTCAGAAGTTGAAAAGAACAAGGAGGATAATGTTATGGAAATTGACAAGAGTTTGCTGACTCCAGCAGAGCTTGCTTTCCTTGAGGAAATCGAGAAGAAGGCTATGAAACCTGCTACCGATAAAGCAGATGAAGTTGAGAAGAAGGAACAGGTTGCTGATAACCCAACTCCAGAGGAAAAGACTGAGGAGAGCGTTGAGAAGAAGGTACAGACCGTAGAGGTTTCTGTAACTGCTGATGACATCTTCAAGAGTCTGCCTGAAAAGCTCAGCAACGTACTGAAAGGCATCGAGGAGAAGATGTCTCAGTTTGAGGACAAGGAGCTGACCGAGCTTGCCAAGAAGTATGAAATTCTTGGTGTAAAGACCGAGGATATGGTTCCTATGCTCAAGTCCATCAAGGACAACAAGGCTGTGTATGATGCAGTGATTAAGCGTTTTGATGATGCTGTTGCTGCAATCGAAAGCTCTGGCATTTTTGCCGAGGTAGGCAAGCGAGGAAAAGCTGAGTCTACTGACGATGCATGGAACAAGATTGAGAAACACGCTGAGGAGATTATCAAGTCTCATCCAGACATGGACTATCACAAGGCTGTTGATATGGCTTGCCAGCAGCATCCTGAGCTTGTCCGTGAGTATGAGAATGCGTAACAAAAAATGGAGGTAAGCGATATGTTTAACGGTTCTATTATTAACACCAGCTCCACCATCGTTGAGGTTGCTGGAGCAAAGATTGAGAACGGTCCATTCACTGCTGTTGCATTCAGTGAGGGTGGATTTGTTGCTTGTGATGATAAGAGCATCCCAGTAGGCATTATGGTTGCAGAGACTGATGATGTCGTTGAGGCTGGCGATGATGTTACCGCAGTTGTTAAGGACATTGCTCTTTGGACTGCTGGCGGTGAGATTGCCAAGGGTGATGCACTTGCTTGCGATGCCAACGGTTGTGCTGTAAAGGCAACTACTGGCAAGTTTATCTTAGGCTTTGCACTGAGCAGTGCTGATAGTGCTGGTCAGGCAGTACGAGTTCAGATTACCAAGTCTGGCTACGAGAAATAAGGGAGGATAAGTACAATGGGCATGAATGTAAAAAACCTTGAAATTGCGATTGCAAAAGGCTGGCAGCCAAACCAGTATTTGACCAACATGAGTATGGCATTCTTTCAGGAGGGTGAATACGCTGCTCGCCAGTTGTTCCCTGTTTGTCCTGTAGCACTGTCCAGCTCCTACTTCTATACTTTCAGTCGTGAGGATTTGGCTCGTGACAATGTTCAGCGTAAGCCTCTGTACGGTAAGGTAACTCCAGCAGTTATGGGTACCACCGAGGACACCTATAGCTGTAAGGTTGATCAGATTATCACTGGTATTGATGAGATTAATGTTCTGAATTTCCAGCGCAGTGGGACTCCTGGGGCGTCTGACCCTAGACGTGGTCGTGTTCGTTTCGTTACCGAGCAGATGAATCTGCATCAGGACATCATCTTTGCAAAGAATTTCTTCCGCTCTGGTGCTTGGAAGAATGAGTGGACTGGTGCTACCACCGCCAACTCTGCACAGAAGAAGTTCCTGCGTTTTGATGACGCAAACTGTGACCCAGTAGACTTCTTTGACCAGCGTATTACTGACATCAAGAAGATTGGTCGCAGAAAGCCAAACAAGCTGGCTCTCGGTGTTGATACCTTCAACGCACTGAAGATTAACCCTTACATCATGGAGCGCATTAAGTACACTGGTAACAGTGTTACTCCTGCTGTTGTAAACGAGAACACTCTTGCACAGCTCTTCGGCTTGGATGCTGTTGTTGTTCTTGACAGCACTTATAACGCTGCTGGCTTGGGTGAGCAGGAAGACATGCAGTTTATCTGTGACAGCAAGGGCGCACTGCTTTGCTACACTACCAACGCACCTCAGATTGATGAACCTTCTGCTGGTTACATCTTTGCTTGGGATATGCTTGGCAACGGTAATTACATCGCTACTGATCAGTTCGAGGGCGAGGGTGGTACTCATACTCAGTTCATTGAGGGCTTGATTTCCACCGATATGCACAAGTGCTGTGATGATTTGGCTATTTACATGTCTGACTGCGTAAGTGCAGACTAAGGAGGATTAGCAGATGGCAGACTATATAGCTTTAAGGGCTTGCCGTTTTGCTGGTACTGCTTATGCCATAGGGGACACTATTCCTGAGAAAGCTATCCTTCCGAAAAGAATCCATGCTCTGATTGATATAGGAATTGTTGCTGAGATGCCACAGGCTAAGCGTAAGACGCAGAAAAGCGACCAGCCTATACAAGAACCCATAGATGAGGCTAAAGAGGCTCCTGCGGAGGCTCAGGCAGCCACAGAAGGCAAGAAAGCTGCTCGGAAAAGTACCAGAAAGTCAACTGCTAAAAAGTAGGTGATATGATGGCAGAGACTTATACCTACAATCCTGAGTGTTTGTTAGAAGCTGGCAAAGACACTATGCGTTTTGAGCTTGGCGACACTATGGTTGAAGGCGGTAAGATGACAGCATACCTCAGTGATGAGGAAATAACTGCCATGATTGCCAAGTACAACTCATGGAATTTGGCTAAGTTCAAGCTTGTAGAAAGCGTCCTTATGCGTTTTGCATACGAGGTTGATACCAAAACTGGACCGTTGGAGCTTGATCTGCACCAGCGGTACGCAAAATGGAAAGACCTGTATGATGACTTAAAGAAGGAAGCTGACAACGCAGATGCAGCTCCAGCAATTTCTGTTGACATGACTAATCGTAAGCCAAGACCACCGTATTTTTACGAGGGAATGCACGATAACCATGATTGCATAGGATTGAGGGGTGGACACAGTGTATTTGAGGGTAGGTAATTTATTCAAAGAGTTTCTGATTTTCAGGAAGGCGACGACCATCAATGCCGAAGGCAGACAGGTTGTTGAGTTCAAGAAATTAGATGAAACGATATACTGCGTCCTTGCTGATGCTTCTGAAAAGGAAATAACCAGATGGCAGAAATTGGAACATCCAATTAGCCATACACTGGTACAGTATGGTGTAAAGCCAGTGCTGCTGGAAGGAGATAAGCTCGTTCTTGAAGACAGGAGTTTTTATATTGTCGGCAGGAATGAGCTGTCTGCTTTAGGCATGTTTACCTTGTACTATGCTGAAGAAAGGTTTGAGACTGATGGCTAACGGCACCGATGTTGCAAAAGCATTGAATGTAGAGTTTAAGGGCATCATGGAGGAAGTCAATGCTGAGGCGAAAAGCAGAGCGTTCAGAACCCTGAATGTTATGTACAATTCGGCTCAGAAGGTACTGTCTGGCAAGCGTTCAGGTAGGGTGTATAAAATTCCGCACAAGAATGCGTACTACACCGCTTCTGCCAAAGGTGAGCCTCCTGCCGTAAGGACTGGTAATTTGAGAAGAAACTGGCGCAAGTCAGTAATCGGAGTTACCACTGCTGATGGCATAAAAGTCACTCACCGTCTTACGAGTGATATGAAGTATGCTTCTATCCTTGAGGAGAAGAAGAACAGACCGTTTACCCAGAAAATAATTGATGATGCCACGCCAAAAGTTGAAATTATTTATGAAAATCTTTTGTGAGGTACATTATGCCACTGATAGTTGATGCTAACGTTCCAGTATTTGTTCTTGATGAAGTCTCAAAAGGTGATGTGATAAACGCACAGTACAAGTGTTGGGATGAAAGCATGAACATACTGGTTTTAGACGTTAAAGAGAATTATATCCAAGCTGTCTATCTGCCGAAGATACACGCTACGACATGCTATATCAAAATCAAGGCTGTAGATGTTGCCAATGGTGACTGGAAGCTGAGATATTCACATGATCTGACTGAAGTTAAAGAGGTGATTGTTGGTGACGAAGAAAGCACTGACTAAGGAAGCCTTGATTAAGCTGAAGCTCATCAATGATGAAAGCATTGCGAAAGCTTTGGGCAGATACAACAAGGAACCTGCTGTTTTTCTGCAACAGGCGCCACCTGATAAGGACAATGGCTGGGACAAGGAAAGGCAATATCCGAGGATAGAATTTAACCTTAGTACAGCCTATGCTCCTGAAAGAGAACAGTCAGGCAGTCTGTCAATAGATATTGTCTGTTCCCAGATTGGACCCACTCCAGAAGAAATTGAGCCTCTTGTGAGGCAGTCTCTGACTGGAGTGTTTTATTTCCCAGAAGAAGGCTACCCAATAAACCTCATTTGGAAGAATACTGTTGCTTTTAATGACAACCACGATGAAGCTATAGGAACGATGCGGTATGGCTTATCACTGACATTTGATGTAAACACGTTTCCGTCAATGCAGATTGCTGAACCAGATCCAGTAGCAGCTCTGAATAATTTTTTGGACACTGCTATGCCTGACATCGTTGTTATTGGTATTCACAACGAGGTAGGGTATGTTATTCCTACAAGGGAAAAGCCTGTTGTCTGGGTGAGACGCATATCAACGAGCATGGACCGAGAGACATACGCCTGTGAATGGCTTGTATCGAGGCTCGCAGTCCATGTTTTTGCTCCAAAGATTGTTGACAGGCAATTATGGATAGACCAGATACAACGGTTTATAGACCTGAAAGGCGAAGTAACCATGTTGGACGGTTCGCCTATGCTGGTCGAAAGTGATGATTGGAATTTTGCGGCTGACGAGATTAACGGTCAGCTCCAGATTTCTTTTTCGTATGGAAGATTGAAGAAGGTCTTTTATGTTGAGACCCTTGGTCATGTAAAACAAGAGGTGATAGAAAATGAGTGAAGAAGCAAAGAATACTCCTCAGAAAAACAAGGTTGCAGAAGAAACTTTTTCCGTTGATGAAATTGTGAATGCAAGCAACGCTTTGTTTAATGGTCAGTATAAGCCATATTTGGTAGCTGCGGCTTTGAAGGAATGTGCGAATGCTCGTTTAACCAAGGCTGAGGCTATTGCAAAAGTTACTGCTTTTGCTGATAGAAAGGTGGGAAACTAAATGTCTGGTACTTTTACGATTGGAGAAAAGAAGGTAAGGCCCGGTGTCTACTATCGGTATGAGAATGCTGGCAATGTATCGACTGTAGGCGCAACCAATGGCGTCCTTGCAGCACTGTTCCAGTCCAACTGGGGACCGCTCAACAAGCAGTTTGAGATGGATGTTACTATGATTAACAACATCCCAGATTACTACGGTACAGGGGAAGGCACAGAAGTCCTGAAGGAAGGCTTCAAGGGCGGTGCAACCACAATCCGTGCTGTCCGTGTTGGCGGTGATGATGGTGTTGCTCCTACTATTAAGCTGACCAACTCCAGCGGTCAGAACATCGTTCAGATTGACGGTGCTTATGCAGGTGACAGGGCGTTCACTGTAAGTGTTCGCACTAATCTTGTTACCAATGAGAGACAGTGTGTTATCTATGATGGCACTGAGATTTTCGAGCAGTACAGCTTTGAGGCTGGCAACAATGAGCCAGAAAACCTTGTTGAAGCTATGCGTCTCAGTAAGAACTTCAATGCTGTTTTGCTTGATAAGACGTCTGGTTATGTTGCATCTCCACTGGCAAACATCACTCAGGCTCCAATGACTGGTGGTAAGAATCCTACTGTTACTATCAACAGTTATTCCAAGGGCAGTGACGTTCTTGAGAGATTTAAGTGGAACTGTATTGTTGCTGATACTGACGACAGTGGCGTACAGGCTGTTCTTGAGTCCTTCGTTGAGCAGAGCTATGAGACTGGTCATCTTGGAATGACCTGTATCGCTGGAACCAGCTATGAGGATATGGACAGACGTATTGCCAAGGCTGCTTCCATCAATGATGAAAAGGTTGTATACCTTGTTCATGGTTGGGTTGACAGTGAAGGTAAGAAGTTTGAAGGCTGGAATGCTGCTGCCAGAATTGGCGGTATGATTGCTGCTTTTGAAACCAACACGACCATCACTCACGATGTTATCAAGAATGCTGTTGAGCTGATTGAGCCTATGACCAATGGCGAGATGATTAAGGCTGAACAGCGTGGTTGTCTCGTTCTGTCCGTAAACGACAGTGATCAGATTTGGATTGACAGTGCTATCAATACGCTTGTTACTCCAGACGACAATCAGGACGAAGGCTGGAAGAAGATTCGCAGAACCAAGACCAGATTCGAGCTTATGGATAGAGTTGACTCTACCTGTGAAAAGCTCGTTGCCAAGGTTAACAACGATACCGATGGCAGACAGACCGTCATGGCGGCTGCTCAGAATGTTATCAATGAAATGATTGGCGAGAAGAAGATATTTGATGGCTCCACCATCTATGAGGATGCCGCACATCCAGCAGAAGGTGACAGTGCATGGTTCACTCTTGCTATTGATGATATTGATAGCCTTGAGAAGATTTACATGACTTATCGGTTCAGATTCAGCCAGAACAGCTAAGGAGGTAAACTGTTATGATTAACAAGAGAGGACCCAGCGATGTACGCAGAGTATTCACTGGAAAAGATGGTGTATTATTTAACGCTGATGGCGAGATGCTTGCCACCGTAGAAACGTATCAGGTGCAGACCAACATCACCAACGCAACCTATCAGCCGTTGGGGGATGCTCAGCAGCATGAGGCGTTTCAGGCTTATCAGGTATCTCTTACCTTTACTGAGTGCGTTATCGAGGACAACCAGTTTATCACTGACCTGTTCGAGATGATGACCAGTGGTCAGGGTACTATGTGGACTTTCCAAGGCGTACTGAAGGGCAGAGACGGTACTGAGGAGCGTATGATTTTCAGAGATTGCGTTCCGTCTGGCAATGTTGACCTCCAGAATATGACTGTTGGTGACATCATCAAACGTCAGTGGAGCTTGACCGTCAACAGACCGCCTGAGCTTCAGAGCCTGTTGAGTTATTCTGATTAAGTAATTATAGGGGGTTATTACTATGGCAATTCAGAAAGATGCTAAGCTGAATGAGATTGATGACAACATCATCGAACCTGTAGAGGAGACTAATGGCAAAGACAAGACTGACGACCTGAAGGAGTACGAGGGAGATATTCTCAGTGCTATTTTGGACGCAGCCAGCTTCAAAGACAGTGAGGATGAGACTTATCTCATTCGCATCATCAGAAATAAAAAGGTGTTGCTGAAATTCCGTATCAGACCTTTATCCGAGGAAGAATACGAAAAGTGCAGACGTAAGAACACCAAGTACGTCCGTAACAAGCGTCTTGGTGTTCAGGTTCCAGAGACGACTAATCAGGTTCGTTTCCGCAGTCAGTTGATTTACACTGCTACTGTTGAGGCAGACCGTAAGACGTTATGGGACAACAAGGACGCATGGAACAAGCTCAATGTTGCTTCAGGGATTGACCTTGTTGATGTTGTTCTGAAGGGCGGAGAGAAGGACGAGATAATCGACCAGATTGATAAGATTTCAGGCTTCAGCCTTAGTGATTTGGAAGAAGCAGTAAAAAACTGATTGGAGCAGGAGGAGAAACCACCCTGCTCCATTTCATTTTACAAAGACTGCATATTACGCCTGATGAATACGCATCTAAAACGCCACAGGTTAGGGCTTTTATTAGAGCCAGTATGTTAGCTCAGTTGGACGCTGAGAAACCGAAGGAGTAGTTATTATGGCTAAAGCACATGTTATTGACATTGATATACAGACACATGATAAGACTAGCCAAGGGCTGAGAAGTGCTGAAAAGAACCTCAAGAACTTTGACCGTACTGTTGACAGGACCACTGCCAGACTGAAGAAGATGGCTGCAAGTGAATATAATGTTGTAATTCGTGCTATAGACCGTGTTACTCCAGAAGGCAGTAAAATCCGTGGTGCGTTGAGAAGTATCACAGGCAAGGGTTACAACGTGACGATTAAAGCATTGGACAGAGCCAGTGCCTCGATCAAAAAAATTCATGGAGAACTGAAGTCTCTCACTTCAAGAGTATGGAGCGCAACGGTAAATGTAAGGCAGAACATGGCTGGAAAGGCGAATGCTGCACTCCAGTCCATGACTGGCTTTTCTGCACAGATGCTTGCTGGAGCTGGTATTGGATATGGTATCTACGACACCGTTCAGACATACAAAAGCTTTGAAAAGCAGATGAGTGCTGTTGGTGCAATTTCAGGAGCTACTGGAGCTGAGTTACAAAAGCTCACAGACAAGGCTATGGAAATGGGTGGAACAACCGTATTCTCTGCAACTGAGTCAGCGAAAGCGTTTGAGTATATGGCTATGGCTGGCTGGAAAACAGAGGATATGGTAAACGGTGTTGAAGGTATTATCAAGTTGGCTGCTGCGTCTGGTGAAGACTTGGGCAGAGTATCTGATATTGTAACCGATGCCTTGACTGCATTCGGACTACAGGCAAGTGACTCTGCTAAGTTTGCTGATGTTTTGGCTCAGACAGCATCCAACGCAAATACGAATGTAGGCTTGCTTGGTTATTCATTCAAGTATGTTGCACCGTTGGCAGGTTCCCTGAAATATAGTATCGAGGACGTAAACCTTGCTTTGGGCTTGATGGCTAATGCTGGTCTTAAAGGCGAACAGTCTGGTAGTCAGTTGAGAAACATCATCGCAAAGATGATTTCACCGACCAAAGAAGGAGCTGCTTGGATTGAAAGACTCGGTATCAACGTCAAGAATGCTGATGGCACGATGAAACCGTTTAAGGAAGTTCTTGATCAGTTACGCAAAGGCTTTGCTGGACTGACTGATGCTGAGAAAGCTCAGGCGGCTGCTGATATGGTTGGTCTTGAATCTATGGCTGGTTTGCAGTCTATAGTCAATGCTACAGCAGATGATTACAACAAGCTTGCTGGTGCTATTGATAATGCAACTGGAGCTGCTGACAGGCAGTCGAAAGCGAAGCTCGACAACCTTGCAGGTGATATTACCTTGCTCGGTTCTGCTTGGGAAACATTCCAGCTAAAGCTTATGACTGGCACTGGCAGTGGTAATTTCCTGCGTGATTTTGTTCAGGGTCTTACCAAGGATATTGAAAAGCTGACTAAGTACCTTGAGGATGGTTTGGACATCTCTGATATTGGAAGGATTGTGCTGGATGTTATCAAACAGCTCAAAGATGAGTTCCTGAAACTGGATGGCGTTGGTTCCATCCTTGCTGGTGGAGCATTGGCTGCAGGACTGTACAAGATAGCTGGTCTTAGTAAAGACGCTATAGACGCTGTCACTGACGTATATGGAAAGATGAAAGAGGCTGGCGGTGGTGGTGATATACCGAATATTCCATCTCCAAAGGATATGGCTATAAGCGCCAATACTGTTATTGTCAATGCCAAGAACATGGTTGAAGGCGGTCCAGATTATTATCCGCCTGGCGTTGATGCTGGCAGCGGCGGTAGCGGTGAAGGTGGTAAAGGCGGTAAAGGTGGAAAAGCTGGAGCAGGAGGAGCTGCTAAAGGCGCAGAAACTGCTGCAACCAAAGGTGGAAGCAAAGGAGCGCTTGCAAAATTGGGCAAATTTGGCAGTAAATATGGCGGTGGTATTTTAGCTGGCGTAATGGCTGCTGGATTTGGTGCTTACGATGTTTATTCGACCAAGGAAGCAAACGCAGCACAGGAAGCACAGATGTCTGATGCTGTCAAGAAGGCTCAGGAACAGTATGACTTCCATAAGGCTAACGGTATGGATATGACCGAGGTCGAACAGAACCTTGCAGAAGCCAAGCAAGCTGAGTACGACCAGCAAGTTGCCAATAGAGCAAGTGAAAATGGAGCAGTTGGAGGAGCAATAGGCTCTACTGTTGGTGGTATCGCTGGCGGTATTGTAGGAACTATGGTTGGTGGTCCTGTCGGTACAATGATAGGCGGTATGCTAGGCTCACTGCTTGGTGACTTCATAGGAAGTGCTATAGGTGAGAATTTTGACGCTATCTATGGAACGATAGTTGAAACTATTGACAGCATAGGAAACACCATAGGAGAGGCTTTTGATTCTGTATATAATTCTATAGCTGAAACCTTCAACTCGGTTTATGAAACTGTTACTGGCACTATTGATGAAATAGGAAACGCCATAGGAAACGAAATTGATTATGTCTGCGGTGTATTTGATGAAGTATCTACTGCCGTGTGGGATGTAATCAATACGGTTATTGGCTTGTTCGTAATGGCTGCTGGTCTTTATTACGATGTATTTGTTCAGCCTTGGGTAGACGCATTCAACGCTGCATGGGAGTGCTTGGTTGAAATATTTACCCCTGTTGCTGCTTGGTTTGAAGAAAGTGTCTGGACTCCTCTTTGTGACCGTGTCAACGATGTATACGAGACACTGTCTGAGTATTTCCAGATGGCGTGGGATTACATCTGTAGTTTGTTCAGTTCTACGTCAAGCTGGTTTGAAGAAAGTGTCTGGACTCCATTGTGTGATGAGGTTGCTGCTCTTTATGAGACTATGACTGGATATTTCCAGTCTGCATGGGACTTTGTATGCTCATTATGGGGACAACTGACTGGCTGGTTTGAAAGTACAATATGGTCGCCATTGTGTGACCGTGCGAACTCGGTATACGAAACCATAAAGGCTGCTTTTGAAAATGCTGTTAATGCTGTCAAGAATGCTTGGAATGGTGTTGTTGCATGGTTTGAAGAAAATGTCATTAATCCGCTGAAAGAAAAGTTTGGCGGTATTGGTGAATTTTTGGACAAGGCAAGAAATATCGGTGCAAGCATCACTGGCAAGGGTAGCGGAAGTGAAACTCAGAGAGCTGGTGGTGGTTTTGTATTCTCGCCACAGCACACCCTGATAGGTGAGAACGGTCCAGAGGTAGTTATTCCACTCGGAGCAGGTGCTAGAGACAGAGCTTTTGACTTATTCGAGAGAACGGCAACGATGCTCGGAATAAACGATGCTCCAAAATGGCTCACAAGCGATGATACGTTAGTACCTAATACAAATACATTAGGAACTGATAACATGGCTTCTATGAGCATTTCAGTTGATATAGGCGGTATCGCCCCTAGCTTCGTTATAAATTCTGATGGAAACGCTGATACAGCGAGCATTATGTCTCAGATAAATGAAAATATGAGCATAATCGCAGACAGGGTAGCTGCCAAAATTGCAGAACATGTTGGTGCTATCCGAAATAACCAGCCTTTGAGAGCATGAGGTGGTTTTTATGGCATTTAATTTCATATCAGGAAACATCATGAAGGGCAGGAGTATATCTTCTGCTCTTTTGAATAACCAGTTTTTTAAGATAAAAGGACCATTACGCAGTGCGCTGATGAAGCTACAGTTGTCGCAGGTGCAGAGATTCACTGTTGCCAAGGTGACTATATCGAATCTTGAAAACGACCAAAGTATTACGCTTGCGCTGACGCCAGACAAGGTTTCTGTCAAGAAAGATGGACGTTTCCAGACCTACAACATCATCGAAAAGGGTGAAGTCCAGATACCACGAGGGCAGAATTTGGCTGGTGTAAGTTGGTCATCTGTACTGCCAAGCGAAGCAATGAGCAACTACGGTTTTGTTTTTGCTGAGTATTGGAAGAAGCCTGATGAAGTAGCATCTATTCTTGACGAATGGAGAAAGGCTGGAAATAAGCTGAAGCTCCTGATCACGCAAACTGGAATAAACATGGATGTGTACATAAAGTCCTTTGATTACAGCTATGAAGGTACTGGTGGAAGTATCAATTATTCCATAGAGTTTATAGCTGCTGAGCCAATGCTTGTAAAAACTGTTTCAGAAAAGGACGAGAACAAGCAGACGGAAGGCAACCAGCTTAAAAGCAGACCAGAGAAGCCCGTTGAAGCTACTGCCACAGTTTCAAGTGGTGACAGCTTATGGAGTATCGCACAGGACAAGCTTGGCGATGGTTCAAGGTGGCAGGAGATTTACGATTTGAATAAGGACAAAATCAGCGACCCTGACATGATATATGCTGGGCAGGAGCTGAACATGCCATCCAAATAGTAGGTGTTGCAAATGATTGATATTGCAAAAGTTTCATACAGGATAGTAGCTGTTACGCCAGAAGGTGAGCAGATTGATATTACCGACATCTCTACCAAGCTTGGATGGGAAGAAGGAGCCAAGGAACTGAGTGCGAGGATCAGTCTTGATATTTATGATGCACAGTACAAAGGCAAGTACATGCACGAAATGATTGTGCCGATGACACCGATTTTTGTTTATTCCGTTATAGACGGAAAGAGCGAAGAAGTTATCAGAGGTACGGTTATGAGCTGGGGAGTCAATGAAAATAACGGCACTCAGTCCATAAGTATAACTGCTTACGATGAGGCTATAGCTCTAAGGCACAACAAAGAAAACAGGTATTTTTCTGATGGAGCAACGAGCAAGGCTATCATCTGCAAAATCCTTGATGACTGGAGCGTTAAGTACAACTATCAAGGTCCAGATGTGAAGCACGCCAAGTTTGCTTTCAAGAATGAATACCTTAGCGACATGATTTTCAAGGTTCTTGATGATGCCAAGAAAAAGGGTGCTGGCTCATTCTTTGTCAGGGCGAACAAGGGTGTACTTGATATTGTTCCAAGAGGCGGTAATGAAGACATATACCATTTTGGAATGGATGATAATTTGGTAAAGACGACAGACACGTTTGATTGCAGCAATGTTGTGACCAGAGTTGTCATTGTCGGTAAGGAAGACAAGGAAGGACACCAGAAGGTTGAGTCTGTTATAAGCAAAAAGACTGAGACTTATGGAGTCCGACAGGAGATTTATCAACGAGACACAGACAAGAGCCTCGATGATGCGACCAAGGCAGCCAATGAGCTGCTGAAAGAAAAAGGTGGTATGAAACGCTCCACAAGCGTTCAGGCACCAGACGTTCCTTTCATAAGGAAGGGAGACAGAATAAGGGTTCATGCGAATACTGTACACGGATATTTCTTTGTACAGTCAATCCAGCATAATGCTGAGAATAAGACCATGACCATGAAACTAGATGAAGACAAGAAAAAGAACAGGGAAGTAGCCGAGGCAAATGGTGAAACCTATGTTGAGTTAGATACAGTAACCGAAGATGAGTACACAGGGAGCTGATTGCTATGGCAGAAAAGATGGGTAATGCTGGCATGAATAAGCTTGCCAGTCTGCTTGGAAGTATTGCCAGCGAAGTATCTGAACAGCCGCTTGTTCTCGATTTTGGAATTATTAACGCTGACTACAGCTTGACCACAAACACGTTTCCTGTACCAATACCGAAGCACGAATACTCGGTTTGCAGGTGCATAACCTACGACCCAAGCGTTCCGCTGACCAAGACCTATTACGATGGTGAACACAGCCAGCCAGATGCTGGGTACGGTGGCGCACATATCAATCAGGTTGAGCTTCCAGAAAAGATGTACTGGATCAGACCGAATGATAAGGTACTTGTGGCGTGGGTACAGAATGAAGCTGTTGTCGTTGATATTGTCCTCAGTGGAGACCGTGTCGGATAGGAGCTGATAACATGGCAGAAAATTTATATCCAGTTGTGAATTTGCCTACGTTGATACCGCCTGGGCAGGTTGACCAAGAACAAGTATACAAACAGTCAGTTGCCTTTGATTATGATACTGGTGACTTCGTACTGGACGGAGCCAACAAAATGGTGCTTGCCAGCGGCAAGGATACATTCATTCAGTGGTGTTTGAAACAATGCGTTACAGAGCGTTTCACGAAGCTGGCTTACAGTAACAGCGTTGGAGTAGAGATTCAGGAAGGTATCAAATCCGTAACAGACGTTGAAGGCGTTGAAAGCATTATTCAGCGTACAGTCACAGAGGCTTTGATGGTCAATCCTATCACTGAGTACGTCAGAGAGTTTGAATTTCAGTGGGACGGAAGCGACTCACTGTATGTAAGGTTTGTTGTAAAGGGCAAGCCGTGGGCAGAAGACATTACGCTTACAGTTGCTTATTGATATGGGAGGGAAAATGAGTGAGTATAACAGAATTTAAAATTCCTGATTGGCTTGATGGAGTCAATGCCGACACCATAATGCAGAGTATGCTTGCCAATGTTCCTGCCGATATTGATAAGACCGAGGGCGGTTTTGTTTGGGATTTTCTCAAACCATCATCCTTGGAAAAGGCAGAAATGGTGCAGTTTTATCTTGTACAGACATTGAAGCTCCTGCATCCGATGTGGGCAGACGGTGACTGGCTGGATGTTCACGCTTACGAGAACGGACTTGAACGGAAGGCTGCAACCAAGTCGTATGGAATATTGAAGATTACTGGTAAAAAGGGGACTGTCATTGATAAAGGCTTTGTATTCTGCGTTCCTTCAGATGGCAATGTACCTGCTATACCGTTTGAGTCACTGAACAGGTACGTTATAGGTGATGATGAAGAAATAGAGATTGAAGTACAGGCTGTAAATGGCGGTACTGGTTCCAATGTTGATGAAGATACCATCACCATAATGCAGACACCTATCAAGGGCATTGAGAAGATTACGAATGTGCATCCGACCACTGGCGGTACGGAGACAGAGAATGATGATGACCTGCGTAGACGAATTGATTACTACTTGGCTGGAAACACGAACAGCTTTGTAGGTAATAACGCAGACTACAAGCGATGGGCTGAGGAAGTTGCTGGAGTAGGCTTTGCATATACCATTCCAGAGTATCACGGTCCAAACAGCGTAAAGGTTGTCGTAGTGGATGCCAATGGCTATCCTGCCAATGAAATTATTTGCCAGAATGTCTACACGCATATTTTTGGAACAGACAGGAAGGATATTAACCGATTGGCACCTGTTGGTGTTATTGATTTCACTGTTGTTGCTCCAGAAGAAGTTACAGTAGACATCAGTTTTAAGCTGAAGCTTGAGACTGAGTATGAAAGAGATACAGTGATAGCAAATATCAGAAAATCTCTTATGTCGTATTACGCCAGCGTTGCAATGGACACAAGCAATTATGAGCGTGAGCTGAAGTTTTACAAGATAGCAGCTATCATCACTGACACGTTAGGTGTGAATGATATTGATGACGTTCTTGTAAACGGAGCTGACGATAACATCAAGTTTGGCAGAGAGGAGTACCCTGTAACTGGAGATTTAGAGGTGACTATGTATGAGTAATAAAGACATAATTACCGAAAAACTTCCTACCACGAAAACAGGCAAACGAATGCTCAAGCGAGTTTCCCCGATTTACGGAAAGTCCTATGTTGCCAAAAATCTCTTTGAGGTAATTGGCATAGAGTGGGAACAGGTCTGGGAATATCTCCAGAGCGTAAGGGAACAGGGCTTTGTATGTAAATGTACTTGGGGCTTTGGCATAGATGCTTGGGAAGACAGGTATTCCATTCCTCATAATTACGACCTTGATTTGCAGACAAGGCGAGATAACATCAGGATGAGGAGGGTCGTGAAATATCCGCTCAATCCAAAACGCTTTGAAATGCTTGCAGAGGAAGCTTCAGGCATTGACATCAATGTTGATGAAACATTTGATTATGGCGTTGTTGCAATAGAGTTTGATATTGACAATGATTTGTCCAAAATTCCTTATATGTTTAAGGTGCTGAGAAAAGAAAAGCCATCGCACTTGTCGTTGAGGATGGTAGCTGACATCTTCCAGAGTATGGCTCCGTCCCATGATCCGTTTAGGAATTATCCGAATATTCTTGATGGAAGTCACCTGCTCAATGGAGCTATTACGCTTTCAGGCTACAGGATAGAACGGTTCTTAGGGTATCACGATGGTTACATCAATGAAAATGTTTTTGGCAGCAACCATGATCATGACATTGATATTGTTATGCAGTATGACTTGCTGCATGACCAGAATTTTGTTCCAAACAGGCTGAATAGCCAGAACCGCCTGAACAGCCAGAAGAAGCTCAACCGTGGTGACAGCAGGAAGCTCATTAACCATGAAGCTCTGTTCCTGAGGGTGTTTAATCACCTGCATGACAGGAACTTTGTTGTGAACAGGCTCAATGGTCAGGACACCTTGAATCACGATAAAAATCTTAATTGCCGTGGAAGCGTGAAACTGGTTAGCCATGATGTTTTGTTCATGAAGGATGTTCCTATAAAACAGCATCTTGCAAAACAGACAGCTAATACAATCACGATAAGGATGCCGACCATGTTGAACGGAAGGCATGTTATGGATGGAAGTTTTGTTATGAACAGTGAACCGTATGAAATTGGAGGGAATGTGTTATGACGAATGAAATTACAATGGCTCAGACATTGAGCGTTGGTGATGAAGATTTTTACAAGATTAACAAAGTAACTACAAATCATTACCGTGATGCCTTGGCACAGGCTATAGGCAGCTCAGGTCAGATACCAGTCATCAAGAAAATGGCTTTTGGAGACCAAGGCAATGTTGACTCTTATGGCAATCCTGCCCCTCCAGACGAAGCAACGCCATTAAACCACGTTGTCGTTGTAAAAGAAATAGAAAAGACCACATTTACTGGTACAGGCAAGGTCACTTTTGAAGCTCAGATTGTCGCTGGAGACATAGGCGAAACCTTTATCAATGAGCTTGCCTTGCTTGATGAAAATGATGAAACTGCCGCCAAGATAAGGCTGGCGAATGATATGGGTATCAATCAGGAGATTGGTGCTGTTATCAGATGGACAGTATCTTTTTAAAGGAGATGTGAAAAATGTCTAAGTTGTCTATAACAAACGATTGGAAGCCGTTGCCATACCTGTCTGGGACAGTTGAGAATGACACGCTGGTTCCTATTGAGCTTTCGCATAACAACGATTTTGGCGTTGTTATACCGCCAAAGAGCAGGTTCAAGTTTGATGATGTCCAGCTCAATATACGTAGCTGTGGCAAGCCTGTTTCTGTTAGGGTTGTTCCGTTTCAGGAGTCCACCTACACTGCCAACGCTGAGCAGATTGGTGAGTGTGTTGAGGAAGCTGACGAAAACAATACAGCTTCACAGGATGATATTGACGCACTGTTTGAATAACTTTGAATTTATCATGCTTTGAATCGACTGCAGCGGTGCGAGGTGTGATGAAGAATAAATAAAAATTTTTACAAAATGGAGGAATTGAAAATGTCTAACACTAAGCATGTAAGTGTCGAACTGTTACAGTATTTTAAGGGTAAGCAGGATGCGTTTAACGCAGAAACTTACGTTGCACAGGAGTCTGGCAAGCGTTTGATGACAAACGATGAAGGCACCAAGCTGGCTGGTATCGCTACTGGCGCACAGGTAAACGTAATTGAGTCTGTTTCCGTTGCAAATGAGGACATCGTTACTGTCTCCAATAAAGCGGTATCTATTGACCTCTCCGCATACGCAAAGACTTCTGACCTGTCTACCGTTTATCGCTACAAGGGTTCCGTAGCCAGCTACGCTGCACTGCCTTCTACTGGTCAGGTGACTGGTGATGTTTACAACGTAGAGGCTGCTGACTCCACTCATGGCGTAAATGCTGGCGATAACCTTGCTTGGAACGGTACTGGCTGGGATAACCTTGCTGGTGTTGTTGACCTCAGCGGTTATGTTGAGAAGGAGAATGGCAAGGGCCTGTCCACCAACGATTACACTGATGCTGAGAAGACCAAGCTTGCTGGCGTTGCTACTGGTGCAGAAGTAAATGTTATCGACACCGTAAAGGTTGACGGTACAGCTCTTACTGTTACCAACAAGGCTGTTGACATTGACCTGTCTGGCAAGGTTGACAAGGAAACTGGCAAGTCCCTGATTTCCACCAGCGAGATTACTCGTCTGGCAGCTATGTCTGATGAGGCTAACAAGACCACAGTTACCGCTGTAAGCTTCACTGCTGGTACTAAGGTTGCTGACATTGGCATTGATGGTACTAATACTGCCATCTATGCTCCTACCGTTGCCGTAACTGCTGAGAAGAACAGCGGTGTTAAGCTCGCTACTGTTACTATCAACGGCACTGGCACTGACATCTATATGGATGGCTGGGCAAGCGAGTCTGACATTGATGCTATGTTTGCTTCTGAGTAATATGGCATCTGCTAATCAATAAACAGTATAGTATGTGGCTCCTGCATTGAGTTGTGGGAGCCATATTATATTGTATTTCAGGAGGCAGATGATGAATGGCACAAAATAAAAAAATTATTACGGCAGACCTTTTGGAGAGATTCAAAACGAAGCAGGATGCTCAAAACGCTAGTACATATTTAGCAAGAATTGTCTATCCTACGCTGCCGACTGAATATAACTATGTTGGTAGGATTGCTTTTCAGGTTTCTGATGAAAGACTGTATGTGTACACAACCAACGGCTGGAAGAAGTTGCCTTGGTACGATGAGTTTACTGCTCCTTGGATTACCGACAGTAACGGTGATATTAGTCCAAACGTATAAAGGCGGTGAGTAAGCAATGACAGAAGATGAAAGAATAGAAGAAATCAAAAAAGTCTTACCAGATGTAGTCAATGGTCAGGTTCGACCATCTGACAGCATTCCAACAGATTTTCCGTTTGCAACCAGTTTTCCGCAACTGATAGCAAACGACCCAGCAAGTTTTGAAGTATTCAACATGGTATTCAGGCAGATATTCTCGAATTTCAGAGAATTAAACCAACAGATTCAGGATTTTGTTAGCCAGATCAATGCTGGCTGGTCTTACGATGAAAATGGCGATTTTTCTCCTAATCCAAATGTCATGATATTTGATGACAACTGTGCATGGATTAAAGAGGAGGACGGGAACATATCTCCAAACCTTGAATCCAAGTGGTGGATTAAGGACGAGGATGGTAACATATCGCCTAATTTTGATACAAATATGACTTAACGAGGAGCTGAAATAATATGTCCAAAAAAGCTATGGTAACTAATGACAACTTTGATAGTATCGGCACATCAGCAAAACCACTGCTTAATGTTTTTGCAACCAATCTGTACGGTGATGTCAAGAATGCCGATGGAACAGACAAATATACGCCAGCAAACTCTGCTGAGGGTGCGGCTGCCAAGGAAGTTGGCAATATATTGTCTACAGTCGGTTTATCTCACAACGGCATTTATCGTGGCAAGAACCTTGGAACCTTCACGTCTGTTGCAGCATTTGAAGCATTCCTTACTGCACACGAGGTTTCGTCTGGTAAGTTTACTGACCTGTACCTTGGTGACTACTTCACCATTCAGGACGGTACGTACAACAAGGAGTGGGAGATTGCAGGTTTTGACCATTATCTGCATAAGGGCGATACTGACTTCGCTACTCACCACCTTGTACTGATACCTAAGACTAACCTGTTTACAGCAGGTATGAACGACAGCAACACTACGGCAAATGGTTATGCTGGAAGTAAGATGCACACGACTCATATTCCTACGATAAACACCAAGCTGGCAACAGTTCTTGGTAATCATCTGCTGACTCGTAGAGAGTTACTGACTACTTCAATGAGTACAAGCCTTGCTTCTATGGCTGGTGCTGGTCAGACTGGTGCATCCAATAACTGGGCATGGTCTGATGTTAAGGCTGTACTGCCAAACGAAGTTGAGATTTACGGCTGTACTGCATTAAGCTCCAGCTTCTACGATGTTGGTATCGGCTGTGAGAAACTGCCTTTGTTCAATTTCAAGGGTCATTCTCATGCACGTGAATACTACTGGCTCAGGGCGGTCGCCTCGTCTACCGGCTTCTGCTATGCGGACAACTTTGGTGGTGCGTACCCCGACGACGCTAGTGACGCTCTTGGCGTTCGTCCGCTTATCTGCGTAGGCTGATTAGGCTGGTAACCGTGCCGACCTTGTGTCGGCACGCTCCAATAGAAAGGATTTTTATGTCAGTACCAGAAGGAAAAAGAAGCAAATCTCCGATGGAATATCTCCATCTAGCGTATAAGCTGAACCGTGATGTTACGCTGTTGCTCATCCGAGATTTTGGCGTAAAGAGTATATCAAGGGATTTGAAAACCTTTACTCACGCTGCCAAGATGAAGGAGGAGGACAGAAAAGCATTTGAGGAGATATGCAAGCAGTACCATATTGATGTTGAAGCCAGTTATCCGTTGTGGTTGATTGAACATTACAGAAACGTGATACTGAATTTGCTACAGAACCTATGCGAGAACATCACGACAGCCAATACAATTTATCCGTGCGAACCTGACTATGAGTATTGGCATAATCTCCGAAGAAAATACCAGAAATTGGCACAATCGAACTGTTATCAGCTTTTACAGGCACTACAGAATATTACCTATATATTGCCGATGAACAAGGAAAAGATTATGCCGTATGTTGAGCTTATTGATGCTGAGATGAAGGCGTTGAAAAACTGGCAACGCAGAACAAATCAGCAGCGGAAGAAATCAACACAAAAATAGGTCGGTTTCCGTTGGCGGTCAACTCGTCTACCAACTTCTGCAATGCGAACAACAATGGTAATGCGAACAACAACAACGCTAGTAACGCTAATGGCGTTCGTCCGATTATCAAGAGTCACACTTAGGTCATTGTTTACCGCTGTGGCTTGATTAGATAAGGGGAAACAGACCTGCTCCTATTATTGGAGGAACTTCAAGGGCAGGGATGCACCCAGCTATGGCTGATGGTGCTATTCACCCTGTCAGAAAGGAGAACAGGGGCTGCAATATGCCCCTGTACCTGTTTATGCCTTTGGAACAAGTTTACAGTGCTGACAGCCTGTTTAACGCTTTCATGGTTGCCAAACAGGGAACAGAATGGAAAGCAACTGTACAGAAATATGAATCCAACCTGCTGCTTAATATCCTTGAAACCAAGAGACAGATAGTCGAAGGCACATACAAGCCTAAACCGATGTATGAGTTTACGCTTTGTGAGAGAGGACATATAAGACAGATAAAGGCTCAGCATATTTTTGATAGAGTTGTCCAGCGGTCCCTGAATGACAATGTCCTTATACCCAAGATTAGACCGTATCTGATTTACGATAACGGTGCAAGCCTCAAGGGTAAAGGACTTAGCTTTGCAAGGAAGCGGTTTGAAATACATCTGAGAAATGCGTACAGAGAGTATGGCGAAAATGCCTATATACTGTTTATGGATTTTAAGAAGTATTATGACAACATCAGGCACGATGTAGCGTTGAAGCAATTCGGGCAGCATCTGTCAGCAGATGAATTTGAGTTTTTAAAGATAACGTTCAACGAATTTGAGATTGATGTTTCATACATGACCGAGGAAGAATACCAGAACAGCATGAGCAGTATATTCAATGCGCTGGAGTATTCCAAAATCCCAAGCAACCTAAAGACTGGAGAAAGATTTTTGAAGAAGTCTGTAGGGATAGGCAACCAGTCCTCCCAGATAACAGGCGTTTATTATCCAAACAGCATTGATACGTACTGCAAGACTGTAAAGGGTATACGGTACTACGGAAGGTACATGGACGATACCTACATCATCATGCGAAGTAAGGCTGAACTGAAAGCATTGCTGTCCGAGCTTAAAACCAAGTTTCAGGATATTGGTATTTTTGTGAATATGGAAAAGACCCATATTTACAGAATTACATCTTGGCTGCCGTGGCTGAAAATCAATTACAAGGTTAAGCCTACAGGTGGACTGATCAGAAAGGTACACAGCAAAACCTTCGCCAGAGAACGGAGAAAGCTCATATCCTTCTATAAGCTACTGATGGATGGCAGGATAACTTTGGCGAAGGTAAAGCAATGCTATAAGTCATGGCGTGGAACATACAAGAAATATGACAGTAAAACTAAACTGTTTAAGTTGGATAAGTATTTTAAAAAGATTTTTAAGGAGGATTATAAAAATGGATGAGAAAGCAAGAATCCAGCAGGAGATTTTAAACCTTGAAGCAGACCTCGCTTCCAATGCCAGTGATATTGGTGACTGGAAGATTATCAAGTGCTACGAGGCAAGCCTTCAGAGCAAGCCGCTGCCTTATGATATTGATGAGCTTATGGCTGCACGTCAGGCAATCCGTGACCGCATCAATGAACTCCAGAGACAGCTTGATGAACTCGATAATGAATGAGCTTGATTTACGCAAAGAACTTAGCAACAAAACGGTTGATGTGCTTGTTGATATTATCATTCGACTGTTAAAGCAAACAGAAAAATTGGAAAATGAACTTGAGCTGTTAAATGCCTATGATAATGAAAACGGAGCATAGCCGTTTTGTTGCGTAGATGTAGGAGAATGCACATGAACGACAAAATGAAACACATGATAGCAGGATTTATTATCGCCCTGTTATTTGGCTGCCTTCTCAATGACCCATTTGGAGGTTTTTTAATTTCCTTAGTTGCAGGACTTGCAAAAGAAATCTGGGACTATTTTGGGCATGGAGTTAGTGAGCTTGAAGATTTTCTTGCAACTGCCCAAGGTGGTGCGATTGGATGTGTTATTCTCTATCTTCCCTCCATACTGGGGGTGTGGTAGATGGACAACATGTTTGGAGCTGGGCTGTCAATAGTCAGCACTATTGCTACAGCGGTAATAAGCTGGCTGATGTACAAGCTGAAAAAGCATGAAGAAAACAAAGAAGCCGAAGCACAGCAACGCCATGTCGAAGAATTAGCGAGAATTACCCAGCATAAAATTGAAAGTGAAGCCTTCAGGGCATCTCTTTTGGCACTGACAAGGGACAGAATTTTACAGGGCTACAGGTATTACAGACAACAGGGTGGTATAACCACTCAGGATTTGGAGACAATGGCAAAGCTGTATGACGCTTATCACGCCCTTGGTGGAAACGGAACAATCACGGCTGTTTTCCAAAAGATAACTGCACTGCCCATTAAGGAGGACTATTAAAAATGAAGAATCTTAAAGGTTTGCTTACACTTGATATTATATGCGGTATATCCTTGGGCGTTGCCCTCATCGCATGTATTATGACTGGGTACAGCCCAGAAGTTACTGGCACCATTGTCGGAGCCATCGGAGGAGCCATTGGCGGCAAGGCACTTGCCAGTCACTATGAACCAAAAGAATCCGCTGCAACCATTGAAAATTTTCCAGAAAAGGTAAAAGAGATTGCTAAGGAGACAGCAACCAATGTTGTTACCAGTGCAGTCGATAAAGCTATCAAACAAGGCATCAACAAGCTGTAGAATGGTGAAATCATGAACAACAACAGCGACCCTCGGAAATGGACAGCTTTGGCTAATGCGACATTCAATTTTGTAGCTGAAGCCAGAGCCAATGGATTTTGCAGTGATTTATTGGGTATTATCGAAAGTCGGCTCTATGAGCAGTCGCCTTTTTCGATTCACCATGAACGAAAGGAGAATATAGATGAGCTTAAAGATTGTTGAAAAAGACTTTGATTTTTCAAGCCTGTCAGAGCGGAGCGTTACAGATTTGATTGTTCTCCATCACACTGGAGGCAGTGATATTGATGCCAGTGCTGAGCAGATACACGGCTGGCACAAAAATAATAACTGGGCTGGTATAGGTTATCATTATGTTATCCGCAAGGATGGCACCATTGAGCGTGGTCGTCCAGAGTGGGCTATTGGCAGCCATGCCTACGGTGAGAATAGTCATTCCATCGGCATCCATCTCAGTGGCGAGTTTGATGGTTCCTATCCTACTGAGAAGCAGATTGAAAACTGCTGTGAGCTTATTGCAGATATTGCTGTACGGTATGACATACCTATTGACCGTGACCATGTAGTTGGACACGGTGAGCTTATGGCAACGTCCTGCCCAGGGGCGAACCTTCAGGCTCTGATTGACGATGGCACTATTACTGGTAAAGCAAATTATTATCGTAATTGTGACAGCGTTGACAGCATTGAGCCAGCATGTGAACCACAGGGAGCAAGAAGCACTGAACGATTCAATACGCTGGCATCCTGTCCTGAATGGTCCCAGCCTACAATCAGAAAGATGATTGAAAAAGGCTACCTGTGCGGTAACGGTCTGAAGGATGAGGACGGGCTTCCTGCCGACCTTGATTTGTCTCGTGACATGATCAGGTTGTTTGTAATCAATGACCGTGCTGGTCTGTACAAGTAATTTTATATTGGTTGCCACAGCTATTTTTGGCTGTTGTAATAACCCCTGATTTAGCCGTGCTGTTTTCACCCCATTGCAGCACGGCTTTTTTATTATCTGTTTTTTGTGAAATGTCCATCATAAGTGGACAAAATGAGGCGCACTACAAGCGATTTTAAGCGATTTTCAAAAGCACCTGAATATATTTATACCTTTTATTTTTAGAGGCATTTAGAGAAAGACCGCTAAGACAATAATCACAATGGTTTCAGCATATTGAGTAAAATTTTTGCCACAAAATTATCAACGAATACAGAGGATTTTACGCATTTTCTAACATTTGTTCGCCTATTTTTCTGCCCTAATATTTCAGGAGATTTTATAAGCCAAGTTTCATATCTACTATATAAAGACAAAAACACGTAAAAGCATTTACAAAATACCCAATAAAATAAACGCAAAACGCTTTACAATATAGGTTTAATTTGCTAAAGTTAAGATAAGAATTACACCTAAAACACTATACGATTTGTACGAAAGGAGCTGTCAGACATGGGCAAGCAGTTGGACGATGTAAAGAAAGCATTACGTACCAAGGAAGTCAAGAACGACATAAGGACACTGCATGATTTGATTGACGAGAGACTGTACTACCTGACGGAAGGTCGGAACGACATCGTTGATGAGCTGACTGAAAAAATCAATGCTCTGATAGACAAGAACAACAAGAAGCTGAATGGCTGCCTAAAGGAAGTCCTGTAAGCTGAAGAAGGAGGATGAGATTATGACACGGTGCATAATTTGCGGAAAGAAGGTCAAGTACCCGACCTGCCAGCATTTCTGTTCCAGCAAATGCTTCGCTGTAGATTTTTGGAGAACGGCACTGAAAACTGGAATTATCGTAAATCAGGAATGTTACCAGATAGGAGACGAAGACAGCAAAAAGCTCATTCAGAGGTTTTGGTGGTCATAAATTTATTTTTGAAATGAATGATACTCACGAAAGAATTGTGAGCACCAATGTATGGCACAACGGTAAGGTTCCAAATGATATGTACACTGGCGATAATGCAGTGATTGTAAAGGAAGGATGAGAGATATGAGCAAGGATTTAAAAGAATGGGCTGTTGAGATTCTGATAGACAAGATTCGTGGTCTTGAGGGTACCGAAATGACTGGTAGAGAGTTTTACCATGCAATACTCGGTGAAGATTTGGCAAATGGCAGTTACTCATGCGATACCGAAAAAGCAAGAAAATGGGTGATGGAATATTGGATTGACCTCCAGATTTTTGTTGACAGTGAGCTTAAATGCTGTGGCGAGATTGACTTCAATCCTCTTGATGCTGAAAAGCTTGAGCTGATTATACTCAATGACTATTGCGAAAACCTTGTAATGGTTGACCAGCTTCTGAATAAGCGTTGGCACAAAAAGACTGATTGGACACAGGAACGGATTGATGTGATTTGTGAGTTTTTGCAAGCAGAGATTGCGTGATGGTTTCTATGAGCCAGTCAGCTTATAGCTGGTTGGCTTTGTAGAAGGCATGACCTTCTAAGAAGAATGATTTTACAACGAAAGGATGATGAACATGAAGCTGGAAGTAATGATTACCAACAAGGTAAACAAGAAGTATGCGTGGTTTGACGTGTTCAACTTTGATGAATGCGAGGCAGAAGAAAAGCTGAACCCAGATGACGATGCGAATGTTGATTTGGTGGCTGTTGATTTTCGTGGCGATTTTGCAGATGCGTTTAAACAGTATTACAAAAAGGAGGAGCCTTCAGATGTTATTGAAGACCTGAGATACGACCTTGCTGAGCTGGAGCTTGAGGATGAGGGAAGTTTCAAATATGACGCTTTCGCTGCATTGGTAGAGTATCAAGGCTTTTTTAATCTCAATCACGCAGTTAGCATTTTTGCCAACCATGATTATACGTTTATTCCTGAAGTGTCAGATGACAAAAGCTATGGTGAGTGGTTATATCAGCAAGGCATGACCGATATTCCAGAAGAGCTTGCCACATATATTGATTATGACAAATACGGTCAGGACAGACGTTTAAACGATGGCGGCTACCATTCAAAGGTTGGATATATTGCTGCTCGATGATAGGAGGCGTGTATTATGAAAATTAAAGTATTTGTACTGGACCACAAGAACCATTATTGCAGAGAAGTAGTCGAGATTGACGAAGAAGATTCCTTGCATGAAATGTACAGAGTGCTTCATTGCGAACTTGTAGATGTGCAGAGTTTTGACATTGACGGTGTTGAGTACGACATTTGGTTTGACGAGGAGTTTTTACTTAAAGGAGAGCCGTTGGCTTGCACCTTTGTCCTTGGAGAGTTGAAGAAAGGTCGCTGCATTCCGATTTGCGGTAGCTGGATGATTGCCAAACATGATGAAGAAGGCAGGACCATTGGCTTGACCGATGAAGATATTGATAAGCTTTGGACGTATACTGACGAAAACTCGATTAAAGCCAGCATAGCTTGTGCGAAAAAGTTGTTTGTGTGAGGTGAGTATTATGGGATATTACAGCAGCGTATATATAGCAGTTCCGTCCAGCACGTATGACGAGATAATGAACGAAGCAAGCAAAAAGATATATGCCGAGGAAAATGAAAAGCATTGCAGATATGTAAGGTTTCTTGATACTGCAAAAGTTTTCACCGTAGAAGATGATAAGGTCAAGATCATGTACTGGGATGACGTCAGATGGTACTGTAGCTACGAAGAAGTTAAACTCATTAACAGTACCATGAGAAAAGGCTTGTTTGCTTTTCTGAGAATTGGTGAGGACCACACCACCGAATATGATTGCCGTTGCATGGATGACGATGACGTGTATCATCCAGAATTTGATATGCCGTTTAATGTCGAGATAAAAGTCAAATGGAACGATGATTTGTTATTGCGATAGTTTTCTGCTAAAATGTATAGCAAATAAGGCGGTGATGAAATGGACGTTAAGCAGGAAGCAAAGAAAAAGGAATTTGTTGCTGGATCAGGAAGACCAAGACTCGATGAAGGCTATGAGAGCAAGGCAAGAGGCATTCACATGATAAGGGCGTATGACGATGAATGGACTGAGATTAGACGGTTCATGGGTATGGTTCGTACAGATGTTGATGCTTGCAGAATGGCACTGGACGTGCTTGAATACCTTGGTGTTGGCAACAAGAAGATAATAGAGAAGCTGAGAAAGCTCAAGGAAAAACAGAACATGTGAAGGCTGCTCCCAGATTTAGTCTGGGAGTTATTTTTTTGCAAAGAAATAGCTTTGATTGCTATGTAAAAATATTTACATTTTTCGTAAATATTTATTGTAAAACGCTTTACATTATAGGGGCAGTTTGCTAAGATAAAGATAAGATAAATCTACCCATTAGAAGAAGCGGAGGTGAGAGCCGATGGCAGCAAGAGGCAAGTTCTTCCTTGAACGCTGGTATGACAGAAACGCTTGTAAGGAAGTCGTAAGCGTTTATGACAGCAATGGGAAACAGGTTTATGAAGATTATGTTAAGCTGACCGATTTAGACCATGTTTTAAACATGGTCAGAACCAGCTACAACATCACCGATGAGAAACGGTTAGATGAATGGAGGTAAGCGATATGACCAGAATAGTTGAAGAAGTACACTGGGACTGGTATGGGGTTAGGAATATGTGCATTAACCATAGCCTCTACACCTGCGGAAGCAACGAGGACTACTCAGCATTGCTCGATGAGGTAAGAGAGACCATGTACGCAACGCCAGAATCTATCTACTATGTAGCATTTGATATTCTTGAGCATAGCGATACTGATATGAGAGTAGAAGACATCATGTATCACTTGAACAAGGAAGCTGTTATAAGATTTTACAACATTGGAAGGAGTGCTTGATTATGGGCTTTTTTAGCTGGATTACATCAGACACGCACGAAAGCATAAGCAACGTCTATTCAGTACGTGGAGCATTGCCAGTATATCTGATAGCTCCTGATGGCACCACATATTATGAGCCGAATTACGATGGCTACGGAGTATTCGCTGGGCAGGACGCATACGCATTGCTTGCACAGTGGAATTGTCCAGAGAAATGCACTGGGGATGTTGAGAAGGACAGACTGGTTGGCATATACCTCAGAGAAGAAGATCTGAAATATCCGCTGAAGTTTGCCGAGCTGAAGCATCTTGATAAGGAAGTTATTGCAGACAAGGAACAGATGAAGCGAAAGTACAACAGGCTTGGTGCTTCAGATGAATGTCCAGACCAAGGATTTTTCTACAGTGATGATGAAGAAGATGATGACTGGGACGAAGAAGACGATGAATATTGATGGAGGTGGCTGTTATGTTGAAGAATATAGTCAGACCAGAAGAAGAAAAGATTGTGGAACATGTTGTTGAGTTCTATTATGAGGACGGTCAGGGTGGCTACAGTTTTCCGTGTGATGAGAACGGCAAGCCTGATTTTGATGATATGACCGAAGGTGCTATCAAGAATTACCACATGTGTATGGATAATCCGCAGAAGTTTGGCAGTTACAACAAGATGCGTACCAGAGTCCGTTATTTCAAGCCTAGCTCCTATGGCACTTGTCACTGTGGCAACACAGTTTACTTTGAAAATGAGTATATGGGTGCATGCCAGTGCGATAAATGTGGTCAGTGGTACAACCTGTTTGGTCAGGAGTTGTTGCCACCTGAACAGTGGGGCGAATATTAAAGGAGGTATTTGATATGACTATTGAGGAGAAGCTGTCAGATGTATTGGCGAACGCAACTTACGCCTGTTCCTACTGGGCTGGAGAAGTTGACTATGAAAAGGACAAGCTGACGAAAGACAAGTTTGAGTTTTTCGAGGATAGATTGGTAAACTGCATCATGAACGGTGGCAAAGTCACCTACTTTGATATTGAAGATGGTGAGCCGTATGTGCTTACACTGGAAAAGTTCAAGGAAGGCGTTAAGAAGCTGGAGAAGGAACACGACTGGGAATACTGGGAAGATTATTCAGATGAAGTATTGCAGACTTGCCTGTTTGGCAAAGTAGTGTTCTGCTGATAAAGGAGGTTTTTTGAAATGACTAAGGAATTTGAATTTGAGATTGTTGAGTTTGGCGCAAAGCTGGGTGATACTTCGGCAAAAGGCTGGACCACAGAGATTAACAAGGTATCGTTTGGAGGTAGACCAGCGAAGTGGGATATTCGCCCTTGGAACGAAGACCATAGCAAGATGGGCAAAGGTATCGCCCTGACTGATGATGAGCTGGAAGCATTGAAGGATTTTCTGAATAAGTAATTGGCAGTCGGCTGGCTATATGTCAGCCGACTTCTTAATTTGAAAAGGTGTGTGATTGAAATGGCTTTGTATAAGGTGGAAGTGAAAAAGACAATCAGGAGATTTGTATTTGTTGAAGCTGATAGCGGTTATGATGCACATTGTAATGTTGAGTTGATGTGCGAAAGAGAAGAAATCGTACTTGATGACAATGATTTTGTAAACCAGACAGTTGAAGTTTGGGGAGCCGTACAGGATGGTGATAAGCAATGAGTGAGTTCAAAGTCAAGATAACTGAGGTGCTGAGCAGGACAATAAATGTTGTCGCCAGTTCAGAAGATGAAGCCAAGAACATCATAGATGAGATGTACAAGCATGAGCATATCATACTTGGTTCTGATGACTTTGTTGGCGTTGAATTCGATGTTGTTAAATGAAGAATGAGAGAGGATGACAGCAGTATGGATAAGGTTGAATACCAGAATAACGCTTCATTGATTGCAACAGTTTTAGGCGTGAATGAGGAAGCTGTTTCGTGCTACAGCATAGAAGATATAATGGAGAATCCCCAGATAGTGGAGAATGTAGGACCAGCAACAGCCAAGAAGGTTATTGCCATGAATGAGCTGGCAAGGCGTATGTTTGAGAAGAAGAACAAGATTGACAGACCTACAGTCCGTTGCCCAGACGACTCTTTTGATGTAATATATAAGCACATGAAAGCGAACCGTTATGACATGATGAAAGAGCATTTTGTTATTGCCTGTCTGGATATAAAGCATCATGTCCTTGCAGTAAAAGAGATAAGCTGTGGAAGCATGACAGCTTCTGTTGTGCATCCTCGTGAAGTTTTCAAGGAAGCAATCAGGCATAGTAGTGCCGCCATCATATTAGCCCACAATCACCCAAGCGGCGATGTGTCTCCAAGCGGTAATGACATCACGATAACACGCCAACTCGTACAGGCTGGCAAGATAATGGACATTGTCATACTGGACCATATTGTGCTTTCAGATTATGGCACCTACTACAGCATGAAAGAGCATGGAGATGGTGACTTGTAATCATGCCAGAGATTTGTCTGCATTTTGTCTGCATCAAAAATGTTTTTGTGAAAACGTGATATAATCAACTATGTTGAAAAGTGCAGGAAACATGCGGTTTAGAGAAGATTTAAAAATTTAGTATGTGCATGAAAAAGTGCAAAAAAGGATTTGGTGAACAGATAATGGCTCAAAAGAAGTTTTATGCTGTGAAGCAGGGGCGTCAGCCGGGAATCTATACCACATGGGCTGAATGCCAGAAGCAGACTGTGGGCTTTAAAGGTGCCAAGTTCAAGGGCTTTGTTACAAGGGCTGAAGCCGATGCCTACATTAATGATGAGGAAGTATTGGCTGCTCCCATTGAAGGGGTAGTGGCCTATGTGGACGGCTCCTATTTTAACGGGGAATACAGCTGGGGCATGGCCATTTATGAAAATGGTGGCCTCATCTATAAGGCCAACGGTAAGGGCACCTCTGAGGAGTCTGCCAAGCTCCACAATGTGGCCGGGGAAGTAGCAGGGGCCATGGAGGCAGTGCTCTGGGCCGAAGCTCAGGGATTGGAGCACATCACCATTTGCCATGATTATGTGGGGATTTCCGAGTGGGCCCTGGGCCATTGGAAGACCAATACACCACTTACCACCCAGTACGCGGCCTTTATGAAGGAAAGACGCAATCTTGTTACCTTTGTAAAGGTGGCGGGACATACGGGGGTTGCGGGCAATGAACTGGCAGATAAGCTGGCCAAGGCCGCCCTTGAAATCTGATGGACTGGTTTGTTTGAGATAATTTTATAAATTAATATGAAAATTGGGTGTCAACTGATGAAAATCATCAAATGGCACCCTTTTTATTGTGGAAATATACAACTCAGTATTTTTTTATCAATGAAAGTAAATTATTGTGGCAGATGGCAGCAACGGTGGAGGGCTTCAGCTTGTCCAGCAACGGGTAATACTTCATCACCTCGGCTGGATAGGTCTGCCAGTGTCCCACCTTGTCCGTGCCCAAAAGAAAACGGTCCGGATGGCGTTCAATAAGCTCCACCCAGTCCTCCATGGTATTTCCGTCATAATAATTATCAGGGAATTTATCAAGGAAATAATGATCGTAAACCAGCCATGAAATATCCATCCATAGATTTTTATTGTCCCTTAGAAGCTCATGGGCAATCTGGGGAAGCTCCTTTACCTCCACCTGGCGGGAAATACCAATATGGGCCCAGATAATATTGCATTGGCGGTTGTATGCCAGTGCATTTTTAAGTTCATGAAGGTAAAGAATCCTTTCGGTATTTTGGGCGGTAATATTGTGATGAACCAGCACCGGCAGCCCCTTTTGGGCCGCAACATCGTAAATCCCCAAAAAGCCGCCCCCATCCATGTGAGGCACCTCACCGTATGTATGGGCCGTTAAATCATCATGGCGGCTCATAATTTCCCCGATGCCCCTCCAGAAATCCGGATAGATGTGAAGTAGTCGCTCCAAATGGTCGGCAGCATATTTATCGTTGCAGTTAAATCCGCAGCAGAAGGGATAAAAACGATGGCGTATTTCATCGGGCTGTGCCAAAAGCTGCTGAGCCACCAAATAATCCGTTGCGGAATAGTAATAAAAGTGGCTGTCACACTCCATGGCTATAGGCATACCAAATATTACAGATTTTTTCACCCCTGCCATATCCATGGCTCTGCATAAAGCCGGAAAACCATCGGATTTTTGTAAAAAATCCGTGAAATGGAGATGGCTGTCAATTATTTCATAACGGACAGCTTCCTTAGGTGGAACAATTTTTATTTTTTTATTTCTGATCTGGTCAACATCAGCTAAAGGGATGGTCTTCACTGAATTACTTATTTCGGCCATTGCCTCATTCGTTCCGGCTTTAGCCACATTTCCCCCTAAGCCTGTCAGTGCAATACCCGCAGCCGCTGACAATTTAAGGAAATCACGTCTTGATATGGAATTGGTCTTGTCCTTTTTATGAACCGCCATTAATTTCATCGCCCTTCTGTAATAAATAACTTTGTAAAAGCCCATTACCTGCTCTGTTACCATTCGACAAATATTAATTATTTCCCTTTAATAGGTCAGACCTGATGTCTGGTCTGTTTTTTTGCAAAAAAAATGAAAAAAATGCAGGAATTACCTATGTGCAAGTAGAATTCTAGGAAAGTGTAATATATAATTTTTTTTATAGCAATGGACTTATTTATAATTTGTTTGCTATTTCAGGGGGAAAAAGAATATGAATTTTAAAAGGAGAAAAGCGGGAGCTGTTGCCCTGGCTCTTGCCGTGCTAACTGCTTGTGGCACATCTTCAGCAGAGCGTGTGAGTGTTACTCTGGATGAAGGAATACAGATGGCCCTTGATAACAACTACACCATTGAGGAAAGTGGTGCAGATCTGGACAGCGCTTACTGGTCCTTGAGAGAGGCCCGGCGCAATGGGGGACCTAAAGTGAGCTGGACCAGCTCCGCCTATCGGGTAGGGGGCAAGTCCTATGAAACCTGGTCCCATGACGGACTCTATTCCAATCAGTTCTCATTGTCCATGCCAATTTATTCCGGCGGAAAAATCGAGAACAATATTGAGGCAGCAGAAATGGGGCTTTCCGGGGCAGAGCTTGATCTGGAGCGTACCAAGCAGGAAATTCGCTGTACAGTATCAGGGGATTACTACAATATTTTGAGATGCCGCAGTGAAGTGGAGGTTTATCAGGAGTCTGTAAACAATCTCCAGGCCCATCTGGACAACGTCAGCGCCAAATTGAGGGCTGGTGTAGTGGCACAGAAGGACGTGCTGAGCTCAGAGGTTTCCCTGGCTGAGGGAAAACAAAAGCTTGTAACAATGGTTAATGATTATCGGGTGGCAGTGTCAACCTTTAATAACGATGTGGGACTGCCTACGGAGACTGAGACAGAGGCAAAGGAACAGCTGGTATACGAAGAATATACCATGACTTTGCCGGAATGTGATGAATATGCCCAGTTACATCGTCCGGATCTCTTCCAGAAAATGTATAATCTCAAACAGAAAAAAGCAGAGATGGAAGCTACGAAATCCGGCATGCGTCCAAAGCTGGATGCGGGAGTAAACCGTAATATCGGTGGCAGCTCTCCTTTCAAAACCGACAGTGTTTCCGCCGACAGCTGGACTGCAGGTGTTCAGCTGACCTGGGATATTTTTGACAGCGGTATCGCCTCAGCCCAGGTGAATAAAAAGAAAGCAGCTGTACACCGTGCAGAGGCTGAGCTGAAGGATAAGTTAAATACCGTTAAGCTTGAGGTCCGCACAGCGTATCTGAATATGCGGGCTGCAGAGGAAAATATCGGTACCATGCGGGAAGCCCTGGCCAAGGCCCAGGAGGATTACCGCATTGAGGTAGTTCGCTACAATGCTGGTGTGGGAACCAACCTTGAGGTTATGGATGCCCAGGACAAGCTGGTTTCCGCCAAGGGCGATTATATTAATGCATTGTATAAATACAACTACAGCAAGGCAGATCTCGATAAAGCGATGGGTGTTCCAGTTGATCTTGATGTGGAGCCTTATCGTCAGGCCATGGAAAAAAGCGAGAATAAGGGGGAATAACTGGTGATGGGTTTTAAAGGAAAAAAGGCAGGAGCTGTTATTAGCGCCCTTGCCTTATTGACAAGTATGATATTTGCCGGCTGCGGCGGTGATAATCAACAAGCCGCTGGGAAGACTCCTGTAAAGGCTATGAAGGTACTCCAGCAGGATACAAATGTCTCCTACAGCTACCCGGGACAGCTGAAGGGCACAGATGATGTTGAGGTACATTCCAGAGTTTCCGGCAGTATAATGGAAAAGTATTTTAAAGGCGGCGACACTGTTGTTGAGGGCCAGCCTTTGTACCGCATTGATTCCAGACAGTATGAATCTGCAGTTATTGAGGCCCAGGCCAATCTTCATAAGGCCGAGTCTGATCTCAGAACAGCCCAGGATGATTTGTACAGGGATGAAATGCTCTTTAGCGAAAAAGCTATTTCCGAGCAGGAACTCTTTAATCAGAGAGAAAACGTGAAGGCAAACATGGCCACCGTTGACTCTGAAAGGGCAGCTGTGAGAAAGGCCCAGGAAAATCTTGACGATACCATCGTTTACGCTCCTATGAGCGGCAGACTTTCCGTTGATGATGTGGCTGTAGGTACCTACGCCACCGCCGGAACCACCAAGCTGGTATCCATCGGTTCCCTTGATCCTATTTATGCCCAGTTCAGCGTCAGTGAGACAGAATATCTGGATATTCTGGCCAAGGCAGAGGAAGAGGGTACGTCGTATGCTAAAGGTTCTGAAGCTCTGCCGGATGTGAAGATTGTCCTTTCAAATGGGTATGAATATCCATTGGTGGGCAAGCTCACTGCAGCAGACCGCTCCTTTAATGATAATTCTGGTTCACTTACCATAAAGGCACTTTTCTCCAATCCGTATAAGACATTGCTCCCTGGTATGTTCGCCCGCGTTAAGTTCTTTGATGTAATGGTGAAGGACGCTGTCCTTGTACCTCAGAGAGCTGTTCAGCAGCTGTTGGAGGAGTCCTTTGTTCTTGTAGTTGATGAGAATGGCAAATCACTTTCCAAGAACGTTGTTTTGGGTGAAAAGGTAGGCAGCTATTATATAGTTAAAAAAGGTGTAACCAAGGACGATACTGTTATCGTGGACGGTTTGACCAACCTCCAGTCCGGCAAGGATCTGGATGTAACTATGGTAACTGCTGATGATATGGGATTCTCACTTAAAGAAACTTCTGATATTGTAAACAAGTCCTAAGGAGGCGGGAATTATGGCTCGATTTTTTATACATCGCCCGATTTTCGCCATTGTAATAGCCCTTATTATCGTTATCATGGGTACATTGGCGGGCTTCAGCCTGCCAATTGCCCAGTATCCTCAGATAAGCCAGCCGACTATTAATGTCAGCACCACCTACACTGGTGCCAACGCCAGTGTAATAAACCAGACGGTGGCCCAGGTTATTGAGGAGCAGGTTAATGGTACCCAGGGCATGGATTATATGTCCTCCACCTCCGATGATAGCGGAAGCTACAGTCTGGATGTGATGTTCACTTTGGGAACAGACGGCAACATGGACTCCGTATTGGTACAGAACAACGTTTCCATCGCCAATGCAAGTTTGCCATCCGACGTACAGGAAACTGGTGTTACCACGAAAAAGTCCTCAAGTGATATGACTTATTTGTTCGCCATGGTTTCTCCAAATGGTACATTTAAGCGTACTTTTTTGATGAACTATGCGGATATTTACATTGTTGATAGTCTGAAGCGTATTCCGGGCGTAGGTGAGGTAACCTCCTTCGGTTCCACCTATGCCATGCGCGTGTGGCTGAACCCTGATAAATTGGCTGAGCTGGGCATTACCATTTCTGAGGTTAAGAATGCCATTGAGGAACAGAATGTCCAGGCTCCTGCGGGAACCATAGGTCAGCTTCCTACCCCTGCCAATCAGGAGAAGCAGTATACTGGCAGCTTGGAAGGACGCCTTGTAACTCCGGAGCAATTTGGCAATATTATTTTGAAGACAAATTCCGATGGCTCCTGCGTATATCTTAAGGATGTGGGACGTGTAGAGACTGGTGCCAAGACAACTTCCGTAATTTCCGACTGCGATGGTGCCCCGGCTGCTGGTTATGGTATTAAGCTTACTGATGATGCCAATGCCATGGAGACCATTGGTTCAGTCAAGAAGATTTTGGCGGAAGCCTCCAAGGATTTCCCTGATGATATGGTATATGTTCCTATCATCGATAACACTGAGTTTATTACCGAGTCCATCGGTGAAGTAGTACAGACCTTTAAAGAGGCGCTGGCTCTGGTTATAATCATCGTGTTCATTTTCCTTCAGAGCTGGAGAGCAACCCTTATTCCGGTTCTGGCTATTCCAGTTTCACTGGTTGGTACATTTGCCAGCTTTATCATTTTGGGATTTTCCATTAACACCCTGACCCTTTTTGCAATGGTATTGGCAATAGGTCTGGTAGTAGATGACGCCATAGTTGTGGTGGAAAATGTTGAATCCCACATGCAGCGTGATGGTCTGGGGCCTGTTGAGGCCACGGAAAAGGCCATGGACGAGGTGCAGGGCCCTGTTGTGGCAATTGCCTTCGTTTTGTCTGCGGTATTTATTCCGGTAGCCTTCATTTCGGGAACAACTGGTGTGCTTTATCGTCAGTTCGCTTTGACCATTGTGGTATCAATGGCATTGTCGGCCTTCGTTGCACTGACACTTACGCCAGCCCTTTGTGCCACTTTGCTTAAGCCCCATGATCCAAATTCCCATTCCGATAAGAAGAATTTCCTTGACAGATTCTTTGACCGCTTCAATGCCTGGTTTGACCGTACCCAGAACCGCTACACTGGCGGTGTTGCATGGGTTATTGATCATGCCAAGACGGGTTTGGCTTCACTGCTGGTAATCTGCGTATTGGCGGGCTTCTTCTTCACAAAGCTGCCGTCCACCTTCGTTCCGGACGAAGACCAGGGCTATTTCATCGTATCATTGACAATGCCTGAGGGCACATCCCTGAATCGCACATACGATGCTTTGGATTCCTATGCTGCAGAACTGAAGGAAGCACCGGGTATTGCTCACATTCTGAAGGTTTCCGGTTATGATGTACTTTCCTCTGGTACCAAATCAAATGCGGGTACTCTGTTTATAGCTTTGGACAACTGGGGTAAGCGTACCACCGATGACCTTTCTATTATGTCAATTATCAAAAATTCCAATATTTTGGGACGCAAACATAATGAGGCCCAGATTATGGGTATTCTTCCTCCGTCTCTCCCTGGCCTGGGTATGGTCGGCGGCTGGAACATGCAGCTGCAGGATGTAACTGGTCACACGGATCAGGAGCTGGATACTCTCCTAAAGGAAATTTTGGCAGCAGCCAACCAGCGGCCTGAGCTTGCTATGGTATACAGTACCTTCTCCATTGATTCACCAATTTGCAAATACGATGTGGACAGGGAAAAGGTTAAGCAGATGGGTGTAAATCTTTCAGATGTATTTACAGCACTGCAGATTAACTATGGTGGTACCCAGGTGAACGATTTCGTTCAGTTCGGTCGTACATACAAGGTTATGATGCAGTCCGATGCCCAGTATCGAAGTGCGTCCGAGGCCTTGAAGTTCTGCTTCGTAAGAAATAAAGACGGGGCCATGGTTCCTTTGGACAGCCTTCTTACTCCGAAGCTTTCCACATCTACTTCAGTTATAACCAGATTTAATGGTGCAAGAAGTATTGGTATTCAGGGTTCTGTTGCCGAGGGCTACAGCTCCGGCCAGGCCATGGCTGCCATGGAACAGCTTGTAAAGGAAAAAGCACCTGCCGGCTACATGATTGAATGGTCGGGCCAGAGCCGTGAGGAGAAGAAGTCCGCGGGATCCACCGGGCAGATTATGTTGCTTTCAATAGTATTCGTATTCCTCTGTCTGGCTGCCCTCTATGAGAGCTGGAGCGTTCCGTTTGCCGTACTTCTGTCAGTTCCGACAGGACTCTTTGGAGCCTTCTTCGTTCAGTACAGCCTGCTGATGATTGAAGCCATGTGCGGTTATATGAACGGAGGACTTCAAAACAGCGTTTACATGCAGATTGGCGTAATTATGCTTATGGGTCTGGCGGCCAAGAACGCCATCCTCATAGTTGAGTTCGCCAAGGCCCGTGTAGATGCGGGAATGGACCCTATAAAGGCCACCATCGAGGCTGCGGGATTGCGACTCCGTCCAATTCTTATGACCTCCCTGGCCTTCATCATCGGCTGTCTGCCACTGGCCACTGCCAGCGGTGCCGGTGCAGCTGCCAGAAACAGTATGGGTACAGCGGTAGTAGGCGGTATGCTCTTTGCCACCTCCTTGGGAATATTCCTTATTCCTGTACTCTACTGCGTGGTAATCTGGGTATCCCAGAAGTTTACGAAGAAAAAGGAAGCCTTAATGGATAAAAAATAGTAATAAAATGTGAACTTGTCCCAGCCATAAATATTTGGCTGGGACATTTTTTGGGGGTGGACAATTTTTTATAACGCCATTGTTCAAATTTTTCTTCTTTAGAAGAAAAATCTTCCAATTAGCGTTTCAACGAGCTGGGAGATATTCTCACCAGCTGTTGTAGTTTGTTTTCCCCCACCTAAAGAGGAAGGGGACATCTTAAAGCTCGTTATTATTTTTTGTAATACATCCTCTTCTGATTCGTATGTAATGATTGAAAGGCATTATTTAATCATCTGCGATCAAATAGGAGAGAAAAGATGGAAAAATTGATGTATTCCAAAACAAACAATTTATTACTGCCATGCTTCAGTCCTGTTAATAAAGGAATAATTTCCGGCAGTGCTGCCGCCCAGGATAATATTTTAGAGGGATGTCATCAGCGGGCCCAGATGATTTATAACATGGCAATAGCCAAGGAACAATACATCACCATGGATATGCTGGATATAGCCAAAAAGCTGGATACTGCCATGGTGGGACTTGAGCATTCCATCAAAACAGCTTCCAGCATCAAGAAAAAGATTGAACGCCTTACCTACGAGGCATTGTTGGAAGGTGAGCCCCCAAAGAAGGATTACGTTTATGTGGCTGAATTGGGTGATCTGATTCGCTATACTGAGCTGGTTCAGCATGATGAAATGGCTGATAAGGTTCGTAACACAGTGCTGCTTCTTGAGGATAAGGGGTACATTTTATATGAATTAGACAATAAATATCTTGTTCGTAAGGGTCGTTATAAGGCAGTTCATCTTAATGTTTTAAGCCCATCCGGCCAGACCTTTGAAATACAGATACACTCCCGGGAGACTCTGAAGGCCTATCATTTTACCCACAAGTTATATGAGGAATGGCGAAAGCCGGAAACCAGTGTTGCACGAAAAGCAGTCCTTCATGCAATCATCAGGAATACCTATGATAATTTGCCATTACCTACAGGAATATACCAGTTGAAAAATTACAAAAGGGCTATCTGATCTCTATATTAGGCGCAAATTGAATAATTATAAAAAAGACTTGCACAGTATGGTCTGAGGCTTGAGATATGTTCTCAAGCCTTTTATTATTTACCTGTTTTTGTTATAATATAACGAGTGTTTCAAATTAATCCTATGCTGAGGATATACAAGGCTGAAGGATTCTATATAGAGGTGAATATTTTGCAGAAAAAAGTAACTAAACGCTCCAAGGATAAGGAGAAGAAGGATACTAAAAATAAATCCAAAAACAAGTCCACCAATAAAGCAGCCAAGGCTGCAAAGGAGACTGAAGCAGAGGTAGCTGAGCCTTCCACAAGAAAGTTTGAAATTATCGGCGTAATATTTGTGGCAATTGGCCTTATTACCCTGTGCGGTCTTGCTGGGGTCAATGTGGGCTATGTGGGAACATACTTTGCCCAGTTCCTGAAGTATTTCTTTGGTGTTGGCTGTGCTGTTGTGTCCCTGCTGTTTATTGTGGTGGGTGGCTATCACATTATGCAGCATAAAAGGGTGGGCTTTACCAAGACTTCATTGGGTGTTATACTGCTCCTTATTTCCCTGTTGGGGCTTTATCACCACATGGTTATTCCCGCGGGCTCCGAGATTTTGCCCGGCAGCCTGGCAGATGGCGGCGGCATCGTAGGTGGAGCTTTGACCTTTATTCTCCATAAGCCTCTGGGCAATGCGGGAACTGTAATTATCTTTATTGCGGCCATTATTGGCTCCATTCTTTTGGCTACCCCTTGGTCCCTGGCCCAGGGCATACTTAACACAAAGGCAGTATCTGAAAAGGGTGCAGATGTGGCCATGGATATGGCAGAGACGGTATATGACAATGCCAAATCCGTAGGCAGCAAGGTGGGGAACAAGGTCCATAACCATGTGGAGGAGCAGGTTCAGAAATTTAAGAACAGAAATTCCTTCTATGATCAGAGCCGTGATGACTCCTTCATGGATGATGGGCCTGAAATGGGGGATATTTATGCCCAAAATTCCGATGGCCAGGTTTCTGCCAATGGCTATGATTCTGTAGGGGATATTGAGCCTATTATAGATCTTTACAAGCAGGATAATGTGCCGGAATGGCAGGCCCCTAACCAAAGGAAAAATAATGTTCCCTTTGACAGTCCGTATTTTAATGAGTCGGCCACTGATGGAGATTTTTTCAACAAACCATATTCAAGGCAGTCCCAAAACAACCAGTCCCAGGACAGCCAGGCTCAAAATAACCAGTCCCAGAGCAGTGGAACAGGCCTTTATGAGTCCATGTTTGACAGTCCTGATATGAATGGGGCTGGTACTTCTGTAGCTGGTGGGGCTTCTGTTATTACTGCCCCAAATGGGGAGGAATATATCAGCGAATTTGCCTACAAGGCCGCCGGCAATCTGGACAAAAATCTTAAAAATCTCGATACCTCCGGCTTTAAAAATATTCACACCAATAAGATTGGACCCCGTACCTTTGATAATTGGCGCTTAAAGAAAAAAATGGCTGCTGATTTCGATGATGAGGATGATATTCTTGATGTGGCAGACGCCCCTGAATCCGAGGAGGATCTGGATTTCCTTCTGGAGCAGAGGGAAAATGTGGCTGAAGCTGCTGATAATAGTGAAATCGGTGAAAGCTCAGACACTGTACTGGAAGCAGAGGATGAGTCTGATATTAATGAAGGTGGCATTGGTGAAGACTCGGAAAAACCAATGATCGTGGCCTCTATTGATGACCTTCTGGATGATGAGGACGAGTCTGATGACGTTGAAACTGATGACGTTGAAACTGATGATGAGTCTGATGATGAGTTTAATGATGCTGAAAATACTGATAATGCTGAGTCTGACAGTAATGAGGACAGTGTAGACAGGGATTTTAAGATAGATTTCAGCTCCGATCACGAAGGTGAATCTTCCTTCACCCAGAGTCTTCCAGATGATGATATTGACGATAATGTGGCTTCAAGCGCTGTTTCAAGTGCAGCTGCTCTTGGGGCCTCAAAGGTTGTTTCTATTGAAGCAGCCAAGGCTGCGGGAGCTGCAGCGGCAGCAGGGGAAGTGGACAAGCTGGCCCAGGCCGCAGCATTAAGTGCCCAGAATCAGGAGGAAAAGGAAGAACTGCCTCCTTATGAGGTGCCTGATGTTAAGGATGTTCTTAAGGAGGTCGTGAAGGAAAAGGACGACAAGCTGGAGGCGGAAATCCAGTCAAAGGCCAAGGTCCTTGCCCAGACCCTTAAGGATTTCAAGGTTAATGCAACTATTTTGGGAGCAACCCACGGCCCTGCAGTAACCCGCTATGAGGTTAAGCTGGCTCCGGGGGTAAAGGTGAACAAGCTCACCGGCCTGGCTGACGATATTGCCCTCAGTATGGCGGCTACATCTGTGCGTATTGAGCAGATTCCGAACCGTTCCACCATTGGTATTGAGGTGCCAAACCGCAAGCTGGAAAGCGTTCCCCTCCGTGAAGTGCTGGAAAATCCGGCCTTTGAGGAGGCCAAATCCCGCCTTACTGTAGGCTTTGGCAAGGACATCAGCGGCAAGGCCATATTTGGCAATCTGGCGGATATGCCACATTTGCTGGTGGCTGGTGCCACTGGCTCTGGTAAGTCTGTATGCATAAACACAATTGTTACCAGTATTTTATTCAAGGCCAAGCCAGATGAGGTCAAGTTCATTATGATTGACCCTAAGATGGTGGAGCTGTCCATTTATAATGAAATTCCACATCTGATGGTGCCTGTTGTTACAGACGCCAGAAAGGCCGCTTCTGTACTTAACTGGGCTGTTCAGGAGATGGAGAAGCGCTATGGCCTTATTGCCCAAGCAGGGGTAAAGAATATTGAGACCTACAATAAGTATTATGCCGATGAAAAGGACAAGCAGATGTCCTCTGTGGTTATTATTATCGACGAGCTGGCTGACCTTATGATGGTTGCTCCACATGACGTGGAGGATGCAATCTGCCGTCTGGCCCAGAAGGCCCGTGCTGCGGGGATTTATCTGGTGTTGGCAACCCAGCGCCCGTCTGTAAACGTTATAACAGGCGTTATTAAGGCCAATATTCCGTCCCGAATTTCCTTCGCCGTTACCTCCCAGATTGATTCCAGAACTATTTTGGATTCTGCGGGAGCTGAAAAGCTGCTGGGCAAGGGCGATATGCTATTTAAGCCTCAGACAGAGCCAAAGGCCATCCGCGTTCAGGGAGCCTTTGTCAGCGATGCTGATGTAGAGCTTCTTGTGGAGCGCATCAGACAGCAGGGCCATAAGCTGGAGATTAATCAGGAGATTATCGATTTCACCAACAGGGCCGAGCAGGAGGCCGAGGGTGGCGATGGGGACGGCGGCAAGATGAAGAGCTCTGTGGATGAGCTTCTCCGTCAGGCTGTGGAGCTTGTTATGCAGACAGGCAATGCCTCTGCTTCCAGCTTCCAGCGCCGTTATCACATTGGCTTTACCCGTGCCGGCCGACTCCTTGATACCATGGAGCAGCTGAAAATTGTGGGGCCACCTCAGGGCAGTAAACCACGGGAAATTTTGGTAACTGAGGATCAGGCCTTTGAAATCATGGATAAATTGGAAGAACATTTGAAAGAAGAGAATTAAGTGGCATTAGGAAAAATAAATATGCTGGAGGGCAGCATCTGGGATAAGATTTTAAAATTTGCTATCCCCCTTGCCTGCACCAGCATTATGCAGCAGCTGTTCAATGCAACAGACGTTGCTGTGGTTGGTCAGTTTGTGGGCAAGGAGGCCCTGGCTGCGGTTGGTGCCAACGCCATTGTCATCAATCTCATGCTGAACCTGGTTATTGGTCTTTCCATTGGCGCAAATGTGGTTTGTGCCATGCGCATTGGCTCCAAGGATTACCTTCGCATTAAGAAGACCATTCATACCTCCATTGTGCTGGCTGTCACCAGCGGTATTGTGATGGCCGTTTTTGGGGTGTATTTTGCCCCGGATATTTTGCGTATGGTGGATACCCCGGAGCATATTATGGACCAGGCGGTGCTGTATCTCCGTATCCTTATGGGTGGCGTGCCAATTATGCTGGTGTATAACTTCGGTGCCTCTCTTTTAAGGGCCAAGGGGGATACAAAGCGTCCCCTTTACGCCATGCTGTGTGCGGGAACCATCAACGTGCTGTTGAATCTGTTTTTCGTTACCCAGCTGGGCTGGGCAGTGGAGGGCGTTGCCATTGCCACGGTAATAGCCAGCTGTGCCAGTGCAAGTCTGATGGTGTATTGGCTCCATAACGAAAAGGGACCTATGCAGCTTCGCTTTGACAAGCTCAGCGTGGATAAGTCCATACTTATTCATATTTGCAAGGTGGGATTGCCCACCGGCTTCCAGGGCATGGTGTTTTCCTTTTCCAACGTAGTTATTCAGGTGGCCTTAAATAATTTAGGTGCCGAGGTGGTGGCCGCCACTGCTGTTGCCCTGAATTTTGAGTTTGCAGGATTCTTTATTTTGCAGGCCTTTTCCCAGGCCGCAACCACCTTTGTGGGGCAGAATTACGGTGCCAAGAATATTGCCCGCTGCCGTCGGGTTATCAAGGTTACATTGGGAATCAGCACATTGATTACAGGCTCTGTAAGTATTGCCTTTGCTGTATTTGCCTATCCCTTGGCGGAAATATTTACCGCTGATCCTGCGGTATTGGAATACGCCGCAATCCGTATCCGTTATATTCTTACCTTTGAGATAATTAATATATTCATTGAGACACTTAGCGGTGCCATGCGCGGCGTGGGATATTCCCTGGTTCCGGCCATTGCATGTATGCTGGGTGTCTGCGTGTTCCGTATTTTTTACGTTTATACTATTTTTGCGGAGTATCCTACCTTTGAGGTGCTCATGGCGGTATATCCAATCAGCTGGAGCGTAACGGTCTTTGTAATAGTGGGGCTGTATATTCACGTGTTTAATCGGGTGGAGAAGAAGCTATGGAAGAAAAAAATGGCTTAATTATTGTTCATACGGGAAACGGCAAGGGAAAGACCACGGCGGCCCTTGGCCTTGCCATAAGGGCCTGGGGTGATGGCCTGCGGGTTCTTATTTTGCAGTTTATTAAAGGCGGCTGGAAATACGGGGAAATTGAAACCATTAAAAAACTGGGGGAAATGGACGGACGTATTGAGCTGAGAAGGCTTGGCAAGGGCTTTCAGCGAAAGACTGATGATAAGACAGAGCATATTGAGGCAGCCCGGGAGGCACTTAAAGCCGCCGGGGAGGCCTTTGAATCGGGGAACTACGACCTTATAATCCTTGATGAGATTAATTATGCCGTAAAGTTTGAACTGATTTCCATTGAAGATGTGAAGGTGCTTCTGGCCAAGCGCCCTGCGGAGCTTCATGTTGTTCTCACTGGCCGTGATGCCAGTCCGGAGCTTATTGACATGGCAGATCTTGTGACTGAGATGAAGCTTATAAAGCACCCTTACCAAAAGGGCATCAAGGCACAGAAGGGGATAGAGTTTTAAAAAAATACGGGGCCTGTCATGGGATAGGGGGATGTCCTTATCCCATGCCACCCGTATTTATAAATATTCTCCCATGTTGATATTAAAATTTATTAGTGTTATAATGAGCACAAGAAAAGAGACAGCTGATGGCGTTAGTCAGCTTCCTCGGAGTATTCTTTAGAAACCGACCACGGCGAATGGTCGGTTTTGTCTTTATCTGAGGATTTACTTCAACAGATTAAACACGGTAACGACAAGAGTTAGAAGGGCTACCAACAAGGATAGCTGTTCATAAAGACTCATAGTCACCACCTCCTTTAAGGAGGAAACCGACACATCAACTGTCTCTCGATTTGTATTATAATATAAAATGTATGTTCTATCAAGAAGTATCCGAACTGCTGCACGTTGGTGTGGCAGTTTTTTATTTCTTTAATGTTTTATAATAATTATACGGGTCCTGTCATGGGATAGGGGGATGTCCTTATCCCATGCCACCCGTTTGTTTCAGTAATATATTTTGAAGGAAAAACAGCTGTATTTGGCGAATATGGTCCTCAGAGTTGGTTTTAAAAGAAAGTGAATGATAATAATAAAAAGTATAGAAAGGAACTGATGATTATGAAAATGAATCTTAAAAAGAAGCTTGCTGTGGCAGTGCTTGCTGGCCTTTTGACGGGTAGTGTGAGCTATGCCACTCCTTCTGTGACGGAGCGTGAGAGCCTGAACCAGGTGGCACTATTGCAGTCATTGGCCCAAGGATATTTTGGGGGCACGGTTACAGTACGGGATATGAGATCTCTTGGTGATGTGGGTATCGGTACCTTTGAGGGGCTTAATGGTGAAATGATTATGCTGGACGGCACGGTGTATCAGGCCCTGGGAGACGGACGGGTTATTGTGGCTGACGACAAGACCGCCGTTCCTTATGCCACTGTGACTTATTTTGACGATGATGTTGCCCTTGATCTGAAGGATATCGGCGATAAGGCAGCCTTTGAAAAAGCACTGAACGAGGAAGTGAAAAAGTGCGGGGAAAACAGCTTTTATATGATAAAGCTCCATACGGAATTTTCCTCAATTTTGTTCCGCAGTGAATACGGCAGCCAGAAGCCTTATCCTACGCTGGTGGAAGCCCTAAAGGGAAAGCAGACGGAGTTTACTGCCAATAATATCAGGGGCACCCTGGTTGGCCTGTACTGCCCGAACTACATGGCAGGGCTGAATTCTCCGGGTTGGCACTTCCATTTTATTTCCGATGACAGAAAGCAGGGTGGACATATCCTTGAACTGTCACTGAAGCGGGGTACTGTTTTGCTTGATAAGACGGATAAATTCACCATGATAATCCATGATGATCCTCATTTCCATGAATTTAATCTGGCTAAGGACATGAGCAAGGACATCAGAAGTGCCGAGCAGGATACCCAGGCCAACATGAATAAATAAGGATGAACAACAACATAAAGGAAAATGTGGCAAAGAGAATAGCAGCTTTTCATGGGAAAAGAATTAAGTAAGGAGATGATAGCATCATGCACAAAGGGATAAACAGGCTGTTTACAGCCTTTCTGGTACTTTTGATGGTGGCAGGAATAAGCTGCTGTTCCGCAAAAGATGCTGACAGAACACTGGCAGACCTGGTGGTTTATGGCAAGATTTTCACCTCCGAAGACAATCAGCTGGTTGAAGCCTTTGCTGTGAAGGATGGCAAATACGTCTATGTAGGAGACAGACAAGGAGTCCAGAAATATATTGAAAACGGCATAACCCAGGTGCTGGATTATAATGGGAAGGGACTGGTAATGCCTTCCTGCGGCAACGGTCATGCCCATTATTCCATGGGATATGCAATACAATCAGTTGGAACCATGGTTGACAGGGAAGCCAGTGTGGAAGATTTTCTGACTAAGGTTGTTCCGGCTGCTGTGGAGAAGTCAAAGGCTAATGGGGCTACGTCTATCTTCGGGGAGGGGTGGAATATAATGACTTTTCAGAAAAATATGCCCACCCGTCAACAGCTGGATGCAATTTGCAGCGATATTCCCATGTACTTTGCAGATGAGGAATGCCATAAGGGCCTGGTAAACACCATCTGCCTGGTAAGAGCCGGCATTATGAAGGAAGATGGCACTGTGCTTAGGAAAGAAATACGCGGTGGTGAGATTGTGATGGGGGAAGACGGCACTCCTACCGGTTATCTTAAGGAACAGGCCGGGACCTATGTACGCTCATTCCTGGACAATGAAAATCTCTTTCCTGTTGACATGGCGAAAGCAAATATGAAAAAAATTCAGGAGCAGCTGTTGTCAGAGGGCTATACCATGTACCTCGATGGTTACTCATCCTATTTCTTTAATGATAATTTCTATGAGGCAGCCCAGCAGATGGACAAGGCTGGTGATATGCACTTTGTATTGGGGACGGCATACGAAATGGATAGCTGGATGGATGTGGATGAAGTCCTGGCCAAAGCCGAAAACGCCAAAAAATATGCTTCTACCCGGGTAAAGACAAACTGGATTAAGCTCTTTATGGATGGTACGGTGGAAACTGGCACCGGCTATGTTGATCCCCTCTATCAGGACGGCCATCAGGGGATCCCGAACTGGTCAGAAGAGGAACTGACAAATATCACACGCAAGGCAAATGATAAAGGCCTGACCATGCATGTACATGTTATGGGCAACAAAGGTGTTAATTGTATTGTCAATGCCTTAATTAAGGGCGGAAATAAGAAAATGCGCAATACATTGGTTCATGTGCATAGTGCATTTCCATCGGATTACAAGCGTATGGCAGACAATAACATTTATGTCACCGAGGGGATGCTTTGGCATCATGACACCGATGAATCAAGGGCGGAGTTGAGTACCGTACTTCCTGAGGGAATGCAGGAAAAGGGGTATCCAATGAAATCCTATTTCGATTACGGTGTCAACATGTCCTCACATTCTGATTATCCTGCACTTTCTAACAGTCCTGATGATCCCTTTGGCATTATGGAGATTGCCGTAACAGGTGTATATTATCCAGAGAATGGAAAACCTTGGTGGAAAGAAGAACTCCTGTCCCGGGAGCAGGCCCTCACAGCTCTGACCATCAACGTTGCAAAACAAATGTTCATTGAAGATGAACGTGGCAGCATCAAAAAAGGAAAATATGCAGATTTCCTCCTTGTTGACAAGGATGTGCTGACCTGTCCTGTTACAGAAATTCACACAGCCAAGCCTGAAGCAACCTATTTCGAGGGACAACGGGTTTTCTATGGTACATCAATAGCATCAGTGGATTATGCCCTTTATTACTACAACATCAAGGATAATGTCGCTAAGAGAATTAAAGCTTTTCATGGGAAAAATTAAGTAAGAATATGGAACTGAGGTGGATGTGTATGAAAAAATTATTTGTACTGTTGATGACAGCTCTTCTGGTCTGCTTTATGACGGCCACTTCCTTCGCTGCTCCAAGTCAGGAGAAAATTGACAAGGAACGGGGAGAAATCGACGCTTTGTCAGTGACAGCCCTTAATAATCTGTATGAAAAGGTACCTTCGTCTCAAAGGGTTATCAAAAACTGTTACGCCTATGCAACGCTTAGCAATACGGGCATGAAGCTTGGGCTCTTTGGTGATGCCCACGGCAGGGGATTGGCCATAAATAATGAAACCGGGGAAAAGGTCTACATGCGCATGAAGGAAGTGGGACTGGGTCTCGGCCTTGGGATAAAGGAATACGACCTTATTTTTGTTATTGGCACGGAAAAGGCCTGGAGGGATTTTATTTCCGGGGATATTAAGTTTGCCGGTTCTGCGGAGGCTGCCGCCAATGACGGAGTAACAGGGGATTCCCTTGAAGGTGCCTCCATTGCCGCAGAAGGAATCTGGGTGTATCAGATGACGAAAAAGGGCCTGACCCTGGATGTATCAATTAAGGGAACTAAGATTTATGCAGACAAGAATCTGAATAAGAAATGACAGATGTGGCTTAATGATAAGTATGGTTCCTGCTGGTTGGTCAATGACTGGTCAGCAGGATTTTTTTATGTACGGCGGGGCCTGACATGGGAAAGGCCACCCGATTTATTGATACCATTTTCTGCTTAAGGTAAATGATAAGATACAGTTTTAAACGAACCCGAAATATGATAAAATAAATCATATGTGACTTAGTAATCACGTGAGAATTATATATTTAGGCAGGTGTGTATTTATGAGATCAGATGTTGTAAAAAAAGGCGCCACCCGTTGCGCCCATCGTTCCCTGTTTAATGCCATGGGCTTTGGCCCTGAGGATTTGAAGAAGCCATTGATTGGTATCTGCAATTCCTTTAATGAAGTAATACCAGGCCATATTCATCTCAAGGAGATTGCGGAAGCAGCCAAGCTGGGGGTTGCCGCAGCTGGCGGTACTCCTATGGAGTTCCCTGCAATCGGTGTCTGCGATGGTATTGCCATGGGTCATACAGGCATGAAATATTCACTTGCCAGCCGTGAGCTGATAGCTGACTCCATTGAGGCAGTGGCCATGGCCACTGGTTTTGACGGACTTGTGCTTATTCCAAACTGCGACAAGGTTGTTCCAGGTATGATAATGGCAGCAGCCCGACTCAATATTCCTTGTATCGTTGTCAGCGGCGGTCCTATGCTGCCTGGCCGTTATCGTGGCAAGGACATCAGCGTAAGTCAGTCCTTTGAGGCGGCAGGTGAGTTTGCTGCGGGGAAAATCAGCGAGGCTGATATGACGGCCATTGAAGCTGTGGCTTGTCCTGGCTGTGGATCCTGTGCGGGGCTCTTTACTGCCAACACCATGAACTGCCTTACTGAGGCTCTGGGCATGGGCCTTCCTGGAAACGGCACAATTCCGGCTGCTTACAACGGCGCCCGCAGACTCCTGGCCAAGAGAGCCGGCGAGCGGATTATTGAGCTGGTGAAGAAGGATATTAAGCCTCGGGATATTTTGACACAGAAGGCCTTTGAAAATGCCATTACCGTGGATATGGGTATCGGCGGTTCTTCCAACACTGTGCTTCATCTCACTGCCATTGCCCATGAGGCGGGCATTGAGCTGCCAGCCCAGAAGTTTGATGAAATCAGCCATCGTACTCCATATATTGCCTGTCTCAGTCCTGCGGGACATCACCACATTGTGGATCTGAACGAGGCTGGCGGTATTTCCGCAGTTATGAAGGAGCTGTCCAAGAAGGGCATTATCCACACTGACGCCCTTACTGTCTGCGGCACTGTGGCAGATCGCATTGCCAATGCCAAGATTCTTCGCCCAGATGTAATAAAGACTGTGGAGGAGCCATATCGTCCAGAGGGCGGTCTTGCCATTCTCTCCGGAAATCTATGCCCTGAAAATGCCGTTGTGAAGGCTTCTGCAGTGGCTGAGGACATGCTGGTTTATTCCGGCAAGGCCAAGTGCTACAGTTCCGAGGAGGATGCTGTAAATGCCATTATGGATGGTGACATTCACGATGGTGACGTGGTGGTTATCCGCTACGAGGGCCCTAAGGGTGGTCCTGGCATGCAGGAGATGCTGAATCCTACTGCGGCTATAGTGGGCCGTGGCCTGAAGGTTGGCCTTATTACAGATGGCCGCTTCTCAGGAGCCAGCCGTGGTGCCTGCATTGGTCACGTATCCCCGGAGGCTATGGCCGGCGGTCCTATCGCCCTTATTGAGGACGGGGACATTATAGATATTGATATTCCAAATCGCAAGCTGGAGCTTCGTGTAGATGATGAAACACTGGCAAAGCGCAAGGCAGCATGGGTGAAGCCGGAGCCAAAGATCAAGCATGGCTATCTGGCACGCTATGCCAAGCTTACCACCTCTGCATCAAAGGGTGCTGTGGTGACAGCTGATTAAATTTTGAGGTTTTGTAAATGCATATTGTTCTTATTGAGCCGGAAATTCCCGGCAACACCGGTAATATTGCCCGCCTCTGTGCGGCCACCGGTATTGAGCTTCATCTGGTGAAGCCCCTTGGTTTTTTAATTGACGACAAGCACTTAAAACGGGCTGGTCTGGACTATTGGAGCATGGTGAAGGTCCACGTCCATGAAAATTTTCAGGAGGTGCTGGACAAATATCCAAACAATAATTTCCATTATTGTTCCACCAAGGCCCCAAGAGCCCATTCCGAAGCCACCTTCCAGCTTGATGACATGCTGGTTTTCGGCAAGGAAACAGCCGGTATCCCGGAGTCTATTTTGAAGGCAAACTGGGAAAAGTGCCTTCGTATTCCAATGATAGAAGGTGCCCGTTCACTGAATCTGTCCAATTCTGCGGCAATAGTGGCCTATGAGGCCATGCGCCAGCTGGATTATGCAAATCTCCAGCAGGTTGGGCCGGGACCGAGAAGTTAATTAGAGCCTTCCCCTCTGGGGAAGGTGGCAGCCGATAGGCTGACGGATGAGGTCATTACCATATTATTTAGGAGGAAAATTTTAAATGAGTATTTATGTTGTAGGACACAAGAACCCTGACACCGATTCCATCTGCGCTGCTATTTCCTATGCAGCACTGAAGCAGGCCATGGGAGAGGATGCTACTGCTATCCGTTGCGGTGAAATCAATAAGGAAACCCAGTACGCACTGGATTATTTCGATGTGGCTGCCCCAATTCTGGCAACCAAGGTTGAAGCTGGCCAGAAGGTTATCCAGGTGGACCACAATGAGGTGGCCCAGGCTATTGACGGTCTTGCTGATGCAGAGCTTCTGGAAATCGTTGACCATCACCGTTTCGGCGGTCTTAATACTGCAGGCCCTCTCTTTGTTCACACTGAGCCTGTTGGCTGTACTTCCACTATTATTGCCAACATGTTCTGGGACAAGAACATCACTATTCCAAAGGATATTGCAGGCCTTCTTCTGTCCGCTATTATGTCCGATACTGTTCTTTATAAGTCCCCAACCTGCACTGACAAGGATCACGATGCAGCTGAGAAGCTGGCTGAGATTGCCGAGGTTGATCTCCACGAGTATGCCATGGCAATGCTGAAGGCCGGTGCCGGCGTTGGCGACAAGACTCCTGAGGAGATTGCCAAGACTGATTCCAAGCCATTCAGCTTCGGCAGCTACAAGGCCCTTGTAAGCCAGATTTCCGTTATGGACACTGCTGAGGTTCTGGACATGAAGGCTGATATTACCGCTGCCATGAAGGCTATTTGCGATAAGGAAGGCTACAACCTTATTATGCTCATGGTTACCGATATTATTGAGGAATCCACTGATCTTGTATTCTACGGGGAGCCTAAGAAGCTCATTGCAGATGCCTTCAAGCAGGATATTGGCAGCGATTGTGACTGCATTCATCTGCCAGGGGTAATGTCCCGTAAAAAGCAGATTGTACCTCCTCTTACTGAGGCTGCTGCAAAATTCTAAGTGACTTGTACCCCTTCAGCCCGTTTTTATTGCTTAAATATGTGCTGGAGGGGTTATTTCTTTTCATCAACAACTAGGAGGATAACCTTGGATATTTTCAGTGGATTGAATCCCGCCCAAAGGGAAGCGGTGGAGTGCCTTGAGGGACCACTTTTGATAATGGCGGGAGCAGGCTCCGGAAAGACCAGAGTTCTGACCCATCGTATTGCAAATCTTTTAGACCATGGTGTATCGCCATACAGCATTTTGGCTATTACCTTTACCAACAAGGCGGCCACAGAAATGCGGGAACGTGTTGACCGCATGATTGGCATTGGCTCAAAGGATATATGGCTCAGTACCTTCCACAGCTTCTGTGCCCGTATTTTACGACGTGAGATAGAGGCTACTGGCATTTATCAGAAAAATTTTGTTATATATGATGCCAGCGATACCCAGTCATTGTTGAAAAAGTGCCTTAAGGAAATGAATCTCGATGACAAGCAGTATTCCCCAGGAGCTGTTCTGGGGGCTATTTCCAATGCCAAAAATCAGATGATGGGGCCTGTGGCCTTTTCCCAGCACGTCCGCACCAATGGCACCTTCTTCGACCAGAAGGTTTCCGAGGTTTATACCCTTTATCAGAGCAAGCTCCGCTCAAATAACGCACTTGATTTTGATGATCTGCTGCTGGTGGCCGTTTCCGTACTGGAGGAAAACGAGGAAATCAGAACCCGCTATCAGCGTCGTTTCAGATATATTATGGTGGACGAGTACCAGGACACCAACGGGGCCCAGTATGAGCTTACCAAGCTTCTGGCCGGGGGACACCACAATCTCTGTGTGGTGGGTGATGCGGACCAGTCCATTTACGGCTGGCGCGGTGCGGATATGCGCAATATCCTTAATTTTGAAAGCGATTATCCTGAGGCCCGGACCATTATGCTGGAGCAAAATTACCGTTCCACCAAGAAGATTTTGGCGGCGGCCAATGCGGTTATTGAGCATAATCCCAACAGAAAGAAAAAGGTGCTGTGGACTGACAACACCGAGGGAGACCCAATCACCACCTATCTGGCCTCCGATGAACGGGACGAGGCAAGATTTATATTGGACAACATCGTTAAGCAAAATACCTTGTTTAACACTCCTTATGGGGATATGGCAGTGCTGTACAGAACCAATGCCCAGTCCCGTATACTGGAGGAAGCCTTTATGCGCCAGGGAATGCCATATACCATGGTTGGTGGCCTGAAATTCTATGAGCGTATGGAAATCAAGGATATTATTGCCTATATGCGGGTGCTGTCAAATCCTTTTGACAGCGAAAGTCTCCAGCGCATTATCAATGTGCCACGCCGTGGCATTGGTGATACCTCCATTAGAAAATTATCGGCTTATGCCAATGAAAAGGAAATTTCACTTTTTGAGATAATTGCCAATCCGGATATCCTTAATGAAATTCCGGGCCTTACTGCCCGTACCAAAAATCCTTTGGGTGCTTTCTCCATGCTCCTGCTGGATCTTATGAACAAGCAGGACAGCATGACTGTTTCCCAGCTTATGGAGGAAATCATTGACCAAACTGGCTATATTGAGGCTCTGAAGGCGGACAAAAAGAAGGGGGAGGACAATACCTCCCGCATTGAAAATGTCCGGGAATTTGTGGGTGTGGCCAAGGATTTTGAAAAGACGGAAACTGAGACTGGTCTCTTTAATTTCCTTGAGCATATTTCCCTTATTACAGACCTTGACAAGACCGTGGAGGCTACGGACAGGGTTACCATGATGACCCTTCATGCAGCCAAGGGTCTGGAGTTCCCTGTGGTATTTATTGCGGGAATGGAGGAGGGTATATTCCCTCATTCCAGAAGTCTCGACAGTCCTGAGGAGCTGGAGGAGGAGCGCCGCACCTGCTATGTGGGCATTACAAGAGCTGAGCGGAAGCTGTTTTTGACTTATGCCTCCATGCGTACCATTTACGGACAGACAAGAGTTTATGATCCCTCCCGCTTCCTGGAGGAGATTCCGCCACAGTACAAGGAGGAGCTTTCTGCCAGAGGACCAAGAATGTTTGGGGGCAGCAGCTTTGGCAACAGCTATGGAGCCTATGGAAATAACAGGGGCCAGGTCAGCTCATATATGCCAAGATTTTCCCAGGGCAGCAGCGCCAATCGTCAGGGTCAGTCCATGTCTGCCATGGATGCTCTTAGACCATCCGGCCCTATAAAGCCCGATACCAGTATAGAGTGGAAGGCGGGGGACAAGGCGGTCCATGGCAAGTTTGGCACTGGAACAGTTGTGGCTGTAAAGGGCAGCGGTGATGACACCCAGCTTCAGATAGCATTCCCAAATCAGGGAGTCAAGATGCTGATGCTGAAATACGCCCCTATAAAGAAAGCTTAATTATATTAAAGAAGGCTCAAAATGGATATTAAAGAGATAAAAAAAGAGCTGGCGGCTCTAAGAAAAGAAATAAAATATCATAGCAATCTGTACTACAACAATGATGCCCCGGAGATTTCCGACTACGAATTTGACCAGCTTATGCTTAAATTAAAGAAGCTGGAGGCAGAGTATCCGGAGCTTATTACCAAAACATCACCAACCCAGATGGTAGGAGGTATAGCCAAGCGTGAGGCCGGTGTTTTGGTGGCCCATGATGTGCCAATGCTTTCACTGCAGGACGTTTTCTCAAAGGAAGAAGTAACATCCTTTGTTACCTCATTGCAGGAGCAGCTGGACAATCCGGAGTTTGTGGTGGAGGAAAAGATTGACGGCCTTTCCCTTGCCCTTCGCTACCGCAATGGGGAGCTGACCCAGGCCATTACCCGTGGTGACGGCGTTGTCCAGGGGGAGGACGTTACGGAAAATGCCAGGGTTATAAAGGATATTAAGCAGAAGCTGAAGGAGCAGGTTCCTTATTTTGAGATTCGTGGCGAGGTTTATATGAGCCGTGAGGCCTTTGAAAAGGTCAACGAACGTCAGGAGCTGCTGGGCATGAAGACCTTTGCCAATCCCCGCAATTGCGCTGCGGGAACCCTGAGACAGCTGGACAGCCGTATTACCAAGGAGCGTAATCTCTCCATGTTCGTATTCAACCTTCAGACTGCTGAGGGCATTGAGTTTGCCACCCACACCGAGGCTTATGAATTTATGAAGAAGCAGGGCATCAAGGTAATTCATAATTATCGGGTTTGCCATACTGCTGAGGAAGTGTTGGCAGCCATTGATGAGATTGGCGAATCCCGTGGCCAGCTGGAATACGATATTGACGGTGCAGTGGTGAAGCTGAACAGTCTTGCCCAGAGAGAGCAGCTGGGTGCCACCTCCAAGGTGCCCCGTTGGGCTGTGGCCTATAAATATCCTCCAGAGGAAAAGGAAACTGTTCTGAAGGAGATTGAACTGTCAGTGGGCAGAACGGGCCGCATTACCCCGACAGCCATTTTTGAGCCGGTGCAGCTTTGCGGCACCAAAGTGGAGCGTGCCACTCTGCACAATCAGGATTATATTGATGATCTGGATATCTGCATTGGGGATACCATCAAGGTGTTCAAGTCCGGGGAAATCATTCCAAAGGTTCGTGAAGTGGTGAAGGAAAAGCGTCCCGCCGGGGCTGTGCGATTTACCATTGGCAATATATGTCCAGCCTGCGGTGCAAAGGCCATAAGGGAGGAAAACACCTCTGATATCAAGTGTATCAATCCATCATGTCCGGCCCAGCTGGAAAATCACATCATTAATTTTGTTAGCCGTGATGCCATGAACATCAAGGGCATTGGTGAGCAGAATATCAAGGCTCTTATCGAAGCAGGCTATATCAAGGATATTGCAGATATTTTCCAGCTGAAAAATTATCGTGACGAGCTCATTGAAAAGGGAATTATTGGCAAGGAAAAGAACACGGACAAGGTGCTGGCGGTTATTGAGGAAGCCAAGAACAACGAGCCACAGCGGCTTCTCACAGGCTTTGGTATCTCCGGCATTGGCAAGGCCGCAGCCCGTGAGCTTATATTATACTTTGGCAGTATTGATGCCCTGGCGGCTGCTGATCTTGAGGCTGTAATGGAGGTCCGGGATATTGGAGAAATCAGTGCCAGGGCCATTTATGACTATTTCCGGGATGAGGTTAATGTTGACATTATCAACCGTTTGAAGGACCAGGGGGTAAATATGGTGCTGGAGGACACGGGGATAGTCAGCGATATACTGGCTGGAAAAACTGTGGTGGTAACGGGAACCTTGCCAACCCTCAGCCGCAATGATGCCAAGTCCCTTATTGAAGCCAACGGGGGCAAGGCGGCAGGAAGCGTATCAAAGAAAACAGATTATGTCCTGGCGGGAGAGGCTGCGGGCAGCAAGCTCACAAAGGCCCAGGAGCTGGGGATTCCCGTAATCGACGAGGCTGAATTCCTAAAAATGATAGGACAGTAATTATAATGAAGAAAAATCAAAATTCATTGCAAAAATATATAGTGGCGGACAAATACGGGGATATGACTGTGGAGGATTATCTTAAATCCGTTATGAAGGTTTCCTCCCGAAACCGCCAGCGTCTCTTTCGCTCCAAAAATGTATTTGTAAATGGCCGCCCCGTCCATTCCAAGCAGCGGGTTAAAGGCGGGGATATGGTGGCCATTCGCTTGTTTGCCGATGACACCTTTGGTGTAAAGCCCCAGATTGGCCCCGTGGATGTGCTTTATGAGGATGATGCTGTGATAGTGCTGAACAAGCCTGCCAATATGCTGGTGCATCCAACAGGCCAGACGGACAGCTTCACCCTGGCCAATTTTCTGGCTGGTTATTTTCGGGATAAGGGACAGATTATTACCATTCGTCCCCTTCATCGCCTTGACCGCGATACCACGGGCTGTGTCCTTTTTGCCAAGAAGCCTGAATATCAGACAAAGCTGGAGGCACAGCTTAAGGCCAGGACCATGCACCGCATATATACTGCAATAGTAATGGGGAAGGGAATCCTTGATGAATATCCCGACGGCCGCATTGAACAGGGTATTGGCAAGGTGCCGGGCATGGGCAACCGCCGCAGGGCTGATGACAAGGGGCAGTCTGCTGTAACCCATTTCAAGCTGGTGGAGGAAGTGGGGCCCAACACACTGTTGGAGCTGTGGCTGGAAACGGGCCGTACCCATCAGATAAGGGTCCACATGGATTATGCAGGGCACCCGGTTCTGGGGGATAAGATGTATGGCACCCCTTCAAGACTCATTAACCGCCAGGCCCTCCATGCCTCGGCCATTCAGTTTCAGCACCCCGTAACGGGGCAGATGATGGAAGTGAAGGCCCCATTGCCTGAGGATATGGTGGTCTGCATTGAAAAACTGAAAGCCTTCTGGGACTGAGAATAATATTCAAATATCTTTTTTGAAACACGTTATAAAATCTTTTTTATGACGTGTTTTTACTTTTTATGAATAAAATTATGGGAAAAATTTTTCTTTTTTTTTAAAAAAAAAGAAGGGAAATATATATTTGTGTAGAAATATTTACTCATAATTAGGATAGTAGTAGTCATTACTATGGTCAAAATCTTGGACACATGCTGAGGGGGAATTTTAAAAGGGGTGAAATTATAATGAATATGCAAAAGAAAGCAATTTTATTTTTTAGTATCTGTATTATAGCCGTCTGTGTGGCAATGGCATTTCTAGGATATCGGAATGCTGTATCAGGATTTGATAAGTCACTTACAGACAAGGCCTTGGATGATGGCATGTACTTGGCGGAGGTTATTGAGGGCAAGTACGCCGGTGCCTGGAGTATTAAGAACGGTCAGCTGTACAAGGGCGATGTTGTACTCAATGGCAAAACTGACAACATTGACCGTATCAGCGAGTATACCGGCGATGCCATTACCATTTTCCAGGGAGATACCCGTGTTTCCACCACGGTTAAAAAGGAAGACGGTTCCCGTGCCACTGGCACCAAGTGCTCTGAGGAAGTTGCAGAGCGGGTACTCAACAAGGGTGAAACCGTTAACATGGTAACCAAGGTTGTGGGCAAGGACTATTATGTATGCTACCAGCCTATTAAAGATTCAAGTAACAAAATTATCGGCATGTTGTTTGTAGGTGTTCCTGCATCTGACCTTGACGCAATGTCAAGCGTCTTCTTGACCAGCATGGCCATTGCCACTATTATCCTTATCCTAATTATGGGTGTGGTTGTTACCTTCGCTGTTCGTCATACCCTTCAGCCTCTGAAGTATGTTCAGAGTGCTCTGGAAAGTGTATCAAATGGTGATCTCAGTATTCCGGATCTTCAGATTGACGGTTCTGATGAAATTGCCCATTTGGCCCACGATACGAACAAGATGAAGAATGCCATCAGAACACTGATGTCCAACATTGCCCAATCAGCAGAGCAGGTTGCCGCTGCCAGCCAGCAGCTGACGGCTACTGCCAACCAGACTGGTGAAAGTATCCGGGTGGTTGCCAACAGTGCCGTAAAGATGGCCGAAAATAATCAGAATCAGGTCAGAGAGCTTGAAAATACCAATGGCAAGGTTACTGACATGAATCAGGATATGGGTGACCTTACCAGCTATTCCAACGATATGAAGACTGCAGCCAACAACAGTCTCAAGGGCGTTGAAAATGGACAGGTTACTGTTCGCAGGGCCATTGATACCATGCACAATATGTCCAAGCAGATTGATGCGTCCTCCGTTATTGTGGAGGCCCTTGGTCAGCGTTCTGCGGATATTGTTCAGGTTATTGAGACCATTTCCAATATTGCCAGCCAGACCAATCTGCTGGCCCTCAATGCAGCTATTGAGGCCGCCCGTGCCGGTGAGGCAGGCCGCGGCTTTGCCGTAGTAGCAGAGGAGGTTAGAAAGCTTGCTGAGCAGTCCGAGATTGCAGCCAAGAGCATTTCTGACATGATTACTACCATTCAGTCCGATACCATCAAGGCTGTTCAGGCCATGAAGGAAAATAACGAGGGTGTACAGGAAGGAACCAAGATTGTTTCCGAAGCCGGTGATGCCTTTGATCAGATTTCCGAACTTATTACAGACATGACCAACCAGATTGATGTATCACTGAAGGCCATTGAAAAGACCGGGGTTGTCTGCAACGATATTCAGAATATCATGGACAACGTGGTTCAGCTGGGTAACCGTTCCGCAGATGAGGCTCAGAGCGTAAGTGCTTCCACCGAGGAGCAGGCCGCCATGATGGATGAGATAGCCAGAGCAAGTAATTCCCTTGCTGAGCTGTCCCAGTCCCTCCAGAATTATGTAACCAAGTTCAGAATCTAAGATTTGGCCAATTAAATATACTAGCATTGAAATTCCTGGGGAATTGATTTGATGGTTCCCCAGGAATTTTTTTTGAAATAATGATAATTTTTTGAGCTTATTTTATTGAAGTTACATAATAATAATAAATTTAATATATGAAAAAATGGAATATACCTTTAGATAATTAGGCTATTATTCATTTACCAAATAATTTAAAATAAATCAGTAAATGACTTTAGCTTTTATAGTGTAAAGCATTATTTTTTCTTGTGTTAATTTATTTTTCAAAGTATAATTAAAATTGGAATCTGGATAAGTAAGTTTTGTTTTTATGGTTAATGTAAGAAGGGATTTGATTATCATAAGACGCACAGATACTAAACAAAGAATTTTAAAAGAATCATTAAAGCTTTTTTCAGAATATGGCTATGAGGCTGTTGGTGTGGAAATGATTGCTGCGGCAGTGAAGGTTACTCCTCCGTCCCTGTACAAGCATTTTACCGGCAAAAAGGAGATCGTGGAGGCCATCACCGACATGGTGGAGGAGCTCTACGAGGAGCACACCCTGTCAGTTACTGATCTGGATGACATTGATATTGAGCAAATGGATGAGGAAACCTTTGTCAATTATCTGATGCCGTTAGTTGAAAATGTACTTCATGATGAAACCTTACAGAGCATAAAAAAATTGCTCACCATTGAGCAGTTCCGCAATGAACGGGCCCGTACCATGTACATTGAGAAAATTCATGAAACACCGGAGCGCCATACCCGTAATCTGGTGGAGCGCTTGTTTAAACTGAGAAAGCCGAAGGAGAAGGTTGACGTTGATTATGTGGCAAAGGTTCTTACCTTCCCTGCAACCAATGTTTTGAACAGATGCTATTGTGAGCCGGAATATGAAAAGAAGGGCCTGGAATTTTTGAGAAAGCATCTTCATAAGGCATGGCAATTTTATTTCGCCTAAAAAAATAAAGTACGCTTAAAAAATGATAACGCAGTTATTCTTTTTTTCCTGAATTAGAAGGAAAATTCTGAGTAACTGCGTTATAATTGTATTTAGGAGAAATTTTGAAATACAATAGGGAAGAAATTATTCTGAACACATTAGATTTGGGGTGATTTTACATGGAAAAAACCGGAGATGGCAAGGGGACATATACGCTGAAGCATTATCTGTTTTTATTGGTATGGTGGCTTTCCCTGGGCTTTGCCCTGGACACCAATTCCGCCATTTTGGGGCTTGTTCTCAGCTTTTTTTTCTTCACCATGACAGCCATGGGTGTGCTGAAAAAATCTGTATTGATAATGCTGGCGGTGTTTATACTGACGGCCATATTTCCGCCTCTGGGCTTCGCTGTGGCCTGTCTGGCACTGATATTTTTCCTGATGCGCATCACCTTCGTTATAGATAATTGGCGGGCCTTATCCGTTGGCCTATACGCCTATGGCATCTATCTTTTGGTGGTGGTATTCAATTCCTTCTTTTATGAAACAATAGTTGTTCAGGCCACCCTTAGAGTTGTGGATTTCTTTAATGCGGGTGGGGAAACTGCTGTTGAAACATTTGGCCAGCAGGGTGTTGATGCTGTAAATGCCACCACGGGCTTTATCAAGGAGGCCCTTCATGTGGGCTCCTATGTAATGCCACTGTTTTTGGCCTTCTTCTTTCATAGACTATTGGGCTGGCTTTATGATCACGGTTATACCACGGACAGGGCTTTCTACGTAATCGGTCTTACTCCATTGGTGGTTATGGCCATTGTATTGCCGTTCCTTAAGATTGACCTGGCAGGGGATACTTTGTTCTCCGGCTCTTTGGCAGACGGTACCGACGGCGTTGCGGGCATTGACGGGGTAAACAATACCATTCATGTTCCTACTGTGGAGCTGCCAAGTCAGGTGACAACAGTAATGGATGTGGCCAATCTGGATATGGGAAGCTGGTTTGTGGATAATGCGGCGGCCCTTTCCCCGGCAATTGAGTCTTCCATGGCAACCCTGGCTGTGCGGGGAATCTACGTGGGGTCCGAAAAATACGAAGGGAAGACAGGCTTCCAGACCCTCTTTAATGGCGGCGTTCAGACCATTAGGGAGGACGATGAGAACCATACAACCATTAAGGACGAGAATGGAGAAAATATCTCTGAAATAATTTATGATGAGTCCACGGATACGGACAGAATTTTGTTGGAGGACGGCAACGAGCTTATTTTCACCAAGGCTTCCGGCACAATAATTGATGCTGATGGCAATCTCATGGGAAGAATTAAGGAAAATCCTGATGGGGACAAGGTTTTGGTAAATCGTGAGGACAAGGTTATCAGGACCTACCACCAGGACGGAACCATAAGAAATGCCAAGGGCGAGGTAGTAGGTGAAGCTAAAATAGCTGTATAAATGAAAGAGATTTTAAAGGGGGATGAAAAATGCATCAAAGACGGGACACCATTTTGAAGCGGTCGCTGTATTCTTTTCTGGTAGTATTTTTGCTGCTTTGCCAGACCGTATTTGCGGCTGATTTCAGCAAGGTAATGATTCTCCATACCAACGATTCCCACGGCTATGACATTGGGGATGACAAGCATATCGGCATGCCTATTATTTCCCAGATCAAGAAGGATATGGAGTCCAAGGGCTATCAGGTAATTATGCTGGATGCCGGGGATATTATTCAGGGAAGCGCCCTGGCAAAATACGACAAGGGTAAATCCTGTATTAAATTTATGAACGCCATAGGCTATGATGCTGCTACCCTGGGCAACCATGAATTTGATTATGGTATTGATGTGCTGAAGGACAGAATGACGGAGGCAAAATTTCCATTTGTTTCCTCAAATATTGTCTACAGTGACACGGGAAAAACCTTTGTAGAGCCCTATGTAATTTTGTACAAGCCTTACGGAAAAATCGGTATTATCGGTATGACTACCCCGGAAACAAAAACCAGTGCCATGCCTAAATATGTGTCCGATTTGAATTTCTTGGAGGGGAAGGTTCTTATGGCTTCCACCCAGATGTATGTAAGCAAATTAATTGCGGAAAAGTGCGATCTTATTATCGCCCTTGGTCACATGGGCAGCAGCGACAGCTGTATTGGCAACCGTTCCGAGGATATCATTGACAATGTAGGAGGCATTGATATTTTCATTGACGGCCATGATCATAAAGTGAAAAATAACGTTATTGGTCATGCATTGCAGGTGGAAACCGGCAGCTTTACCGAGCATTTGGGCTGTATAGTGTACGAGGACGGCAAATGGACGGAAAAGATGATTTCCCTTGGGGAATACACAAAGGCTGACAGAAATGTGGAGAAGCTGGTAAACAATGCCTCCTATAACGTTGAGCAGAATTTGTCAGCTCCTGTTGGTGAAGCTGTAAATGATATGAGCGGAGAATTTATGCCAGGGCTGAGAAATCAGGAAATGGCCATGGGAGATTTCTGCTCAGATGCTATTTTATGGCAGTCAAATCAGATTTTGGGACAGGATAAAAAGGCTGATGGCTGTATTGTAAACGGCGGGGCCATCAGAACAGGCTTCAATGCCGGAAAAATCAAGGTTAAGGATGTACAGTCTGTATTCCCATTTGACAACGAAATGTGGGTTCTTACCCTTAAGGGCTCAAAGCTTTTGGAAATAATTGAATCCTCCACCCAGAGAACTCCTGACGAAATGGGTGGATTCCCACAGGTTGCGGGGATTGAATATACCTTGAATTTAACAGTTCCTTATGAAAATGGGCCTCAGTATCCAAATTCGCTGTTTTATGCCCCGGCAGCCCCGGGAAGCCGCGTAACCATTAAGTCTGTGGGTGGCAAGGCCTTTGATCCTGACGCTGAATACAGAATAGTGGTATTCAGCTTCATTAAAGCCGGTGGCGACAGCTACGGCGGCCTCACAACAGAGAATGCCATTGTAGATGCTGAAAGTTTAGGTGTTTTGGACAACGAATGTCTGCAAAATTACATTGCTGACAGACTCCACGGCAAAATTGGTCCTGAATACAGCAAGGTACAGGGACGCATTAAGATTATTTCTTAATCAATGAAGGATTTATCCAGGTGGTTGTAGAATATCTAAAGAGTCAGATTTTGATGTGTACTATTTATTACGCATTAGGAAAAAAGTTTATTATTATGAGGAGGACAAGAAATGAGAAAGCTTTTTGCCGTATTAGTCAGTATGCTGGTTATTGCATGCGCCTCTGTGTGCTTTGCTGCTGAAACCTATCAGACCGTTTATGAAGCAATTAATTTTTCTGAAAAATTAGGTGATGATGAGGCAGTAAACGAAAAATTCAACACTCCGTATGGTACCATTAAGATTCAGATGAGAAAGCTCTGGAATGCCAGCAGTGACAAGAGAATGCACGTTCTCACATGGCTGGATGACAAGAGAATCTCTGATAACTATTATCCTGAAGTAAGCACCGGCGGCTATTCCTTCCGTGTAATCAAGAATACCAGCAACAGCGAACTGTATTTTGTAATTGAGTCTCAGGAGCGTGCCTATATGTACGGTTATTCACCGGATAAAAACGCTATGATGACCTATATTGACAGCCTGAACTACGCTCATGAGCTTGGAGCTCAGCCTACCATTGTTACATTAAAGGACGGAAAGCTGGTACTTGCCTTTGAGCAGGTATATCGTCCATATCCAAGCTCCGCACGCTACCAGTTCTTCTGGGATAATTCCACCAAATGGTTTGGTTACAGAGATCTCGGAAAAGACTGGGCTCCTATTTATAAAGACAAGCAGGAGTAAGATTTTAGCTTGATATAAGACCAAAGTCAGTTCTAAAGCAAGTTAGTTCTGAAAAATGAAATGGGGAGTCGCATTACTGAATGCGATTTCCCAATTTTTTTATTTATGATAAAATTAAGAAAACTAATGAGAGGCTTCTTAATTAGAGCATTAAACGGATTTTCAACAGCAAACCCATGGACAAAGGATTTTTTGAAAAAGCTGTGGGAGGTGTAAGTTAGGCCATGAAAAGTAAAAAGAAAGAGAACCAACTTAGAAAGCGGCTGTTGGCGGCGCTGACTACAGGATTTATGACGGCAGGGTTTATGGTGGCACACTTGGCACCCGTGGCCTATGCCTCGGATTGGGAGACACCGGAATATTTGGCCAGTAATGGATTAGACATAGTCAATGCGGCAGCGGCCTACGATCAGGGGTATACGGGGCGTGGGATTACCATGGGCGTCTGCGATCAGCCCATTAATTTTGCCCACCCGGATTTTTCGGGGAAGAAGGGCTCATCCATGCTTAATACTGCGCAGTTTACCTATGGTGGCTACGGGGATACGAAACTTGAGCCGCCCGGGGTCTACGACTGGAGCGTATTAAAACACGGAACCCATGTGGCGGGAATTGCAGCTGCCAGCCGGGATGGTGCGGGGATGCATGGGGTGGCCTTCGATGCTGATGTGGCGGGAACAACCTTTGGTCAGTATTTTAGTGCGGATGGATCTGCCTGGGAAGACGAAGGTTTCGACCCATTTGCACCTTATTATTCCATGGAAGATGTGAAAGTTATTAACAACTCATGGGGTAGTTTTGAACACCTTGATGCTTTTGGAAGTTTGGCGGATTTTCGCGACTATTGCAATGCAGCTGGCAATATAAATAACAATATGTGTTCCATTAAGAATATAGTACCGATGGACAAGCTGCTGATATTTGCGGCTTGCAATGCAGGTTACGTTGATCCTCAACTTTTCGGTGCAGCGGTGCTTTTGGATAAGAGTGTGTCCAGAAATCTGATTTCTGTATCATCATTGGACGATGCCACAAAGCTGTTCCGAAATGGCGGCAGTATTTCTGGGGCACAGCTCATGAACTTTAGATCGTGCCTTGCCACCTATGTTGAAGACAATACCATAGCTGCGCCTGGACGTAATATTCTGTCATGTAACGCGAACTTCGCTGCCGACGGACAGCGTGATATCGTCCTTTCCGGCACATCCATGGCCACACCTTTCGTGGCGGGGGGTGCGGCTCTTGTCCAACAGGCCTTCCCCTATCTTGGAGGCAAGCAAATTGGGGATGTGCTGCTCTCCACGGCGAATTCAAATGTATCCGTAACTAATGGATATGTGGTTATGATGCAGTATGATGCCTACGATCCGGAGAATCGAGCCATCAATATTTTATACACCGACCCTGCTGTAATATCAAAGACACCGGAACAACAAAAAGCCGATATCGAAGCATATATCGCTACACAGGATCCGAAGAGTAATGAGGCAAAGAATCTTTCGCTTTTTATTGAGAAAGGTTACCCCGTAAACGCCTATTACCATGTACCGATGCAGGCCTTGGTGGGACAGGGGGTGCTGGATGTGGGGAAGGCTGTGAGGGGCCCTGGGGCACTTAACGCACGGCGGCTTACCTCAAATGATATAAGCAATACGTACACTGTAAGCGGTGTTTCCCAAAATCAGGCAATGTACAGAGTGGACACAAAGGGCTACGACTCTGTCTGGTCCAATGACATTAAGGAAGTACGTGTCGGTCTGTTGGCAGAGGACAGCACTGAGGCAGACCTTAGGGAGCGCTATAAATTCTACAAGACCAACTGGCTTGATAACTCTGTGCAAGGCTCAAGAGAGGTTATGGAGAGCTATATTGCGGACTTCAATAGGGACGCAGAGGCCAGCGGACTTTTAGGTCTCCACGTGGGGCTATTAAAGGAGGGGGAAGGACGGCTCTCCCTTACTGGAACCAACACCTACCAGGGAGCCAGCATTGCAGCTGGGGGAACACTCTCCATCGATGGCTCCGTGGCTGGGGATGCTTATAGCGTTGAAAAGGGCATTATAGCTGGGCGTGGCACAATCAATGGTACACTTTATAATCGTAATATATCTGTGGCAGGAGATACAACGGGAACGGGGAACCTGCGGATGGGTGGCCTGGTATCCTCTGGCGTACTTGAAAGCAATATGACAAAAAACGGCAACACAAAATTTGTGGTAACTGGTGACGCCAACATTGATGGTTCCACTGTAAAGCTGAAGAATGCCCTGCCAGGGGAAGGTGGAGATATAGTAACCGCTGTATCCGTCACTGGCAATCTGAAAAACGCCTCAACCCCTGCCGCCGTTTCCGGAATGTTGGGTTCCACGGGTACAGTCAGCGGGAATACTGTCAAAGTCAACGCTGTAGCCAGCAACAATCTTGGCACCACAGATGGAACTATTAACGAAACCTTTGATGCCATGACGGCAATGGATGCGTCACTTATCGGTGATCCACGCCGTGAGGAGATGCGTCCACTGTTCAACCTTGATGCTGGAGCGGCCAAGGATACTCTTGCTTCTATTTCCTCCGCCGCTGCGGCCCAAAGCCTTTCCACGGTTCAGCGAAGTCAGCTGACGGAACATCTTATTTCCTCCCGTCTTGCCGAGGCCTTTGTACAGAAGCCCGTGAATGTAAAAATTCCCGTTGCGAACTTAACTGGGGAGGGGGAAACTGATGGAATCGATATCCCCATGAAGCTTGACCAGCCTGCGGAGAACGATTTTTGGTTCAAGACAGCAAAGAATTGGGGTGACCTTAAGGGGGGCGCCTATTATAACAGTACGGCTTTTGCCCTTGGCTGGGACAAGGCCGATGGAAAAATGTGGCGGCTGGGCACCTTCATTTCCCATGGTACCACATCCTTTGCAGACACGGGGGCTCATAATGATATAAAGGATACCCGCTTCGGATTCTACGGCGGGTACAGCTACGGACCACACACTGGGTACGTCTATATGGATTACGGCTGGCTGAAAAATGACCTTCAGCGGAGCATTCCGTATTTGGGACTCACTCCGAAGGCGGACTATGACAGCCGAATTCTTGAATTAGGCGGGGAATACAAATACGACCTAAATGCAAAGCAAAAAACCCCTTGGCATTTCAGTCCCTATGCCAATGTACAGCTTTCCAGACTTTGGCAGGATGGTTACACGGAACAAGGCGCTGGCATTTTCGGCCAGCGTGTCTCCGATGCCACGAATACGTATTTCGCTGGTGCCATTGGCATTGAGTGCAAGCGGTATCTTACCAATGGCAGCTATGCCCTGCGGCTTGGTGTAAAGCATGCATTTGCCGGCTCTGATCCACGGCTGACCTTCGGCTACGTGGGGGACAATGCTTCAAGCTATGAAATGAAGAATGAGCAGGATAAAACCCATTTCGTCATGTCCGTTGGCGGCGAGGCGGAGTTCGCCCCAGGCTGGTGGCTGGCGGGGGATGCCATGCTCCAAAAGGGCGCCCACGACAAGGATGTGATGTGCGCTCTGACCCTCAGACGGGTGTGGTAAAATTATAAATAATAAACCCATGGACAAAGGATTTTTTGAAAAAGCTGTGGGAGGTGTAAGTTAGGCCATGAAAAGTAAAAATAAAGAAAACCAGTTGAGGAAGCGGCTGCTGGTGGCGCTGACCACAGGATTTATGACGGCAGGGTTTATGGCAGCACACTGGGCACCCGTGGCCTATGCCTCGGATTGGGAGACACCGGAATATTTGGCCAGTAATGGATTAGACATAGTCAATGCGGCAGCGGCCTACGATCAGGGGTATACAGGGCGTGGGATTACCATGGGCGTCTGCGATCATCCCATAAATTTTAGTCACCCGGATTTTTCGGGGAAGAAGGGCTCATCCATGCTTAATACTGCGCAGTTTACCTATGGTGGCTACGGGGATACGAACCTTGAGCCGCCGGGGGTCTATGATTGGAGCGTACTGGTCCACGGAACTCATGTGGCGGGCATTGCAGCAGCCAGCCGGGATGGTGCGGGGATGCATGGGGTGGCCTTTGATGCTGATGTGGCGGGAACAACCTTTGGCCAGTATTTCGGCGCGGATAGATCTGCCTGGCAAGACGAAGGTTTCGACCCATTTGCACCCTATTATTCCATGGAAGACGTGAAGGTTGTTAACAACTCTTGGGGGGGGGGTGAACACCTTGATTCTCATAAAAGTTTGGCGGATTTTCGCGCCTATTGCAAGGCAACTGGCAATATAAATAACTATATGTGTTCCATTAAGAATATAGTACTGATGGACAAGCTACTGATATTTGCAGCTGGCAATTCAGGGTGTATTGATCCTCAGCTTTACGGATCAGCGGGGCTTTTAGATAAGAGTGTGGAACGGAATATAATCTCGGTATCATTATTGGACGATGCCACCAAGCTGTCCCGGAATGGTGGCAGTATTTCGGGGGCACAGCTAATGGGCTATTTTTCAAATCTTGCCACCTATGGGGAGGACAATGCCATGGCTGCGCCAGGATATAATATTCTGTCATCTAATGCGAACTTCGCTGCCGACGGACAGCGGGATATCGTCTTTTCCGGCACATCCATGGCCACACCTTTCGTGGCGGGGGGTGCGGCTCTTGTCCAACAGGCCTTCCCCTATTTTGGAGGCAAGCAAATTGGGGATGTGCTGCTCTCCACGGCGAATTCAAATGTATCCGTAACTAATGGATATGTGGTTATGATGCAGTATAATGCCTACGATCCGGAGAATCCAGCCATCAATATTTTATACACCGATCCAGCTGTAATATCAAAGACACCGGAACAACAAAAAGCCGATATTGAAGCATACATCGCTGCACTGGACCCGAAGAGTGATGAGGCAAAGGAGCTTTCCATTCTTCTTGATTATGGTTACCCCATCAACGCCTATTACCAAGTCCCGATGCAGACCTTGGTAGGACAGGGGGTACTGGATGTTGGCAAGGCTGTACGTGGCCCTGGGGCACTTAACGCACGGCGGCTTACCTCAAATGATATAAGCAATACGTACACTGTAAGCGGTGTTTCCCAAAATCAGGCAATGTACAGAGTGGACACAAAGGGGTACGACTCTGTCTGGTCCAATGACATTAAGGAAGTACGTGTTGGTATTTTGGCAGAGGACAGCACTGAGGCAGACCTTAGGGAGCGCTATAAATTCTACAAGACTAACTGGCTTGATAACTCTGTGCAGGGCTCAAGAGAGGTTATGGAGAGCTATATTGCGGACTTCAATGGGGACGCAGAGGCCAGCGGACTTTTAGGTCTACACGTGGGGCTATTAAAGGAGGGGGAAGGACGGCTCTCCCTTACTGGAACCAACACCTACCAGGGAGCCAGCATTGCAGCTGGGGGAACACTCTCCATCGATGGCTCCGTGGCTGGGGATGCTTATAGCGTTGAAAAGGGCATTATAGCTGGGCGTGGCACAATCAATGGTACACTTTATAATCGTAATATATCTGTGGCAGGAGATACAACGGGAACGGGGAACCTGCGGATGGGAGGCCTGGTATCTTCTGGTATCCTTGAAAGCAATATGACAAAAAACGGCAACACAAAATTTGTCGTAGCTGGTGACGCCAACATTGATAATTCCACCGTCAAGCTGAAAAATGCCCTGCCAGGGGAAAGTGGTGATATCGTAACTGCTGTCTCGGTTACTGGCAATCTGAAAAACGCATCAACCCCAGCCGCCGTTTCCGGAATGCTGGGGTCCACGGGTACGGTCAGCGGAAATACTGTCACCGTCACTGCTGTAGCCAGCAATAATCTCGGCACCACAGATGGAACTATTAACGAAACCTTTGATGCCATGACGGCAATGAATACTGCTCTCATAGGCGACCCGCGCCGTGAGGAGATGCGCCCGCTGTTTAATCTTGATGCTGTAGCGGCTAAGGACACTCTTGCTTCTATTTCCTCCTCCGCTGCGGCCCAAAGCCTTTCCACGGTTCAGCGAAGCCAGCTCACAGAACATCTGATTTCCTCCCGTCTTGCCGAGGCCTTTGTAAAAAAGCCTGTGAATGTAAAAATACCCCTTGCTAACTTAACTGGGGAGGGGGAAACTGAGGGAATCGATATCCCTATGAAGCTTGACGTTCCTGCTGAAAACGATTTTTGGTTCAAGACGGCAAAGAGCTGGGGTGACCTTAAGGGGGGCGCCTATTATAACAGTACGGCTTTTGCCCTTGGCTGGGACAAGGCCGATGGAAAAATGTGGCGGCTGGGAACCTTCATTTCCCATGGTACCACATCCTTTGCAGACACAGGGGCACATAATGATATAAAGGATACCCGCTTCGGATTCTACGGCGGTTATAGCAACGGACCTCATACAGGGTATGTCTATATGGATTACGGCTGGCTGAAAAATGACCTTCAGCGGAGCATTCCGTATTTGGGACTCACGCCGAAGGCGGACTATGATAGCCGAATTCTTGAATTGGGCGGGGAATACAAATACGACCTAAACGCAAAGCAAAATACCCCTTGGCATTTCATTCCTTATGCCAATGTACAGCTTTCCAGACTTTGGCAGGATGGATACACGGAACAGGGGGCAGGCATTTTCGGGCAGCGTGTCTCTGATGTGGCGAATACATATTTCGCCGGCACCATTGGTATTGAGTGCAAACGTTATCTCCCAAGGGGCAGCTATGCCCTGCGGCTGGGTGTAAAGCACGCATTTGCTGGCTCTGATCCACGGCTGACCTTCGGCTACGTGGGAGACAATGCTTCAAGCTATGAAATGAAGAATGAACAGGATAAAACCCATTTCGTAATGTCAATTGGCGGTGAGGCAGAGTTTGCCCCTGGCTGGTGGCTGGCGGGGGATGCCATGCTCCAAAAGGGTGCCCACGACAAGGATGTAATGTGCGCACTGACCCTCCGACGGGTGTGGTAAAATAAGATGCGATTCACTAAGATATGCCCGTTGACTGATAGTCGTAGTATATGAGGTAATTTACCATGGATAAGGAAAAAAGTCCGGTGCAATGTGATCTTTGCCCACATAAATGCAATTTGAGCCAGAATCAGACGGGATTTTGCGGTACAAGAAGAAATATTGATGGAAAAATCAGCTCCATTTCCTACGGTCAGGTCACATCTCTGGCCGTTGATCCCATTGAAAAAAAGCCTCTATACCATTTTCATCCCGGAACGGCAATTCTGTCTGTAGGTGGATTTGGCTGCAATATGAAGTGTCCCTTCTGCCAAAATTATTCCATATCACAGCAGGGTATTGAGGTATCCCAGGGCTATGTGTCCCCGGAGGAAATGCTGGAATTTGCCCGCAGGGCAGCTGTAAAGGCGGGAAGCATAGGGGTGGCCTTTACCTATAATGAACCCTTCCTCAGCTACGAATATCTGTTGGATGTGGTACCATTGCTGAAGGCGGATGGCCAGAAGGTGGTGCTGGTTACCAATGGGCAGATATGCCAGGAGCCATTGAAGGCTGTCCTTCCTTATGTGGACGCCATGAACATTGATTTAAAGGTATTTTCAGAGGATGGCTATAAATGGATGGGGGGAGACTTTAAAACGGCCCAGAACACCATAGAAATGTCAGTGAAGGCCGGTGTTCACGTGGAAGTAACTACCCTTGTGATTCCGGGCATCAACGATGATGCTGATATGATGAGTTCAGAGGCACTATGGCTCTCCCAATTAAAGAAGGATATTCCCCTTCATCTATCCCGTTATTTCCCACGCTATAAGCTGAAAACCGGGGCCACACCGGTGGAAACACTGTACAAAATGCAGGAAATATGCAAGGAACATCTGGAATATGTGTATTTGGGGAATGTGTAAGGTAATATACATACAGCTGAAAGTTAAACTTGTTCCAAAATGGAACTTAACAAAAGGGAAGGTTATACATGGTAAAAGAAATAATGAAGGACTTGTTGTTCCTCGGCCAGAAGGCTGAAACAGCAACAAAAGAAGATATAGCTATAGCAAAGGATTTGCTGGATACCCTTGCAGCCCATAAAGAGCACTGTGTGGGGATGGCAGCCAACATGATTGGTGAACGGAGGGCCATTATTGCCATTGCTGAAGGTAATGAGCTGACCGCTATGCTTAATCCTGTTATTGTAAAGAAATCTCCCAGAACCTATAAAACCACAGAGGGCTGTCTTTCCATTCCCGGAGAGCGCGAGGTGGAGCGACATGAATGGGTTGAGGTAAAATACCGTGATATTAATTGGAACAGGGAAAAACGCAAGTTCACTGGCTTTGAGGCTGAAATTATACAGCATGAACTGGATCACTTGGAGGGAAAATTAGTATGACCAGTATAATTTCATGGATGAAATTGTCCCCCAAGTTGGGGGACAATTGGACAAGTTGATGTTATTGTCCATTCCTTGGGGACATCATAAACTTATTATTGGCAAGTGTTCATCTGACACATCACGCGCTATATTCTATATTAAACAGACTGTAGAAAATACGAAATTAACGGTAATAAAAGGGTTTTAGAATATAGTGTAGAATTGGGTACAGTATAGAGCCTTGTTTATGGATAGAGAATTACCCCGTATGGATGAAATATGGCGGTATTTCAAGAATATTCTCGAATGCTGCCTTGTACAAAGTGGTCGGTGTGGAGGTTTAATATGGAAATCGATATCTCAACTGAATACAGTGAATTTTTGCATAATAATCGCATCAAAGTAAACAAATATCTGAACAGAGTAATGTGGTTCTTTGTTGTGACGGGACCGGCCATAGCAGTGGGAATACGGGAAGGTATTTTTTATGATATTACTTATGCCACCTGTATAGGCATATCAGTGATCATTGCCATCTTGTCCGTAATCCATCTGCTATTGTTAAAGGCATATCCCAGCAAAAAAATTACATGCATATTTGCGCTTACTGCTCTCGATTTGTTGTTGGTATATATGTCTTATTCACATGTTCATATATATCTTACATGGTTTCTCGTTCCACTCTTGAGTCTTCTATTCTGCGACAAATACATATACTTCTATGGGGCTGCCCTAAATTACATCCTCATGTTTATAACGACTTGGCTTACTGCCCCTTTTGAGGCTGCTATGAGGACGGAATACGAAAGCGCCTCGGAATACTTTATGGATATGATGAGCGGATTCACAATTGAGTCCATTATCATGTTTGCATCAGGTTATATCATCGGGAAACTGATCCTCGAATATTTCAAAACCCTCTTTGACCAGTATAGGCTGATAATGGAACAGGAAAGAAGCATGGAGGAAAAAATACACCTCCTGGATTCTATGGCGGAGATTTACGATAACGTCAACCTTATTGATTTCATAAATAACACTGAGATGTCGTTAAGGGATTCTGAGCAGAAGAAGCACGGCATTGATCTAAGTGCACAGACGCACACTATCATGAATCAGAGGCTTGTGAATCAGGTAATGTCGGATCAGATCGATGAATTCCTGGCTTTCACCAATATCAAAACAATAAGGTCGCGTCTTTCTCATAAAAAGCTTATAAGTGCAGATTTTATTGATGTAGTCTTTGGCTGGTTCAGGGCACAATACATCACAGTTGATTCTACATTGGACGGGATCCCCAATGTAGTTATTTATACGACAAGAAATGTGGATGATGAGAAAAGACGGGAGGAGCATCTTATCAGGATCTCCATGACTGACGAGATGACGAGGCTCTTCAATCGTAGATGCTATGATGAGGATCTGAGTGAGTATAGGAACGGAGCTCTTTCAGAGGACTTTGTACTTTTCTCTATCGATGTGAACGGATTAAAAACAGTAAATGATACAAAGGGACATGCGGCCGGGGATGAGCTCATCAAAGGCGCTGCCGACTGTATTTCCCTTTCAGTCGGAAAGAAAGGAAAAGCTTACAGGACCGGTGGGGATGAATTCATGGTTGTAGTCCATACGAGTGATCCTGAGGGACTGCGGAATGACATAAAGAATAAATCCAAAGAGTGGCACGGCATCTATACAGAAGAGCTCACCATGTCAGTGGGCTACGCTGCACTTAAAGACCATCCGGGCGTTTCAATCGATGACCTTGAACATATCGCGGACGCAGATATGTATGCCGAAAAAGAAAAGCATTATAAGGAACGTGGGATAGAAAGAAGAAGATAAAAAATAACATGAAAATCTGTTTATATAGTAAGTTATGCATGTATTGTGAAGCACTCAGATGCGTTTTAAGGCCGATTTCAAATCAAATAGGTACCATCACACTAGCCGGGATTAAAACCCGGCTTTTTTGATGCAATATTTTAAGTTTACCACTACAAAAGCATAACAATATTGTTATAACAGAAAGGTCAAAAGGTCTAAAAGCGACCACTTTTTGCAAAAATCGACCATTTTTTGCAAAGTCGTTGAATGTTTGGAATATTTGTGATATTTTCTAAAATAAGGAAAAAACATGCCTTATGGCACAATGGACAAGCATGGAGGATGTAAAAATGGAAACACGGAGGTATTGTAGTCCACTAGGGAGGGACATCGACACCAGCAAAGCCACTAAGGGCAGGGGCTGGAAAGGTTTAAAGGGACATATGGCTCTGGCACTGGCTGTTTCCCTGTGGATAGCGACCGGCGGCGTGGCTGGAGCGACAGCACCAGCGAATATTTATATTCTTAGCGATGGTTCAGTTCATATAAAAGATACAATCAAAGACCAATCCTGTGTTGGCACCATGACGGTTTCTGCGGATAAAAAGACGCTGAGTATTGGTGGGACATGGTCAAGTCCAACTCCAACTCCTGACCCTTCTTGCAACGGCTACTATATCTACGCAGGCAATGCTTCGATTGGTCATAATACAGGCTATACATTGAGCGTAAACGGTGCAACCTTTAATAATGTAGGATATTTGACCATGTACGGAGTCGCAAAAGGGCAAAATGGGTCTACTTTGAGCGATAACCATGTGGTGATTACTGACAGCAAATTTATTGGTGACGCCGTAATTTATGGTGGATATGGCGATTATACCAAAACAATCGAAAACAATACCATTACCATCGCGGGGACACTGGATGCCGCTGGTAAACCAAAGACCAGTTTTTCCGAAGGCAGCAAATATATTTATACCGCAGGGTGTAATGATTATCCAGCCTCAACATATACATTTTCCAATAATACCGTCAATCTTTATGGAGCGGCGGCAATGGAAAGTGTAACCTTTAATGCGATGAATTGGGGCGGTATGGCTGCTCCAGCCCACAGCAACAACGAGCTTCATCTGGGCGGTACAAAAAGCGGGCAGACTGTCAATGACATAGCCATTTCAGCCTGGCAGGGGTACAATGCGGATGGAACAGCGGTTACCAATACAGTAAACACGGTTGATTATTTCGATAAAATTGTTCTTCACAAGGTAAAGTGGGATACGACCACCCCAGCCCTAAAGGCAACCAATGGCTTTACTAATTTTGGCGGCGGGCTGGATATATCCGGCATGACCTTTGAAGGCACCCCGGCTGGAACCATGACGCTTTTGCAGGGGACGACAGGTAATTTCTCTACACTGAACCTGACCTATAATAATGGCACAACAACATCAACAGCGGCACTGGGCGATACTAATCCTACCAGCCAGGTTGTTAAAAATGTTGTGGGTGGAACCAGTGCGGACAAAGGTGTGACCTTGACTTATAATGCAATCCATTCCGTTTCCATTGCAGATACCTCCAAGGTAACCTATTCCATAGGTAACACCGCCACAGGCATTACCCTGGGGAATATGACCTTTGGCACGCCACGGGCCTTGACAGCAGGGGACTTTGACTTTACCGGTGTTACCAATACCAATATAAATACGGCGAACCTTAAATTTACCAATCCTGAGTCGGCAACTGGCACCACCACCTTGCTTACCAATGCGACAAATCTTGCAGTGGGAGAAGATATTGACCATACACAAAACTTCACCAAAGCGGTCAACGGAGCAACCCTGTCAGCCACTCTTTCCGGCAATGTAATCCGTACTACAGAGGGACAGCTGGGTTATGAGGCAACAGGGACAGCCCTCAAGGGGGTCAACCTCACAGGCTGGAATGGCACGGCTTCGTCTGTTCCTGCGGGCTGGACATCGGGCCTCACCGCCAACTCCGTCACGGCGGCGGGCTTTACCGCCCCGACCATTGATGCGGGCACGTCAAAGGATATTTTGACAACTGCCACGGATAATTTCTTTAGTGATACCCAGATTACCGGGGCCATGAAATATGCCCAGCAGGCCGACAGCTCCGACACGATAAACGGCGTTACCCTGACCGGCTCCGAGTCCAAGGGTGTCAAGGCATCTGATGACGGTAAGGCACTGGTCTATGACAGAAGTAATTTCAATGTCAATAATGTATCCTTTGGCTCCATGGCTTGGGGAACTGGTCGTACTGCCAATGGAGCTGGCTATGATTATACAAATGTTGCAGTAAATCTTAGCGGACTGACCTTTAATAATCCGGAGGATGTTACTGCTGATACGAAAACACTCCTTACAGCCAACAATACTCTCCGTAATATTGACGAAACTGTTCATAATGTTTCCTATGGATACAGCCCTGTTTCCGGGGTAACTGTGGATGGAATAATCAACGGCAGTTATAAGGCTACTGGGGGAGAAATCAGCTATACCGCTACAGGCAATAACGCCACCAAGCTCACCTTTGGCAATGTGGAGTGGAAGGACACAGGGGCCCTTATGACCCGCCCGACAAATATTACCTTTGACGGGGCTGATGTGGATACCACACAAATTGCTTTTACCAATAAGGATAGCCTGGATACTGACAATAAAATGACTTTGGTATCAGATTTTGGTACTAGGGTGGGAACCATTAACGGCAACACCTTTAAGCTGGGCAAAGGAACTGGTGAGGGCCATGCCTACTATGAGAGCGGTGATTTGCGCTATGTGGTTACCAAGGGAGCTGTTTCGGAGCCACAGAATGAGAATGCCATTAATCAGGGCGGTGACCCGGTCAGCGGCCATGTGGACGGGGATGTGACTGGTGGCGTGGCCCAAAATGATGGTACAGCATCGGACAACACCAAGGAAGTTCTGGCGGGCAGCGAGGTAACAGGAAGTGTTATTGCTGCTGTCAGTGAAAATGGAGTAGCAACAAATAATGTTGCCAAGGTCACCGATGCCACAATTGGCGGCGATGTTATAGCTGCCCAGAGCACCAGCGGTACCGTCAGCAACGGCAACAAGGCAGAAGTAACTGGCGGCAGTGTTGGTGGCAGCGTTTACGGCGGCAAGAGCGACAGCGGCGAGGTCAACTCCAACCAGGTTGTTATCACTGATGCCAATGTTTCCCATGATGTTTATGGTGGTTTCAGCCAGTCAAAGACCGCCGAGGCTAACCAGGTGGAAGTGAATGGGGGCAATATTTCCGGGGATGTATACGGCGGCAAGAGTGCCGAGGCTTCCAATAATAATGTAATAAACTTCAATGGTGGTACAGCCCACAATCTCATTGGCGGTGGCTGTGATACCGCTGCGGGCAATATTGTAAATATAAATGGCGGTACTGTGGAGAATATCTATGGCGCCAAGACTGGCACCAGTGCCACCAACAATAAGATTTATCTTGGTGGCGGCACTGTTAATCAGAATGTCTATGGCGGCTACAGCGACAGCGGCACTACCTCTGGCAACAGTGTTACTCTGTACGGAACTGCCAATGTTTCCACGGCCAATCTCTATGGTGGCAATCTTGAAGCCACTGGCAACGTTCTTAATATTGGCCGTATAGTGGATGACAATAAAGTCGCCTGGACCGGCGGCGGACAGTCCGTGAAGAATATTTCAAATTTTGAAGCTCTTAACTTTAGTGTGGTTCCATGGAGCGAAAGCACTGCGGCTGTCACAATTTCCAATGGCACAGCCAGTGATCTTTCCATGACCACCGTATCTGCTGAAAATGTGGCCTTTACTGGTGTTGATAAGCTTTCCGTAAGTGATAAAATGACTCTCCTTGACCAGAGCAGGGCAAACAAGAAGGCCACCAAGGTCACCAAGGAATCCAAATTTACTGTAGGTACTGCTGGTGCCGGTACTGGTACCCTTTCCCTTGATGATAACAGCAATGTTATCTATAATGTGGAAACCTTTGGCGCCAGTGAGCGGACCCATAACACCGTTATGGGGGCAGAGGCTACAATGACTGCACTTTCTGCTGGTAATGACTTCATTGGTTCTGCCGTGGAGGGCTTGGCCAACTCGAATAATACAGGTTCTGACGGTCTTGCCACTTATGCCAATATGGGTGGCGGCTCCATGAATGTGGATACGGGCTCCCACGTGAATACCCATACATGGAACGCCATTTTGGCATTGGGGCACAAGAACGAAAAGAAGCTGTCCACCACAGAATACGGTGCCTTCTTTGAATATGGCACAGGAAACTACAGCACCTTTAACGGAGATGAGCGGGGCGACGGCTCCACCCGTTATACTGGCGGCGGTATCCTTGGCAAGTGGCAGAAAAATGACGGCTTCTATGTGGAGGGCAGCCTAAGAATTGGCTCCATCCATGATGATGCCTCCAATGTGCTTCGTGATGGTGCTGGAAATCCATACAGCTACAACACTGATGCCACCTATTGGGGTGCCCATATTGGTGTTGGTAAGGAAATAAAGCTTAATAAGACGGATGTTTTGGACCTTTATGCCAAGTATTTCTATAACCATCGGGGAAGTGCTTCCTTTGATGCAGGGGGCCACTACGACCTTGATGCAGTGGAATCCAGCGTCCTTCGCATCGGCACCCGATATACAGTGAAGAAAAATGAAAACTTCAAGTTCTATGGCGGCATTGCTGTTGAACATGAATTTGCCGGCAGGGCCAATGGAACTGTAACCACACTTGGGGTGCCATTAGCCATCCGTGGGGCAGACATTTGCGGCACCAGTGTCCGTGGCGAAATCGGCGCCACCTTCAGACCAGGGGAAAAGAGCAATGTGACCCTTGATCTGAATTTAAGCGGCTTTGCCGGGAAGAAACAGGGCTTCACTGGGGGACTTTCTGCAGTATTCCATATTTAAGAAAATAATATTTGAAGGGGCTGCTTCGGCAGTCCTTTTTATGGTGCCTGTAATTATTTTAATAAAACCTAAAAATAAATAATAATATAATGTATACAATTATATTATTATTGAATTATTAAACAAGGTATGTTAAAATAATAATATAGTTAATGACAATATTGTAGAAACTTGATTAAGGAGAATGGGCATGGGTCGTGCTGATGAACGGCGGAAAATACAATATGATAAGGCCTGCAAGGAGGTTTTATCCGAGAAGGGGATTATAGGCCATATATTAAAAACTTGCGTAAGGGAATATGAAAATGTCCCTATTGAGGATATAGTTAATAAATATATTCAAGGGACACCAGAAGTGGAAAAGATTCTAGTTCAGCCTGATGATGGCATTTATCGCATTGAGAGTCAGCATATCGAGGATACAAGCGAAGGAGAAAACGCAGTATTCTTTGATGTGAGATTCACTGCATTGGTACCTGATACAGAGGAACTTATTGAGCTGATTATTAACATTGAGGCACAGAACAAATTTAATCCCGGTTATCCCCTTTTGAAACGTGGAATATATTATTGTAGTCGGATGATTTCCGGTCAATATGGAACGGTATTCACCAAATCCCACTATGAGAAAATAAAGAAGGTATATTCAATTTGGGTTTGTACTAATTCCAATAAAGAATGGGAATATAATATTGCCAGGTATGGTATAATAGAAGAAAATATTATCGGCAAGGCGAAAGCAAAAACTTCTCATTATGATTTGTTGTCAGTGGTGATGATTTGTCTTGGAAAAAAACAATATACCGAGCTGGAAGGTCTTTTGAGACTATTAAATCTTGTACTTGTAGATAATGACCTTAAGCAGCAGGAAAAGAAAAACAAACTGGCAGAGGAATTTTCTATAAAAATGACACCAAGGCTTGAAAGGGGTGTACAGGAAATGTGTAATTTGAGCGAAGGCATAGAACAACGTGGAATAGAAAAAGGAATAGAAAAAGGAATAGCACAGGGCAGGGAACAGATGGCAAATGAGACTGTTATTGAAATGCTCAAAGGAAAAATGTCAGTTGACATGATTGCTCGTTTCACTAAGCTCACCGTTGAACAGGTAAAGGAAATTGGCAAGAAAAACGCTTTACTTTGATATTAAGGTCGATTTTAAATCAAGTATGTACAATCATACTAGCCGGGCTTTAAACCCGGCTTTTTTGATGCAATATTTTTAGTTTACCACTACAAAAGTATAACAATATTGTTATAACAGAAAAGTTAAAAGGTCTAAAAATCGACCACTTTTTGCAAAGTCGTTGAATGTTTGGAATATTTGTGATATTTTCTAAAATAAGGAAAAAAATGTGCCTTATGGCACAACAGATAAGCATGGAGGATGTAAAAATGGAAACAAGGAAGTATAAAAGTCCACTAGGGGGGGACATCAGCAATCGCAAAGTTGCTAAGGGTAATGGCTGGAAAGGGTTAAAGGGACAGGCGGCTCTGGCACTGGCCGTATCGCTGTGGATAGCGGTGGGCGGCGTCGAAGCGGCGGATATTACCATCGGAACTGGCGGCGATGTCGCTTCCTGCGACTATGTATACAACGGGCATACCAGCGGCACCGCCAACAACGATGCAGGCGAGCAATCGAACCACAGCACCACCATCACTGCAGGCGGTACAGTAAACTATAGTGCGTATGGCGGCAGTAGCAACAATAGTAATGCTATAAGCAACAGTGTCACCATGACCGGCGGCAAGGTTAGTGGGCATGTCTATGGTGGTTATAGCGGCAGTGGCGAGGCGAGTTACAACAATGTTTCCATTTCTGGCAGTGCAGAGGTAGGACTTGTTTATGGTGGTATGGGCAAAGGTACTGTTAGGGGCAATCAGGTCACCATTTCTGGTGAGGCGAAGCTTGGCGAAGAGGATGGTATTTATGGTGGCTATGTAAGTGGCTATGTAAATAATTCAGGTCTGGCCCAAGATAATATCCTTACTCTGGCCCGGGAAAATCTCAAAGTTAAAGGTATTGGTGCCGGCTACGTTAGAAAGTCCGACGGCACCACTTCCGGCAATGTGCTGATACTACAGGCCACGGGCATTGAAGCCACAAACGAGGTGGGGGCCAATATCATCAAGATTGGCTCCCAGGTGGTATTCAACCCCGCCTGCACTGTAATCAAGGCCAATGACTTTACCATTGGAGTAATGAATGATTCCACCATGGGCACTCTGGACATCTCCGAGGCAACGGGGCTGAACACAGATACCTTTGGTTCAATGACCCTGCTGCAGTCTGGCACCAGGGATGACTTTAAGGTTCTCAAGCTGACCTATGATACAGCTACCCAAACAAATCCAGTGGAGCTGAATGAAGAGCACAAAAGCCAGATAATCAGAGCCTTGATGGGGCAGACCAGCGAGGCGAACGGCGTGAGGCTTGCCTATGATGCGCTGCAGACCGTTTCTATCGATGCTGACAAAACCCAGACCTATAAAAAGGTCACATATGACATCACGGGCAAGGTCAATACCATTACACTGGGGGAAATGAATTGGAATGATGGCCGCAGTGCCACTACTGGCTATGACTATTCAGCTGTGACCAGCTCCGATATAGATGGCACAAGTCTGTCTTTTAAGAATCCAGAAAATATTGGGGTAAATGCCTCATCTATCCTGCTCGCCGCCAATAATACCCTGTCGGATGGGCTGAGCCTCACTGGGCTGACTTCTAATTATAGCTGTGTTCCAGTAACTGGGGTTACTTTGGCTGGGCAGATTACGGGTAATATAGCTTCATCTGGGGGAAACCTTGTTTATACCAACACCGCAAACAATGCCAGCCAGCTGACCTTCACTGACGTGGAGTGGAAGGACAGCGGGGCCCTACTGAATCATGCCACCACTTTGAGCAACGTGTCCTTCAACGGGGCAGCTGTAGATACCTCCAATATTAATTTCACCAATATCAAGGAGCTGGAAGCCAACAAAACCATGACCTTGGTATCTGATTTTGGTAATAGTGTAGGCGAGATTACCGGTACGAAATACAAGGTTGGCTCCACGCTCGAAGGTACGGGCAAAGCGTCGCTCTCCGGCAACGACTTGATTTTCACCGCCGAGACGGGCACTTCACAGGAACAGACGCACAATACGGTCATGGGCGCGGAGGTCGGCATGGCGGCTCTCTCTGCTGGTAACGATTTCGTTGGTGCTGCCACGGAAGGGCTGGCTATGGCAGGGAATACAGGCACTGACGGTATGGCCACATACGCCAATATGGGTGGTGGCTCCATGAATGTGGAAACCGGTTCCCATGTAAAGACCCATACATGGAACGCCATCTTGGCATTGGGCCATAAGAATGAAAAGAAGCTGTCCACCACAGAGTACGGAGCCTTCTTTGAATACGGTACTGGTAACTATAGCACCTTTAACGGTGATGAACGAGGCGACGGCTCAACCAGATATACTGGTGGCGGTATCCTTGGCAAATGGCAGAAGAATAACGGCTTTTACGTAGAGGGGAGTCTGCGGGCCGGTTCTATCCATGATGATGCCAACAATGTGCTTCGGGATGTAAATGGCAATCCATACAGTTATACCACAGATGCCACCTATTGGGGCGCCCATATTGGTGTAGGCCGTGAAATCAAGCTGAACAAGACTGATGTTTTGGACCTTTATGCCAAGTATTTCTACAACCATAGGGGCAGTGTGTCCTTTGATGCAGGGGGCCACTACGACCTTGATGCAGTGGAATCCAGCGTACTTCGTGTAGGTACCCGCTATACTGTAAAACAAAACGATAATATTAATTACTATGGCGGATTGGCTGTAGAGCATGAATTCTGCGGCAGAGCATCAGGCTTTGCTGATGGTGTGGCCATTCGTGGGGCAGATATCAGCGGAACCAGTGTAAGGGGTGAAATCGGCGCCACCTTCAGACCTGGGGAAAAGAGCAATGTTACCCTTGATCTGAACCTCAGTGGTTTTGCCGGGAAGAAGCAGGGCCTCACCGGGGGACTGTCTGCGGTATTCCATATTTAAGATAATAAGGGGCTGCTTCGGCAGTCCCAATTTTTTTAACATTTACTGGTAGTGAAAACACCAAAGCCTTGGTATTACTGAAAAAGGGTCAGTGGAAACGAGTTTGAGTTTTACCAATTTTTTACCACTTTTGAAGGGAAAACTATGCCTATTTTATGCCAAAATATAGCTTTTTGTGATAAAATTATGTGGTAGTGAAATTTTTACAAAGCTAGTAAAATCAAGGTTTTAAAGGGGTTTGAAGAAATGACCAATATATTATTTGTATGCCACGGCAGACGAACTTGCCCCCTTAAAAGACTGGTATTTCAAGCCTTTTGTCAATAACAGACTAACATTTACAACTTTTTTACAATTTTTTATGGATAAGTTATTGAGAGCCTCAGCAAAAAATTATTAAGATAGTAATATTTGACTATCATCTTCACAAATGGGTTTGTGAAGAAAACTCAAAAAATACCAGCTAAAGAGTTATCTTTAGCCCAAAAATACCGTGATGATTACTTAAAGCGACAGGGGTGAGGATAATGAAGACACTAGCTCAATATAAGGAAGAAAAACTAAAAGAGCCAGGTTTTAAAAAGGCCTATGAAGAATTACAACCAGAATTTGAAATTATGCGTGCTATAATTGATGCTCGTACAGCTTCCAATCTTACTCAAAAAGAGTTGGCGGAGAGAACTGGTATCGCACAGACTGAAATTAGTCGCATTGAAAATGGTAGCAGAAATCCAAGCATCAAACTCCTGCAGCGGTTAGCAGAAGGGTTAAATATGAATTTAAGAATCTCTTTCGAGCCGCGTAGCTGAGTCGAGCAAGTTAAAGAGATTGGCAAGAAGAATGCTTTAATCTGATTGTCCTGGATTGTTCCAGATGTTCCGGGTGTTCCAGCAAAATATCAATTACATAATGAAATATACTTTTTGTGTGCCAAGGCAGTATACAAATCCATATCAGACGCGAATAAGAATGCCTTATTATTGAACGATTCACCATTATTACCCTCTCGTTCAACCATCAAACTGCAATTTATATAGGTGATTTTGTTTCCTTGCAAAGTTGGGGCAGGATTTCTTATTAGGGGGCGAATTATCGTAAATAGTGTTTAGCTACAAAAAATGAAAGGTGTATTAAACATGAACAAAATACTGCCAATTAGATGGCTTGCTGTAATGATATTGGGATTATTTCTAATGTTAAGCGGCAAAAGCTGGGCGGCGGAGTTTGAGCCGGTTTCTTATACGGCTTATACGTCTCTGTTCTGGCTGCGTGAGTCCGGGGTGCCGGAGGCTGCGGAATATGCGAATGCTACGGGCAAGACGCATCTTTTATTTACGGGGAAAATCAAGAATTTCTATACCCTGCGTCCTGTGAATATGCTGTATCATGAAATGCGCTATGCTGCTATCAATCAGTATGTGCAGCAGAAAGGGTATAAAAATGTTATGGATATCGCCTGCGGTTTTTCGAGCCGAGGACTGTATATGGCCAGACATGGGGTGAAGTATATCTGGGCAGAGTTCCCGGCTGTGGCAGTTACCGGCAACGGTTATCTGCAAAAATGTCTGAAACCTGCTGAGCTGAAACTGGCAGCCTACGAGGTTGTTGACGCGACGGACAAGCAGCAAATGCTTGCAGCTGCCGATAAAATGGAAGGGCCTATCTGTATTGCCATGGACGGTCTGATGATGTATCTTACCTATGAACAGCAGGCCAGTGTTTTGCAAAACATTAAGGCTGTACTGAAAAAGCATGGCGGCTGCTTTGTTACCTCTGATTTTTCTGCCCGTGATTTTGTCATGGATGCCTCGAAAGTGGTTTATGATGAAAAAAATGCCCGGGAAGTATATCGTGAATCGGCCAGAGTTTATGAGGATATCGCTGGGGCAAACTTTGACCAGAAGTTATTTGCAAGTGATGTGGAAGTACAGAAGTTCATCACGGCTCAGGGCCTTAAAGCACAGCAGATTCCTCTGTTCAGCGAACCTACAAAGCTCTACAGTGAAAAAGGGTTGAACAAAGTACAGCTGAAACGTCTGGACAATCTTAAGAACGAGAAAATTTTATGGCTTATAACGCTCGAATAAGCGGTAGTCAGTTTGCCATGACGCTGAAAAACTTCTCCCAGGCTATGGACTGGATTGCCGATAGTCTGGGAGAAGGCTGAGCCACATGAAATATATATCTATCCAGCCTGGTTTTAAGCACCCCAAATAAGGGAGTTTTCCACAAGAGCAACCTAAACAGCAAAACTTCTTTGAATACGGTACTTCACCATCAAAACAGGACATTCAACAGGACATTGATGGGAAAAACAGGATATTGGCTTTGCTGGCTGAGGCAAAATGTACTGCCAGGACAAGGAACAACATTATGGCTCTATATGATGCCTTTGGTAAGGAAAGAATATTTGGACGTACTGATGTGATAAAAGCATTGGCGATCACACCAAGCCCTGCTTCCGCCTTAATAAAGAAAATGTTGGAACTGGGGTTGATTGAAAATGTTCGTGGCCTAGGGAAAGGGAAATATCGGTTTGTAGTAAGTATTTGCAAGACTGACTGAAACATGATGGCGGTTCAGTAAATTAAGGTTTTACTAATAAAGTGAGTTGATGTATATGAAAAAAAAAGGCGTGATAGCTTCCCTTATCGTTGGGCTCATAGCAATAATTATGGTCCTGGGATATGCAATAGGGACGTATTTTGTTAATTTTGCTTTAAAACGTGGCAACGACACTGACCCGTTGGCTCCACCAGCGGCTTGCTTGAACATACATGACAAAAACCGAACTATTCCAGCGCAGTCTAAGTATAAAAATGAAGAATGGACTGCCACTTCATCTGATGGCAGGCATTTGGCGGCGACTCATTATATTCCTGACAATCCTGGCAGGCGTTGGGCAATTTTAGTTCATGGCTATGGCAGGGACCAACGATATACCGGCGATTATGCGGAAGTATATCTTGAGCATGGTTATCAGGTATTGACGCCAGATCTTTGTGCCTCCGGCAAAAGCGAGGGGCAATATATTACAATGGGTGTTAAGGAAGGTGAGGAAATAGCTATTTGGGCGAACAGGATCAAAGCCCAATACCCTGATGCCCAGATAGTGCTTCATGGTGTATCTATGGGAGCAGCCACAGTTTTGATGGCAGCTGCCAGAGATGATATAACAGGAATTACTGCTGTTATCGAGGATTGTGGTTATACAAGCGCTTATGAAATGTTTTCCAACCAATTAGGTGTTATTTTTGATCTGCCGGAATATCCTATTATGCCATGTGTTGATGTGGTAAGTGGATTAAAGACAGGGGTTAAGGTTTCCGATGCGGCACCTATACGCGTGATAGACCGTATAAAGGCCCCGGTGCTGTTTATACATGGTTCTGCTGACAAGCTTATTCCACCAAGTATGATGGATAGATTATATGATTCCTGCAGGAGCAAAAAGAAAAAAATTATTATAGAAGGCGCGGGACATGGCGATTCTATGACAACAGACAGTGAAACCTATTGGAAAAATATTTTCGATTTTTTGTCAACAATATGATTTCTTTACCTCACAATATATATATATATATCAACCAACCACTTCAGAAAGGCGGATGGTAATAATGAAAAAAGTTATGGCAGTTTTGTTATCAGCTAAGGAGTGTTTTGGGTGAAAATTAATAACGAGCTTTAAGATGTCCCCTTCCATAATATCCCCGAGTAAAACCCCTGCAACCCGTCCGGAAAAAAATCCGACAGTGATTTCCACTGAAACTATAAAGGGACTCAAACAGGATGATGAGGAACAATTACAAGCTATGACTAACCCTGATGCTCAATCAAAAATTGCAACAGAAATGGTATAGCATCGCCGTTAAGTTTGGTTGAGAGCAAAAAATGTAAAATTTAAGCCCTATTCGGGAGGCAAATTAATGCCAGCTGAATAGGGCTTTAGTTTTATGCATCTGTCCGTATTCCTTTATTTTTTGCATAAGACTTTACTACTTCAAGAACATATTGTTGACAAGATGTTCCGGCAGCTGGGTCAAAATCTTCATTGTGAATTTCTGTATTTGATATAATACGAATTCCTAAGAATGGCACCTTATAATTTTTGCAAATATGTGCAGCTGCATGAGCTTCCATTTCTTCACAAGAAGAACCATATTTTTCGTTGTAAAAACGGATCATATCAATTTGCCTATTCCAATTATTACTGCTCGAAATCTTTCCTATGACCACTTTGCCAGCTTGATAATTTCTACCTTCGTCAACAGCTGCTTTTAGCAATTCTGAATCCGCTTTTAGCTCAATTACTCGTTTTTCTGTACCATTTTCATCATAGTAAGTAGGTCTTAGCTTTATATGTCGTCCATCTGCACCGTTACTTTCACGTTTACTAACCCATGCACTCAAATCAATAGTTTCCGCGCCCAAAACTATATCAAATCTATGAAGCGCAGGATCATGTCCCCCTGCAGTTCCTTGATTAATAACTGCAAACGGATGATATGTCTCAATCCCTAATACCGTGGCTGCTGCAGCGTTTGTCATACCAACTGATGTGACAGACACCACCAAAGGTATGCCCTCATAATCTCCACTAATAAAACGCCATCCTCCAATACGCTGTTCTTGTGGATTCTGTAGTTTTTCTATGAGAACATCAGTCTCACATTCCATAGCCCCTTCTATAAGGATTGGGCGTGACGCTTCCGTTAAAAGTGGTGTTACTACTACAAATAAAGCTATTATAAACGTTACAATGTACCTGGTAAAATCTTTTCTCATATATATCTTCACCTTACTATTAACAATTTTATCCGTTAGCATTCTTATTCCGTCGTCAGAAAAATTATATCATTATGTGGTAGTTCTTACCAACGTTTTTGCATAGCAAGTCATATTTATGTACCGTTATTTGGACCACGCCGATTTCAGTGTAACACTTAATATTTATCTTCTGAAGATGCGTTTTAAGGCCGATTTAAAATCAAATAAGTAAATACCACTAAATAGGCAACTTGCCAGTAAGGTGCCTATTTTAGTTTGCAGGAAATTAGCATTATTCTGTTGAAATAAACATCAATGGTTTCATTGTCATTGTGGGAAAATAGCAATTGCAACGGGTGTTTTTAACAAAGGAGATGTTTCTTGATGGAAAAATCATTTTCTATTCCTATGTCACGTCGTAACTTTATGAAATTGATGGGAATGGCAGCTGTAGGAACAGTACTGAGTAGTACTGATGCCGTCCATGCTGCTGCGTCTCTTACGCCTTCCTTGGATTTTGACAAGGCAGAGCTTCCTGTATTCTTTAATGCGGATGTTTGCGTGGTAGGAGGCGGTGCTGCCGGTACTGCGGCTGCCATAAGTGCTGCACGGAAGGGCGCAAAGACAGTGCTGGTTGAGCGGGGGATTTCCCTTGGTGGTCTGGCGACCCAGGGTTGTGTTTTCCCATGTATGCCAACCTTTATTGCTGGCAGTGACACCCCCTACATTACTGATTTGAACAAACGAATGGAAAAGCAGGGAGCCCCCCTTGACTTGGGTATAGAAACGAATACTTATTATGGTGGGGGAAAAGGACAGTATGTACCGGAATATCTCACACTCATCTATGACGAAATGTGTGGGGAGGCCGGTGTAGAGATACTTTATAATGCTTCATTGGTAGGGACCGTGACCAAGGACGGCAAAATCACTGCATGTGTTGTTCAGACTGCTGAGGGTCTTGCCAAGATCAAGGCCAAGGTTTTCATAGATGGTACGGGGGATGCACTGTTGGCTCGATTTGCCGGTGTTCCGACGGAAAAGGGTTCGGAAAAAACGGGTCGCAATCAGCCCATGAGCCTGCGTTTTGAAATGGGTGGCATTGATGTGGGGAAAGTGTATCACTTCTTTAGAAATGATTTAAATGACGACTATGGAAAGGATATTTTTGGACTTGCAGATGATGCCTTAAAGGAAAATCGTCCACCTTTCTTCGAATTTGCGAAATGGAAAAAGAGCGAAAATTTCTTCAAGGAAGGCGTGGCAAAGGGTGAACTTACTGAGGATGACATTCTGTATATTCAGGCATTTACCATTCCAGGCAAGCCAACTGTTATGTCAATGAACTGTCCGGAAATGCCCCCGATGTCCTTTAGTTCAACAGATGCGGTTTCAGCCAGTAAGGCAGTGAGCTTTGGCCGCCGGATGATGCGCCATTTGGCATCATTCTTTATCCAAAATTTGCCTGGCTTTGAGAAGGCCTATATCAGCCGCGAAGCCAGTATGATCGGCGTCCGTGAGTCCTGGCGGATTCGTGGCAAATACTATATGGATGTTGAAGACTATCTGCATGCACGTCATTTCACCGATGCTGTCTGTCGTACAGCTTATCCAGTTGATATCCACGATGTAAAGCTGGATCTATTTAAAAAGCTGGAAAAAGGACAATATTATGAAATCCCATATCGTGCATTGGTGACAAATGAAATTGCAAATCTGCTGGTAGTAGGCCGCTGTGCCAGTGGCAGCTTTGCCGCCCAGGCATCCTTCCGCATCCAACCAACCTGCATGAGCATGGGGGAAGCGGCTGGTATTGCGGCTGCATGGGGACTTGCACATAATATGGAAGTTAATGCCATACAGTGGGATAAAATACCGGCCACAGAGCGCAGCTATGTAAGTGAAGGATAAAATTGTGACGCTCTCAGATGCGTTTTAAGGCCGATTTCAAATCAAATAGGTACAATCACAAACACCAAAGCCTTGGTATTACTGAAAAAGGGTCAGTGGAAACGAGTTTGAGTTTTACCACTTTTTTACCACTTTTGAAGGGAAAATTATGCCTATTTTATGCCAAAATATGGCTTTTTGTGATAAAATTATGGGGTAATGAAAAGCTTGTAATACCAAGGTTTTAAAGGGGTTTTGAAGAAATGACCAATATACTTTTTGTGTGCCACGGCAATATTTGTAGATCAACAATGGCTGAGTTTGTTATGAAGGATATAGTGAAAAAAGCGGGGCAGGAGGGGGAGTTTTACATCCAGTCCAGGGCCACCCACAGGGATGAGCTTGGCTCAGATACCTACTGGGGCACCAAGGAAAAGCTGGACAAGGAGGGAATCCCTTATACAAAGCGCAAGGCCACACTGATGACCAAGGAAGATTATGACAAATATGATTATATTTTGGGCATGGACGACGAGAATATGCACTACATTGGCAGAATTATTGGCTCAGACCCGGACAAGAAGGTTTACATGCTGATGGATTTTGCCGGGGAACACAGAAGTATTGCGGATCCATGGTATACCGGCAATTTTGATGCCACCTTCAATGATGTAATGCGGGGTTGCCAGGGCTTACTGAAGCATATTAATAAGTAAAATTAACTTATCTATTGACGAAGATTGCTGAAAATGATGCTTATTAAGTAGGCTTTGAGCAAAACTATTTTACCCCTGCAAAGACATTTATATTAAAAAAGCATAGGTCTATAAACTTATATGATTTTTCTTGTATATTACCCCTTTTAATGCTATAATCATGGTGGATAATATGTATGAGATTTATAAGGGGAAGTGGTTATCATAAGAAGGACAAATACTAAGGAACGTATCCTTGAAGAGTCTTTGAAGTTGTTTTCCAATTTTGGATATAATGCTGTAGGCGTGGAGATGATTGCTGCCGCTGTAAAGGTGACTCCACCATCTCTTTACAAGCATTTTAAGGGAAAACGTGAAATTCTTGAAACTATCATAGAGCAGGCTGAGGAGAACTATAATAAGCACAGTCTTCCTATTATCAACTTTACTGATGAGCAGTTAAAGAATCTCACTAAAGAGGAATTCGTAAAGTACAATATGGACCATGTTAAAAACATTATTCAGGATGATGTTATTAAATGCGTCCGTAAGCTTTTGATTCTGGAGCAGTTCCGCAACGAGCAGATCAGATTGATGCATATTGAAAAGACCTATACCAGAACTGAAAATGTTATCAGAAATCTGTTGGAGGGGTTATTCAAGAACAAGCACAACGGCAAGGGCAAGCCAAAGGTTACTACTGACCACATGGTGAATATGTTCTATCTGCCAATTATTGCCGTGGTTAACCGTTGCTATACTGAGCCTGAGTACGAGAAGAAGGCCCTTGATTTTATCGAGAAACACATCAGTATTATATGGGATACCTATTTCGCATAATGGCGTAAGATGTACATATACAGGGATGCAGACATTTGATGTATGTATCCCTTTTTTTCTTGCTTTTAGTTTACTTCCGATAATTTATACTTATCGGAAGTAAAAATACGATTCTGCCCCATTGAAAATATTGGCCTTATAATTCCCATTTGCCCCAGATAGAAAATGTATTATATTTTTCCAAAAAATTTAAGGCCAAATTAAGCCCAAAACGGTTCTGGATATTATTCACCGAGGTATTTTAACATCTGAATCAGGTACTGTCCCTTTATTTTGTCCCGTTCATCTCCATCAAGTTCACGTTTACCAAAACTGCAAAAGCCATTTTCCTCATAGAATCTAATCAATGACGGTACATCCTCACATTCCAAATAAACCAATTTGCCTCCAAGAATGCGCTGTCCTTCTTTAACTGTATCACATGCAATCTGAAGTAACTCATCTCCGGTAATAAGTTCATTGTAATTGTTCTTATAATTCTTACCCAGCTGACCAATCAGCGGAGCAGGTACTATATATCTTTGTAAGAATGCATCATACTCGGCAAATTTACTTATTCTTTTCCGAAGGTTGCTGCCAATACGGCCTCTTGTCCCAGCGTCAATATGGAAATACTTAGATGCCAGTGCAAAATAACCAACCAAAACCGGTCTCTTCTGATATGACGTAAAAACTAGATATACTGATGCCAGTTGCTGTTTTGAAAATTCCAGAGCCTTAAGTTGTATAAACTCATCAACATCCTTATTATATGGACAATAAAAATCCGAAAGGATGGCCTTGACTTGTTCCGGATCCATCTTTTCGGACATATCTCGTAAATTAATTTTCGTAAATCCCAGCACTATTATTCTCCTTAAAGATAATTAACGAAGAACTCGTTTACTTTATCCCCTTTTACCTCAGTTACGGCCTTAGACATAGTTACTGTCTTTCCTCTATGTTGGTGTGCATGCTCCAAAGCATCTACGAGCTTTTTAACCTGTTTACGGCCTTTGATATTTATGTTTTTTGAAATGCTCTTCGTTGCCATATGCTCTCCCTCCTTGCATAAACTATATAATATTCTATACTATATCAAGAATAAATCAAGAATCATCATAATAATTTTCTCATCTTATATATTCTATATATCGTAAAAAATTCCTTTTAATAAAAGCAACTTCTCATATACATCTATTCTGCATGGCTGTCTGAGAGCTTCAGGTATTCCAATTCGTCAAATATTATCATTGATACGAAATCACGGCCCTCTGTCTTTATATCAGCCAGATTTGTGGCATCAGGTAATTCTTCTTTATCTTCCTTTAGAGTGTAGAGGTATATTACCTCCATATCCATATAAATAATGGCCTTATTCCCGTATCAAAGTATATGTATTATTCTCCCCTTGGTTCACCCCATTAAAATATGTAGTATTATTCATTCCGTAATGAACTGCATAGGTTATTCCACCGCCGCCGTCATGGGTTCCTACCACTTGAATATCACCAGTTGTAGGAACAGTAAAGGACACTGGCTTATTTTTTATCATAAAAGGTTCACCCAAAGGAGTGCCATTGGCTATAATCTGCACATAATCCCCGTCTTCCGCTGCATAATCCCATACCAACAGATTTGTTTCCTGCTGTTCGCTGGAATGATTAATTACAACGTCGCCCCCAACGTAATTACCATCTTTTGATAGTAATCTGGTGCCTGGGGCCAATGTGGTGGATATATGGCTTTCCAATGCTTCTTGGGCAGCGGGACTGTTATCAACCTTTGCTGAAGTTGATATATTGGAAGTGTAAAATAAGCCAACTAAAATAATGGCCAAAAATACCCATGCCCCCTGCTTTATTCTTTTGGTAAATGAATTGTTATAACTTATATCCCTGGATTGTTTCTCGCTTGTATTTTCCAAATTATTCACAAAGCCTGAATTATAATAAGTATTATTATACTGTCTATTTTCAGTTGGAGCTGCATTCTGATTTAGTTCCCTATTCTGTAATAAATCACCCTGAATTGGCTGCTTATCTGTTGAATCTTTCTTTATTTCATTCATAACAGGTCACCTTTCATTTGTATTCTTACCTGTCGTCTCTCTGATAAACAATCGGCCTTATTTTAAAATATAAAGACATTATGAAGCGACAAATAATAACCATAATAATCATCAAACAGATTGTAATCTCATAGCGTTGGCTGTCGGTAACTGAAAATCCCTGTCCCAAGATAAACTCCGCCAAAGCTGCTATAAAAAGATTTATCATCAACATTGTAGTAAAAGGATAAAGCCAAGGAAATATGTAATAACACCTTCTAAAAAGCGGAACAAAGCCTGTTATCATAACAACAAAGCTCAGGGTACCAAAAATAGAAAAACCAGCTGTAGTGCCTGCAAATCCAGTGCGAATCATCCCTGGAATATCGTGAAATACCAGCATCAGTGTTGAAAATCCAGCAAGAACTAATACCAATCCCAAGAAAAGAAGCCAGGAAAATGTTATAAAATTTTTTAGTATTTTTCCCATATCACTATACCTCCCAAATATCCTCTTCCGTAATAGTGATCAATGCATCCTTGGATAGATTTGTTTCGTTGCTAAGGCGAAGTGCCTGATTATTTAATGAACGTTCAAAAACATTTCGTACATAACGTCCATTGCCAAAGTGTTTGTCCTGCTTTGCCACAGCCAGATGCTCCCGCAGAACACTTTTGCCTTCATCATTTAAAACATATCCCTGGGCAGAATACATGCCGTCGGCAATTTGCATAAGTTCATCAACAGAATAATCAGGAAATTCAATAATATTAGGAAAACGTGAATGAAGCCCCACATTCTTAGTCAGGAAATGTCTCATATCATCACTGTAGCCAGCCAAAATGACCACCAGATTATCCCGGTTATCATCCATCATTTTTACCAGGGTATCTATGGCTTCCTGTCCAAAATCATTTTGTCCGCCCTGGGCAAGCGCATAGGCCTCGTCAATAAACAGGACCCCGCCCAAAGCACTTTCAATGACTTCCCGTGTCTTTATGGCAGTCTGTCCCACATAACCAGCCACTAATCCCGATCTGTCAGTCTCCACCAAATTATTGATTTTAATAACATTCATATTGTACAAAACATCCGCTACTGTTCTTGCCATCATAGTCTTTCCAGTGCCCGGATTACCTGTAAAAATCATATGCATGGTTTGTGTAGTATCAACTTTCAGTCCAAGCTTCTTCCGTTCCCCCTGCAATCTCAGTCTGGCATTAAGGCTGCGAATGTATTTTTTCACAGAATCCAGTCCAATAACCTTATTAAGCTCCTGTTCCAAATCGAATTCCGGCATATTGGTTAAGCCAAAATCCTCTGGAATAAGCAGTTCCATATCATCCTCAGGATTTTTGACAATGCGCTGTGACTGATTTAAAATTGCATTCTCTATGAGATTTCTTACTAAACGGCCATTGCCGCCATCATTTTTTCCTTTAATCTGACGAGCTTCAAATTGATGCCGCAATCCCGCTTCACACATTGCTGACAAATTATATCCTTTATTTTTTGCAGTAATATTGGCGATTTCATACATCTCATCCACAGTATAATCATCAAAATGCACAATATTTGGAAATCTGGACTTCAATCCAGGATTGGTCTTTAGAAGATCTGACATTTCATCCTCGTAACCAGCCAAAATAACCACCAAATTATCTCTGTTGTCTTCCATGGCCTTTACCAGAGTGTCTATTGCTTCCAAGCCAAAAATATCACCCTGTTCCCGGCACAAGGAGTACGCCTCATCAATAAATAACACACCACCCAAGGCACTTTTGATAACCTCTGAGGTTTTGACTGCTGTGTGGCCTACGTACTGTCCAACCAAATCCGTTCTTGTAACTTCACAAAGGTGCCCTGATGAAAGTACACCAATGGCTTTCAGATATTTTGCCACTATTCTTGCAATAGTGGTTTTTCCTGTTCCCGGATTACCTGCAAAAATCATATGCATGGAAATATCGGACTTCTTCAGGCCCTTGTTCTCCCGCATTTGCTGAACCTTAAAATTGTTTTCCAGATTAAGTACGTATTCCTTTACCTTGGCCAGGCCTACCACCTGCTCAAGTTCTTTGCGGGCTTCCTCCAGTTCAACGGCATTATATTTTTTCACAAAATCAGCCATCATAAAGCTGGCACCGCTGTCCAAAGTAACAACGTACCCATCGTTGTAATTTATTTCTCCTATATTGGTATTTCCAAAAATATTCTGCAAAATCATCTCGGTCAAAGGCTCATAAAGATGCTCATCTATATATTCTGCCAAAGCCTTTACTCCACCCTTTTCCCGATAATGAGTGCTTATCTCCTCAATCAATGGCTCCTGTACTTTTATTGTAAATCTCAGCTTTTCCCGGCATTTCGTTCCAAATTTTTCAAGCAGATTATTGGCCAAATTCCGAACTTGAATTGGTGAGAATGGCTCCAATACGATAACATCGTATATTTCCTCAATGAATTTATTACCTAATGCAGATATTGCTTTTTTCTCTTCAAGAGTTGATGTAAAAATAAGGAATTTGCCATTGGCGGAAATCTGGGAAACAATGTCCTTATCCAATACTCCGGTGGCCTCCATCAAACTGCCATTGAGCAGCATATACCTTTTTGACAATTTATAACGGCCCTGTGTCATAAGCTGGTATAAAATCTCCAAGTGTGAAGGGGAAGCCTTGTCAATGTTCTCAAAAACCACCGATTCACCTTTTGAATTAAGCGCTTTGTACAAATCGGACATAAAAAGATCACTAGCAGCATCTGTCTCATAATCAGAAAAATTCAACACAGAAACTTCTGCCTGTTTAAAAATCTTCTTCTTTTTTAAAATGTTGCTGATACACTGTATCCCATAAACTTTCCCCCTACTCTCGTGGCCAATGACAAGTATGGTATTCCTTGGTTTTATATTGTCATAACCGCGAAGGTAAGGCCGTTCAAAAGCTTTGCCAAAAGCCATTATATCTTTTTCTGAGCCTGTCCATTGGGTTCTAAGAATTATTTTCAAATCAACAAATGCGTCATTTGAAGGAGTATTAACCTTATTTTTGGGGGCTGACGATACATTATTCGGGGAATATGCCGGAGGAATATATTGTACAGGTCTGTTAACACGTGTTGGTACAGTAGCTACATTACCGTTGGAATAGCCGGGTGCAGTTACTGATGAATTATTAATCATAGGCTTCCCATCATCAACAATAAATCCATGTTGTCGCAAACATTCTATAATTTGATATTCAGGAAACCAAAATTTTAAAAGTTTTTCCAATCTCTCGTTCATAATAGGCACCTTTATTAGATGATGTTGAAATCAAAATGTTATTTCCTTTTCACTATATTATAACATAATAAAAATAGGCTGTGACAAAATATAATCATATATATTGTCACAACCATGTTTAATATTATAAAATTTTTATTTAATTTAGCCTTATTTAAATTCCACGAACTCGTTTATTTTTGCCCCGCCTTTTGTCATTGGTTCCACAAAGCTTCTGTGGAGATTTACCACAATAACATGTGGTCTGTCCGGATCATTAAGGGATTTGGAGAAAGCCACTGCGAAATCATCCGGGGTGGAAACGCTGTAGGCATCTATGCCAAAGCTTCTGGCATAGGCAGCGTAATCCATGTCATATTCAAATTCACAGGCAATATACCGCTTATCGTAAAATACGGTCTGGAGCTGACGGATCATTCCCAGGCTGGTATTGTTCACTATAATGGAAATAATCGGCAGATTTAGCCGGGCAATGGTGTAATATTCATTGCCTGTCATTTTGATGCCCCCATCTCCGGCCACGTGAATTATCCTTCGCTTGCTGCCACTGGATACGTAGGATACCTGGGCACCCATGGCTGCTGGCAGGCCAAAGCCCATGGTACCAAGTCCTCCGGAGGTAAACCAGGTGCGTGGCTCCTCAACCCTTAAATGAAGTGCGCACCACATCTGATGCTGTCCTACGTCCGTGGCAAAGGCAAATTCCTTTCCCTCAGTGGCCTTGGCAACATGATGGAGAGCCCATGGCAGGGTAAGGCGATTTACGTCATAATCATATTCAAATTCTGAATTAAGTGAGCGGATTTCAGCCCACCAGCTATCCAGCTTCTTCGTTGGTTCACGGCGCATAAGCATGGCCAGAATAGTCTTCATATCACCGGCCAGCCCTATGGAGCTTGGTATATTCTTGTCTATTTCTGCCGGGTCTATATCCACATGAATGAATTTAGTATTGGCAGTGTATTTATCCACATTCCCCGTTAAGCGGTCTGCAAAGCGGCTGCCCAGGGATATGATAAGATCCGCCTTGTAAATAGCACTGTTGGCATCTTTTTTCCCGTGCATGCCCGTAAAGCCCAAAACATTTGGGTGGGACATGGGAACGCCACCAATTCCCATAAGGGTAAATACAATTGGCAGATTGTAATGCTCAGCAAAGGCCACAACCTCTTTTGTGGCACCGGCGGAAATAACACCGCCACCAACGATTATTACAGGCCGTTCAGCATCGCAGATAACCTGGGCTGCCTCTGCGGCGCAGATTTTAAAGTCCGCATCCGGCTCTGATGGTTTCTTTGGAAGGACCTCCTCCTTGGAATAAGGTGCTTCATTAAGGAGAATATCCTTGGGAATATCCACCAATACAGGGCCTGGTCTGCCACTTTTGGCGATTTTAAAGGCCTCCCGCAGGGTGCTGGCCAAAAGCTTAGGATTTTTTACCTTAAAATTATGCTTTGTAATGGGCATGGTTACGCCCATTATATCCGTCTCCTGAAAGGAATCAGTTCCCAAAAGGCTGGTATCCACCTGTCCTGTTATGGCCACAATGGGAATTGAGTCCATAAAGGCGGTGGCAATACCAGTTACCAGATTGGTAGCCCCAGGGCCTGATGTGGCAATGCACACCCCCACCTTCCCAGTTGCCCGGGCGTAGCCGTCGGCAGCATGGGCCGCATTTTGCTCATGGGTCACCAGAATCTGATTAATATTTTTCTCATCATATAGGGCATCATAAAGAGGGAGAATCATTCCTCCCGGGTAACCGAACAGGGTATCAATGCCCTGCTCCTTAAGTATTTCAACAACTATCTGAGCACCCTTCATGTGAGCATTCCTCCATTAGAGGCAGTCAATTACTGCCTGTGTCATTGTTGCAGTGTCAGCCTTTTTAAAGCCCTCATGCCAGAGATCCGGTGTACGCCAGCCAGCCTCCAGTGCTTTGTCGCAGGCATTTTCCACTGCCTTGGCTGCTTCCTCCTCCTTAAGTGAATATCTGAGGAGCATGGCTGCAGAAAGGATTGTGCCAACTGGGTTGGCAATGCCCTGGCCCGCAATATCAGGGGCAGAGCCGTGAATTGGCTCATAAAGGCTGGTGAGCTCGCCGATGGAAGCTGATGGCATCATGCCAATGGATCCCCCTAAAACTGCTGCCTCATCACTTAAAATATCACCGAAAAGATTTCCGGTCAATATTACATCAAACTGGGTTGGGCGTACAGCCAGCTGCATGGCAGTATTGTCCACGTAGAGATTATTAAGCTCCACATCAGGATAATCCTTGGCCACTTCAGCCACAGTGCGTCTCCAAAGTCTGGAGGTGGCCAGTACATTTGCCTTGTCCACGGAGGTCACCTTGCCACGGCGAAGCTTGGCAGTTTCAAAGGCCAGCCTGGCGATGCGCTGCACCTCGGGAACGGAATAATTCTCCAGATCCCATGCCCTTTCGGCACCGTTATGGAGCTCGGACTCGCATTTATCCCCAAAGTAAATTCCACCCACCAGCTCACGGACAATAACGATGTCGCAGCCCTTGATGCGGTCTGGCTTTAACGGGGAATATTCCACCAGTGAATCTGCAACCTTCACGGGACGAAGGTTGGCATAAAGGCCCAGTCCCTTTCTAAGGCCCAGAATAGCCTTTTCAGGACGAAGCCCCGGCTCCACATTATCCCATTTATCTCCGCCAACGGCACCAAAAAGGACGCCGTCAGCAGCCTTGCAGGCATTAAGGGTATCATCGGGAAGTGGCACGCCAAATTTATCATAGGCAGTACCCCCAGCATCCTTATATTCATATTCAAGATTCAAGCCAAACTTCCCTGCTGCTTTCTTTAAAACCTCAACAGCAGAATCGGTTATTTCCTTGCCAATTCCATCACCGGGAATAACAACAATCTTCTTAGCCATATTATTTCTTCTCCTTAATGTAATTAATAAGGCCCCCGGCCTTGGCAATCTCCTGTACGAAGCCAGGAAGTGGCTGGGCATGGTAGGTTTCCCCTGTGGTGAGATTTTCGATAACCCCTGTGGAAGGATCCACCTTTAATTTATCACCATGACTTATTTTCTTAACATCTTCACCGATTTCAAGGAGCGGCAAACCAATATTGATGCCGTTTCTGTAGAAAATACGGGCAAAATCTGCAGCAATAACCACAGGAACTCCTGCAGCCTTAATGGCAACAGGGGCGTGCTCACGGGAGGAGCCACAGCCAAAATTCTTGCCCCCCACCATTATATCTCCTTCCACCACGTTGGTGGCAAAGGGAGCATCCTGGTGCTCGTCACTGTCCTCCATACAATGGGCAGCCAGATCCTTGGGATCAAAGGAGTTTAAATATCTTGCTGGAATGATAACATCTGTATCCACATTGTCACCATAGCGCCAAACCTTACCTTCATGTGCCATATTATTCAACCTCCTCTGGAACTGCAATCCGTCCAAGAACAGCGCTGGCAGCAGCTACATAAGGTCCCGCCAGATATACTTCGGAATCCACATGGCCCATACGGCCGCGGAAATTACGGTTGGTGGTGGAAACAGCCTTCTCCCCGGCTGTCATAATGCCCATGTGGGCACCAAGACAAGGTCCGCAGGTCGGAGTGCTTACAGCACAGCCCGCCTCCACAAATATGTCAACGAAGCCCGCGTGAATGGCATCCATATAAATCTGCTGGGAACCAGGGATTATAATGCAGCGCACATCCGGGTGAACCTTGTGGCCCTTGAAAATCTCCGCCGCCTGCTGCAGATCCTCAAAGCGTCCGTTGGTACAGGAGCCAATAACCACCTGATCAATTTTGATTTCCCCGATTTCAGACACAGGGTGGGTATTTTCAGGAAGATGCGGGAAAGCCACCACTGGGGTCAGCTCAGAAAGATTAATGGTAATAACCTCATCATACTGGGCATCTGCATCGGCCTCCACAGGGGTAAAATCGTAATCCACTCTCCCCTTTACGTATTCCTCTGTAATCTTGTCATAAGGGAAAATACCGTTCTTGCCTCCCGCCTCAATGGCCATATTGGCAATGGTAAGGCGGTCTGTCATGGTAAGCTCTGCCACGCCCTCCCCAGTAAATTCCAGGGACTTGTAGAGGGCACCGTCCACGCCGATTTTCCCGATAAGTGTTAAAATAACATCCTTGCCGCAAATATATTTAGGCTTCTTCCCCGTAAGCTCAACCTTAATGGTCTTTGGAACCTTGAACCAGGCCTCCCCAGTGGCCATGGCCACACCAAGGTCTGTGGAGCCAACACCTGTGGAAAAGGCATTTACTGCGCCATAAGTACATGTATGGGAATCCGCACCGATTATACACATACCAGGAGCCACAATGCCCTTTTCTGGAAGAATAACGTGCTCAATACCAACACGTCCCACCTCGAAATAGTTCTTTATTTTGTTTGCCTTGGCAAAATCTCTTACAGTTTTGGCAAGCCCTGCTGCCTTTATATCCTTGTTTGGGGTAAAATGGTCCGGAATCAGGGCGATTTTTGTATTATCAAATACAGGACGGCCAATTTTATCAAATTCCTTAATGGCTGGCGGTGCAGTAACGTCATTGGCTAGAACCATATCCAGCTTGCAGGTAATAAGCTGACCAGGAACTACGGATTCCAGCCCCGCATGCTTGGCCAGAATCTTTTCGGTCATATTCATTCCCATAGCGTAAACCCTCCTAAATTTTTTAATATACTTAAATATTCTAAGAGCGGCCTACACCAAAATTGGCGTAAGCCGCTGATTAATTTTTTAGATTACCAGATTATTAATTTATTAGGTTATTAAACTGTTAAAAAATTAACGGGAAATCTTAGTCCTTGGAAAGGTCTGCACCGTCCTTGAGCCAGGACATCATGCCACGGAGCTTTGCACCCACTTCCTCAATCTGATGCTCAGCATTGAGGCGGCGCATTGCGTAGAAGTTAGCCCAGCCAGCAGCGCGGTTATCAGTAAGGAACTTGTTGGCAAAGGTACCATCCTGAATTTCCTTCAGCACCTGCTCCATTGCCTTGCGGCTTGGCTCACCAACAACGCGAGGGCCGGAAACATAGTCACCGAACTCAGCAGTATTGGAGATGGACTTGCGCATCTTGGCCATACCGCCCTCATACATAAGGTCAACGATGAGCTTCATCTCATGGAAGCACTCGAAATATGCAATCTCTGGCTGATAGCCGGCAGCCACCAGAGTCTCAAAGCCGTTCTTGATAAGGGAGCAAACACCGCCGCAGAGAACAGCCTGCTCACCAAAGAGGTCAGTCTCAGTTTCCTCACGGAAGGTGGTCTGGATACAGCCGGAACGGGTACCGCCGATACCACGGGCATAAGCCAGTGCCAGTTCAAATGCATGGCCAGTTGCATCCTGCTCTACTGCAAATACATCTGGAACACCGCCACCCTCGGTGAAGGTACGGCGTACAAGATGGCCAGGGCCCTTAGGGGCAACCATGAATACATCGACATCCTTTGGTGGAATGATCTGCTGGAAATGGATATTGAAGCCATGAGCGAAGGCGAGAGCTGCACCAGACTTCAGATTAGGAGCAATCTCATTCTTGTAAACCTCAGCCTGCTTCTCATCAGGAATAAGAATCATGACAATATCTGCAGCAGCGGTAGCCTCACCAACTGGCAGAACCTTCAGACCCTTGCTTTCAGCCACAGCCTTGGACTTGGAGCCCTCATAAAGGCCAACGACAACGTTCAGGCCGCTTTCCTTAAGGTTAAGTGCATGGGCATGACCCTGGGAACCATAACCAATAATGGCAACGGTCTTATCCTTGATTACTTCCCAATTAACATCCTGATCATAAAAGATTTTTGCCATAATACTCTCTCTCCTCGCAATATTCTAATATAGTATGCTCCCCACGCTCCAGACCCGTAAAGCCGGTCTGTATAACCTCCAAAACCTTGTAGGAGGAAAGAACACGGTTAAATGCCTTCACCTTGTCCTCGCTTCCCGTGATTTCAAAGATCAATGTGGTGGGCTGCACATCAATGACGCGGGCTCCGAAAAGCTCCGCCATTTTTAACACATCCAAGCGGTTGGTGTCATCAGCCTGTACCTTTATAAGGTTCATAATCCTGCATACGGAGGAACCCTCGTTGAGGCGTTTTACCACCTCCACGTCAGGCAGCTTTCCCAACTGCTTCATTACCTGGTCAATGATGTTTTCATCACCGCTGACTACCACTGTAATACGGGAAAACTCACTTTTTTCCGTTTCCCCCACAGTGAGGCTTTCTATGTTAAACTCTCGCCTGGAAAACATACTGGCAACTCTCACCAGTACACCTGGCTGGTTTTTAACCAACACAGATAAAACATGCTTCATAAAACTCCTCCAGATACATAAAAACGCCCCCATTGCCTTAACAGCAACAGGGGCGGATAAGATTCGTCCCAAACATTGCCAAAAACCATAATATCATGTTAAATCTGCTTACTTTAGTTATAAACCTTGTAAACATGTGTATATTATCACGCTATTATGCAATTTTGTCAACACCGGAAGGACATATTTTTGTAAATTTGTTGTATTTTTTGTAATTTTGTATATCTTAGATGCACATTAGTTCATCTCTTGTATAGATAAAAAATAGCGAGGGCATCAGCCCCCGCCATTAAACATTTAATATTAAATTTACTCTGTAGCGACCTCCGCGTCACCACTGATTACTACTTCTTTGTTGCCATCCACAAGACTGTCTGGAGCAATGGTAATGGTAGTATGCTCTACCCTTGCATCCTCAACATTTATGCCTGTGTCCTCCACAGTGATAAATCTGATACTGTCACGAGCATCCTTTGGAATGTAACCGCCGTATCTGATTTTCTTGCTTTCCTCGGTAACCTCAGCCTTGGTGTCCTCGGCAATTTCCTGAACTTCCACAACCACAATTTCATTGATTGGATTATCAATTACATTATTTTGTGGTGTTACAGGCTCAACAGGAGTTGGCTCTGGAGTCGGAATTGGCTCCGTTACAGGAGTTGGTTCCGGAGTGACGGTTACTGTTTTCACTGGAATAACCGGCGGTACATACGGTGCCGGCGCATCCGCGGGCTTTTCAATCTCCGTAATATTTGCCGGAACAGCACTGTCCGGAATAACCAGACGGCCAGTTGGCTCTTTGGTGGTATTTGGCGGCATTATGGTCATAGTGCCTTCACTTGTGCCAAGATTGGAATAATGAAGATTGTAATTTGCTTCAATATCCGTGCCAATCAGTACCACATTCCCAAGCTTGTAGGAATATACAGCGTACTTGCCATCTGTATCACGGTAAATCAGCATATCTGCATCAGTGCCGATGGTCTTGGAGTCGGAATCAACACCATTAACCTTCACATTCTCAGTGGCTTCCATGGATGTGATTTTTTCGGCAGGAATAGGCTTTAAGCCTTCATTCTTTACAGGAATATTATATTTGGAATTATGAAAATCAAAGGTTTTTAAATTACCATTGTTTTCCTTATCAAGGCTCGCATCTGTATTACGGTTTAAAGCGTAATACTTGTAAATGCCTGTGGAATTATCCATGCCATAGGTTTTGGTGCCCACCAGACCTACATTCAGATCGGCCTTATCTACTGTGAGCGTATTGCTATAGCTGATATTATAATTTTTGCCATTTATCTGCTCATCGGTGAATATTGGCGTTTTAAATTCATAAGTACCTGCACCTAATCCTGCCTTGTCATCCTTGTACTTAAAGCTGTACTCAGTGGAGCTGTCCAGGGAATCAACACGCTTCAGACCATCCACAACAATACTGTACTGTCCTTCATGGGCTGTTTCGCTGAGTACACCGCTCTCTACAGCATCCTGTCCATAGGTCTTGGATGCCTTGGAGGTTACTTTTAAAGCAGCAGGAGTGATGGTCATGGTTCCTTTGTGGGCAATAACATTATAGTTTTTGAGGACATTATTGTCATCGACATTATCAAAAAATGATTTATCCCCAAAGGTTACGGAATTTATCTCGTAACTAATGATTTCACCCTTGTCATTGGTAATAACATTAGAGCCTTCTGTAATGTCATTGGTGTCCTGTTGCTTATCATTATGATATACAACATTTATTACATTTACAGCATTAACATTGCCGCTGTTGATTTTATCAGAACTGATATTATCCCAGCTCTTTAACTTACCATTATTTTCATTATCCTTATCAGATTTCTCATAAGTGAAGGAATAAGCAGCGCTGGAGCCATTGACAGTATCACCGTATTCTTTACTGCCGTTAACAGTAATATCCAAATTGGCCTTATGGACAATTAATTTATCATTGTAGGTCAAACGATAGTTATGATTATTTTCCTTCAATTCAAACTTTGGATTGGTGAAGTTACTGGTATACGTTCCTGCAGCCAATTCATTTTTGTCCAGGTTGTAACCAGTTCCGGTTAAATCCTTTGATTCAAAAACACCAACTATATTTTGACCATCAGCACTAACAGCATCATCAATGCCTTCACCCTTGACAAAACCAGTAACATTAACAGCATATATTCCACTGTCCTTAGTAGCCTTGGTACCAAATTCTGCCCCGGAAAGCTTATCATTGCCATAGGTCTTTTCGCCAATTACATTTACCGTAAGAGTCTTTGGGGTGATAATCATGCGGGCATCGTTGCTGGTGTAATAACCGTGCTGAGGTGACCACATGGTGGAATTATCGTAGGTATATACGGAAATAAAGTCCTTATTATCATCTTTGGTAACGGTACCTGACTTGATAACCCATTGGTTGGCATCGTAACCCCCCATAGCTTTATTTAAGGAGTCATATTTACCAGTGGTTGAGAATACATTCTTGCCATCACCGTTATCGAAGAAGGCACCGCCATAATAATTGTCCACATCTGTGGTCATAAGGTTGTGAACAGTACCATCATATTGGTACTGACGGTTAATGTTGATCCACTTCATGAAATGGTTCAGCAGCGGCGTGGATGAATTATTGTAAATGGTCCAGCCTTTGCCAGTATTCTTATATGAAGTGCTGTTATCTTTAGTGCCAGTCCATTTAATATCATCCGGGCTCTGGGCTTCATTAATGGTTTTAGAATCAATGCCATTTAATGAGTAATTTTTATTACCTAACGCCTTATCCTGACCAGTAATAGCTGAACCGTCGTTAGCTGTGGTTACATAGAAACTGTTCTGAATAATGCCGCCAGAGTAATTACCTACGAAGGCCCCCACATTGGTAGCCCCTTCTTTACCCTTCACTCGGCCCGCATTGTAAACCTCATTCATAGAACCATTGGACATGGTTCCAGCAATACCACCTACATTAGTGGAGCCAGTTACAGTGGCATCCCTGTAGGCCAGACGATTGTTATATACCCGGATATCCTCAGATATGTTCTTTAGCTGGTCTGCAGGAATGTCTTTACATTTCTGTACGCCATTTTCAGTGGTATATTTTTTCCAGGTCTGTGCGTTGTTGTCATAGGTATATGAACCGGCGTGTTCGCCTGACAGAACCTTAAAACCATAGTATTCAGCGTCATTGGTGCTGGTCTTTAATACAGTGTTGTTGTCTGCATTATAGGCCTTGTTAATGGCGCCCTTGGACATTGTGCCAACTACACCGCCCACATTGGTAGTACCATCAACATTTCCCGCATTATAGGACTGATCTATGGCGCCACCAGTCATGTTGCCTACAATACCGCCAACATTCTCTGCTCCATGAACCTTGCCATATACGGAGGTGCCGTCACCTACGGAGGCAGTACTTACAACGGAATTACTGCTTAAAGCAGCTTTTTCATTGGTGTTGTAGGTATACTGTATAGTACCATTTTCCAAGGTACCTACAATACCACCCACATCTTCTTTACCCTCAACAGAACCATTGGAATAGGATTCAATAATGGCCACAGCAGCAGAAGCCATGGTAGGATCCTTTGCTTTGCCATCATCAGAAGCAAATTGCTCGTCTTTGGTATTTAAATCGGATTTAACATACCCAACCAATCCACCGGCAGATTTTCCTGTTGATACGATAGTGCCACTATTGTGGCTCTTATAGATGTTATTGTTATAACCTTCTCCGGTGGCACCAGAAGCACCACCAGAAACACTTCCTGCCAAACCACCTACTTTATCGTGGCCAGACACCTTTGCACTGTTGCTGGAGAAACGGATGGTGCTGTCAGTCATCTCGCCAACAATACCGCCTACGTTATTACCGCCTACATTATTACCGCTTACGTTATCATTATTATAAGAACCAGTAATGTTGCTTGATTCAGAAACTGAAATACTGCTGAAGGTTGATTGATTAGCAGCCTGTCCCGCAATACCAGCTACATAATTATTTCCTGTAATATTGGCTTTTTCAAGATTTACGGACCAGAAGGAAGCATCCTTGGCCACGCCAAATAAACCCACATTATCCTCAGTTGGGCGATTGATGGTTAAATCTTTTATGGAATAGTTGGCAGTTCCACCGCTGCCAGTAAAGCTGCCGTGGAATGAGTTATCGATATTGTTGACAGTGTCAACAAGACCTATAGCCTTGAAGCCAGCCCCACCATTCCAATTTTCAGTATCAGAGGCATCAAAGGTTTTGCCTTGGGCATAGGAGCCGTACAAATTGGCCTTGTCTGAATATTGAATAGCCTCCATCTGATAAATATCATTTACCAGCATGTGATTGCCCTGGTTAACAATCCCGCGATTCTCTACAGTCTTTATCGTTTTATCACTGTTACGGGAAAATTCTGTAAAGTTATTAGCTACCTTATCATTATATGCTTTTGCTTCTTCACTGTACTTGGTATAATCCTTCTGGACATAAGTGTTTTTTGGATTACCATCAACCTTAAGCCCATCAATACCACTGGCATCTGCCTCTGTATTAACAATATCAGGATTATAGTAAATACCTACATTATGGGCGGCAATCTGAGAATCAGAATTATTATTCAGATATATCTTGGCGGTTTTAACTTCAATATCACCGTTGCTGTTTTTATAATAGGCCACATTATCAGCGTTCTGGTCAGCCCGCAGGGTAATGGAGCCCTGTCTTGTGTTGCTGTCTCCCTCCACGGAGAAGTTCTCAGAACCTACAGTTTTGTCACCGGAAATAGTGGTAGTTGTAACGGCCTGTAATGCGCCACCCGCTCCAACAGTTATATCACCATCAGCCACCAGCTTAATGGTGTTGTTGGCAAAGGAAAAGCCCGTGGCCAGCTCAATTTTATCAGTGTTAAGTACAGATGTAGCCACATTTGCTTTAACCTTCCCCAACAGTCCTTCCATATATTCACCGTTGGTGGAAGCGTTAATAGTACCATTTACGGTAATATTGGCATTTTTTCCATTATCCTGGCTAAATATCAGCTGGCCATTTTTAAAGGCCTCCTGATCTATTTCCGCGGTGGAAACAATAACACCAGCCGCATTAACAACGGACTTATCATAGAACATGGCTCCATTTGGATTTACCAAAATAATGGAACCAATGGAATTAATATGCCCCGCAATTTCAGACATGCCCGCATCGGTGCCAACAACTCTGTTAAGGGTCATGGCAGCTACATTTGGCTTCCCGTTAAGGGTCTGGATAAAGTTTACAGTAGCATTCTCGCCCACGTTAAAGGTATTCCAGTTAATAATTGCCTTGTCTGTGGTCTGGGCAATGTTCATTACCGGCTTCACATCAGGATTCTTCTCAGTGGGAGTTACTGAAGAAATGGTGGCTGTACCATAAGTAACTTTACCGTCAGTTGGCAAAGCATTAGTTGCCGGCTCAGCATAAACCACACCAAAAGGCCCGTAAAACAAGGTGGCTGTGGCCAGTCCTAATATTATTTTTTTACTTAATAAATATCTGTTAGTCATTATAAAATAGCGTCTCCGTTTAATTAACAATTGACATTATCAACAAATAACCTGCAATAAATTTTAACAATCAATAAACAATGCTTAGATTTTCTTCACCAGCTGGAACCACCAAATGCCATTCATATCATGGCCATAGCTGTCGGAGTGGCGGTTGCCGATTGGCACAGCGTAATCGATGCGGGCATACCAGTCCCCCGGGTTCTGATAAACAAGCCCAAGGCCTGCCCCCTGAAGATAACGGGATGCACTGTCACCGAAAGGATTATGATGGAGATAATTAACCCAGCCCATATCATAAAAAGCCGCCAACTGGAAATTGGAATTTCCCAGGGCCTGTCTCAGCTCAAGGGAGCCCAGGAAACCGTCATCACCGCTGGCCTCACCCTGAGGAAAAGCCCTTACACCGTTATATCCGGCAATATAAAACTTCTCGGAGGAATCCAGATTATTCCATGACTTCTGTCCGGACAGGGTAAGATGCGCCGTCAATCTGTCATTTAATTTCTGTATATGGTAAAAATCAAAATTTGTCTTCTGATACAAGCCCTCGATGCCCAGCACGTCACCGGCCATGGCATAAGGGGTATCCATTACGGCCCGTCCAATTGTGTGCATAACCTTGTATGTGGATGCACTTTCCTTGGTACGATAATCCCCGTCAAGACCAAACCGAACACCATAATGGTGCTTCTGGGAATCAGTATTCCAATAGCCGATGCGGTCTGTGAGTCTTGTGTACTCCACGTTAAAGCGGAAATAGAGATTATTATCAAGAGTACGCTTTAATGGAGTCCTGGTAGCCAGCTTAAAGGTATCGGACATACCATAGGCGTTGAGGGGACGATACTTTTCCCCCAGCTCATAATCAGTTCTGTAATATTCCAATGAAGCAAAGGTACCATAATTAAATACCGGCAGCTCATATTTAATGGAATAATTCTGCAAATCATCATATTGGGTGCTTCGTAAATACCCAAGCTGGAGCTGATCTCCCACATGGCTCAGATTGTTCCAGTGATACAGCATACCAATGCGGTTTCTCCCCGTATAATGGTTGCCAAAGTTATCCGCATAAATAAAGCCACCCTGTTTTTCGGTGGTGGTAAGCTTAAATACGGTATTTGCCTCGCCGTGGGATTTACCCGGTGAAAGGAAGGCATGGGCCTTTACCCCTGGAATATCGTTTAAAATAAGCAGCATACGGTCCAGCTCATGCTTGTTAATAACCCGATCCTTTTTCGCTCTGTGGGTTAAGCCTTCTGCCCTGCCCGTTGCCAGCTCTGACTCGTTTTCAAAGGAAATATCATCATAGGCACCTTCCATAATGTCAATTCTGATAATTCCCTCTGTTATATTTTGAGTAGGAAGATATGCAATGGTGGTCATGTAGCCATGATTGCGATAATAATCAGTAATAGCCTGACCTACAGCCAGCATATCGTTAAATGTCATGTGGGGGGTAATAAGATGCCCCACCTGATCCATAAGCTGCTGGGTAGTAAAAATGGTATTTCCGTTCAGCCTTAATTCCTTGACCTTTACCTTGATTTTATTGTCTCCCAGCTTCTGCTGGCCAAGATCAATATTTACCTCAACTTCGTCCGTATCTTCCTTGGGCTTCCAATTTCTGTCCTGATTTATATTTGAGGAAATTACACCGGCATTAGGCATCTCAATGGGATTTGCCAGTACCTCATTATATGGAACCATTAAAAGGGAAAGGCCCAAACTTATTAAACCTATTTTCCTGCTCATAATTTAAAGAAATAAAACTCCTCAATAAAAATAGACCTTATTTATACACAACAGTAAAAATTATATCACACAATAATACTAATTGCATAAAACCAAGGTCCTAAATTTTTATGTAAATATTAAAAGGACAGCGGATACTGGTCCCCAATTTTACCATGTTTTATAAGGCTTTACGGACAAACAGGAGTTATAGTATCTCTTGTCATCAGATACTTCCCTTTCAATCCACTCTGGCAGCTTTATCTCCTCATCAGCAGAGGCAAGCTCCACCTCTGCCACTATAAGGCCCTCATTATCCCCAAAGAATACGTCAATTTCCCAGGTGTGGCCCAAATGCTCCTCAATATGGCGGGTCTTTTCAATAAGAGGCTTATGACAAAGGCTGTCCAAAAGCTTTGTGGCATCATCAAAGGGAATCTCATATTCCATTTCCATACGGGAAATCCCCTGATTTTCACCTTTAATAGTAAGGTAGCCCTTATTTCCCTTGGTGCGGACCCGGACAGTGCGCTCCTTTTCAGTGCACAGATAGCCCTGTCGGATATTTACACCTTCATTTTGGGGCTGCCATTTTCCTTCATTAATAAGGTATTTGCGCTCTATTTCAACACCCATTACTGCTCTCCGATAATACGAACCTCTGGATAAAGCTTAACACCCTTTTCCTTGTATACCCTGTCCTGCACCTCTTTAATGAGATCAAGGACATCCTGGGCTGTGGCATGACCGGAATTAACCACGAAGCCCGCATGCTTGGTGGAAATCTGGGCGCCACCCACCTGGAGGCCCTTTAAGCCCGTACTGTCAATAAGGGTTCCCGCATAATAGCCCTCAGGGCGCTTGAAGGTGCTGCCGGCACTTGGCATTTCCAAAGGCTGCTTGCTCTCACGGCGGGTAGTATAATCATCCATTTTGGCTAAAATTTCTTCTTTATTACCTGGCTGAAGCTCAAGGGTAATCTCGGCAATGGCCTGACCATTGGCCTGGAAAACGCTGTGGCGATAGCCAAAGTTAAATTCATCAGGGCCGTAGGTCAAAATCTTACCAGTGGCAGTTACGGTCTTTACTTCCTTAACCACGTTCTTCATTTCCCCGTCGTATGCCCCGGCATTCATAAACACCGCACCACCCAGGGAGCCCGGAATACCACATGCGAATTCCATGCCGGAAAGGCTGTTTTCAGCGGCATACTGGGAAATATGCTTCAGATATGCTCCCGCTCCGGCAATAATCCTATTGCCCTCACAGCGCTTGTAGGACATTGGGGCGTGGAATTTTATTACAGCACCTCTGATGCCCTTGTCCAACACCAGCACGTTGGAACCATTGCCTAAAATAGTAAAGGGAATATCACACTGATTCATCAGCAAAATAACGGACTGAAGCTGCTCCATGCTGCCCGGGAAAATAAGATAATCCGCAGGACCACCAATATTAAAGGTGGTGTGGTTGCACATGGGTTCATTTATAAAAAACTGTTCCTCAGGTAATATTTTCTTTATGCCATCAACAAATTCCTGATTTATTTCCATTACGTCATTTCTCCAATAAGTAAATTAGTTATTAACAACTTAATTAACTTCTATATTATACTCGTTTCCCATCTATTTGAAAAGAGTTGTTTGTTGTTATATAATCTACTTTGTGAGTTGATTTTTAATTGTAGGTGGATTTGTAATGCGAAAACTTATCGTTGGTTTTATTTCTTTTCTTGTGCTGATTTTCTGTTTCACCACACTATGTGTATTTTTGACAGAGAAGACTGATTTATTTAATTTAAAAAACTTTAAAATAGAAGCCAACTTTACTGAGGAAAATGGCAAGATGACCATGGACTGGAACAAGTACCCATATCCTTGTTTTTATAAGGTAGATGTTTATTCCAAGACCACCGGAAAGGTGCCAAACAGCCCTGAATATCATCAGCTGAAGGAAGAATATACCTTTGAAAATTCCTTTGATGTGCCAACCACAGCAATTCCTACCTATTATAAAATTACTGCCTACGGAATTTTTGGTAAATTGTCCTCTGATGAAATTTTCGTACCAAATCCAAATTACAGCGATCCTATAAGACCAATTCCAATATATAAATATACCCAGGATAATCCCGCCAGTCCTATACCATATCTTGTATGGCACAGTGTTCCTGACGGGGTGCTCTACGAGCTGGAGCTGCTTTCCGGCCCGCCGGATCAGGAAAATACCATTACTCTTTCCAAGACAAATCACCTTATGGCAACCCAGCAGGTGTTTACCAACGGCATTCAGATTGACCTTAGACCATATCTGAACCAGCCTCGCCTTTACTGGCGTGTCCGGGCCTTAAACCTCAGAAAGGAGCCAATTGGCGTCTTCTCCACGGCAGAGCAGATTATGGTGGATTCAGCACAGCCAATTCCAAACAAGCCCCTTCTCAATAATTTCGACGTAATGCCTGATTTCAAGCAGCCTATTTATCCTGTATTCCACTGGATTCCAATGTATGGAGCCGACAGATACGAGGTGGAGCTTATGGCCAAGCCTCCTGTGGAAGAAAACAACACAGTGGCAACCCCGCACAGGGCATGGGCCAAGACTGTTACTGACTCCTTCAGCTGCTATGACGAATATCCAAGAATGTATGCGGGCACCTATTACTGGCGTGTAAGGGCTGTAAATATGCGGGGTGAGACCATCGGCGTCTTCTCCGATACTGATACCTTTGAGATGGAAAACCATCTCACCCGCCCATTTGCTGCTGCCTTCGGTGACAGTATTACCCACGGGGGCGGTGCCGTATCCTTCTCCCCTTGCAGTATGCAGTACAGCTACACCACTTATCTTGATTTTCCAGCCATCAATATTGGCCGCAGCGGCGATACATCAAAAATGTCCCTTGACCGCTTCGACAACGATGTACTGCCGATTAAGCCTATAAATCTTATGATTCTCACCGGCTCCAACTGCCTGAGAAATTCCGATATTTCAGCTGACATGGTTATTGCAGATCTTGAGGGAATATATCAGAAGTGCATTGCCAACGATATCAGGCCTATTATGCTCACCCTGCCCCCAATCAATCCTGCCAACATCATGCTGGCCTTCAGGACGCCTACAGACCCTAACTGGTACTCCAAATTGGTGACCATAAACAACTATATTAAGACCAAGCCATATTACATTGATCTGGAGCCATATTTCTATGATCCCACCCACACATTCATGGATCCAGCCTTCGCCAACGACGGCCTCCATCCTGATATAATGGGTAAAATGATTATGGCAGAGGCCATTAATGCCCATAAGGAAGTATTTAAACATTAAAAATTAAGCACAAAAATACCAGTCATCAAAGTTTAAGCTTTGGTGACTGGTATTTTTTATTGGTCACAACTAAGAGTGACTTCATTATTTAAAAATTATCTCTCTGCCAGCAGGGACAAAATTGTTTCAAAATCTCCATTGGCTGCCGCAGACCTTATTTTCTGGCAAAGGTCAGCTTCAGAATCCGGAATACGATAACCCTCTATCTCCGCAAAAACAGCCTCTATGCTTTCAGCATCACTGGACTGGGCGGAGGCTTTGACTTCCTCATATACGGTGTCCATGAGCTCTGCATCTGCCTCAGGCATTTCCTCTTCAACCTCAGCTGCCCCCGTTTCTTCCACCTCATCAGTGAAAATCAAAGACAATGGTTCCTTAAAGCTCCTGTAGGTTGTTATGAAATCTTCATGATGCTGCTTTAAATAATCAATATCCTTTGCTTTGCCGGCATTTTCCAGCAACTGGGCCTCTTCGGCAAGGGACTCAGCCCCAATAAGCCGTACAGAGCTTTTCATGGCATGGACCTGTATGGTGTAGTCATCGAAATTACTGTCATCATAGAATCCATTTAATGTAGTGGCCTCATTCTCCAAGGCATCATAAAAGATTTTCAGCAGATTCAAATACATATCCGGTCCTCCGCTGTGTTTGATACCCTTTGAGAGGTCAATTAACTCCATTGCCTTCAGGGGCTCCAATTTTGCAGGAATACTCTCCTGCCCCTCTTTATCTAAATCTTCATTGTCGTCAATATCATCTTCCCCGGAAATCCGGATCTTATCCCCTGGCAGATACATCATCAGCATATCCTCCAGCTTGCCCGGATTAATTGGCTTGGTAAGATAATTGTCAAAGCCCGCTGCGATATACTGCTCCCTTGCCCCGGATATGGCATTGGCAGTAAGACAAACAGAAACAGTGGCCTCATTTGGTCCATCAACCTGTTCCCGCAGTTCATGCAAGGTTTCAATACCATCCTTCCCCGGCATCATGTGATCCAGGAATATCATATCGTACATCTTGCTTTGAGCCATGGTGAGTGCCTCATCTCCGCTGCTGGCCGTATCAATTTTTATCTTGGTACGCTTAAGGAGACTCCTGAATACCGTCAGATTCATCTGATTATCGTCGACCACAAGCACCGCAGCCTCAGGAGCAGTAAACTTCTCCCTGTATTTTTTATGCTCCTTTAACAGCATATTAACGGATGTCTTATAATCTCCCAGGGCTTCCCATTTCACAACCTTTTGCTTCAAATCGAAGAAGAAGGTGCTCCCCTCACCATAGATGCTTTCCACCTGCAGGGAGCTTCCCATCATATCCAAAAGATTTTTGGTGATGGTCATGCCAAGACCTGTACCCTCGATATTGCGGTTGCGTTTTTCCTCAATACGCTCAAATTTGGAGAAGAGCTTCTTCATATCCTCCGGCTTTATGCCGATACCCGTATCCTTCACCTTCACGTGAAGAATAATACTGTCCGGGTCATCCTCGCATTTATCAAAGCCTACAGAAAAGGTTACGCTGCCTGATTCTGTATATTTCACAGCATTTGTCAAAATATTGGTGATAACCTGTTTTATACGGACCTCATCACCAAAAAGCTGCTTTGGCACATTTGGATCAAAGTCCACCTTAAACTCTAACCCCTTGTCATCCGCCCTATTGTGGATCATTACCACCATATCATTAAGGGTGGAGGAAAGATCGTAATCAACGGGAATAATCTCAATTTTTCCTGCCTCGATCTTTGAGAAATCCAAAATATCATTTATGAGTCCCAGCAGTGTATTGCCGGAGCTCCGTACATTTTCCGCATAGGACAGAATATTATCGTCATCACATTCACGAAGTATCAGCTCGTTCATGCCCAGAACCGCATTAATTGGGGTACGTATCTCATGGGACATATTGGAAAGGAATTCGCTCTTGGCCTGGGATGCCTGTTCAGCAGCCTCCTTTTCACGGCGCATTGATTCAATACTGGCCCTACGGTATTCCTCCACGCGTTCACTTATAACAAAGGTATGCAGTAGACATGTTCCCAGCATATAGCCAATGGTGTACATCGGAATGAAAAGGAATTCCAGCTGAAGAATAAGGGATACTGCTATAACAAGGCCAAAGAGGCAAATAGTACGATGACGCTTCTTTATTGCACCTTCCAAGCTTAACATGGCATTGAAGGTGTATGCAGAGGTCAAAAGGAACAGCACAATCTGGAAAATAAGCTGTGCATATCTGGCAGGACATGCGTGGTATTCACCGGCCTCATCAAACCAGAACAGCACCGGGGTAAAGATGCTGGCAAGGGATGCCAATGTAATTGTTACAAAGAAAATGCGTCCCGTCCAAAGAAGAAACTTTCCAAATTTGTGATCCTCGCCCAAATAGGTAACCACATAACGTGTCCAGGTCAGTATGCCCGCAGCCATGACAATATAGTATATTACCACATTGGTAAAAAGCAGGTTAAATAAATTCAGTTCACTGAATACACCCCAAAGTGTATCGGAAATATAGTACGCCAAAACAGCAAAGAGAAATCTCCTGTACATTTTTACTGCAGGAAGATTTTGTGTTTTGCCATACTGAAATAAAATATCATAATTTACAATCAAAAGGATAAGTACAGCCAGCAGTCCTATTAAAGCCAGATAAAACATAGAGATTGCTCCTCTCCCTTATTTCGCAAGTACTCCACGCAAGGTTTCCAGCAAGCTTTCCCTGGTAGTGGACTTTAAAATGTAGCCATCAGGCTTAAGGGCCATAACCCTTTCCACACCTTCCCTGGTGCCCACTCCCGTGAGAAAAACAACTGGGATACGTCTGGTTAAAGGCTCCTGACGCAGCATCTGGAAAACCTGGGGTCCGTCCACCACCGGCATTTCATAGTCAAGCAATATTAAATCCACAGGGGTTTTCAGCAAAAAGGTAATGGCATCCATTCCGGAATTTACACTGTAAACCTGATAATCCTCCTTCATCCATTCAGTAGCCATTTTGGCAAAGGAAGGATTGTCATCCACAATAAGAATTTTTTTCTTTCCCCCGGTGTAAATACAATTCAAAACAGTTTTCTCCAGCTCATCCATCTTCACGGGGCGGTCCAGCCATGCAACATGTTCAAGACGATTATTATGCTGTATCAGACGGGAACGGTCCTTCTTTTCACCAATAAGCAGCAAGTTTGTACTGGTTTGCCAAATCTGCTCATGAATATTGTCCAGAATTTGCATCTCCTCCGAATCATCGGCAATATCCCCTGGCAAATAGATAATAAACAACAGGGCAGAATCCGCAAGAGCCTTTATACTGCCAAATTCACCGGCAATTGTTACCACATTGTAGCCACATTCAGTAAGCTTCCGTTCAATGGCCTTTGCTACCACACTTGGTTTATACAAAATTAAATAAATATTAAGACCCATTTCCATATTGAAATACCCCCTATATAAATTAACTATATTTATTAAACTATTTTCTTCTTTATGGTAAGAATATTTTTATCGTTTCGCCGCTCATAGATTATATTATCCACATTATTTTTTACGAGGAATTTTCCATAAGTCATAATGCCATCAAAGCAATCCCTGGGACAACTATTCTATCTTCTAAAAATTCTACATACATTTCCATTTTCCTTTAAAACCATGTCATTTTGCAGTATCTTTTAAAAAAAGTTATCTTTGTTCACAGGAACCAAAAATAAGAGCAATGTACCTAAAATGCATTGCTCCCATAGATTAAAGGGACATAATGAAATGGGTCTTTTCCCGGAATTGTAATGTAACTGAAGCCGTAATCACCGGCAGGGGGAGTTTTCCCATCCTTTGTATTTTCATAGGTAATACGGGACAGTTCTTCACCGTCCCGGAGCAGTTCTTTTATGTAATGATAGATGATTCAGCCTGTCAAATATGCTCTTTCCAGCCAGAGCCATAAAAAGCTGTACCTTATTCTCCTGACGTGAAAGTCTATCCCGTATTTCTTTTTCCACATCATCAAGAACATTATCAACTGCCTTATATATTTTTCCCCGCTCATTCTCCGGTATATTGTAAGTATAAAATGACAGCCTGCCATTACAAGTATCTTTTCCTTTTTCCAGTCCGAAGAAAAGCCTTTGTCTGTCAGCACTAAAATCTCCAAATGCGGCAAGCTGTCCAAAGGCATCTGCCACAATTTCGTCCAATGGATGATTTTTCATGCCCCCCAATAAACGAAGAGTTTCATAATGGGCACTTTCATGGGCAAGGCGAATTTTTTGTGAAAGAATCAGCCACTCATCCCATGGTAATCTTATTTTTTCAGCAGGAATATTGCTGTATGGGGCAAAATTCAGGAGAATAACGCGATGCCTAAAAATTGCCTCGGCTTTGGTCTGCATAGTAAAAGCATTTACTGTTGCGGGAACCTCTCTTATTTGCTCCCGACCATTCAGCAATGCATCCATAAAAAGAAAATCCTTGTGGCTTTTGGTGGTAATAACAGGAAGTCTTCCTCCTAAGGTTTCAGTGAAGGAAATACTTAAGTCAGCCTCATTTTCCCACTTAAAATCTAAAGCTGAAAGTCCCAAATCATCCACTAAAAATCTGAGTACATCTTTCCCTTCAGCCTTCTGCCAATTTGCCACATAAGACTCGTCCTCCAGTGGCAGCTTTGACAAATTCTCCGGTATATCATAGCAATGTTTTAAAAATGTCTTATATACATTTACCTTTAAATCCATAATAATTCCTTATTTTGTTTTATGAAGAATCTCATGTGGGCGAAATCTATCATGTTTTTATCGTCCTTTGCCATGATGCTTAATTCTTCCTATTCTTTATCTTTTTTTGCCAAAGCAGGATTGCCGGCAGCAACTGCCATGTCCAGCTCATCATCTGTCATTTTCCCTGGCAATACACCTTGTGGGGCATTATCCTTGCGGTGCATAAAAATCAATTGATTCAGCAAGTTCTCCCTCACTGGATGAATGCGGGAAAAATCAAAATTTTCCAGTCTCTTTGTCAGCTTTTCATCATCCATTTTTATCCCTCCAGTGTTGTTTGTCCATTATTTTCAGTATCTTTTACTCTTTATATCCCCGAGATAATAAAAGTGTTATAAATTTTTTTAAAAAATAAAACTAACGGGATAGCAAAGAAGCAGTGCAAAAAATGCACTGCTCCCATGGACTAAAGTTCTTTATTATAACGCCATTGTTCAAATTTTTCTTCTTTAGAAGAAAAATCTTCCAATTAGCGTTTCAACGAGCTGGGAGATATGCTCGCCAGCTGTTGTAGTTTGTTTTCCCCCACCTAAAGAGGTGGGGGACATCTTAAAGCTCGTTATTATTTGGCCATGTTAATATGAACTATCTCATCTTTATAATATGGTACAGTTGTGGCAATTCCTTTTGGCTTGTCTATATCTGCAGGGCGAACCTGGTTATTATCCGCTGGAACTACTGCCCAAAATATTACATCAACCTTTTTGGCAGACAGAGCTGATGCTCTTGCCCCACTGGCGATCTGCACAATATCAATATTCATATTTATGCGTTTTCCGATTTCATTCAATACCGCAGTATTAAAACCGGCTGGTGAACCATCTGCCAATACCAAATCAATAGGAGGTAAATCACCTGTTACGGCCACATTAATATTGCGTCTTCCATTTACCTTTTCAATTGTTACTGCTGGCGGATTCTGTCCGGCATTCACATTTTCAATATACTCCTTAACCAATCGGTCAAGGGTTCCGTCATCCTTCATTGATTTTATGGCAACATCAAATTTTTCAAGAAGCTCCTTATCATCTTCCCTAAGAGCACAGCAGAAAGCATCTGCCATCTTAAGCTTATTGAAGTCAGTAAGCTGATATTTGGAATTTTTACCTATTAGATATTTTCCAATAGACTGATAAGTACTTAACTCCTTAATACTACCTGAATCCAATCCCAGGAGCATGGTATTAAGATTATCATAGTATGTTATATCAAAACGCATACTTTCAGGCATACGGCCGCCCATTTCACCAGCTTTTTCCAGCAAGTCAGCATATACCATTTCAGTTATGTTCATATTGGTCAGCATACCAAGCTTCACAGGACCGCTGTTTGAAGGCTCACTGGTACCACTGTTGGCACCGCAGCCCACAAGAACAGCCCCTGCCATTGCACATCCGAGAAATAAACCAATAATTTTTCTGATGTTCATTAACGCTTCCTCCTTTAAAAAATCATCACTTCCTTTAAAGTGTTATTTCTGCAAATAATGTAAATTTCCTGCAAATTATTAAAAACAGCCTCCCAAAAAATTGAGAGGCTGTTTCATTATCGTAACTTATTTTATACCTGTTAATCAAAGATAGGTATTAACACTATTAGGCTCTAAAATAATGGTATTTACATTATTTACATTAACGTCACGCCAATCCTCGGAATCACCATTAGTGAAATGAACCTTGAAATCCCAAGTATCGCACAATGCCCAACGATCAAAATCCAAGGTGATAGTGGTACCATTTTCCCAAACAGAGCTGCCAAGTACATCTTCATACCACTGATTGCTGATGGTAGGTGAACAATTTAATACCACGATAGTAGAACCAGTATTATTTACCAAAGCCAACTCCTTGGCATCTGCAGTGGATGAACACATGAAGGTCAAGCCTAACACCATAACGAAAGCTAACAACAATTTGTGCAAGTTAAATTTCCTCATAAACAAATTCCTCCTGTTACATAAAATTGATAAAAAACGGAAACAATTATGATACTGCTTTGTATTTGCCAGTAACCGCCTCCTCCAGATAAAAAATACAATACGAGGTGATTTAATTTTTTCTATTAGTAGATACTTCAACAAAAATTATCAAAATCCTTTTTATTTAAAATAAATTTACATATTATTTTAAATACTAAAGCAATCTCCAAACCTACCACATTCTTCTCAAGGTAATTGCTGCCATAATGTCCTTATCGTGGCTGCCCTTTTGGAGAGCCAAATCCCCGGCCAGAGTCCAGCCAGGGGCAAATTCAGCCTCGCCTCCAAGAGACATGATGAAATGGGTCTTATCCTGCTGTCCCTGCAGCTCATAGGTAGCAGTGTCATTACCAATGTAGCCGTAGGTGAACTTTGGATCAGCCCCCGTAAAGGCGTGCTTCACTCCCAGTCGCAAGCCATAGCTGCCATTGCTCAGATAGCGCTTGAATTCCAGACCAAGGCCCCCAGCGAAATAGGTATTGGACTGGCTGTCCACCCTATGTCCGAAAATGCCGGCTCCCTTCTCCGTGTATCCATCCTGCCACAACTGGGAAAGCTGTACATTGGCATAAGGGCTGATATGCCATACCTTCATGTTCTTGGCATTCAAATCGTATTTATATTCACCACCCAGCTCCAGAATACGGCTGTTATAATCGGCCTGAGCCTGTAAGCCAAGACCAGTAAGACGACGGGTCAGATCATTATTCTGCCAGCCATAGTCCAGATATACATAGCCGGAATGTGGCCCCTTGCTGTAGCCCCCATATAAGCCAAGACGGGTATCCTTTACATCGTCATGGGATAAATTATCGGCAAAGGAGAAGCTGCCATGGCTGACAAAGATACCAGCACGCCAGTTCTTGCCATAGGCCCGGTCCCAGCCTCCCGCAAAGGTGGTGCCCTGATAATAGCTGCTGCCGCTTCCCTCACCCCAGTTACGGGCGGTCTTAAACCAGAAATCATTGTCCACTGGCTGATCCAGCTTCATCTTCATAGTTGGATTCGTATCGGATTTGTCCGTATCAAGGCTTGTGGTCGGAATATTGACCTCCAAATCCTTCTTGGCAAAGGCTTCATTAAGCCGTGAGGAAATAATATGGCTGTTCATGGTATTTCTCTGAATGAGATTCATGGTATTTGGAACAGGGCTGGAGGAAATGGCAGTAAGGGCTTCCTTTGCCTCATTGCTGTCCATACTATACAGTGGGCGCATTTCATTGACCCGGCTATCACCCTTGGCTGACAGATACATCTGCATATCCGTCATGGCATCGTATGCCTGCTGTTGAGTGTTATCTATGGGACCAAGATTATTGGCTGCAGTGGTTTGTACTTTTATTTCATTGCCTGTCACTTTGCCGATGGTATTCAGCATACCCGTGGCAGCATATGGTGTTGTGGAATTTTCAAGCGTACCGTTTATTGCATTGGCCCGTAAAACGGTAAATTCTTCATTTGGCAGGGCATTTGTGACAGATGCTATGGATCCATTCACATTTGCGTTACCATCAATCACAAGTTGGCCATTGGAGCCTCCACCATAGCCACGCAGTACTCCATCGGACACCAGAGTACCTTTTATGGTCATGTCACTTGTTGCACTGTTGGCCCCAATGGTACCATGATTAATTAACTGGCCAGTGGTGCCATCGCTAAAGCCCTCTGCCATACTGGAGGTCATATCATTTACGGTGAAGCTGCCACCAAGTAATGCGGCCTCCTTAGCTACATTGACATTTACCACATTGGCAGTTCCCCCATAAATCATGGTACCGGCATTAACATTCAGCCTCATGTTGTCAACACCAGTTATATTTCCATCATATTTTAGATTTGTGTTAATATTCAGGTTCGTTACCAAATCAGGTATATATTTGTAGTATTCATAGCCATTTTTTTCCATCATGCCATTATACTGAATACGCAGCACATCCCGTTTGGCACCATTGCTGTCATAGGCTCCTTCATAGACAGAATCTCCAAAATGCTTCCAATCAGAGGTTATATTGCCAGTTATATGGGCACCGGAATTTACATTGATATTATATACAAAAGCATTTTTGCCAATATAAATGGCATTAGCGCCACCGGACAAGCTCCCTGATAAATTATATTCACTTATCAATGGGGCTCCCAGCTCCGGTGCATAATTATCCATATCCTTTTTTTCATTGTAATTTCCATTCTTAGCAGTGGTTATGTTGCCTTGGTCTTCTATATCCCTGTCATAGTAAATATAGGAGCCACAATAGATTTCGTCAGCCCCCAGCATATTGGAGCCAAAATCAAAGCGTACACCACTGCCCTTCTGGCCATTGGCAGTAACGGTTCCCTGTTGATTAAAGACCTGATTGCCACCATAGGATACCAATACGCCTACGCCATCCTCACCATCGGCATGAATTTCATGCCCCTGGGGCAGAGTCAGTTTATTACCCGTTCCACTTACCCAAATACCAACTGCCCCATCGCCAATGGTAAAAACATTAGCCGCCTGGGTAATATCATTATTGGTGCCATAAATATGAAGACCTACCCCAAAAGGAATGGTGCTGTATGCGTTGATATAGTCTGTACCAGCACTATTACGGGCTGAATAACCATTGGTATTGGTAAAGGTCAGATTGTCATTATAGATGGAATAACCAAAATGAGCCCGCCGATCAAAGTTATAGCCTATATCCTGCAACGCGGCCAGCTCCACCTCATTAAATATTGTCATATTGCGGTACTCATTATGGCTCATAAGGCTGTTTAGCCTAAAATGCCCCAAATCCAATACTACCTTTGCATCTGTATTTTTTTCCCAGGTATTCAACGGCAGACCGTCAACCCCATCAAAGGTCCGGCCATTTAATACCTTGGATACATTATCACCTATAAAATACGCGTTGCCTGACCGTGGATTATCCGATTTAAACTTATCGTCCAATTTATTATCCAAAATGAAAAAATCTGATGGCTTAAGAGTAGGGTCAGCAACCTGACGACGTTCAAACTCCTTTGACGTGATTATCAGCTGATTTGGTTGGTACCGGTTAAGATTCTGATCATAGACATGATCCGCATACGTATTATTCTTGCCTAATCTTACCGGAAAATAATATACAGTAGTACCATCCTTATCTACCACCGGATTGCCATCCTTATCCGTCTCTACATATACTTGGGAAAGAATTCCCAAGGAATGGGCTACTTCATGGCGTATCATGGCTACACCATCAGTAGCCTGCTCATTATCCGACAATATGGCATTTCCCTTCATCCACCAGCCATCCGTGGAGCCCTCCCGCTTTGCTCCCATATACTGTCCAAGCATGATTGTGCCATAGGCCCCATTATCCACCAGCTGACCATTTTCATAGGTTTTTTTATCCGCACCAGTTTCAAATTTTAATATATTTACATCATTTAAATCCCGTAGCCCCTGAAGATACTCTTCAAAATATGGCTGAATGGTGAAGATGCCCTTATCGAAGCCATAAAAACCAGCATAGGCATTTTTTTCCTTGGCTATACCAGCCACAAAAAACTGGGCCGGGTGAGTTATTGTAGTATTTGGAGCCAAAATATCAGCCCAATACTGTATTCCCTTTATAATACCGTTCTTATTATCCTCACTTATGGTCATAGGGTTCTTGCCTATTACGCCATCGAAAAAAATATATTTTTTTATCTGCTCCCGGGTAGCATCCGTATCATCAATAATATTTACGTCAAAAAGATCTTTATTGCCACTGTTAATTTTCTCACCTGCACTGACCACAGACATGGATGACATTCCCAGCAAAATGGATGCTGTCAATGCACATAAGCGTTTATGAGATAATTTTCCTTTTTTCATAAATATGTTTCACACCTTACTAAAAATTGAATTATACACAACATTGATAAAGCAACCCAATTATCCAATATTTGAACTCTTACTTAACACCGATGACATTAGTTCAGTAATTTTCTTGTACCACCCCTGCCGGAAAAATCCGCAGGTGTCCTCATCCCTGGCCAGTAAATCCTCACCGCCACCTATGGCCGCCACATGTCCACGACATCCGCCAGCACAACGGTTGCGGTATTGACAAGACTCACATCCAGGATTATGAGCGAAGTAATCCCTCAATCTCATGTCAATAAAGTCCATATAATAGGAATCCTGCAATGCAGAGGAAAGGGTGGTTGTTTTCAGATTAGGAAAATGGCGTCGTCCACCTTCCACACTACCCATAGGAATACAAGGAACCATATATCCATCAGGAGTTATATACATTTGGCTGCGGGCATGGCCACAAAGACAGTAATTACCACAGTCTTCATCTTCCAGATTCTTTTCGCATGGAATCATGTAGTCATCCTTTCCAATATTACTGAAAATCCCCGCCAGCATAATACTGAGAGGAGCACCATCCTCGTAAAATTGCGGAATATAATCCAAATAGGCCTGATATTCCTCGTCCCGTGTAATGGCTTTATCTGCTATGGCCACGCCTTCTCCCTCAAGACTCAAACGGTTAACCTTCAGGGTTTGGCAGCCCAATTCTCCCAGGAGCTTCACACTATCCCTTAGGGCATGAATATTTCCCTTGTGCAGACAATATTCTGCCCCTGTTGGGAAGCCACGTTCCTTGCATAGCTTAAAGGCCCGTTTCACGGCCTTTTCCACTCCCGGAATTCCCCGAAGCCAATCATGACAGTCAATGCCGTCAAAGCTCATATTAAATTCCGGCTTAATTCCCCGCCGTTCAAATTCGTCCAAGGTTCGTTCATTAACCAGCAAACCATTGGACATAACGGTGTTAATGAGAATATCTGCATCCAGAAGTGCGTCCACAATTTTAAAGAAATCAGGGCGCACCAAGGCCTCACCGCCGGTCAATGATACGGCCCGCACCCCAGCCGCCTCCATTTGACGGACGATATCAAGACATTCCTCAAGGGTAGGCTCAGCGTCCATGCGCGTCGGCGGGGACAAATGCGGCACATCACGTGCCTGTCCCCGCACTAGCGCGTCCATGCGCGTCGGCGCCGACATATAACAATGACGGCAGCGACAGTTGCAATTTCCCGTAATGGACCAATGAACAGAATAAAGAAAACGGTTGGGATATAACCTATATTTTTGTTCAGGGGTAAGAGGCACAGGAGTGTCTGTTTTCTCCAAAATGCCTTCCTGTAACAGCTCATCCAGTATTTTCTTTTCCTTTGGTGAAAATAGCGGACTATTTATGGGAACTGAACCGCATGCCTTTTGCAGGGCCCTATAAACCTCCGTAGGCATAAAGCTAACTTCTTCGGAGAGCTTTCGCACAATTCCCGTGGACAATAGCTCCCAACCCCTTAGTCGCAAATCATCCTTCAGCTTGTAATACACCAGGTTCTCCTCCCCTCATTTCCATAATTATGTTTAGATTTTGCCTTACAAAATATTATCTCTGTTTTTATACTTCTGCATATAATATGAATATCCTGCATGATAAAAGGGCAATGTGATGCACTGCCCTTTTTCGTTATAACGCCATTGTTCAAATTTTTCTTCTTTAGAAGAAAAATCTTCCAATTAGCGTTTCAACGAGCTGGGAGATATTCTCACCAGCTGTTGTAGTTTGTTTTCCCCCACCTAAAGAGGAAGGGGACATCTTAAAGCTCGTTATTAATTTACCACATTCTTCTTAAGGTAACTGCTGCCATAATGTCCTTATCGTGGCTGCCCTTTTGGAGAGCCAAATCCCCGGCAAGAGTCCAGCCAGGGGCAAATTCTGCCTCCCCACCCAGGGACATAAGGAAATGTGTCTTGTCATTTTGGCCCTGCAGCTGGTAGCTGTTGGTAGTATCACCAACATAGCCGTAGGTAAATTTAGGGTCACTTCCAGCAAAGGCGTGCTTAACACCCAGACGCAAAGCGTAGCTGCCATTGCTCAGATAGCGCTTAAATTCAAGGCCGAGTCCCCCGGCGAAATAAGTATTGGACTGGCTGTCCACCCGATGACCGAAAATGCCGGCTCCGCCTTCGGTGTAGCCATCCTGCCACAGCTGGGAAAGCTGTACATTTACGTAAGGGCTGATATGCCATACCTTCATGTTCTTGGCATTTAAATCGTATTTATATTCTCCACCCAGCTCCAGAATACGGCTGTTATAATCGGCCCGGGCATTTAAACCAAGACCAGTAAGACGACGGGTCAGATCATTCTTCTGCCAGCCATAGTCCAGATAAACATGAGCATTATGAGGACCATTGCTATAGCCACCATATACACCAAGGCGAGTATCCTTTACATCGTCATGGGATAAATTATCGGCAAAGGAAAAGCTGCCATGGCTGACAAAAATACCAGCACGCCAGTTCTTGCCATAAGCACG
>NZ_JHWV01000005.1 GCF_000622005.1 Anaerovibrio sp. RM50 | reverse complement strand
ATATGGAGCGGAAAACGAGACTCGAACTCGCGACCCCCACCTTGGCAAGGTGATGCTCTACCAACTGAGCTATTTCCGCATTTTTATGTATTTATCAGCAGTTCCAACCTCTCGGTGTCCCGCTGACTGACAAAACATATTCTACTGTTTTAAGACATGCTTGTCAACATTTTTTTATATTTTTTTCATTTCATTATGTATCAAGGCATTGATTCACCCACTTGCTAAATTATTAGGAAGCAACCCGTCAATTACAACATAAAAAATGGTTTTAAAAAAGGATTTTACTGACCAATATTGAAATATAAAAGTGATACAATTTGTAGAATAAGGAGAACATTATGGGCAATCTGCGAGTATTTGTGATTGACAATTCCATAGCTTTTCAGAATGCCTTGGTCCAGGAGCTTAATCACCGGTTGCCGGAAGGCAGTGCCGTTGACAGTGCCACCCAGCCTGCGGAAGCCCAGAAGAAGCTTTCTTCTTTTGGAGCCACAGCCATTGTAATGAACTTGGCTCTGGGTGCAATGATGGTAAATCAGGAGAAATTTCTACCGCTTTTGGTAAAACATTTCCCGTCAGTCCCCATTATTGTTTATGGTATATCCGCCAATGTTGGCAGCACTGCAAAATATCTGGGAGCCTCCGAATATTTGAAGAAGCCTTCTGCAGGTGAGCCAATGCAGCCATTTTATGATGGTATTATAGAGGCCCTGCAGGCGGGAAAGCCAGCCGCAGCATCTGCTTCACCGTCACGGGGGGCGTCTCCTGCTCCTCAGTTTACTCCACGGCCAGACATACATCGAGCACCGCCACCGCCTAAGCCAACAGCGCCGACGGTGGAGCCGGAAATTACCATTCCTGCGGGCAATGGTTCCATTAACCTTGTTGCTATTGGTGCTTCCACTGGTGGAACCGAGGCTCTTTCAGCGATACTGACTGCACTGCAGCCTCCTTTGCCCGGCATCGTCATCGTACAACATATTCCTCCAAGATTTTCAAAGCTGTTTTCGGAGCGTCTTAATGGAATATGCGCACTTACCATAAAAGAAGCCGCTGACGGGGATATTGTTCAGCCTAACCACGTATATATAGCACCAGGAGGCAAGCACATGTCTGTTACCAAACAGGGTGGAAGCTATGCCATCCATTGCCAGCCAGGACCACCAATTCACAGTGTGTGCCCGGCCGTGGATGTGCTGTTTGACAGCGTGGCCGAGGCGGCGGGAAAAAATGTTTTGGGAGTCATCCTCACAGGTATTGGCAAGGACGGTGCCGCGGGCTTGTTGAAGATGCGTAAAAACGGTGCCCCTACCATAGGACAGGATGCCGCCACATGTACAGTCTACGGCATGCCAAAGGTGGCCTTTGATATAGGGGCTGTGCAGCAGCAGCTACCACTTCTCAGTATTCCTAAAGCCATTCACAAAATTGCCAGATAAAGGAGCAGGACTATGGATAACAAATTCACAAATGGATTTTCCGGCAACGAAAATCCCAAAGGACTGTTATCTCCCTTAACTATCTGGGGACTGTCCTTGGGGTGTGCCGTGGGTTGGGGTGCTTTTATGGTACCTGCCAATCTGTTTATTCCTACAGCAGGACCGATGGGCACTGTGCTGGCAATGGTACTGTCTACTGTACTTCTCCTCATTATTGCTGCCAATTTCTGCCGTTTGGCAAAAAGGTACAATGATGATGGAGGAATTATATCTTACACCCGAAGTATTTTAGGGTCAGATCACGCCTTTCTCACCGGATGGATAGTGATTATCGCCTATCTTTCCATAATGTGGGCCAACGCCACAGCCACAGTGCTTTTGTCCAGATTCCTGCTGGGGGATGTACTGGCATGGGGTTATATGTACACCATTGCCGGTTTTGATATCAACCTTGGGGAAATATTATTCACTTGGCTTGTGTTTATTATTTTTGGTCTCTTCTCCTGCTATGGGGGTGCCCTGCGCAGAATTCTCAATACTCTTATGGCAGTGGTATTTTTTCTGACAGTGGTTATGCTCTTCGTGGCTCTTTACACCCATACACCCGTGGGAGTATTTGAACCACCTTTCCAGGAAAACACTTCACCTTTTATGCAGGTTTTCAGTATGGTTATGCTGGCCCCTTGGATGTTCTTCGGTTTTGAGGCCGTTACCCATAACAGGAGCCATTTCAACTTTTCCGTCAAAAAGCTGTTTCCTATTTTGGTGGCCGCAGTTGTGGCCGGAGGCATAATTTATGTATTGCTGGCAGCAATGGCGGTAATGGCTATCCCTGGGGAATTCTCTTCATGGACCGACTATCTAGCACAGAAGAACCATCTGGAAGGAATAAAGGCCCTGCCGGTATTTAACAGCGTATACAGTACCTTCGGGGAGCAGGGGCTGGCCATGCTGTGTATGTCTATTATATGTGCCATCTCCACCAGTTTGCTGGGACTTTATCGCATTACCGGCATTATTGTTCATTACATTGGTCAACGTGAAATTTTCCCCGAATGCTTCAAGCGGAAAACTTCTGATGGCACTCCAAGAAATGCCATACTCCTGGTTATGGTGGTGTCCCTGCTGATTCCATTCCTTGGGCGGGTATCCGTAGTTTGGCTTTGTGATGTTATTACAGTGGTAGGCTCTGTGGCCTATGGCTATGCGTCACTTTGCTCCTATATAGTGTCCAAGCGGGAAATGGACAAACGGGGTCAGTGGCTGGGCGGAATCGGCGTGGCCATTTCCCTCCTGTTCTTCTTCTTCCCTCTTATTCCGGGCATCCTTTTGGGCGGTTCCCTTGATACTGAATCCTACTTAATGTTGTCGGGCTGGAGTCTTCTTGGTTTTATATACTACTGGTATGTATTCAAGCACGACAAACAGAACCGTTTTGGCAATAGTACTTCCATGGTTATAATTGTGCTTTTCCTTAATTTCTTTTCCACCAGCCTTTGGCTCCGGCAAAAGATTGAGCATAATCTGATGGTTTTGGCATATGATAACGACTCTTTATCCTACAGCGATTTTGCCACTGAAAATCTGGTTGATAACAGCATGGTACAAATGGCCATGATTTTGATTATTCTACTGCTTATGGCGGATATTTTTATCACCATAAAACGGCGGGAACAGAGTACGGCCCAGGCCAGACAGCTTCAACACGAAATCAATCAGGCCAAAAACAAGTTCCTGTCCGGTCTGTCCCATGATATCCGTATCCCAATGGAAGCCGCCCAAAACTCGGTAAATATGGCACTGGAAAATTGTGCTCTCTGTGCCGGCTGTCCTGAGGATGACTGCCCTCGGCGGATCCCCGACCGTCTTGTGGACTGTCTGGGCAAACTGGATGTTCAAAGCAATAAGCTGATGGGTTTTATTGACAATATGGTGGAAAAGGGCAACGTCACCGATGATACCAAGGTAGACAAAGTTTCCCTAAATGAATGCCCAGTGGATTTACAGGAAACACTGCAACAGACCAAGGAGCTCTTTGCCCTTCAAATGCAGGAAAAAAATCTGTTTTTCGAGGTATACCCTACAGAACTAAGCCATCCAATGGTCATCTGTGACAAAATACGTCTGGAGCGTCTGCTCATAAATCTTCTCAGCAATGCCTATGAATATAACCGGGCCGGCGGAGGTGTTATGGTTACATTGGAAGAAACCGGCACCAGCAATGAAAGTGCCACCGGAAAAAAAATACTCTGTGGAAATTACGAGCTCCGCATTCAGGACACGGGTATAGATATACCGCCAGTTGTGGCGGACAGCCTGATGGAAACCTATGAAGCAGACAGTACAGATATGGGTGGTCTTTACATTGCCCGTGGTATAGTACAGCTAATGGATGGCACCATCGAAGTTGCCTCCACCCCGGATCAGCCGGGCAAGGAAATAATTATTAAGCTCACCCTTCCTGTAGCCCAGTAAAGGAGATATGCTTATGAATACGCCAAAGGAAAACAACAATACAGGCCTGCTCACTGCCCTTAATGTGTGGGGACTGTCCTTCGGTTGTGCCGTAGGCTGGGGGGCCTTTATGATGCCGGGGAACCTGTTCCTGCCCCACGCCGGTCCCGTGGGCAGTATTCTGGCCATTGGGCTGGGTGGATTGATTATGCTGATTATCGGTGCCAACTTCTGCGCTTTGGCAGGAAAGTATCACGATAACGGTGGGTTCTTCACCTATGCCAAAAAGATTATGGGCCATGACCATGCCTTTCTCATGGCCTGGGCACTCATCATCACATATTTGTCCATACTATGGGCCAATGCCACTGCAGTGATTTTGCTGATACGCTTTATGTTGGGCAGTGTGCTTCAATGTGGCTTCCATTATCAGGTGGCAGGCTTTGATGTATATGGCGGGGAAATTCTTACCACTTGGACAATAATAATAATCTTTGGTCTCTTCGCCGCCTACGGTGGCAAGATGAAATCTCTAGCCAACACCTTGCTGGCTCTCGTACTTATTGGTGGTGTTATGGCCCTGTTTTGCGGTGTACTGGCCATGAGCCCGCAGCACGCCAGCTTCTACCCGGCCTTTGATCCGGATATCGGGGGTACTCCATTTTTGCAGATAATAAGCATACTGATGGTGGCTCCATGGATGTTCTTCGGCTATGAATCCATAACCCACGGAAGCCAGGAATATAATATTCCCCATAATTACATGTTTCCGCTGATTGTGGCTGCAGTAGTGGCCACCATATTGGCCTACTGCCTGCCTATAGCCACGGCTGTTATGGGCATTCCAGCAGAGTATCACGGCTGGAACGAATATATCCACAATCTTGACAATACAGGGGGCGGAATAAAATCATTACCGGTATTCTACAGTGTCAGCTCCCTTCTGGGAAGCGGAGGTCTGACAATGCTGGTTATGACCGTTGTGGCGGGAATTCTGACCGGTATAATCGGATTTTACCGCGGTGCCTCCTTCCTGCTGCGGGCCATGGCCCAGGACGACCTTCTGCCGCCGGTCATAGCCGAAGTAACTGAGGACGGCACTCCACGTAAGGCCATTATGCTTATTATAGGCATTTCCCTGCTTATTCCGTTTTTGGGGCGCACCGCCATTGTATGGCTGGTGGATGCCATTACCATCAGTGGCTCCATTGCTTACGCCTATGTATCCCTGTGCCGCTATAAGGTAGCGAAAGCCGAACAGGATGAGACTGGTGAGCTTTTAGGGCTCAGCGGCTTCATCATATCCATATTTTTCTTCTTCTGTCCTATTATCCCAAATCTCCTGCTGGGCAGTGCCCTTAACACAGAATCATATCTGCTGCTGGCAGTATGGAGTGTCCTGGGCCTCATCTATTATTGGTACATATTCAAACACGACCAGCACAACCGCTTCGGCAAATCCTTCTCCATGTGTACAGTGCTGCTGTTTCTGAACTTCTTTACCGCATCCCTGTGGCTGCGACAGATGATGGTGACCAAAATACCTCAGCTCTACTTAACGGGATATGGCAACCTTCATGAAACACTGAATACCACCAGCGTAATACAAATAGTTCTCATTATACTGATACTGATATTTATGGCGGATATATTTACCACCATGCGCCAACGGGAATATCTGCTGAACGTAAAGGTACAGGCAGAACAGTATGCCAGTCAGAGCCGCAATGCCTTTCTGGCCAATGTAACCCATGATATTGGTCTCATGATGCAGTCCATTATGAGCTACGTAAAGCTGGCCAAAAACACTGGCAGCGAGTATCAGGCCATAGAAGGAAAATGCCCGCCGGAAAGTCTGGACAGCCTTTGGCAGGCCATACGCCACGCTGATTCCGTAAGCAACTATTTTCTTCATTTGGTACGGGAAATGGGTATGGTAGACAGGATAACGGCCAACAGTACGACCCTATATCCTGTGGCCACAGACATACACTATAGTCTCCAACAAGTGAAGGATATATTCGTCATCCAGATGCAGGACAAGGGCATTGACTTCCGGGTAGATGCGTCACAGCTGGAAAACGCCTATGTTTACTGCGATAATAATTTACTCCAGCGAATTCTGTTAAATCTGGTAAGCCTTTCCTATGACAATGCCCCAATAGGCGGAAAGGTATTGGTAACCCTGTCCCAAAAGGGTTTTGCCCGTCACAGGCTGCAAGAGGAAGGGGAAACAAAAAAATACAGGTTATGTGCCGACTACGAACTGTGGATATACACCAATGGCTCCCAAATGCCGGAGGAGGAACTGGCCATTGCCGGACAGCTGATAGAAATGATGGATGGCACCTTCACCATAACCACCTCCCAGGACAGGGGGACAGAAATGACTATCCATCTCACTCTGGATCTGGCCAAACAATCAGCTGTATCATATACCAGACATGAAAGTCTGGCCTAGAAATATATAACGAGCTTTAAGATGTCCCCCACCTCTTTAGGTGGGGGAAAACAAACTACAACAGCTGGCGAGCATATCTCCCAGCTCGTTGAAACGCTAATTGGAAGATTTTTCTTCTAAAGAAGAAAAATTTGAACAATGGCGTTATAAAAATAGCATCAATGTAAACATTAAAAAGCACATTAAAAGCTCCCCTTATCAGATGATAAGGGGAGCTTTACTTTACCTATGTTTTGTGTACACTACCTACACCTTGAACTCGCCTACAGCATTCTGTAAGCTGTGAGCCAACTGGGACAGTGCCTCACTGGCGGAAGCAATTTCTTCGGCAGCGGCGGACTGTTCCTGAGCTGCAGCGGAAACGCTTTCCATATCTCTTTGGGCCTCATGGAGATAATGATACCCCATTGCCCCAACAATTACTGTAGCAAAAAAGCCACAAGCCCAATTAAGGACAGCTTATACCCCACTTTGATATGCTGCAGGAAATTCATAATCACACACCCATATTCACTTGTATAAAACCGTTCTCTTTCCTCTGCTATACCTTCCTAATCCGTTGTATATATACTCGTCCATTTCTACATCAATTGGGCAATTCCTTTTCAAAAACTAAAAATTTTCCCTGGAAAATCATTCCAAAAATCGCCCTTGAAACACCGGTTATTTCAGTATCTCCTTTAAAGTTGCCAGTGTCTTTTCAATGTCAATCGGCTTTGCCAGATGGGCATTCATACCCACCTCAAAGGCCTTGTTCTGATCCTCCTTAAAGGCATTGGCTGTAAGGGCAACTATAGGAATATTGCACTTGGCCTCATCCTCCAGCCCTCTTATTTTTTCGGTGGCGCCATAGCCATCCAGATTTGGCATCTGAATATCCATCAGTACCAGGTCATAATACCCTGCATCATGCTTCACCACCATATCGAAGCAAATCATGCCATCCTCTGCCCTTTCCACCTCAAAGCCCGCATCCTCCAGTATGAAGGTGGCTATTTCGGCGTTCAGTTCATTATCCTCTGCCATGAGAATTCTCTTGCCAGTGAAATCCATGGCTTCCTCGGCCACCTGTTCCTCCACCTCGGCCACAGGAATTTCACCAATGCGATGAGGCGTGCAGATAATAACCTCGGTGCCCTCGCCCAGCTTACTGTTGACAGTAATGGTGCCACCCATTTTGTCAACCAGGGCCTTAACAATGGCCATACCAAGACCGGTGCCATTAATGCCACTTTGGGTACTGTTCCGGTCACGGGAGAACTGCTCGAATATTTCCTGGATAAATTCCTCGGACATGCCTATGCCCGTATCCTTTACAGTAAATGCGAGGATACACTCCCCCTCATTGTCGCTGGTAAGCTCCCTGCCCACAACAGAAATGCTGCCACCATCAGGAGTATATTTTACAGCATTGCTTATGACATTCATTACCACCTCGGAGAGATGGGTTCTGTCCATGTACAGGAAGCGGTGCTCCACATCAAAGGAATGGGTAAAAGCCATATTCTTGGCCTTCATATCCCCTTCAAACATCATCAGACAGGAATCAAACATTTCATAGGCATCTGTCAGCTCCTCATCAATGAGCAAATCCTTGTTTTCGATACGGGCCATTTCCAGAACACTGTTCAGGATATCCAGCAGCTGGTTGCTGGCAATCTTAATCTTCTGGCGGTATTCCGTATGCTTTTCCAAATTGTCCGGCTCCCGTTCCGCCAGCTCAGTAAAGCCAATAATGGCATTAAGCGGAGTACGGATATCGTGGCTCATGTTAAAGAGGAACGCACTTTTGGCGTTGTTGGCGGCCTCGGCCGCTTCTATGGTCTCCTCCAGCTTGGTCTGCTGCTCCTGCAGCAAATCATTCAGTACCTGGGTCTCCATGAGATGGGTTTCCGTCTCGGCGGCGTACTGCTCGATTTTGTCCTTTCTCTCCTGAAGCTCCGCATTGAGTACAGAAATCTCCTCCACCTTGTCAGACAGTTCTTTGCGGTGCTGCTCCGATTCCTGGAGATGCTCACGGTTCTTAACATTCTCTCTGGAAATAAAGTATACAACCATGGCGGCAATCAGGATTACCAGACCAATAGGAATCCAGATATTCTGCTTCAAAAAGCCGAATATAGTAACCTCGTTCTTCGGCATATAACCGTAGGCCCGTGCCATGGCAAAATCATTGTCCATAAGGCTGAGACCATGATTGATTATGCGTATGCCTTCATCGAAGGAGCTGAGCCCCGCCAATCCCAAAGACATCTCATTTGTTAACTGGGCAGTATTTAACTCCGTATCGTTGTTCATGGTACGGAATACATAGTCACAACGGAGACTGGTGATAATAATTACGTCAGCCTCACCTTTTTTTATTCCCTCCATGCAATCATAGACGTTGTCATAGTAAACCACATCATTTTTTGGATAGTGAAGACGCCTAAAGGGCTCCATAATACCATTACGGCGGGAAACGGCAATCCTTGCCTTGCTCATGTCAGGATATGCACCCGTATATATGATATTGAAGTTGGCGCTTACTATCGGGTCACTTGGAACCAAGTCATTGCGCTCGGTAATCCAGTAATCTGACAGGGCAGGGAAAATCACGTCCACCTCCTGATTGTGCAGGGCCTCCTTCAGGTCCTGGGTAGTTTCGTAGCCCTTATATTCAATTTTAATATCCGTATCTCTCAGGGCACCAAAAATCTCGGGGATAATATCCTTAATAACACCTATAACATTTCCGTCACTGTCCTGGGCACTATATGGCAGATAGTCATTCAAATATCCCACAGTAAAGGTATCATGGTCCGCCAGCCATTTCCGTTCGCTAGGCAGCAAGGTGTTGGTCAGCACCGTATCATGGTTCCACTTCTGATTAAGCGCACTAATAAAATGCGGATTTTCACGCTTCATCAGCTTCTGGGACCGGTTAAGGTCCTCAAGAATATCCGGACGGCCCCTATTTACCACACAGTAAAAATCCACGGCCCCCACATCGGCAAATACCTCTATGCCTATATCCGGGAAGGTACCTTCATCCTCAGCCATCATAATATCAATATTGCCGCTGATAATGGCCTCGTCACGTTCCTTGGTATCACCAAATTCAGTAACCTGAACGCTGATATTGTTGGAGGTGAGATAACGGTTCAAAGCCCGCACCTGGGCGCCCTTAAGAACCCCCACCCGCTTGCCATTTATAGTGGCCGGATCGGAGGTAATCTGTTCATCGGCGGAACGCTTCAAAAAATAATATTCCGTTGCTCCCATAGGGTCACTTGGATAGCTGACCACCGCCGTACGCTCCGGGGTATAGTCCAGCCCTGCCAAAATATCGATTTCACCCTTTACCAGCTTGTCGTAGAGCTTGGCATAGGAGCCATAAACATACTCATATTTCCAGTTATTGTAAAGTCTCAAACGGGACAAATAGTCATAAGCATAACCGCTCTTCAATGCATCATCTGCAGAACCCGTCTGAAAATTTTCCTCCTCGTAAAATCCCACCCGGACTATCTTCTCATCGTAGGCAGTGGCCTTCATGACAGGCATAACCTTATACACGCCCAATAGACAGCTCAATATGGTAATGAGGCAAAGGAGGTTCTTTATATTAAAATATTTTAAATACCATCCATGTCCTTGACGCATTTTACTGCACCTCTAATCCCAGAAAAAACAGAGTCATACTTATTTGTCTCTATTCTCCATATCAACGGATAAGTCCTGCATTTTTTCGTACTTTTACGTTAAAAATATTTTAACATTATTTCATTCAATTTTGGACAAAAAGAAAGGGGCTGCCTTCTGACGAAAAACCGTCGGAAGACATCCCCGTAATAATCTGGTGCTGGAGACAGGACTTGAACCCGCGACTCCCTCATTACGAATGAGGTACTCTACCAACTGAGTTACACCAGCGATACTATGTAATTATAACGCAATTGTTCAAATTTTTCCATCAGAAATGGAAAATATTCATATATCAGAATTTTTCCAATCTCTGTTTGGTCTGCTGATTTACCTCGGAGTTTTTCAGCTTCATCAGTGTACTTTCCATGGCACCGGTGAGCTGAAAATCAGCCTTTCTCCACTTATCAAGGGTATTCAGGGCAATATTTCTGGTACCGATAACAGGTGAATAGAGACCGGCGCAAATGAGTTTTTCGCCCTTTCCAGGAACTGCCTGCAACCCCTGGATAACATACGAAAGAATGCCATAGTCAGCAAACCTTTCATCGTTGCCCATTTCATTTTCAGGACCGGAGGCCATCTCCTCCAATGGCAGTTTATCCTCAAAGAGCTCTATGATTTCATCCACATACTGCTTTTCCGGCAGCAGTAAATCAATTATATCGTATTCTGTACGCCACTCGCGGCGCAGGGTATCCATGGCCCTTTCTGCATAATCAAGGCCCAGGGCCTTACCCAGGTAGAAGCCCTCTCCCACATTCATGGCAGATTCCACACAATCAATGCAGTCCTTGGAATCAAGAATGGCACCGGCACTCTTTAAGAGGCTGTCCTTATCGGAAAGTTCACTTCTCTCCAGAAAATCCCGAAGATCAAAAATATTGCTGTAGTCATCCAGACTGTCAGCATATTTATCAGCCAGCTTCAAATAAGCAGTAAGGAGCTCATTGGATTTCTTGTACTTGCTGAGGCCAGGAACAGGATTATCCTCCAGGGAAGCGCCGATAAGCTCGCCTGCCAGCTGAAAATCCTCCTTGGTCACATCATCAGCTGCCAAACGGTCCAAAAGGCCTCCCCGCTTAATGGCCACAATGGCAGAATATTCCGGCATAATCTCATTTCTCCAGCCCTCGTTCAGCAGCCACTGGGCCATCTCGTCATTTTCCGGCTTCAGCATGCTGACCGCATGAATTCTGCCCCACCCCTTAAGACGCTTCGCCACCGAATAAATCAGTGCATTGCCGTCCTCAAAGGAACTTAAGAGGAACAGGCAAAACAGGGTCAGCTCCTCGGAGGCTGCCAGTACCAGCAGGATATCCCTCAGCTCCTGGGTCTCCTCCCGATCAAGAAGCTCCAAAATGGTGATGGCAAATTTTACGGATTCCACGTCCTCGCTCTGTACCAGCAAAGTCATGCAAAAACGGCCCAGAGCCTCCGGGGAAAGCTTCTCCGGGTGATCAAAAACCCAGTCCTGAAGGGCATCCATTACTGGCAGCATTACACCACCATTCTGAAAATGGGTTATCAGTGCGTTGGCAGAATCCTTAAACCGTTCCTGGGAAGCCATTTCCAGCACCAGTGTCAAGGCACTGATATCAGGATTCTTGGTAGGGCCCATATGATAGCGGACAGTACCATCAATGGCACCATCAGCAAAACGCAGCCCCTGCTCCGGCAGCTGGCGCAGCACAAAATCCTCCGGCAAAGTACCATCCGGCAGCAATGCCTCTTTAATTCTATTATAAATTGATAAATTCTCTGACATAGTAAAATCCCCTATAATACCCCTATTTTAGTCGACTTATTCCACTTTGCCCTTACTATCGCGGCTCATTTTAAAGCGATAGCCTGCATAAAGAATACACAGCCATATAGGCAGGGCAATAACAGCCATCCGCATATCCGGAATCTGGGTCATCATTACAATTAACCCCACCAAAAAGGCCAGACTCAAATAATTGGTCAGCGGATAAAGAACGGAGCGGAACTTGGAGTGAACCCCATTTTCCTCGCAATACTTTCTGAACTTCATGTGAGTGAGGGTAATGCACACCCAGTTAATTACGGCAGAAATTACCACCACCGCAAACAGATACATGAAAATCTGGCTTGGGAACAGATAGTTCATAACCACGATAATGAGAGTAATGCAGGAGGACACCAATGTTCCCACAACCGGCACACCACGTCCGGACAACTTCATAAATACCTTTGGGGCATCACCCTTTTCTGCCAAACCGTAAAGCATGCGGGCATTACTGTATATGGCAGAATTATAAACGGATACCGCCGCAGACAATACAACGAAATTCAATATATGGGCTGCCGCAGGAATCCCCACATTATCAAAAATCTGAACAAAAGGAGATGATTCCATACCCACCTGATTCCATGGCCATAGGCACATCAGCACAAACATGGTACCCACATAGAATATCAAAATTCTCCAGATAACCTGATTAATGGCCTTTGGAATGGAGCGGTCGGGATCCTCTGCCTCTCCGGCGGTAATACCAAGAAGCTCGATACCGCCATAGGAGAACATAACCACAACGCAGGCCATGGCAAGGCCCCAAACACCATTAGGCATAAACCCGCCGTAACTCCACAAATTGCTTATATTTGCCGGATAACCCAAAGGATTGGTGATAATGAGATATGCACCCAAAAGAATCATGCTGAGGATAGCCACCACTTTTATCAGGGCCATCCAGAATTCCGTCTCGCCATAAGCACTGACATTTACAAGGTTAATGGCAGTAATAACAATAAGACAAATAAGTGCTGACAACCACTGGGGCACATCAGGCCACCAATAGTTTACATATATACCAACGGCAGTAATCTCCGCCATGCTTACCATTATATAACAATACCAATAATTCCATCCTGCCAGAAAGCCCGGGAAGCCACCCCAATACTTGGTGGCATAATAGCTGAAGGAGCCTGCCACCGGCTCATGCACTGACATCTCTCCCAGCATGCGCATGATGAAATAAATAACTATGCCGCTAACCAGGTACGCCAGCATAACCGACGGCCCCGTAAGGGCAATAGTTGAGGCTGAACCATAGAAAAGACCTGTACCGATAGCACTCCCCAGTGCCATCATCTGCAGGTGTCGGTTCTTCAAGCCTCGTTTAAGATTCTTGCTTTCCATAAACCCAACTCCTAATATTGAACATTTTTACATAGCTTTTTTCTGTGGATATTGTTGATAAGTTATTCACAAAATACCGTATTTTGTGAATAACTTAGTGGATAACCCCATATTTCAGCCATGTTTTCGTCAACTTTTCACTTTTTTCTGTGGATAAATACGTGACAAATGACAATTAACATTATAACATATTTTCAGTTTGGAAAGAAATAACCTCTTGATGTATACTTCAGCTTATGTTTTAATTACTTTCAGAGGTGACGATTATGGAGGAAAACAACAATCAGCAGCTAATAGACATGGCCCACGGCATGCAGGAAGACATAAAGATGAAAATGCTGGAAATGATTCAGCAGGCCGCCAGCCCTTATGACATTCTTTATGAGGTTGCCAATTATCTTGAAAATATTTCCGCAGAAAGGGGCTACGCCCAGCATATCATAGACAATATCCATACCGTTTACGGAATTGCCCTGAAGGAGAAAAAGCCTCTGGAGGACGAAATAAAGGATATTGAGGCCAGGGCTGAAATAATAAAAACATCCCTTAAAAGCGGCAAGTTTTCCGATGAGGAAAATGCCAGAATGGATTTTGCCATAAAGGCCCACCAGCGAAAAGTTGAACAGCTGAAAGCACTGCTTTAAATTATCAAATAAAATAACAGGGACCGCCACGGCAGCCCCTGTTATTTTTTATATTAACTTTTCAAATTCCTCTACTGTTAGTGGCTGGGAGAAATAATATCCCTGCACCCAATTGCAGCCAATGGATTTCAGAAAATCCGCCTGGTCCTTGGTCTCGACTCCCTCAGCAATGGTATGAAGGTTCAGGCTCTTGGCCATCTGCACCATGGCACTAAGTATATTGCCCCCTCTGCCGGTCTGGTCTGTACTACGTAAGAACTCCATATCCAGTTTCAATATATCTATATGAATATCCTTAAGCATATTCAAGGAAGAATACCCGCTGCCAAAGTCATCCATGAGAATCAGAAAACCTTCATTTTGGAGCTTTTCCGTAACTGACATTATCATTCTTGGGTCATCAGTGTAGGCAGATTCAGTTATCTCCAGCTCCAGCAAATCTTTTGGAATCCTGTATTTTCTTGTAAGCCCCACCAATACGTTAATAAGCTCCGGGTCATACAGGTCGATGCGGGAAACATTAACTGACACCGGTTTAACCAGCTTCCCTGAATCCATCCACCGTCTGATACACTTGCAGGCCTCCTCCCAAATGAAACGGTCCACGGCGTAAACAGAGCCGTTCTTCTCCAAAACCGGTATAAATAAGGATGGCAGCACGCTGGAGCCATCGGGCTTAATCCAGCGCACCAAAGCCTCAGAGCCCATAATCTGCTCCGTCTCCAAATCGTATTTTGGCTGAAGATACAGCCTGAAGCCACCATGTTCCAGTGCGGCATCAAATTCGTTGACTATATTCTGCTCCAACAGCATCTGGTCACGCATCTTGTTATCATATACGAAATACGGGGTCATGTGGTTGCCCTTGGCCTGATTAAGAGCCATGTTGGCCCGCTCTATCATTGTGCTGACAGGAATGCTCTTGTCGTCCACATGATAAAGGCCAAAGGACAGGACCGTATGATGGGATATTTCAAAGCTGTTGGCCACAATCTGCATGGTGTAGATTAGCTTTTCCGCATCCCCCTCGGCAGACTCAAAGCATACCACAAAATTATCCGCATATAATCTGGCGGAAAGGCACAGCTCCAAATCAATGCTTTTCAGAAAACCCGCAATATAGTTCAGCAGCCTGTCTCCCTGCTGCTCGCCAAAAACCTCATTTATTACTTTAAAGCGCTCAATATTGATGCGAAGAATATCGAAGCTTTTGTCCGGATAATCCGTCATCATATCCGCCGCCCGGCGGCAGAAGGCATCACGGTTCAAAAGCCCTGTGGTACCGTCATAGGAAGCCAGAAAATCCAAATCATTCATGGCGGCCTCTGTCAGGACCTTGTAGGTTTTTTCCCGGTCATAATCAAGAGCCATATTGATGCCATTAATCACAAAGCCATCCGGCACCATGCGGTACATGGTGGTAATATTTAACAGCAATAGCTTCCGTTGCTGGAGGCTGGTCATGATAACGTGAGACTCTATGGAGAGCTGCCCCTCCCTTACGAATTGGCGGCTGCGGATTTTGCTGATGTTACAAGGAGCAAGGCTCTCATACTCTGCCTGTAAAAAACGCTTTACTTCCCAGCTGCCACGGGAATAATAATGGCCTGAAGGGCTGAAGCCAATAACATTATCATCCAGCACATCAGATATGGCATCCACCACACCCTCAGAAAACAGACGCTTTATCAACTTTTCCGTTGCTTTATTAAGATTGTCTATTCCAACTTTTAAAGCCATATTAAAGCCCCATTTATCCAACACCAAAATATCTATTGATAATTTTTATTGTAAAACAAATACTACTTTTTAGCAATATCACTTTTAGCTTAAAAAATAGAAAGCGGGGAATAGTAAAGGCCGTTGTTACCCTTACTAATCCCCGCTTCCTATTGCTTCCATTCAGGAAACAATCTCCGGTTTTAGTCTAATATGTACACTTCCACCACACCGCGGCCAAAGTTAATTGCCTCACGGTAAGTATTCATGCACAAGTCTATTCTATTGCCTCGGATAGCTCCGCCAGTATCTGCCGCAATTGCCATTCCATAGCCCGGAATGAACACTCGGGATCCCAGCGGTATCACATTTGGATCGACAGCAATCACTCCATGCTGTGCAACCATGCCGGTAGCAGTTATGCCGCTGCCGCCACCATCGCTTGGAATATATGCTGTAGCTTCCATCGTCAGATGACTCTTGTAAGTCATGGTACCCTGTGGGGTATTTACTGCATTTACCGGAACAACTGGTACATCAGTTACCTTGATGTGCATACCAGCTACAACGTCTGTTTCTCCGGCCTTATCAATCTTATATCTGTTACCTACGTAACCAAGCTCTATCATAATGTCGTCCACAGTAGCATTTGCAGTAATGATTTCCTTCTGCTCTCCCTTGTACTCAACGACAACTGGTACAGCCCGTCTGATGTTGATGACCTCATCGCCATTTTCATCAGCAGTTACTTTGTATATATCCTTTTCATGTCTGGTAACACCAGCCTGGGTAAGGATATTGTCCACAACGTGATATGGAGTGCTCAGCTCAATATGCTGGCCATCCACTGAAATTGTTACATGCCTGTGTGACACAAAACCTGTTACCATGGTCATCACAGCCAGTAAGCCAATGCAAATCAGGAACCGGATATCCCGGATACATCGGACATGAAATTTGTCAAAACTCATTCAATTCCTCCCTTTGTTTTGCAAACATGGTTGTTAGTATATCAGCAAAAAATTGCTTTGTCAAATTTTTAATTTTTCCAATCACCACTTCGGGGGTAATAATATACTCAAAACATGAAAAGAACATGAAAAAACGGCTGAAAAATAACAGCCGTCTCCCACTTTTGTATATTTTTGTCCTCTTAGCCCTGTTCCAGCCTTGGGTACAGGGATATTGCATTAAGTGTAGTTTGCTTTTGAACGGTCTCAAAATCCAGTCCTTTCAATTCAGCTAATTTTTCCGCCACAAACCTCACATAAGCAGGTTCGTTTCTCTTTCCCCGCACTGGCTGAGGGGCCATATACGGGCAATCCGTTTCCACCAAAATCCTTTCCAGGGGAATTTCTTTGACTATTTCCGGCAGTTTTGCCGCATTTTTGAAGGTCAGAGGTCCGTCCACCCCAATATACCAGTCCATTTTCACCAGTTCCCGGGCAATTTCCAGACTTCCCGAAAAACAATGCATCACGCCACGGATACCCCTACCTTCTTTTTTAAGGATTTCCATGGTATCCCCATGGGCATCACGGTTGTGGACGCACACCGGCAGATTCAGTTGTCTGGCAAGATCCAGCTGCTGAATAAATATACGACGCTGAAGGGCTCTTTTTTCCCCATCCTTTTCCCAATAATAATCCAATCCGATTTCACCGATACACACGACTTTTTTATTTTTCGCCCAAATTGCCAATTGGTCAAAATCTCTTTTTCCCATTTCAAAGGCTTCCTCAGGGTGCACCCCTACCCCGGCATAGCAAATATCATACTCTTGGGCCAATTCCAGAACGTATTGGGAAGACTCCATGGTGTCCCCCATATTTATAATACCCCCAATTCCATTCTCAATGGCATTGGTAATAATTTTTCCTCTCTCTTGGTCAAATTTTTCACTATTGATATGGGCGTGGGTGTCAATTAAAATATTTTCTTTCATATATAATAATCTCCAAAAATAATTTTTTAAATTTTTGCGTAAACTTTTCCACTTTAATTACAACGTTTTTTTCGGTATTTTACTAACAATAAAAAAGTTTCCTACTATATGAATATAGGGCTGCCACAAATGCAGCAACCCTACAAAAAACGTTCTTATCTTACAATACTGCCCACCGGCATATCCACAGTTACAACTTCCAGTTCATCACCCTTGGTGGCGGCCAGGATCATGCCCTGGGACTCTACGCCGCGGAGTTTGGCAGGTTTCAGGTTCATTACCAAAATAACCTTTTTACCAATGAGATCACTTATCTCATAATGCTTCGCAATGCCGGATACCACCTGTCTCTTTTCTGCACCGGTATCCACAATGAGCTTAAGAAGCTTATCAGCCTTTGGAACAGGCTCTGCCTCAAGGATTTCCACCACCTGAAGCTTCACCTTGCCAAAATCGTCAATGGTAATGAGACCATCAGCAGATTTTTCGTCCTTGTTCCCAGTCTTCTCAGTCTTTTCCTTCTTAGGCTGCTTTTCCTTCTTTGGAGCCTGGGCCTGAGCCTTATCCTCCGGATCAAGCTCAATACGTGGGAACAGCTGCTGGGCTTCCCCAATGTGCATGCCCGCAGGAGTGCCGCCCCATGCCTTAATATCCTCCAGACGCACGTCCTTAAAGTCACCAGGAATGTTCAGCTGCTGCCATACCTTTTCGGCGGTTACAGGCATATATGGAGAAATCATTACGCTGATAATGCGCATGGACTCAATGAGATTATACATAACATTGGCCAGCTCCTGCTTCTTTGACTCATCTTTGGCCAGAGCCCATGGAGCAGTTTCATCAATATATTTGTTGGCCCTGCCGATAAATGCCCATACAGCCTTTACAGCATTGCTGATTTTCATGTCAGACATGCCTTCCTCAAAGGCCTTTACAGCATTCATGGCATCACTGATAAGGGATTCGTCAATTTCAGAACGTCCCTCGGGAGCAAACACTTCCCCATTCTGGAACTTGCCCACCATATTAAGGCTGCGGTGGAGCAAATTGCCCAGATCATTAGCCAGATCGGAGTTAATACGCTGTACCAGAGCCAGCTCAGAGAAGTTGCCATCCTGCCCCAAAATAATTTCGCGAAGCAGAAAATAACGGATAGCATCAGGACCGTACTTTTCAATGAGCTCAAGAGGATCAATAACGTTGCCCAGGGACTTGGACATCTTGGTGCCGTCCACCACCAGCCAGCCGTGGCCATAAATCTGCTTAGGTAATGGCAAATCCAGGGCCATAAGGATACAAGGCCATATAATGGAGTGGAAGCGGACTATTTCCTTGCCCACCAAATGAACATTGGCTGGCCAGAACTTCTTGAATTTTTCAGGATCATCCAAAAATCCAATTGGGGTAAGATAGTTGGTAAGAGCATCAAACCACACGTAGATAACGTGTTTTTCATCAATAGGAACAGGAATACCCCAGTCAAAGGAGGTACGGGAAATGCACAGATCATCCAGCCCCTGCTTTATGAAATTAATCATTTCATTGCGGCGGGACACAGGCTGGATAAATTCAGGATTATCATCAATGTACTTTAAAATTTTGTCTGCATATCTGGACATTTTAAAGAAATAAGCCTCCTCGGCTACTTCCTTAACAGGTCGTCCACAATCCGGGCAGCAGCCATTTTCATCCAGCTGCAGCTCAGTCCAGAAGCTCTCACATGGGGTGCAGTACAATCCCTTGTAGGAGCCCTTGTAAATATCTCCCTTATCGTAAACACGGCGGAAAATCTCCTGAACTACCTTCTCGTGACGTGGCTGGGTGGTACGGATAAAATCATCATTGGAAATATTCAGCAGCTTCCAGAGATTCTGGAATCCTGCCACGATTTTATCAGTGTATTCAATAGGCTTAATCCCCTCAGCCTCAGCCTTCTCCTGAATCTTCTGGCCATGCTCGTCACTGCCTGTAAGGAAGAACACATCATCACCAGCCAGACGATGGAACCGTGCCACAGCGTCTGCGATTGTGGTGCAGTATGCGTGGCCAATGTGCAGCTTTGCACTTGGATAATAAATTGGGGTAGTTATATAAAAACTCTTGTTGCTCACGAAAGAATTCCTCCTAAACTAATATATCATTTCAACAGCGCCTGATATACATCCCGGCGACTGATACCCAGCTTCTTTGCAGCTTCACGCATGGCCTCCTTGCGTCCCATGCCTTCCGCTTCCAGCTTTGCCACCATTTCCACTGGTGAAAGCTGTTGTTCAGGTTCAGATACAACTTCATTTTCTGTATCAAAGCCCTCTATTATAATAACGAACTCACCCTTGGGATCATGCTCATTATAATACTCTGCCAGTTCCCCAAGAGTACGTCGGTTAAATTCCTCAAAGGTCTTGGTAAGCTCCCGTGCAGTCACTGCCCTGCGATGTGACCCCAATGCCTTAATAAGATCCCCCAGTGTTCCTTTTAAATGATGGGGGGCCTCATAAAAAATCAGGGTCTCAGGACTGCGGGTAATGCGCTCCAGCAGTTCCCGCCGCTTCTTTCCAGTTCTTGGCAAAAAACCATAAAAGGTAAAGGCCGTGGTGTCAAGTCCGGAGCATATAAGGGCAGACAAGGCCGCATTGGCTCCTGGCAAAGGACTCACCTTAATCCCCGCCTCAATGGCCAGCATGGCCAGATGGGCTCCTGGGTCGGAAATCCCCGGCAAGCCAGCATCACTGATACACACAATGGTATCTCCCGCCAGCATTTTCTCCACCAGCTCCGGCCCCTTTTCCAGCTTGTTATGTTCATGATAGCTGGTCAGGGGGGTATGGATATCAAAGTGAGACATCAGCTTGCGTGAATGTCTGGTATCCTCAGCGGCAATAAGATCCGCTTCCCCCAGCAGCCGCACACTTCTGTAGGTCATATCCTCCAGATTGCCGATAGGGGTTGCTGACAAATACAGCATACCTGTTTTATTGTTGCTTTCCTCTGACATAAATGTGTCATTCCTTCATTTGTTCAGGACCTTCAATCCCGCTTCATGTTGTATATACGTAAAATTTCATCAGTGTAGCTGCCGTCCTCCTCATGGACAATGAGAGGAACCTCAGCCTTCATCCCCCCTGGCACCGCCCCCACTATACCTTCAACAAGCATAAGATTGGAGGTTTTGCCTGGCTTGGGCTGTACCATCTGCAGTCTTTTTATCTCTATCTGGTTTTCGTGCATGGCCACAATGATTTCTCCCAGCCGCTCCGGCAGATGCACCATGGCAAACTTGCCACGAAATCTCAGAAGATATCTGGCGGCCTTAACCACGTCATCAAGGGTGGCGGTTATTTCATGTCGCGCCCTTGCCACGCCGTCCTCAGCGCTTAAAGTGCCCTGATTCACGGGACGATATGGAGGATTGGCTATAACACAGTCAAAGGATTCCGGTGGATAAAGCTCCCGGATTTTTCGGTAATCCCCCTGACTGACAGTAATCTTATCCTCCAGATTATTCAGCTTCACATTGCGTCGGGCCAGCTCCGCCATTACGCGATTAAGCTCAAGGCCGTGGATTTCCTTCACCTCATCTGCAATCAAAAGAGGCATTACCCCAGTGCCTGTGCCAAGGTCAAAAACCCGCCAGTTTTTATGATACTTGGGAAAATGGGCAAGAAGCACCGCATCAATGGAAAAGCAGAATTCCTTTGTATTTTGGATTATCTTTCTGCCTCCCAAAAGCAAATCGTCCAGGCGTTCATCAGGCCCCAGCTCTATTTTCATATCGCCAAGGCCTTCCTCATTAAATATCATCTTCGTCCTTCTCGATTACGTCCTCCCAGGATGCAACAATGGTCTTGCTGTTATCCAAAAGAATGGTGGCGGTCCGTCGCTGCTGGTTCAGATTAATAACCTTGCCCTCGCCTTCCGCAGTGATTACCTTACAGCCCTGGGTTGGCGGCTTAACCTTGACACGCTTCTGGGACTTGCCGCAGTAACACTCGTTTTCGTACTTCAGACAACACATGAGACGGCCGCAGATACCGGAAATCTTGGTTGGATTAAGGGACAGATTCTGCTCCTTGGCCATGCGGATAGATACGGGCTCAAATTCACCCAAAAAAGTATGACAGCACAAAGAACGGCCACAGCAGCCAATGCCCCCCATGAGCTTTGCCTCATCCCTTACGCCAATCTGGCGAAGCTCAATACGGGTACGGAATACCGCCGCCAAATCCTTTACCAGTTCTCTGAAGTCAATACGGCCATCAGCGGTAAAGTAGAAAATAATCTTATTTACATCAAAGGTATATTCCACCTGTACCAGCTTCATAGGAAGGCCATGGGCTTTGATTTTCTCCTCGCAGATACCAAAGGCCTCATGCTCCTTATGGCCATTGTCAATAACCTTGTTCTTGTCTGCCTCAGTGGCCTTGCGGAGAACCTCCTTTAACGGAAGTACCACATCGCTGTCAGGCACCTCCCTTGGGCCAATTACAGCTGTGCCATATTCAACACCTCTGGCTGTCTCCACAATAACATCATCATTTGTTTCAATATCCAGTTTTCCCGGACTAAAATAATATATCTTTCCAGCCCGCTTAAAGCGAACACCTACTACTGTCTGCACCTTAATCCTCCAATAACGTTTTAACCTTTATAATAAAGCTCTCCACCATCAGCTGGGGACTTACGCTGTATCTGAGTCTCCCCTGATACTCCCTCACCAGCTTCAGCAAGGCAATGAGCTGATGCTGTGAAAGCTGACCTGTAAGCTTATTTATTCTCGAAATGTCTGTCTGGTTGTAAAGGATAATCTCACTGCCGCTGTAAAGCACCAGCTGATCCCTTATCACCATAGCCAGAAAGCTGAACCATTGCTTCAGCTTATCCTTTTCTTTCTTCCCCAGAGCCCCCAAGCTTTTGCCCTGACTCCACACCATTTCCATGTCCAGTTCATGGCCGGCACAGTTTTCAAAAAATTCCACTGCGCTTTTTTGCAGGGAAGTCCCCTCCTCATCATTAAGGAGAATGGCTTGACGGACACTGCCGTCCGCAAATGTGGCAAGATATCTGGCCTGCTGTTCAGCTACACCCTGCTTTACCAGTACAGAGCTGATATCCTCCGGACTCAGTCCGGCAAATTCCTCCCGCATACAACGGGAAATAATTGTCTCCAGCAGGGCCATTGTGGAATTGGTTACCAAAATAAAATAAATCTCTCCGCCCGGGTCCTCAATGGTCTTTAAAAGGCTGTTGGCCGCCGCATCATTCATGGTCTGGGCATCGTCAATAATCACAGCCCTCACCTTGGACATAATAGGCACCCTGGCAATTTTCCCCTGCATTTCACGGACAGAGCCAATGGTAATAATGCCCTTTTCCTCCGGCTCCACAGTAAAAAAGTCCGGATGTGTCCCGGCTATAAGAGCTTTGCAGGAAGGACATTCACCACAGGCATTGCCATCCACAGGGTGATGACATAAAAGAGTGGCCGCCATAGCTTGGGCAGCCAGCATCTTTCCAATACCATCAATGCCGAAAAAAAGCATGGAGTGGGGTACCATATCTTCCCTGCAAAGGGTTTTCAGGCGTTCAATATTTTGTTTATGGCCTGTAATATTGCTCCAAGAAATATTCATTACATATATAAATCTACCAGCATTCCACGGATGGCATCATGACTGGCCACCACATCAAGCTGATCCGACTGGCCCAGACGGATTTTCTCCGCCATATTCTCCAGCTCAGTATCGATTTTTCTTACTGTAGTGTAAACCTTCTGACGACCCATGCGGTCCCAGCCTGACTGGGTACTTACATCATACATCTGGCTTACCACAGTTCCCACGAAGTTCTTGATGAGGCTGCGATATTCAATGAGCTCATCATAGGTTGGGGTCTTGGTAAGCTTTGCACCCTGTTCATCAATCTGATCAAGAAGTCGCTGCAGCTGCTCATGTGAAGCGCTGCTGCGCTGGTCCTCAAATTCCGAGGAAAAATCAGATTCCATGGCATTAGCTTTTCTGTTGGAGCTGCTGCCCATGGCAGGCATGGTGCCTCTGGTTCCTAAGCCTTCTATTTTCATATCTATCACCTGTTATCCCTAAAAGTAGAAAACATAATTTTAAGCATACATACCTAATCTAATTATAGCTTAGTTTTAGTACTCATGGCAATATAAAACAGGGACTAAGTCCCTTAGTCCCTGCAGAATTTTTTTATTTTTTATTTAAACATGATCATCTTGGCATCGTAAATTTCTTCCATTGAAGTGATGAGCTTCAGCACGTCAGCTGGTACTTCACTGTCCAAAGTAAGAATCATAAGGTTTACATCTTCCTTGGAAGTGGTGGAAACCTGCATGCCGGAAATATTAACACCTGCTGCACCCATAATGGAGCCCACCTGGCCAATAACACCAGGACGGTTGTTGTGAGGGCAAAGGAGCAGACAACGGCGCGGAGCCACATCAACTCTGTTATCATTAATCTGTACGATACGGGCCTTATCGCCAAAGAGGGTACCCATAATGCTTACGCTCTGATTTTTCCCGGCAGTAACGGTTACGGTAACTGTATTGGCAAAACGCTCCGTATTCTTGTTCTTGACCTCGCTGACCTTAATATTGCGCTCCTTGGCCAGGCCTGGGGCATTTACGAAGTTCACCACGTCGTCCAGTTCACTGCTTAAAATACCCTTCAAAACAGCGGTGGTAATCATGCGGGTACTTACATCAGCAATTTCACCGTTGTAGGTCACATCAAGCTTCTTGATGCCGCCCTCCACCAGAGCACGGGCTGCACAGCCAAGACGCTCTGCAAGATCGAAATAAGGTGCAATAACCTGCATTACAGACTTGGAAACAGGAGCCATATTAACAGCAGTCATTACAGGGTCACCCTGAAGGGCTGCTTTGATCCCCTGGGCCACATCCACAGCCACACCCACCTGTGCCTCAACAGTGGAAGCACCCAGATGAGGGGTAACAAAGATGTTCTTTACACCAAGAAGAGGATGGTCCGCAGGAATCGGCTCACTGGTAAATACGTCCACTGCCGCTCCGGCCACCTGTCCATCAAGGACAGCATCACGCAGGTCCTCCTCCACAATAATGCCACCACGGGCACAGTTTATGAGGCGAACCCCCTTCTTCATCTTGTACATTACTTCCTTATTGATCATGCCACGGGTGGAATCAGTAAGAGGCATATGCACGGTGATGAAATCAGACTTGGCTATAACATCATCAAAGGTACCAACCTCAACTCCCATATCCTTGGCACGCTCTTCATTGATATATGGGTCATAGCCAATAACCTTCATCTCGAAGGCCAGGGCTCTCTTGGCCACACCACTGCCGATACGACCCATACCGATAACTCCCAGGGTCTTATCCTTTAATTCCACGCCTGTGTACTGCTTGCGATTCCACTCGCCCTTTTGCAGTGTTTCGTTAGCTATTGGAATATTTCTGGCCATGGACAGCATCATGGCACATGTATGCTCGGTGGCTGCATTTGTATTTCCACCTGGTGAATTAATAACGATTATGCCCCGGGCAGTTGCAGCAGGAACATCAATATTATCCACGCCTACACCGGCACGGCCGATAATCTTTAGATTCGTGGCCGCATCTATAACCTCTGCCGTAACCTTGGAGGCTGAGCGCACGATCAGAGCGTCAAACTCCGGAATAATCTGTAAAAGTTCCTCCGCCGGCAGCTTATCCTTAATTACACATTCAAAATCATCCTTAAGGATATCAACAGCCATCTGGGATACGCCATCTGCAATTAATACTTTCATATTGAGCCTCCTGTTATTATTGAGAATAAATTTTTATATTTATTTCACTACTCTTTACATCATATTTTATTTATTTTAAAAAATCAAGTGTATTCTGGAGCAAAACTTTTTGTAACAAAAGTTTAATCTTTCTTGACCCTTTTCCGAACTCTGATGTAAAATTAAAGATAGACGTTTTAAAAATTTTCTTACATTAATAGGAGGTTGTCCCATGGAAGCAAATCGTATTTATAACTTTAATCCTGGCCCTTCAATGCTGCCCTTGGAGGTATTAAAAGAAGCCCAGGCAGAGTTTTTAAATTTTCAGAACACTGGCATGTCCATATTGGAAATCAGCCATCGTGCCAAGGCCTATGATGATGTTCACAATCAGGCCAAGGCTGACATCAAGGAACTGATGGGCTTAGGTGATGATTATGAAGTATTGTTCATCCAGGGTGGAGCCAGCCTGCAGTTCGACATGATTCCTTTGAATTTTGCCACCAAGGAAAAGCGTGGCAACTACGTTCAGTCCGGCAGCTTTGCCACCAAGGCCTTTAAGGAAGCGCAGATCTTGGGCGTGGGCTATTCAGCAGCCTCCAGCAAGGATGTGGATTACAAGCACATTCCAACCCAGGAGGAGATTAAGATGAGCGATGATGCAGCTTATCTCCATCTCTGCTACAACAATACCATCTATGGCACCGAGTACCATTATATTCCTGAAACCGGGGATGTACCTTTAATTGCAGACATGTCCTCTGATATACTTTCCCGTCCTTTGGACTTCAAGAAATTCAGCTTCATATATGCCGGTGTGCAGAAGAACCTTGGTCCTGCCGGCGTTGTATTGGTAGTAGCAAAGAAGTCCATGCTGGAAAAGAGTCCTGAGACGCTTCCAACTATGCTGCGCTATGACACCTTCTACAACAAGAATTCCCTTTACAACACTCCACCTGCCTTCTGCATTTATATGGTGGGCAAGACAGCAAAATGGATCAAGGCACAGGGTGGTCTTGAGGCTCTTGCCAAGGTCAACAAAAAGAAAGCAGACCTGGTATACGGCGTAATCGATAACAGTAATGGCTTCTACAAGGGCCACGCAGACAAGGACAGCCGCTCCTTCATGAATGTAACCTTCAGACTCCCTAGCGAAGAACTGGAAAAGAAATTTGCAGCTGAGGCTCTGGAAAATGGTCTTAGCGGCGTAAAGGGACACAGAAGTGTAGGTGGTATGAGAACCTCCATCTATAATGCAATGCCTTATGAAGGCTGTGAAAAATTGGCAGACTTTATGGAAAAATTCCAGAAGGCAAATAAGTAATCCCACAACAACATAAACTGCAACAGAACAAGACGCAACAAAATAAGCCAGCTTCCTTCATCTTGGCGAAGGTCGCTGGCTTTTGCCTTGTCTTGTATTGTTATGTCATTTTTCCAGACTGATTTTTGCCTCAAAGAGTCTGTTCCAAGGACTGGTCACCCTTATATGCTTTATAAAATCAGCTTTGCTGGCAGGAAGATTATCCTTGGCGAAGGTATGCATCAGTGAGGTGGCTCTTTGTTCAACCTGTCCCTTGTCTGAACCCAGCTCGGAATAAACGCCCCCCTCCTTAAACCAGGAGAGCTGACGGCTTACCATCTGACGGATATTGGCCTGATACAGCCAATCATCCATATAACGGATAGTAAGCAGTTCATCCTTGTCTTCCTTCTTCATACCCTTGGCCAGCACCCCCTGGGCCAGAGCGAAGCCAATGCTGTTTGTCGGAGTATTCCATCCGGAATATGACTGAAGTTTATACAGCATATCCCTGTCCCGCAATTCCTCCATGAGGGAATTGTCTGATCCGTTTACGAAGGAAATATCAGCCACACCTACTGGCTCACCTCTGTCCATGGCCTTTTCCATATAGGAAACAAAGGTCTTAATATCGGGACGGACTTTCTTTGCATTGCTGAACCAGTTGGCTCCAAGGTTGGCACCATTAGGATTGGTGTTCACCATAAGCAGCAGATCCACATCCGTACCATAATCCACATACTCTCCTCCCAGAAGTTTTACATGGGAGCGCACTGTGGTATCCACTGGCTCATCGGAATAGGCAGGAATCAAATACTTGCCGGTGCCCCAATTATAATCCGCTGTAACTACGGGATGCTTTTTCTCAATCTCATTCACTGCACGGGTCAAAAGCAGCAGGCCCATTTCATCTATGCCCGCAATATTCTGTACCTTGTCAGCTCCCTTTTTCTGGGTATAATCCCTCAGATGGCGGGCCTCCATGTGGGTCTGGGACCAGGCTGCATTATCGTCTCTCCCCAGTACCAGACAATGGAATTTATCTTTGGCAGCCAAATCTATCAGAGCCTCGTTCACACGATAATTCTTGCCACGACGGGTATCCCAGTCCCTGATATAGGCCATGGGAATAAGCTCCTGAAGGAATTCCAGCTCCTTCTGTTCCCTTGAAGAAAGCCCCTTGGCGTCAGCCTTGTCCTTAAGGGCGGTATAGCGGAATATATCATAGCCGTATGGCTTATAATAATCAGGCTCCTGGGAACCGGAATTTTCCCCGGAGGTAGGGGTCCTCATAACGGAGGAAAATACATACATATTGGCATCGTCATGTCGATACTTGTAATCGGAGAAATTAGCCACCCTTTCCTTCAGCTTCCGCTCGGTGATGGAGTGCTTGCGGGAACTTACCAGACTGCCGTAAATCATGCTGTCAGCAGAAATTACTATGGCCTTTATATCAGGCTTCAGCCCCCAGACCTGTCCTCCTGTATGAAAGCGTTTCTTCTCCAGCTGGCTGGGCTTTCTTTTCTCCGTTGTATTCTTTTCCAGCCACATCCAAAGCTTCTCAGGGTCTCCCATATTTTCCTTGGAGCCCAGCAGCTCATCTGGGGGAACAATCACCTCGTAACCCAGCTTTCGGATAGTTTCAGCCGGCATCTCATCTGATACCGGCCGGTTATCATGAGGAATAAATACGATTTTCCCCTTGGAATTATTAACATTTGCCTTCTTCTTGGCTGCCGCATTGTCTGTTGCCACAACCAGACACAGCAGGCATATAAACAACACAAATAATTTTCTCATATTCACTCTTTATCCCAAATCCTCAACGCAACACATTCAATGCCATTTCCCTAACATCATCCGGTACATCCACCTTGGTCTTGACGGTAATGTATCCTTCATGGGGAGTGGCCGACTCAACTCTGAACATATCCAGCAGGCGATGCCCCTTAAGCTCTGTGGTAGCCAGCTCCGTGTTTTCCAGAACAGGCTTTAGGTCCACAGTGACCTTATTGCCCTTGATGGTGGTGGGAATATCCTCAACCTCAATCTTGCCGAAAAGATCCTGTACCATGGAAAGGGACATACGGGAAATGAACCAGGAGGCCAGCCCGTGGTCTTTCAGGGCTCTTTCCTTCACCTTAAAGGTCAAGTGGGAATCCTCGGTGTTGTGGACCATTTCCTCAATTGTTCCGGAAAACTCAACCCGTCCCAGCTTTTTGGTATCGGCCTTAATATCAATCTTCCCGTTTTCATGGGAAGAAACAGTCATGGACTTTACATTGTATTCGTTCTTGCTCAGGCGGTGATCCAAAGCATCATTAATAACGGAATCCGGCACTGAAATACTGCCGTTCATAATATCCATAAGGGATTGATGGCTCCAGGTGTGCTGTATCACCTGCACCACCGGACCATAATCTTCAATAACCTCCGACACCTGAACCCAGTCCACATTGGAAACAGCTTCAATTATCGCTGCTGGTAAATCCATTTTTGGTCATCCTTCATTTTAAGTTATTTTTTGGCAGAAGCTTCCATAGCCTTCTGGAGCTCAGTTTCCTCAGCGCGGATATCCTGCCACAGCTTACGGGCATCATTATACAGCTTGTTATCATTCATCTTTAATGACTTGTCGTTAATCATTCTGCCAAGATACTGGGTACAATGATCCCTATCCCCAAGGCGGTTAAACAGTGTAGCCAACAAATACATAACCGTGTTATCCGAAAGGCTTTCCACCGGATAACGCTCAGTCATTATGGAACGCTCGTAAAGCTGTACGGTCTTTCTGGTCCACTCCATTTCCTGGTCCTTGATGCCCACCGTACGGAATACCCATGCCATACGCAGGGAAAGGCCGGCAATTCTTGAAGGCGGCGCAGAAATGGCCTCAGCGCAATAAATTGCCAGCTGATAGGAAGCAATGGCCTCAGGCAGCCCCCTGGTCTCGGAAAAAACGAAGCGTGCCCGTCTTTCATGAAGGAATTTTGCCAACATATCCCGATGTCTGTCCGGCAACGGGGACAGGAAGTGCTTTTCATCTGCGGCAAAACCGCAATGCTCACAGGCCCAGATGGTGTAGAAATATGGGTTGAAATCACGGTAGTGGTTGCAGTAATCGTCATCTGTCCGTGAAATCATCAGCCTTGATTTTACTTTCACAACTCTGGTTTCCTTGCCGCAAACAGGGCATTTTTTCTCCACCACAAAGGTAAATTCATTTGACATAGTCATCATCCCTCATTTGGTCAGTATACAACAACCAACAACTTATTTCTTTTTCTTGTCTTTTTTCTTATCCTTCTTATCTTTGTCTTCGTCCTTGTTCTGAGCCTCTATGGCAGCCTTCACCCTGTCTGCGCTCTTTTCGTCCAGTTCCTCATTGTCCCTGGCATCATAAGCTTTGTTTTGGGCTCTGTATTCATCCTGTTCTGCCTGCATCTTGGCAAGAAGCTCATCACTGATGTGGCCGTTGCTCCTTATAGCCAGCTTCACCCGATTGCGAAGGGCATAATCAATAATTCTCTTGTAGAAACTGCTGTCAAAGCTTTTTTCTGAAAGCTGATCAAGCTGCACTGTGCGGTCAGGATTATTTACCGCCAGGGTGGTCCAGGTGGAATCGATGAAATCCTGCTGCTTAAAATAAACTGTATTATCCTTAAGGTTAATTACATAATATTCCGCAGCACCCACCAGATCGCTGAACCCCTCTGTGGAATTGCCGTTCCAACGGCGCTTGGCAACCACATCGTCAATCATGAGATAATCATATATCTTCAGTACAGGAACTACCAGCTTATCGTAGTCAAAATTTCCTTCATCATCCTTGCCATAGCAAATTTGCTGGGTGTTAAAGTAATAATCACATCTGGCAGAGGACTGAACCCATTTGAATATTGTCTCGTCCACCTGAGGACTGGCACTGGCCGCAGCAGTCCAAAGAGTGCACAGAATCGCAAATAAAACAACCAAAGATTTTTTCATAACAAAATATGCCTCCATATATACATCTTCAAAAGTTTAATTTAACCCCTTAACATGAAAAACTTATGAAAATACCTCCTTAAACCCGGTCATCTGACGGGGCAAGAGTATCCAGTTCATACGGAGTCTCCTGATATACATAGTAGTTGAGCCAGTTGGCAAAAAGCAAATTGGCCACAGAGCGCCATCTTACAACAGGTGGCTGGGACGGATCATCATCGGGATAATAATTAATCGGCACGTTAACATTTGGCATGCCCGCCGCCATATCCCGATCATACTCGGCCTTCAGTGACAATGGATCATATTCTGCATGACCCGTAATAAAGAACTGACGCTTATCCAGATTGGCAATGGCATAAACCCCGGCCTCCTCGTCGGACTCAGCCATAATAGTAAGCTCCGGAACCTGCTCAATATCCCTCTTGCGTACCTCAGTATGACGGGAATGTGGTACGTAGAACTCATCGTCAAAGCCCCGGAAAAGCCGCTCATTTTCCACGCACAAATGATGCTTGTATACCCCGAAAATCTTCGGAGCCACATCGTACTTTTTGATGCCATAATGGTAATACAGCCCCGCCTGGGCTCCCCAGCAGATGTGGAAGGTAGAATAGGCGTGTGACTTGCTCCACTCCATTATTTCAGCCACTTCCTCCCAGTAAGCCACATCCTCGAAGGGCATCTGCTCCACCGGTGCACCAGTGATAATAAAGCCATCATATTTTTTATGACGAACCTCTGCAAAGGTACCATAAAACTCAGTCAAATAGTCCGTAGTGGTATGGGTAGGCACATAGGACTCAGTATATATAAAATCCACTTCCACCTGAAGAGGTGTATTGCCCAAAAGGCGCAGCAGCTGGGTTTCAGTCACCTGCTTAATGGGCATAAGATTTAAAATTAACAATTTCAGCGGTCGGATATCCTGACTGTAGGCACGGTCAGAATCCATGACGAATATATTCTCACCCTCCAAAATTTTTGTTGCCGGAAGGTTGTTGGGTATCTTAATTGGCACGAAATCACCTCAAAAACATACTATGAAAGCTTACGCTTCATCCAGACTGTAGCGTTTTACCCAGCTTTCATGGGCGCTCTCATAGGCCTTGATGGCATTGAGGGCCTTTTCACTGTTGGTACCATTCTCAATTACGTGGTACATACCATCAGTGGTATTTGTTATATCCTTCCAGCCTGTATTGGCATTCCAGGACATAACCCGAATCACCTTTTCTGTATACATAGGTATATTTATGGCCTTTTTCCGGAAAATAATGCTTTCAACTTCGCTGGCAGAAGTTTTCTTTTCCTGCCATTCCCAGAAAATAATATTCTGTCCCTTAAGGCGCATGGTGGATGTGTCTGCCATGCTGTAAACTACTCCGCCGTCCATAGTGGTATCCTGCCACAGGGAAAGCCAGCGGTCACCGGCCCTGCGGTGCTCGTTTTCTCCCTGTTCAAAGACATGGTCCACAATGTGACAATAGAAATCCTCATCAAACTCCTGGGAATTCATTTCCTTGGGGCGCACAGGACTGTACACCTTTTCCCACAGCTTGTTGTCATCCTTGTCATAAAAGGCCTCACTTAAATAAGCCAGAGTGCGGTTCTGGGGATTTACCTCCACCTCCGCAAGGCTGTAGGCCAGCTGGGCAGGGTCAATATCCTTGATTCCATAATTATCAAGGGTCTCCTGAGCCCCGGCAGAACTATAGGTAGTCTTTGTCCAGGCATTTATCTGAACTGCAATATTGCCAAAGGACCTTAGCACCTGCACCTTATCCGTGGCATAAAATTTGCTGTATTTATCATCGGAAGAAATCCAATACCATTCTGCATTATTATTTGCAGCATACCCCACCGCAAACATCATCATGAGGCTGCACATAAAAACCATGGTGGCTATGAATCGGCGTATCATATATATCACTCCTTAATCATCCTTAAAATTCAAAAAACGAATAAAGAAATAGAAATACTTCAGCACTATACATTTTACCATAAAATAGGATTTTTTTACAGAAAAGCCTTGTAACCTTGTGAGATAATCCCGAATATGGTAAACTTCTTTCAGTAATATAGGGGGTTTTAGCCATGAATTATACAAATTTCCAGGTGGGGGAAAAATTTCCACTGCCTATTCATAATCAGGGAGACGGGGGCCTCTTTCAGATTGATTCCAACGGAGCCATGTTTATCCTGCAGCTAAGTCACACAGACGTAATTGCCACTGAGGCCTTCCGCACAGGGGCCATGGAGCTGGGACTGTTTGAGGCTGAGGGAATCGTATTCTTCCTTTACAAGATTGACGGCATATTCAAGGAGGGCTGGGGTGATTCCCCATTGGGCATCCATCTCCTGCCGCCGGGCATGAAGCCATGTATTGCAGATTTGGATGATCCCGTTATGCACCTTTATCTGGTGGATACCAATTTGCAGATTCTTCTGGCCCAGCGCACCATTACACTGGACCAGTCCTTCCACGAAATGCTTCAGAAAAAGGTTCAGGAGCAGCTGGAAAGCTCAATTTCCCCGGGAGCCTTCGTCACCACCCTCCAGCGGGTTTGGAAAAATCACAGCTCCAAGGACATGAGCGAAAAAGCCCTGATAAAGCAGACTGTGGAAATGAACATCCCCGCCCCGCCGGTTTTGAACTAAATATCGAATTTAAACCAAAATATGGATTTAAGCCCAAAATGCTTAATCAAAATGCGAAAAGCTGCTGCACAAGGAAGCGATATGCTAACGAAGTGCAACAGCTTTTGTTATTGTCGTTTTTATTGTGTCTGTTAACCCAAATCAACAAGTGTACGTTTCCGCTTGTCGAACATTACCCCCTGGGAGTAACCGTAACGGGCAACATATTCTATGGCCTCGTCAATATAACTGCCGCAATCCTCAGGCTTGTGGGCATCAGAGCTGGTTATTATCTGCAGACCGGCCTTGGCTGCCAGCTTCATAAACTTGTAGTAAGGGGTTATTTCCGCAATTGGATAGCGGTAAACTGTGCCCGTATTAACATCAACGCACATATTGGCCTTCTTTAATGCAGCCACTGCCCTTTCCAGATATGGGGTGGCATCAAAATAAGGTATCATGCGGTAAAGGCGTATATTATACGGGTGACCCAGCACATCGTAAAGGCCGCTGGCCACCATGTGCTCAATCTCCTGTGTATAAGCCTCGTAAATTTCATCCAACGAATGATGGTTCCATTCCGCCATAATTTCCTCAGAATCGTAGGCCCAGCCGCGAATGAAATGGATGGAGCCGATAATATAGTCAAAATCGTACTCCTTCAAAATCTCCGCCACCTGCTCCTGATTCTGGAAGTTGCAAACCTCAATGCCGGTTTTAGCATTGTAGCCGGCGGACTTCAGCTTTTCCATAAACTCAAAATAATCATCCAGAGTATGCTTGAACTTGTTTGATTTCAGCCACTGCTGCTGAAATTTCCCCACAAAGGAATCGTCCAAAATAAGGTCATCGTAATAAAGCTGCTTAAACTCCGGAAAGGTGTGGCTGTGCTCAGAGATACCGATTTCATTCAAGCCCCTTTCGGCGGCAGCCTCAAAGAACCCCTTGGCCCAGTCAACGTCATAATCACCTTTTTCAAAATGCATATGATAATCGAATTTCATACACTTTTCTCCTCTACCCCTAGTACACTAAAATCCCCAAATATCTACTTATCTTAAAACCTCTTAAATCAAGCCCTGCTTGATTAATTCCTTGATCTGGTAAATAACGCCATGCTCCACGTTGCTTTTGGTGATGAACCGCGCCACCTTCTTAAGCTCAGGATGCGCATTGTCCATAGCGTAGCTGTAATGCACTGACTGCATCATTTCGTAATCGTTCATGTAGTCCCCAAAGGCGGCGCATTCCTCCGGCTTAAAGCCGAATCTTTCCTGAATGTGTTTAATGGCCCAGCCCTTATTAATGCCAGGATTCAGCACATCCACCCAGTAGTTGCTGCTAAGTGACACCTGCTGCTCCGGCTCAAACTGGGTCAGCACCGGCATAAGATTACGCTCAGCGTCCAGTCCCTCACAGTCCGCAAAGGCCATTTTGACGAATTCGTCCTCCACTTCATCAAAGCTGTCCACGAAAATACTGTGGGTAAAGAAACGGCGGGCCTCATGGATATATGGCTCCCATTCCTTTCTTACGTAGGCATTTTTCTTGCCACAGAGAATGGCGAAGATACGATGCTTGTCCGCCTCTGCAATGACCCGATGCACCAGGTCCATGTCAAGAACGGAGGAACAGATTTCCTTTTCCTTATAGATGTTGAAGGCACCGTTTTCCGACAAAAACATGAACTCATTTTTATATTCACCCATCTGCTCCAGAAGGGCATAATACTGGCGACCGCTGGAAGGGGCAAAGATAACACCGCGCTTCTTCAGCTCTGCCATAATCTCGGGAAATTCCCCGGGCAGCTCACCATTTTCGTCCAGCAATGTGCCATCCATGTCCGAAAAAATAATCTTTATCATAAAATCACCTGTAATACGCACTGTAAGTATAATATATTTTTAATTATAACAGTTAATCACAGTATTTCAATATGCATATAAAATTATGTCATCATCACCGTCAGGGGAAATCTTTTCGGCTTCATCACTTCGTCCAAATCATCATGTACAGTATAAATAGTCTTATACGAAGTACGGCACTGGGTGCAAGCGCCGTGCCTTATATACATCCAGACATAAATATTATGTACTGCCCATGATGAGCCTCCGGCAGGTGGACTACGTTCTTGCAGGCGAAAAGGTTCCCCCTTCCCAATTAATACAGAAACATTTATAAAGAAAGGGCAGGGGCTGATGGCTGTAGCAATTAGGGCATGAGTCGTTAAGAAACTCTTTTGTTCGTACCTAAATATTAGTGGAAAAAATCATTTGTTTGAGCGAAGCGAGTTATGATTTTTTTATATCATCGAACAAAAAGTTTTAGACTCATGACCGACGCTACAGACAGTAGTCCCTGCCCTTTACGATGTCTCCTGACATTGATGTGGTCTTAAGATTTTATCCTTTGCGGCCGTGATACAGGCACCATGGCTCCTCTGCCATATAGTCCCCATCATGATAATATGCAGCCCTTGCCCGGCAACCACCGCAGGACTTCTTGAAGCTGCACTCACCGCAGCCCCCCTTGTACTCCAAAGTACGCAGGGTATTCAAAACCTCGTTGTTCTTCCATATCTCGTCAAATGGGGTCTCCCGAACATCCCCCAGCTCCATGTTAAGATATGCACATGGCTGAACCTTGCCCCGTGGACTGATGATGCAGTATGCCGTGCCTGCCAGACAGCCCCGGCGGAAGCGGGTCTTCACCCCCATCTGGGCCGCAATACGCATAAACTGCGGGGCACATGTAGGCTTCAGTTCTATGTCAACCTCAGTTTGTTTTTTCATAATGCGGGTAAGGGTTTCCTCGTACTGTTCTGCCCGCAGGGACTCAGCCTCAATTGTCTTGGCACGGCCCGTTGGCACAAGGAAGAAGAAATGGTGGGCCACAGCCCCCTCTGCCACGGCAAAATCAGTAATTGCCTCCAATTCATGGTTGTTCCAGTCCATTACAGTTGTATGTATCTGAAATGGCAGTCCCACGGTACGGCAGTTGCGCATGCCCTGAACAGCACCTTCCCAGGCCCCCTCAAACTTACGGAACTCATTGTGCTTCTTCTTGTCCATGGAATCAAGGGAAATCCCCATGCCCATGGCTCCTGCTTCTTTCAGCTTCCGGGCCATTTCCAGAGTTATCAGAGTACCATTGGTACCAAATACACTGCGAAGGCCCAGAGATGTGGCATATTCCACCAGCTCAAGAATATCCGGACGGGTGAGGGGTTCACCGCCGGAAAATATCATTATTTTAAAGCCTGCTCTGGCGATCTGATCAAGCAGTGTCTTGGCTTCCGCTGTGGAAAGCTCCTCCTCCGCCTTGCAGCCCGCCTCACGATAGCAGTGGTCACAAAACATATTGCAGGCATTTGTAACATTCCAGGAAACTATCATTATTCATTACCTCCGCCAAGGCCTATTTCTTCATCAGTAAGGTAGCAGGCCGGATCGGACTCCCAGAAATCACCGGTTCTGGCCTCAGCACGGGTTCTGAAATTGCCGTTGCAGTTATCAAGAAACTTGCACTTGCTGCATCTTCCCTTTAAGAGCTGTTTTCTGTCCTTAAGACCAGCCATTATTGGATTGGTGGTATCTGTCCAAATTTCGCTGAACTTTCTGTCCCGCACATTGCCAAAGGTATGGTGCTGGGTGAACTGGTCCGGATGGACATAGCCAAATGGATCCACCTCACCAAAGGCAATGCCGGAGCGGTTGCCTCCGTTCATGGAAATGAATTCCTTTATCTGGGCAGCCAGCTTGTCATCCCCTGCAGCCAAGGCCTTTAAGTACATATAAACACCATCACAGTGGTTATCTACAGTGAGGATTTCCTTCTCCAGACCTCTTTCCTCAAAATCCCTGGTACGGCGGATAATGGTATCCATGGCCCTGCGGGATTCCTCAGGAGTCACATCCTCGTCCATCATGGCATTGCCACGGCCGGAATAAACCAGATGATAGAAGCATACGCGATTAATATTTTCCCGCTCAATAAAGTCAAAAATATTATCCAGCTCCTGAATATTGTGATGATTAATGGTAAAGCGAAGGCCCACACGCTGGCCCACAGCCACGCAGTTCTGAATGCCCGCCATGGCCTTCTCGTAGGCACCATCAACACCACGGAACTTGTCGTTTACATCCTTTAAACCATCCAGGGAAATCCCCACATAGCCCACGCCAATATCCTTTATGCGCCGGGCCACTTCACGGGTTATAAGGGTACCGTTGGTGGAAAGGGTTGGGCGTACCCCCTTCTTCTGGGCGTATTCTGCCAGTTCAAAGAAATCCGGGCGAATCAACGGCTCACCACCGGAAAAGAGAAGTACAGGCACCTTAAAGTCCGCCAAATCGTCGATAAAACTCTTGGCTTCCTCAGTGGTAAGCTCGTTCTGGTACTTTTTGTTATCGGAGCTCATGTAGCAATGACGGCATTTTAAATTGCAGGTCTTGGTGGAATTCCACACCACCACAGGCCCCATGCCCTCACCGGCACCATTTTTCTGGGCGTGGGCACTCCTGGTATACCTTAAAGAATCCCCATAGTACTCTCTTTTAAACAACAACTTCGTAACACTAATCATCTTAAAATCACCTAAATATAACCCTATATAAAAAATAAATCACACACTATATAAAACAATCACACACAAAATTAATCCTTGCAGCAAATCCCTGCCAGCAGCAATGTCAGCTTCATTTCAATGTTCTTTTCAAAGGTCACGGGAATGTGGCTGAAGGCTGCCGCCTGAAACATGGAGTGAAACATTTCCGCCATAATTTCAGGGGAAATATCGCTGCGGAACTCCCCACTGGTTTGCCCTGCCTTCAAAAGCTCCAAAAACCTCCCCATAAACTTTGGTGCCGGCATATCTATCTTGTGGCCGCCCCGTGGGTTTGACTGGGTCATGGCCCCGGTGAAGAGCAGGGGCAGAAGGTATCTGTTCTCTCCCACCAGCTTGGCAGTAAGCATTACCATTTCCCGAAGAATAACCTTGTAGCCCGGCCTGGATTTCATCAGACCATGAAGCTCCTCGGACATATCCCCTGCAAATCTGTTCAGCAGACTGATGAGAATATCCTCCTTGGAGTTGAAGTAATTATAAAAGGTTCCCAGCCCCATATCCGCCGCAGCCATAATATCTGCAATGGAGGTGGCCTGAAACCCCTTTTCACTGAACTGAATTACCGCCGCATTTAATATATCATTACGGGCCTTTATCTTTTTCTGCTCCCGGCGGCCCAGCTTTTCCCCGTTATTTTCCTGTATTTCTGTATTATCCAGCATCTCCGGATGTCCTGCCATTACATTACCTCCGTAGATTCATAATTAATGAATCCAATTCACTTTTTAACAGCTTTCTAAGTATAACACAAAACAGCACAAAATAAAAGCGCAAAGCAAATGCTCTGCGCTTAATATACAATGGTGACCCAGGAGGGACTCGAACCCCCGACCCCTTGATTCGTAGTCAAGTACTCTAATCCAGCTGAGCTACTGAGTCATGGTCGGCCTTAAATAACCAACACGAGTATATTACCTTAATAAATGGTATTTGTCAAATACTTTTTTGAGAATTTAAATCTCAGCCTTTTTCTCCCCATCAGATACAAGGGCACTGCTGAGCTTAACAAACTCCTTGTCCGCATCGGTGCAGGTGAAAATCCTCTGATGGTCCTTCTGAATAATCTGGTTTTCCTCTGCAATGCTGATGTCCAGCTGAATGCGGTTGTTTTTGTCCTTGCGGAAGGAATACTCCCCACGTGTGCTGAGCCATTCATTAATCATTTCCAGATTCATAAAGGAGGCCTGCTTATTGTACTCCTTGTATTCATCTGTGGCCGCTGCAGCAGCCTGCTTCATATCGGAAAAACTGCCGATAAGAAAGAAGTCAGTGCTGTCCTCTGTGGTCAAAAGTTTTGTAACTATATAAGACATCTAAATCATCCTCTATTTCTTTTTCCATGGCAGCAGATGGGACTTCTTCACATGGTTGTGCTCCCAGGCCACCACTTCCTCCAGCACCGACCCTGCCACGCAACGGGTCTTGGCTGAAATACTCATGCAGTTAGCGGGCTTGGTGCTTGGATCAATCTCCGCAATCTTAAGGCCCGTACGCACAGGACAATTATCGTGAAGCATGCCTCTTAAAACACCGGCAATAGGAGTTCTTATCTCCATTACATGGCCCCCGTCCACATGCAGACGGCCAATGAGCTCATCCTTATCAATAATATAGGCTGTGGGGTGACCCCCCTCCAGATAGCCGTCACATGGGGAATTTATGGAGTGGGAAGCCCTCATAATAGCCCTTGACTCGGCAATATCCCTTTCAGGCAGGGCAATTCCCTCATGGAGTATGCGTCCCAGATTATGTCCTCTGGCGGTTTCCACCACGCAGGTCACATCCTGCCCTGCCACAAAGCCGGGACCTATACCGATAGTCAGCGGGGCCATATCCTTGTGTGTGCCAAGATTCCGCTTGGCGTAAATGGCATCCACCAATATATTTGGCTTAAAATAGCTCAGACTTTCCAGCCCCGGGTCCACCATAATAACCAGCTTACCCTCTTTAAGCATTTTGCTGGCTTCCTTGGCATTGTCCGCCTTATAACAGGTGACCCTTTCCACAGTAGCTTCACCGTCATAAATGGCCTCAGAAAATACGATATTGCGACGAATGGCAGAAGGATACTGCTGCTCCAGCATCAGCACCTTATAGCCGCAATTATGCAGCCGATGGGCAATGCCGGTGGCCAGCTCGCCGCCGCCCCTGATCATAATAAGTTGTTTCATTTCTTAACTGTCCTCATATATACGAACCCGAAGCTTCAGCCCCCGGTCATCACAAATCTTTTGGCAAAGGTCAATTTCCTGCTGATTTTCCACCTTTTCCACCACAGTCATTACCACATTGAGCACATAGTCCTTGCAGTCCACTGCGAATTTCAGCATGGCATCAAAGGACTCTATGCCATATTTGGCACGGGTCAGCTCCAGATAACGCTCCCTGTTGGAGGCATTGAGACTGATGGAAACAGTATCAAGAATTCCCCCGGCAAAATCTCCCGCCGTACTGCGGCCATACATCAAATCAGACAGGCCGTTGGTATTAAGTCTGGTTTTCACCTCAGGATGGGTGCTCTTAACATATTTTAAAAGCTCCACCACTGCCTCAATACGGCAGGTGGGTTCACCAAAGCCGCAAAAAACGATTTCCGATACCATATCCCAGGGAAGCTCAGCAAGAAGTGACTTCACCTCATCAACAGATGGCTCCTCCTTGAGCCAAAGGGAGCTCTGCTCCGCCATTTCCTTCATATTGCGCAGACAGAAGGTACAGGCACAATTACATTTATTGGTAAGATTAACGTAAATTCCCCGCTTGCCCTCGGGCTGCTCCTTTAAGCTGTCCGCCACCTGCAAATATCTGCCGCCTTCATGAGTTGCATAAACTATCATATTGCCACCCCACACTATATATACTTCAAAATTATTTCAGCTCTGTTAAAAATTCCTCAAAGGCCAGTCCGTAATTCCACGGCAGCTCCAGCTCGCAGGTATATTCCAGAACCTTATTAATAAAGTCAGCGGCCTTTATAACCGCCTCCTCCAATGTTTCCCCATTTACAAGGCTTCCCGCCACAATGGCAGCAAAGGCATCCCCTGTGCCTGAACGGTCATCTCCCACCTTGTCCTTTTTCACAATGCGCTGTACACCGTTCTTTTCATAAAGGTAATTTTTGATGTGGGTATCATCGCTGAGGCCGGTAATAACCACCTGCTCCGGGCCGCGCTGGGACAGGGCCCTGGCCATTTTGGCCAGCTCATCCTCAGTAATACTGCCGTTTTCCGGGTATTCCACATCCAGCAGCTGGCAGGCCTCTGTAAGATTTGGTGTCACCAAATCAGCCCATTTTAAAAGCCGGCGCATTTCCCGGCACATTTCAGGAGTATATGAGGAATAAAGCCGTCCATAGTCACCCATCACCGGGTCCACCATAACCCGGGTATTCTCACCCTTGAAGCGATGTATAAAATCCTCCACCAGATTAATCTGGTCAAGGCTCCCCAAAAAGCCAGTGCAAATACCGTCAAATTCAATATTATGCTGTTCCCAGCTGTCCATATAGGGAATCATACGCCAAGTGTAATCGTCAATAAAAGGATTCTCAAAGCCCGTATGAACAGACAATATGGCCGTTGGCAATGGACAGGCCTGAATCTTCATGGCGGAAATCAGGGGCAGCTCCACCGTAACTGAGCATCTGCCAAAACCCGTAATATCATTAACCAGCGCAATACGCTTCTGCCTTTTCATGAAACATCTACCTTCTATCATCTGTCATACAATATCAATCATTTAACCCGTCTGAGCTTTGGCCCCGGCCGTCTAATAAGCTGAGGCTCCTTTTTCAGCATCTCACGGATAAGCTCCTTTTCCTTTTCTCGGGCAGTCTGTATGCTGATATTCACCAAAATTCCCACAGAAAACAAGGACATAACTAAAGAAGTACCGCCATAGCTGATAAAGGGAAGAGGCACACCAACCACGGGCATCATGCCGCTGACCATAATAAGATTGGCCACCGCCTGACCCCCAATAAGGAGCAGAACCCCCACCGCCAGCATCTGTCCGTACATATCCTGGGCCTGCTTGGCAATAGCGGCTGCATAACGGCAAAAGAGCATATATACTATCAAAATTGCCAAAACCACAAAAAAGCCCATTTCCTGGCTGAACACAGCAAAGGCAAAGTCCGTATGGGCCTCCGGCAGGTAATCATACTTGCTGAGGCCTTCTCCTATACCCATGCCAAAAAGTCCGCCGGAACCTATGGACATCAGAGAACGCACTGTCTGATAGCCCTGATCCTGGGCATAGGGCCAAGGGTCATAGGTAACCATGAGACGCTCCAGACGGTATGGCTGCATGTAAATCATAATGGCTACCAATATAAAACCGCCCAAAATCAGCCACTTAACCTTGCTTAAACGGAGGCCGCCAACCATAAGCATGATTACGGGAATACCCATAACGATACAGGCGGTCCCCATATCCGGTTCAACGTAAACCAGAAGAGCCAACAAGCCCACTACACCCAGCTGGCGATTAAAAAGATTAAGTTCTTTTCCCAGACCATTTCGGTAGGAAATATAATATCCAGCCAGCATAATACTAACCAGCTTGGCAAATTCCGCAGGCTGGAATGAAAAGCCCGGTAAAGGAATCCAGCGGCGGGCACCGTTTACAGGATCAGTAAAGAGCAGTACCACCAAAAGGCAGCCCAAAAGGATTACCGTCACTGGCATTATCAGCGAGCGCCATTTGTGATAATCCACCCTGGCACCCACAAAACAAAGCACCAGCCCCAAAAACATGCTGACAGCATGCCTTATCAAAAAAGCATAGGGGCTTCCGTAATCCCGTTCAGCCATTACGAAGGTTGAACTGAACACGTTAAAAAGCCCTGCTATAAGCAGTATTATCACCAGAGTCAAAACGGCTTCATGGTTGTTTTTCCATAATTTCAGGCCTCGTCTTCGTGCTGCCAGTGGCTCTACTTTACTCACTGAAAGGTTACCTCACAACGATTTATTTTTTCACCAAATCCGCTAAACTTGCGTTCATACTCAGTCATAATATTGTCTGGTCTATTCTCAGAATGAAGGTCAAAGGACACATCATCCACCTGAAGGCCGGCCTCCTCAAACTGCTCCAGTGAGAAGTCAAAGAGAGGGCGGTTGTCTGTCTTAAATACCAGCTTGCCCGGATGCTTCAGCAGCTTGGAATAACGCTTCAAAAAACCCACATGGGTAAGGCGGCGCTTGGCGTGTCTTGCCTTTGGCCATGGATCGCAGAAATTGATGTAGAACTGGTCTACCTCCCCTTCAGCGAAAATTTCTTCGATATTATTTATATCAAATACCAGAAGCTTAACATTGGTAATACCCAGCTCCCGAATCTTCTTTGCTGCCATGTAAAGCACATCCTGCTGTGCCTCAATGCCAATGAAATTTATATCAGGATGACGGAGGGCCATCTGACTGATAAAATCCCCCTTGCCTGTACCCAGCTCCACGTGAAGATCAGCCTGGCGGCCAAAGACCTCAGCCCACTTGCCCTTCTGTTCCTCAGAAGCCGGCTTGTCCTTAGGGAACACAAAATCCTCAAAATCATGAATAGCCTGGTCAACCCAAGGCTTTCTACGTAAACGCAAACTTATCGCTCCTATTCTATTTCTTTTCGAATCCGTATTTTTTCAGATACCGATAAAGTGTAACACGGCTTACATGAAGGAGATTGGCCATGCGGGACACGTTCCCCCCCGCAGCCTTCCAGGCCTTCACGAAAATATCCTTATCTTCCTTCCACTTATTGTCAGGCTTAACATCACCCATGAGGTTAATATCCTCTGGTCTGATAACACCATCAGTGGTCTTGAAGAAGGCCACCTCCAGTACCCCCTGAAGCTGCTTGATATTCCCCGGCCAATCGTAATTGGTGAGAATATTTACAGTTTCCTCCGCAATGGTCTTTTGCGGCATCTGGTGCTGGCTGGCCAGCTCATTGACAATGTGGACTGCCAAATCCCGTATATCCTCCCGACGGTTTCTCAAGGACGGTATACGAATCACACTTCTCGAAATGATATCATATAATTCTCTTGCAAACAAGCCTCTTTCAGTAAGACGCTTCAAATCGCTGTCACAGGCCCCCACAATGCGCACATCAATGGATCGGTCCACATCCTCCCCCACACGGTTGGACTGGGAGGTATTAAGGGCTGCTGCCAGCTCAATGGCAATATTTTTTGGCATTTTCTCGATTTCATCAATAAAGAGAGTGCCGCCTGAAGCCAGTTCCAGTTTGCCAGGATGGCTGATTTCAGAATTCAGGGCCACGCCGAAAAGCTCCTGCTCCAGAATTTCCGGAGTGGTATCCCCGCAATGAATGGTAATAAGAGGTCCCGCCGCACGCGGACTGGCCTGATGAATACCATGGGCCATACGCTGCTTGCCTGTTCCTGCCTCCCCCTGAATCAGCATGTGATGCTTATTTCTGGCAATGCGAAGAGCCTTGTCCTTAATGGAGCTGAAGTTGGTGCCGGCGCTCACAAGGGAATTAAGGCTGTATTTTGCCGTAAAGCCAGCGGCGTGAGCCACCAGAGTACGAAGGTCCTCGATTGGCATAGATACTGCCACTACGCTGTGTACCGTCTCGTCCCCGTTATAATCCAATGGAACTACCGTGGTAATATCCTCGTATGTCTTGGCCTGGGTAATCCAGGTCACCTCCTTATTATAGGAAGGCACCCCCTTAAAGCCACGATAAATAGGGGTGTGACGATAATTCATTATAACCTCGTTAAGGTTTGTCTTCACCTCATTATTGTCCTGAGGCTGAGCCCCAATCCCCATTAGTCTGCTCATGCCCAGCTTATTGGCATAGGCCACCTCATCCCCGGCCATAACATGGTACACCGCAAAAGGAGTTGCATCCAAAATAGCCTCCTGGGCCTTGATGCGGGTAAACTGATGGAGATAAACCTCCAGGGACTCCTTAATAGTAAGCAGCATGGCGATAATGGCATCCTGAGGCATATCAGTCTGCTCCACTGCCACAAGAGAAATCAGATACTGCAGCTCATTATCAACAATAATCGGTGCAGAGCAGGCATCACTTTGCTGGCACTCTGCCGCCCACATCTCAGGGCCAAAGAGCCAGAATGGTGCCTTGTGCTCATAGGCAATACTGATGGAAGAGGTACCTACCTCCTCTATGCCCACCCGAACCCCTTCAATCTCACCCGGGGTCATCTGATAAAAGGGCATGGAATAACTCTTTAAAACGGTGCAGTTGGCATCCAGTATCAGCAGGCTGATGTTGTATTTCTGGAAAAACTCACGCACGTTACCGCTGATATCCTCCAGATATTTTATTGCCGGGCCGTGAAGCTTCTGGGCCTCCTGCAGCTCTTCCGCAGAAAGGCGCCTGGAAGTGGACATTTTATCGTATGGCACCTTTAAAGCAGCACTTTTCTCCCAGGACTTTGCCACCCATGGGTGCACGTTGGGGTCAATTTCACCAGTTTCAATAAATCTATGATAATATGCTTCCAGTTTTTCACGACTTCGACGCTCTCTAATCATAAAACCTTCACTCTCCCCTTTATCATATTCTGTATTTCAAAAGCAAAATAATTCTAAAACTATACATATACACCTATTTTAACATTAGTGATTTTTCTCTGCAAATTTTCCGGCCTAAAAGTTACAATTATCCTTCAATTTTGCCCTATATAATGTAATATTTTGTTTACTGGCTTTTTTCAAAGGTTTAATTATGATATAATCTCATTGTTCGTACTATAATGTATATGAATAAAAAGGAGAATGGTGGTTTATTAATGTCTACTCAATATAAGAAAATTCAGAAGAACATTTCCCCCGCCGTTGAGGGAACAAACAGCAAGGCCAACATGAAGCCAAAGGCTTCCAAGGATTTATTGCTTCTCATTATGATTGCCCTTACCATGTTCGTTATGGCTTTGGGTTGGCAGGCTCTGGACCAGATCGGTGTGGCTATGTATACCTGCCTTATGATTGGTATGCTGGTGGTTTACATTAACCGTCACGGCAACTTCACCGACAAGGTTCACAGAATTCTGGTGGGCGTAAGCATGGGTACCCTCTTTGCTTCCATCGGTCTCTTGGGTCTCAGCGTATACATGCAGTATTTTGCATAAAACCAAAGTAAAAAATTATAATTGGATTTTTGGGCCAGCTTCCTCGCGAAGCTGGTTTTTTTTGCAATAAAGTCAGACCTATCTGGCTATTTTTGCAAATAAAAAGACTGGCCCGTAGACCAGTCTCATAATTTTGTTGGTTATTAAATATCACCCTTGGTTCCAAGAGCCTTAAGACGGGCCAATGCCCGCTGCAGGGAAGCCTCGGCGCGGAGAAGATTAATATCCCCACGGGCCTCGCCGCCAGCCTTATAGGCCTCAATGCGCTGCTTGGCACGTTCCATGGACTTACGTGCACGGTCTGCATCGATGTCCTCAGGAAGCTCGGCAACGGAAGCCAGTACGGAAATTTTTTCCGGCTGAACCTCCATAAAGCCACCGCCAACAGCCACCAGCTTCTCGGTACCTTCCATCTTTACCCGCATGGCATGAGGCACAAGGCCGGTTACCAATGGGGCATGATGAGGGAGAATACCCAGCTCACCGTCAGTGGAACGGACAATGAGCATATCAATATCAGCAGAATAAACGATCTTATCCGGAGATACAATCTCTAGCTTTATTGTAGCCATGGATTATCCCTCCTTTTTCATCTTCTCTGCCTTCTCCAGAACCTCTTCGATACCGCCTACCATATAGAAAGCAGCCTCTGGCAGTTCGTCGTACTTGCCCTCCAGAATCTCCTTGAAGCCACGGATGGTGTCACGAAGCGGAACATATTTACCAGGTGTGCCTGTGAAGATTTCTGCTACAGCAAATGGCTGGGACAGGAATCTCTGAATCTTACGGGCACGGGCTACTGTCAGCTTATCATCATCGGAAAGTTCTTCCATACCCAGAATTGCGATAATATCCTGCAACTCCTTGTACTTCTGGAGAACTGCCTGAACGCCACGGGCAACCTCGTAATGCTCGGAGCCAATAACATTTGGATCCAGAATACGGGAAGTGGAATCCAGTGGGTCCACTGCCGGATAAATACCCAGCTCAGCAATCTGACGGGACAGAACTGTGGTTGCATCCAGATGGGTAAAGGTACCAGCTGGTGCTGGGTCTGTCAAGTCATCGGCTGGTACATATACAGCCTGTACAGAGGTGATGGAACCCTTGTTGGTGGAGGTAATACGCTCCTGAAGGGCACCGATATCCGTAGTCAGGGTTGGCTGATAACCTACTGCAGATGGCATACGACCAAGCAGTGCGGATACCTCAGAACCAGCCTGAATGAAACGGAAAATGTTATCAATGAAGAGAAGCACGTCCTGACCCTGAACATCACGGAAATACTCCGCCATGGTGAGGCCGGTAAGACCTACACGCATACGGGCTCCAGGCGGCTCATTCATCTGGCCGTAAACAAGAGCAGTCTTGTCAATAACGCCAGACTCGGTCATCTCAGTCCACAAATCGTTACCCTCACGGGTACGCTCGCCTACACCGGCGAATACGGAATAACCGCCGTGCTGGGTAGCAATGTTATGAATCAGCTCCATGATAAGAACTGTCTTGCCTACGCCGGCACCACCGAACAAACCGATTTTACCGCCGCGGGAATATGGAGCAATAAGGTCAACGACCTTGATACCAGTCTCCAGAATCTGGGTTGCAGTCTCCTGCTCATCAAATTTAGGAGCCGGACGATGAATTGGCCAGAATTCCTTGTTGCCAACTGGTGCTGGATTATTATCAACTGTCTGACCCAATACGTTAAATACACGGCCAAGGCAAGCATCGCCTACTGGAACCTTAATTGGAGCCCCAGTATCTACAGCTTCCATGCCACGGGTAAGACCATCAGTAGAGCTCATGGCGATACAACGGGTAACGCTGTCACCCAAATGCTGCATAACCTCTACCACCAGATCTATTTCCACGTCGCCGGCTTTACCCTGGATTGTAATTGCATTAAGAATCTCTGGCAGTTCACCTGCGGGAAATTCAATATCTACGACAGGTCCGATTACCTGTACGACTTTACCGTTTGCCAATGGTAAACCCCCTTATTTAAGTGCCTCAGCACCGCCCACGATCTCTGTGATCTCGCGGGTTATGCCGGCCTGACGAACTTTATTATAGTGCAAATCAAGTTTTGCGATAAGCTCCTGAGCATTATCCGTAGCGTTACTCATGGCATTCATGCGGGAACTGAGCTCACTGGCAGATGCCTGTAGGAGCGCCGCATAAATGGTGGTAACGAGATACTGTGGCAGAAGATACCCCAGTACCTCTGCTGCATTAGGCTCATAGATGTATTCTGAACGAATCTTTTTCTCTTCGCCCTCCTCTGTGGCAAGATTGCCAAAAGGAAGCAGCTTGACAGTTTCAGGAACACAGTTAATTGCAGAAATGAATCTGGTATAAACCATATACACCTCTTCAATTTCACCGGACTTGAAACGTTCAATGATATTTTCAGCTATGTCTTTGGCGTTATCGAACTTAGGGCGTTCGCTGACACCGATGTATTCGCTGCAAACATCATAGCCACGGTTGGAAAAATAATCTCTTGCTTTACGGCCCACAGTTATAAGCTGGGTATTGCCCTTATCCACCACCTGGGAAACGGCTTCCTTGATGGCATTGCTGGAATATGCTCCGGCAAGTCCCTTATCAGAAGTCATTACCAGTATAAGGCGTTTTCCCCCCGGATAAACCTCCAGAAGGGGATGACTGAAATCAGTCACATTCTTGGCAACATCAGATACGACCTGGGCCATTTTATCTGCATAAGGCTTATTGGCAACAGCAGCCTCTTTGGCCTGACGAAGGCGGGAGGTTGCTACCATGTTCATGGCATTTGTGATTTGCTGTATACTCTTTACGCTCTTGATACGACGGCGTATGTCCTGTAAACTAGCCAAATAAAATCACCTCGCTGCCTTATGCCATTTTGTAGGTTACAGTTTCCTTAAATTCCTCAATAGCCTTGGAAATCTCAGCCTCTAAAGCATCATCCAGCTTTTTCTGATCTGCAACCTTCTGGAGAACAGCCTCATGCTCGTTGTGCATGAACTTCAGGAGGTCACTCTGGAAGGTAACAACCTTGTCCACCGGAATATCAGTCAGGAAGCCACGAACTGCGGAGAAGATTACAACAACCTGTTCCTCAACAGCCAGTGGGGAATACTGGGCCTGCTTCAAAGTCTCAACCATACGGGCACCGCGGTCCAACTGAGCCTTGGTGGCCTTATCCAAATCGGAAGCGAACTGTGCGAATGCAGCCAACTCACGATACTGAGCCAGATCCAAACGCATGGTACCGGCAACCTGCTTCATAGCCTTAATCTGAGCACTACCACCTACACGGGATACGGACAGACCTACGCTGATGGCAGGACGGATACCAGAATAGAACGCATCAGTCTCCAGCATAATCTGACCATCGGTGATGGAGATTACGTTGGTAGGAATATATGCAGAAACGTCACCTGCCAGAGTCTCGATAATAGGCAGGGCGGTAATGGAACCGGCACCTAAATTATCGGAGAGCTTGGCAGCACGCTCCAACAGACGGGAATGTAAGTAGAATACATCACCCGGATATGCCTCACGTCCTGGTGGACGGCGGAGCAGCAGTGACATGGCACGATATGCAGCCGCATGCTTGGTAAGGTCATCATATACGCAGAGGCAGTGACCGCCCTTGTACATGAAGTACTCAGCCATAGCAACGCCGGCATAAGGAGCCAGATACTGAAGTGGAGCACTGTCAGATGCTGTAGCAACAACTACGATGGTGTACTCCATGGCACCGGCATCTTCCAATGTCTTAACTACGCGGGCAACGGTGGATGCCTTCTGACCAATTGCCACATATACGCAAGTACAGTTCTGTCCCTTCTGGTTCAGAATAGTATCTACGGCAATAGCGGTCTTACCAGTACCACGGTCACCGATAATCAGCTCACGCTGGCCACGGCCGATAGGTACCAGGGCATCAATAGCCTTTAAACCGGTCTGGAGTGGCTCATGTACTGACTTTCTGTCAGCGATACCAGGAGCCTTATACTCTACCGGACGATATTCTGTTGTGTTGATAGGTCCCTTGCCATCCACAGGGCGGCCCAGTGCATCAACTACACGGCCAACCATGGCTTCGCCTACAGGAACCTGCATGATGGTGCCGGTACGTTTTACCATATCGCCTTCCTTGATGGCAGTATCGCCACCAAGAATAACTGCACCAACGTTGTCCTGCTCCAGATTAAGAACAAGACCATATATATCGTTACCGAAATCCAGCAGCTCACCGGCCATAGCCTTGCTGAGGCCATGAACGTGGGCGATACCATCACCGATTTCGATAACAGTGCCTACATCATCAACATTCAAATCAACATTGTAGTTCTTGATTTGATCCTTGATAATGGCTGTTATTTCTTCCGGATTCATTTTCATACTTCGCTGTCACCCCATTTTCTCAATTACTTGCCATCAATTCAGCCTTCAGTGCCTGCAAACGGCCGGTCACACTGCCGTCGATGCGTCTGTCACCGATTTTTACAACTACGCCGCCAATGATACCCTTATCCTGGTGCATGCGAAGCTGTACCTTTTTGCCGGTCACCTCTTCCAATTTGCTGCCAAGACTTGCCTTGAGTTCTGACTTCAAATCAAATGCACTGGTTACATCAGCGATTACAATGCCCTGTGCTTTGTTGGACATTTCCTGATAGCACTCGTTAATGGCCTCCAGCAGAACAATACGCCGCTTGTCCACCAGAAGCAGCAAAAACTTAAACATCAAGTCAGAAACCTCACCCTTCAAAAGCTTGGAAATAAGGTCTTTCTTGGCTTGAGGCTGTACCTGCGGGTTGGTCAGGAAGCCCTTAAGATCAGCCTGGGAAAACAGGTCATGGCTCACCTGGGTAAGCTCCTTGCCGTACTTCTCAAGCTGGTTTTCCTCTTTGGCAATCTCAAAGATTGCAACCCCGTATTTACGGGCAAGCTGTATATTTAACATGGCAAATCACCAATCTTGTCCTTATCGAGCTGGTCGATAAACTCCTTGATAAGTGCTTCATTCTCAGCAGCATCAATATTCTTGGAAACGATTTTCTCAGCTGCGGCAATGGAAAGTGCAGCAACCTGTCCCTTGAGTTTTTCAACTGCCAGAGCGCGTTCCCTCTGAATTTCCTGCTGGGCAGCATGCTTCATCTGATCGATTTCAGCTTTTGTTGTCTGCATGCTGGCCTCATGATCTTCACGGGTGCGCTTTTCTGCCTTGTCGATAATCTCCTGAGCCTTTATCCGGGCACCTGCCAGCTGGTCCTGATACTGTTTCAGGGTAGCTTCGGCAGCTGCGGCATCGTCGTCAGCTTTTTTAATGCTGCCGGCGATTCTTTCCTCACGCTCTTTCAGCATCTTAACAATAGGCTTATACGCAAAAATACGGAGAAGAACAACAAGAACCAAGAAGTTCAGCATCTGCGCAATTAATGTTGCGTTAATATCAATCAATTCTATTGCCCCCTCTACTTAATAGCCTCATCGGTAGCGTTAATTACTTGATGAGCGGATTAGCGTAGAGAATAATCAGGGCAATAACGGTTGCGATAATACACATTGCCTCAATCAGACCTACGGAAATCAGGGTGTTAGTAAAGAGTGCATTCTTTGCCTCTGGCTGACGGGTCAAGCCCTCAATAAACTTACTGGTTACCAGTGCATCGCCCAAAGCTGCACCAACTGCTGCCAAACCCATAATAATACCTACACCGATCATAGCTGCCGCTACCATAACTGAATGTTCCATTAGATAATCCTCCTTAAAATAAATAACGATTTTTTCTGTTTTCGTCGTGATAAAAATATCGAGAAAACGTTCTTACTCCTCACTGTCCTTTACTGCATTGGCCAAATAAGCCAGGGAAAGGCTGGTGAAGATAAATGCCTGTACTCCGCCGATAAACAAACTGAAGGCCAGCCATGCTACAGATGGGAGAATTGCCCATTTAGCCAGCATAAGCAAAATAATGATGAGAATCTCACCTGCCAGAATGTTACCAAATAGACGGAAGGCCAGTGTGATTGGCTTGGCTATTTCCTCAATAACGTTGATGATAACAAAAATTGGGAACGGCTGGAAGAAATGCTTAATATAATGCATTCCCTTCATGTACACACCCAAAGTATGTACCATAACGATAATGAAGAGCGCCAGGCCCAAGGTGGTGTTCAGATCATTTGTCGGCGATGCCATAGTAGGCACCAAACCAAGCCAATTGGCTACAATCAGGAAAAGGAACAATGTTACAATCAATGGACAAAGGAATTCTCCCTTTGGCCCAAGACTGGTAAGCGTCTGTTCCCTAAGCCACACGATGAGTCCCTCAACAATGTTCTGGGCACCAGTTGGTACCATTTTGAGGTTCCTGGTGGCAAGTATAGCTATAAACAAAACAATAGCCATACTTATCCAGGTCATCACCAGTGTCTCCCAATTGAAGGTCAGGCCGGCAAACTGCACTGTTTCGCGAACACCGATTTCATGCATAACCTATACCCCCTTCTACTGTATCCGAACCATGCCGGACACAACATGAGAATTTATATTGACCTACAGATATCTGCTGTAGTTGTTCTGTATCAGCAAAACCATCCCCAGAACATAAACAATGGCGAAGCCTGTGACAACAGCCACAAACTGTTCCACCGAAATCTGGATGGCCATACCAAATACCACCAATAGCAGCACCAACCGTAAAATAAGTCCTATGGCCATGGTGCTTTTCGCCTGGGCCACAGTCATATCTGCACTGCGCCACAGTCTTCCCAGCATGATGCCATACCAGGCAAAGCCCATGAAATAACCGGCTGCCAGTCCACAAAGCAAGACCATCTGCTGATATACCAGAAGGGAAACCACCATCATGGCAGTCAACACTCCCAGTATCTTCAACATCTTAATGATGTTGGCCAATATAACTTCCCGCATATTCCTCCTCCGACAAGTTTTATTTACCCGTCTTCGTTGAATATTGAATTATTCTGCATCGGAAACATTCCGATACAGAATAATTATAACCCAATTGTTCAGATTTTGCCACAAGCAAAATCTACCAAATAGAGGGTTTCAACACGCAATAAATGTAAAAAGCGTGTTATAGCATAATTAGTTTTCCTATTCATCTATTTTTCATAAAGAAAATCCGATGAACAGGGCTCAAATAATGCCTTTGAGCTGTTTATATGTCAGATAAAAGGCAATGGGAAATCCAAGTATTATCCCCGTAAGCTTTCCACCGTATTCAAGGCCCAGAAATTCATCTGCCATGGCACCTATGAAGATGCAAATCCCAATAACCACCGCAAAGAAAATGCCTACGCCTCCAAGGACACCAAAAGCCTTCAGGGCCTGGGACAGTCCGCCGGACTCCTGCTCCTTCTGTTCATCATTCGGCTTCATGTGCCTCACCTGCCTTTTTCTCCAACAACAGTAACGATAGCCACAAGCCCAATTATAGCAAATATTTTGTAATTGTGAAACAATTCTGCAAAATTTATGAAAATAATTTCATGCTAATATTTTCATAATTTCTGTTTATGATATTTTTGATACAAAAAAGAGACCACCCGAAAGCAGTCTCTTAACAATTACTATGAAATTATTTGGCCACGAAGCGGTCCGGCTTTGCATGTCCCTTCCCGTACTTATGGAGAATTGCCTCCACAATGCGGCGGGATGCCTGTCCGTCACCATAAGGATTGCAGGCCTCAGCCATGCTGTTGTACTCACTTTTGTCAGTCAGCAGCTTTTTGGCTTCCTCATATACCACCTTCTCATCAGTGCCGATGAGCTTAACGGTGCCGGCCTCCACAGCCTCAGGACGCTCTGTGGTATCACGGAGCACCAGAACCGGCTTGCCCAATGCAGGGGCCTCCTCCTGAACTCCGCCGGAGTCAGTAAGAATCATGTAGGCTCTGTGCATGAGATTGGCAAATGGCTCGTAGTCCAGAGGGTCAATGAGATAAACCTTGTCGTGTCCACCCAGCTCTTCCTTTACCACCTCACGAACCTTAGGGTTCTTGTGTACAGGGAATACAATCTCCACGTCATCAAATTCCTCAATAAGCTGACGCAGAGCCTTATATACATTGCGCATTGGCTCACCCAGATTTTCACGGCGGTGGGTGGTAACCAATACAATACGCTTATTCTTGTAATCGATATTCTGGAGAGTTTTGTTCTCAAAAACAAAATCCTCACGGACGGTTTTATGAAGAGCATCAATAACGGTATTTCCGGTAACAAAGATACCCTCCTTATTGATGGACTCAGCCAAAAGATTGTTCTCGGAGGTATTGGTAGGCGCAAAATGCAAATCAGCAATAGAGCCGGTGAGCTTGCGGTTCATTTCCTCAGGGAACGGCGAATACTTGTTGTGAGTTCTCAGACCAGCCTCCACATGACCTACGGCAGTCTGATGATAATATGCAGCAAGAGCCCCCGCAAAAGTAGTGGTGGTATCACCATGTACCAGCACAATATCAGGGTCTTCCTTCTGCAGCACCTTATCCAGGCCCATCATAGCCCTGGAAGTAATATCGAACAAGGTCTGTCCGGCAGCCATAATATCCAGATCGTAATCCGGCGTAATATGGAAAAGATTCAAAACCTGGTCCAGCATATCCCGATGCTGGGCAGTAACAGCCACCACCGGCTTGATCTCCTCAGGATGTTTGGCCAGCTCCAATACTACAGGAGCCATTTTTATTGCTTCTGGGCGGGTACCAAACACAGTCATTACTTTAATTTTTTTACCCATCTTAATCCCCTTCCACATACGAGAAAGTTACGAAAATATATTAAAAATCAAGGATTCTTCATTCTGAGAATACCAAGTTTTCTTGCACCAAAAAATACAACCAGAATAACGGCTATTACAATGGCAATAGCAATGCCGCCGGACACTTCGTTAAGAAGCACTGCACTGAGGCCCAGCATGGCACTGATAACATACATCAGAAGAACTGCCTGACGCTGGTTAAAGCCCATATCCAACAGGCGATGATGGAGATGTCCCTTGTCCGGCTTAAAAATAGGCACGCCCCCACGATAACGGCGGATAATGGCAAAGGATGTATCCAAAATAGGCACACCAAGGGCCAAAATAGGCACAATAAGGGCAATGGTTGCTGCACTCTTTACCGCACCGATTACGGAAATTCCTGCCAGCACAAAGCCCAGGAGCATACTGCCCGTATCCCCCATGAAAATCTTGGCAGGATTGAAATTATACCAAAGGAAGCCAATAGCTGCCCCTGCCAGTGCTGCCGTAATGATGGTTACCAGCACAAAGGCGTTCTGAATGGCCACCAAAAGAATAGTGATGGAGGCAATGGTTGCCACTCCTGCAGCCAGACCATCCAGACCATCAATAAGATTTACAGTGTTGGTAAGCCCCACAATCCAAAAGAGGGTAGCGGGAATTGCAAAATATTCAAGATAGAAATAATCACCAAAAGGGTCAGCCACGAAGTCAATTTGCACCCCAAAGGCCACAAGAACACCTGCCGCCACAATCTGGCCCAGGAGCTTAACCTTTGGAGGAAGATTTTTGTAATCATCCACCAGCCCAAGGATTACAATTAAGGTTGCACCGACCAGGAGACCAATCACTCCGGACTGGACATCCTCCGGGAGCATATCCAGCTGCAGGGTGGTCAGTACCCCAGCCATAAAGGCAATATATATGCCCAAGCCGCCAATGCGCGGAATAGGCTTTTGATGAACTTTTCTGGCATCAGGTGCATCCATGGCACCTGTTTTATCTGCAAATAATATAACTGCCGGGGTAATCGCCAGTGATACCACCAGGGCTATCAATAATGCCCAAACGAAATTTGGCATAAAAAGTCACCTGCTTTCTTTAGAACATACCAATTTTACTGCACGAGATGCACTCTGTCAACAAGATAAAAAAGCAGGTATGTATACAAAAATGATGGGGCTGCTTATTGGAACAATTAGGGCATGAGCCGTTCCAATAATCAGCCCCAGCCATGAAGTCACTTTATATCTTTTGGGGCCACTTCAACTGTGGAGCCATCTGATTCCAGATAAATAACCTTGTCCAGCATAGCATTTCTCAGCATGCGTCTGCAAAGAAGGCATGGCTTGCCGCTGGCCAGAGTGCCGTCAGCATTGTAGCCCACGATATAGGCAGTTGCCCCCTTCATTTTTTCCGGATCACCGTTGATAATGGCATTCTGCTCCGCATGAACTGCCACACAAAGCTCATAATTCTGTCCAGGCTTAATGCCCAGACGCTGACGTTCACAAAGCCCGGTATCAATGCAGTTGGCCTCACCCCTAGGGGCCCCGTTATAACCGGTACTGATAATAATCTTGTCCTTTACAATAATTGCCCCGTATTTACGTCTGAGGCAGGTGGAACGCTTTCCTACTGCCTTGGAAATATCAAGAAAATAATCATTCCATTCCGGTCTCTTTGAAGCATCAGACATTTTATTCTCCCCTTTTCTTGCCACTTTTATCATAGCCTAATTATTATTTATTTTCTTCCAGAAATCTTCTGGCCAGAATAACCGCCACAAAATCGTCCACTGGCTCCGGTGGTACCTGCATACTGGTAGGTATAAGCTTACGCCACCCCTTTGGCGGCTTCACCTTCCAATATTCCCCCCGCGCCAGCTGGGTGGTAAAGTACTCGTCCACCTCCACAAGCTTAAGCCCCGGACATTCATTTTTTATCCTGATCTTGGCCTCATTGGAGGTGGTACCATTACCAATTACAAGTATATCAGCTTCATAGTCTCTCTTCAAATTGCTAATTTTAGCCGACATATCCGAAGTATCCACCACCCGCTGATACAACACAGTGCCGTCCACAGACAGGGCGGCCACACCGCATTTGTCCCGTCCCGGGTCCACAGCCAATATGCTTTTTCCAAGTGTTTTTTTATCCAAAATAAATACTCCCCAACACAAACAAAGGCAGATACTGATTGCCTTGAATTAAAGACAATCAGCCTCTACCTTATACTAATATTCTCTTTTAAAATGCCCCAATGACTCCGGAGGCAATAATTTTCAGTCTTATACGGAGCGGGCCGAATACCTCGCAGGCCCCCTTGGCATAGGCGTAAATAGTGGCATTTCCACGGGCCGCCCTTAAGCCATTAATGGCATTATAAATCTCCTCGCCCTCAATAACACCCACGTTGCCGGTAATAGGATCCGGCAGTACGCCCTTTTGGGTGGCAATGCCGTTTACATCCTGAAGGAAGCCGGTCATTGCAGCATTCACTTCCTCCTCCTTGTTCACATCCACATGGATGGACTTGGTGGCAATAAGCTCACCGTCACTGAACACACGCTTATTGCGGTAAAGCTGCAATACGGTGCGTACGTCCTCACCACGCAACAGATTACCAACTGAGACAATACGGACAATCATATCATCCTGGCTCTCGGATATAATCTGGGAGGCATATTCGTAATCAGACTGCAAAATCCAAATCTGCTTTTCCTGCTCAGTAGCCTTGCTTCCCAAGCGGCTGGCAATATTTTCCCTTGCCACATCAGTAAGGGAATGTAGGTCATTCATGGTATCCTCAGTGCTGCGGCCGCATTTCACAACGCCACTGGCCAATACTTCACCGGCCCTGAAGGTAATATCACCCTCACGCATAATCTGAATGCCCGTGGTGAGATAAGCATTTCTGTCCTCCAGCTGCTTGTTGTCATTAGCCAGCTTGGTATTGTCATCATTCAGCTTGGCGTTGTCATCTGCAAGCCCCTGATTCTGGGAAGCCAAATTGTTGTTTTCCGCCAAAAGCTCTGCTTTGGCTGCTTCCAGGGCATCATTGCCACGCTGCAGCTCATCAGCCCTCTGTTCCAGCTCACGGCGCTGTTCCATAAGCTGTTCCAGATCTTCACGGGTCTTGGCCAGGGCAGCATCAGTTTTTGCCTGTTCTGACTTGGAATTTTCCAGTTCCCTGGAAGCGTATGCCAGACGGTTCTCCGTCTCTGCCATGGTCTGACGCAGCTGCTCCATGCCGAAAAGAGCGGTGCGTACATTTTCCGACACAGTGGTCATTACCGCCAAAGTCATGGTGGTAATACTGATACCTGTAAGAATAGTCACCAAAACCGAGGTGTGTTTTGGACGAAGTCCAAAGATTGTCAGCTTTTTCTTGCCCACCTTTGACCCCAGCCTGTCACCAATAAAGGCTATGGCTCCGCCTACAACTACCAGAACCACAATCAAAAACAGACCATACACGGCGAAGTCACTCCCCTTCAAACATCAACAATTAAATAACAAGTGAAAATTCATCACTTAAATCACGAAAAAACAAAACTACAAAAATATTACGCTAAAAAATACATATCAACAAAACTGCAAGCTTACTTTGAAGCCTTGTTTATAAGCCAGCAGCCGGCAATAAGCCCCACAATATTAGGCAGCCACACGGCAATAATCGGTGGAACAGTACCACCCTGGGCAATGGCTCCGGCCATTGTCATCAGGCTGTAGTATATGAATATAATAATGATACTGATAACAAAGCCCCGGGATGAGCTGTTTCTGTTTGGCTGCATTCCCAACGGAACAGCCACCAGAGTAAAAATCAGACTGGCCATAGGAATGGTTATACGCTGATAAAGCTCTGTTTCCAGCTTGGCAGTATTAACATACTGGCTTTTCATTATCTCAATCTGGGCTGTCAGCTCTGCCATGGACATTTCCTCCGGACTCTTCTGCTCCCGGATAATTTCCTTAGGGCTCTCATTTATAGGAAGCACCTGTGTATCAAAATGCATAGTATGGCGGGACTCGCCCTTTGAAACATCATAGATAATTCCCTGGTGCATGGTCCACTGATGGTCCTTCCAGTCGGCATATTCCGCATTCTCAACATGACTCAGCTCACCTTTTTCAAAGGACTGCATGGTAATACCCAGCATCCTGTTGGTGGTGGCATCATACTGACGGGCATAAATGAGATTTTCAATATTGCCGTTCTTTATATCCTTGATGATAATATGCTCCTGGGACTGAGGGGCCAGATTACCCTTTATTTCGTAATTAAGGACATTGCTATATGCCTCGTTGGACCAAGGCACCACGTATTCGCTGAAGCCAACAGCAAACACACTTACAAAGGCACCCAGAATCACAGCCGGCGCTGCAATACGGTAAAAGCTGATGCCGCAGGACTTCATGGCTGTTATTTCACTGTTGCCGGAGAGCCGGCCTATGGTCAGGAGACCGGACAACAGCATGGACATTGGAAAAGTCCAAATAATAACACCTGGAAGGCTCAGTACGAAAATCTTTGCCACTGAAGCCAGAGATGCACCATATTCAGTAATATACTGTGCAATTCGGAACAAGGTTCCTGAACCGATAAATACGGCAGAAAATGCACATATACCAAATATAAAGGTCTTAAAAACCTCTTTAAATATGTATTTGTCTAAAATTCGAATCTGCATCTTCTTACCTCTATTACAACGTAAAATCGTCACCAAGATAGAATTTCTTGGCCAGCTCACTGTTGGCTATGGTTTGGCTGTCACCTTCAAGGAGGATCTTGCCATTATTGAGAATATAAGCCCTGTCAACAATGTGCAGAGTCTCTCTTACATTATGGTCAGTAATGAGAATACCCATGCCACGCTCCCGCAGGTACTTGATGATTCCCTGAATATCTGCCACTGCCAACGGGTCTACACCGGCGAAGGGCTCATCCAACAGAATAAACTTTGGCTCCAATGCCAGACAGCGGGCAATCTCCACACGGCGGCGCTCACCACCGGAAAGCTCTGTACCCAGTCTGTCAATAACATGGGACACATGGAACTCCTCAAGAAGCTGTTCCACCTTCTGCTTCCGTTCATGCTTGTCCTTTATGGTTCCCTCCAAAATGGACATAATATTTTCCTCAACTGTCATATTGCGGAAAATAGAAGCCTCCTGGGCCAAATAGCTGATACCCAGACGGGCACGCTTATACATAGGCAAATCCCCAATTGGAACATCGGATAAATAGACCTCGCCACGGGTTGGCTTTTCCAAGCCTACAATCATATAGAAAGTAGTGGTTTTGCCGGCACCGTTTGGTCCCAGCAAACCAACGATTTCCCCCTTGCTTACCTTCAGGGAAACACCGTCTACAACATTTCGTTTTTTAAATGACTTAACTAAATTTCTGGCCTCAATATGCAACTTAACAGACCTCCCAGTTACTTAACAGATGCCGTGCCGTCTTCAGCCAAATAAACGGTAAGTTTCTTACTCTTAAGGGTGTTGTTGTCCTTTACGGCCCAGGCATTGCCTGTAATTACGGCCTTGCCCTTTTCCTTGCCCCAATAATCCACCTGGTCGCCACCAGCTTCCATGTTGTTCCGTGGGCTGACGATATGTACATTGCCATCTCCCACAAAATGCTCTTCCTTCATAAAGCCACGAATCAGATCAGCCCTGAAGGTACCATCTGCAGAGGTTATACTGCCCCCACTTGGAATCAGCACATACTCATCCTGCTGAAAATACTCAACCTTTGGTCCCATAAAATGCTTGTCAGCCTTGATACCATTTACGGAGCCCGCGGCAATCATGTGGTCAGACCCATCAGTTGTTACCAGATCAGCTGTCATCCTCATATCGTCCTTGGTGGCCACCACATTACCACTTACCTTGCCATCCTTGGTTTTGGAATTGTATTCAGCATAGTCGCCGCTTACAGTGGCATTGCCCTTGGTCATTACCACGTTGCCCTTGGCGCTGGCCAGACCGCTTTCCATATCGTATTCTACTTCCTCAGCGTCAAGAGTGGCCGGCTCGTCATTAGCTGCTGCATAAATGGTGCCGGAAACTGCCATAGTGGCAATACCAGCCATTACAATTGCTTTTTTTATGTTCATTTTTATGCTCATAGCCATTTCTCCTATATTAATTTCCCTTTTCCAAATGTGCCTTGCCAATGATTCTAAATTTCTTGAATCCATTGGTACTTTCGATACGATCTCCGGAAGCCTTCACATGCTCCTTCTCGTACTCTATCCTGGCTTCGCCCTTCATGGCCAGCATGTCCTTATCGGGCAGCCATTCAACTTCCTTGCAGGAGAACTTGCCACCATCACTGGACTCGCCCTCCACACCATCAGTAACCTCCAGATGATGTGTCTTCTCCTGATAAATTGCCTTTGGAGCTTTCAGCTCAAGGGTCTGGCCATCATTATAGTTGTATGTGACCTTAACATTGACCAGGGCAACATCCTTGGTATCAATGTCCATTTCCATTTTTTCAGCAGTGACAGTCCAGATAACCTTGCCGTCCTTTTCCTCACTGATGGTGTTGCCATCAAAATTAACAACCCGCTGTGATGGATCCTGTCCGTCCCCCTCAGGTGGTTCCGGTATGCCATTAACAGCCCAGACAATGAGAATTACAAGCAAAACTGCAAAAACACCTGCCAGGACCTTTCCCATTTTATTCATTGTCAGTTACCTCTGATTTCACTATATGATGCTTATGCACCTGCTGCTCAGGAGCTGTGTTCCAGCGTTTCTGGAACCAGAGCCACTGAGTAGGATTTTCCATAATTATTTTTTCAAGAATCTTGGTCATCTTGTAGGTCAAGTTGAACAAATCCTTATCGCTGTCCCCAGTATCCTCATAACGGAGTACCTCGCCAATCACAACCTTGTGATGGCCATCGGGCTGGCGAAGAATAAAGGCTGGCAAAATTGGGGAATTGAACTTCTTGGCAAATACCGCAGCCCCCATAGGGGTGGAAGCAGTCTTCCCCAAAAATTCAATAAAGGCTCCACCAGGACCAGCATCCTGGTCAGCCAAAAATCCCAAAATTCTCCCCTTTTTCAGTGCTTTGGCGGCTGCCAGAAGCTCACTGGTACCACGGGAGAAAATCTCTACGTTAATGGTTGCCCGCAAATCATTGAGGGCATTGGTATAATCCATGTTAGGCTGCTGTTTGGCAATGGCACTGACAGGCATGTCGTTCATGGTAAAGGCCGCAGAGAGCCATTCCCAGTTGCCCACATGGCCTGTCAGAACTACAACTCCGTGCTTTTCTGCCAACGCCGCCTCCATCCTTTCCAGATGGTCGATTTCAATGTGCTTTTTAAAATTATCCTTGTTAAGGGCAGGCATATACAGCACTTCAAAGAAATTACGGCCCATATTGATGAAGGATTCCCGGACCAGCTTTTCAGCCTCTTCCTGTGAAACATTCAAGGATTCCCGCATCTGCTTAATCGCCAGATTTCTCTGTTTCTTTATTAACTTGTAATACAGAATGCCCAGTCCCTTGCCAGCCGCCAACAGCCAGCTGTAAGGAGTTCTGCAGGACACCCAGCTCAGAAACATAAGAAGCTTGTATACCATAAAAATCCAAATCTCCTATCCCTATTAGAAAGAATACCATAATTTAGCCCAAGTTGAGGGCTAATTTTTTACTGACTTACACCCTCAGCTGCTTTTTTCCCCGTAAAGGTGCTCACCAGGGAATCCCATTTGCCCTGCTCCTTTAAAATAAATTCAAGGATTTCGCGGACTGCCCCCTTGCCGCCGGGATAATCAGCCACAACCAGGGCCAGCTCCTTCACCTCAGAAACAGCATCTCCTACACAGCAGCCAAGACCTGCCTGCTGAATGAGTGGAATATCGTTTAAATCATCACCCACGTAGGCAATTTCCTCATCCCTAAGGGATAATTTCAGCTTAAGCTCCTCGTAGGCTCCCCGCTTGTCAACACAGCCCTGATAAAGGGCATCAATCTTCAGCTCCTTGCCCCGCTTGGCCATGATTCTGGAGCTGCGGCCGGTAATAACGGCACTCTTGATATCTCCCTTGTGGGCCAAAGCTATGCCCATACCATCCCGGGCGGAAAAGGCCTTCATGGCCTCCCCCTCGGGACCCATATAGATACACCCGTCCGTAAGTGTACCATCCACATCAAAAATAATAAGCTTTATTTTCTTGGCAATTTCAGAAGCACCATTTTTAGTTTTCATATTATACAACTCCCTGACGCAAAAGATCTGTCAAATGTACAATACCAACTGGCTTATTATCAGCATCCACCACTGGCAAAACCGTAATTGGCCGTGGCTTATGCTTTTCCATAATGCTTAAGGCTGATGCTGCCAGCTTCTCCTTGGTAATGGTGTGAGGCTTTTTGGTCATCAGCTCCTCCACCGGCTCATCAAGGAACTGGCTGCCCTTGGCCAGACAGCGACGAATATCACCATCTGTAACCAGCCCAATAAAGTTTCCTTCATCATCCACCACAGATGTGGCGCCAAGTCCCTTGTCCGTCATCATAAACAGTGCCTCCTTGGCAGTGGCGCTGTAATGAATAATCGGATTGTCCTCGCCGCTGTGCATCACATTCTCCACAGTGAGAAGGAGACGGCGTCCCAGTGAACCGCCCGGATGGAACAAAGCGAAGTCCTGTCTGGTGAAGTTTCTGGCCTCCAGCAATGCCACAGTAATGGCATCACCCATGGCAAGGGTTGCAGTGGTGCTGGCAGTAGGAGCCAGTCCCAAAGGGCATGCCTCCTTCTCCACGCTGACATCAATAAAGAAATCAGCATTACGGCCCAGTGCAGATTCCCTGCGGCCGGACATGGCGATAATTTTTGCGCCAATGCGCTTTACCACCGGCAGAATATTTACCACCTCGGTGCTTTCACCGCTGTTGGAAATAGCCACAACCACATCATCAGCAGTAACCATGCCCAAATCACCGTGAAATGCCTCGGCTGGATGCATGAAAAATGACGGGGTGCCGGTGCTGGCCAGACTGGCGGCAATCTTTCTGCCCACATGGCCTGACTTGCCCATACCAGTAACAATAACACGGGCCTTGCACTCCAGTATGCACTGAACTGCCCGGACAAATTCCTCATCAACATGGTCGATCAGCTTCATTACTGAGTCCGCCTCAATACGAAGGGTCTCAATTGCAGAATCCTTAATCATTTATAATAAGCCTCACAAATATATTACAACTGTTTTCTTACAATATCATGAATTGCAATGGCATCCTTCAAAAGATCCTCCAGCTTGTCCAAATAAATCATATTTGGACCATCGCAAAGGGCCTCCTCCGGATTGTCATGGACCTCCATAAAGAGAGCATCCACCCCGGCACCAACAGCAGCACGGACCAGATTTGGCACGTACTCGCGGTTTCCTGCGGAGCATGTGCCTGCACCGCCTGGCAGCTGAACGCTGTGGGTACCATCAAAAACTACTGGGTAACCAAAGGAGCGCATAATTGGGAAGGCCCTCATATCCACCACAAGGTTGTTGTAGCCGAAGGTGGCACCACGCTCAGTGAGCATAATCTGGGAGCAACCGCCCTCATGGAGCTTGTCCACCACGTTACGCATATCAGCAGGAGCCATAAACTGCCCCTTCTTAACATTTACCACAGCACCGCTCTTGGCAGCTGCATAAAGAAGATCCGTCTGACGACACAGAAATGCCGGAATCTGAATAATATCTACCACCTTGGCCACAGGCTTCACCTGCTCCTCGGTGTGAATATCAGTTACGATTGGCACCTGCAGCTCGTCCTTTATATGCTGCAGCATTTCCAGACCCTTCTTAAGACCGGGACCTCTGAAGCCGTTGAAGGAAGAACGGTTTGCCTTGTCAAAGGAAGCCTTGAAAACGTAAGGAATCCCCAGCTTGCCACAGATTTCCTTAATGGTGCGGCCAATCAGCAGACAACGGTCCATTTCCTCAAGGACACATGGGCCAGCCAACAGAGCCAGCGGTTTGCCATTACCAATTTCGAAATTACCTACCTGTACAGTATTCATAATGCTACCACCCTTCTTCCTCAGGCATTCTGCCCATGTAAACGCTGCTTATATGCTTTATTGACTGCTTCCAGATCTTCCCTTGTATCTACTCCAACGAAGTGGAAGTCAGTTTCAATAACCTTGATTTTATAGCCATTTTCCAAAGCCCTCAGCTGCTCCAGAGACTCAGTGGTTTCCAGAGGTGTTGGCTCCATCTTGGCGTAATTAAGCAGGAAATCCCGCTTGTAGGCATAAATGCCAATATGCTTATATACTGTTACTCCAGTGTTCTCCCTTGGATAAGGAAGCACGCTTCTGGAGAAATACAGGGCATAGCCCTTTTTATCAGTAATGACCTTTACGTTGTTTGGATTCTTTATATCCTCGGGATTTGTCATAGGGGACTTTACAGTGGCCATCTGCAAATCCGGGTCATCATCAAAGGCTGCTGCCAGCTCATCAATAAGGGCCGGCTCTATCATAGGCTCATCCCCCTGAACATTGATGATAAGCTCTGCCTCGGGATGGGCTGCTGCCACCTCTGCCAGACGGTCAGTGCCCGTTGGATGGTCCTTGGCAGTCATCATGGCCTGTCCGCCATTTTGCACCACAGCCTCATAAACACGCTCATCATCCACAGCCGCAATAACACCAGTAAGGCGCTTTGCCTTGGCTGCCTGCTCATAAACTCTGGAAATCATGGGCTTACCGCATATATCCGCCAGTGGTTTCCCAGGAAGGCGGGTAGATGCAAAACGCGCCGGAATTACACAAAGTGTATTCATTGACATATCAGCCTCTCTTTATCCTTAACAATTCATACTATTTACTCTAAGCTCTACGCTCTATGCTTACCCAGCTTTTCATCAAGCTTTTTGCTAAGGAGCGCTTCAAAATCATCCTTGCCATTCTGGAGTACCACCTCAACAGTGAGAATTAGTACAGGAATCTGCTTTTCATCAGGCACTGCTGCCAAAAATTCCATAGGCAGCTTAACAGCGTCCTTTTCAGTGGTTACAATGGCCTCAGCCCCCTGACGGACCGCCTGCTCCATGGCGTCTACCATTTCCTCCTGGGTGTATTCGTGGTGATCAGGGAAACGGAAGCTTTCAATAATTTCCGCTCCGGCACTGGCCACAGTCTGCTCAAAGGAAGCAGGGTTACCAATGGCGGAAAGGGCCACCACCTTCTTATTCTTAATGGTAGAAATGGACATCCCCTCGCTGGCCACGTTGCGCTTCCAATCGCACAGCTCGATACAGGACTGGGGATGATGAATACTTTCCACTACAGCAGGATTGCTGCCATATTTGGCAATCTGATCCCTTATATATTTCTTGAACCCTGGCAGACCCTGATCCACCTTGGTCATAAGGCAAACGTCGGCACGCTCCAGATGGGTTATTGGCTCACGTAGTGTACCCCTTGGCAGTACATGACCATTGCCAAAGAGATTAACAGAGTCAATAAGCACCACGTCAAGATCACGGGCCAGCTTCCAGTGCTGGAAGCCATCGTCCAAAATTGCCACCTCGGCACCAAAGTGCTCAATGGCATACTGGCCTGTTTTATAGCGGTCACGGCCAATGAGCACAGGCACCTCTGGCAGATGCTTGGCCAGCATATAGGCCTCGTCACCGGCCTGATCCGCCTCCATATAAATATGGTTGCCATCAGATACAAGACCAACCTCACCCTGCCACTTGGCCCGATAGCCCCGGTTAAGGATTACAACCTTGTAACCCATATCCCGGATATATTTGGCCAAACGCTGGGCTGTAGGGGTTTTTCCCGTACCTCCAACAGTGATATTACCAAGGCTGATAACAAAGCAGCTCAGCTTATTGGTCTTCAAAATGCCAAATTTATAACTGTCTAACTTTAAGTTTACCAGCAAACTGTATATCTTGGAAAGGATAAACAGCACTGCCATCACACATCGGTCAAAGAAACCCTGTGGTTCCTTATTATGGATAATCTGCATGAAATAGGTCTGGAAATTTTCAAGTTTATCTGTGGCCTTAACCTTGTTCATCTCCACCTTGGTGAGAAGGTCATTAAGGATTATGGCAGTCCTGTGGGCCGCCCCCTTGTTTTCCTTGCAGATGGCCAATGTCTCGGCCTCCATGCGATGACGTTCCTCATCATCTCTGAAGAGATGAAGGGCCTCCACCGCCAGATCAGCCCCATTCTTAACAGTTATTACTGCCTTGCGCTTCTTGAACAATACGTGGGTGTCCTTGAAGTTCTGCATATTTTCACCCACGATAATGGCCTTGCCGTGGGCTGCAGGCTCCAATATATTATGTCCCCCGTGAGGAATTAAGGTGCCCCCAACGAAGATAACATCACCAACACTGTACACCTTCCCCAGCTCGCCGATGGTGTTGAGGATAACCACATCGTGATCTGTGGTGAAGTTCTCCTGGAGCTGGGTTCTGGTTACAGCCTTAAAACAATACTCATCGCAAAGCTCCAATATATCATTGGTGCGAAGAATGGCCCTGGGAGCAATTACCAGCTTTGCCTTTGGATAAATACGGCGTATTTCATTGAAGGCCTTTAATACGTGTTCTTCCTCCCCCTTATGGGTGGAACCCGCCAAAAATACCCCCTGATTATCCTTAAGTCCAAGCTCCAGCAAAAGATTGTGCTTTTCCTCAGGACTCACATTGGTGTAGGTCTGGTCAAACTTGGTATTGCCGGTGACCGTCACCAGATCAGGGTCAGCCCCCAGCTTCAGAATATTCTCTGCGTCCACATTGGACTGCATGGCAAATACCTTTATGGAGCTGAGGATTTCATCCCACAGGCCCATCATATAACGATAGCTTTTGGCACTCTTGTCACTGATACGGCCATTTACCATGAGCACCGGAATATCCAGCTTTTTGCATGCTCTAAGGAAATTTGGCCAAAGCTCCGTTTCCACTGGCATAAACACCCGTGGGCGCACTCTGTATAACAGATTGGCTGAAAGCCATGGCAAATCAAAGGGAAAATGAATTATACTGTCCGCATCCTTAATAATGCGGTTGGCCATTTCGTAGCCGCTGTTGGTAAATACAGAAACCAGAATGGGGCTCTGGGGAAATTCCTTGTGAAATTCCTTTATCAGCGGGCTGGCCGCCACGATTTCACCAACGGAAGCTGCGTGAACCCATATACAATTTTTGCGGGCAACCTTGTCCAGGGCATGCTTTGGCAGAAAACCCAGCTGCTGCTTGATTCGTTCCACGAATCCCTTTTCCCGGACTCCCCGGATGCAGAATACCGGTATCATAAGAATGACCACCAGTACACCTACAATATTGTACACTAAATGGAGCATAGAATAGATTTCTCCTCAAAATACCAACAACTTACGCATTGCTGTTGCGGAACTGAATATTATAAAGATTGCTGTAAAGACCATTATTGGCCAGCAGCTCCTCGTGGGTACCATGCTCAATAACATGGCCGTTTTCCACAACAAAAATCTGGTCTGCATTAAATATAGTAGACAGGCGATGGGCAATAACGAAGGAGGTTCTTCCCACCATCAGCTTGTCCAAAGCATCCTGTACGATTTTCTCGCTTTCCGTATCAAGGGCAGAGGTTGCCTCATCCAGAATCAGAACCCGTGGATTCTTCAAAATAGCCCTAGCAATGGCCAGACGCTGACGCTGACCGCCAGACAGATTAAGGCCCCGTTCACCGATTTTGGTTTCATAGCCCTCCGGCAGCTCACGGATAAATTCGTCCGCATTGGCAGCCTTGGAGGCTTCAATTATTTCCTCATCAGTGGCATCCAGCCGTCCATAGCGGATATTTTCCATTACGGTGGTGCTGAACAGCATGGTTTCCTGTGGAACCAAGCCAATCTGCTCACGGAGGGAATCAGTGGTAACCTCCCGCACATCGTAGCCATCAATGGAAATAGAGCCGGAATCTATATCATAAAATCTTGGAATCAAATTTGCAATGGTGGACTTGCCGCTGCCGCTTGGCCCCACCAGGGCAATCATCTGGCCTGGTTCTGCCGTAAGACTAACATTTGCAAGGGCAGCCTGTCCCTCCTTGTAGGAGAAGGTAACATCGTCAAATACCACCTTGCCCTCAATCTTTGGAAGGACCTTGGAATCAGGACCATCCTTAATCTGCTCGTCCATATCCATAACATCGAATACGCGCTCAGCTGCTGCCATGGCCTTCTGAATAGCACCATAAACACGGCTGAGACGCTTAACAGGATTGGCCAGATTTACAGCGTAGGTAAGGAATGCCACCAGCTCACCGGCGGTAATGGTTTCATTAACAACCTCGTAGCCACCGAACCACACGATGAAGGTTACAGCCACAGCTGCCAAAAACTCCACTGTAGGAGTAAGGAGGCTCATGAGTTTAACATTTTTCATGGCCGCCTGGAAATTCAGCACATTCTGCTCATCAAACCGCTTAATCTCATAGGTCTCCCGGACAAAGGACTTAACCACTCTTATTGCTGAAATACTTTCCTGCAGCATTGAGGTAATATCCGCCATGCGCTCCTGAATAAGGGAGCCGGAGGATTTCAGCTTGCGGCCAAAAATCCTCATGGCATATCCCACCAAAGGTATGGTCATCAGGGTCAACAAGCTGAGACGCCAGTCAAGATAAACCATCATTACCAGGGAGCCCACCAATATGGAGGCCTCTGTAACCATCTCAATAAGGTTGTTTACAATGGCACTCTGCATGGCAGCAACATCATTGGTAATGTAGCTCATTACAGTACCTGTCTGCTGCTTGTCATAGTAGGAAAGGGGCATCTTCTGAAACTTGCGGAACAAAATGCTCCGCACATCGATGATAACCTTCTCACCCACATAGGAAACAAGATAGCTCTGGCCATAGTAGAATACACCTCTGATGAACATTACTACCAGAATACCAATGGCAATAAGGTTCAGCATGTACATATCCCTTTCCATGAGCACCTTATCAATCATATCCTTGATAATCCATGGAAGATACAGATTGGCTCCTGCAGCCATAATTATACAAAATACCGCCGCCACCAATCTTCTGGTATAAGGCTTTATATACATAAGCAAGCGCTTATAATTCTTCATTTATTTACTAACCTCCAGGCGGCTCCTGCCGTATTTTTCAGCCGCCGCTAAAATTTTCTCCGCCACTCTGCCAGCCGCTCCGGGGCTGCCCAGCTTGGCCACAGCTTCCTTAAGTCCCTCAAGAACCATATCACGGAAGCCGGTCTCGGCATAATATTTTCTTGCTTCTTCAAATATTCTTTGGCCCGTAACCTCATCCTGCAAAAGCTCTTTTTGCACCTGACGGCCCGCCAAAATGTTGGGCAATGTAAAGAACTCAATATCCACCAGCAATTTGCCAATGGCGTAGTTCAAACTACCCATTCTGTAGAGACATACACAGGGCAGTCCCAGAAGGGCTGCCTCCAAAACCACAGTACCAGAGGTGGCAATGGCAAATTCACCAATGCTCATTAAATCGTAGTTCTTGTCCTGGGTATAGTGAACCTCCACCGTATACTTGGCTGCAATATCTGTAATCAGCCCCATGTCTATCCCCGGGGCCACCGGCAGATAAAACTCAAGGCTGTCATTTTCCTTTTTTAAAAGCTCTGCTGCGCTGAGCATGGCCGGCAACAGCATATTGATTTCCTGCTTGCGGGACCCTGGCAACAGGATAACGGGGCGTTTTCCCTCAGTCACCCCAAAGTATTCCCTGGCCTCAGCCTCTGTCATACTTGGTTTCACCGTATCAACCAGAGGATTGCCGTTAAAGGAAATATTGGCCCCTGCTGCCTCATATACCGGCAGTTCAAAGGGGAATATGGCCGCAAATTCATCGGCAATGGCGGCGCACTTTTTGGCACGGCCCTTACGCCACGCCCAGGCCGATGGGGGAATATAGGAAAACACCGGTATTCCCATGGCCTTGGCCTTTTTGGCCAGCCGCCAGTTAAAATCAGGATAATCTATCAGCACCAAAAGATCAGGCTTCTCCGCCTTCATGAAAGCCTCCAGCTTATCCAAAAGGGCAAATATTCTACGGAGATTTTTTATAACCTCCCACACTCCCATAATGCTGTATTCGCGCATATCTGAGCACAGACGGACCCCCGCCGCCGCCATTTTGGGTCCCCCGAAGCCAATGAGCTCCGCCTCAGGACATTTTTCCAAAACAGCCTTGGCCAGACTCTCTCCATGCACGTCCCCAGAGGGTTCTCCAGCAGAAAACATTATTTTCATTGTAGGCCCCTCCTTATTTTTAAGCGCAAAAATCCATTAAATAAGCATTACAATATATTATAACGCAATTGTTCAAATTTTGCCAACGGCAAAATATGAGCACAATACGAAAGGGACTGAAAACATCCAGTCCCCAAAAATCTTCCAGAATATTTTATTCCATAACAGCAATGGTAATATCATTGGCGTCCGCCATTTCAATAACCTTTGCCTTATCCACCAGCAGGGTTCTGCCGGCTTCAATGACCAAAGCCTTGGCCCCTGTGGCAATCATGCTTTCAAGGGTAGCAGTTCCCACAGCTGGCACATCAAAGCGCAAATCCTGATTTGGCTTTGCCACCTTGGCCACCACTGCACCACCCCGGGCCAACTCGCCCCCACGGCGAATGCAGGCGTCAGTGCCCTCAATGGCCTCCAGGGCCATAACTCCCAGCTGCTTTACAACGGCAGTCTGTCCCACATCAAGACGGCCAATCTCCCTTGCCATCTCCATGCCAAACTTCATATCCTTAAGCTCCTCATCAGTAGGCTGTCTTTTGGTAAGAACCCCCACCTCGGGCATCAAGGACTTTATAAGGGCTGTCTGATCGAAGGCCTCCAGATCATCCTTGGCCAGCTCATTTATAAAGGCCAGCATCAAGGTGTCATCCTTGCGGTCTGGCAATGTAAAGATCAGGGAAAGCATCCGGAGATCCGGCTGAACATGCTGTCCGCTGTACAAAATCTCCTTGGTAACCTTGCCAATCATGGTTACCTTCTTGACCCCATTTTCCTTAAGGTAGTCAATAATGGCCTGCAGCTGGGCCACATTAATGTCCTTGTAGCCGGCAGTGCAGCTTTTCAGCTCCTCATCAACCCCTGGAACCAGCCCCACACAGTATACCTCATAGCCCATAGCCTTGGCAGCCATTGCACACTCCACTGGCAATCTGCCCACACCGGCCAAAAGACCAATCTTTTCCATACTCATCCTCCGATTAATCCTCAGAGTACTCCCCATCCTTGTTGCTGTGCTTCACATTTGGACGGCATATACCACGGTCTGCATTTCTGAGGAATTTCAACAAATGCTCAATCTCTTCACAGGAATCCACCTGTTCCTCAATGGCTTCAATAGCCTCCGGCAAACGAAGTCCGGAGCGATAGAGGAACTTATAGGCCTGCTTTATTCTGCTGCGGTTCTCTGCGCTGATTCCCGCCCTGGACATGCCAACACTGTTGAGTCCACAGGCCCTGGCAGGAGAACCATCCACTATAGTAAATGGAACAATATCGTGAATATTGCGGGACATTCCGCTGACCATGGCATTACGGCCAATGCGCACAAACTGGTGTACACCTGCCATACCGCCAATAACAGCCTTGTCCTCAACGATTACATGGCCTGCCACCATGGCGGCGTTGGCCATTACAATGCCATTGCCCAAAATACAGTTATGGGCCACGTGAACGTATGCCATCAGCAGACAGTCATCCCCGATACGGGTAACCTGATCCTCCCCACAGGCGCGATGGATGGTGCAGAACTCATGAATCTTGGTACGGTCACCAATTTCCACAAAACTGCGCTCGCCCTTGAATTTAAGGTCCTGAGGCTCCTCACCGATGGAAGCCCCCTGGAAAATATGGCAATCCTGGCCAATCTTGGTCCAGCCCGTAATTACCACATTAGGGCCTATTTCTGTTCCGTCACCAATCTCTACATTTTCCCCAATAACCGTAAATGGTCCGATTTTCACGTTTTTTCCCAATTTGGCGTTGGGATGAACCACGGAAAACTTATGTATATCAGCAACAGAATTATTGTTATCTGTCATAAAAAATTACACTCCTTTAGTATGCCCACAGGGCCTAAAACAGTCCATACTTACTGCCATAATGTATAAGTCGTGGAATGGCCCCTTTTAACTACACCTGATTTCAGCTCATTTTAAGCTATTTTGGGGCAAATACTAAAACTTTTCTCTCTTTTTCTGGCTTTTTCGCCTAGTTTACTGTAAAACCTTGTCAAATCAGTTCATGACTCATTTGCTGGCTGCTGCAGGGCAAAGGTGAAATCACCCTGAGCCGCAAATACACCATCCACAAAGGATTCAGCGTGAAGTCTGCCGTAATCACCATGAACCTTCACCAGCTCAGCCTTCATAATCAGCTGATCCCCCGGTACAACAGGCTTCTTGAACTTAATGTTGTCCATGCCGCCAAAAAGGGCAATCTTGCCGCGATTTTCCTCAGGATAAAGCATGGCAATGCCACCCACCTGGGCCATAGCCTCCAGAATAAGAACCCCTGGCATAATGGCCTGATGTGGGAAATGACCACGGAACTGTGGCTCGTTGTAGGTTACGTTCTTAATGCCGGTGGCAGATTTAAATGGGTCAATCTCAATAATACGGTCCACCAACAAAAATGGTGCACGGTGTGGCAATATCTTCTTGATTTCATCAATTTCCAATACCATATTCAGTACCTTCTTCCTTTTCAACTTTATAATATATGCTTAAATTAACTTACTTGCCAAATTTCTCAGCCAAATGCTTGGCCATGGTGGTATTCAGGGCATGACCTGATTTAACGGCGATTACATGTCCCCTGATAAATCCCGCCAGCCTAAGGTCTCCTACAATATCCAATATCTTGTGGCGCACCAGCTCATCCGGGTATCTCAGTTCATTCATCCAGCCCTGGTCATTATAGACGATAACGTTTTCCATGGTACCGCCCAGGCCCAGACCCATCTTTCTCAGGGCCTCCACCTCTGCCTCATAGGCAATGGTTCTGGCTGCCCCCACTTCCTTGCAGTATTCCTCGGGGGAAATTTCGTAATCACCATACTGAATACCAATAAGTGGATGGGGATTGATGGAGGTAAAGCTTACCCTGAAGCCATCATAAGGCACTGCCAGAATGAATTTGTCACCGTCATCCACCCGATACAGCTTATCAATAACAATTTCACGGCGTGGCGCCTCCAGCTCCTTAATACCCGCCTCACTGATAAGTTCACAAAAGACCTTGGAACTGCCATCAGCCACAGGCGGCTCCTCGGAGTCAATAAGCACACGGCAATTATCTATTTTCATTGCATTAAAGGCAGACATGAGGTGTTCAATGGTGAACATCTTGATGCCATTATCTTCAATTGTAGTAGCTCTAAGGGTAGAAGTAACATTTGCCGCCTTGGCCTCCACCTGAGGTGAGCCCTCCAGGTCATTTCTAACAAAAATGATCCCTGTATCCGCCTCAGCCGGCTGCAAGGTCATATGCACATCCACGCCAGAATGCAACCCCACTCCCACATAACTTATTTCGGAGTTAAGGGTAGTCTGATTTCTCAAATTCAGCCCTCCTTGACATAATATCTCAACTTTAATTATACAAAATTATTTGTTATGGTGCAAAAATCCTATAATCAACAATCAATCCTGGCCAATCTCCCGCACGGACTTCCAGCGGTCATGGAGCCAGAACCAGTCCTCGGGATATTTTCTGATATGATTCTCCAGCAAATTCGCCACCTGCTGGGTAGCCTTTTTTATATCCTCTTTTTTATCCTTGGTCTGATCCACAAAAATTGGAGGATATATAGTAATATGGTGTCCCCCGTCAGGACGGTGAATTATCTGGCCGTGGAAAAGAGGGGCCTTCTGGGAACGGGCAATAGTGGCCGGTCCCGTAAAGCAATTTGTCCTTCTGTTGAAGAAATCGATGATAACGCCGTCCTGCAGAGTTGGATCCTGGTCCGTAATAAGACCAATCATCCAGCCCTCCTTAATCATCTTGAACATTTCCCTTACACCGCTGGTATAGGTAATGTGCATGCCCACCATAGTGCGGTACTCATTGATAAACCGGTCCATGGCACTGTCCTTCTGCTTTTTGGCCACCCCCACAAGAGGCACTCCGTACTGGGCCAAAGCAGCTCCCATGAGTTCCCAGCTGTCACTGTGGGAGGTGGCAATTACAGCCCCCTGCTTTTTATCAATGGCCTTCTGCAAATATTCCAGCCCATCAATGGTTACATACTTTTTGATATAGTCTCCCTTGATAAGCTCAGGATAGCGAAGCACTTCCATAAGCATGGGACCAAACTGAACCCAGGAAGCCTTGGCAATTCGCTCCGCCTCCCCGGCGTCCACCCCAAGACAGCGGATAATATTATCATAAGCCATGAATTTTCTCTTTTTCGGCACCACTGCCCAGGTCAGCTTCCCCAGCACCTTGCCAAAGCTGTTGCAGCTTTCCATGGAAAAGCGGCAGGCCAGCCAGCTAAAAAATTTCATTATGTAATATCCCATGATAAATCCTTTCAAAAACAGAAAAATATCAGTTGTTATTTTTTGAAGCCTATTTATCATACCACAAAGAAGTAATATATACAAAAAACTCCTGCAGTCACCCTTCACAGGTGATTGCAGGAGTTAATTACGTTTATGTTATCTTGCAGCTGCCATATTAGTAGGAAGCATCAGCACCGCCGGTAACCTTGGCAGCCTGAACCTCTACATGGTCCGGATCCAGATGGAACTCGGACTTGAATGGATGCTTAGGATAGAGCTTTGCACCCTTCTTTTCCAGGAAGGAACGGAGAATCCATGGCTTATCAGAAATAAGGCCATCAACGCCCATGTCGTACATCATTTCCATATCCTTAACATCATTTACAGTCCAAGGAACAACCTTCATGCCCAAGGAATGAGCTTCATCAACCATGTTCTTGCTGATTTCCCCATAATATGGAGAAACGATATCAGCACCGAAGGAATGGGCAGCAGCTACAGCGTCACCCTTGAAATCCTTGATATCAAGGCCGCCCAGCCATGGAGAAGGCTCCTTGTCGAAAGCTCTCAGGGACTCTGCGGACTTGCCCCATGATGGTTCTTCCTCAATGAGAGCGGAAAGGGTGATGTTTGGATTCATCTTCTTTTCCATCATGAGGGTTTCCCAGTCAAAGGACTGAAGAACAACACGGTCCTCCATACCATACTTTGCTACCAGCTCGTTGAAGCGGGTGAGGAAAGCCTTCTTGTCAGCATTGCCTGTATAAGCAGTACCCATCAGTGGATCAGGGTAGGACTTGGTCTCGATGTTGAACTTAACGTTCTCATTGCCGGATGCCTTAACCAGCTGGAAAAGCTGCTCCAAAGTAGGAATCTGGGCAAACTCAGGATCTACTCTGGTCTGGCCATGAAGCTGATGGTAAGGAACCTCAGGATTAATCTTGGAAACGTTGAACTTCTGAATTTCAGCAACAGTCATCTTGCGGATATCATATTTGCCGTCTTCAATCCAATTGCCATTTGCATCACGGGTAATTTCGTGATTAAGGATTGGATTGTGGCTCATTACAATGTCACCATCCCCGGTGAACTGCATATCGCACTCGATGCAGGTTGCACCATTTTCAATGGCATAAGCATAAGAATACAGAGTATTCTCAGGACGGGCATCACGGCCGCCACGATGAGGCTCGAAATCAAAGACATCCCCAAAGTCTACCTTTGCCTCAGCCTGTGGTGCATCAGTAAATCCGGCTACCCCTGTGGCCATTACTGCTGCCAAAATACCCATAGCGATTTTTTTACGATTGAATTTCATTTTATTTCCCCCTTAAAATAATGAAACTATCGTAATTATATCACGAAAGAGTTTAAATGTTTATACAATTTAAGTCCCTTTTCCATAGGCAATCTGTCTTAAATTAATAAAAATTATAATTACATAATCAATAATTATATTGCTATATAAAAAAGACGGGAACTATGCTAAAGATACCAGTTCCCGTCTACATTTATATATTATTTTGTCAGTTCTTCGATTTTCTTTTCCAGAGCCTTGATCTTCTTGCTCATATCATTGAGCTTTGCCATATGGGCCTGCATGCGGAGCCACTCCTGATGTGGTCTTGCCGGGAAGCCCGCATAGAATACCCTCTCTGGGGTATTGCCGATAATACCGCTTCTGGCAGCAAATACGGAATTGCCACCGATATTGATGTGGCCAACGGTGCCTGTCTGGCCCCCGAAGGTAACATTGGCCCCAGTATTGGTGGAGCCGGAAATACCGGTCTGAGCCACAATAAGGTTGCCAGGGCCAATATGGCAGTTATGGCCAATATGCACCAGATTATCTATCTTGGTGCCCTTGCCAATAATGGTGGAGCCAATGGTGGCGCGGTCAATGCCTGCATGGGCGCCGATTTCCGTATCGTCCTCCAGCACCACGTTGCCCACCTGAGGCACCTTGGTGTGAACCCCATCCTTGGTGGTAAAGCCAAAGCCATCTGCACCGATTACAGCAGAGCTGTGAACGATAACCCGCTTACCCACCTTGCAGTGCTCACGGACAGTAACGCTGGAATAAAGAATAGCATCGTCATCCACAGTTACATACTGCCCCACGTAAACATGAGGATAAATAACAACCCTGTCACCGATTACAGCATGGTCATCCACATAAGCAAAAGGCAAAATGGTTACATCCTTGCCAATGGTAACATCATTGCCAATATGAGCCTCAGGGCTTACACCCTTTTCATGCTGAATTGGCGGTGTAAAGGTGGTCAAGAGAATTGCAAAGGCAGCTCTTGGGTTCTCTACGTAAATTGCAGGAAGAGGAAAATCCGCCTCCACGGTATTAGGCAGGAAAACAGCCCCCGCCTTGGAAGCCGCAGCCTCCTCCACATGGGCCTCGTCAGCAAAGGTCACATCATCCTTGGTTGCGCCCTCGATGTTGTTAACCCCGCCAATGACAATGGAAGAATCCCCGGCCAGGCGGCCTCCCACCAGTGTTGCTATCTCCTGTAATGTCATTTTCATATTCCCAAATCTCCCTTAAATCACAGATTACTGCAATTTGGCGATTACATCATCAGTAACGTCCACACCGCCAATAATCAGACCATCCTTGCCGTCGCTCTTAACCACAGCATCCAGCTTCTTTTCCTTGGCGATGCCATCCATGGCAGCATAAATCTTTGACTGAACCTGGGTGGCGTACTGCTGCTGGATACCAGCCCCCTGCATTCTCAGCTGCTGCTGAAGCTCCTGGAACTTCTGGGCGTCCTCTTCAGACTGAATATTTGCCCCCTGCTCCTGAAGCTGCTTTGTGGCATCCTTCTGGAACTCCTCCATGCGCTTCTGCATTTCCTCCATGGAGCTCTTTATCTGAGGTGCCTCAGTCTGAACCCGGGAATAATCCACATAACCCATATTTACCTTGCCGCAGCCGGCTGTTAACATCATGGCGCACACTGCGGTCATTGCCAAAACCAGAGTTTTCTTCTTGAAATTCATTAAAATACGGCCTCTTTTCATTAAATAAAAATAATAAATAATTACTGAATATTTTTCATTTCCTGCAGCATTTCCTGGGTCAAATCCAGAGTATTAATGCCAATAATCGGGGACCTGAGCTCATGCCACTCACCCAGACCAAGGCTATTATACTCCATTCCCAGTATATTATCTATAGGATCTGCAATTATCAAATCAAGGTGATGGACTATGGCCAGCTTGGCTGCCCTGCTGCAAATATCATCAAAGATCTTCTGCTCCAAAAGCTTCATCTCCGTAAGCTTTAATTCCAAAGCAGTTTTTTTCTTGGCCATATCCATCTTCAGCTGAATTGGCTTCATGGCATCATCAATGGCCTGGGCATTTCTGTCCTGGACCTCTGCGAAATGCTGCATCTCATCAGCCTGGGCTTTGCCCTCTATGCTGGCCCGTTCTGCCACCATTGCCCGTCTCATTTCACCTGTCTCAGCCTCCACTGCTGCCTCATAGCGGCGCTGCTGGTCAGCCACAAGCTTGTTGTGTCTTTCATTGCGCTCATCCTTCAGACGATTCCACTCTGCCCGAAGGGCTGCCCTTTCCTCATCTGTCAGCTCCAGTGTGGTGGCATTATCTGCCTTAAGCTGGATGTTGAGAATGCGGTTGCCATATTCCTTGTCAATGGCCTCCCGCTCCTTGTCAAACTGGGGCTTCATGCGACTGTAAATATTGTCGGCCCGCACCTTCAGCTCATCCATCATTTCTGAATGTCTGGTAATAATCTCCAGATTGGCCTTTTGTCTGGCAGCATCATCAAAAAGTTTTTTATCAGCCTGGGCTGCCAGTGCTGTCATTTCAAAGCCCTTAAGCTTCAATTCTGCCTCCAGGGCGGCAGTTTCCCGCATTAAGGTCTGGAGCTGTCCAAAGTCCTTGTGGGCCCTCATAACCTCCCCCATGTCAATGACGCCTATATCAGGCTCCTGGACACTCTTTAGGGGCTCCTGACGATTAAACAGAAAAAAAAGCGCTACAACAAGAACCGTAATAGCCGCTGCTCCCATCCATATCCGTCTGCTTCTTAAGCTGTTATCATTTTCATTTGACTTATCCCGGTTTTCCTTAACAGCCATAAGAGTCCCCCTTTTATGAGTTAATAAAGTACCGAGCACAATGTGCTCGGCACCTTAGTTATCTCATTTAAAATTTAAATTACTTGTTCAGCTTCTTGAGAACGTCCTGAGTCAGGTCAGTGCCGCCGTATACAACAGCTTCCTTGTTGATTACGATGGAAATGCCCTTGGCCTCAGCTACTTCCTTAACAGCAGCCTCAATCTTGGCGCGAACTGGCTCCATCATATCAGCCTGCTGCTGCTGGAGACGCTGCATGGTCTGCTGGTAGTACTCCTGCTTCTGCTCGTCGCTCATGCCTGCAGCCTTCTGGTTGAACTCCTGCTCGGCATCCTGGGCCAGCTTCTGCATCTGAGCCTGCATGTCGGTAACATCCTTAATGGAACCGAACTGTGCATAATCCACAACACCTACGTTGGAGGATGCTGCTGCATTGGCAATGCTGTTGTTGGACTGGGACAATGCCAGAGCCACAACGGAACCTACAAATACCAAAGCAATGAGAACGCTGATAATCTTAACCTGGGTTTTCTTTAACTGTACCATAATTTTTTCTCCTTTTTGTGAATAAAAATATATTATTGCACTGTCACGGCAAAAATCTCGCCTCATGACAGCATTAATTATAACGCAAATGTTCAAAATTTGCCATAAAATATAGATTAAAAATATCCTATGAACCGCAACCATTTATCATCATTATCCATAACTGCCTCCAGAGCCAGAAAATCGTGAAGCTTATACCTTAAGGCAAACTCGCTGATATGATTCAGATTCCTGTATTCGTAGCGGAAGGCGAGACGCTTGGCAAAATTGTACTCTATGCCACCCTTCCAGTATTTGTCACGAAGGGAATAACGCACATTGGCCTTAACCTTGGGAAGAAGCTCCCGATAAAGGCCCAAATCAAAGTCCCAACGGGTATTCTTTGGGTAGAAATCCACCAGGGCAAAGACTCCGTCACGGCTTGTAAACTGCTTGGCAAAAATCCCACGGAACATTATCTCCCCGTTATCTCCATTGCCTTCACGATGGCCCAGCTCACCCCAGCCCTCAAAACGAACGTATACGTTGCGGGAATCAGAGCGGCTCATAACCTCCATGCGCTCAGCGGGCTTAATATCCACCTTGGTGTGTATGCCCCAGAATTTAGCCACCTCCAGATCGTCAATACGCTTGGCCAGAAGCTCCTCTATGGTTTCCTCATGACGCTTTACAAAGGCCACTGGCACTCCCACAAACATATCTGCCCCATCCTGCATATTCTGGCGCTCCGTAAGAAGTGCGGCATTTGGCAGGGTATCGGATCTCATACTGAGGTCAATGGTCCGCACCACTGGCAGCCGTGGATATACATCCACAGTTACCTTGGTATCTTCCCCAACCTCCACATCAAAGTCCGCCCGAAATTCCGGTGCCCTTTCATTCATAAAGTCATTGACTCTATGCTTCATAACACCGTTGGTCCAGTCCACCGCCGCCAGGGGAAGGCCCCGCAGCATATCTGTATAGAGCTGGTCCATGCCGGATATATCCTCCAGCAGAAGCCTTTCCACCACCTGTGGCATACCCTCAACACGGGTTTCCACAGTAACGGAATTAATTTTATCATTCCAGCCCAAAAGACCTACGGAAATATTAAGCTCCTCCCCGGGCTGAATCTCCACAGACCTTACTGTATAACCCACCAGAACCTTGTCAAAGACCTGGCGAATTACATCCTCATAATGGACCCGCTGGGACTGGACATTTTCAAGGTTTTTTCCTTCAAGGAGCTGGGTCCCAATGGCTTGGACACTTTTTTCCATACGCTGGCACACCCCATCTGGAATATGACCGTCGCTGTAAATAGTGGCCTTCACACTCTCCACCTGACCCAGTGCCCTTGAAGAAATTACCTTCTCTGCGTAAACAGAATTATCCGGAGAAAAACTGATACCGGCCATGAAAACCATGGCCAGCATCAATAATTTGAAAGATCTCTTTATTAAGTTACCTTTTACAAAGCCCCAATCCCTCATCAGAAGGAGGCACCTACATTAAAGTGTACTCTGTTACCCTGAGAGCCGTGACCAACATCAATGCGGATAGGCCCAACTGGTGTTTCCACCATAACACCGAAACCTACGCTGGCGTGGAATACACTAAATTCACTTGGAACCCACCTGGTTCCCCATACTCCACCCCAGTCAGTAAATATAGCACCCTTTATCTTATTGGCCAGAGGGAATCGGAACTCCAGACTGCCAATGTACATGCTGTCACCACGGAACTGGTCATCACGGTAACCACGGAGAGTACTCTGACCACCAATTCTGAACATATTGAAATAACTCAAATTTTTCCCAGAATGTCCGTAGGAATTGCGGACAGCCACGATCTGGTTGCGGCCAACCTTTCTGTAGAAGGAATCATCAATGGTGTACTTCTGGTAGTTAAAGTCACCACCAAAGCCAGCAAACTCAGCTGCCAGCTGCACATAATGACCTTCAGTTGGATACATAACATTATCCCTGGTATCAGTGGTATGGGACAGGGTAATGGAGCGGGTAAGACCGAAGTTCCTGCTGTTCCAATCCGCCCATCCAGGCTTGCTGCGGTCAATAGGACCTGACTTATGGGTATCATACTCATCATCACTGTTCTTGAAGTAAATACCATTCTTTGAATACTCGCTTACAGGGCGGGTAAATCCAAGTTCAAAGCCCTTGGCATGACGGAGCATTTCCTCCAGCAGATCACCTTCGGTGTTATAATCATTGTATCTGTAGGTACGATTATAAATCTTAATAGTACCCGCTGTTTCCTTGCTGTCCAGCCATGGCTTGCGATAGGAGAAGGACCAGCCCCTGGCATCGGTGCTGGAGCCGCTCATGGAAAATGTAACACCTATGGAATCACCAATTCCACGGAAGTTGGTATCACCAACACTGATCATACCGATAAGGCCGTCAGCAGTACTGTAACCAGCACCAACGCCGAAGGTACCGGTATTCTTCTCGGTTATGTCGATTTCCAGCATGCAGGCGTTAGGCTCCACACCCGGAATAGGCTTAATATCAATGGACTCAAAATAATTTAGGTTGGTGAGACGATTGTAGCTGCGTACCACATCCTTCTTGTTAAGTGGCTCACCCACCTTGGTACGGAGCTCCCGGATAACAACCTTCTCCTTGGTTTTCTTCAAGCCCTTAACCTTGTAGCCCTCAAGAATACCTTCATTGACCTGGATGGAAATCTTTCCATTTTCATCCATGCCCATGTCGTGAACCTTGGCCATAATATAGCCGTCATTCACATAGACCTTCTTAATATTGGCCAAATCCTCCTGGAGGGAAACACGGTTCAGACGATCCCCAGGCTTTAACTGCATGGCATTAATCAGCTTGTCAGTGGACTCGCGGCTGCTGTTGCCAGTAATCTCAATATCAGAAATCATCGGGGTAGTAAATACGTGATAAGTAACAATTACACCCTCCGGGATTTCCTCAAAGCTTGGATAAAGGTCATAAAAATATCCTGTTTCATAAATATTGTTGGCATCCTTGGACAGGCCATCAATTGTGAGGGAATCCCCAACCTTGGAATAAAGGGACAGCATAGCTGTATTGTAAACATCCTCGGTGGCCCCTTCAACCCTTAAATCCATGATGGTTTTTCCCACCAGGGCCTGGGCCGCAGTGGTAACCTCTGCATCAGTAGGTCTTTCCCCATTCCATTTTTCTGCTGCCTCCTTGGCTCCATTTGCAACATTCTGGGCATCGGCAGCCATTTGAACTTCCTCAGCAAATTCCTCCCCAGTTGGAGCCTCCGGCTTATTTCTGTCAATATCAGCCTCTGCGCCGGTTTCTGACACAGCTGCCAGCTTTCCATCCTTCATGTTGATTATAACACCGGAATCAGTTGGTTCTGCATAAGCAAGCTGTGCAGCTGACAAGCTTGTCATCATGGCCATGGCACAGGCCAACGCTCTGTAATTTTTCTTGGAATTCTTTGAAGCAAATCTCAAAGGGAAAACCTCCTGTATTGTTATTTCTTTTTTTATTATTCTCTTAGTGTTTTGCCCGCAGCCTGCATCAGCTGCTGCATTTCAGTATCGGGAACCAGGCTCTCCGTTTTTGGGGTGGAAGCCTCTGGTGGTGACGTCTGTGGTACCACTTCAACAGTTGGCGGATTCTGCCTTACAAAGCCAGCTTCACTGTTTCCCGAAGTATTAGGGGCAGGTGTTTCATGTTCTGCCAAGGATGGCTCCACCTTAACCACCTGGGTCTTTTCCAGCCCCATAGCCGGAGCATCACTGTCCTTCACCGTAGTTATACTGGTGGCAGGAACATCGATTATCCTGCTGTTGTGGAGAAAGACCACATAGCCAATCCCCACCACAAGGGCAATAATAAGTGGGGCCAGCCGAACCAGCCATTTGCGCCAGCCGTGACCGAACTTGGTTTCATGGGCCCGTTGGAGCTCAGCCTGGGCCAGCATCACATCAAGGTCACCCCGCAGACTATTTTCCTTGTCCATGGAGCTTTCGGCCCTTCCCAGCCAGTCCCTGGCGGCGGATATGTGCTTTCTCACTGCCCTATTATCTTTATTTTTACGATCTCTGTCCATAATTGCCTCCAAAAGCAGACACTTCTATGGGATAGAGTCGCCAAATAACACATTTGTGCAATTTGCCAAATTCGGGGAAATTTCTCCATTTTTAGCCGGAAATGCCAAATTACCCCATTTTTCTGCCATATATCACTTACTTCCAGTTATGCATAAATCGGGACAACATTCCCCGTACCCGGCGAACGCCGCTTTTTTGCAGGCGGTAAATATGGGCTGTACTAACATTGAGCATATCTGCCACATCCTTAACCTCCTGGCTGTTTACAAGCACCTGATTAAGCACCAGCTGCTCCTTTTGGGGCAATCTGTCCATGGCCTCCATAACCATATCAGAGGCCATGTGGATTTCGGCCAGCTCCGGCACGGGAGTCCCTGTATCCACCAGCATATCCAGCCTTGACATGCCGGATTCCATTTCCGCCTCCAGACAGGCAATATCAGCATTGCCCTCCTCCTTCATATAGCGGTACATTCTGCCCCTTATGCGGTAAACCGCAAAGAGACTGAAGGCCACTCCCCTGTCAGGGGCGAAGCTCTCCACGGATTCTATGAGCCCCACGGTGCCCTCCTGAATAACATCCATGATATTTTCCAGGTCCTTAAAGGGCATGGCTGTCCTGAACACCAGAGGCTGATACGCTTCGATGATACGACGGCGGGCATCTGTGCTGTGATTGTGCTTAAACTCGTACCACAGCTCCTTTTCCTCAGCCTGCTCCAGCATCTTAACCTTATTCAGTTCCTGCATGTACTCAGACAGCTTCATAAAAACCTTCTTTTCATAAAAACTAGCGGGTTATCCTCTCATAGCCCATGTCGCTGTAAATCAGCCTTTCATTCTCCCCGTCACTGTAGGAAGGTGCCGTGTTGAACCTGAACTGATGGGATAAACCAAAGATATGGGCATGATCCTCATCAAAGAGATACATAAGATTCAGATTATCTGTCAGCTCGTATTCCAGACCAGCCTTATATTTATCGTTGTTTACACTCTTGGCAAAGGTCAGCAGGGTTCTGTCAGATATATACTTACCCAATTTGATATTATACACTTCCTCATAGTTTTTGTCGCCTGTTTTTTCACTGAGAATTTCCGATGTATCACGTTCCACGGAGAACAGGTCCAAATCCAGGGCATTTCTGATGGCTGTTTCCACCTCGGAAAGCACTGTCATGGAAAGGCCCACGTTGAACATGGCGGCAAATTTGGCTGAATCGCTCATATTTGAGCTGTAATTGCTTCTCAGTGTAAGGAGCTGGATAATATTCTGCTCCGACATTGGCGGCGAGGACATAAGTTTGAATCTCATATGCTCCACCGGACCATCGAGACTTACAAATACACTTGTGCTGGCCACCTTGGTGCCGGCCTTAAGAGTAATTGAAGGATAAAGGCTGTCGCTTCTGTTAAACTGAACCGCTCCCTCGAAAACCTGGAAATTGGTCTTGAGATAATTTATAGTACCCTTCTTTACTGTAATGGCACCGCTGGTATGTGGCATAAGGGTTGTACCCTGGAAATGTGCTTCACCCACCAGCTGTAGGTTCCCCAGATTTGCACTGACAAAACGAACCCCCTTGCCCAGCTCAACATCGAAATCAAGTCCCACCTCTGGCATCTCCGTACTGTCCGTTGGAATTGGGGGCGTGGAAAGCACCACATTTTCCAAAAACAGCCGTCCGGAAACCCGGGGGATGGTTCTGGCTGCCACTGGTTCACCCTTTATAAATTCATCGGGCTTATCAAGACTGTCAATATTAATGGTGGTGGTCAGAGGCCCCCTGAAGAAATCACAGCGCAAATCCAGATGGTCGGCATCAAAGCCCAAATGATAGCTTACAGGATTAAGACCATCCATTTCTGTATAGCCCGTCATCTTGTAGGTACCCTCACCCATCCTGCCGCTGAAGTTCTCCATCATAAAGGTATTCCCCAGCATGGAAAGGCGCAATTCCATATCCGTTACCGGATTGGCAACGCCCTTTATCTTGAAGGCGCCCCCAGTAACAGCAATATTCCCCTCAAAGGCAGGACGGCCCAAAGTACCCGTAATGTGCACTGTTCCATCCGTTTCTCCCACTGCCCACTCCACGTATTTGGAAATAGTTGGCAGCAATGCAAGATCCGCATCCTCCAGGGATACAGTGAGATTCATTTGCTCATTGCCATCAGCCTCATCAGAGCGGAAAGCTCCCAAGGGCGTATAGCCCGTCACCACCACTCTGTTGGAATTATTCCCCACCATTTTCTTGGCCACCAAAGGCTCTGTAATGTGGATGGTTTTGTCCTGCAGCATAAACTTGCCGGAAATGGAATCAAGGGATGCTCCCCTTACCCCAATATCTTCACCATAAAGGTTAATTTCAGCCATTGGGTTGGCACTTTCCCCCGCAGCCTCCACATGACAGTTAACCTTGCCGGTGATTTCGCCGTCATAGCCCGCGGCTCCCGCCAATGCCCCTGCATCAATATTGGTGGCATCTGCTGTCAGGGACAGCTCACCATCCAGATCAATGGTTCCAAGAGCTGTAAATCTGCCCTGAGTGCCCTCGGTTCCAGTGAGATTCTTTATTTTTATAACCCTATTATCGAGGGTGGCATTGCAATAAACATCATTAATAGGATATGTGCCGAAATGACCATCAGTAACATAGGCCCCAATAACCAGGCTTGGATTATCCACAGTGCCCCCAATATTGCAGTTTCCGTTCAGCTTTCCCGTAATATTGTTGTTCTGCCAGCCTGCCACAACCCCAAGGGACTTAATATCCACATTCTCCAGGGTGATGCTTCCTCCAATGGCCTCAGTGACAGAATTGTAGCTGGCATTGAGGTTATATTTACCTTCCCCCTGCTTCACGTACATATTCTTGAAGAAAATCCGATGATTGCGGTAGTCAATATCTCCTGCCACCTCATCAAATTCTTCCCCACGGATAATAACCCCATTGGAGGAAACTGTACCGTGGAAAATCGGTGACTCCACATTGCCCGTGAGGGTACCGGTGAAATTAATATAGCCATCCAACGGGATTGGTGATTTCCTGTCAAAATCATCCAGATTAATATCCTTGGCCTCCACGGTAATATTCATATCCCCCCCGGAGGTAATGGTGCCACTGCCTATATAGGCCTTGATACCAGGTGACTGGATATTAATATCGCTAAGGGTCAATAAATCATTTTCATAGGTGTAGTTACCCGTAATACTCTGAATAACGATTTCATCGTCAAATTTTCCCAGCTTGTATGTAAAGTGGCCCTGTACCAATGGATTATCCAGGGTCCCTGTTACTTCAATCTCATTGTCCACACTTCCCGTAAGAGGAATATCCACCTGGGCTGCCCTCAGCATATTTTCCATGCGGGCATTTTGGGTGGATACGGTAAGATGAACTCTTCTTTCACCCAGGAAGCCCACTATACCGTTTACTTCCCAGCGGTTGTCATAGTCACCCTCGATAATAAGGTCCTTAACCCCCACACCACGCAGGCCCCCAATGGCCTTGCCGTGAAGCCGCTTAAATGGCTGCTGGAAGAGGACACCCTCACGGGCAGCAAAGGAAGCACCCAATACAGGGTCATCCAGGGTCCCCTTTAATTTTCCCTTAAAATCGCTCAGGCCGGAAACATCCGCCTCTGGGGCAATATTTCTGATAAGTGACAAATCAAAATCACGGCCGTAGAAGCTTATATCAAGCTCCTTACCAAAAAGCACATCCCCCTGAAGTCCCACTTCACCGCCATTTTCAAGAATAGCACTTATATAGTCCACATGGAGGTCCTTATTCTGATAAATAAATGAGCCATCTATTCTGTTGGCGCCAATGCCCATATAGGAGGCCCCGTCAGAGCTTATATTGCCCATTACCCGGGTATTGCCAATATCATTAACGTTACCAGTAACAAAGAGATCCGCAGATGCACTCCCCCCTGCTTCAGCCAGCTCAGGAATCTTGCCAGAGGCCTGGGAAAGATTAACCCCCTCAGCCTTCACCTTGGCCACAAAATTGAAGGTCTTGGCATCAAAATCCCCTTCTCCTGTAACATGGCCGCCGAAAATATCCCCGGCAATTTCTGTTACAGTGACCGTCTGGTCAGCATATCTTACTCTGGCACTGCAGTTGGTAAAATCGTAGCCGCTGACACTGCCCTCAGAAATTTTCACATCTGCATCCACCACAGGATTGGTGGCATCCCCGGTTACCCTGGCAATAAAGGACACTGGGCCACTATATGGAATATCGTCCATAAGAGCCCCTGGCTCAAAGCCATCAGAGGCCACGGTCAAATCCAGTATCGGACGGCCCTCCACCAGCTTCACCTTGCCCTTGGCAGTGGCCTTCTGACCGGCGGTCTCTGCATTCATAAACACCTGAATTGCCTTTTCAGTAAAGGTGAAGAGGCCATTAACATTCTCCACTTTCTTATCAAGAATAACAGCCTCGCCCTTTTCCAGCTCCAGCTCACCGCTGTAATAAAGCTCCGATCCAGCTCTCTCACCTACAGCCACTGCTCTGGTGATTCTTCCCCTTATGCTCTCCGGCTTCACCATATCCTCCGGAATAGTGCCGGACGGAATTAAGGCAATGTAATTGGCCATCTCCAAATCAGTAATTTCCACATTAAAGGTGTCCTTGGAACCGCCGTAGTTGGCCGCAACCTTCACCTGAGCCCCCTGATTTTTGGCTGTGCCCTCTATACGCATGGCGGGATAATTGTCAAAATCCACATCACCCTGCAAATCCTCCACCAAAATCTCCTGCCCATTGTAGGCAGTTTTCAGTGTGCCATTATCAACATGCACCTTGCCAGTGAACTTGTTGCCGCTGGGCTCCTCCGACACAAGATCAGAAAAGTTCCAGCTGCCGTCACTGCGCTGATGAATATCCGCCTCCACATCAGTGATATACACATCCCTGATGCCCTCAGAAACGGAGTTTTTAAGCATGGCAAAATAGCTGAAGCCCACTTTGGCATCAGCTGCCCTGGCAATTATCTTATCCTGCTTATCATAAACAGCAATATCCCTTATATCCACGGAATGAAAGGAATCCACCTTCACCTGGCCGATTTCCACCTTGGTCTCCAGCACCTCACTGGCAATGGAAGCTGCATTTTCCGCCGCCCTCTCCGTAAAGGCCGAAGATGTGATATAACCGTAAACACAGACCACCAGTATAAGCACTGCGCCCAACAGCCCAGCGGCCCCGCCCATAATCTTACGGTCCATTAATTATCCCCCTAGAAAATCCATATCAAAGAAACTTTATAAAAAGAAAAGCTGCCACGCAATAAGGTGGCAGCTATATACTTAACACTGCATATTGCAATTTAAGTATAACATACTAAACTGTAAACTATTTGAAAATTACATTAATTTTTTGCTATTTTTTCCTTCAGCTGGGTTACATCCAAATCCACCATGAGACCCATGGCCTTGTCCAGTGCAGCCTTGCTGGAATTGTACTTGTAGAGGGCGTTGTAATAATTACTCTGGGCAGAGGTAAGCTTCTCCTCCGCATCCATTACGTCCAGATTGGTGCCCACACCGGCGGAATAGCGGACCTGGGCAATTGCGTAATCCTCCTGGGCCTTTTCCATGGCCACCTTGGCGGTGGAAATGCTCTTTTCCGCAGCGATGAGATTAAGATATGCGGTGCGAACCTCCAAATCACCGTTATCCCGTGCCTCCTGGGCAGCCTCCTTGGCCTTTTCTATGGCAAACTTGGCCTGCTTAACCTTGGCCTGGGTAACATTGTTGTCGAAAATGTCCCAGCTGAGGCCAATGCCGGCATACCAGTTATTCTGGGAGAAGAAAGCCTCAGCAGGACCGTTGTCCTCATGGAAAGGCTTCTCACCAGTAATGGTCTTGGAAACAGCAGCATTAACCTTTGGCAAATTGCCGGAGGAAGCCACATCCCGCTTAGCCTCGGCAATCTTTACCTTGTAATCTGCCGCCAGAATATCCGGGCGGTTCTCCTGGGCGTACTCCGAGCACTGCTCAAGGGAAATCTCATAAGGAATATACCCCAGCTCGTCCTTAAGGTTCAGCTCAGTACTAGCAGGAAGTCCCACCACATTGTTAAGTGTGGAAATAGCCACATCGTAATTATTCTGGGAAGATACCAGAGCCAGCTGGGCGTTGGCCAGCTGAACCTGGGAAGCAAGTAAATCAGACTTGGCCACAGTTCCGGCACTGAACTGGGCATTAACATTACGCAAATGCTCCTCCAGTGTCTTTACGGAATTCTGGGATACCTTTATCTGGTTACGGCAGTTCAAAGCATTGTAATAAGCGGCCTGGGTCTTGGCCTTTATCCCCTGCTTGGTGGCCTCCAGAGCCAGTTCACTGGCATCCATGGCCAAATCTGCCGCCTTTATGGTGCCCTCCAGCTGACCGCCGGTGTAAATAGGCATACTTACAGCCACCGTATTGGTATACAGGGAGTTCACATTGGATAACTCATAAACCCTGCCACCAATGTGACGGGCAGCGCTGGTCCAGTTAAGGGTTGGGCCGTGGGTGCGGCGGGCTTCATGACGGGCCCACACTGCAGAATCATAATCGTCAATGGCACTCTTAACTGTATGGTTATTGGCCATGGCCAAATTTACGCAATCCTCAATATCTACATCCATGGTTTCAGCCATTGCAGTGCCGGCCATGGACATGGTCATAATACCGCTGATTACCAGGGCAGTTAAATACTTGAATCTATTTCTTTTCATCAATAGATACCTCCTCTAGTGTAGTATATTACTACCTATATTTGAAAAAATCATGAGAATAAGATTAAAAAATCAATTTTAGAAGCTTCGGCGCAAACCGAAGTAGGTTGCCCTGGTTCTGCTGCGATTAATGTCATTCACCTGGGTAAAGAGATAGGTGTCAGGGGCCACCTCAAAGGAAAGGCGGGAACGGAGCTTAAACTCATTTGGGTCGTAGGCATCCACGGAAAGCTGAACCTTGTCGCCCCCGAAAAGATCTATGCCCAGACCTGCCTTACTGTCAATAATGCCTCCATGGGCCCCGAACATACCGGAGCGGGTGCCCCCCTGAAGGTTGAAATAATTATCACGGCCAATATCGGAAACACCGATTTTGCCGTAGCTGTTGCCGCTGTAAAGACCAATGTCCATATTACTGGACCAGTCGTGTTTGCCGCCACTGTACATGGTTTCCAGACCGCCACCCACCTTGATGCTGGAAATCTTGTTCATCATGTTATCGGCTCTTTCCGTAAGATTCCTGGTATTGTGAATGGTCTGCTTCAAATCATCTGCCACCTGTGGGTCAGTTACTACCCCCTCCAGGGACTTGGCCATATTGTTAAGGCGCACACTGGCCTCAGACAAATTATTTACTGCCAGCTTAAGATTCTCCGCCGTGGCCCCGTCACCGCTGAAGGTATTTATCATGGACTCCACGCTGTTGGCACTGCGGGTCAAGCTTGCAGTCATCAAATTGAGATTACGGGCCATATTGCGGATATCCTCCTGGGAGCTCACTGTAACATCAGCAAGGCTGGCGGTCATAACCTTCATGTTTTCCGTCACTTCACGCATATTAAGTGAAATATCCTTCAATGCAGTCTTGGTTTCATTATCCCCAATAATATCATTCAGATTGGCCAGCAGCTCATGGACCTGGTCAAGGGCCGCACTTACCCCCTCCATTACGTTGTCAATGCCAGTTTCCCCCTGGCCTTCCACATAATCCTCGGGCTGATAGCAATCGTTCAAATCACTGTCGGGAGCTGGCTGGATATTTACGAACTTGGCCCCCATTACACCGTTGGAGGTAATGATAAAGGCGGATTTTCTCGGAATTTTCACATCATCCTGAATTTTTACCTTCACCAAAACACCGGGGCCATTTGGGCTGATAACCTCCACGCTGCCCACAGTCACCCCCGCATAAGCCACAGCATTGCCCGGTGTCAGGCCTATGGCCTGGCCGAAATTAACGTAAAGATTATAGCTTTTGTCTCCCCCAAAACTGAAATTGGTCAAAAACACAAACACTGCCATTACCAGGGCCAAGCCCCCCACTGTAAAGGCACCAACCTTAACCTCTGTATTCACCCCTATGCCTCCTTGCCAATATACAGGCCACGTAAAAATGCCCTGACCCGCGGATCCTCTATCCTGCGGAAATTATCCACTGTATCGGTTGCAATAAGCTTTCCCTCGTAAATCATGGCGATTCTGTCAGCAATATGAATTGCACTTTCCATATCGTGGGTTACCACCACCGAGGTTACCCCCAGACGCTTCTGGGTGGAAATAATCAGCTCATCAATCTTGTCCGTCATAATGGGGTCAAGACCGGAGCTGGGCTCATCGTAAAATATAATTTCAGGGCCAAAGGCGATTGCCCTGGCCAGACTTACACGCTTCTTCATACCGCCGGAAAGCTCCCCTGGCATCATGGTCTCCGTATTCGGCAGTCCCACCACATCCAGCTTCTCTTTAACTATCTCCGCTATTTTTTCCTCGCTGTAGTCAGTATGCTCCCTTAAGCCAAAGGCCACATTATCCCCCACAGTCATGGAATCAAAGAGGGCTGAATACTGGAAAACCATGCCCATGTGGAGGCGAATTTCATCCAGCTCCTTTTCCGGCATGTGGGCAATATCCTTGTCCCCCAGCCAGATTTTTCCGCTGGTTGGGCGGTCAAGGCCAATCATCAGCCGCAGCAATGTACTCTTGCCGGAGCCGGAGCCACCAATAATGGCCAGGGTTTCCCCGTCCTTTATTTCCAGATTTATGTTGTCCAGTACCTTCTTGTCCCCAAAGGACATGGATACGTTTTCGATTTTAATCATGGAACCTCTCCACCATCAGTTAATACAGTACCATGGAAAGCAGTACATTTAACATGAAAATAACCACAATGGCGCTTACCACGGACTTGGTGGTGGCCTTGCCAACACCCTCGGCCCCCTCAGGGGCCTTCATGCCGTAATAACAGCCCAAAACCGCAATAACCACACCAAAGACCACGGCCTTTATGAGACCGCCGGTGAGATCGTTCAGCACTGCATATTCGGGAATGGAATTAACATATACGTAGGAAGATATGCCGGAATAGTATTTTGCTACTCCCCAGCCCCCCACAACGCCAATAACATCGCCGTAGACAGTGAGCAAGGGAACCATTATCATACAGGCCAGCATCCGGGGCACCACAAGATACCCCAGGGGATTTGTTCCCATAACCCGCAGGGCATCAATCTGCTCCGTTACCTTCATGGTGCTGATTTCCGCCGTCATGGCAGAGCCCACGCGGCCTGCCGCCACGACCCCCACCAGTACGGGGCCCAACTCGCGTCCAATGGCAATGGCTATAATTCCACCTACGGTGGACTCGGCACCCATTTTGATGAATTCGTTGGCCACCTGCAATGTCATAACCATGCCTGTAAACATCATGGTAAGGGACACTATAGGCAAGGTGTCCACCCCCAGATGGGACATCTGGTGGATGACGTGGCCCGGACGGATTTTCACAGGCATCTGTTTTACGGCCCCAATAAAGAGCAGCATAACGTCGCCGATAAAATATAACAGCTCCAGAACTGAAGCACCAATTATTTCCAGAAACCTAACAAACATAATTTATTAAGCCCTCATAAAATACAAAAAAATCAATTGTTGTCTTTTTTCTCTACAACTTTTATGGTTGTGTGAATTACATTTTCTATTACGTAGTCAGAGGCTGTCTTCTGCACGGCTTCCACTGTCTTGGAGTTGTCTCTGTTGGCCTTGTTGCCATTTTTTGCCAGCTTTTTGGACTGCTTGATGGCCTCCTTGACAGCTGCCTTCTGCTGCTCCTCGGTCAAAATAGGGGCTGCTGCGGGCTCCACCACAATGTCATTGTTGCAGGCGGTTTTCAGCATTTCCTTTATTTTTTCCTCGGTCTTTACGTTCTGGTCCTCCTCCAGGGAAGCATCCCCGGACTGCTGGGCCAGAAGCAGCTTGGCCACATTTATAAGGCCGCCGCCGTGAATATCAAGATTCAATGTACCCGGCAGCTGGGTCTTTGGCACCGTATAAGGCACCTCCACAGTTACCTTCTCCTGACGATATGGCTTCAAGGTGGTATTGAATATCACCTTGTCCCCAGGGCATACCTCGGTTTTATCAGGAGTTGCGGACAAAATAGCGGCAGTCATGCGCTGGCCACCAATAAATACATCCACCTTCACGTCGTAGATGTTGGCCTCACGATCCTTGTTGGTGCAAATGGTATTCAAGATTTCATTAAGCTCACCTACTGCCTGTTTGCCCACATCATTGGAGCTGTAGAACATATTGGTGCGCTCAATTACTCCATTTTCCCCCATATCGGTACGGATACGGAAGTGAACCTTGGCAGTGCCGTCCAAAGCTCTGTCAATGGTCTTGTAGGTGGAGTCATAAACCATGGCCGCTGTGAGAATCGGAACCACGTCCTCATCATAGGCGATAAAGGAATTATATGTCTGGGAATTGGCCAGATCAGTATCATTTACCGTGAGAATCACGGGAACATTCTGTGGATACTCCCCAAGAAGGCCAGCCACACCGTCAATGCGGTCCTGATTTACCCTGCCGATAATGGAATTCATGTGGCCGATTTTCATACCGTCCAGAGGGCCATGGGCTGTGGAGAATACATCTGCCCCAGTCATGAAGTAATTTACGTTGCCCCGGTTGGTATGTCCATGGCCAAAGGCCAGCACCCTGTTACCGTCCACGGCAGTTACTGTGCCAATGGCTCCCATGAAATAATCCCCTACAATCTCTGCCACACCTACAGCCCCGCCGGGCTCAAGAGCAGCATTGTAATCGATGGAGGCAGGACTGGCATTGGAATTCCAGTTGGCCACATCCCGCAGCTTTATGCCGGGAAGCTTCTGAGAAAGGAAATCCACGCCCTTTTCTGAGAAGCCGGATACCATTTTCCAGGCCTTTTCCCTGTCATGAATATCGTCCCCCTCAGGGATTTCAGGCTTCTTTTCAGGCTCCTGGGCCTCTTTCTCCGCCTCCAGTTCTTCCTTGGTTATATATGTGTTGTCAGCCCCGCTTTCATCAGCTGGCTTTTCCTCTGAAGGAGTTTCTGTTACTGCATTTTCCTTGTCTTTATCTGTATCTTTTATGGTTTTATCAGCAGAAGATTCTTTAGACTCAACATCATCTTTTTTGGCATCGGCTGCCACATCAGCAGCTGCCTTTTCCTCTGCAGTTTTCTTCTCTTCCTCTGCCTTCTTTTCCTCCTCAGCCTTCTTGGCTGCTTCCTCCCGGATTTGCTTCAAGTCAATCTGAGGCAGCTGGCCCTTGTTCTTGTTATCCGGCAGTTCCCATAGCTTCAGCATGTATTCAATAGGGGTTACCATAACCCGCTTATCAAGGTATACATTGCTAAAGGAGGCAGAGGCTGCACCAATGAGCTTGCCGTCCACGTAAACAGGGGAACCGCTCATGCCTGAAACAATACCCCCGGTGGTTTTGATCATATCTCCGGACAAATCAATGAGAATTCGGGGAGAAGCCAGCTTGGAGCTGCTGCCGTTTACCCCCACAACCTCCACATCGAAGGATTTGATTTCTCCGCTTCTATCTATAATGGTATAGCCCTTGCCGCTCATGCCCGGAGTCACCTCTGAAAGGGGCATAATCTCCGGCATGGCAAAGCATACGGAACCCGCCGCCAGAGTGAGGGCAATGGAGGCCGCCAGCACATTTTTTCTTAATTTATGTAAAAATCTATTTATAATAATCACCTCTTAGGATTTTGCAAAATAATGCAACATACAATTAACATTATAGTATATATATCTGAAAAACAACAGTAACAAAATCAAAATGGCAGGAAAATGTTCCTGCCATTTTTATTAATTTTTTCTCATAACTAACATCGCATTACCGATGCGGCGTTCTACTCCCTCAGATGGTGAATTTACTATGCGGTTGTTCAGTATCATTTCTGAGGAACCGCCGCCATCAAGGTTGAAGCCCTTTACTGCGCCGTATTTTACCAGCAGCTGGCCCATTTCAGTAAGGGAAGCCCCGATACTGTGGCTCTGGCGGCCATCCACCACCATAAGCAACAGGTGACCGTTGTCTTTTAAGCCCACAGCGGTTCTTGGGGCACGGCCTCCTGCCACGTCATTGCCGAACTGCTCTGCATTGGAGGCAACGCTTACCTTGCCATTGGCCACCAGCTGAGGTCCTGCACCGTAAAAATCAGGGGCATCTCCCACCTCTGGGCCGAAGCCCTCCACAACGGTGGCCTTGTCCCCAACCTTAAGCCCCGCAAAGTTGGCCTGGGACTGGCCGTGGACAGATACAACTACCCCGTTGGCAGGAATTACGCTGTTACCCTGGTTAATGGCCTGTACCCGGCCGTTGACAATAACATACTCAGTGCCAAATTCATTGGTGCCGGTGGAATAGCCGTAAAGTGAATTATACATAACCACAGAATCCGTAGTACGCGGACAGTTGACTCCCCAGAAGGAAATGCTGCGGCCATTTACATTGATAGCCCCGGAGTAATTACCCCTGCCAATATCGTAGGAGCCATCCTTACGCTTAATAAGGCCAGTGCGGTTCTGGACTCCAATACCCGCAGTCTTGCCATTAATGCGTATGTCCCCAATAAGGAAATCCCCACTCCAGTCAAAGTATCCGCCATTTACACCGGCCACTGCCCCGTTATTGCTGGCAATGGTGGTAAGCTTTCTGAGGCCCGAGGAAACATTCCCGGCGCCCAGGGCCAGCTTCACGTCAAATTTTTTCGGGTCAATATCCAGCATATAGGCAGTGAGCATGCCGCGGCCGTCCACCCGCACGTACTTTCCGTTAAGAAGGCCATCCTCCACCTGATTGAGGGATTCCTCCTCGTATTCCTTGTTTACATCAATAACGATGCGGTTTGGATTTTGCAGGGTATAGACCTTGTTTGGCATAGCTGCCTTCATATCCAATATAATCTGCAGGGTATCACCGTATTTCGCCAAAATAATATCCTTCAGGGCCCCCTTGGCGGCAGGAGCTGCTGCCAGAGGTGAAGTAACCCCATCCATAGTTATAACGAGACGGGTATTATTGTTTTCGTAAACTGCAGTGTATTTCTTGGCCGCGCTCATGTCCAGCACAACACGGGTATAGGTGGCATTATCCCCCAGACGGATATTGCTCAGCACCGCCTGGCGGCTGCTCTGTGCAGTCTGGGCATTCTGTGCATTATTAGATGGTTTATTTGGCTTTACGGACTGAGTAGTCTGAACTGCCGGTTTTCTGTTGGTTTTCTTTGCTGCAGCGTAAGAAACACTGTCCGAAAGCCCTGCTATATTTAAGGTAAAGGCCGCTGCCAAAACAGCCGCCGCAATTTTCTTCTTGTTAAAATTCATACTAAATTAAGCTCCTAAATTCACATACAAAAAATCGTTTTCTAAAATAAGAGGGCCATTGCGTTCCTTGCAACAGCCCCCATTAATTCATCTACCCAAAATCAGGTCCTTAACACCTTGTCTTTAGGGTCCATATTCTCAATCCGCTTGGTCCAGTCTGCTCTGGCCTTGTCTTCCAGGGTAAGTTGCTTATACAGCATCTCTCCAAGGCCCACACCTCCGGCCTTGGCCATCTGATTCACCATTTCCGTGTCCCGCATATCCTGCAGTATCTTGTCGGCATTGGAATCACCGAAAAGGCTGTTTTCCGGCACGGTATTGCGCATTTCCTTGTACATAATGTTAAGGAACATGGCTTCAAAGCCCTGGCATGCCTCCCGCAGCTTTTTGTCATAGGCCAGCTGCTCAGGAGTCATCTTTCCCGTGGGATCCTTTGTCTGAACCCTTGGCCTTGCCACGTAATCGCTTGCCCTTTTCAACTCATCAGCGAAGCTCTGGGCATCCTCCACGGCCCTGTTGTTGCTGTCAGTGGCCTGCTGGGCCATTATCCAGTTGCTGCTTACATTATCAATATTCATAATATCACCCTTAGATAATCTCCAGCTCTGCGTGGAGAGCCCCGGAGGCCTTAATGGCCTGCAAAATGGAAATAATATCACGCGGAGTTGCCCCCACAGCATTGAGAGCACCTACAATATCGTTAATATTGGCAGTGGCAGGAAGGACGATGGAATTGGCTGTCTGCTCCTCCACCTCGGCGGATTCCGTCTCAGTAGTCACGGTTTTGCCCATACTGAAAGGCTCCGGCTGATTCACCTCAGTTTCCTTCTTGATTCTTATGCTGAGGCCGCCCTGGGTAATGGCAATGCTGTCAACGGACACGTTGCCCCCCATAACGATAGTGCCAGTGCGCTCGTTCAGTACCACCTTGGCCACATTGTCAGGAGTAATGTAAAGCTCCTCAAGGGAGGCCACAAAATCCACCACGGAATTGCGGTAATATGCCGGAATGGTTACATCCACCCGCCCCGGATTGACCGCATGGGCTATCCCCCCGAAGCTGCCGTTAATGGCAGCAGCCACACGGCTGGCAGTGATAAAGTCAGACTTGTTGAGGGAAAGAGAAAGCTTGCCCCCCAGCTCAGTAAGATCATCCTCCACGCTGCGCTCCACAATGGCTCCATTTGGGGTGGTACCTACAGTAGGGAAGTTCTTCTGAGCACTGCCGCTGCCACGTCCTGCCATAAAACCGCCAGTGGACACAGCCCCCTGGGCCACGGCGTATACATTGCCGTTAGCTGCCTTAAGCGGGGTCTGTACCAGGGTTCCCCCCTGAATACTAGTAGCATCACCAATGGAGGAAACAGTAATATCAATATTGTCACCCTCACGGACGAAAGGAGGCAGTGTGGCAGTTACAATAACAGCCGCCACATTCTTCGGCTTCAGCCCGGAAACATCAAAAAGAACACCAAAGGCATTCATCATATTGCCGATGGACTGAATGGTAGGAGTCATCTTGTTGGAATCACCTGTACCATTAAGACCAACAACCAGGCCATAGCCCACCAACTGGTTGGAGCGGACTCCCTGAACCTTGGCAATATCCTTTATTCTGGTGGTTGCGCTGTCCGCAAAGGCCACACTCGTGGCCATAACACACAGGCACAGCACCAAAGATAATATTCTCACAATGGATTTCATCTTTAATCCCCCATAACGTTCTACTGATTAGAACAGGAAGTTGAAAATCTGGGTAATAATACCCTGTCTCTGCTTGGCATTCAATGGACCCTTGCCATCGAATTTAACAGTAGCCTCAGCCACCTTGTTGGATGGAATGGTATTGCGGTAAGTAATATCATCAGGACGGATTATGCCCTGAATGGTAATCTTATGCTCATTCTTGTTGTTCCAAATGGACTGGGTACCTTCAATAATCAGATTGCCATTTGGTGCCACATCCACAACTGTGGCAGTTATAGTGCCCCTGGCAGTGTTGGTATTAGTGGCGCTTCCCTTGGCATTGAAGCTGTCATTCTGGCTGGCACTGGCAGCTGACAGGAAATCAAAAATACCGATACCCGCACTGAGGTTCTGGCTGCCATTCTTGGAATTGCTGGAATTCTTGGAGGTGGAGGTGCTGGCATTCTCGCTGATAATAATAGTTACCAGATCTCCCACCTGGGATGCCCTATGGTCCGTGAAAAGATTATGGCTCTCCTCGCTCCACAGGCTTACAGCCCCGGCGGTGGAAGGAACCCCTATCCCCATCTGAAAAAACATTATTGCCCCCATTATAACGGACAAAACATATTTCATTTAGCTCACCTGCCTCCGTTCATACAAATACAATATCTGAATTTAACGGGAAATTTCCACGTTGTTCTTATCAATCACCTTGCCCCGAACCACCTTGTTGGAGCTCAGATTCTTTACATTTATATATTCACCTTCGCGGCCATTTTCCAGAGCCTTCCCCTGGGTGGTCACCCGTATGCCGTTAACCACTGCAGAAAGATCTATTAAATCACCGGAATGAATAATCACCGGATTCTGAATATTTCGGGAGGTAATAATCTCCCCCTGGCCGATGCCACGACGGGCCACCTTGCCAATAACCTGCTTTATGTCAGTAAAATAGGTCCAGTTTTCACCCTTGTACTCACGCTCGTCAATGCGCAGGTCCTGGGCTGTAATTTCCGTGCCCTGAATCAGCTGCTTATTGGCAGTGACCATCTGGTCAAAAGCCCGGACCCTCATCAAGCAGCGCATGGTGGCGTATTTACTGCCATTTAACAGCACATCCACATTCACCTGGGTCCCCTTCCCCAAACGCACCCCATTGGGAAGAGTTGTTCTGTAGGTTATACGCCCCTGCGGCAGCCGCAGCCCCGCCGGGGTATTTATCTCCTCAATGGTATGACGGCGGGTTTCCCCACCAGTCTGGAGATAATCCTCGATGCCAATGGTTGCCTGCTGTATCAGCTGCTCACGGAGTATCACCTGGGGTAACTGCTCCGTAGGGGCCACCACCACCCTGGCTCCTTCGGAAGACGACATGGGCAGCAGCAAAAAAACCGCCAATAACAGACCAAGGATTTTACTCATCACCGCTTCAATCCGTTGGCAATCTCCAACATGGAGTCGGAGGTGGTTATGGCCTTGGCGTTGGACTCGTAAGCACGCTGGGCCACAATCATATTAACCATTTCGTCCACAATCTGGACAGCGGACATTTCCAATGCACTCTGAATAAGAGTTCCGGTGCCGTCAATGCCAGGATTGTTTTCCAGTGGCTCTCCTGATGCAGCGGATTCAATAAACATATTCTTTCCAATGGCGGTAAGACCAGACGGATTCAGGAATCTGGCCAGGGTAATCTGTCCCACCACTGTAGGATCGCCTCCCGCCGGGGTATCTGAAACCACCCCTGCGGAGGAAATAGTTATACTGTCAGCTGGTGCATTGGCATCAAACTGAATATTATTCGTAAGCTGATAACCATCTGTGGTAACCAGATTACGGTCAGCATCCACCTTAAAGGAACCGTCTCTGGTGTAGGCGGTGGTGCCGTCCGGCAGGAGAATCTGGAAGAAGCCCTCACCCTCTATGGCTATGTCAGTAACATTGTCCGTCACCTGAACATTACCCTGGGCGAACACACGGGTAGTGGCAGAAAACTTGGAGCCAAGACCAATCTGAACAGGAGTAGGATACATGGTACCGTCACCACTTTCAGAACCGCCTGCCCGCAGGGTCTGATAAACCAGATCCTGAAATTCTGCACGCTGAGGCTTGTGGCCATAAGTGTTAACATTGGCAATATTGTGGGAAAGAACATCCATCTGTTTCTGTTCGCCCTTCATGCCTGAAGCGGCGGACCATAATGATCTCATCATAAGGCAAAAACCTCCATTTAGTAAAACAGACAAAATCCGAAACACTATTTCATCTTATCTTAGTATATCGTCAAAAAATTATATTTACTTAATGGTTACATTAAATATCCATTAAGCCGTAAGCTTAATTTACATATTGCGTCCCACTTCGTTCACGGACTTTTCCAGCATGGTATCCTGGGTAACCACTGCTCTGGAATTGGCCTCGTAGGCGCGGTAGTTGGCTATCATATTTACCATTTCCGAAACCACATTGGTGTTGGAACGCTCCAGCATACCCTGCTGGATTTCCCCTGTGGCGTTCATACGACGAGGGTTGCCGTTAGGGCGATAGAGGTTATCCCCCTGCTTCATCATCACCTGGTCCCCACCCTCAAACTGGAACAGGCCAATCTGGGCCACGGGAACATTGTCATCCATGGTAATATTCCCAGTAGGAGATATCACAACTCTGGTGGCCTCTTCCGGAATATCAATAGGGCGTCCCCTGTCATCCAGCACATTGTAGCCGTTTACATTTACGAGGCGGCCGGTGGCAGAGCGATAGAAGCTGCCATCTCTGGTATATCTCTGGCCCTGTGGGGTATCCACCATAAAATAGCCTTCCCCGGAAATGGCCAGATCAAAAGGATTACCAGTGGTCTGGAATGCCCCCTGGGAATGGTCGGTGACGATTTCATCCACCTCGGAGCCCATGCCCAGCTCGCCGATAACAGGAGCATTGTTATTGAGGGAAAAGCCCTTGAAGGTGGTCACATCCCTCTGAACCTTGGAATAATCGTCAATTCTGTGGATGAGCATTGGCTCAAATTCCTTGCTTACAGCGTCATCCCGCTTAAAGCCGGTGGTATTGGCATTTGCCAGATTGTTGGCAATGGTGTCTGTACGGTATGACTCCGTAATCATGCCCGTAGCAGCGGTATAAAGTCCTCGCCACATAACGAATCCTCCTCAAAAACTGTTATTTTCTCCAGAAAGACATGGATTTCTTGTCGTCCAGCTTATCAATATTATCAAGGGCCTTGCCGGTACCCAGTGCCACACAGGACATGGCATCGTCTGCAAGCCCTACAGGAATTTTGGTATCATTGCGAATGAGCTCATCGAGACCATAAAGCATGGAACCGCCCCCAGTAAGGACAATGCCACGGTCCATAATATCAGATGCCAGCTCAGGAGGACACTCCTCCAGCACCTTCTTCACGCAGTCAAGAATCTTGGTAACAGGATCATTCAAGGCCTCTGCCACCTGATCTGTGGTCATTTCCACCAATTTAGGAAGACCAGTGAGCAAATCACGGCCCTTTACCTCCATTTTGCCATTGCGGGCCCCCGGAAAGGCTGCACCGATGGAAACCTTGATGTCCTCTGCTGTGCGCTCACCAATAAGCAGATTAAAGCTGCGTTTAACGTAATCAATAATATTTTCGTCGAAGCTATCCCCGGCAGTTCTGAGGCTGGCACTGGATACAATGCCCCCCAGGCTGATAACAGCCACGTCAGTGGTACCGCCGCCGATATCCACCACCATGTTGCCGCAGGCCTCGGAAATATCAAGACCGGCTCCCAAGGCTGCTGCCAAAGGCTCCTCTATGAGGAAGGTTTTTCTGGCCCCGGCCTGCTCTGCTGCCTCCTGCACTGCCCGCTGCTCCACCATGGTAACTCCAGATGGAACGCAAATCATTATGCGGGGACGGAACACAAGGCTGCGGCCCGTAACCTTCTCAATGAAGTAACGAAGCATGGCCTCAGTAATATCGTAGTCGCTGATAACACCCTCCCGCAAAGGACGGATGGCCACAATATTTCCCGGTGTGCGGCCAATCATACGGCGGGCATCCTCACCAACAGCCAAAACCTTATTGGTATCACGGTCCACTGCCACCACTGAAGGCTCACGCAGCACTACTCCCTTGCCCTTTATGTATATCAAAACATTTGCAGTACCTAAATCAACGCCAATGTCCATTGACATGCCAAACATCAATACATCTTCCTTCCATCTATGTACAGGCGCACGAAACACACCATACCTAATTTTACCGATATATACTAAATATAATATAAAAGAAGAAAATTTTCAATAAAAAATAAAGAGCCGAGGAACTACTATACTCAGCTCGGAGCTCAGGTCTAAAACTGTTTTTAACGACCTTCGCTCTATTGCTTTCGTTCAGCAGCCTCCCGACTCTTTTATAACATATAAAAAGATGGGGACTGCTAAATCCAGCAACCCCCATCATCTTAAACTTTATTTATATCATATTAGCAGGTGTGGCACTCGTCGTAGATGCCGGCTTCCTTCAGCTTCTTAACCACAGTCTCACCCATGGTGGCTACGGTCTCAGCTACTGGAATACCAACTGCATTGAGAGCCTTGATCTTGTCAGCTGCAGTACCCTTGCCGCCGGCGATAATGGCACCAGCATGGCCCATGCGTTTGCCCGGAGGCGCCTGAACGCCGGAGATGAAGGCAATAACTGGCTTCTTCATGTTCTCCTTTATCCACTGGGCAGCCTCTTCCTCAGCAGTACCGCCGATTTCACCAATCATCATAATGGCCTTGGTCTCATCATCCTCATTGAAGAGCTTCAGAGCATCGATGAAGTCAGTACCCTTGATAGGGTCACCACCGATGCCGATGGCAGTGGTCTGGCCGATACCAGCATTGGAAAGCTGGAAGGTAGCCTCATAGGTCAGGGTTCCGGAGCGGGAAATTACGCCCACATGGCCCTTCTTGTGGATGTAGCCAGGGATAATGCCCATCTTGGCCTCGTCAACGGTGAGAATACCAGGGCAGTTAGGACCGATAAGGCGGGTTTTCTTGCCCTCCATGTAACGACGAACCTTGATCATATCCTGAACAGGAACGTGCTCAGTGATACATACCACCAGATCCAGCTCAGCCTCAACACCTTCCATAATGGAATCAGCAGCAAAGCGGGCTGGAACGAAAATTACGGAAGCAGTGGCGCCAGTAGCCTTTACTGCGTCCTCCACAGTATCATAAACAGGCACACCCTCTACAGTCTGGCCAGCCTTGCCAGGGGTAACACCAGCCACAATGTTGGTACCATATTCCAGCATCTGCTTGGTATGGAATGCGGCAGTCTTGCCGGTTATGCCCTGTACAATTACCTTTGTATCCTTATTAATTAAAACACCCATTTCAGCAGACCTCCTTAGTTCTTCTTAGCTTCTTCAACGCGCTTAACGATATCCTGAGCGCCGCCCTCCATGGTAGGAGCCATGAATACGTTCTTCACAGGATTCTCCGTGAGAATCTGACGACCGCGCTCTACATTGGTACCTTCGAGTCGAACAACTACTGGAACTGGGATGCCGTCCTGACCGGTCTTGTCAGCGATAATCTGAGCTGCCTTCTGGATGCCCTCGGCAATAACATCGCACTTGTTGATACCACCAAAGATATTTACGAAAATACCCTTGGACTGGCCACCATCAAGCATAATTTCAAATGCGGTGGCAATCTTTTCTGGAGTGGAGCTGCCGCCTACATCCAGGAAGTTTGCCGGCTCACCGCCATAATACTTCAAAATATCCACAGTAGCCATGGCAAGGCCAGCACCGTTAACCATGCATGCAACATCGCCGCCAAGGTTAACGTAGTTCAGTCCCTCATTAGAAGCCCACAGCTCCTTTGGATCCTCTTCTGTCTCGTCACGAAGCTCAACAATATCAGGATGACGGAAAAGTCCGCTGTCATCGAAATTCAGCTTTGCATCAAGGCAGATAACATCGTCCTCAGCGGTAACAACCAATGGGTTGATCTCCACCTGGCTGCAGTCCTTGCCAATAAATGCATTGTACAGCTTCATCATGGTAGCAGAAGCCTTCTTGATGGCCTCCGGCTTAAAGTTCATCTTGTAAGCCATGCGGGTAGCCTGGAATGGAGCGAGGCCAATAGCAGGATCAATGTACTCCTTGATAATCTTCTCAGGGGACTCAGCTGCCACCTTTTCGATTTCCATACCGCCCTCCTCAGAGCCGATCATAACGATCTTGGCAGTGGATCGGTCATTTACAAAGCTCAGGTAATACTCTTTAGCTATATTGGAGCCTTCCTCAATGAGAAGACGGTTAACCTTCTTGCCATCAGGTCCGGTCTGGTGGGTAACCAAAATCTTGCCCAAAAGCTCGGTGGCATAAGCCTTAACCTCGTCCAGACTCTTGGCAATCTTAACACCGCCGGCCTTTCCACGGCCACCAGCGTGAATCTGTGCCTTAACAACGGTTACCTTGGAGCCCAGCTCCTTGGCAGCCTCCACAGCCTCTTCAACACTGAAGGCTGGCTTGCCCTTTGGCACGTTAACACCAAATTGTCTCAGGACCTCTTTGCTCTGATACTCATGAATGTTCATCTTTTCTGTCCTCCTCTATTTTACCCCGTAAAGTATTTGATATACCCTTGCTAACAAATACATCATATAACTTTTTAGGGAAAATGTCTACTTTTATCTGTTTTTCTTCCAAAAATGACAAAAAATTGGGCAATTCGTTTGACAAACTCCTTGCCCAATTTCCCATACAATTATTCAGCCATTAGCTTTTCCATAAAATCGTCCGTACTCATTGGCTTGGCGTAATAATAGCCCTGTATCAGGCTGCAGCCCGCAGCCCGCAAATATTCCATCTGGGGTTCAGTCTCTACCCCTTCGGCGATTATCTCCATACCCAAATCATGAGCCATGTTCACAATGCTTTTCATAATTGTGGCGGCCCGCTGGGAGGTCTCAATATCCTGGACGAACTTCATGTCAAGCTTCAAAATATCCATGGTGAGATTTTTCAGCATATTTAAAGATGAATAACCGCTGCCAAAATCATCCATGAGCACCGTAAATCCAGCGTTTTTCAGTCGGCGCAAAATCTTCAGCATCTGCCCCGGGTTGTCCACGTAGGCGGACTCTGTCATTTCTATTCTCAGCATCCAAGGCTCCAAATCGTATTTTGCCAAAAGGGAGGTCATATAGTCCACGAAATTGTGGTCGTACATGTTCACCCGTGACACGTTCACAGATACGGGCACCACATCCATACCGTTGTCCCGCTGACGGCTGAGGAAGCGGCAGGCGGATTCCCAGGCGAAGCGGTCCAGCCTTGTTACAAAGCCGTTCTTTTCAAAAACAGGAATAAAGACCCCCGGACTAATCATGCCCCGCTGAGGGTGATTCCAACGGATTAATGCTTCTGCTGATTTAATCTTGTTAGTGGCAGAATCGTAAATAGGCTGGAGGAAAATACAGAAGTTGTTGTTATCAAGGGCCCCTTCCATATCCCGCACCAGCATCTGCTCCTCCATAAGGGCCGTACGAAGCTGCTCATCATAATAAGCAAAACGCCTGTTGTAATTGCCCTTAACGGTGTTCATGGCCATGTGGGCCCTGTCCAGCATCTTGTTCACCGTAAGGTATACATTATCCACAGTGAAAACTCCCGCATAGAACATAATGCTTCTGTATACAGCCAGGGACCGCATTACCGCATCCAGCCCCTGAATAATCAGCTCCATATCAAGGGCATTTTCCGGAAGACAAAGTGCAAAGTGGTCAGCTGAAAGCCGGGCTGCCACACCTCTGTTTCCCACCACAGTCTTGAAGTAGGCTGCCGCAGTCTTTAATATCATATCCCCTGTTTCCATATTAAAGAGCTCATTGATAACCTTAAAGCAGCTGATATCCAGATATACTATGCAATACTGGGTAGCCCTGTTCTCCTGAATCAGCTCTGCAGTTTTCACCAGCATGGTCTGATGGTTATACAGTCCCGTGAGCTGGTCCGTTTCAATAAGGGTCTGCATGGCGCTAATTTTTTCCGCCTGGAGGCGCTGGCGTTCCTTTCGCCATTCGTTCTCCTGACGGGCCATAACATTTTTCACACGGCATTGCACCACTATAGGATTATATGGCTTGGTAATGAAATCTGCGGCACCGTTTTCCAGGGCCTGGATCTCGCTGTTAAGTAATCCTTGTGAAGTAGTCACCACCACGGGAATCTCCTGGAACCTCGGGTGCTTGTGAAGCACTGCCAAAAGCTCCATGCCCCCCATTACCGGCATTATCAAATCCAGGAGTATAATATCCACATTACGTGTCTCCAGAATATCAAGTGCCTCTTTGCCATTGGGGGCCTCCAATATTTCATATTCACTTTGGAAAAATTGGGAAAGTATGGCCCTATTTATTTCCACATCGTCCACTATAAGCATTACGGATCTTTCATTCATATTATCCACCCCGCTTCCCTATACTTATTCCACATATCTGGCCATATTCCTTTTAACCAATAAAAAAACTGGACAAAACAAAAACCTGCTGACAGGTTTACCCGTCAGCAGGTCTGTTTGTTTACTTAGTAACTATTCTTTCTAATTTAGAGTTAGAAGGAGAAGGTTACCTGACCGAAGAACATCTTAAACTTGTCGCGGTCGCCAGCGCCCATAATCTTGGAATCATAGTACTGTACGGAACCAACAATGTTCTTCATGAATGCGTAGTCAACACCAATCTTCCAACCCTTGGTGTTTTCACGTCCAACATCATAGGTGAACTTTGGAGCAGACATAGGATTCAGCTTCATGTAGCCGATGTATGCGCCCCAAGACTTAGCCTCGGAAGCCTTTGCGCCCTTGTAGTTAACCTGGATGTTGTAGCTATCCTTGCCAGCATCACCAATTTCATGGTTTGCACGGGCATAGTCACCAGTGATGTAGAAGTCGCCAGCCTTGTAGCCAAGACCAAGACCCCAAACGTTATTGCTGGTATCGCCAGCCCAATCGTTAATACCATTGCTGAAGTTGTAGAAACCAAGGTTAGCATCAAAGTTGCCAACTTCATAGTTCAAATTGGTACCAATGATACGGGTCTGTGCGGCCTTTAATCCCTTATCAATATTAAGATCTTCAGAACCCTTAATTTCATTAGTAGAAGACTTACCAGCATCAATAGTCCAACGTAAGTTGCCATTACCCAATGCCTTGTTGAAGTTTACCTGAGCACCCTCAATCTCGGTATCAAAGCTGAGGCCGTGAACGAAAGAACCATGATCATTAGGGTTTTCCAAACCGGCATAGATATCGGTGGTACCAACCTTGCTGTGTACCCACAACTGCTGAATTGCAGCACCGCGAGCAGTATCAGTATCATTGTTTATATCGTGGTTCCACTCAACGCGTGCGAAGCCATCAACCTTCTCGTTAATCTTTACTGCGCTGTTCAGACGGAAGCGAACGAACTGATCGCCTTCACCAAAAGGACGATCTCCGCCCTTCTTTACATAACGATAACGGATGAAACCGCTGTGCTTAACGTTATCCATGCGAGCCTCAAGGTCGTCCATGCGAACGCCGAGGTTAGCAAGCTCATCACGGAACTCAGCAGCAAGCTTGTCTACCATAGCCTTGGTAGCAGCATCGCCGGTCTCAACCTTAGCCATAGCCTTAGCTACAATCTGAGCCATCTCATAACGGGTCATGTTCTGGTTGCCACGGAAAGTGTTGTCAACAGCATAGCCGTTTACTACACCCTTAGCCTGCAGCTCGGAAACTGCATCATAAGCCCAGTGGTCAGCAGGAACATCAGCGAAAGGATTAGCAGCTGCAAAAGTAGTGGATGCAGCGCCTACTACCAGAGCGGTAGTCAAAGCGGATACGAGAGTCTTCTTCATTTGAGAACTCCTCCTTTGAAATAAATAAATTATTATTCGGCTATCAGGGTTCCCTGAAGCTCTCTTCCACGAGTATCCATGTTCCCTCAGCGCTTTGAGCATTCTTCTCACCCTGATACAACCGTATAGTAACACAAACAATTTTAGATTGCAACTATTTTCAATAAATTAATTTATTATTTAGGCAAATTTAATCTTGTTTTAACAAAAAATACAGTAATGTGCCTTTCCCCTCTGGGGGAGGTGCCCGAAGGGCGGAGGAGGTTTTAGTCCAACAGCTCCCCTACATCTGTATTATTCATGATGTTATTGGGATCCGGACGGTAGTTTTGGCAGAAGCGCAAAACCTCTTCCATAATCATATTATTACCTATGGCAGCATTTGAATAGCCATATACCAGGGAAGGTACCTCACTATAGGATGTGAGTTTTCTGGTATCATACTGATATATCTTGGTATAGGTGTACTGATATGACTGATTCTCCAGATTATAAACCACACCATAACAATACATGGAGTTATACAAGGCCTTTACCATATAGACATCGGCAGTAACCTCATTATCCCACACATTTATGGTATTAACATCCACATAATAACCGGTGCCATCAAGGCTGTCCACAAAGTGGCGGTCCACCCGATGGGTGGCCTCTGCTGTGCTGGTAGTGCTCAATAGTTCCGCGGCCCCAAAAATGGAGCCCATCAAAAGGAAAGCCATGGCCACGGTGGCCACAGCTCCTTTGAAGCAGTTAATCATATTATTAGTTATCATGTTCCTTATTATCTTCATTTGTATCACTATTCCCGCTAGTTTCTGTATATTGTGGAAGGCTGGTATTTCCCACAGCTTCCGTTTTTTCTTCATTATTCGGATTATCTTTATCTTCCGTTTTTTCAGCCATAACAGAGGACGGCAACTCGTATTCTACTACAGAGCCCTCTACATTTGATTGCCTGAACTGCTCATGGAAGCGACGCCGCTGCAAAAGGGCCCGCTCCATATCGTCCAGTTCCTCCTCAGGCACATCCTCTATAGGGATTTCCTCAGGGAGAATATCTCCGCTAAGTTCCCTGTTTGTATGGGACACCAGAGATTTTTTCGGTTCTCTGGACTTCAGGGCCAAGAAAGTAATCGCAGCCAAGAGAAGGCCCATTACTACTCCTACACCAAGACTGAGAGGACTGCCCTGCTGGGTCCAGCTATCCTGTGGGGCAAGCTTTATCTGCCAATAGCCACCCGGCACCCTAGCAGAAGATGAGGCGAAGCTGTCCCCGATTTCCCCCTCGGAACGGCCTATGAGACCGTCATGATCCATATCCTTGTTATTGCCGTAAAGGGCATAATCATAGCCTGAATTAACCAATGCATGGTAGGAGTCATCCTGAATGGCATCGGGCATTTTCAGGATTTCCGCCACATTACCTATATAATCAAACTTATTGGTACGATTGTTGTAGACCAGCACAGGGGACATGGCAATAACCACCATTCCTCCATCCTGCTTTGTTACTGGACCCACTGCCAAGGACTCCCCGTCCCCGGACATAACCATATCCTGCATCTTTGTGAATACTGCTGCCAGCTTCTGATCACCGGCAAAGCTAAATCCCGCAGGATATGACATAGGCGGCCGCCCCACAGGAGTATACTGAACCCCCGCCACATGGCCGTCACTTTGGAGGGCAGACTGTGCTGCTGGGATAAACCAAGCATCATTGGCCCGCTGTCTTTCCGCCACCTCAGCAAGATAGATGGTATTGGCGGCAAAATCCCTAGTGACGTACTGGAGGCTGGCACCATACTGGTCGGCCACCTTCTGTGTATCAGCCATATTGGCCCTGTGAATGTACTGGTACATTCCCATAAGCCCCACATAGACAGCCACGGCCACCAACAGAAAAACAACGGTGGAAACCAGCCATTTATTCAGCCATATATTCTTTATTGCTTTTCCTTGTATCATAAACCTTGGTCCCCCCTTATGTGTAAGGTACCATTGTTCTGTATCTCAAGCTTCTTAATTATTTCTTACAATTTCTCACGAACCATGCGATTGAATTTCACCCTTGGCATCATGACAAAATGTCCGCAGCCCTGGCATATAAGACCAATATCCATGCCCACCCGGTTTATTTCCCATTCATGGCTGCCGCAGGGATGGGGTTTCTTCATTCGCACTACATCACCGATCTGGATTTCAATTTTATCCATAGAATCACCTAATAACATTTTACAGATTTTTTTATCTGATGGCAATAACCATAAAGGGAGCAAAAAATAAAAATGAGGGGTGCTAATTCCAGCAGCCCCCCAACCCCTATATATAGTGTCTGTATGAGGACATTTTTTGCCTTGGTACTTAGTGAAGTTAAGCTAAAAGCGCAAACTGAACTTAGTACCACTAGGCAAAATACTAAGCGCGAGCGGTCCGAATATAGACACTATTATTATTTATCCGAACACAAATGAATCCTTCAGCCCCAACCACTTTTTATCCTTATCACTTATGTTTAGCGGTGTCCCATCAGGCATATGATAACCAGCACTGTCAGCAGTCCCACTATAACTACCTACTAATCCCGGCCATTTTATGTCAATTTCCGGGTCATTCCAGGCCAAGCCCCCCTCATCTCCCGGATGGTAGAAATCAGTGCACTTGTAGCAAAAACGGGCCACATCCGAAAGCACCAAAAAACCATGGGCAAAGCCAGGAGAAATATAAAACTGCTTTTTGTTTTCGTCACTTAATACTTCTCCATACCACTGTCCAACGGTTGGGCTGTCCTTGCGCAGGTCCACAGCCACATCAAATACTTCTCCTTCAATAACACGGACCAGTTTCCCCTGTGGGTACTGCTTCTGATAGTGAAGGCCACGCAGGACACCCTTGCGGCTCATGCTTTCGTTGTCCTGAACGAAGGTCATGGTGAGGCCGGCTTCTTCCATGTCCCTTTGGCTATAGGTTTCCATGAAGTAGCCTCTGCTGTCGCCGTGGACAGTTGGCTCAATTATGTAGAGGCCTTCTATCGGGGCCTTAGTAACTTTTATCTGTCCCATAATATCTCCCCTAAATATCTTTTTAATGCATCTTGCCAAGTTGGTAATGGCTTGAAGCTGTTCTCTACCAGCTTACTCTTATCAAGTCGACTGTTGAATGGTCGCTTGGCCTTACTGAGGCCATATTCTGCAGTAGTTACCGGGGTAACCTTTACATCGACCCCAGCCTGTTTAAAAATCTCACATGCGAAATCATACCAGCTAATATAGCCCCCTTCATTGGTGGCATGGTAATAGCCGTACTTCTCAGTTTCGCACATATCCACCAGAAGCCTTGCCAAATCGTAGGTATATGTCGGTGTCCCAATCTGGTCGCTGACTACCCGCAGCTCCGGATGAGTTTTGCTGACTTTCAGCATTGTTTTGATAAAATTATTGCCGTTTTTGCCAAATACCCAGGCAATACGCACAATATAATACTTGTCCAATATGCTGCTTACTGCCTGCTCTCCTGCCAGCTTTGTTTCCCCATATACGTTTAATGGCTTATATGCCTTACAATCTGGCTGCCAAGGTTCAGTACCCTCGCCGTCAAAGACGTAGTCAGTGCTGAGATAAAGCATTTTGCAGTCTATATCCTTGCAAGCCCTGGCTATATTTTCCGTGCCAGTAACATTTACCGCCCAGACCTTGTCCTTGTTTTCTTTATCCTCTGCGGCATCCACAGCCGTCCAAGCAGCGCAATGAACTACGGCATCAGGGCGTATACGGGCTATTGTTTTGGCAACAGCTTCCGTATCTGTAATGTCCAGTTGGGCGTATTCAGCAGAGCAAACAGCACTGCCGTCTTGAATGCCACTATAGGCAGGGGCAATATCTGACCCCACAGCTTCATGGCCCCGCTTATGCAGTTCATTTACAACGTCGTGGCCCAGCTGCCCTGCAACGCCAGTAACAAATACCTTCATGCTGCACCTCAATTCTTAAGAAGCGGCTTCCACCATTTTTCGTTCTCCAGATACCACTTGATGGTTTTCTTGATACCATCTGCAAACTTGGTCTCCGGCAGCCAGCCCAGCTCGTTATGAATCTTGGTTGGATCAATAGCATAACGCATATCATGACCCTTGCGGTCAGTAACATAAGTAATGAGACTTTCCGGCTTATTCAGTTCCTTGCAAATGAGCTTTACAATATCAATATTGCGCATTTCATTATGGCCACCAATATTATAAACCTCACCCACAGTTCCCTTATGAATAATCAAATCAATAGCCTTGCAATGATCCTCCACATAGAGCCAATCACGCACATTGATGCCCTCGCCATAAACAGGCAATGGCTTATCCGCCAAGGCATTGGTTATCATAAGAGGAATGAGCTTTTCAGGGAAATGGTATGGACCATAATTATTGCTGCAACGGCTGATGGTTACAGGGAGCCCATAGGTGCGATGATAAGCCATTACCAGCAAATCGGCCCCAGCCTTAGAGCTGCTGTATGGGGAGCTGGTATGGAGGGGCGTTTCCTCCGTAAAGAACAAATCTGGTCTGTCAAGAGGCAAATCCCCATAAACCTCGTCAGTAGAAACCTGATGATAGCGGGTAATGCCGTACTTGCGACAAGCATCCATCAACACCGCTGTACCCTTGATATTTGTCTCCAAAAAAACATCGGGATTTTCAATGGATCGGTCCACATGACTTTCAGCAGCAAAATTTACCACTATATCTGGCTTTTCCGCCTCAAAAATCTCATTTACAGCCTTGCGGTCGCAAATATCTGCCTTTACAAACAAAAAATTTGGATTGGACATGGCAGGCTCCAAAGTGGAGAGATTCCCTGCATAGGTGAGCTTGTCCAGACAAATAATCCTGTAGTCCGAATGAGCTTTCAGCATATGAAAGACAAAATTACTGCCAATAAATCCGGCACCGCCGGTAACAATAATGGTCATCGTTTAAACTCCCGTTACATCAATATATTTACCATCCAGTACATCCTTCAGATACTGGCCATACTGGTTCTTTTTCAAAATCTCATAAACCTTCAGCACGTCCTCCTTGGAAATCCATCCATTTAAATAGGCGATTTCCTCCAAGCAGGCAATTTTGCGGTGCTGATGGGCCTCAATGGTCTTTACAAAGTTGGTGGCATCCACCAAAGACTCATGGGTTCCCGTATCAAGCCAGGTAAAGCCCTGTCCCAGAAGCTCCACGCTAAGTTCTCCCTGTTCCAGATAGATGCGATTCAAGTCGGTGATTTCCAGCTCGCCGCGGGCACTAGGCTTCAGATTCTTTGCGTACTCTATAACACGGTTATCATAAAAATAAAGACCAGTAACGCAGTAGTTGCTCTTAGGCTTGGCCGGCTTTTCCTCAATGGAAATGGCCTTGCCCTTATTGTCAAACTCTACAATACCAAAGCGCTCCGGGTCATCCACATAGTAGCCGAAAACAGTGGCGCCATTGCCGGTTTCAGCGTGCTTTACGGCGGCCTTAAGTCGTTTGGTCATGCCATGGCCCGCAAAGATATTGTCGCCGAGAATCATAGCAACACTTTCCTTGCCGATGAATTCCTCGCCGATGATAAAGGCCTGGGCCAGGCCATCAGGACTTGGCTGAACAGCATAGGAAAGGTGAACACCGAACTGCTTGCCATCACCTAACAGCTCCTGAAAACGTGGGGTGTCCTGAGGTGTAGAGATAATTAAAATGTCGCGAATCCCTGCCCGCATGAGGACGGACATGGGATAGTATATCATTGGTTTGTCGTAGACTGGTAACAGCTGCTTGGAAGTTACCATGGTGAGGGGGTACAGGCGGGTGCCAGATCCACCTGCGAGTATAATACCTTTCATACCGCATCTCCTTTATATTTTGCTATATGTGTGCTGGTACTATTACCTTAGGCACTCAATATATTACACATTAAATCTAAAATAAGTTACGTCTCCATCCTGCATGATGTAGTCCTTGCCCTCGAGACGTACCTGCCCCTTTTCACGGGCTGCTGCAGTGGAGCCTGCTGCCACCAGATCATCGAAGTTTACGATTTCTGCACGTATAAATCCACGTTCGATGTCGGAGTGAATCTTCCCCGCAGCCTTTGGAGCAGTGGTACCCTTTACAATGGTCCATGCACGGCACTCGTCAGGGCCCGCAGTAAGGAAGGTCATGAGGCCCAGCAAATCAAAGGCCGCCTTAATGAGCTTCTGAAGGCCGGACTCCTTTAAGCCCATGTCAGCCAAAAATTCCTTGGCTTCCTCGTCATCCAGTTCAGCAATTTCAGACTCAACCCTGGCAGAGATGGTAACTACCTGAGCCCCTTCAGTCTTGGCATATTCCTTAACCCGCTGAACGTGAGGATTGGACCCATCAGCAGTGGCCACCTCATCCTCGCTGACATTGGCAACGAAGAGGGTAGGCTTCAGGGTAAGGAAATTCAATTCCTTAATCATATCCTTTTCATCATCGGTAAGGTCAACACTGCGGACAGTTCTGCCCTCATCAAGGGCCCCCTTAATCTTCTCCAGCACCTCGGCCTCTACCTTGGCCTCCTTGGCTCCGGACTTGGCCAGTTTGGTGAGCTTCAGAAGACGGCGCTCCAGCACCTCCATATCTGCAAGACACAACTCAGTATTAATAATTTCAATATCACGAATAGGGTCAATTGAACCCTCCACATGGGTAATATTGCCATCATCAAAGCAGCGTACCACCTGGGCCACCGCATCCACCTGACGGATGTGCTCCAAGAACTTGTTTCCCAAGCCCTCCCCCTTGGAGGCCCCCTTTACCAGACCAGCAATATCCACGAAGCGGAAAGCCGCAGGGGTGGTCTTCTTGGAATCATACATCTCATGAAGCACCTGCAGGCGCTCATCCGGCACATCAACAATGCCCACATTAGGCTCAATGGTGCAGAAGGGATAATTTGCCGCCTCGGCACCGGCCTTGGTTATTGCATTAAACAGTGTACTCTTGCCCACATTAGGCAAACCAACTATACCAACTTCCAAATTACTCAATTTTCATATCTCCTATCTATTGTACCCGTTAGGGTTATTTTTCTGCCAATTCCAGCTGTCACGGCACATATCTGCCAAATCCCGCTTGGCCTTCCAACCCAATACCCGTTCCGCCTTGTGGGCATCAGAATACACCACTGGCAAATCGCCGCTGCGGCGGGGACCGATTTCATAGGCCACCTTAATATTATTAACCTTCTGGAAGGTGTTCACAATATCCAGCACGCTGTACGGCTTGCCAGTGCCCAAATTAATAATTTCCGTTCCATGATGATGGGCGCAGAATTCCACCGCCTTTACGTGACCCTCGGCCAAATCCATAACGTGAATATAGTCACGTAGGCAGGTACCATCAGGAGTATCGTAATCGCCACCGAAAATAGTGAGCTTTTCCCGCTTGCCCACAGCCACCTGGGAAACATAAGGCATTAAATTATTCGGTATACCTTGAGGATCTTCACCAATGCGACCGGATTCATGGGCCCCAATAGGATTAAAGTATCTAAGAAGCACCACGCTCAGTTCCTTGTCAGCCACAGATGCATCCTGTAAAATCTGTTCCATCATGGATTTTGTCCAGCCATAAGGATTGGTACAGCTGCCCTTTGGCATGCCCTCATGGCATGGTGAAGGATTTTCCGAACCATAAACAGTAGCTGATGAGGAAAAAACAATCTCTTTGCAACCAGTCTGTTCCATGCACTCAAGAAGTGTAAGAGTGGTATCTATATTGTTTCGGTAGTAGCGGATTGGCTGCTGGATAGACTCTCCCACAGCTTTAAGTCCTGCAAAATGAATAATGCAGTCGGGCTGTTCTTTTTGCATAATTGCCAAGACTCTGGCCTTGTCCTTAACATCACCTTCGTAAAGGGCCACGGATTTTCTCGTCAGCTCCTCAACCCGCCGAATGGACTCAGGACTACTGTTATCATAATTGTCAACAACCACCACATCATGGCCGTGTTCCAGCAATGAAAGGGTTGTATGGGAGCCGATATATCCCGCTCCCCCGGCTAACAAAATCTTCATAGGCAACCTCATTACTTAATTATTGCTTATTGTTACTTCAAAACTTCATTTAAATAGGCTCTGAAGTCAGCCCCCAAATCCTCACGGCGCAGGGCGAACTCCACAGTAGCTTTCAGAAAGCCCAGCTTGTCCCCCACATCGTAACGGAGTCCTTCAAAATTAAAGGCCCAAACAGGCTCGTTTTTCGCCAGCACCTTAAGGGCATCAGTGAGCTGAACTTCTCCCCCCTTTCCTGGTGGGGTCTTTTCCAATATATCAAAGATTGATGAAGAAATTATGTAACGGCCCAAAACTGCCATATTGCTAGGTGCTTCACCAACTTCCGGTTTTTCCACCATGTCGGTAACCTTCAAAAGATCCGCCCCAGCAATTTTCTCCCCGGCCACAACGCCGTAGGAGCTCACCTTGTCATCAGGCACCAGCTGACAACCAAGAACGCTGCCCCCATAGGACTCATGAACATCCATTAGCTGTCTCAGTGCAGGCTTTCCCTCATTGTAAACCACATCATCACCCAAAAGCACAGCAAATGGCTCTCCCCCCATAAAGGATCGGGCGCAGAGAATGGCATCCCCCAAGCCGTTCATGTGTCTCTGGCGGATGTAGTGGACATTAATGTCCGCAGTTTCCCGCACCATGGCCAGCAAATCGTCCTTATGTTTTTTCTCCAGCATGGCTTCCAGGGTAGGAGCAGAGTCAAAATGATCCTCAATGGCACGCTTGGCATGGCCGCTGATAATGAGTATTTCCTCTATACCGCTGGCCAGAGCCTCCTCCACAATATACTGAATGGTTGGTTTATCTACAATTGGCAGCATTTCCTTTGGGGTGGCCTTGGTGGCAGGCAAAAAACGGGTGCCAAAGCCAGCGGCAGGAATAACTGCTTTCTTAATCTTATGCATAATAAATTCTCCCTACAATAAAAATTCATATTAACAATTCATTCTAGCATATTTGAGCATAAAAAAACAGACGGGAGCAGTGGCTTTCACACGGTCATATCGTTCAAACCATCTGCTCCCGTCGTTTTATGTTTATCCACGTATATCTAAAAATTGCATTTTTCCATGAATTTTTATTGTTTCAGAATTGGCTGGGAAGAAAATGCAGTCACCCCTAAACACCTTAATATATTCTGACTCATTAATAAATAAGGTCCCGCAGCCATTGGTGCACAAAAGCACCCTGAATGATGTTTCATCTGCCCTGTATTCCACCAACTGACGCACCCGCTCGGTGTTTACCAGCATCCGATTTACCTCAAAATACTTGCAGCGGCATAGAAGCTCATTGGCGCAGCCTTCAAGGTATTTTACGGCCCTTATAGGCTGTCTTGGCTTGGCAGTCCCCTTCAGATTAGCCACCGCCAGTGCCTTATCCACATGTAGAGGACGCTTGTTGCCCTCCTTGTCCACCCTGTCATAATCATACAGACGATAAGTAAGATTTGAGTTTTCCTGAATCTCAGCCACCAGTGCTCCGGCCCCAATGGCATGAATGGTCCCCGCCTCAATGAAGAATACATCATCATGCTTAATAGGTACCTTTTGCAAATGCTTTTCCAATGTGCCTTTTTCTATACTGCTCCTCATGGTATCAGCATCCACATTATGACTCAGTCCATAAACCAAGGTGCTGTCATCCTTGGCATCAAGCACATACCACATTTCCGACTTACCAAGCTGACCATTTTCGTACTTTTGGGCGTATTCATCATCGGGATGGACCTGTACCGACAAGTCCTTATTTGCGTCTATAAACTTTATTAATATTGGAAGCTCACCCTGTGTCTTTGGATGGGTACCCAAAAAATCCGGATGTTCCTTCAGTATTTCACTGAGTCTTTTGCCGTCAAAGTGGCCCCCTACAGCATAAGATGGCCCATCGGGATGGGTGGAACACTCCCAGGTCTCCGCCAAGGGACTCAAATCTATATTCTTGGCAAAGTCATCATTCAGCCGTCTGCCGCCCCAGATGTAATCCTTGCCTGTTGGCTTTAATAAAAAAGGTTTTCTGTCCATAAATCACCGTTTAAAAAATTCAAAGCAGCCTGAAATAAAATACCCCAGGGCAGCCCCCACATCATTCAGCAGTATGTCTTCAGCATCGCAGTGCCGGCCAGGAATCAATGGCTTGGTGCCTTCATCAATTATGGAAAATACCACAGCCATAACCAGTGCTGGCCATGGTGCCTTCCCCCGCTGTATCTGCCAGCCCCTCAGCAACACTGCCAATACAAAATACAGCACCAAATGGGCTGCCTTTCGCACCAGACCATGAAACAGCTGAGGGTCCACGTGAAGAATATTCGCCAAATACACTGAAAATCCATTACTGGTATTAAAGGTATCCGTCCCGTTCTGATGGGAAAGATACAGCATCAGCCCAACCCACAGCAAAGAAAGGATTAACCACTTGTTTTTTGTTTTCATATCACTTCTCCAGCTGGAACTTCTCCTTGTCGTCTGCACTTATATCTTCGCCAATCTGCACCTCCACCAGCTTAAGCTCGGTATCAGCTATTACAGTATGGCGGCACCCCGCAGAAATAGACACTACATCACCTGTCTTTATCTTTTGTTCCATACTGTCAACAATGGTTCTGCCACAGCCCTGGATTACCACCCAAACCTCATCACGATTTTTATGGCTGTGATAATTCATGGAATGTCCTTCATGGAGGGTAACCTTTATGGTCAGTGAACCATTTTCCACATCAAGGACCTTATAGCTGCCCCAGGATTTTTCAGCAAAACGAATCTGCTGGTCAAACTGCTCTACAAATGGTTTAATATATGAACTCTGTTCCTTGTCCGAAACAAGAATCCCCTCAGGAGATGCGGAAATAACCACATCGTGAAGGCCCATGGCAAGTACAGGTACATCCATCTCGTTGACTATATTCACCCCGGAGCAGGCCTCATTCATTACCCCGCGGCCAATTAAGGGTTCTTCCATGGCTTCTGTCAATGTATTCCAGGTGCCAAGATCCTTCCACTGACCCCGGAAACGCTGAACCTGAATTTTAGTCTCCTTCTCCACCACTGCGTAGTCAAAGGAAATCTTTGGCAATGTATCGTACTTCGAGAACAAATCGTAATAATCATCAAACTTAATATTTTTATGGGCTATATCCATTACATATTTAAGCTTATAGGCAAAAACGCCACCATTCCACAGGGCACCTTGGGCAATATATTCCTCGGCGACCTCTTTGGTTGGTTTCTCCTTAAAGGTTGAAACCGTGGAAATTTCCTCAGAGTTTTCAGGAATAATATAGCCATACTTCTCGGAAGGATAAGTTGGCTCAATGCCCATAAGCACCAGATTTGCCTCACCCTTGTCCGCTTGATGAGCCAGTTCCTTTATCGCCTTAAAATATTCATCCTCAACATAAGGGTCAACAGGACAAACCACTACTGATTCCTCAGGATTTACCTTCAAAACATCCACAAGATAAGCAGTGCTAAGGGCAATGGCAGGAAAGGTATCCCTGCGGCAGGGCTCAACAGAAATCCCAACGCCTTCACCCAGCTGGTTGTTTATGGCAGACACCTGGCTTTTGGACGTGGCAATAGTAACAGTTGCCTCAGGATCCACTTGCTTAATCTGGCGGTAAACCCGCTGCACCATGGACTCATAGCTGCCATCCGGCTGCTTAAATATTTTAATAAACTGTTTACTTCTAACATCATTGGAAAGTGGCCACAGACGCTTGCCGGAACCACCGGAAAGTAAAATAATATTCATTCTTCTTCTCCACATTAATAATGGCAGACCATTTCATCAACGCTCTGCCCGCATAGGATTTTCAAGAAAATCCTTATAAGACAGACGAATACCGTCCTCCAGCTCCGTCTTGTAGGTCCAGCCCAGCTTTTTGGCCTTGGACACATCCAACAGCTTTCTCGGTGTACCGTTTGGACGGGAGGTATCCCAAAGGATTTCTCCCTCATAGCCCACCACCTTGGCAACCAACTTAGTGAGCTCCTTAATGGTAAGCTCCTTGCCGGTGCCAGCATTTACAGTTTCATTGCCGCTGTAATTGTTCATTAAAAAAACACAGAGATTGGCCAAATCATCCACATATAAGAACTCTCTTAATGGAGAACCATCCCCCCAACAGGTAACACTCTTGGCCCCGCTCTCCTTGGCCTCGTGGAACCGGCGAATAAGAGCTGGCAATACATGGCTGTGCTCCGGGTGATAGTTGTCATTTGGTCCATATAAATTAGTTGGCATTACGGAAATATAGTCAGTTCCATACTGTTTGTTCAAAAACTCACAATATTTCAGACCGGAAATCTTGGCCAAGGCATAGGCCTCGTTGGTTTTTTCCAGCTCAGAGGTCAACAGGCAGCTCTCCGGCATTGGCTGAGGGGCCATGCGGGGATAAATGCAGGATGAACCAAGAAATTCCAGCTTCTTGCAGCCATTTTTCCAGGCGGAATTAATAACATTCATCTCCAAAATCATGTTGTCATACATAAAGTCCGCCAGAGCCTCGGAGTTGGCTACAATGCCCCCCACCTTGGCAGCGGCCAAAAATACATATTCTGGCTTCTCTTCTGCGAAAAACTTCTCCACCTGGTCCTGACGACAAAGATCCAGCTCCTTATGGGTTCTGGTAATAATATTGGTGTAGCCCTGACGTTCCAATTCCCGTACAATGGCTGAGCCCACCATGCCCCTATGACCAGCTACATATATCTTGGCATTCTTTTCCATCATTTTACGACACCCTTTTCCAAAAACTCTGCCAAATTTACATGCTCTTTAAGACGGTCAGTAGCCACCTTTTCCATATCGTGCTGAACCATGAGTCGTACCAGCTCCTCAAAGGTGGTCTTGGTAGGATTCCAGCCCAGCTCATTCTTGGCCTTGGTTGGATCACCCCAAAGATTTACCACGTCAGTTGGACGGTAGAAATCAGGACTTACCTCAACTACCACCTTGCCAGTGGCCTTATCGATACCCTTTTCCTCCATGCCTTCACCAGTGAATTCCAGCTCAATTCCCGCATGATGGAAGGCCAGCTGACAGAATTCGCGAACAGAATGCTGCACACCGGTGGCAATAACGAAATCATCTGGCTTATCATGCTGTAAAATCAACCACATGCACTCAACGTAGTCCTTGGCATAGCCCCAATCACGAAGGCTGTCCAGATTGCCAAGATAGAGCTTTTCCTGCTTGCCCTGGGCAATGTGAGCTGCTGCCAAGGTAATTTTTCTGGTAACAAAGGTCTCACCACGGCGCTCGGACTCGTGATTAAAGAGAATACCGGAGCAGCAAAACATATTATATGCCTCACGATATTCCTTGGTAATCCAGAAGCCGTACTGCTTGGCCACCGCATACGGGGAGTATGGATGGAATGGGGTATTCTCGTTCTGAGGCACCTCCTCCACCTTGCCGTAAAGCTCAGATGTAGAGGCCTGATAAATACGGCAGGTATCCTTCAGACCGCAGAGACGAACTGCCTCCAAAATTCTAAGAACGCCGGTAGCATCAACATCGGCGGTAAACTCTGGTGCATCAAAGGAAACCTGTACATGGCTTTGGGCCGCCAAATTGTATATCTCATCTGGACGAACGGTGCTGATAACAGCCATAAGCCCCATGGAATCCCCCATATCGCCGTAATGAAGATGGAAATTAGGCTTTCCCTCCAAATGGGCAATACGCTCACGATAATCCACGGAAGAACGGCGAATAATGCCATGAACATCATAGCCCTTCTCCAATAAAAACTCTGCCAAATAGGAACCATCCTGACCAGTAACGCCGGTAATCAATGCTTTTTTCATAAAAAAACCTCCAAATTATAAAAATAATCTCCCCGCCTCAGCAGAGAGATTAAACACACGCAATCACCCCACAGGCTCTTGCACTATTCTTTCATATTTAGTTTATTCTTGCCATCCATTTTCTTGAGTGAAACTTGTACAATCTTGTGTTTATCGTTTTAGGTTAACGCATCCCATAAAGACACTTATTTCCAGCGTTTACGGTATTCTCTTGGGGAAATCCCCTCTACAGACTTGAACACTCTTGATAAATATTGTTCCGAGGAAAAGCCCACCTTGCCAGCGATTTCCACCAGAGTATCCCCCGTAAATCTGAGCAGTTCCTTGGTTTTTCTTATGCGAACATTGGACAGATACTTTATAGGGGAAATTCCCGTTACTTTTGAAAAAATATGGCCCAAATAGGTCTTCTCCAAAAAGAATTCCTTGGATAATTTTTCCAAGGTAATATCTTCCATATAATGGCTGTCCATGTACAACCGTATGGCCTCCACATTATCCCTTGGCTCCGCCTTTTCACCGCCCCAGCAGTCCCCCATCACCTTTTCCAAAAGTGAGGACAATATGGTGTTGATGCTCATATCCCGTACGTAGGAGGCGCCCGAAGCAGTCTTAAAAAGCTCACTAAATAACTTAAGATATGAAGTAATATCCGTGGCATTGAAAGCCGGTCTTCCCGCTCTAGCCAGAAATTTGCTGTAAATAGACAATGCAGCCGGTCCGTCAAAATGAGCCCAATGAACGGTCCACAAATCCTCCCCGGTACTGTGAGAATAGGGCTGGGAGCAATCAATAAAGGCCACATCACCTTTTGTTAGACGATACCTTTTCCCAGCAGTGGTAACTTCCCCAGAGCCATTTTCCACCACCAACAGCAAAAGACCACCTAAATTAGCCCGTTTAGACGTATGGGGCTCCAAGGCAGTCAGATATCCCACCTCTGCCAAGTGCAGCAATGATGCCCGGGCAAAGGGTGAGGGAGTGTATTGAATTCTGGTTGTGGTAACTGTTGACATTTAAAAATCCTTTTCTGCTTTCATAAAATCCATAATGTTGGCATGGATGATACCATTACGTTTTTGCAGTAATTTATCTGTGGTCAATACATAACGTGGGTAATTGTCGTGTTTTATCATCTCAAGAGGCCTGTATTCACGATTTTCAGTATCCTCACTATCCATAATAGTATGGGCAACCTGTATGTACGCATAATCCATATCCTTATTTCTCAAGACAAAATCACACTCAAACTTGCCAAAACGCCCAATGCTGACCTTGTAGCCGCGTGTCAGGGCATAATTATGAACTATATTTTCCAGCACCGGACCATAGTTGATTCGCTTATCTGTATTCATAGCAAAATAAAAAGACAAATCAGCCAAATAATACTTTTTATCCCCCATGAGAGCTCTTCGTGATTTCATATCAAAGCGATCACATCTTATGAGAATTTTGGCATTTTCCAGTGCTTCCACATATTTATTGGCAGTTTCAATTTTAAGCTTAATTCCTCGCTTGTTCAAATCGCCTACAATATTAGTTATATTAGTAGAAACACCAAAATTAGAAATAAAATAATTCATAACAGCCTCAAAAGCTACTTTATTTCGGATACGTAGTCTGGAATGAATATCCTTCTGATATATTTCCTCAATGAGATTTTCAACATATTCCCGCCTGGCAGGGAGTGTTCTTAATTTTAAGGAATAAGGGAATCCCCCATCGTAAACAAAATTTGTTAATTCCTGTAGAGCATCCGCAAGGGGGATCTGCAAGAACTCTTTCATACCAAGGTACTCCTCTAAAGTCAAGGGATACATATCAATTTCTATGTAACGGCCAGTCAATTTGGTGGATAGTTCACCGCTTAACAGATAGGAATTGGAGCCAGTAATGAAAATGGAAAAATCTCCTTCTTCCCGCCAGGCATTAATGACAGTTTCAAAATTATTTATGTTTTGAATCTCATCAATAAAAAGGTATTTTTTACCATCAGCATTGGCATTTTCTTTAATCAGATCGTTTAGTTCCACAGCGGTGGTAATATCAAAGTATGGGCGTTTATCAAGATTGAAAAAAATAATATTGTCCTCGCTAATTCCGTCAGACAGTAATTCCTTAATGATCATCTGTATAAGGGAACTTTTTCCGCACCTTCTTACCCCTGTTATAACTTTAATAAGCTCCGTATCGTGGTAAAAGTCTCTGATCTTCTTAAGATATTTTTCACGAAAATACAAATCTGTCTGCAGTGTAATATTCATACCCTACCAGCTCCTTTTACACAAGAATAACAAAAATACACCGTTATTTCAAGTTAACGGTGTATTTTCTGTAATAATCTTTCAAAGCAACGCCATAAAGACTTTTAAAGGGTATTATTATATATACAAAAATCCTGATTCCATAGGCAATTACTTTTGACGCTTACCTTTAACTTCCTTAACACCTAATGCTATTTCAGAATATATTATTCTGTTATTTGCTTATACCAAGCTTGCATGAATTTTTCATAAGCTGGTATCTTTTCAACCAAATTTGCGGCCATTTTCTCATCATAAGTGTGAGCAGTCAGATTTTGTGCGTCAACCATTTCTAATGCAAACACTGTGTCTTCATCAGAAAAAATCTGTACGTCTCGCCCATGAACCAAACAAATACACATGAACCGGCTCATTACTCATACAATCTAAAACAATTTCTTTCACTTGTTGCACATATTTATTCATAAATCAATCCCACCACTGTTACTGACACGCCTCCCTGTCGTCAGACTGCTATGCTTTACTGTAGCTGTTTGGCTACGGAAAGTGTCACTAGGTCAAAGCTTAGTGTTACGACGAAATAGTGTTTAGATAAGGCTAACTAACAGCCTAAGCTGGGTTATTGGTCAATAAAGCTGACTGTTGTATTGGTCATTTTATACTGACTCTGAAATGGCTAAGACGACCGACCCGTAGGTGGTTAAATTACGCCGACACTAATATTAGCACCAATCTTCCAATCTCAAGCCTTTTACCCGATCAAATTCACGGGTATTATGTGTGACAACAGTAAGATTTGACGCTACTCCCTGAGATGCTATCATCAAATCCAACACACCAATAGGCGTTCCAGATACAGCCAAATTTGCCCGTTGAAGCCCGAATACAATGGCGTGTTCAGCAGTGAATGGACGTATATACAGGAGGTTGCACTATTGTCAATATCTTATATACCTTTCAACAAACTCCAATACAGATTCCACCGTATCAATCTGTCCGTAGTCACCATCATGATAATCACTGCCTACACCATTAACCAAAATACTCTTACATTCTGCAGCCATACCAGCCTTAATGTCATTCTCACTATCACCGACCATATACGACTTGCTTAAATCGATATTAAAGTCTTCAGCGGCTTTTAATAACATACCTGGCTTGGGCTTTCTGCACTCACACTCTATCTTTAATTCAGGTACTTCACCTTCATAACCCTTATGGGGATGATGGGGACAATAATACAGCCCATCAATATAGGCACCCTTCAGACCAAGTTCTGTTTCCAGCTTCTTATGAATGGTATCAAGTTCATCAACAGTAACATCACCACGAGCGATAACAGGCTGATTTGTAACTACTATACATAAGTAACCGGAGGCATTAATTTTTTTGATTGCCTCTGCAATACCAGGGATTAATTCAAAGTCCTCAACGTGGCGCAAGAAGCCTTTGTAAATATTAACCGTACCATCTCTGTCCAGGAACACAGCCTTCTGTTTATTAGCTAAATTTTTAGCTGCGACTACGCCATTTTCAAAATCTTTGCATACGGCTTCGAAACGGTCCGGAGTCCCCATATCTTTCACGTATTCCGGTGAATCATAACAGAATACCTTGCCAGTACCACACAGTGGTTTTAATACCTGCCTGTCAAGATCAACTTTTATTGTCTTGCCAGTTTTTTCATCTACTGTACCAATCTTCTCAATGTCAATATTCAGCATATCAAGAGCACTTGGATTTATTACGTGGAGCCCGGCATTTACCCTATTTTTGTAATACTCTGGCCTAATATCTTCTTTTGTGAGCCATGATACCACTGAATTGCTGTTATCCGCAATGATAAGACCAGAATCATACGGATGAGAGTTCGGATGGGTAAATAATGTAATAAGGCCTCCGTGCTCCCGGTGAAATTTTATCATACGATTAAAATCCACATCAAACATGGCATCTGCATTTAACAATAAAAAAGGCTCCTTACCCAGCTTTTCTCTAAATTTGAACAGTGCTCCAGCATTGCCTAATGGATTATTCTCGACAAAATATTCTATTTGTGCTCCCCAGCGTTCACCAGTGCCAAAGTATTCTTCTATTTTTTCGTGAAGATACGACACCGTAATAACAATATCTGAAAAGCCCTGTTTAACTAGGCTTTCAATCTCCCATTCCATAATAGGTTTGTTTGCAATTTTAATCAGCGGCTTGGGAATATCTGGGAATAGCTCAGATATCCGTGTTCCACGACCACCTGCCATAATAATTGTTTTCATAATCTATCCTTTAGTTTTTTATCTTGATACCTGAAGTCCCGTTAATATATACCAATGTATATCAATCCGAAATCTTCACATTCAAATATTCATTCAGTTTCTGCTGCTTGCCAGTTATCTATGAGAAATGGTGCCCCTTGCCTGTCTGCCAGTAGTCATATTCGTAAAAATCACTGTAATTATACGCTTAATCTCCCAAAATGGCAATCGCAGGAAAATCCCCTCCGAAAAATAATCGCATGACACACAAAAATTGTCATGCGATAGCATTTATTCATAAACGAAAATTGTGTACGCAAAATTGCCATCACTAAACTCATTCACTTCTGTAAGACCAAGTTCTCTCGCATTACTGATTTTTACTCTAGAAAAAATATATTTTCCTCCCATTTTGTGGAATACATCCTGATCAATATTCAGATTTGATTCTATTACAGGGAGAATCTTAACTGGAGAATATCCCAAATCATCGGAAAAAACATAGGCCCTACCTCCCCAGTTATCGAAATATTTACGCTTTTCCTCGTTAATATTCAACTCAGGTGCAATCAGTTGGCGGAATTCATTTTTATAAGCTTTTCCATAAAAAGACAAATACCCATCCAATGTGGCAATCCCGTTATATTCAAGCACTGCTGGATGAAATCCATAGGCTACCGACCATTCTCCATTATAGCCAATCTGCTGCTTTATCTCATCAAACAGGTCTTCTGCGTAAAACTCACTATAATTCAACTCATTAACTTGTCTTCCCGTAACATGATTTAGCTGATTTTTGCCGTTGGTAAAAATATCATTGTACATACTAGGGTAAACGCAAATATAAAACATAGCCACTATCACAAGTAATTTCTTATATTTATCTTTCCATTTAGTCTCGCAGATTACCAGCATAAAGGCAAAATACCATAAGAATGGCGCAAACCATAAAGTTCGTCCCCATTGGAAACCTTTAAGGGGTGGAATAATCAGTCCCACAGCCTCCTGAAACCACTCCATGTGGTCAACACCATACATCACACAGCATATTACCTGTGCCACTATAGCCCATTTCAAAAGCTTCTCACCGACAAGAGCATCACCATTAGCCTTGTATCTATGGAAACAATACCAGCCAAAGAGCACTACTGGCAGGACCACCAATGTATGAGAAGAACCGCTATGATACTGACCAGACCAAAAAACTTGTAGTATTTCCTTGATAGCCCCTAATGCATCTTTATATTCAACAAGGAATGTACTACGTATAGATTCTGTATGCGAAAAAAGCATCACATTAAATAGGCGCCATTCTGTAAGTATAAAACTCGACGATAGCATTATACACGCTGCTATAAAGCGCCATTCAATTGTTTTATGTCTAAAAGAATCCAATAAGAAAATTCCACATAATCCCATGCACATGAATATACCAAATGCGGTAAAATCTGATACGAGGGAATAAAAAAAGAAGAATATCAGATACTTGAAACTATACTGTTTGTATAGTTTCAGCAATACATAGAAAAATAACGGCAGTGAAGCAAAGCTAAGTCCACATGTCGGAAACACAGGCAAAATTCCGTACAATAAGCCGCAGGCAACAAAATAGTTTAGATTTTTCCAATCATCATATATCTCATGCCCCAAAAGACCAAACCCGATAATCGCAACAAGTATACGCAAATACCAACCAAATACAAATGCTGTGAATGTTGGAAAAAGCATATATAGCCAACTGTAAACCTTCAAATCAGAATATAAATAGTCTCGATTTAATCCGCCCAAGAATGGTACTGCAGTATTAAAAGACCAAAACAAGTCATTATCTTTCAGCATCTTCAGCCAGGCAATATTTGAATCTAGATTATCATGCACCTGAATATATGCCCTATCTCCCACTGCCAGTAGATAAAGCAATGTTACCAAGAAAAATAACGCCACAAGCGAAATGCTCCAATATTTCCGCAACATAATTAAAATCACCTTATCCAAAAAAGTCTACGCTCTACCACATACCAAGTCGTCAATCCGACAAATACCATACATACTAAATATAACCCCATCGTAACAAGACTACCCTTTTCAAAATAAAAGCCCCAATATCTCTCAGCAAATTTTATAGCATCCATAAACGGTGCATGCATAGCATACATGGCAAAAGTAGCCTTCACCAACAAACTCACATACTTCTTATTGAAATACGTATTTAGCTCCTGACGGCTGAAATAGATGATTACCGTTGGCCAAAAAATGCAATCTAGGAACAAATAAGATACTCTACCAAAGAGTCCCGTACCTGAACCGATGAACCTCACACCTAGAAGAAATACTATGGGCATATATCTGAAATACCTGGGATTAAAAGTATGTTTCTTCATGTAATTATACAACATCATTCCGCCAAAGAAACCCATATAACCTCTAGCTATAGAAGCATTAAAAAATGGCATATATGGGGGGGAATTTTGTTTAACCAAAGTCAAAAACACCGCTCCGGCCAAAAAGGTTAATAAAAATAGCCACATTTTATTCCAACCAAATCTGCGGCAAAGATACAACTCAACAGCTAATATCCAATAACACATAATAAGAACATTGACATACCACAGAGGACTATCAATGCACAAGTAAAAAAAATTATAAAAGCTTCCGACGGCCAGACCAGCAACATTTAGTGCAATATCATACCAGCTGTAAATTGTCTTCCAACCCAAATACTCCCCATATAAATCATAATAAAAACGGTAAAGGAAAAACTCGCACAAAGAAGCCACCAAAACAATCGGAATCAACCGTCGATACCGACCAAGTAAAAATTTAGCGTGTGCTTTAATTGAATCGCCAATTGGCGTAATATCCAGCTTACAGGCTATTCCCCACCCTGACAACAAAAAGAACAATTCCACCAAAAATCCGAAATATATTCTTCCACCATAAAAATCAATAAAATACGGAAAATGCACCGCAAATGACTGTTGGTAATGGTGGCACATTATACCAAAAGTAGCCACGATTTTCAAGAAATCATAGCTGTACATCCGCCCTGCTATATTCACCGTCTAAATTCCTCCTAACCGCCAAAGAATATCAATATCCCCAGCATAATAATTCCTAAACCAACCAATTTGTATCGATTTAATTTTTCCCCGAAATAATACCATCCAAAGAACGTCACAAAAAGGTAATTGGAAGACTCCAAAACCGCCGCAACATACAAAGGAATAACCTGCAGGGCATATATGGACATTAGGGTTGTTAAAAGGAATATTCCATAGGCTCCAATAACCAATGGATTTACATACTCTCTCACCATAGATGCATGAGCTTTGCCCGCTGATTTTTTCAGCATAACCTGGGAAAAAGAAGCCAGAAACACTCCTGCCAGCATTACTGCGCCATGTAACAACATATCACTCATGGCCAGACACCTTATCCCCACGCAAATAAACCTCTATGCCTAGTACAATAATAAATGCACCAATAATATTCATAGTGGTAATCTGCTCTCCAAACACAACATACCCCCACAGCATCCCCCAAACAATGGTCACTGGACGATTAGCAAAAGCCACAGACAAAGGCATATGCTTGATTACCTGCTGCCAACCAATGGCATAGACAAAAAGCACCGCCAACATCCCCGCATAGCATGCAAAAAAAGCACTACTCCCCAGAAAATCTCCTGCGGCCAATTTACTGAAAATGCCAGAAGTGGAATATATAAGCAGCATTATATGTAATAAAATATAATATTTCAAACTCCTAGCCCTTCTTTCAGCAATCATTTTTATAGTAATTACTCAGTTCAAATTTCTTGACTGTCATCAAAATTAAATTTATCGGCAATCACATACTGTGGTGTTTGATTAATTGACATATATATTCGCCCTAGGTACTCTCCTATAATCCCCAAAACAAAAAGGATTAATCCACCTATTATCAGCATAATAGCAATAATAGAACTCCACCCCATAGCAATTTGCGGATTCAATATTTTTCGCACCACAGTAACTACAGCCATGATTATACCTATACTTGATGCACTCATGCCAATTAAAGTTGCCATTCTTAAAGGTTTAATAGAAAAGGCGGTAAAACTACTCAGCCATAACAAAACCAATTTTTTAAATGTATAAGTAGTACCACCAAGCATACGTTCTCGATCTTCCATAGGAACATTTACAACTTTTGCAGAAGTTCTAAAGAGCAGACCAGAAATATATGGATAAGGCCCACTATAGCGAGAGATTTCCTTGGCCACAAAACTCTTGATAGCCATAAAATTCCCCATCTGTATTTCCTTTGGCTTATCTATGAGGAGATTGGCCATAACCTCATTAAAAAGGCTCCCCGCATTTTTGAACAAGCTCTGCTTCTTCTTGCCATATGCAGCAATGGCAATATCATAACCTTCATACAAAGGTGATATTAGCTCACTCAATCTATCCAAAGGACACTGACCATCATCGTCCAAAAACACACATATATCTCCACAAGCATGCTGTGTTCCAGCTATCATTGCTGCGTGCTGCCCAAAATTCTTAGCAAAACGTATTACTTTTATTCTCTTGTTCTCTTTACCCAGGCTTATCAACGTATCATATACATCATCTGGTGAACAGTCAACAACACATACTATCTCGTAATTATCTATTCCAGTATGTTGTGTTACCTGTGTAATTTCATCCAAAACAGCACCTACTGTTTTTTCACTTTTATAACAAGGTATTATAAAACTAAAATATAATTTGTTTTTATCCATAAAACTCATTAAGGCCATACCTCTCAGCAAACTTTTTTACATGTAACTGATATGACATTTCAGCATATACCATATTGTTTCATTTGCATTACGATTTTACTATTATCATATTTTTTTAAAGACAGAAAATCTTTTATTACTCTAATACATTTCTCTATATCTTCTATAGATTCTACTCCTATACCAAACCTCACAAAATCTTCAGTGGATTCTCCATAAGCTAACCCTGGAACTACTGCTATATTATGATTGATAAGCAAATCATACACCAATTCCTCTGTAGTACCTTTAAAATCAGAAACATCCAGCATTAAGTAAAAGGTTCCAGTCCCCGGAAGATATTTTAATCCTAATTTATCTATAATCTTTAGTACCATATGTCTTTTTTTAGCCATTTCCTCAGCCTGAGGTATCGTATATGATAATATTTCGTCAAAATGGTCTGCCATGTAATCTTGTAATACCGTAGCTGCACAAGTAACCAAATGCTGGTTCATTTTTTTTAATTGTTCTATAACATTTTGGTGAGCAATAGCATACCCAACTCTCCAGCCAGACATTCCCATGTTCTTTGAAAGCGAGTTAACCACTAAACAATGTTCTTTATCTTTATCAACTGAGGAAAATGAAATAAACTTATCATCCGGAAGCAAAAAATCACTATATGCTTCATCTGATAATATGAATAAATCATGCTTTTGAGCCATCTCCAATAAATTTTCCAAATCATGTTGTGAATACAAATAGCCAGATGGATTATTAGGATTATTAATGATAATAACCTTTGTTCTATCAGTTATAAAATCTTCCCATTCATTCACTGTTTTATCATAAGGAATTGGGATATGTACACCTCTGCATAACTTAATCTGTTCCTTATATGATAACCATGCTGGTTCATGTACCAAAACCTCGTCCCCATCATTAAGAACAGTTTGAAGCAACATATAAATAATAACCTTTGATCCTGCACTTATAAGCAACTCAGTGTTATCATCTACAAATGCTCCGTAGTGTTTTCGATACAAATCAGATATTTTTTTCCTCAATTTAGGTTGCCCCATGCTGCTAGAATAATGATATCCAAGCTTAAATTTTTCATCTGGAACCGAAAATCTAGGTATATCAAAAAAAGCTTCGCCTAAGGAAAATGTATATACTCGTTCTCCTTTAGAAACCTTATCATAAACAATTTGATTTATAAAAATAGATAATGCCTCCGGGATACTTTCAACTGTGTTATTAATACTCGGAATCATTTTTACCTCCACGCACAATCGCATTCAATAATTCAACTTAAATATTGAACTACTCTAAAATTTATCTCATACTGTTTTAGTCTCGGAGTTGCAAAAATCATTTATAATTAATTAAATCCTTATATCTACAAAACATGGTATCATGCTTATCAAAAGAATCATCCTTAAAAATGAATACCGCAAATTCAAATGGCATATAATCATTTCTCAACATTATTCGTCTTGATTTTTTATAAGCATAACCAATTAATCTTTCCGGCGAACTATGGAATGTATGATTATATCTGTAATCCACCTTGTCCGAAAGGAAATCAAAAGCCACCCCCCCCACACAAATGTCCACCGATTTATCAATACACCTTTCAATAAATGAATAATTATCAAGATTTCCAATGAATTTTCTATTAAAAATTCCAGACGCTATTACATAGTCAAATTTTTGGGGGATATCAATATCTAAAAAATCGCCACAGATATATGATATGGTTGCCTTACCATTTTGAGAATTTCTTTTTCGTGCTTCCAATATCAATTCCTCTACCATATCTATACCTACATATTCATAATCATCGATACCTTTCTTTTTGAGGAAACAATTTAAATCTCCGAAGCCACATCCAATATCTAAAATTTTCTTACCTTTTATATCCCACTGACTAGTTAATACTTCAAATCGAATATCCTGTTTGCCTTTATCCCATCCTAAAGTTTTTGGTGAATACCCATATTCGTGATATCGCTCTCTGTAATCAGACACCAATTTTTCCCTATCCTTATCGTCCATTATCGTTCACCTTCCGTATTAATTAAAATATATTTCTCTTGCATTTTTCTCAAACAAACATTCAAACAAATCTAATTTTTGTTCATCCAGCAGATACTTCAAAATTTTTTCAGCCTCCTTAGGATGGAACGATGGCATATCACTACCAAACATTACTCTATTGCCACTATGCACTATACAATGTTTCAAATCCATCCATATAGAAGTACCTTTTAAGTAATTTATTGAAAAAGCACAATCATAAAAAATATTTTTCACTTCTCTTGTACAAAGCATTGTTTCTAGTACTTTTATTCCTCCCAAATGTGCCATTACAACATTATGTTCAGGATATTTCCTTGCCATAAATATCGCTAAATCTATGTAACAAAAACTTTCCAGGTTACTTCCATACAAAAATGAATCTATTACTATATTCCTAAATGAGTATTCCCCAATATATTTTGCAATAGCATCAAAATCATTTTTTGTTATATTAGTCAATCTAGGATGTAACTTGATTGAATATTCCAATTTTTTCTTTTCTGCCATTCTAGCACTTTTATCAAAAAACGTCCTATGCTTGACATCAAAAAGGAAAACTATGTGAATACTTTTAAGTTGCGCCATCAACTTATCTTCATTTTCCCAAAATATCTCCATTTCTTCTGGTGAATTAAGAATGAGTACAGCTTCATCAATACCTGCTTCGTGCAATGTTTTAATATACTCATTTGTTGGGTCATCTACTTCTAAATTAAAATGTGTATGTGCATCTATCATAACAATACCAACTCCATCCAAACACACCATTACACGGGTTCTGACTGAATCACCAATACCTCATTAAGCAAATTTAGCTTTTTTAGTATTTCTTTCTTGTTATTGGCAAATATAATTACAAAGCCAGCTCTACCTCGGTCATCATTAGGTGCGTTCAATATATCACCTTCTTTAAAATCAAGATGTATTTTATGAACGCCACTTATATTACTGGCTTCTTTGAATCCTTCTATTTTTTTAATTTTACCAGGATTAACATCAAGGAAATGTAACAATGCCGCCTTATTATCTCTACACTCTTTTATATTAAGTTTTTTACCTAACAGTAAATCTAAAAGAGTCCCCGGTCCATCTACGCTTGACATAAACGGTGCAATATCTGACGAAATTAAAGTTCCTCCACCTCTTGCTGCCATTTCAATCAAATAGTATTGTCCATTAAAGCATTTATACTCAGAGTGAGTAAGGCCAAAAGGAAGTCCTGCCTCAACAATATGCTGTCTATTAATTTTTTCCAGTTCAACATAATCGTATTCTTCATCATCCCAAGTAAATAAAAGATCACTGGCAATCTGAGCATTATGAAGATAATGTTTTTTTCTTGATATTCCTAGCGTATGATATTCCCCGTTTATCATTATTCCATCAATAGTGAACTCTTCACCATCTATGTATTCTTCAAAAATAACACAGCCCGAAGATGAAAATTTCTCCGCTTGTGCGTATTTATCCCCAAAATCTTCATTTTCCCGTATTCTATAAACTCCGCGGCTAGACTGCGAGTCAACTGGTTTAATGATTGCATCAGTCACCCCCAATTGATCAAAGCATGCCTTTGCTGCCTCATAACTTTTACATAACATAAACTTTGGGGGCTGAAAACCATGTTTCTTCTCAAAACATCTCATTTCATACTTATTTGTGAACAGATTGGCTTTTTCACTGCCTATTCCTGGCAAGTTCATTTTTTCACTTATATATGCTACTGTAGGTACTGCAATATCACTTTGATCTGTAAGTACGACATCCGGCTTCCACTTTTTTGCTATTTCTAAATTTTTCTCTTTGTCCAGAACATCTACCACAGCAAAATCATCTGCGAATTCAAATGCAGGTGATTTAGCGTACAAATTTGTGCATAAAACAGTATGCCCCATAGCTTTTGCTTTTTTTACTAAAGGAACCTGCCAATCGCCACCTGCTACAATCATCACTCTAGCCATCATTATACTCCTCGATATCATTTAATTATACAATCATTACTTATAAAAAGCCCTTACCTGCTCACAAACATAGCTTACTTCCGGACGGCGCAGGCCATAATACATTGGCAGACGCAAGATACGCTCGCTTTCCTTGGTAGTATATTTATCTTCACCAGCGAATCGGGCATATTTCAATCCTGCCGGCGCACTATGAAGTGGAATATAATGGAATACAGACAGTATATCTTTTTTCTTTAAGAACTGTATCAACTTACTGCGTTCTTCCAAATCTTTACATTTAATATAGAACATGTGGGCATTATGCTCGCAATTATCAGGAACAAACGGCAATTCAATCTTGCCCTGTTCCTGAAGTACTTCCAGTTCATCATAATACTGGTGCCAAGAACGCAGACGGTCTTCGTTGATTTCTTCAGCCACCTGTAACTGTGCCCAAAGATATGCAGCATTCATGTCACTTGGAAGATACGATGAACCACCATCCTGCCAACGGTATTTGTCCACCTGTCCCCGGAAGAACTTGGAACGATCTGTACCTTTCTCACGGATGATTTCCGCCCGCTCTATCATAGCCGGATCTCGAATAAGCAAAGCACCACCCTCACCCATGGTGTAATTTTTGGTTTCATGGAAGGAATAGCAACCAAAGTCACTAAGTGTTCCCAATGCGCGGCCTTTGTATTTGGCCATAACTCCCTGAGCAGCGTCCTCGATAACCGTTAGGCCGTGGCGACGGGCAATCTCATTAATCTCATCCATACGACATGCAACACCAGCATAATGCACCGGCACAATAGCTTTTGTCTTTTCCGTAATAGCTTCTTCAATAAGCCGCTCATCCATATTCATTGTTTCAGGGCGTATATCAATGAATACAGGGACCCCGCCCCTAAGTACAAACGCATCGGCTGTAGAACAGAAAGTATATGAAGGCATAATTACCTCATCTCCCGGCCCGATATCCGTAAGAAATGCCGCCATTTCTGTAGCATGTGTACAGGATGTGGTTAAAAGTGCCCGACTGGTGCCTGTCTCTGCTTCCAGCCACGCACTGCATTTCTTCGTAAAATAACCATCACCACAAATCTTATTGTTGTCGATGGCTTGCTTGATATAGGTTATTTCTTTGCCTGTATAAGGCGGTAAATTGAATGGTATCATGAGTATATCTCCTCACATATTTATGAATCTAGCTATCCATTGTATAACACGCTAAATTTTATCATAAGCCCCCCCTCCCTGCAAGACATATATCCTTCATCATTACATTTAATATACTAGTTACTTACTAATGATTATTTGAGGATTTTATTGGTGACAAGAATTTTGGAATGCTTGAAACAATCGCGGAAGTATATCCTATACCCAAGTATCAAAGGTGTATCATTCACTTTTATTGCAATGTTTTTCAGTTGTTCCAATAGGAAAAGTACGTGAAGCAGCAATGATGCTTAAAGCTATCCATGCCCAAGAAAGTAAGGCAGCCACTGATGCGAAGCCCGCTAGGTGGCTGAAAAACTACTTGAGATGAAGTTCAAATCAGTTGCTAAAAAAATAATAGCTGGCGTTGACGCATGGAATTCGGAGGTCATGGTGGATTTGAGGAAACAGCATCTTTACGGATTTACCTCAAATAATATGTGTAATAGTTGTATTAATAATATTGAACAAAAAATAGTTCCATTAATAAAAAAGTGAGTCGGGGGGTGATATGTAAACAGAAGAGCCTGTGAAAAAAACTCTGTAAATAGAGTCTTATATGGCAATAAAAACTATATATTTCATAATTGTGCTGGAATTGGGTGAAACCGTTTCCAGCATTTTTCTTAGCTGTAATTTGGGACAACTCAACAAACTGAGGACTGGCTCCATATAATGGGCCCCCTGTCAAGACCACTTTTTAAAATTTTAAGAGTGTCATAACACAGTATAATACTAAGCTGCAAAACAGCTATAAAAAATCTCATCTGGTACTTTGTAGTTCAGTGCCTCATGTGGACGAAGACTGTTATATGTGTCCACATAGTCGTTAATCAGCTTACGCAATTCCCTGGGCGAATCATACTCATTGGGATAAATCTGTTCAGTCTTTAGACTACGGAACCACCTTTCTATCATGATGTTATCAGCCCAACGGCTCTTGCCATCCATACTTTGACGAATGCCAAGGTCTTTTAGTAATTGCTTATAGGTATCACTGGTAAACTGGCTACCTTGATCTGAATTAATAATTGCTGGGATACCACACTCCTTAACAGCTTCCCTTACTGCGTATATGACAGACTCTGTATCAAGACTGTCGGATAGATAGTGGCCTACAATCCTGCGGCTGTACCAGTCTATTATGGCGGTCAGATACATATGCCCGTGAGGCATTGGGATGTAGGTTATATCAATAGACAATACCTGATTTGGAAATGCCACATTGTAATTTCTGAGCAGATATGGGACGATAGCTTCTTTAAAGTTACGTGCCGACAGATTAGGCTTGGGATAAATGGCATATATACCCATCTTTTGCATTAAGCGTCTTACAATCTTTCGCTTGACAGGATAACCATCTTCATTTAGCTTAATGACAAGCTTTCTGGAGCCTAAATATGGCAATGCTGTATGCCAGTAATCAATACGGGCCATTATAGCCTCATCCAGAGCATTGGCCGATGGATCTGGCTCAGATGGCGCATAATACAGGCTTGAACGGTTAATGCCCAGGAGTTCACATTGCCTGCGGATAGAAATGCCTTTATCCTTTTGAATTAAACTCCGGGATTTCTGGGATTGGTTCTCCAACTTGGCGAAAGCAGTCCTGAAGAAAATCACGTTCCAGGGTCAGTTGACCAATGGTTTTTAGCATTTGATCGTTTTTCTTCTTCAGGTCAGACTCCTTCCTCTGAGCTATCTTTTGCTCAGGTGCTGCATCAAATACAAGATGGGCGTTCTGCAAGAAGTCCTGTTTCCACTTACGAACCATATTGGGAGTTAAATTGTTTTCAGAACATATGACATTAAATTTTTTTCGCCTTGCAAAATAGCGATGATAATTCTGCTCTTGAATTCAGCAGTGTATTTCCTTTTCGGCATGATAGTAACCTCCATTCATTACTAATTACTATATCATGCACGCTTAAAAAATAAAGTACTGGTCTAAATTCTTGGGACCATTATACCAGACCTCAATTTTAATAAAGCTGTAACAAGAAATAGCCTTGTATTCAAGCCGGTCTTCGTACATAATACTTAATTCGCCTTATACACGTCCCCAATTACGAATCGGCATAGTCCATTTTTTAGTGGCTTCCAAAGTAGCAAGATACAGTGCCTTCATCAAGGCCTGTGAATCCGGGAAAACGCTACGCTAGCGGTTAAGGTGTCTGTAGCTGGAATTGAGACTTTCAATAGCGTTAGTAGTAAAAAAGGATGTCTGAGCTTAAATAGCGTAGTCTTAAAAGCCAACCGTGTTCATAAAGGCTTCATAGTCATTGTTCCAGATAGGATGGCCTTCAATATCGCGTTTAATAACAACACTTTTTATGTTGTCTGTAAGGATATATTTCGGAACCCCAAGCCAGTCAAATGCCCTTACCAAGCCAATGAATATATTATCCTGTTTGGCACTGGAGAAAAACTCTTTATAGACTGAGCAGCAGTGGTGGCAAACAACAGCAAAACATGCTACTTGGTATTCTTTGCCCAATGGATCAACATCCTTGGTAAAGCCCCAGTCCATCGGGAATGCTTCTCCTGGTCGTGTGTTATACCGTCTACCACGACTGCTTGGAGGGGCCACAATAATCCGTTTAGCAGGAACAAGTTCTTTATTGCTGGATATATAGTTTTTTACAATAGTTAGACCGCCAGTGAAACCTTCTTTCTTAAGCTCGGAGAAAAATAACAGCTGAATTTGTTACTCCCTGCTTCAAGTAAGTATTAATAACTTTTTAAACGAATCAAGATTTCCTTTACGCTTAACACATGGTAATTTAGATTTGACACCGCTTTGGAAGCCATTCTTCTTTAAAGTACGCAGCTTGCTGCGAGATAATCCAGCTAATCTGCCAAACTCTGCAAGATTTACCTTATCTAAAGGTATATTGGCTTCCATTACTTCTAAAGCTTGTGCTATAATTGGCACTAAGCCATTACCTTTTATATCATTCACATTGTCTACTTCCAGCTGGGTTGATTGGTCACTTTCCATTTTAGAGGAAACGAATGAAAAAAGGAATGGCTATTTTTATACCGACTAAAATTGGATAATTATGGCCACCCCCGAATGGCTAATTTCGACCGACTCTAACACTTACATTTTTCGGTAACAGCATCACGGTTTTTGCGGCCCTGTTCCTCGGTAACTGCGTGGTAAATGCTATTTAGATTAGTTGCAAATTCCTTGCGGTCTTTATCTGCCACATATTTTAAGGTATTGCATTCCTGGTGGACAATACAGCGCTGGTATTCGGCTTTTGGAAATTGACATTGTCAAGCACTTTGCTTAGTCAATACAACCATAACAAGGTCTCAATGCAAGGTGTCTATGGATACTAAATCCATTCTTGTTGACACCATCCACATCATGATATTTGCCCACATATATTCTATCTCCATTATGATCTGTGTCACTGCACCATACAAAGTCATGATACCACAGCTTTATGCCTAAAACATACCAAGACACAAAAAACGCATAGGTACAATTAATGGCGGATGGAAAATTGATTTTTTCCATCAATTCCCCAGGCTGAACTGCTCTGCTGTTTTCATACACTTCTTTTCGTATGAGGAACCATCCGTCCTTCATTGGAATATCAATAAAGTCTTCCTTATCATACCAATCCTGATTATAAAAGCAAGGTTCTGTAATATTAGGATCCATCCCCATTCTTTTCTTTAAATTACGTATGGTAACCGGGGTTCCATCCTCAAATTGGCTAACACCCAATATAAGAATATAATCCTCTTTCTTTTTTTCCAGCTCTTCCCTTGAGTATTGTATCTCCGGTATAAGCTCCCCTGAACGTAAACTCATACCAGTCAGTTTGGCAATTTCCTCACGGCCAATCATATTATTTCCCATTATACTTTTTGCATCAAGTTCACTAATATGATTCATCTGTAAAAGCTTCCTTCCTTTTTTGATATTCAATTACCTCATCAACCGTTGCCAGATGCCCCAGTCCTGTATATTTCTCTATTCGGTCAAACTCCCCTGCCAGACGGTCTATACGCATTCCCCAGCCAGCATCTTGAAACCATTTTAATTGTCTTGCGGGTGTATTATATAAGATTATATCACTCTTTTTGTCTATTATTTCACGTAAAAATGTCAAATATGCCCTATATTGGTGATCACTTGAAGCAACCAATGCCAGTTTCTTCCATCCCATTTTTTCAGCCAAACTGATAACTTCAACGGCCTGCTGGCGTGTCTGGGTTGATTTATTCTCGTGAATAAGATCAATTTCCTTAACGCCATTTTGCAATAACAGCGGTTTTATTTCCTCAAATGGATAACTTCCATAATCTTTGTCAACCACATTACCGCTAAACACTATTTTAGAAACCAAACCATTTTTATATAGTTCAACAGCCTTATTTACACGAAAAAAGCCATCCCCTTCCAACAAAACTGCAGCATCAGATTTTGAAAAGCAATCATTATCCACAATAGCGATTATTTTCTCTCTGTCCGTTATCATAGTTTTCTCCATAAAAAGATGGATAGCCATCCCCCAACAACCATATTTAGGTTGTTTATCCATCAGATTTCTATCCATCCTCTTCATCAATCAAATATCTTCCCAAAAAATAGGGTCACGTGCCGGAATATCCTTATTGGCAGTTTTTCCAATAACTACATTCTTATATTTAGGCGGAATACCCAAAGCAGGACGCAAAACGTCCAAATCTTCTGCTGTTATTTTTTGGCCCTTTTTTATATCATTTTTAGCATAAAGGCAACGGCGCTGAACATATACTGTCTCAGCCTCTTCCTCAACCACTTCTTTGCAGGTACTGCCCATAGCTCGTTCCACTTCCCGAATTGAGTCGACCATAAACTTAAACTCATTCGGTTCCATAGAATGTGGATGGTCAGGGCCTTTATCCTTTTTATTCAAGGTAAAATGCTTTTCAATAACTCTGGCTCCCAAAACGACAGATGCAAGTGCCACAACATGGCCAGGAGAATGATCTGAGTAGCCTGTTAAGCAATCAAATGCACTCTGATAAGTCTTTAAAACATTTACATTTGCACTGTCAATCTTTGAAGGATAATTGGTAATGCACTGCATTAAAACCAAATCCTTATTACCCGTCTTTTCTATTGTACGCACTGCCTCATCTATCTCAGACATGGTCGCATCACCAGTTGCCAACATAATTGGGATTCCCTTGCGGGCAGTGTACTCAATCATCTCCAACCATGTTATCTCGCCGGAACCAATCTTGATAAATGGTACCTTCATATCAGCACAAAGATCCACAGCCTCTTTGAAATACGGTGACGTAGAAAAATCAATACCTACATTTTTACAATAATCAGCTATTTCCTGATGCCATTCCACAGGAAATTCGACATCTTTGAAAACTTCAGAAACAGTACGTCCCCATGAACCATGTACTCCATGGAGAGTCATTTTTGAGAACCCGCCCTCAGAAACGATAGTTTCCGCTGTAAATGTCTGGAATTTCGCGCAGTCAGCCCCTGCTTCCTTGGCCGCATCGATTAATCTTTTTGCCTTATCTATGCTACCATCGAAATTGCCACCTATCTCAGCAATAAAATACGTAGGATAATAGAGGCCAAGCATTTTATTTCCAATTTTTATATTTTGATTGAATTTAGCCATCTCAATTATCTCCCTTCGCATGTTTCACTGTACTCAGCGATGGTCTTCTTCAGTATATCCGCCTGCCTCTTTGCTTCTTCAATATTCCAGTAATTTGTTTTTAACTGAATCATACGCTTCTGGAGATATTCTGCATTTGGACAACAGGTTTCATCATATTTTTGCCACACACCAGGCATAGGCTGCAATATTTCCTTATAAGCCGGCTCATTATAGGACAATTTCCAAGCTGCGTAATATCCATCCCCGCCATTTTTCTGGAAAATATCACGAAAACGATACCAATCAACATCAGGCTGATCAGTATTCAAAACAAGGCAGTATGTCCAGAAAGAATTTTTGCAATCAGATGGTGTGACTTGTTTCTTTACAATATTCTGATTTTCAACGGCCTCATCAAATATCTTCGCTACTTCAATCCTCTGCTGGACAAGATCATCCGCTCTTTCAAGCTGTCCCAATGCACATGCAGCCTGAAGCTCAGACATACGATAATTATATCCAAAGGACAAATGTCTGCTGTAATTCGGGTCCTGTATGTCATTTCGTGTAATCTTTCCCTGCTTCGCACTAACACCTGCATAACCAAGGCAATTCAAGCGTCTGGCCTTATCTGCCAATTCCTCGTTGTTGGTAATAAGCATACCACCTTCTCCTGTGGTCAGATGCTTACTTGCCTGAAAGCTGAAGCTTGCAAAATCACCAAACTCACCAACAAGCTTTCCCTTATATTCTCCCAGGAAACACTCGGCATTATCCTCGATAAGGGCAATATTATGCTTTTTGCACAAAGCAATAATCCTATCATAATCCGGTGCAAGACCATACAAGGATACGGTAATAATAGCTTTTGTTTTGTCTGTAATGCATTTTTCAATACTGTCAGCTGAAATCTGGAAGGTATCAATATCACTGTCGGCAAAAACAGGAATGGCCCCGCAGAGCACCACCGGAATGGATGTAGATGACATAGTCAACGCCGGGACTATTACTTCATCACCTTGCCCCACGCCACACGCCAAAAGTGCCACATGCAGTGTAGCCGTTCCATTGCAGTGCCCTATAGCATACTTTGAATTAAACTTTTCTGCAAAAGCCTTTTCGAGCTTATTATTAAATATGGAGTTTTTTGAGGTTGCAAACTCATTGTCCAAAACCTCCATAACATATTTTTTCTCCAATGATGAAAATCTGTCCATAATTATGTCCTTTCACTGATACATTGCACTGCGTTTAACTTTTAAATTTATATCCTTAATGGCTGGATTTTTTTCTAATATTTCCAAAATCTCATCCATCAACAATATTCCAGTTTTTTCCCTGTTCTCATATATTTTTTTTACCATCTTATAATCTTCCAGATTATCTATGGTCCACCGCAGTGATGACAACTGTTGGTTACATTTGACATTACCAATACGGAATTTGTCGGGATGGCGATAAATATACTGTGTTACATGCTCACGCTCAAAGGCATCTTCTGAAATTTTTTCCATATATTCAAGAGCCCTTCTGGTGAAAGCCTCACAATCCAAACCTTCCGGAAAAGATGGCGGAAAATTATTCGTGGCCAGATCATATCCTTCATCCACTATTTTTGACACCACAGCATCAATAATCTCCGGTTCCTTAAAGGGATCATCTGCCGTAATCCTTACAATCACATCAGACGGGAATGAACGTGAAGCCATATAGTATCTGTTCAAAACATCATTTTCACTACCCCTGAAGCAGCAGACATCATTCTCATTACACCACTGCTCAGTCTTGTCATCTTCTGTATTTGTTGTAGTAGCTATTACAATTTTGTCTATGTTTTTGGCATATGTTAATCTGTTTACAACATGCCATAAAAGTGGCTTGCCATCAATATCAGCAAAAATTTTATTGGGAAATCTTGTTGAGCCACGCCTTGCTTGAATTATTGCATTTACCGTCATCTTTACACCTATTTCAACCAAACACTATACTTCTCCATAATCGACAAGAAAATCCTAAATACTTCCGATTTTACTGCGATTCTTCTCTATCCACTCCTGAAGCTTTGGAATAGTCATCCATTCCTTGTTGTTGTCGGATGTATAGCTGAAGCCCTCTGGCACTCTGGTACCGCCTTTTATCATGGTATCAATGCTTCCCCAATTGCAAATCTGCGGCAAAATCTTAAAATGCTCAGGATACTCATAAGTAAAATGAGCATCCTCAACACCAATCATCTGCTCATGGAGCTTCTCGCCTGGTCTGATACCGATTTCAACCTGTTCAGCCTTTTCATCTACAGCAGTGGCAATATCACAAATATTCATGGATGGGATCTTCTTTACATAAATCTCTCCTCCCTCCATGTCATCAAAGGCATGCCAAACCAATTCCACACCCTGCTCCAGAGAAATCATAAATCTGGTCATACGCTTATCAGTAATAGTCAACTTCCCTGTCTTGGCAATTTCCATAAAAAACGGAATAACAGAACCACGGGATCCCATAACATTACCATATCGTACCACCGCAAATTTTATCTTTCCACCGGAATAAGAATTCCCCGCTATAAAGACTTTATCCGAGCACAGTTTTGTGGCACCATATAAATTAATTGGTGAACTTGCTTTATCAGTTGACAAGGCTACTACCCGCTTAACTCCCTTATCTATACATGCATCAATAATATTCATAGCACCATTAACATTTGTCTTGATACATTCAAAAGGGTTGTATTCGGCAGTAGGGACAATCTTAGTGGCAGCAGCATGAACAACATAATCTACCCCATCAAGTGCACGGTAAAGTCTATCTTTATCCCGCACATCGCCAATAAAAAATCTTACCCTTTCATCCCCCTGAAATTTCTTGGCCATATTCCACTGCTTCATCTCGTCCCGGGAATAAATGATAAGCTTCTTTGGATTATATTTTTTTAATGTCATGGGCACGAAGGTGTTACCAAAAGAACCTGTACCGCCTGTGACCAAAATTACTTTTTCATGTAACATAACTACAACACTCTCCTATTTTTCAGTCTTAATGAAAACACTTATGTATATGTTTCTTATTATACAATATGAATCTAAAAATCTGCTACTCAATTACTGATTTTATCAATGATAAATCATTATAATCATCTTCGCGGCTGTATACTACTCCTATGTTTTTCTTCCCTTCAAGTATTTCAGAAACATCACTAATTTTTAACAAGTCCAATTTATAAATTAAAATTAAACTTTCTCCTTCGGCAGTTCCTTCCAACACCTTAGAATCTTCTGCTATAGAAGGAATTCTCCATTCATCGCATAATATTGCTATTGTAGACCCATATGTAATATTCAAATCAATAAACGACAACAAGGCTGGCAACGGACAAGAAGACGCTTCTTTCCAATTTGCATTACATCCTAAAAGCTTTTGTTCAAACAATTGACCAAATTCATTCCAGTGATGTAGCATTACAGGGTGCATTCTAATCCACCACTGCCATTCAGGTGGAGATGACTGTATCAATTTTATGACATTTTCACAAGGCATTTCGTAATCCATAGAAAATAAAATGTGACTTTGGCACCTTGAATCCTTAACTGCTTCCAATTTTTTGAATTCCTTTTCGAACCCCATAGGAATTTTTTTATTTTTCCACAAATCTATCCATGGATACCCGGTTATCAAAGGTATATGCTTGTCTACACAGCAAGTATTCCATTTCTGTATATTTCTCTTCTCTCTCATTCCCCATACTAAAAAATAGTCTGGTAATAATTGATACCCCTTTGATTCAGCCGGCCATAACCCATATGCATAATGTTCCGAATCTTGATTTCCATGTTGCAAATCAGCTGTTGGTATCCCCATTTTTTTGGCTGCCAATATTAGTGCAAACCCTTCTAAACCATAATACCATTCCACAACAACAAGTTTTGGTTTTACCACTTGTAATTTTTTTGTGAAATATTTTTCATACACTTTCAATAAATTTATTTGACAAGCGACTTCACTTATTGGAAGTATACTAACATTAGTTTTATCCAAAAACTGATACAGTTCATCACACAACGGGCAATAAATCTCTTGGTTTAAATATTTATGATTTACAAAATTACGCAGTTTATTACAAAATAAATCAAACCAAATGTCATTTTGCAAAAATATTGATTTATTGTACCTAGGTAATTTCCACGTATCTGTTATTGTTGATTCAAAAATAACATAAGAAGGATTATCAATAACATTAAGGAAAGGAAAAATTTCTGTAAAATAGTACTTTCCATCAAGTTTAGCTTTCCTATAAACAGAATAGGATAAAAAAAAGATATCTCGTTGCTCAGAAATATAATCATTATGACTATAATCTTTGAAATAAATGTATTTATATAAGGCTTTATCTCTAATAATGCTTAGGAAGCTACATATCTTTCCATATGTTCTTTTTAATATATTCCTTTTGTTTTTTCCATATTCATTATTATCTTTACTATTAATTAATTGTGCACTAACTCGTAGAATAGGCCAAATTTCAACTCCATCAATTTTCCACTCATTGACGGGAAAATCAACCTCAATTTTTTTTAAAGCTTTCATTATACTAGAATATTTTTCCATTACGACCTCATATAACATAATAAATCAAGAGCTACGCAGATAAGTTATAAAAAAATTAAAAAATTGATTTTATAACCTTTAAAAATCTATCATTGAATTGTGCTTGTGAAAAAAACTCCGCCCGTTTCAAACCTTTTCGTTTTAAATCAGAACATAATTCATCGTCTAACCACAATTTTTCTATTACATTTGAAATTTCATTAACATTCTTAGGATCAAAAACAAGCCCAGCCTCCCCTATCTGCCACGGCATAGCATACACATTTGAAACTGCAACTGGACATCCCATTGCCATCCCCTCTAATGGAGGAATATTGGTAGGTCCACAAAACGAAGCCATTATCATGGCTCTGGCACGTCGATACAAAATTCTCATCAAAGAATCCGATACATAGCCAAAAACATGAATATTATCTTCCAATTCATTCGCACGAATCAACTCCATGGCCTCTTCATAACCATTCTTCTGCGAACCAACAAAAATTAGCTGAATATCAATCCCCCTATCTTTTAGCATCTTAGTAGCTAAAATAAGGTTTTTATGATTTTTATGTTCCCAAAACTGCGCAGGATAAAAAATAAATTTATTAGGCAAAACTACCTCACTAGGCAAAATGTCTTCATGATTCTCGAACAAATAATGTGGGGGCGTAAATGGCATTATCTCTATTTTATCCGAATATCTATCCCCATAACATTCAATAACATGTCGTTTGCCTACTTCAGAATCAACAAATATTCTCTCTGTACTTTCACATACATTTTTATATAAATACTCGCGCCACTTAAACTCAAACACCGACGCTGATTCTGGAAATTTTTCATACCTATGCATCAAATCATGTATTACGCCAATTGTTTTTGTCTTTACCATTGCAGGATAGATTTCCTGTGAAGGGAAGATCAACAAGTCTAAATATTCCTTGTCAAATTGTTGAGAAAACTTACTTATTTTAGCAAAAAGTCCTTTACACCTCCATAAATAAAAATTACATTTACTTGCGATTTTTAAAATGATTGTTCCCCATATATCCCACAATTGGCGCCTATCATAAGTTTTTATCATTCGAAATGAAAAAGTGGATAAATACTCCTTCCACAAATCGTTCTTATAAAAAACCACTATTTCAAAAAGTTCTCGTGGTAATGCATCTAATGCACAAATAATTGATTGGTCATACTGAAACGATCCACCAACATATGGTTCTACTCCTAAATAAACCCCAATTCTACGCTTTTTTCTATCTTCTTTTTGCAACCCAAAATCACCTCCAAGAATACTTGATAATTATATGCTCCACAATGTCTTGTGAGCTAGTTTAATTAATTATCAGTATTGTCTGAGTCTTCCATATGATATTATTACTACACCTTAGATAACACTTTTTTCAATTTTTTTACAACATATTTCTGGTCATCATCTGTCAGATTTAAGCCACTTGGTATATAAAAACCGCGTCGTGCCAGTCTTTCACTATTTGGATATTGCTCACCTTCAAACAATCCCATCTTTTTGAATATAGGCTGCTCATGCATGCCCCAAAAAAAACCTCGACAGCCGATTCCCTCAGCACCTAACCGCTTCATAAACTCTTCCGCATCTATCTTAATACTATCATTCAATACTATGCCATATACCCAATAGATATTATCAGCATAATCTGTCTTGTCTACCGGTTTCTGAAGTCCCTCCACATCCTTTAGAAGTTCGTTATACAAATGACCAATATGACGTTTTTTTACAATTGTCTCATCAATTCGCTCTAACTGAGCACAACCAATTGCCGCCTGCAAATTAGTCATACGGAAATTATATCCAAGTTCTTCATGAACGTACCGTTTTTTGGGACTAAAAAATAGATTACGGGTCAACTGGCAACGTTCTGCCAAATGCTCATCATCAGTTACAACCATACCACCCTCTCCGCTTGTGATATGCTTATTAGGATAGAAACTAAATGTACTAATAGTACCCAAACTTCCACATGGACGTCCTTTATATGTTTGTCCATGCATTTCAGCAGCATCTTCAATAATTGCCAAATTATATTTTTTTGCTAACGCAAACACTGGATCCATATCCACAGGCAATCCATAAATGTGGACTACCATAATAGCCTTTGTCTTATTGGTAATTTTCGCCTCAATGTCGTCTACCTTCATATTCCAAGTAAAAGGATCCGCATCAATCAATATAGGCTTTGCCCCCACTCGAACAATAGGGGCAGCACAAGACATAATGGTGAAGTCCGGCATAATAACCTCATCACCTTCACCAATTTCTAAAGCAATAATAGCCGTATCAATAGCAACAGAACCATTAGATACGGCAACACCATATTTCCGATGAGTTAAAGCAGCCATTCCTTCTTCAAAACGCTTAACAAAGGGCCCCTCAAAAGAAATCCAATTGGTCTCAATACACTCATTAATATATTTTTTTTCATTACCATTTAAAACTGGCTCGTTAACAAAAACCTTTCGCATCACTTTTCCTCCTCCGGAAGAACAATTTCATTGTCTGCTATTCCCATAAACCTAGTCTTGTCACCGTCTCCAGCGTACGGTCCTTGTTTTATTTCAAACATTTCAACTTCTTCAAGCACTTTAAATCCATGGCCACCCGTGGCTAGAAGAATTAAATCTCCGGCTCCCAATATACGGCTCTCCAGGTAATTGCGCTCATCATCATAAAAATCTACACGAAGTTTTCCTTTTCTAAGCAAAAGAACTTCCTGAGTATAATGTACTTCACGAACTACCTTATTGTGCACATGTGGCTCTATTATATGCCCGTCTGGATGTTGCATATATGCCACCTGCTGGGATAAATCACCTGGGGTAAAAAAAGAAATGCCTGGCTTATTATATTCATGATGAATAATCATTGCCAAAAGTTTATCCTCGTGTTTTATCTCTTCAATCATCGTAAAATCACCCATCTAGCCCCAAATATGTCTAAAAAACATTCTACAAATTATATAGGTTATTTTATGTGCAATGGAAAAAATAACTCTATTTAATCTATATCTTTGCTGATTTCTCATAGCCAAAAACCAATTATTCAGTATTCTCAACTTCCATAAAAGCAATCGGCAATATGAGCTCCCATCTACAATGTCATTTCTATATATTTTTATAAGTCTTTTTAGCCCGTAAAACAAATTCCACGAATTTGTCGAAATACTATCACCAACACGGCGTATATTGGCTACCGATACCCCACAGTGAAACATCTTCATTCCATACTTATTAATATTTAGTACCAGATTATCATCCTGCCAGCTTTTTAATTCAGTATCAAGTAATGGCATCTTTTCAAACGCTTTTTTACGTACCATTATTGTAATAAAACAGCAAAGAGATAATTCTTGCATTAGATATAGATTTTGATCCTCATATTGTATATGGTCATAGTGAAAAAGCTGATGATCAACATCTACATCACCATAAACCATATCCACAGTAGGATGATCATGAAATGCCGCAACCCTATTTGATATTGAACCAGGCAATAATTCATCATCAGAATCTAAAAATGCAATATATTCCCCCCGGGCGCATTCTATGCCATTATTTCTTGCCCATTGCGCCCCCTTGCCACCATCACTTCTTAATAAATACTTTACATTATCATGTTCTTTAGCATAGTTTAATACAACCGTCTTTGTATCATCTTGAGAAAAATCATCGCACACCAAAATTTCAATATTTTTATAATCTTGCTCAACAACTGACTGTATAGCATCTAAAATTGAATCCTCACGGTTATATGTAGGAATAACCACCGACACTAATCCTGGTATAAAATCTTTATTCATTATAAACTCCAATAATCAATGATATCTTCTAATGACATTTTTTTGTTGCAACCTTTAACATCTATCAATATCATCTTCTGCGTTGGTCTATTTATTTTTTTTAAATCATCCATATTTAGATGGCAAAATACCTGATGAGCCACTGCCACAATGCAACAATCAATATTACATAAATTGTTAAAATCCACTAGATTAATACTATACATTTTTTTCGTTTCTTGAACATCTGCTAATGGATCACAAACCATTGGTTGAATCCCATATTCCCTTAAGCGTCTAACAATATCCATAACCTTGGTATTACGAATATCTGGACAATTCTCTTTGAATGTTAAACCTAATATAGCCACATTAGCATCTCGAACAACCAAACCAGCCTTTATCATGTGCTTTATCGCTATATCAGCAACAAAGGCGCCCATGCCGTCGTTTATCTTTCTACCAGCCATAATCACTGGACTATGATAACCCAGCTTTTCTGCCTGATAAACGAAATAATATGGATCCACTCCAATACAATGTCCTCCTACCAATCCTGGACGAAAATTAAGTGCATTCCACTTTGTATTCATAGCCTCCAAAACATCAAGGGTGGCAATTCCCATTCTTTCAAACACTGTAGCCAATTCATTCATGAAGGCTATATTAATATCTCTTTGGCTATTTTCTACTACTTTTGCAGCCTCAGCAACTTTTATGGATGGCGCACGGTGTACGCCAACTTGAATAATCATCTCATAAACCTTTGCAATTTCATTCAGAGATTCCTCATCCATGCCTGAAACAATCTTTTTTATGTTTTCCAAGCGATGAACCTTATCCCCCGGATTAATACGTTCTGGAGAATAACCTATTTTAAAGTCACGTCCACCTGTCAGTCCAGATACTTTTTCAAGAATAGGAAGACAGATATCCTCTGTTACTCCTGGATATACAGTAGATTCATATACAACAATGGCACCTTTATGAAGATGACGGCCTACTACCGCACTAGCACCTTCTACCGGAGATAAATCAGGTGTTTTGTCCTGGTTTATCGGAGTAGGTACAGCCACAATAAAAAAATCTACTTCATCCAATGTGCTTTCATCTGATGTAAACTCAACTGTTGTATTTTTTATTATTTCATCGCCCACTTCAAAGGTTGGATCTATACCAGATTGATATCTGTTTATTTTCTCAACATTAGTGTCAAAACCTATAACCTTTGTTTTTTTTGCAAAAGCCACTGCCAAGGGCATTCCAACATAACCTAATCCAACAACAGCTATGTTGGGTTTTAAATTACTTAAAATTTCTTGAGACATTTGATCCTCCCATAAATATGTGTAAATTACTTAGATTTTTGCCAAATCCGCGAAACAATCGGTATATCCAATACATCATTTTTAATTTTACGAGTTTTTAGCTTAACGCCTGAATTTTTTTACTACTTGTATTAAATGATTCTATTAATTTTACAATTTCAATAGCTAACTTATAATATACATTTCTCTTATAATGCCTGATATTATCTGTCAAATCAGTTGATGACAATACATATTTACGCACATAAATCAAAAATGTGTTGTCATTCTCTTCAACAAAACTATCCAAAATTTTATTTAAAGCGAAATGAGTGCCTACCCTGTTATTTCTTTTCTCATTTTCATAAGTACTATCAAACAATAAAAAACAAAATGCTGTCGGTCGCATCAAATATTACCTTTAAATTATTTCAACCCTACCTGATTGAAATTTGACCTTATAATCACACGCTTCCAAAGTACTAACTCTATGTGCAATACTCACTATTGTAATTGTTCCCTTGAGTTTCAGTATTGTCTCTGTAATACTCTTCTCGGTTTCATTATCAAGTGCACTAGTAGCCTCATCCAGAATAAGCACCTCCGGTTGCTGATATAATGCTCTGGCAATACCAATTCGCTGGCATTGTCCTCCACTAAGTTTTACTCCGCGTTCCCCCACTTGAGTATTCATCCCTTCTGGCAAGGACATTATATAATCATATAATTCAGCCATTCTAAGAACAGTTTTTATTTGTTCATCACTTATATCTTCACTCTTCACCCCCAATGCTATATTCTCTTTAATAGTACCATCTATCAAATATATACTTTGAGGCACATATGCAAGGTTTTCCTGCCATGCCCTTATATCAGAGAAAATATCAATACCATCGACAGTAATCTTCCCACTTGTTGGTTCTAACAGACCAAGTAATATGTCAACAAAAGTAGTCTTACCTGCACCGGATGGTCCAACAATACCGACAAACTTTCCTTTAGGAACATTAAACGTGACATCTGACAACACATCATCCTCCATATCAGGATAATGAAATCCAACATGTTCAACGCATAAAATATCTTTATATGGTAATTTTTTTCCTGGTGGAGTTATATAACCATCTGATTTTTTTTCAACACGTCTACGAATTGAATAAAGCTCTGGATAAAGTTCATTAAAAAACGGCATTTGGAATTTTATTAGATTTGCATAATTAATAATACGATTAGCACTGGGCATCAATCGAAAAGCTGCAAGTGCTAGAACTCCAAGCAAAGGGACAATATCCATTGGTGTATTACCTAATATTAATTTAACAATAATAAGGACAAGCAGACCACTAACAACACAAGCTTCAATAATAGTACGAGGAACTTGATTAAAAAAATTAAATTTTCCATTTGCCTTACCATAATGGCAATAAGCATTATTAAATTCTCGCAAAAAAAATTCTTCTTTATGTAGTATCTTGGTTTCCTTAATCGCACCCAAAGATTGATTTAACCACTTTATATACTGTGCTGTATAATTATTTTGGATAATTCCTTGATTTGTAATTTTTCGGCGAAAGAACCTAGAAATTCCAATTATTATGATAGACAATACGCCTGCCACAATAATTGCCGTAAACGGATCAACTATTACTAACATCAACCAAATTATAAATGCAGTCATGACCTCAGTAATCAGCTGTAATGTAGGAATCAATATTAATGAAAATGTTACCATAGAACCAGAATGGACATTCCTAATCAATGTTGCCGTATTATGGTTAATGTGGAACAAATACGGTTTACGAATATATTCTGCTAGTAATTCTTTCGAATAATAAATCTGATTTTTTATTGCGAAATGTATTTGGAAATAGCTCTCCCAAGCAATATATAAGTTTTTTGCTAAATACAAAACAATAAGGCCGCATGACAACATAACAATAAACTCTGTATGTGTTGTTATTCCTATTAAGCTCAAATTCTCAGCTAATTCGTAATTCTCATACAATATTTTTTCATTTCCCATTATTGAAATCAATGGCAAAATGGCACCTATTCCCACTGCTTCAAGAATTGCTCCTACTAACATTGCAAATAAGATTGCAGAACACATCTTATATTGTTTAGACGGTAATATGGTAAAAATCTTTAATAAAGATTTCAAAATAGGCCTCCTTAATCATTATTTAACCTGGATTATTCACAAAAATATGGTTAACCCCACAAAATTCAAATTCATCGACAATCTGTATAATATAGCCATTCACTTAATAGGTGAAACATAAAAGGAAACCCTATCAGTAGTAAGATAATGTCAGTTATTCTATCAGACAGCCTGCAGGTAATTTCAGGACAATGGTACCAACGAATTAACAAATGAATGTATTATTTATCATCTTTTCATAGTTCCTTTGGCTGTGTCAACTGATAACTGCATATTATAGGCATAATTATAACTAAGAGTATATCTCTAGATGCTATATCAACACCCAATCATCACATACAAATGGATATTTTGCACCTGTATATGGCAAGTTGGGCGCTATAACTATTTTACTAGGATTTGAATTTAAAAATGCTCCCCAAAAGCTAAACGTACTGTTTGCTGTGATATTATGCTTACATAAACTCATAAGTTGCATATCGCGAAAACTATTCTTGCCATTATTTCCTTCTACAAACGTATAATGATCATTATCAGGAAAAAGCGAACGAGCATACTCTACATCATCTGCGAAGACAAAAAAATGAGCATTTTTTACCTTTTCTTCAATCTTTAAAATAGCTTTTCTATAAAATGATAAGGGCGTAAGCTTTACTCCTTCGCTTACATAATCTCCTCTTCTAACGTGAATAGATACTGAATTACAATTTTCCATTTTTTCTGCATATCTTTTGTTTTTCAGATCATCTATAGTAGGAAATTTGTATATATTTTTTATATCATATTGTATCTCCTTAAAATAATGGTAATTTGCGAAAACACCTAGATAGTACACCGATTTACCGGGCATCACATTAAAAAATTCATTATAATACTCTGTATAATCATCTTGAATTTTCATAGTTTGTGGTGTCAACGAGAAAAGTTTTCTTACTTTTTCTCCTATTCTGTGAAAAATAGTTTTATATTCAAACCCAACACCATGTAGGCCATACCCTGACGTCAAAAACAGAACTTCTTGCTTACTCGCAACTTCTCCAGATAAATCAAAAATATCAAATAGCTCAATTCCATTATGAGCAAACGGAAATGCGTGTCTTATATCAAGTTTAATTATCTCGCTTGTATATTTTTTACATAAATGCTTATAAAATGCATATTCAAACATCTGATTCCCCAAACCACACCCCATACTAACAACAAGCATAGCAAACCTTCTCCTCCTGCATCATTTCACAATTAATGCAAATCGATACTCTATTATGTCATGATTTTACATTTTTCACAGCCTTTAAGAAACCATCACTATATAATTCATCAGGTTCTAAATAATTCCCTTCTCCCCACTCATTCCATGCATTTATTATAACAAATGGCGATTCTTGCTCTTCCGCTTTGTAATATTGATTGCGAAGACACTTTTCAAAGGCATCCACTGACACATTTCTAAAAACCGTAGAATTATACTGTCTTCTTGGTGAATTATCCCAATCAGTAAATGCCCCCAATATCGTCCTACCACCATTTGGCATATTTCTCGATGAAATCAGATTACATATTTCTTTATAATCTGGTTGATACTGAATTACCCCAGTTTTAAATTTATTTAAAATTATTTTGTTTAGATACTCTAGTACTCTCGATCGTAGGTACCTACCATATTTTCTAAAAGCTGGAAGTCCATGTGTAAATGTATAAAAAGGCTCTCTTTCAAATGCAGCATTAAAGCACCCTAATGAATCATCATTACCGCCTGCCACAGTTTTAACAAAATATATACCATCAAAGCCGTTTTTAATAGCCAACTCATTCCAATATGTTACAAACTTGTTTACATCCTTAAAACTCCAATCTTTATATATTATAAACACCGGCTTATTATCCACCTTTATATAACGCTTATCTTTAAAGAATTTAAGGCAATAGTGAAAATGTTCTTCCCAATTGTTTTCATTACCATATTTCTGTTCCCATATAACTTCAGTCTTCTGCCCATACCATCTACTTTCCCAAGATTCATTCGCCCAATAAAGGCAATAATTGGTATCAATATCCTCATTATTAAGAAGCAGTTCAGTTGGTTTATCCAAAAGTTTACTGCCACAAGAGTAATAGTGATATATAACAAAGCCGTCTATTCCATGTTCTTTTGCCATTTTAGCCTGTCTACTGATTGCATTCACATGCGATAAGTCATATTCCGAATACGGAATTCTAGGTTGGACATGCCCCTTAAATAAAGGTTTAGCATGTTTACAAGCTGTCCACTCCGTATATCCTTCCCCCCACCACTTATCATTATATTCTGTTTGGTGATATTGAGGTAAATATATTGCCAAGATCGATGGTTTCATCTTAATATCTTCTCTCCTTAACCATTGCGCCATTAGATAATATACTTAATACCGTAAAATATATAAACATAGACCAATTTGTCCCATCAACATCCTCTATTGCAAATAATATGATAAAACTTATTAAAAATAACAACATCATTCTTACATTTTGGTTCTTGAAACTTTCTTTAATTACCATATAATTCATCCTTATGTATATAAACAATCCTAATACCGCGCCTAAAAATCCTGTCTTATAGAAAAATCCCACATAAGTTGAATGCGAACCTAAATAGGCAATAAAATCTTCCATTGGTCTAAAGACCTCTTTGATCCCCATTCCCCACAAAGGTGATACATCCCATGCTTTTATTACACTAGTCGTTAGAAGGTCTATTCTATATAATGTACTATCTTCATTTCCATATACAATAGAACTTGTGAACAACTCATTAAATTCTTTATAAGCTACTATAACAATCATAATTCCGAATAACGCTATCATTAATAATAATATGTTCTTATATTTCCTCATTATTGTATCAAGAAATGCGAACAGAAGAGAAACCGAAAAAATACACATACCTAGTCTTGAATGAATTAAGAATACCTCAAAGGAAGTAATTGTAAGTATACCTATAATTGAACTTCGATTTTTTTGGTACAAATACGGTAGCGATAACATCAAATTTAACATTATGTAAAAAAGATTTATATTGGAAAAATCATTTAACCCAAAAAACTTAATAGTAGGTTCCTCGCTTAAATATGTTGTTACAAACAACGTTCTACCAAATAGTGAAAAAGAATTCATCTGAAAAACATAAAACATAATTGCAGCAATAATGGCTGGTATTAGCATAATGTACAAATTACGTGCACAATACTTTCCGATAGTGAAAATATTTATATCTGCACCTCTATAATATGCAACATAAAGAGCAGCTATAGGCCATAATACCATCGTATTTATCGCACCAATACAACGTATAAATTCAGGCTTAAATTCCGCAATGTTATACAGTATCGCAAAAGAATGAACCATTGCAAGCATACACATCGCCACAGCCGCATAGTCAAAGATTACCTTAAAGCCATTTTTCGACACCAAAAGATATATAACTGTTACGAAAACAACCAGCTGGACTGGCTTCGGTAATAATATAATCAGCCACAACCACTTAAAGATAAAATAATCCAGATTGGTTTGGTTTTTATGTACTTTCATTTTATGATTTCCCGCCAACTTTTCTATATTTCCATATTAAATACAGATATTTACTATCATCAATGACATATCTTTTAAACATACGTCTGGGATCTGAAATTAACCTGTAAAACCACTCCATACCAATGTCTTGCATCCATTTAGGTGCTCTTTTTTGTACCCCAGCAATAAAATCAATCGTTGCACCAATTGAAAACGACATTGGTATTTGATACTTTCTCATATTCTCATGGATAAATATATCCTGCTTTGGAACCCCCATGCCAACAAAAAGCATATCAGCTTTCGAGTCAAGGAGCATTTTATTTATATTTGCTATTTCCGCTTTATCTTTTTCAAATCCAAATGGTGGGGAATAACATCCAACAACATTTAGGCTAGGATATTTTTCCTTTAGATTATCTACAGCTTGTTGTGCCACGCCAGGTGCAGCCCCTAAAAAAAACACAGAATACCCCTTCTGAGCTGCAATCTTGCAAAGCTCTGGTACAAGGTCAGATCCACATATCTTCTCTTTGAAGGGCCTATTGTATAGTTTTGCCGTCCAAATAAGCGGATGACCATCCACAAGCAGTAATTCACAATCCTCACAAATCTTCTTAAATTTGTCATCCCACTCCATGCGTACAATCTGGTCAACATTAGGTGTTATTACCTGGCCTATAATTTGGTTCTTAATGCAATACTCTATATGGGCAATGGCTTCCTGTTTTGTAACATTGTCGATATAGGTATTCATAAAAGGTTGCCTGTTTAATGACATATTACTTCCCTATTCTTGCTTAGTCTATATATGACCACGCCAGTAATTCAGCATATCTGATATGGTCTGTTCCATTTTGATTTCCTGCTTCCAACCAGTGTCATGTTTGATTTTATCAACATTGCCAACGATAATTCGTTCATCCGTAGGTCGGATAAGTGCTTTATCTACTTCTCTTATTAACTCATGTTTAATCTCAACTTCAATCATCTTCACTATATCTTCCATCTTATATATATGTTCAGAAGATATATTATAGGCCTCTCCTGCCTTGCCTTTTTCTGCCAACAGTAGCAAAGCTCGAACCAGATCCCGCTGATCCATGATGGCACGATGAGTTTCCAGATTTCCACAACGTAACTTGTATATGCCGCTTTTTTCTGCCAATATAGCGCGCTTTGTAAAATCAGAAGTCACATCGTTAACTTTACGCGTCCCTGTAGAATTAAAAATTCTGGCACGAATACAGCGTATATGATCATTCATAAAGTATTGATACGAAAGCAAATCCTGTCCTACTTTAGACACGCCATAAGGATGTAATGGCTTCAATTCTGCTGTCTCTCTAACAAATGGATCTTTTAATTCGTTCAGAGTCTGGCCATATTCAGCCGAGGAACAGGCAACAACCACCATTGGATCATACGCAGCATACACATATTTCCTTGCTTTCTTTATAGACTCAAAGACAGCTACAGTTCCATTAATGTTTACATCTATGGTTTCAGCAGGGCTAACCCAAGAAACCGTAGGATAGGACTGAGCCGCAAGGTGAAAAATTCTTTGCGGCAGTTTGTCCATAATAAGTTCTTCAATACCATACCCATAACGCAAATCGCATTGAACAAAGTTTATAGGGGCTGAAACCTGTTCTATATTTGTTTTATTCTTATGCCATACGCCAATTACTGCATAGCCGCAATTATATAAAATCTCAACCATATGTGAGCCGACCATGCCACCTGCTCCGGTTACAAGTACATTCATCGTTAATCTCCTACTTTTTCATACATCTCCGGGGAATAGTGAATTACACGTGTCCCTCCATCTTCAAACTTAAAAGGAACATATAATAAGTTCTTCATTGCTTCCATGACAGCCTTTTTATTTTCAGGTTGAACATAAAACAAAAGAAAACCTCCACCACCTGCTCCTAATAGTTTTCCACCTAATGCACCAGCCTCTAAACCTTTGTTATAAAGTCCATCTATAGAGTCTGTACTTATTGCTTCGCCAGTTTGTCTCTTTAATTTCCATGTTTCATCTAGAAGTCTACCAAAATCGTCTAAATTACTATACTTGTCTTCAAGTACAGCCTGCGCCTTACCCACAAGCTCATACATTTCCTGTAATTGTTTTATCTTCTCTGTATACCCTATAGCATTTACTTTTTGCACATCAGAAGAAAAACGGGTAAAACCCGTGAAAAACACCATTAAGTTGTCATTTAACTGTTTTTTCCGTTCTGGATGGATAATAATAGGCTGCACATTGTAAGTTCCATCTTTATTGAATTCTATTCTGTTCATGCCACCAAATGCTGCTGCAATTTGGTCCTGCCAACCACCAGCCTCATTACACAATTGTCTTTCGAGATATATAGCTTCATCAGAAAGCCTTTTTCTATCAACATACTTACCTTTAAGAGCATAGAAGGCGTTCAACATACCAACTGCAAACGAAGATGAAGTGCCAAGACCAGAACGAGCTGGAAGATCTGCGTCATATATTAATCTAATTTCATGCATATCTAACATCTTCATAGCATTCCTTATGGCTGGATGCATTACTTCATCAATATCCGTTACATATTCTTGTGAAGAATATGTAAGATGTGTTGACCAATCAAAAAATCTTGGGAGATGGCGAACTGTCACATAGCAATATTTATCAAATGTTGTAGAAAGTACCGCCCCCCCATATTCTTTAAAATATTCTTCTATATCGGTTCCACCGCCGAAAAAACTCATTCTAAAAGGTGTCTTAGTTATTATCATTAAAAAACCTCTCACGGCCTCTAGCAGACCGCCTTCTTTTATTTGTACATACTTACATCAGCAGCCTTCACCTGCACTAACATCATTATCACTATCACAAATTATCCAACTATAACGTAGATCAATATTAATCTACTGTGCAACTTTTAGTATGATTCCAGGCTTCTTTTTTTCGACATTCACAGTCACATTTAAACTCTGGAACTTCTCCCGCAAACACTTTTTCTAGATGTTATGGACATTAATAGAGTCCATAGATAAGAGTAATATCGGTAAATCACTGTATTCGGAGTGAAATAATTTCTCTTTCTAATACGAGAGCACCATCTATTGGCATAAAAAATTTTAGCAATATCCGTGAAACAAAGCAGAAAATTCTAGTACATCCCTTTGCTGCCATAATTACAACCTTCATGCTTACTACTTTTCCCAAGCGATTCTAACATAAACTATTTTTTATAAAACAGCTTGGAATAAAATTAAACTACTCTTTCTTTCCTGTATAGCCAAAAGCCATATACCAGATAGATCATCAAACCTAAAGCCATACCGACAAAAGTAATAAGTGTTCTTCTCGGAGCACTCTTCTCTTTTGGCAGATTTGCCTTATCTATTACTTGAATATCCATACTTTCCATTGTAGCCTGTATACGAGACTGTTCACTCTGCTTTACTAAAGCAACATAAACATCTTCCTTTATGTCAGCATCACGCTTCAATTTAAAATATTCCAAAGCATCTTCTGACAGCTGCGCCATATCATCATCGACTTCTGCCATTTGAGACCGCACAGCCATTTCACTAGCTCTGGCTACATCCATATCCACCTGTGCTTGAACCTGATCCTTTATTAAACTTGACTGAGTTGGATTTAATGTAGCCACACCACTAGCTACTGCTACAGAAACCGTCTGAGAAAGCTGTGTCTTTAAAGCTGTTAATTGCTCTCTCGCATTTTTCAACTCAGGGTGTTCTTCCGTGTATTTCTGTTCAAGTTTAACAATTTCAACTTCCTGCTGGGCAATTTGATCTCTTAATTGCCCAACTACACTATCCTCAGCAATATTATATGTTTCTATTTTAGCATTTTGTTTACCAAGCTCGATATTAACTGCCTCCAACTTGGCACTAGCTGCCTTTTGGTCTACAACAAAATCACTCAGTGCCTTATCATAGACTGCTGTTCTATCAAGCATCGCTAAAGTCTGAGAATCTGGTTCATATACCTTATGCTCTCTACTATACTGCTCCAGCTTATTGGAAGCGTCCTCGGATTCCTGCTTGGTCGTATCTATTCTTTCGTTTAAAAACTTTACCATATATGATTGACTATTTTGGTTCATGGTAGTCATCATTTTCAAAAAATTCTCCACAACACTATCAGCTATCATCTGGGCTTCTTCAGGACTTTTGCCTTTGGCGGTAACATTTATAAGACTAGTTCCCTTTACATTTTTAATGGTCAATCTCCCTTCGGCAAAGCCATGAGCTGTCATCTTGTCTCTGTCTTTTTCCGAAAGATCCTCAAAAACAATGTCCATAATTGGCTCCAATACAGTACGAGATTTCATCATTTCCATATAGTCATTAGTAGACGCTGAGCCTCCGTTCATTCCCAATAAAGCCATAGCCGCGGATGAACCAGATAAATCTATTTTATTGGAACTTTTAGTCTGTACTAATGTAGTTGACTCAAAAGTAGGAGGGATAATAAGTGAATATATCATAGCCACAAGACTACAAACAACTATTATTCCACCTGCTATTTTCTTTCTATCCCACAGTATTCCAAAATATCTTCCCAAATCAAACTCAATTTCATCATCTTTTTTTTTCTCATCCATGCTAGTATAAAACTCCTATCCTCTAATGCGCTTCATAAATTAACAGTTATTCATTAAATTATTTATTTGTTAAACTTCTATATACCGAATAAGCATTTATATATGGAATGATATCTTCGCTCCAAATAACCTTACCAGAATCTGGTACATATACTATATCCCCATCTTCCAAGGCAATATTCTGGCTCATGTCATGCTGTTTTACAAAAGCATCCAGATTTATTTCCTTAAAATAAAGTTTATCATCAACTTGACGCAGTAGTTGAACGTGCTTAGAACGACCTCTATTATCTACACCGTTAGCTGCAGAAATTGCCGCATAAACATTCATAGAGTCTACTGCCATTTCTTTGATACCAGGTGATTTAACATTTCCCATAACGTAAACCTTACGTGTAGCATATTCCCGCAAAAAAACATCAAATCCAGACAGTTTAAAATATTTACTTAGCCTACTTTCTAATAAGTCTCTAGCTTCATCCAAGGTGAGATCTACTAATCTTACTCTTCCCACACAGGGAATTTGGGCACAACCATCCACACCTATTTGTATATAATAAGCAGAAGATAAAGTCGAAGGAAACTCCCCATGTCCCACAGACACCAATTGTATTCTATCATACTTAAACAACCGATACTGATCCAGCATATTTTCTTTATGCATGTAGTTCACTTTAAATACGCTAGTATCGTCATCAGCCACCACAATTATATTGCCCTCAGATACAGGTTCAGCCTGTACGTTTCTGTTTTGTAAACCTACAGCAACAGACACTCCCAGTATACATACCATAATCATTTTTGATAATTTCTTCATAATTAGTACGCTCCGCTTTTTCCTAAAACTATTTTAAAGGTCTTCACTAGAAACATTATGTCCCTTGCCAATGACCAATTTTTTACATACCACACATCCATGGCCACTCTGGTGGCGAAGGATACGTCATTTCGGCCGTTCACCTGCCAAAAGCCCGTGATACCAGGCTTTGCCATGGTGATGATTTCCGCATCGGCTCCCATGTCTGCCTTTTCTCTCGGCAGATATGGTCGTGGGCCCACCAAGCTCATGGTGCCCTCCAGCACATTCAAAAGCTGTGGGAGTTCATCAAGACTGGTCTTGCGCATCCAGCGTCCAGCCCGTGTTACTCGTGGATCATAACCCCTTAATTTGGCAAATTCCTTCCACTCCGCTGCTGCATCGGTATTTTTGGCCAAATATTTCTTCAGCCGCTCATCCCCGTCAGTGTACATGGATCGGAATTTATAACAGGTAAAGTTTTTGCCACTTTCACCAAGACGCTGTGCATTGTAGAATACACTGCCCTTAGAATCCAGTTTTATAATAATTCCCAATACAAAGAGTATAGGAATAATTATTGGCATAAACACCAGAGTAAAGCAAAAATCAAAAAGCCTTTTCAGTAGCTTGCTACGAACCCTGGCTAAATTATTGTAACTCTTTAACAAAGTAATCTGTTCACTGAACAAGGTCTGTATCTGGACAGTGCCCATTGGGGTACCCACCAGATTTGGTGCAAACAGGATATTGCGCACATAAGGGCGGATATCCGTCAGCAGCTGGTCCATTTTGTCCTTATCCATGCCCGGAGCTGATACCAACACCGTATTTATGTCCATCTCCTGGACTATTCTGACGGCGTCATCCATCTTCCCCAGGAGAGGATACTCCGATGGGAGCTCGTCTGATATAGGATTATCATCGATAAGTCCCACTATTTCATAGCGGTAGGCCAAATCCTTGTCAAAATAGTCCCTGATGCGTTCCGCAGTCTTGCCGGCACCTACTACTATGATTTCTTCCTTCAAGAGTGTGGAACCTTTGATAAACTTTGATACAGCATATCTTAACACCGCCACCCAGCCCAAGGATGTAAATATAAATATGAAGCAAAATAACCTTGATACCTTGCCGCTGGCGTTGATTACAAACAATGCAATTATGCTCATAATCATGCCAAAGAGAAGGCCCTTGAATACGCCCTGACTCACATCCAGTGAAGGTCGGTTGAACTCATAGCCGCTTTGCACTGCAATGCATAAAATAAACACCAAGGGAATGTATATAAATTGGTAATTTACCGGCAATTCAAAAACCGTAGGCAATAACCCCTGAAACAGTGCCCTGATCTGATAAGCAGTTTCCTGGGCAAGTACCAAGGCAATATAATCCACTATGATGAAGAGCAACATGGTGGCATAATGCCGCCTTGATGAGCGTCTTCCTCTTGAAATGTCTTGCAAAAATACCACGTCCCTGTATGCACTGCCTGTTCAGTACAGATTTATTCATTCCTTTGGGCGTGCAGATTATCGCCCATAATATACAAAAGGTCATAAAAACTTAAATTAAATTTTAGCATATAAGTCGGAGTCATTCAACCCGTTTTAAACGTATACTTTAATGAATTTTATCAGCTAGTCTTTACAGAAAAAGGACTGGTTATGAGACACATCTCATTTACCAGTCCGTAAGTTATCCGCACAATATTTATTTTGTCATAGGAATAAAATCCCTGTTCTTAATTGTTACTAATCTGCAATCCAGCTTCATCATCACGCTTTCCAGAGGCCGTGGAGGTTGCAATACTCATAGGTTGCCACCAGAGTCTCCCCATCAGTCAACAGGAACTCTGCCTCAGGCTTGTCCTGTGGAGTGAGCTTCTTCATCTGACAGCCCTTGTTGGTCTCGATAACAATCCACTGAATGTAATGGGCGTCAGTCATAGGGTGCTCAACGCTGCCCACCTTGACACTGACCTTGTTGCCCTCCACAGTAACAGCGGGAACATGCTTCTCCTGGGCTGCATCGGTGGTGCCCGGAATCAGCTCAGTCATTCCCTGACCGCAGCAAGACAAAGGCCCCTTCACATCGCTAAGAGCTGTAGTAATGTTGCCACACAAATCGCACTTAAAAAATCTCATCTTGAATTCCTCCCATCAATACACACAATATTAATCTGATTACTAAAAAGGAATATCTTATGGATTATTATATGACACGATTCTGAAAAATAACTGGAACCGCACTCATATATTTTAGGACAGCGCCTTAACTATCATGCCAATACCTTGGACAGTCTGATAAACTCCGTATCCAGAGTCTTTCTGTTGTTGGTGGCCTCGTCAATAGGAATCTCCACTACAACCCCTGTGTCAAATCCTACCACCACGTCCTGCTTGCCATGGATTATGGCCAGTACAGCCTTTTCACCCAGCATGCTGGCGTTTATGCGGTCCTCCACTGATGGGGAGCCGCCCCGCTGGATATGTCCCAGAACAGTAACTCTGGTGTCAATCTCAGTTTTCTCCTGAATCTGCTTGCCCAGCTCTGTGGTTGTGACCCCCATTCCCTTCAGAGCACCATCAGCAACCACCAGCAGACTATACTTTTTCCCCTTGGCATAATCTGCACGGATTTCCTCACAAATCTGGTCAATATTGGACTTGGTCTCAGGCACCAGAACATACTCGGCACCGCCGGCTATACCAGCTGTCATGGCCAGCCATCCAGAGGTCTTGCCCATTACCTCAATAAGTACAATACGGCGATGAGCACAGGCAGTGTCACGAAGCTTATTGATAGCATCCACCACTGTGTTGGCCGCCGTATCGGAGCCAATGGTATAATCCGTGCCCCAAACGTCATTTTCAATGGTGGCCGGAATACCAATAACAGGCATGCCAAATTCCTTGCTCATGGTGGCGGCACCCTTGATACTGCCGCTGCCGCCGATGACAATAAGGCCCTCAATGCCATGCTTTTTCAGATTTTCGTAGCCCTGGCGACGGCCATCCTCCTCAAAGAACTCCCCGCTGCGGGCGATGCCCAGGAAGGTGCCTCCCCGCTGAATCATGTCTCCCACACTGCGGGTAGTGAGCTCCTCGATTTCGTCATTAACCAGGCCCTTGTAACCGTTGTGAACACCCCAGATATGGACGCCCTGATGAACTGCGGTGCGGACCACTGCCCTGATGCAGGCGTTCATGCCCGGGCAGTCATTGCCGCTGGTAAGTACGGCTATATTATGTAACATATTGAGGATTCTCCCTTCTATAGTTTTTTCTGTCATATTAACAGTTGAACAAATAGCGAACGGTGAAACTTTTTCGGCTTCATCTCTCCGTCCGAAAGTGCGGCATGTATAATCGCCTTCTTTCCAGTGAGCATCGCTAAATTCAATCTGCGCAAAATGCTTGATTTCATTAAGTGTTGCTGGCACAAATCATCATGCACTATATATTCGGCTTCTCCGTAGGCGACAGAGTCGCACATACATCGAGGGGTTAATAAATTTCGTGCCCATGATGAGCCTCCGGCAGGTGGACTCCGTTCTTGCAGGCGAAAAAATTCCCCCGCCTCCAAAAATGTTCAACTCAGTAGTCATCTGCCTATTATAAATAACTATCTGCCGCGCAAATCGCGCTCTATGTCACGTTTTACGGCCTTGTCCTTTAGATCCTGCCGTTTGTCGTAGTTGTGTTTACCACTGGCCAGAGCAATTTCAATTTTTGCTCTGCCCTTAACAAAGTATATTTTCAACGGAACTATGGTAAAACCCTTCTCCCGGGTCTTACTAAATAATTTTATTATTTCCTGTTTATGCATCAAAAGCTTGCGGGGCCTGCGTTCGTCGTGATTAAAAATATTTCCGTGATCGTAAGGACTGATGTGCATGTTCACAATGAATATTTCGCCGTTTTTTATTTCGGCGTAGCTGTCCTTAAGGTTTGCCTTGCCTTCGCGGAGGGATTTTACCTCGGTTCCCTGAAGAACCAGGCCTGCCTCGAAGGTTTCATGAATAAAGTAATCGTGACGGGCCTTGCGGTTTTCGCAGACAATCTTCATGCCTTGGTTTTTCTTGCCCATAAAATGTTTAAATCTCCAATACTTTTTTCTCGGTGGTGGTCTATATTCGGAACGCTCGCGCTCTCTAGAAACAGACCACCACTATGCAATTAATATTATATTTCAGCTATTATATCTATTTTTGATTTTCCCTTGCGCTTTACAGACTTGTGGTCGTGTTTATTGCGCTTGGAAGTTTTGGTCTTTTTCTTTGGCTTGTAAGAAGAAGTCTTTTCCGCCTTTTTCCGGGCTTCTTTTTTCTTATTTTCCTTTGGCGGCTTTTTGCGGTCAAATTTCTTTGAGGATTTTTTCTCGCCCTTCCTGGATTTTCTACCAGTTTCGCTAACCTTGGCAATCTTCTCCTTGGACTTTTTGCCGGAGGACTTTGCTTTTGGCTTGCGGTCTGTGGAGTTTTCCATGCGGAGAACCCGTGGGTCGCAGTTGTCCTTCACCACGAAGTCCAGTGCCTTTTCCTCCACGCTTGCCCGTACCAGAATGACCTCCACTGTGTCTCCCAGCTGGTAGCTGCGGTGATGATGGTTCCCCACCAAAGCGTAGCGGTTTTCAACATAGTCGTAGTAGTCATCCTTCAGGGTGGTCATGTGAACCAGCCCCTCAACACCGTTATCCAGTTCCACAAAGAAGCCAAAGCCAGTGACACTGCTGATAACTCCCTCGAAGGTATCCCCCACGAACTGCTCCATGTATTCTACCTTCTTAAGGTCGGTGGTGTCACGCTCAGCAGATACTGCCACCCTCTCCCGTTTGGAGGCGTGCTCTGCCATTTCTGGAAGCTTATGTATAAGCTGCTCGCGGCGATCCCTTGGAATGCTCCCCGTTGGGAAGCTTTCCCGTAGAAGTCTGTGAACTATCAAATCCGGATATCTGCGGATAGGAGAAGTGAAGTGTGTATAGTATTCGGCAGCAAGACCGAAATGTCCTTCATTTACCGCTGCATATCTTGCCTGTTGCATGGAGCGGAGGGATACAGTGCCCAGAATCTTTTCCTCAGGCTTCCCCGCTATCTTTTCCAGGGCAATCTGAAGCTCCTTTGGACGGACATTTCCCTCGGCAGAGGTCTTCAAATGAAGGCCAAAGGTGCCCATAAGGCGGTTTAATGCCTCTATTTTTGCTGGCTCAGGAGTTTCATGGATACGGTACATAAATGGCTGCTTGCGGCGGCACATATGCTCCGCCACTGTCTCATTGGCGGCCAGCATACACTGCTCCACAATGGACTCACCAAGATTGCTGACACGTTTTTTAAGGCCCACAGCCCTGCCGTTTTCGTCCAGCTTCACCTTTATTTCCGGTACCTCAAAGTTTATGGCACCACGATTATGGCGATACTTATACATGGCATTGCGCACCTCTTCCAAATTGTAAAGAAGTGGCAAAATATCTTCATTGTCCTGGCAGAAATCCTTGTCCCGCTCCACCAGAATCTTATTAACCAATGTGTATGTGAGGCGGCGGTATACGTGGACCACCACCGGCAAAATCTTGTATTTGGTCACCTTGCCCACAGGGCTGATTTCCATTTCACAGGCCATGGACAGCCGGTCCACTCCTGCGTTGAGGCTGCAGATGCCGTTGGAAAGTTCCTTTGGCAGCATTGGCACAACCCTGTCCACAAGATACACAGAGGTGCCACGGGCCTGGGCCTCAATATCCAAGGGCTGATTTTCCCGCACATACCAGCTTACGTCGGCGATATATACTCCAAGGAAGAAGCTGCCGTCATCGTGCTTTTCCACGTAAACGCCATCGTCCAGATCCTTGGCATCCTCACCGTCAATGGTGACTATTTTAAGATGCCTACGGTCCTCACGACCATTTTTGCCAATATGCTCATCAGCATTTATGGACTGCTCCACAGCATTGGCGGCCTGCTGAACCACCTCGGGGAATGACTCGGACAAATCGTACTGACGCATAATGGAGAGGATATCCACCCCAGGGGCATCAGCTTTGCCCAGCACCTCCACAATATGCCCCTCGGCTTTTTTGCCGCCCTCAGGCCACTGGGTAACTTCCACCACAACCTTGTCCCCAGTTTTTGCCCCCAGAAACTGCCCGGAAGGAATGTAAATGTCTTCCTTTATGCGGGTGTCATCAGGGGATACAAAGCCGAAATTGCGGCTGGCGGAGAAAATGCCAACGATTTTGCTGTTGGCCCGCTCAATAATCTTATATACCTCTCCCTCCTTGGAACGGCCGGGAGTAACGGCATACTGAGGAAAGAGGCGCACCTGTACTGTGTCACCGTTCATGGCTGTGTTAAGGCCGCTTTTCAAAATGAAGATGTCGTCCTCATTTTTCTGCATTCCCTCAGGGGTGACGAAACCGAAGCCACGAGAGGACAAGGAGAGAACCCCTGTAACCAATTCCTCTGCCACGGGCTCCTTATGAGTGAGCTTCGATTTCACCTGTTTTATTTTTTTGTCTACTTTTCTATGCTGTAAATTTCTTTTCATATTATCTCTCTTAGTTACTGGAGCGGTGAAACTTTTTCGGCTTCATCACTCCGTCCGAAAGTGCGGCATGTCTAATCGCCTTCTTTCCAGTGAGCATCACTAAATTCAATCTGCGCAAAATGCTTGATTTCATTAAGTGTTGCTGGCACAAATCATCATGCACGATATATTCGGCTTCTTCGTAGGCGACAGGGTCGCACGTACATCGTGGCGTTAATAAATTTCGTGCCCATGATGAGCCTCCGGCAGGAGGACTCCGTTCTTGCAGACGAAAAAATTCCCCCGCTTTTGAAAATATTCAACTAACCAGCCCATATCTATCAGATTTTTTATGAATGTTCCCTTATAAATTCATCCACCAGCTCAAAAGCCTTTTGGCGCTCGCAGCCGATGGTTATCAAATGGCCGGACTCTTCCAGCCATACCAGTTCCTTCTCGTAGCTGCCCGCCAGATCGTATATCTTATTGGCACTGCGGTCTCTGGCAGTATGGTCGTTATGACTATGTATTACCAGCATTGGGCATTTTACCCGTGGCAGCTCCCGCTTGCTTCTGTCAATGAGATCCAGAAGCTCATGGACGGACTCCATGGGATATTCCCCGTAGGAGGCGTTGCACACCTGGGGTACGTCCAAATGCATGCGCTTTTTCTTGGGCCAATATTTATTCTTGCAATGCTCCTTGGCAGGCAGGCGATATAGTTGCTTGTCCTCGTGAATGTAAATTGGGGCCGCCATAGTACAGCAGCACTTTACATTGGCATTGGCAGAAAGGATAATGCTGAGAAGTCCCCCCATGGACTGGCCCACCACGGATATTTTTTCGCAGATAGAAGCTAAAATTGAATAACCATCACACACGGAGTCATACCAGTCCTCTGCCGTCATGTGGGACATATCCTCTGTGGTGGTACCATGACCCGCCAGACGCACTGCCAGCACTGTGTACCCCTTGTCATTGAGATATCTGCCCAACAAGAGCATTTCCGCCGGAACCCCGGTGAAGCCGTGGATTAAAAGTATGCCGTGTGGTCCTCCCTTCATAAAGAAAGGCTCGCCGCCGTTAATAATCATGTTGGTTATCCTTTCATGAAAAAGTAAAAAGCGCCCACTACCTACCATAGAAACTATGATGGATAGTAAGCGCCTTGTGTCAAGTCACAAATTACATGGTCATTTTTGCAATCACCAAAGTGACTACTGCAAAGAGAATCGCAAAGACCACCGTTACTCTTGCCAACAGTGCATCCATACCACGGGCATTGCTGCTGAATACTGTGTCGCTGCCGCCGCCCAGGCCCATGCCTGCAGACTTTGGAGACTGAGCCAACACTGAACCGATCAGAACGATAGCTACCAATGCATCTATTACCATCAAAACCGTAAGCACTCTACGGACCTCCTATTCCATCTCAAAGTAGATTATATCATATCACAAAACATTATTAAACACAAGAGACGGATTAGTCAATGGTTCTTATCTGAATCTTGTTGGTGTTGTTGCCCTTGCTCATGGTGATGCCAGAGGTTACCACGGCAATGTCACCCTTTTCCACCAATCCGGAGCGGAGAGCTGCGGCAATGGAAGCCCCGGTGCGGTCAGGCTCGTCGTCCCAGATACGGCCGTTAACCAGCTGCACGCCCCAACGGAGGTTCAGCTGACGGGCCACCTTGGAGGTGGTGGCGTAGGCAATAATAGTTGCCTGTGGACGATATTTGGACACCATCTGGGTGGTGAAGCCTGTCTCAGTCGGGGTGATGATGGCAGTGGCATCCAGCTCATAGGCCAGCTGAACAGTAGAATGGGCCACTGCATCGGTGATGCTCTTCTTGTGCTCCATGCCCTTGGTGATGAAGCGGTTTTCGTAGTGAATAGATTCCTCAATGCGCTTGGCAATGGTGCTCATAGTCTGCACTGCCTCCACCGGGTAATCACCGCTGGCGGTCTCGCCACTGAGCATAATGGCATCGGTGCCGTCAAATACAGCATTGCCCACGTCAGAAACCTCGGCTCTAGTAGGACGAGGATTGCTGGTCATGGACTCCAGCATCTGGGTGGCCACGATTACCAGCTTTCCCGCCTTGTTGCATTTGGCGATAACGTCCTTCTGAATTACAGGAACGTCCTCTGCCGGAATCTCCACACCAAGATCGCCGCGGGCTACCATGATACCATCGGCAGCAGCAATAATGGAGTCAATATTCTTTACGCCCTCAAGGTTTTCGATCTTGGCGATAATTTCCATGTGGCCGTTATTGTCATTGATAAGCTTTCTGATGGCCTCCACATCGCTGGCACGCTGAATGAAGGAAGCAGCCACAAAGTCCATATCGTGTTCAATTCCGAAGAGAATGTCCTTTTCGTCCTGCTCTGATATCGGCGGCAGACCGATGGCCACGCCAGGCACAGCTACACGCTTGCGGGTGCTCATTGGGCCGTTGTTGAGGATTTCCGTTACAATATCCTGCCCCTGAATTTCGGTAACCTTCAGGCCCACCAGACCATCGGAGAGGAGAATGGTATCCCCCGGCTTTACTTCCTTATAAAGGTTCTTGTAGCTGATAGGAGCACCGCTTTCGTCCCCCGGCTCATCTGACTGGGTAAGGCGGAAGGAGTTGCCCTTGGTGAGCTGAACCTTGCCGTCCTTAAAGGAGCCCAGACGCATTTCAGGGCCCTTGGTGTCAAGAAGCAACGGAATAATAGTGTCAGTATGACGGGCAGCCTCCCGAACCTTCTCGATTCTCCCCAACTGCTCTGCATGGTCACCATGGGAAAAATTAAAACGGGCGCAGTTCATGCCATTTTTCATCAGCTCTTCAATAACCCCTGGCTTATCGGTGGTAGGGCCCATGGTACAAACGATTTTGGTCTTCTTAAACATTGCTCAGCACACTCCTTACATTATTTCTGTTTATATATCTTAAATTTGTCATAAAACCTTGTTATACTTCAGCTAATACATTCTATTCTATTGTACCACGAATGTCTAGCACAAACATGGCAAAAAATCAAGAATTGTTATTCATTGCCGTTTGGTATATTCTATATAGGACAGTTTTTTATAATAAGGAAGTGTACATAAATGAAATTAAAGCATGTTATAAAGCGCTCCGGCGTTGTGGTGGACTACGATTCCTCCAAGATTTTCAACGCCATTGCAGGAGCCAGCAAGGCTGTAAATGATTCCCTTTCCACTAGGGATATCCAGAAGCTGGTGGACCAGGTGGAGTCCGCCATTGAGAACTGGGAAAACATTAATGTCGAGGACATTCAGGATATTGTTGAGAAGACCCTTATGGAGCAGGACTACTATGAGATAGCCAAGCGCTATATCATGTACCGCCAGCGCCATGCCAACCGCCGTGAAGCCCAGAAGCATCTCATGAACAGTTACAGGGATATTTTCTTCGCTGATGCTGTGGATTCAGATATGAAGCGTGACAACGCCAATATAAACACCGATGCTTCCATGGGTATTATGCTTAAATTAGGTGCTGAGGGTGCCAAGCACTTCGTAGATAACTATATGCTGCCTGAGGAATTTGCCAAGGCTGACAGAGAAAATTATATCCATATCCACGACAAGGATTTTTCCTTGATTACCCTGAACTGCTGTCAGATTGATTTGCTGAAGCTGTTCCATGGTGGCTTTTCCACGGGCCACGGCTTCCTGCGTGAGCCAAATTCCATCCGTGCTTACGCATCTCTGGCTTGCATTGCAATTCAGTCCAACCAGAATGATATGTTTGGTGGCCAGTCCATCAACGCCTTTGATTATGCCATGGCTGAAGGTGTGCGCAAGACCTTTAAAAAGGCTATTGCTGATGAAGCCTACAAGGCCTGCCTTTATCGTTTTGGCGGAGAAAAGTTAATCGCTGCCAAGGAATTCCGCAAGGCCTTTATGGCAGCTATGGACTACGACCGCTGCACCTTTACCGATGGTGAACCAATAGCAACGGAAGATAACATTATGGCCATTACCGAAGCCCTGAGTAAGGTGCTGCCTGCAGATATTATGGAAACTAACCCATATTTAAAGCTGGATGCTGCCAATATTTATCACTTGGCCTGTGATGATACAACTGAGGAAACCCATCAGGCCATGGAGGCACTGATTCACAATTTCAATACCCTCCATTCCCGCGCTGGTGCCCAAGTACCATTCAGCTCTATTAATTATGGTATGGATACCTCTCCTGAGGGGCGCCTTACCATGCGTGAGGTTATGAACGCTATTATGAGCGGTCTGGGTAATGGTGAAACCGCTATTTTCCCTATTTCCGTATTCCAGCTTAAGTCCGGGGTAAACTACAATCCAGGGGATCCTAACTATGATCTTTTCCAGCAGGCCTGTAAGACCTCTGCCAAGAGATTGTTCCCTAACTTCGTAAATGTGGATGCTCCATATAATCTCCAGTACTACAAGCCTGGCAACTACAACAGCGTAATTGCTACCATGGGCTGTCGTACCCGCACTATTGGTAATGTAAATGGCCCTAGCGAAGTGGGCAGCAGGGGTAACTTCTCTTTTACCACCATTAATCTGCCAATGCTGGCCCTGGAGTCTGAGGGCAATATGGATAAGTTCTGGTGCCTCTTGGATAAATATATTCAGATTAGCCACGACTATCTTCTCTTCAGACTTCAGACCATTAAGCATAAGCATGTATATAACTATCCGTTCCTTATGGGACAGGGTATCTGGATGGATAGCGACAAACTGAAAAATACTGACTCCATTGAGGAAGTATTGAAGCATGCTTCCTATTCCATTGGTTTCTGTGGTCTGGCTGAGTGTCTGGTGGCCCTCATTGGCAAGCATCACGGCGAGTCTGAGGAAGCCCAGAAGCTGGGTCTGGAAATCGTAGGTCATATCCGCCAGAAGACTGATGAATATACCAAGGCTGAAAGCATGAACTGGACCTGCTTCGGTACTCCGGCTGAGTCCACTGCTGGTCAGTTCCAGCGGGCAAACCGCAAAAAGTTCGGCAAAATTGCGGGGGTTACTGACAGGGATTATATGACCAACAGCTCCCATGTGCCTGTATACTACGACATTAAGGCATTGGATAAGATTCGCATCGAGGCACCTTACCACGAGCTGGAAAATGCAGGCCACATCGCTTATGTGGAGATGAACGGCGACCCTTCCAAGAATGTGAAGGCCTTTGAGGCTCTAGTCCGTGCTATGCACGATGCCAACATGGGCTACTTCTCCATCAACCACCCAGTTGACCGTGACCCTGTGTGTGGCTACACTGGCATTATTGAAAACGAATGCCCACACTGCAAGCGGAAAGAAATCATTACTGGACATAAGGTAGTAAAGAGACCTGTGTTTGAGTAATTGAAGACAAAAATAGCGCTGACTCGGAATCGAGTATGAGGAGGATTTAAATAAACCCTCCGACCTCTCACACCACCGTGCGTACCGTTCGGTACACGTCGGTTCTTTAGTATTCGCAAATGTGCGATAATAGCTGGTCATAGGTATATACCCTTGGCTGGCTATTTCTTTATCCGAAAGAATTTGGTTCAGCATTAACACCGCTCTTTTTATTTAGGATTATTTTAAATCGCACTTATTCCATCAATATCATTAGCAATAAAAAACATTTTTTTATATTTTTGGGCAATATTGTCAAATAACTTTTTATAGTTATCACCCACACTATAGTCAATGCAGCTATACAACAGCACACATTTGTTGTTACCACCAACAGTCAGAGGGTATAAACAAACTGAACTAGAACATAAAGTTATAAATTTACATTCTTCAATTTGATTATTTATAGCATATAATTCCCAAGGGATTTTTCTTGGTTCTATAGGTTTGAATTTTGCTTCATCATATTCTTTCAACATCCCAACTGAGGTTCTAGGATGATATTTTATGTAAACAGTACGGTCTCCTGCTATATGCTTAAATGCCTTTATTTGACTTATATATTCCTTGTAGCTTCGTGTGTGCTTTTTGATAGAATTTGCCAAAAACAACCTAATTAACCAATTTGGATTCCTTAAATATGACGGCATCTGTTCTCCACCTTGGTCAAAAAAGATTAATTTATTTTTTATTTTTTTCCCTGCAGGTAAGTAACGAAATACCTTATTTGCTATATTAACAAAATCAATATCATCTGGTGATAGTTTAGGAATCTTAACAAAACTAATATCTTGATCTTCCGCATAAACGGCAACGTTTGGGTCATAAAGATACACGGCATCTGCCTTTGTGTCCTTATGACAGATTGTATTATCACAATATGAGCCAATACCTTCATCCAATACTGCCATTTCTGTATTTTTATGAAGGTCAGTATAAAAATTTCTAACAATCGTATTTCCGCCCTGCATTAACACTTTATCATAGTGATTATCTCGTATATTACCATATCCATACAACAAATCATTTAAGTGATATTTAGGCCCAGCAAAAAATCCGAATAAATTCCGCCATATGTTAACCATTGAATTACAAACAGCTTCGAGCAAACCTTTATCACATCTGCCAAATTCACGAAGTGCTCGCTTATATTCATGTAAATCTATCAAGATTTCTTTTGCACAGCAAACATACTCAAAGATACCCAATTCCCTTAATCTTTCAGCTATAACACTGTACTCTGCCCTCTGAAGTACAATATCAGCCTTAGTGTCAGGGTATAAATGAAGTTTTACATTAAGTGCGTTTAATATCTGAAATTCTGTTGAACACACAAATAATAATCTCATAGCCAAGCTCCTGTACTACACATTGTTATTGCAACAATGTTTCTAATGATTTATAAATGCTCTCTTCAATTTCATCCAACAATTCAAAACGTCTTCTGTATACTGCCCTTTTTCTAGTAGGAACCTCTTCCATGGTCTTGCGTGGCTCCACCAACGGAAGTTCATAGAACCTTTCGTCATCAGTTGAATGTCCCCCAGCCTCTACCCAAAAATCACTGAAGGAGGTCTTCAGTTTGCGGTCCACGCGGACATGATTATTGGCATAATAGCCATAATTGGTTACCGCGTATATCTTCTCCAGCCCCAGATTTTTTGCTACGACCTGGGCAATGTAGAGAATCAGATTCTTTGTACGGTAGCGATGACATTTATTCGTTATTTTCTTTACAATATCCTTGGCATCATCCATGTTAGGCCCCTGCATGGCCCCAATCCACATGGACCAATAGCCATTTTTATCCTGTGCAATCCAGAATATTATCTGATACAGTGGATCATCATCCAACCTAAGTATAACAGACAACAATCCTTCTTTGCGTTGCCCCGGTTCGTAGTAAAGACATGCCCAGAATTTCTTGCCATCTATTTCGCCCCCATACCAAATAGGGATATTTTTCTCCCCATAAATATCCAGCAACGTTTCTGGCTTCAATACCTTTGCCAAATAATCCATGTGTTGTTTAACAATATTAACACGTTCAGCAAAAGTAGATTTATTATAAAAAAATGCCCTAGTAGGCTGTTCATATACAAAAGGATAAATCTTCTGTATTTCCGTAAGCAATGGTGTACTTGTAAAATGCCGTTGCAAATCATTAAGTTTTCCTCTATATATCAATGATCGCATACGAAACACATAATATCTGCGTGCCTCTCTATGATTGCTTAATCTATATATCTGCTTTCCTATATCGCTATAGCTTTGAAGCTTATTTTCACTCATTAATATCAACTCTTCTCCCCAATGCCCTTACTTAAATAATAGAGCTTGGTATATTTCATAAATACACTTATGCCATGGCCAACCGTCAGAAACAGGCCTGTCATACCATCCATAAAGGCACGCTGAATAAAGAATATCTTTATTACTCCAAATAAGGTGTGAAAAACAATATCTAATATTCCTGCCCGTTTTCCCGCATCATACTGTTTTTTAGCGCCCAGAGTAGTGTAGTTATTAAGCTTTCTTAAATACTGCTCCCAGGATACATAGGTATAGTGAAGCATATAGGCAGATTTTGGAAAATACTTTTCCGGACAATTATAATGAACTTGCTCGTGAACATATCCCGTAACATAGGAACCTTCTTTAGGTATAAGTCGAATACCATAATCCGGAAACCAGCCAGAATATTTTACCACATTACCGCAAAAATGATTAAGTCGTGCTATATAATAGGCTATTTTTTCACCGCTGCTCACAGCCTTGATTATTTCCGACTGCAATACCTCTGTGATGCGCTCATCTGCATCCAAAAAGAATATCCAATCTCCCTGGGCTTCATTTATTCCAAAGGTCTTCTGCTGGCCCCAGTTGCCATCCAATGAATGCTGAATTACTTTTGCCCCTAACTCCTCAGCAATCTTCACGGTATTATCCGTACTGAAGTCATCAATTACCAGCACTTCATCGGCAAAGAGCGCACTTTTTACGCAATCCTCAATATTCTTTTCTTCATTTTTTGCCAGAATTAATATGGTAAGTTTAGACATTTTTCAGGAACACATCCTTAAATTATAGCTGTTTTTCTTTCAGCTCAATTATTTCCTTGATATCGTTCTTCAGCTGGTCCAGAAGTTTTTTATATGACAGTTCTTCCAGACGCTTTTTTCTGCCCTTGGACAGTTCTGCCAGCTTGTTTTCGTCGTTTAATACATTATGAATGGTAGTTGCTATGTTCTCTGGCGACTTGTCATAAATCAAAACGCCGGCCTCCCCCAGTGTCTCCGGCACTGCGGAGCAGGCATAGGCAAATACTGACTTTTCAAAAATCATGCCCTCAACCAATGGCACACAGAAGCCTTCGTGTTCACTGAGGGACAGCACACCGTCAGTTATACGGAACCATGTACAGAGTTCCTGATTGGATATTTTCCCGGTAAAAATCACATTCTCCTCCAGCTTTAACTGCTGTACCATTTTATGGAGCTTTTTTCCATAGCTTGGCTTTATATTACCCGCCAACACCAGACGAATTTTATCCGAAATGTTTTCTTTATACCAGGCAATGGCAGCAATGGCTTCATCCAGCTTTTTATGGGGAACCCCCCGCCCAACCATCAATAAAGTTGTTATATCGTCATTGTACTTGTCCAGCATTTCCTTTATTGGCTGATACTGAATGTATTTTTCAGGTTCCACCACAATGGACAACTCTCTGGTGTACTTTAAGCCAAGGTCTTCCAGCTCCTTGCGGGAATATTCCGATGCAGCCCAGGAAAAGAAAGTATTCTTTACTATTTTTTTCAGCTGGTGGCGGCCTTTTATGCATTTCCACCAAGACCCCCAGGCATTTCCAAAGAAAAATCTGGCAGGGGTAATATTGTGATAGTACATTACGATTTTCTGAGGATATTTTGCCACCCAGTCATTAAAAGAAGTCCCAGTAGTCAAATGGTAAATGACAATATCTTCCTTATCCGCCTGAAAAGCCTCCATCGTATGCACAGCATCACCCAGATGGCTGTCCACCTTGTGAGCATACATCGCCGTATTGTAGCCCAGTTCACGAAACATGGAATCCATATTGATAAGCTGTCGGCTGGCGGCATCATCCTTTGTAAGCGCGTGGGCTATCTGAATAATTTTCATTATATATCCTCAATTCCAGTTTTATACAAATTCCGTATATTTATTCTTTAATGTTATCCACAAGGGCCTGATACAAATTGCCACCCCTATAGCGTATTCCCTTTGCTCCTGCGGCCTCGGCACATTCCACATCCCTGGCCCCGTCACCAATAAGAAACGAAGATTTTAGGTCTATATTATGTTCCTTCTGGGCCTTTAACAGCATTCCAGGCAGAGGCTTGCGGCAATCACATTCAATGGCGTATTCCTTCACCTTACCCGTAGGATGGTGGGGACAATAATAGATGCCGTCCAGATGGGCTCCATGCTTTGCCAGATCGGCGTTCATCCAGTTATAGAGCTTCATAATGTCGCTTTCTGGATAATAGCCTCTGGCAACTCCGCTCTGATTAGTAATGACAATGGCCAGATAACCATTGTCATTACAATACTTTATGGCGTCAATGGCGCCCTCTATCCACTTAAAATCTTCTATTTTATGAAGGTAATGTACCTCCTCGTTCAAGGTGCCATCACGGTCAAAAAACACTGCCCTGTTCATGGTGATACCTATTTGCCGTACTTGAAGTAGCCACCCTCGTCAAGGAAATCACAGTATTCCTTGACGGCGTCGTACATGCCGTAGAAGCCTTGGTCGTAGCCGGCCTCCAGCAGCTTGGTGGTATCTGATTCAGTGTAATTCTGGTATTTTCCCTTCAATACCTCAGGGAAATCACGGTACTCTATTCTGCCCTTGCCCAGTGCCTTGATTACGCTGTCAGCCACCTCATTGTAGGTATGGGCCTTGCCTGTGCCGCAGTTATAGATACCGCTAGGGCCCTTGTGCTGCCAGAACCAGAGATTTACCTTTACAACGTCCTTTACGTAGATGAAATCACGCTTCTGGCCCCCATCTGGCACATCGGTGCCATCGCTGAACTTGCCCCAGCCCTCAAAGAGACGACACACTCCTGTCTCCTTCACCTGATGATAGAGCTGATAGAAAATGGAGGCCATATTGCCCTTGTGATGCTCCTGGGGACCATATACATTAAAATATTTTAACCCTACAATCTGGCTTTGGGTATCGGACATTACCTGACGCACGTAGCGATCAAAGAGCAGCTTGGAATAGGCATAAGGATTCAAGGCATCCTCGCACTCGTCCCCCTCACGGAAGCCACGCTCCCCACCGCCGTATGTGGAGGCAGAAGAAGCATAGAGGAATGGAATCCTATGCTCCATGCAGAAATGAAGAACGGCCTTGGAATACTCATAATTTGCCTTCATCATGTAGTTAACGTCGTACTCCATGGTATCGGAGCAGGCACCCTCGTGGAATACAACATCCACGTCAACCCCGTCAAATTCCTTGTTTTGAATGGCAGCAAGGAAATCGTCCTTGTGCATATAATCAATGAACTGCAGACCCCGAAGATTTCTGTAGGACTGGCTCTGCTCCTTGCGATTGTTTAAATCGTCCACGATGAGGATATCACTGCGGCCCTGATTATTAAGCTCTTTAACTATATTGCTGCCGATAAAGCCGGCACCACCAGTTACAATAATCATTTACTATTTTCCTCCTCGGAATCAATATGCTGCATAAGTACGCTTTCCAGCTCGTCCTTGCTGACTGCATAAGTACCCAGCTTGGCAACTACTACACTGGCTGCCAGATTTGCCAGATATGCTGCCTCCCGCGGTATAAGCCCCCCCGCAATGCCCAATGCAAATACGGCAATAACCGTATCACCGGCACCGGATACATCGAATACCTCCTGGGATTTTGTAGGAATGTGAACAGTATCCGTTGGGGTTACCATGGACATGCCGCACTCGGAGCGGGTAACCAGCACATTCTTAATCTTGAACTTGCTCATTATATAGGTGGCAGCCTGCTTAATGGCATCATCCCGGTTCTTTATAGGCTTTTCCAGAATTTCATTTATTTCCTTCACATTTGGAGTGATGTAATCCGCATTGGTGTATTTGGCCCATGCCCGGCCCTTAGGATCAACCAAAACAGGCACATTGGCACCGTTGCACATTTCAATAATGCTTTCGCATACCTCATCAGTGCAGGCCCCTTTGCCGTAGTCTGAAAGTATCACCGCATCCACATCGTCAAGTGACTGCTCCACAAAGTTAATGAGGCGGTTGCCATAGAGAGGCTTCACTGGCTCTGTATCCTCAAAATCAAGGCGGAGCATCTGCTGATGGCCCCCAATAACCCGAAGCTTGGTGGTGGTAGGTTCTTCCCTATAAATAATGCCCTTGTAGTCAATACCCTTTGAAATAAACTTATCCACCAGAGTCTGGCAGTGGTAATCATCTCCCACAAAGCCGGCGATAGATGTTCTGCAACCAAGAAGGGCCAGATTATGGGCTACGTTAGCCGCACCACCCATGGTGTCCTTGGTGTCAACCACCCTGGTAATAGGCACTGGGGCCTCCGGGGATATTCTGGTCACTTCTCCGTAGTAATACTTATCAAGCATTACATCACCAACTACCAGAATATGCACCTTGGACATTCCCGAGGTGACAAATTCCTTCAATCTATCCTTGCTTGTGGTCATGATATTGCTTCCTCCTTACTCCGCTTTTGTTGCTTCAACCACACGGCACTCATATGCACCATATTCTCTCGGTACATTACCCGCCTGGTCCTCATATTTTTTCAGCAGCTCCCATACGTATTTCATGACGTTTTCTGCTGTAATATTCTTCATACATGCCAAATTTTGCTCTCCCTCATGTGGGCACTGATGAATGCCACATGGATGGCAAGGCTCAGGACTTTTTATGAGCACATCCTTGGCATCATAGGGATAAAATCCCGGCACCGGGGAGGCCCCAAACATGGTAACCACCGGCACGCTCTGGGATACTCCCACGTGCATTGGGCCAGAATCCGTGGTAAGCATAAGGGCACATTTTTTCAGCATGGCTGCCAGCTCACCCAAAGACAATTCCCCGGTGAAAACCTTTATAAGACTGCTTTCTCCGTTTTTCATCTGTGAAATGCAGTTATTTACAATTTCTGTGTCCATGGGACCACCGAAAAAGGCAACCCCGTAGCCCCTATCCAGCAATTCATCGGCGCACTGGGCAAAATAGCTGTCAATCCACCGCTTGGTTATCCAGCTGGCACCAATATTAAAGGCCACCACTTTGGTCTCCTTTTGAAAGCTGTCCTGCCAGATTTTATTGGCAGATTCGGTATCCTTTTCAGACACCCACATTTCCAGGCCACCGTCGTCGATTTTCTCAATTCCAAGGGATTCCTTTAAAACATTAAGATGGGCATGAACCTGATGCTCCCAGCCCGGCACATACTTATAGGGCGGAAACAGATGAAATGGTCCCCAACCAATATGATGGGCCACAGAAGGATTGTTCATTACCTTGGTAAAGAACAGAGAAAACAACGGCTTGCTGTAGCCGACTATGTTTTCTGCACCACTAAAGGCAGCCAGGGCCGATGCCCGTTCGTTACGGTGGAGATTTATTACCAGGTCATAATTTTTCTGACGCACCCTTTTTATGAATTTTATAAAGGCCGGCAATGAATTATCCTCGCCCTTTTTATCAATCAATAAGCACTCATCAAGCCATTTGTTGTGCACCACCAGATCTGCCAGCTTCTTGTCCGCCAGCAGAGTTATTCTGGCTTGGGGATAATTGGCCCTAAGGGTTCTTAAGACCGGGGTGGCCAGCATTAAATCACCAATGTGCATAAGATTAATGACCAGAATATTGTTGTAAATTTTCATTGGAAATATTTTTACCTTTGATTATTTTGTAATAACTGCAACAGCTTCTTTTCCACCGCATCCGGGTGAATAACAGAAAGGCACTCCAATCCCTTCGGGCATGCCCGCTTCCAGCAATATTTGCATGGGCGGTTGGCTTCAATGGCATTTTCCAGCTGTCCGTACGGGCCGTTGCGGTTGGCATCCGTTGGGCCCATTACCATAACCGTTGGCTTGCCAAGTCCAGCTGAAAGGTGGACAGGACCTGTGTCACCGCCAACAACAGCCTGGGCATTCTGGATAATATAGGCCAGCTGCTTTAATGATGTCTTGCCTACCAGATTAATAGGCGGTATTTCTGCCGCTGACTCAATATCGTAGGCCAGCTGACCATCCACTGCCCCGCCACCGATAATTACGGGAATTATCTTAAGGCCATAGAGCCAGTCACTAAGCTGGGCATAATATCTGGTTGGCCACCGCTTGTTTGGCCAGTTTGCTCCCACAGCCAGCACCACATAAGGGTTCTCCATACGGGCCCCCTCCTGCTGCATGGCTCCTTCAGCGGCAATTTTGTCCCGCTCTGTGATTTCCATGGGAAATACCACATTTTCCACCCTACAGCCCAAGGCCCTGGCCACATCCAGATAACGCTCCACAATATGGCCTCTGGCGTTGGGGCCTATAACAGGCTTACTAATCTTATGGCTCATTTCCCGCATATTGCAGGTACCAAGACGAATACGAGCCTTGGCATTCCACACAATGGCTGCAGACTTAAAGAGGCCCTGCAAATCCAAGGAAGCGTCATAGCGGTCTGCCCTTATTATCTTGGAAAATGGCCCGTAGTTTTTCAAAAAGCCCTTAAAGGACTTAAATTTTTTCTTTTCAAAAATAATGATGTTATCTACGTAAGGATTGTCCTTTAACAAATCGTAGGCCGGTGGCTCCACTACCCAGGTAATCCTGGCATCAGGGTAAGTCTCCTTGATGGCATAGGAAACTGGCAGGGCGTGAATCACGTCCCCAATGGCGCTAAGCTTTACCACCAAAACATTCTTAATATTAGCCATTGCTGTCACCTGCCTGGATTTTCTTGATAATATTTGTGGTGGAACGGCCTTCAACCAAGGTTACCAGCTCCACTTCACCACCATATGATTTCACAATCTGCCCCTCTGGAAGGGTCTCCAGGGTATAGTCCCCACCCTTAACGTATACGTCGGGATGAACCCTGGTAATAAGGGCTTCCGCCGTAGGCTCGTCAAAGATTACCACGTAATCCACGCAAGCCAGAGCATCAGCCACCTCTGCCCTGTCCTCCTGACAATTGATGGGACGGGTTGGACCCTTGATACGCCTTACGGAGGCATCACTATTAAGGCCCAACACCAGGCAATCGCCAAAGGAGCGGGCTTTTTTCAAATATCTCACATGGCCTGCGTGGAGAATGTCAAAGCAGCCATTGGTAAAAACCACCTTCTGGCCGCCCTCCCGCAGAACCTTGCAAAAATCTGCTATTTTCGAAGCATCAATAAGCATATTATGTACCTAAATATAAGTCAAAGGGGCATGGCCCTTACATATTTTTCGTGATGTAATCTCTTAATTCCTTGGCACTTACGGTGGAAGTGCCCATTTTTCTTACAGCTATCCCGGAGGCAACATTGGATAAAGTTGACGCTGTCAAAGGGTCTATCCCCGCCGCCAAAGCCAGGATAACCGTGGCAACGCATGTATCACCGGCACCGGAAACATCGAAAACCTCGCTCTTGTCAGTAACGGGAATATGGTCCACAGAGCCACCTCTCATAAATAGGGTCATGCCCTGTTCGCCCCGGGTAATAAGAACCCCCTTGGCCTCCAGCTTTTCCAGAAGCTCTTTTCCGGCCTCTATAAGCTCTTCCTCGTTGTTAAGTGTTCTCCCCACAGCAGCCGCCAGCTCTGCATCATTTTGCTTGATGAAATCAACGGTTTTAAAGCGGAGAATATCATAGCGGGAATCCACAATGGTGGGAATATTATGCTCATGGCAATAGTCAAAAATCTGTTTTTTCAGCTTTTCTGTAATGGTACCACTGCCATAATCACTAAGAACTACCCCCTTGACACTTGGCATAGTCTCTGCCAGATAACGGGACAGCTCCGCCTCATGGGCAGGGGACATGGGCTCTTTGCTTTCCTTGTCAATACGCACCACCTGCTGACTCACAGTGGTTCTGCCACCTGCTATAACCCGGGTCTTGGAAATGGTGTCACGATGGGCATCCTTTATAAGGCCAGTTACATCCGCCCCACGGCCCTCAAGGATTTCAGTAAGGCCCCTGGCCCCACTGTCATCCCCCAAAAGCCCTGCGGCATGAACCTTGCCCCCAAGGGTTGCGGTATTATTTACCACATTGGCGGCGCCGCCAGCCACCACCTTTTCCGAGGCCTGCTCCAGTACCAGAACGGGAGCCTCCCTGGAAATGCGGGAAATAGTGCCCTCAAGGTAGATATCAGCAATCATGTCGCCGATTATCAGTACCTCACTGCCCTGAAACTCATCTATTGCATTTAATAAATCCTTCTTATCCATAACGGCCCCTTTATTACCACGGATTGAACTGCAGGGTAAAGCCAAACTCATGTCTTTTGGCCCGATAACGGGAAATAAGCTCAAGACAATGGAATTCGTGGAACCAGTAAAGATCCATATCCGCAAGGGTATAGTTGCTCATATCGAAGGCTGTTCCCACTAAAAATCTGTCCCTGTCATTGAATTTATAGCTAAAGCCTGCAGACATTTTGCGGGAATAATCATCAAGATCATAATCGAACACGGAATTCTTGTTGTTGGCCTGGGTGTAGCTGTATCTGGTGTAATATGTCCAGCGGTCATCCACGTCACGTCTTAAAAGAGCCGCATAGCCAAGACCCTTAATACGGGAATGGTTGTAGGATTCATCAGTAACAGAGTAGGTGGTACTTAAATCCAGCCTGTGATTGCCACCTAAATCAATGGTATCGTGGCTTAAAGTGAGTCCATAATATGTGTGCATACTATGGATGTTGTTCTGACTCCAATGACCACGCTCATAGTTCAGGGCCACCGTAAATGGCAAATCCCCTAATGGGATTGCTTTGGTATATCTGAAGGAAGGTGCCTTCTTAACCCACTTATTGCTGGAGCTTTCGTAATAACCGGTCATAAGCTCGAATTTACCCAGATTATTATCATAAATCATGGCACCGTGGCTATGAAATCCGTTTTTTCCGGTATATATAACATCTGCATTTAAATAGAAATTATCAGTTAAATAATAATTAAAATCCTTGCTTATCCACCAGCCATCATCCCGGTTGTAGCCAACCCGTGGCATTTCCAGGTTATTGTCATCCTTGTCCAATCTGAAGGTATGCTTCTTGGCAGAGAATACAGGCACATCCCCCAGCCAGAATTTCATATCATGGCAGACCATTTTGTCCCCGGGGTAAACCTCAATTTTGGAGGCAGTACTGCGATAATCAGGATGCTGGGCTGAGCATTTTGTCATGTAGCCATCATAAACAATGATTTTGTCAGGATACAGCTCAATACGCTTGCCCTTAATGTACTCTTTGTCAATCTTGCCGCTGACATCCTCCATGTTGCCGGTCTTTTTGCCATAATTGTACTGAATTTTGTAGCCATCCATGACGATCTTGGCCTGGCCCGGAGTCATCTGAACCACATGGCCCTTCCCGGGAACATTTACCTCTGTATTTTCCAGATTGCCCTTTACTTCCTCTGTCTGAAAACGCTGGGCATCCAGAGATGTAATATTTACTTTTCCAGTGGCATAAAAGTCACCGCTGTGCTGATCGTAGAAGAGCTCGTCACCTTCCAGAGCAACGGGAACATTCTTGGTGGGATCCAATGGATCCCTAAGGTTCTTGCGCATTTCAAAGGCGTCATGAACCAGCTGCTTCTGCTCATCCAAAATGGCATTTTCCCTGGCCGAGCGTTTGTTATTTTCCAAGTAATCCAGCACATCAGCATTGGTGTCAGTGCTGGCATTATATGTTGAAGCAGTTGCTGTAATTGGCAGAGCCAAATTGGCAGCAACCAGTCCTGCACAAAGCAGGGCCTTTGTATTTCTGTTCATCGGATATTTATCCCCTATCTAAACGGGCATCAGTGTACTGATTTGATCAAAATATTATTATGCCAGCCCACTGTCCCTTAATTGCATACATACTCTACTATATGATACTCTTTTTACCATGATAAAACAAGAATTCAGCACGATTATTAAGTAATCTAAGGAGAGTTTTTGGGCATTACTCAAAAGAAGTTCCCTTTTCCATCAACCACCATGAAAGGGTCCTTATTTTTGTCAATATTTCATCTACCTTGCCCCGTGCCTTTTGTGGATCCTCAGCTGAACCTCCCGGAATGGTCTCTACCCTGTTACCTGTCAAGGAGCCTATGGTATTATCAGTAATCCAGGTGGAGGAACTGAAAGCCCCCTGAGGATTACGTGTCATGCTCTCTGCCAAGGAATAATAATGGAACCCCTTAGGGGCAATTAATTCAATCAATGTTGCAGTGATGCTTGTATGTCCACCAACTGCATGGGGAGATAAAAGTTGTGGCTGCACGCCCTGACCGTATAAAACAAATGGAACACTTTGATGCTCAAATACAGTAGGCCGGGTCCCCGGAGATGTACGGGCAGCATGGTCTCCTGTCAATATAAACAAGCTATCCGGATATTCCTCCATAGTTTTATGGACAAAATCTGACACCACCTTATCCATATACCAATAATGTCCCATTTCGGTGGTCAGGTCCTCCACGTCTTCTATATTGTCCAAGGCTGCAATTGCATCCCTGGTTTTCGCAAAGTCAAAGCCTTCCTTCTCTAAATCCAAATCATATGGCGGATGATTGGTTACCGTCATTATCACGTGCACAGTGGGTGGTTCCTCCGACAGATGCCTGAACAAAGCATCAAAGATATAGCTGTCCTTCGTACCCCAGGCATTTTGTCTTGGAGCCTTATAATCCGGATAACCATAAAAATGATGGAAGCCCTGGGCCAGGGTAAATCTATTCATATTATCCCAAGATGAGATGCCGCCGTACCAAAAATCCACCTGATAGCCCAATCGCTCCAGCTGGGGAGCCATTGAAGTAATATAAGGTGCATCGTAGCTTCTTGGCTGGTATTGGGCATCCATATTTACTGCAGAAAGGCCTGTGATAATGCCAACGATACCAATGGCTGTACCTTCACCATTTGGCAAAAATGATCTGGTAGAATAGGAATTTGGTTCTGCCATCAACCCTTTTATGCCATCAGCCACATGCAGGTTTTCATATTTTTCCAGCATAGGCCACTGGGCCCAGGATTCACCAATTATAATAAATATATGGCGGGGACGGGGCAGTATAGCCCCCTGGGCTTCCCATTCCAGATAAGGACGAAGCTCCTCCGATTCTCCATTATATCCGTTAATACTGCGGGCAAATTCCCGAATCCGTGAAGCATCTACCCCATCGATTTTACCAGCCCTCATATTCTCTGCAAATTCCCGCACCCGATACAAAGCCTGGATATCATCCAGAATACATTCATTGAGGAATTCATCATTGGTGACCCCTGCACTGAGCCAGCTTACCCCATCAGCGTAGGTGAAGCTGCCGCCAAAACGCACAAACACCGCAAAAGCCGCAATTGCCACCAGCATAACAGTAGCTACAAGGATTTGTTGCACAAAACTGGTGAATTGGGGCAGAGACAAAACATGCAATTTATTCAAGGCATATTGCAGAATTTTCCAGCAAACTGCTGTCAACAACACTGCCAGCAGCAGTCTCCAAATTAGCCCATATTCTTCCACGAGAGTCCAAAACACAGCATTACGATCATCGTTCCAGCCCATGAGGCAATGTAAATCAAATGTGGAATGAAAGGCCCTGTAATATGGGAAACGGGCCTGAAATAAAATCGCCAGAAAAAATGAAACCAGGCCGCCCCACCACAGGCGCAGCTTTTCTGTTGCCAGTTTAGGCAATATTAAACATGGCAGAGTACAAAAAGCAAAGGCTGGGATGGTTAAGGCGCCTGCGGATTTTGAACTCAAACGGAGCCCCGTCCACATGGCCTTGCCTATTTCGGATGCCTCCACAGTGGTCATGTAATCGGACATCTGCCATATAAAATAGCCACGATAAAAGCAAAGCAGCAATAAAAGGAATAAAAATAATATTAAATCTCTCTGTATATTTTGAAAAAAGCGGTTCAAACGCATTTTTTTATTTCCTCCGCAAAACACATTTTTGTTACTATAGTGACATAATTTCAGTACTCCCCATTTTAACAAAAATTGCTTCTCTTGTATACTTTGTGATATTGGTAAAATAAAATCTCCTCCGATATGATAAACCATACCAGAGGAGATTACTATTTCTTATTCTTTTAATCAGAACTGCTCAGCGCTGGTGGTTGGGATACCATATACTGTGCTGTCCTTTTCGGTCTGGAGGTACATCTCAGTGCCCTCAGGAAGATTGATGTTCTTGCCCTTTACAAAGGCACCGCCGATGATACCGATTGGACCAAGGATAATCATGCTGGCAAGGCTGGCACCAGCTGCCATACCCATGCGCTCCATATTTTCTTTTGCTTCCTCACCCAGGGTCATATCAATCTTGGTGCCGTCCACTGCCTCAATATCCTTGAAGTCGATATTAATTTTGGCATCGCGGCCGAAATTCTGAGCCTGGGATACTTCGGTAACTACGCCTTCACCCAATGCACCGGCAGTAATGAGAAGCATGTCGTTTTCAATAACGTCCTCAGCTGCCTGGAATTTAATTACATCACCCTTCTTTAATTCCTTGGCATTAATTGGGGTAACGAGAGAAACCTTTACCAGAGTATTGGCTGGTACATTCACCTGGGTCAACGGAATAGTGGTGCTGCCGAAGGCGAAGGTGGACAGACCTTCAATGCGCTTCTTGATGGAGCCCTCGGAGTTCTTGCCGTTAATCTCAAGCTCCATGGCAGTGATGCGCTTCTGAATAGGGTCTGCACTTACCTTGTGGGAAATGGTCCACTCCAATGCATTGAGCTGGGTAATGAGGGATGGTCCGTTGGAGTTGTCGAAGGTTGCATCGTACAAGGCATTGATGCGGTTCATCATGCCGCTGCCGTTGTCAGTGCATTCGTAATCCTTCTCCACTTTTTCAATGCGCTCCACAATGGCACCGCTCTGCTCCTGGCCGTAGGTTACAGTTTCCACCGCACCCAGCTTGCCGTTGGCGGTGTTTGGGACCTCTGCGGCTGCAGTGCCCAGAGAAGATACCAGGAACACGCCGCTTAAAAAGATACTGAATAATTTCCTAAACATTTCAAAATCCTCCTAATTATGATTGCTAAAGGGATATCATATATAGTTTTTTCCGATAGGGGCATTGCTTTCAGCAAGGGCCTCAGGGCTAAAACTATTGTTTTGCCTTCAATTAGTCATCAAGAAAAATCCAAACTCGCTTCGCTCAAACAATGGATGTTTTCTTGATGTGTAAGTATGCAAAAAATAGTTTCTTAACGCCCTTCGCCCTAGCGCTTCAAGCAATTGCCCCTATCATAAACATCTTATACTTACATATACAAGCATATCATTTAAATCTGATTAAAAAATGAATAAAATTTGATTATACATTTTGAGAAGCAGGGGAATTTTTTCGCCTGCAAGACCGGAGTTCTTCTGCCGAAGGCTCATCATGGGCACTAAATACATTAACGCCACGATGTAAGTGCGACTGTGTCGCCTTCGAAGGAGACTGTGCACTCAATACATGATGATTAGAACGGAGGTCTGAAGCCGAAAAAGTTTCACCGCTTCGTTAATTGTTCAACTCAGCAGTATGATTACTTTAGGAACTCTGCAACCTTTTTAAGGGCGGGGCCTGCAGCTTCGATGGTTTTTTCGATGTCTTCATCGGTGTGGGCACCGGACATGAACAGGGTCTCAAACTGAGATGGGGCAAGATAGATGCCCTGCTCCAGCATGGCCTTGAACCAGACCTTGAAGGCCTCCTGGTTGGAGGCAGCGGAGGTTTCATAGTCCACTACTTCCTTGGCGTTGAAGAAGAAGCCAAACATGGAGCCAGCCTGCTGAACCTGCAAAGTTACCCCTGCTTCCTTGGCCTTCTGGGCGATACCCAGCACCAGCTTCTTTGTCTTGATGGTGAGAACACGGCTGTAATCCGGCTCTCCTGGCTCAGGGTCCTCAGTGATAATTTTCAATGTTTCCAAACCAGCAGTCATGGCCAATGGGTTGCCGGAAAGGGTCCCCGCCTGATATACAGGTCCCGCCGGAGCTATATGGTTCATTATATCCCGTCGTCCGCCATATGCTGCCACTGGGAGACCGCCGCCAATAATCTTGCCAAGACATGTAAGATCAGGGGTAACGGCGTATGCCTTCTGGGCTCCCCCCAGTGATGCACGGAAGCCACACATTACCTCGTCAAAAATCAACAGAGAACCGGTTTCCTTGGTGAGCTTTCTGAGAAGGTCAAGATAACCAGGCTTTGGAAGAACCAGTCCCATATTGCCTGCCACTGGCTCCACAATTACAGCAGCAATTTCGCTGCCGCTTTTTTCCATTACCTCTTTAAAGGCATCAAAATCGTTGTATGGAATGGTAATTGTGTCGTTGGCAGTGCCCGGGGTTACGCCGGGACTATCTGGAACACCGAAGGTGGCCAGACCAGAGCCCGCCTTTACCAGAAGGCTGTCACTATGACCGTGATAGCAACCGATGAATTTCAAAATCTTGTTGCGGCCGGTGAAGCCACGGGCCAGACGAAGGGCGCTCATGGTGGCCTCCGTGCCGGAGTTAACCATGCGGATAACCTCAATGGAAGGATATACCTCCATTACCAGCTTGGCCAGTTCACTTTCAATAAGAGTAGGAGCACCGTAGCTGGTGCCACGGGTGGCTGCTTCCTGCAAGGCCTTTACCACCTGGGGATGGGCATGACCCACCACCATTGGGCCCCAGGAGCCAACATAGTCTATGTATTCGTTGCCATCAATATCGTAAATATGGGAGCCCTCAGCCCTCTCGATGAATGGAGGGTTGCAGTCCACGTTTCTGTAGGAACGGACAGGGCTGTTTACGCCGCCGGGCATTAAGCGCTTGGCTTCTTCAAAGGCTGCGGCAGATTTCTCTAAGTTAAGCATATTATAATCCTTTCCTGCTTATTGTCATGTTACAGGCGGGAAAAACTTTTTCGGCTTGCAGGCGAAAAAATTCCCCCGCTTCAATTTTTTGAAAATACTATTTCTCTGAAAGCCACTTGGCGGCATCAATTGCATGATAGGTAATAATAATATCGGCGCCGGCACGCTTCATGCTGGTAAGAGTCTCCAGCACAATGCGCTTTTCGTCAATCCAGCCGTTGGCGGCAGCTGCCTTCACCATGGCGTATTCGCCGCTGACGTTATAGCAGGCCACTGGAAGATTTATGCGGTCACGGACCTTGGAAATAATATCCATATAAGCAAGAGCAGGCTTCACCATAATGATGTCAGCCCCCTCAGCCAGATCCAGCTCCACTTCCTTCATGGCCTCACGGCTGTTGGCAGGGTCCATCTGATAGGCCCGTCTGTCCCCAAACTGAGGAGCAGAGTCCGCCGCATCGCGGAATGGTCCGTAATATCCCGAGGCATATTTCACCGCATAGGACATGATTGATACATTAATGAAACCATTTTCGTCCAAGGCTTCACGAATGGCTGCCACACGGCCGTCCATCATATCGGAAGGGGCAATAATATCTGCACCGGCCTGGGCCTGGCTTACAGCCACCTTCTGAAGGAGCTTCAATGTGGCGTCATTGTCCACATAATGGCCGCAGAGCTGTCCGCAATGGCCATGGCTGGTGTACTGGCAAAGACAAACGTCACCGATAATTACCAGCTCCGGAACTGCTTCCTTGATGGTCTTAATGGCCCGCTGAACAGGGGAATTCATATCCCAGGCACTGGAGCCAATTTCGTCCTTGTACTCCGGAAGTCCGAATACCTCCACGGAAGGAATACCCAGTTCGTAAATTTCCTTGGCCAGCTTCACCGCTAAATCCACGGAATAACGGTAGCAACCCGGCATGCTGGAAATTTCTTCCTTCTTGTTTTCCCCTGGGATAACAAACATTGGATAGACAAAATCCTTTGGGGAGAGATATGTCTCCCTTACCATGGCACGAACATTTTCACTGATGCGCATACGACGTGGGCGCAGCTTCTGCTCTAACATAGGCATTCCTCCTATTTAATGTGATAAATTAACCGTCATAACTTTTATTAATTAAGTTGATAAGTCGCCCTAGTGCAAGAACGGATCTTTTAAAATCTTTACTGTTTTCCCAAAAGTATATAAATCATCTATAGTGTGTGAATAATGTGAACTTGATAAATCTTCACCAGAATCGTAATAATTACATTCTGCATTTATAATACCGAGAAAAGTATTGTAAATCATATCATTGGTAAAGAAAGTAGATTTATTTGCAACTAAACTCTCATATTTATCCATATTATTCTTTTGAAATTCTTTTCCCAAATATATAAACATGGGGATTCTAACTTTATCAAATGAACGATCACTAGGTCCGTGTCCAGTAACGAGATTTTCTCCATGATCCGAAAAGTATAGCATTGCCTGCAAATTTAAATTATTATTTCCGTACTCATATACATTCTTCAGAAAATCATCCACAAATCGAATTGCATTGGAATATTCTGCTTCCCTGCTGTTGTCATGAAAAACGGTATATCCATCAGGATATCTTGCACTGTAAGAAGCATGGCTTCCATTACCATGAAACACAATAAAATTATTTTCCTCCGGATTAATCTTATAGAGATATTTAAGCATATTATCATCATATTCACTAGCTTCTCGGTATATTACATCGGCTCGAGAAGCTACAAGAGAAAATGTTGACGCTCCGTCTCCCCCCGCTAAATTGGTAATCCAATATGTTTTATACCCCTTTTTCTTTGCAACATCTATTATATTCATAGAATTTAAAAAATCTTTTTCATTGTACTGGCTCTTTTCTGTTAGAGCATTTTCTAAAACCTGTTGCGTTAAACTATGACAACCATAAGCATTAGAAAAAACTATAAAATCACGATTATTACTGCAATCACATAACCAAGGTGTATTATCATATGGAAAGTCAGGTGTATATATTTTCATATAATTGCGACTTGCAGACTCACCAATAACCATCACCACTGTGTGTGGATTCGTAGTAATCTTTTTTTCAGATGATAATTGTATAGTCTCAATTGAGTTAGACACATATTCTCCATAATTTTTTATATCATTGCTGTAATTAACAGCCGACACATAATCCTTTACCCAATCCGTATCTGCAAGGGTAACTGTAGGATAGTACGCCAATGCAATCATAACAACTATAACCAAAAACTTATTTCTCGGTAAATTACTATGCGGATAACAATACATCTCTTTTTTTCTTATTACCTGCAAAATTACCAGCAAAAAACCTCCAACCAACAACAAAAGCAATAAGTTTGACAATCCTACATAGGTTGTTATCCACTCAACGGCTTCGTTGTAAGTTGTATTATATACGGCCAGCATCTCTTCATATACTATGGGATAGCCATATATTTTGTAGTGAATTAAAGTTACAAAAGTAACTGAACATAACAGCAATTTCACAATATCTGCCAAAACGAAAAAAACACTACTTGTCGTAAATTTCTCACAATAATACTGTGTCACAATGAAAAAAGCAGCACCATATGTCCCTATGAAAATTTCATTTTCAAATATATCGCCAACTCCCATATAAAAGCATTTATACAACGAAAAAGCATACCACCATACCATTACAAATAGTTGCGTTAACCATCTTACATGGAAAAATGAACATCCTATGATATATTGAACAACATAAATTACAATTGCACAAACTATACTTTTCCGAATAAACAACCCTATACCAGAACTGGATACTTCATGTTGAGTCACGAAGAATAAAGAACACATTGTAGCTAATACCAACACAGATTGTAACAAATATGACAATTTTGTATATTTTATTGTTTTCACCATAGTCATTTCCTTAAATATAATTTGTAATCATGTACAGACGCTTTTTATCACAATGCCTCCTTCAGGGCCTCCACAAGGCCCTCAATGGTATATTCCCTGGCCTCTGCACTTACTGCAAGGCCATTTTTCTTCATGGTTTCGGCGGTAATAGGGCCGATGGCGCAAAGCTTCGGCTGATTGAGAAGACTGGCGTCTCCCCCCAGCAGCTTAAGGAAGTTGGTCACAGTGGAGGAGCTGGTGAAGGTTACAGCGTCAATATTGCCTGCTTCAAGCTCCTTCTTGATTTCCTCAGCATTGCCTTCTCCCATAACCGTCTCGTAGGCTGGGGCCACATCTACTTCCGCCCCGGCTTTTCTGAGGGTATCTGGGAGGATTTCACGTGCCTCTGCAGCCCGTGGGATAAGCACCTTGGTGCCCTCCTTAATCTGTCCCTTAAGGGCATCAATAATGCCCTCCGCCTGATAGCGGTCAGGAATTACGTCAGCCACAAGACCGTGGGCCTTAAGTGCATCTGCTGTGGCTGAGCCAATGGCACATAGCTTGGCTCCCGCCAGTGCTCTGGCATCCTTTCCGACCTTTTCCAAACGCTGCCAGAAGTGATCCACTCCATTGGCAGAGGTGAAGATAAGCCAGTTATATTTATTAAGATTCTCAAGTGCCTTGTCCAAGGCCTTGTAATCATCCTTTGGTGCCTTTATGGAAATAGCAGGTGCCTCAAGGCATTCTGCCCCCAGCTCCTCCAGCTGGAAGGTGAGCTTGGAAGCCTGGGCCCGGGAACGGGTCACAAGAATCTTCTTGCCAAAGAGAGGTTTCATGGCCACATTATCAAACCACGCTAAATCTTTCCGCAGATTAACCACATCACCCACAAGGAAAATGCATGGTGGCTTGATGGCTTCCCGCTTGGCCATGTCCGCCGCATCGTCCAAAGTGCTGGTCCAGACCTGCTGCTTCAGCTTTGTGCCCCAGCGAATAATGGCAATTGGGGTAGAAGCTGGTCTGCCATTTTCAATAAGCTTTGAAGTAATTTTGGGCAAGTTGGCCACACCCATAAGGAATACCAGGGTGTCAGTGGCCTTGGCCAGCTGTGGCCAGTTTATGTCGGAGGTTTCCTTGGTAGGGTCCTCGTGGCCTGTAATTACTGAAAATGAAGCTGCAACCCCGCGATGGGTTACTGGGATTCCCGCATAGGCTGGTACAGAAATGGCTGAGGTAACCCCTGGTACCACTTCAAATGGCAGATTGTTTTCCTTGAGAAGAAGGGCTTCCTCGCCGCCACGGCCAAAAACAAATGGGTCACCACCCTTGAGGCGCACTACGGTCTTGCCCTCCTTGGCCAGATTAACCAGAAGCTGGCAGATTTTGTCCTGGGTCATGGTGTGCTGACTGGAGGCCTTGCCCACGTAGATGTATTCGGCGTCCTTTGGGGCATACTGCAGAATGCGTGGGTCTGCCAGACGGTCATATACCACGGTATCAGCTATTTTCAGGCAATCAACTGCCTTTATGGTTAAGAGGCGATAGTCTCCGGGACCGGCGCCAACGAGAAATACTTTTCCTGCCATATTTATCTCCTTATGTTACAACTTTATTGTTACAGACGGGGAAAACTTTTTCGGCTTCAGACCTCCGTCCAAATCATCATGCACTATATATTCGGCTTCTTCGAAGGCGACAGAGTCGCACTTACATCGAGGCATTCATGTATTTAGTGCCCATGATGAGCCTCCGGCAGATGGACTCCAGTCTTGCAGGCGAAAAAATTTCCCCCGCTTTATATTTTTCTACAGTTCTATACCTAACTCGCTTAGGACTGTGCGGCCGCCGGCTGCCAGAAGGCGGTCTGCCAGCTGCTGTCCAAGGCTTTCTGCCTCATTTGGCTGGCCCATAATGTGGTCTCTGTACACCTTGCTGCCGTCAAGGGATGCTATAACTCCTTCCACGGTGAGGACGCCATCATTCATGGTGCCATATACTCCCACAGGCACCTGGCATCCACCCTGAACCCGGTTCAGGAAAGAACGCTCCGCCTTGGTGCATGTCAATGTGTCATCATCGTTAAGGAAGGCCACCAGTTCATTGACTTCTTTGTCATCAGCTCTGGACTCCACGGCCAGTGCCCCCTGGCCCACAGCCGGAAGGCAAATTTTCTTATCAAGCACATCTGTGATCATGTCCCCAAAGCCCAATCGCTTCAGTCCAGCTGCTGCCAGAATTATGCCGTCGAAGTTTTCCTCCTCCAGCTTTTTCAGACGGGTATTTACGTTACCACGTAAGTCGCAGATGGTAAGATCCGGCCTTGCGCTTAGGAGCTGGGCCTTTCTTCTGAGGCTGGATGTACCAATTTTGGCTCCCTGGGGCAGCTGGCTGAAGAGCTTGTATTTAGGGCTTACCAGCACGTCCCCCGGATCCTCACGCTTTGTAACGGCGGTAATTTTCAGTCCCTCGGGAACCTCCACGGGCATATCCTTTAGGCTGTGTACCGCAATATCAATATCCCCGTTAAGCATGGCAGTTTCCAGTTCCTTGGTAAAAAGTCCTTTACCGCCAATTTTCGCCAATGGGGCATCAAGAATCTTGTCCCCCTTGGTGGTCATAAGCACCCTTTCCACCACCAGGCCGGGATACTGCTTTCTCAGTCTGTCTGCAATGTAATCAGCCTGCCACAGGGCCAACTGACTGCTGCGGGTGCCGATTACGATTTTTTCTTTTTTGTTGTCACTCATCTATGGATTCCTCCTGCAGCTTAAACAGCTTGCGGATGGCAAATTTCAGCACTCTTTCCCGCGAGGTGCCTGCTGTATTATTAACCATGCGCATAGGATCACGAAGCATCTTGCGCACTATCATGTGGGTCATTTTGTCGACCACCTTGTATTCTTCCTCTGTTAAATCCGGCAGCTTCCGCATGGCCCGCTTAAGCTCCCGCTGGCGGATATATTCCGCCTTGTCCGTGAGCTGGGCCATAACCGGCTGCATGGAAAGGTAGTTAAAACGCTCCAAAAGGGCGTCCACCTCTTCCTGGATTATGCGCTGGGCCCTAATGGCCTCACGCTGGCGCTCATGGAGATTGTCGTCAACCACAGCCTCCAGGTCGTCTATGTTAAATAATTTTACCCCAGGAAGACAGCCCACATCCGGCTCCACATCCCGTGGCACAGCAATATCTATAAGCATCAGCGGCTTATCCGGACGGGAGGCCATAACGTGAACCATTTCCCGCTTGTAAATAACGTAATGGGGAGCCCCAGTGGAGGTGATTATAATATCCACCTTGTCCAACAGCTCAAAAACCCCATTCAGATCCACTGCCGTGCCGCCGTATTTATCCGCCAGCTGCACCGCCCGCTCAATGTGGCGGTTGGCCACATACAGGGTTTTCAGTCCGTGGCTCATAAGGTGGGTGGCAGTAAGCTCCGCCATTTTTCCCGCACCAAAAAGCAGCACGCTGCAGTTGGTGAAATCCCCAAAGGTATTCTTGGCCAGCTCCACCGCCGCATAGCTCACGGATACCGCATTAAAGGCAATCCTTGTCTCAGTGCGCACCCTTTTCCCCGCCGCAATGGCCCTGTTGAACATAAGGTTCAAAATAGTTCCCGTGGCTCCTGCGGTCTGGGCAATGGCATAGGCGTGCTTCACCTGGCTGAGAATCTGCCCCTCACCGATAACCAATGAATCCAGACTGGAGGTAACCCGCAGCAAATGCTCAATGCAGTCCTCGTCCTCGTATTTATAGGTGTAGCGATGGAAAAACTCCTGGGAGCATTCCGTCTTGTTCAGATCTCCCCAGAAGCTGGCCAAGGCGTTGCTGCAGCCCCGGCTCACCACCGCATATATCTCACTGCGATTGCAGGTGGAAAGGACCACAGCCTCGTGGAGATGCTCGTATTTATATAGTTTTTTTAGGCCATCACGGATAGTTTCCGGTGAAAGGCTGAATTTTTCCCGTACTTCCACGGGGGCTGTTCTGTGGTTAAGACCCAGCGCTATTAATTGCATTCCTGATTTCATGTTTCGCCCTATCCAAATCGTGATTGTAAATTAAATCTATTATTTTTGGAGTCAGTGCCTGACGCCAAATTTTCTGCCGCTGTTTTGAGGTGGCAGCCCTGTACCCCGACCTTTCGCCAATAAGCTCCTGACGGAGTTCCTCAATAAAATCTGCCATTTCCCCAAAGCCCTGATGATACCGCTTTTCCAAATCCTGTCTAAGGAGACGGGTATAGGCGGGGCTTGCCCCTTCACTGGAAACGGTAAATTGAAGCCGTCCCTGTTTTACCACTCCGGGCACTGTAAAATCGCAAAGCTCCGGCTGGCTGGCCACATTCACCAGAATGCCCAAATCCTTGGCATCCATTGCCGCCTGTCGGTTAACCTCTAAATTGTCCGTGGCGCAGAAGACACAAAAAAAGCCTTCCAGCAAATTCTTGCTGTAAGTCTCCTTTTTCCATGTAAGTCTCTTATCCCCGGCCCATTGCTGAATTTCATCATCAGCCTCGGGGGATATGACCGTTATCAGGGCGTGGTTTTCCAGCAGCCGACCGATTTTTCGGCAGGCCACCTGGCCGCCCCCCACCACGGCACATTTTCTGTTATCAAGCTTCAAATTTATTGGATACATTTTATCATCTTCAATAAAAGAATTTAATGAACCGCATTCATCTTTTAAATTATACATCAGTTCCCTGCAAATTAAAAGAGCCATAGCAGGCAGTGCCACGGCTCAAAGGTTGTTTTAGTCAAGCTTCATAATATTGTGCTTCAAAACGTATATAAGGGCCTGAGTACGGTCATTAACATTAAGCTTGCGGAATATGTTTGTGAGATGGTTCTTGACTGTCTTTTCGCTGACAAAGAGGGCCTGGGCAATATCCTGATTGCTGAAGCCCTTGGCGATGCAGGACAGCACATCCAGCTCCCTGGCGGTAAGTCTCTCGCCACGGCCGTTGCGCCACAGCTCCTTGGCCTTTTCGTTAATATCCTCATCCACAACGATGCTGCCGAAGATACGCTCCGCCAGCTCCGGATAGATATATGCACCGCCCTCGCTGACGGTGTGAATGGCCTTAATGAGCATATCCGGCTCCACATCCTTAAGGAGATAGCCGGAAGCACCATTTTTCAGCATCTCAAGGACATAGTTGTCATTGTCATGTATTGTCAAAGCGATAATCTTGGTACTGCACTTGGCCGCCTGAAGCTGGCTGGCCACATCCAGACCGTTCAGACCTGGCATATTAAGATCAAGCAACAAAATATCAGGCTGTAACACTAAAGTCCTAGCCAGAGTTTCCTGGCCGTCCTCGGTTTCCCCCACAACCTCAATATCATCTTCAAAATTTAATACTCTTTTCAGCCCCTGTCTCAAGAGAGCGTGATCGTCAGCAATCAGTACTCTTATTGCCATTACTAATACCTCACTTCATTCTTTCAAAAAATGCAGTCAATCTGCACTCCAACATTATATCACATTTGCGGGGCTTGTTGAAGTGTTTTCCCGTAGCCATTTTTTACCATCTTTTTCTGTAGGACTTTTGCACTGGCTGGCACGTGAAAAATAGTTTAGGGCGGTGAAACTTTTTCGGCTTCATCCCTCCGTCCAAGTCATCATGCACTATTTATTCGGCTTCTTCGAAGGCGACAGGGTCGCACGTACATCGAGGCGTTCATATATTTCGTGCCCATGATGAGCCTCCGGCAGATGGACTCCGGTCTTGCAGGCGAAAAAATTCCCCCGCCCAAAAATATTCATCTCAGCAGTCTCCGTCCAAATCATCATGCACAATATATTCGGCTTCTTCGAAGGCGACAGGGTCGCACGTACATCGAGGCGTTAATATATTTCGTGCCCATTATGAGTCTCCGGCAGGTGGACTCCAGTCTTGCAGGCGAAAAAATTCCCCCGCCAGTAAAAATTTTCATCTCTGCACTCCCCTGCCAATTACAGAATAGTGGCCTTGATAAATATTGTAATCTCTTCTTCTGTAATTTTTGTGGAAGTGGCTTTGAAGAAGTTCCCCAAAATAGGAATGTCACCTAAAAATGGAATTTTCTGCATCTGTTTTACTTCCTCCCGACTTATGAGGCCCCCGATAACCAGTGTCTCACCGTCCCGCAGGCGAACTCTGGTCTGGGCTGAGCGCTTGTGGAAGCTGTAGGCGTTCATTTCCTTTACGTAGCTTGGGGCACTGACCTCAATGTTAAGCTGGGAATCAATGTAGCCCTCATCGTCCACAAAGGGCCTGCACTGCAATAATATTCCCGCCTGGCGATACTTGATGGCGGTGGTTGTTGTGGTATTTGTAATGGAAACCTCGGGGATAGGCACCTCCCCGCCGATGTTTATGACTGCCTCCCTGCCCTGCATGGTGACGATGTTTGGCCGTGACAGCATCTTGGCCTTTCCCTTGGATATAAGCAGATCCAGTGTGGCATCGTAGGTGAAATCATGGGGGATTTTTGTCCACTCCCAGGTCACCCCCAGCTTCTCCAAATCCTCCCGTTTCATGGCCACCACCTTGGCCTCAAAGGACACCTGGGGAGCGGGAATGTCCAGCTTTTGCAGCAACTGCCCCACTTCCCTGGCTTCCTCGGTCGTGCCGTATATGAGCAGGGAACGGGTATTTATATCCACTGCCACCCGGGGCTGTTTGTTGGAACTGCTGTTGTTGGTGCTGTTTGTACTGTTTTTATTATTGCTATTGTTGATGCTGTTGTTATTGTTTGAGCTATTAAAATTATTATCGTCGAAATAAATGCTGTCATTATTCTTATTTCCACCTTTGGAGCCGTTTTTTCCTGTTAGCCCCGTGGATGATCCCTTGACAGCTTTTTTGTTCTCCCCCAAATTCTTGTTTTGAAAATAGAGCTCCACCTCGCTTTTCAGCTCATCCAAATCCCCATAGGACACGGGAATTACATGGACCTGACCCAGCTGGGAGACAATATTTCTGCCCCGACCGATAATCAGGGTACCCTCCCGCTCGCTGATACTGAGGCCGCTGGCCAAAGCGATTTTATCTATGGCCTCCCGGGGCGATACATCCTGAAAATTTACGGTCACATGGCTGTCCGCCCCGCTGTCTATAATTACATTCAGTCCACCTTCCCTGGCCGCAAAGCGGATAAGCTCCGCCGCGCTGCCATCGGCAATCCGCATGGACAGGGCCTCGCACTGTGCACCAAGGCCCCAAAATACATTTATCAGGACTGTAATAAGCCCCATGACAATTATTTTTCTAACCACATTATTCTCCCCTGTACATTGACCTTCAAACCATTTTCTCCTGTCGCCTCAACGGATATATTGTCCACTGTATCCCCGGGATACAACATGTATTGACTGCCGCCATATTCCAGCAGCACCGCCAGACCGCACGTTCCCTCCACAATTCCCTTCACCGTTGGCAGAGATTTTTTATCGGAATTTCTGCCCCCGTTCTTCGATTTACCCTTTTCGTCACTTCCACCACTTCTATCAATACCATCACTTCCGTCTCCTCCGTATTCTCCATTATTATTTCCCTTGGAAAAATCCCCTTTTCCGGCTCCGTTCTTCCCAGATCTCCTTAATTTAGCATTATCTACCCCTTCCCGTTGGGGTCCTTCAAAGGGGTTGTTCAGCCCCTGAAAATCCCTGGCCTCCTTTATGCCCTTTATTTCCTTGAATCCGGCCCCCTCTGAGCCACTTTCCTTCTTGGAACTCCCCTCTGAAAAAGCAGTAATGGCCTGAGAGGAGTCTCCCAGGCCATCAATTGCCGCAAATACTGGAAAAAGAAGGGCGCAGACCGTTGTAAACAATACGATCCGCGCCAGCATATTTTCCTTAAGCAACGTCAATAACTGCAATACATGCCGGCCGGCTTTTTCAGACAGGAAATCGGTTATTCCCTGCATTTTTGCCACTCCTTTTAGGCATATTATGCTGGCAGAAAGACCATGCAAAAGGAGTACACGCTCGCGAATTTCTGCCATATAATACTGAACTATTTAGTTATTTTTTCAGAGCCTGTAAGCTTGGTCCCATAATGCGCTTGTAGGCCTCAACGCCAGGCTGGTTGAAGGCATCCACATCTGCCAGCTCACCCTCGTAGGCAATGGACAGAGCCAGCATATAGAGGAGCTCCCCTAAATGATAGGCATCCAGCTTTGGCAGTGAGAACAGGGCATTGAAGCGGTTGTTGGAGGCCAGTGCATCCGCATTGGACTGACGGGCCACCTCAAGAGCCTGGGACATTTTAACCCCGGAAATGTCTGCCAGCTTCTTCACGTCAGGGAAGGAGTTTGGAATAACGAAATCCGTATCCCAATTTTCCACTCTGATAAACTGAACAACCTTGTTCAGCTTGCCCTCCTGATGCTGCTGGGTCTGGGCGTGCATATCCGTGGTACCCACAGCCACAATAGGAGTACGTCCATAGTATACGTCCTTGCCGTTTCTGTCCACCTGCTTGCCAAGTGACTCAGCCAACAGCTGAATGTACCACTCGGAAACGGACTTAAGATAATCACCGTAAGGCATCATAACTTCCATATCACGGCCGTATTTCTCAGAGGCAATGTACTTCAGCACTGCATTAAGCAGAGCCGGATTCTGCCATACGTCTTCATTCTGGCAGGCAATATCCATGTCCTTGGCGCCATTGAGGAAGGCCTCAATATCAAAGCCGCACACTGCTGCCAGCACCAGGCCCACATCACAGAAAATGGAGAAGCGCCCACCGACTCCGTCTGGAACGCTGTACTGAGGCCAGTTGTTGTCCATGGCCAGCTTCTTCAGGATAGTAGGCTTTTCCTCGTTAGGATCAGTAACAGCAATTACCTCCACCTCAATATCCGGATTCTTCTTCAGTTCCTCGAAAATAACCATGAAATTGGACATGGTATCAAGGGTACCGCCGGATTTGGAGATAACCATAAGATCCACCACCAGCTTGCGCTTCAGATGGGACTTGGCGAAACGGGCTGAACGCTCCAGCTCCTTGATCAAATCCCCGGTGCGGCGTGGGTCAATATTGTTGCCGCTGAAATAAATCTTCGGCATGCCCCCCCGTTCCTCTGCAGTCATGGAATTCCAGAATTCGCCGCACTGCACGTCAAAAATAACCTTGTCACCCAGATAAGAACCGCCGATACCCAAGGAAACAACAGCATCCACCCGATTCTTTACGGAATCCGTCAGCTCCTTGAGATGCTTTATTGAAGCAGGAGAATTGAGATGGCCCTCCTCCACATAAGGCAGCTGGGAGAAATAAACTTTCTCCGGAGTACCGTCCTTGGAGAGATGGCCCCGGATAATGCCCTCATCCCGCATTACCTTGATGGCCTTGTTGGCCTCATCTATCTTTGCCCCAAGCTCCTTAACATCTTCCTTGGTAACCTTGCCCTCACCTACCAGATTGCCATAATCAAAGGTAAAACCTGATTTTAATTTTAACTCCATAGATAATCCTCCTTTATATATCTGTCACCTTATATATTTCTCTATCAAGTTAAAAATTCCTTGTTTATTTTTAAAATATTATTTGCAAATTTGATTTTCTTCTCATGGTGTTCCGGTCATCTGGGCACCTTTTATTTTGCGGATATTTTTCTTCATTCTGCGCAGGGTGTAATAATAGGCCAAAGCCAGTGGAATACATGATCCGAACCAGGCCGCTGGGCTGGCAATAGTTGCCCCCCAGAAGCCCAGGGTATCAACGAAGCAAAGGCCCACAATGGCCCTCATTATCAGCTCCATGATCCCCGCAAAGGTTGGCACGAAGCTCTGACCCAGCCCCTGAAGGGTATTGCGGTAAATAAACAGCAATGCCAGCACAATATAGCAAATAGATGTGGTGGTGAGATACACCTGTCCCAGCTCAATTACCTCCAGCTCATCAGCCCCCACGAAAAGCTCCATAAAATTTGGGCCGAAGATAACATTGAATATGCCCACCAGAATACTAAAAGCTCCTGACATGAGGATACACTGGTTTACGCCCTTTTTAATGCGGGCCAATTTTCCCGCACCGTAATTCTGGGCCGTATATGCCGCCATGGCAATGCCAAAGGACATCATTGGCATTAGGGCAATGGTCTCCACCTTCTGGGCCGCCGCAAAGGCCGCCACCGCCACAGGCCCCAAGCGGTTCAGAGCCATCTGGACGATAATGGTACCCAGGGCAATAATGGAGGTCTGGAAGGCCATGGGCAAAGCGATGACCATGTGCTTTTTCATAAAATCCCAATCAATGTGATGCCAGTCCTGGCGGCGAATCCTTAAATAAGGCACCTTCTTCCAGATGTAGGTAACAACAATAACCCCGCCAATAAACTGGGAAACCAGAATGCCGTAGGCCGCCCCGGGGATTCCCCATTCAAAAACAAGAAGGAAAAGTGGCTCCACAATAATATTTATGACAAGGGCTGTTGCCAAAATGTAGGTGGGACGGCGGCTGTCCCCCAGAGCCCTTATGAGATTGGCCTCCAGCATGAAAACCACCGTAATGGGAATACCGGCGCAGACAATGGAAATGAAATCCACCGCCCCTTCCAGTATTTCCGGGGGAGTATCCATAAATACCAGCACATCCCTGGAAAAAATGTAGCCGATAATTGCCAGAATCACTCCCACCACAAGGCCCAGTACCAGACAGGCGGCGGCACTGCGATGAACCCCCTCATAATCCTTGGCCCCAAACCGCTGGCCAGTGAATATGGAAAGCCCCGCCGAAAGGCCGATTACAAAGCCCACTGTAAGAAACATTATACAGCCGGTACAGCCCACAGCTGCCAGGGCCTCCACCCCCAGAAAGCGGCCAACTATCAGGGTATCCACAAAGCCGTAAAGCTGCTGGAATATATTACCGCCAATAAGGGGAAGGGTAAAAAACAATATTAACTTGGCAGGACTGCCTTCAGTTAAATTTTTCGTCATTATAAGACCTTACTTTCTTTCGTCCGGGAAAATATCGTTACACTATGTAAACTATCATTACGCCATGCAAAATATTGTTACGCCATGTCACTAATACCCAATATACCTGGTTACAAGACCTCTGATCTTTTCCTGCATGAAAATCACGCTGTCGCTTAAGGCATCCGAGCTTGGGCGAAGCCTGTTCAGATTAAAGCTCTGGGGACGGTTGGTGTGAAAATCCGCCGGGGCTGGTATTACCTCAAGGCCCTCCTTTTCGAAATTCAGCACGGACCGCTCCATGTGAAAGGCAGAGGTTACCAAAATAGGTCTGTTCCAGCCATGGTCACGGATAATTTCCCCAGTGTAAAGGGCATTCTGGCGGGTGTTTAGGCTCTGGTCCTCAATGAGGATTTTTTCCCCGGGAACCCCCAGAAGCATCAGCTCCCTTTTGGCAATATGGGCCTCGTTGCCGCTGTCGGCATATACCTGCCCCCCCGTCACAATAATGGAAAGACCAGTTTTTCTGTAAAGCTCAGCAGCCATGGCCATTCGGCTCCCCGCCGCCCCGGAGAGAGTTCCAGTACCATCAAGGGCCGGAGTGCCGGCCAGGGCCCCGCCCCCCAGCATTACAATGCAGTCGCCGTTAAATTCCTTGGGCATGTCATACTTGTTTTCCAAGGAGCCAATAAGGAGGCCGGAAAACCAGAAGGTGGACAGCAAATAAAATGCTATTGTTACTGCCCCCACCATGGAAGCAGCTCTTTTCTCATTTTTGCGCCAAAGCCATATTGCCATTACAAGGAATATTAATATAAATATTCCCGGCGGCATCAGCAAACTGGCACCAAATTTTAAAATGTAAATCATGGTAGTCTCCAATGTATCTTTTTTCTGATTAGGACAATAAAGATTGAGAGAAGCGGTGAAACTTTTTCGGCTTCATCGCTCCGTCCAAGTCATCATGCACTTAATGTATAGTTTCCTTCGAAGGCGACAGGGTCGCACATACATCGGGGCGTTAATTTATTTCGTGCCCATGATGAGCCTCCGGCAGGTGGACTCCGCTCTTGCAGGCGAAAAAATTCCCCCGCTTTTAAAAAGTATAATACAACATAATAATTACGATATGGGCAATCGCTTGAGGCTCTTGCTAAAAGCAATGCCCTTATCGGAAATATATTATTAAAATAATTTTAGTCCCATGGAATATTGAAACTCAACAGTCCCCTGCCTATTATCTTAAATCTTCAAAAATTTGAACTACTGCGTTATAATTAATATATCACAAGTCAGACCATATGGTTATCATATTGTGTAATAAAGGAGAGAAAGAACTATGCAGACATTAACAAGCAACATCGTAAAGGCAGAAAAGAAGGCTGGCGGCAAGGGCACCATCACCATTGAGAAGCTCTTAGGGGAAAAGGAGCTGGGTGGCAATGACATGTTCGCCAAGGTTACCATTCCTCCTGGGTGCTCCATTGGCTTCCATGAACATCACGGCAATGCAGAGACCTACCACATTCTTCAGGGTGAGGCCCTCTACAACGACAACGGCAAAGAAATGACCATTGGGGTGGGCACCACCACCTACTGTCCTGACGGGGAAGGCCACGGCATTGAGAATGCGTCCTCCAGCACCGATCTGGTATTTATGGCCCTGATTTCCAAGACCCTGTAATTGATTGTCAGATTCATATTGAAATTCAAAGCCCGCTCTGCACACCGCAGAACGGGCCTCTTTAATATTAGGATTAAGCTTTTGAACAGCGGTGAAACTTTTTCGGCTTCAGACCTCCGTTCTAATCATCATGTACGATATATATTCGGCTTCTTCGAAGGCGACACAGTCGCACGTACATCGTGGCGTTAATATAGTTAGTGCCCATGATGAGCCTCCGGCAGAAGAACTCCGGTCTTGCAGACGAAAAAATTCCACCGCTATTTCTCTTCCTCAATCAACGGGATCATCAAAATAAATTTGGTGCCCTTCCCTGGCTCGCTTTCCAGTGAAATGCCGATGTCGTGGTTATCGGCAATCCACTGGGCAATGGAAAGGCCCAGTCCTGTGCCCCCTGGCTGGCCTGCAGCCTTGGTGCGGGAGCTGTCCACACGATAGAAGCGGTGGAATATTTTATCCTGATCCTCCGGGGCAATACCTATTCCATTGTCGGCAATTTCCAGACACATATACCGGGGCATAAGATGGCTGTCAATGGTGATGGTCCCCCCCTCAGGGGTATATTTAATGCCATTATCAAGGAATATGCGGATAAGCTCCTTCATAATGACTTTATCCCCCATAACGTAGCCCTCCTCATTCCGGAGAAGCTCCACATTATGTTTGACTGCGGTAAGTTTCAGCTTTTTGTAAACGTCCTCCACCAGCTCACTGAACTCCAGAGGAACCTTGTTCACAATCTGGCGGTTCTGGTCAGCACGGGCCAAAAACAGCAGCTTTTCAATAAGCTCCTGCATATCCTCCGCCTCAGTTTTGATGGCGGAAATGCCCTCCTCCAATGTGTCAGCATCAGATGCCCCCCAGCGGCTCAGCATATCCGCATAGCCCCTTATAACCGTCACGGGAGTACGCAGCTCATGGGAAGCGTCGGAAACAAAGCGTTGCTGCACCTTAAAGCCTTCCTCTATGCGGTCCAGCATTCTGTTGAAGGTGGTGGCCAGCTCAGTCATTTCATCATGACTTGGGGGCACCTCCATACGGGTACTGAGATCACTGACCTCAATGGTCTTGGCCGTGGCAATAAAATCACGTAACGGCCTGAAGGCCCTCTTGATACCGATGTAAACGATGAGCACCACCAGCATTATTCCTATGGCACCGCCCAATATAAGTCGCTCCTGGACCTTGGCCAGCATTGGTCTTTCTGCGGTAATAACACGGCTGAAAATCAGGGTGTAGTGATGGCCCTTGTAGTCCATTGGCACCTCATGATAATAAATCATAAAATGCTTCAGACGCACCAGCTGGTATTTATCGGAAATCCAAAACATCCTGTCATTGGCAAAATTTTCCCTAAGCACATCCACCGAGGCGAAATGCTTGTCTGTATCGTAGACGATGTTGCCATTCTCATCCGCCACCCTTAGCACCACTCCCGGAAGCAGCACTTCCTCTGTGGCCTCATGGGGCTTCTCCGCCGCATGGCTCATAAACTGCGGATCCTGCATTTTATCCAGGGCAATTTCCACGCTAAAGGTCATTTCCGTCTCGGCCTGGTGGTAAATAACATAGTACATACCAATAACGGAGGCCATACAGGCACAGCCCAGCAAAATGGTAATTACCGCCGCATAAATCACAGTGAGGCGGGTGGAAATTTCCCACTGCTTGGGATAGTTGATTATCCTTTTCCAGAGACTAGTCTTTGACGACATAGCCTACCCCCCGCATGGTATGAATGTACTTCTCATTGAACTTGTCATCAAGCTTGGCCCGCAAATAGCGGATATACACATCCACCACATTGGTGTCACCCATGTAATCATAGCCCCACACCTGTGACAGAATCTGATCACGGGTGAGAACGCTGCGCTTGTTGCGGATAAGGTATTCCAACAGGTCAAATTCCTTCTTGGTAAGCTCCACCAGAACATCGTCCACCATAACCTCGTGACGGGCTATATTCATGGTGAGATTCTTCAGCTTCAGCTCTTCCCCGTTGGTAGCCTCCCCGGAATGTTCAGAGGCGGTATGCTTTCTCAGGGCCACCCTCATGCGGGCAAAGAGCTCCGGAATGGCAAAGGGCTTGGTAACATAGTCATCAGCCCCGATATCAAGCCCCTGAACCTTGTCATTTACGTCGTCACGGGCAGTAAGCATAATAATAGGCACATCTGAAAGCTCCCGCACCTTCTTGCAAATGGTAAGGCCGTCCATATCCGGCAGCATTACATCCAGCAGAACAAGGTCAAAATCCCCCTGGATAATCCGCTCATAGGCGCGGCTGCCATTGGATTCCGTCTCAGTCTCAAAGCCCTCATGCTCCAGCTCCATCTGGAGAAAACGGGCAATGCGGGTCTCATCCTCCACGATAAAAATCTTTTTTCCCTCTGCCATATTCATACCTCTCAAAATCTCAAATCGCTATATATCAACTCGGTACGTTTCGACTCGCTTAATTCCGACTCGTTAAATTTCAACGCCCTTAATATAGATTACTTAACGTATTTCTGGCGGAACATTTCGATAAAATGCTGACAGCTGCTGGAAAGGGTGCGGCTCTTCAGCCAGGACACAACAGTATGGGTGTAGATTTCTGCCTCCTCAAGATGCTTGAAGACGATGTCGTCAGAGCGCATCAGACTGCGGGCAGACAGTGGAACCAGGGAAATGCCGATGCCCCGCTGGGTCCACAGCATATTCTGAATCTGGCTGTCGCTGACGCTTAAAATATTTGGCTCAAATTTCGCCTTCTGACAATGGGCCATAAAGGCGGTCTTCCAGCGAAGGGGCACCAAAAGAGGCTTGTCCTTCAGCTCCCTAATATGAATAAATTCGCTGGTGGGATCGTCGCAGAAGCTTCTGTGCATGGCCAAAACCAGTGGCTCATCAGGAAGAATAATGGACTCGTAGGAAGCATTATCCACCTGGGTTCTGGTAATTGCAATCTCAATAATGTGGCTGTCGAGAAGCTCCAGCATACGGGCCCCCTCACCCTCCCAGACCTGGAATGTTACAAGAGGGTATTTCTTGGTGAAATCCTCCACCAGTTCCGGAATCAGCATGGATCCCGAGGAGGTAATGGTTCCAAGCTTAATGGTACCTGCCACCCCCGAGCCAATGTCAATAAGCTCCCGCATGGTGCCGTCCACCATACCCAAAATGTGCTTAACCCTTGAATAGAGAAGCATTCCCGCATCCGTAAGGCGAATACGGCGGCTGCCACGCTCAAAGAGCTTTACCCCCAGAGCAGTCTCCAACCGCTTCATCTGGCGGCTGAGGGCCGGCTGGGCCACATTGAGGCGAATGGCCGCATGACTGATATTGCCTTCTTCCACAATGGCATAAAAGGCCTGCATATCTTTAATTTCCATAAAATCATACCTTCCGAAATATACAATATATTACATATATAATATACTTTTACGTGGAACTATGCAAATTTATTCCAAAAATAATACTTTTCCTGCGACAATTGTTATACTTACATGAACATTTTCATCAAAAATGGCAAAATCCGCCAGCTTTCCCACTTCAATGGAGCCCAGCTCCTTGTCCATGCCAATGGCCCTGGCGGGGGTTCTGGTAGCACATTCCACCGCCTGCCACACAGAGATATTTAAATTTTTTGCGTAATTGTGTACAGCTTTGTCCATTGTAATAATGCTGCCGGCGATGGTTCCGTCCTCAAGAACTGCCTTCTGGCCGCTTACGAATACCTTCTGTCCCCCCAGCTCCGACTCCCCATCTCCAAGGCCACAGGCCCGCATGGAGTCAGTAATCAGCACAATCCTGTCAGTGCCCTTTACCTTGTGTACAATGCGCTGGGCTCCGGGTGCCACGTGAATATTATCCGCTATGAGCTCGCAGTAGGCGTCGGAATCAAGGGCAGCTCCCACCACACCAGGATTGCGGTGATGAAGTCCTGTCATGGCATTAAAAAGATGTGTCACATGGGTTACTCCCAGATTATTAATGGCATTTATGGCACAGTCGTAATCTGCGGAGGAATGCCCAAGGGATACCCTAATGCCCGCCTTCTGACACTGGCTGATAAAATCACTGCCCTCCGGCAGCTCTTCAGGGGCAATGGTTATGAGCTTTATAACATCACTGTAGTCCTTGATTAGGGTGAAATCTGCCTTTCTTATGTTGGAGGCCTTTTGGGCCCCCTTATGGCTTTCGCTGATAAAGGGCCCCTCCATATTGGCACCCAAAATTCTGGCACCTTCCTTGTAGGATTTGCCCTGACGTACCAGCTTTAAAGCCTCATATATCCTTGGCATATCGTAGGTCATGGTGGTGGGAAGCATGGAGGTCACTCCAGTGGATAACTGAAAAATAGCCATCTGGTGCAGTCCCGCTTCGCGGCAGTCCATGGTATCGGAGCCCGCACAGCCGTGGATATGGAGATTTATAAATCCAGGGGATACGTACTGCCCCTGGGCGTAGTAAACCTCCTCAAAGGAATTTCTGCCCCGGGCTTCAAATTCCGATTTATCGATTATCTCAAGTATTCTGTCCTCAAACACTACCACCTTGCCCTGCTCCACCCTAAATTCACCTTTTGGGCCAGGGGTAATCAGCTTGCCATTAACAATTGCCTTCATATTTTCTCCTTGTTTTCTTTATTGAGAAGAATTTTTCTAATAACTGCGGTATAATGATACTGCATTGAATATTTTTACGGGGCCTGTCATGGGATAGGCCATGCCACCCGTACATAAAAAAATATCACTGCTATTAAAATAATCATGGACACATAAAAATTATCTATATAAAAAATATAACACGATACAGGAGGATTTTCTATTATGAAGGGTTCTGAAATTCTTGCCCATGTGGATCACACCTTGTTAAAGCCAACAGCCACCTGGGAGCAAATCAAGGAGCTGTGCCAGGAGGCCATTCAGTGCAAAACTGCCTCTGTCTGTATTCCTGCCAGCTATGTGGCACCGGTTCACAAGGAGTTCGGGGATAAAATCAATATTTGTACCGTTATTGGTTTTCCTCTGGGCTATGACAGCAGGGAAGCAAAAATAACTGCCGCTGCCCAGGCCATAAAAGATGGTGCAAAAGAAGTTGATATGGTCATCAATATTACAGATGCAAAAAATGGTGACTTTAAGAAAATTACTGAGGAAATCGCTGATATCAAAAAGGCTGTGGGAGATAATATTTTGAAGGTTATTATCGAGGCCTGCTATCTCACAGATGAGGAAAAGAAATCCCTCTGCCAGTGCGTTACCGAGGCCAAGGCAGATTTCATTAAGACCTCCACGGGTTTTGGTACCGGGGGAGCCACCCATGAGGACATTAAGCTCTTTGCCGCCCACATCGGGCCAAATGTGAAAATGAAGGCCGCAGGAGGCATTCGCACCCTGGAGGATATGAAGCAGTATCTGGAGGAGGGCTGTGAGCGCATCGGGGCCAGCGCCGCAGTGGGACTTTTAAAAGACAAAATGGACGCAGAAGTGTGAGTAAAAAAAGACAGACAGAGAATTTCTCTGCCTGTCTTTTCTTATTCTTCTTAATCCAATGTTGGGGGGCTTTAATATTGCCACCTCTATGTTCTTGAAGGTAACGGAACAATGGCAAGGGTTTTACCCATAGCGGCAAGTACCTTTAACAAAGTGTCAAGCTGTGGGTTAGAGTCCCCTTTTTCCATACGGGCAATTTGTGGTTGCTTTATACCGCTTAATTCCTCCAAATCTCTTTGACTAAGGCCCTTTTCACGCCTGGCTTGTATCATAGCTGTTATAAGTTCCACTCTTAGATTGCTTGCTGCTATTTCCTCGGGGGTAAAGTATTCTTTTTCAAATTCAGCATCCCAAATAGGGCAACCGCTTTTTGTGTAATTCATTGCTGTCCCTCCCTTTCCTTGAAGTCTGCAAGTTCTCTTTTGGCCTGTTCTATTTCCCGTTTTGGTGTTTTCTGTGTCTTTTTTACAAAACTATGAAGTAAGACAAAAGCACCGTCCAGCCATCCTGCAAAGAGTATACGATCACTCAGGGGCCTGAGTTCCCATATTTCCCCGTCAAGATGTTTAACATACTTTTCCGGCAAATATGTGCCATTTAGTGCCAATAACTTGAAATAATCATTAATTTTATTGAGTTTTATTCTGCTATCCTTGCTGTCACTGGCAGCCAATTCGTCTATATAGTCCAATAACTGGGAATTACCTTTTTTATCGGTATATATTATCAGCTTGTGCATAATATCCCTCATTCCTGCCTATATGATAACATATATGTTATCATTATTCAATTATAATATTATTTTAGGGGATAACTTGTCCCCTGCTTTATTTCATGGCTGCTGATAAACTTACATCATCAAATAAAAATATTGATGAGGAGTTGATTATCATGACAAAGAAGTTTAGCTGGGAAAATTTTGACTACGAGTTTTTGCGGGAGATTGTATACCATTACAAGACTCCTTTGGAAAATCGTCCGACGGCGCCTGTAAAGGAAAAAGAGCGGCTGGCCGTATATGTGGAAGGCATATCGTCGGAGCCTACAAAGAACTTTGCCAAGAAGTACAGGGTAGTTATCGAGGATATGGTATTTAAAAATTATCCGGAAGTGGCAAAGCGGGTGTATGAACACATAACCCATTCCGAACTGGAGGAAGGGAAGAATGCATGGCAAGAACTCTGTACCATGGCAACTTCAACTCAGTTGACGGAAACTTATGCGGCAATGCTTTATGAGCTGGGGAGCGGCAATGAATTTTTGGAGTATTTATCCCAGTATAAATTTGCCAGCCTGGGTAATTTCCTTAACTCATGGAAAACGGGCATATTCAATAAAACCTGCCAAATTCTTTTAAATGCTTATTTTACAAATAATGACTTCCCACCGAAGTTGAGGGATATTGATATCTTTGTCCGCCACTGGCTGCATAGCAAAACTATTCCTGAATATCATGAGTTTGCTGATGTTGACAAATTTGACCCGATGGCAATGGCAGAGAATATAGTGGAGAACAATATAATTCCAGCGGATATTCCAAATCACCTCAAAAAGCATTATGAAGAAAATCAGGAGCTTATTGATTCGGTACACGGCACTTTCTCGGATTATATGGCAAAGGTTATGGACTGTATGAAGGCACTCTTTGAAGGGATAAAGCCAAACAGGAAAATCGAACTGTTACCGATGGAGGAGATTCCGTACAAGATGGAGCCAGTCTATAATATCCAGCAGCTTTATATGGAAGAAGTAGATGAAATGTTTGGCGGAAGCTACAGTGGGATTGAATTTGTGGAATGGACACCAAAACCTTGTCGTGGGTATTTTGGAGTTTATCACAGCGGGGGCAGGATATTCATAAATTCACTGCTAAATTCTCCAAGTGTTCCAAGAGAGGTGGTAAAATTCATAATCTATCATGAGCTGTTGCATCGTGATAATCTATACCATAATAAGGAGTTCAGAAAAAATGAACATAAATATCCTGGCTATGTTGAGTGGGATAGATTCCTTGATAATACCTTTGAAAAATTTAATTTAGATATGTAAGTTTCACACTGAATATTTTTGAAATTACAAAAAGGCTGATGAAAAAGATTTACTCCTTCATCAGCCTTTTATATTCACTATTAAATTAATCCAATGTTGGGTGGGCCTTTACGTACTCCACAGGTCGGCTCCAGTCAACGTGAACCTCAGTGTTCTCCCACAGTCTGGTGAGGACGGTCTGGAAGCTCTTTACATCAGCCAATGGATCGAAGGTCTCCTCGGTGAAGTCCAGCAAGGACTCGTGAGGCACCTTAATCACATGCTTTTCGCTGAGGAACTTCTCAGCATCAGCCACAGCCTTTTCATCGTCCAAAAATACCTTTACAGTCTTGGCCTCGGTATCGTACTCAACCCAGCCGTTAACACCGCGGCAGCTTACAGCTACGCTATATATCTTATCTTCCATTTTATGTCTCCTTAAAATATATTCAAAATTAACTGCTCATATAGACGTTAATATTATACTACAAAAGTCAAATTTCGCCAGTATTAATTCAGCTTTGAGCCGGAGGTATATACCGCCACCTTCTTGAAATAGCGGTCATTAATCTCCATTACCTCCTGGGCCGGCATGCGATAAAATTTCACCCTGCCTGCCTCAAGTGGATTTGGCAAATCGGAAGGCCTGGAAATCTCAATCCAGCGATAAGGTGCAGGATTGCCCTCCTCGTCCTCATCGTAATAAAGAGTATCCTCAGGACGTGGCTCCTCAGTGCCATCGCACATTGGGAAGTTCAGCTTAATCTGCTCAATGAACATAAGGCAGGTTTCCTCGGACATGTCCAGGGTCCCCTCCTTGGTTTCATCATCACCATTGTAGGCCGCAATGAAAATAGCCTTGCCCCAGATTATCTGGTCGCTGTCAGCCCCCGGAAAACGGCGGTTTGGCTTCATGCCCAAGGCTGCTGCCAAATCATTTACCAGAATAAACAGGGAAATCCCCGGCTGAATCTGGAAAAATTCCACAGCGCCGTAGTTGCCCTCCAGAGTATCCTTTATGGCCTCATCATGGGGTCCGTGAGCTGCCGGAAGTCTGATAATAGACGGGTCTTTGCCTGGTTCAATCAATATGGCACGCATCAGCTGCTGGTTACTCATCTGTCTATATCTTCCTTCCTAAATTTCAGCTTCTGTTGGTAATTTTCCTTCATATAGAAAAGTACATTTTTTCTATAATATATTGTATATAGTAAATATAATTTTTACCACACTATTCTTTAATATTACCCACCTTTTGGCCATTTTGTCAAGTCTTGTTATTCCCCAAAACCTATGGTATTATACAGCTAAAGAGGGATAATCTTCTTTGACCGTAGCATCCATTCATCGTCTAACCGACTCTTTTTCATAAGGGAATCTGATTTTGTGCAGCAGATGCTGGATCGTCTCCGAACGAATAGCAGAACCTGTTACTTAGGATACCCACTTTAACTTACAGGTTTAGCCTGTTGGACTACGGCATATGCGGACCCCGCTTTCGAGGAGCTGTTACTTCGGTAGCAGCTCCTTTCTTGTTTTTTCTTTGGTTAAAATCCGCTATTGCTCTTTATCACTGCCCTGCCGGCTGTCCTGTGACATACGGCGGATTGCTTCCTTCATCTGGGCCACATTTTCATCCATGGAAAGCTCCGGGAAAAAGGCCCGTACGGCATAAATCTGCTCCTCATGGTTGTTGGCCACCACCACGCTGACCCTGTCACCCATAATCCGCTTCACCTGGTGCATTACAAGGCGCAGGTGCTCTGAATCCGTCAAAAGGATGTATTTGTTGGCTATATCGCTGTGGGCCGCGTTGACAATTTCCTCCACAGAAGGTCCCGATGGATCGCTGCCATCAATAATTACCATGGCCCCAGCCTCCTGCAGCTTCTGGGCCCACTCCTCATTTTCCGCCACCGTCAGAAGGGCCTGTGGCATAATGCAGGCCTGCTGCACCATGGCCATGGCGTGAGGCTCCGCCATTATGTTAATGTGAATCTCCCCCACATGGCCCCAGGCTACTGCCCGTTCCAGAATGGTGCCGGGATGCTCGGAATGAACGTGGATAAATATGGCCTTGAAGCGGCGCTCCACCACTACAAAATTGCCGATTTCCTGCAGCTCCTTTTCAATGATGGGCACTGACAGCTTGGGATTGGCCACCAAAAAGCTGACACAGTACGGACGGGCCTTGTCGCTGAATGGACTTACAATACCACGGGCCTCGTACATTTTCTTCCCCACATCAATGGGTGGCAAATTCAGATCCCCCTGAAGCCCCTTCAGACACCCCTCCAAAAACACCTGAAGAATCTGCTCACCGCAGTCCTTGTGACTGGATTTATTTTCACTGCTGGCCTTGATGGCTGCCAGCAGAATATCGCTGATATGCTTTCCGGATTTTACTGCATCGTGGGCACCCTTGGCCACCACCTTGGAGGCCACAATTATCGGGCGGTTCTTTTCCTCGGGCACAGCCTTCTGGGCGTAGAGGATACCATACTGGAAGGCCTTGCCAAATTCCTGGGAGGTGGCAGTGTACTTGCCTATGAGCCCCTTGGCAATACCCCGCAAAATCTGGGATACAATAACCCCTGCATTTCCCCGGGCACCCAAAACAGACGCGTCAGCAACGCGCCTGGCCAGGCCACCGATACTTTCATTTACCGCCTCCGTGAGGGGAATCACCGCCGCCCCCATGGTTCTGAGCACATCAGAGCCCGGATTGCCGGAGTAAAAAAAAGCAGAATCTTCCTTCACGGCATTTATATTTTCAAATTCGTTGAGGAACTCACCATAGGCGCCCAAAACCATGCGCTTATAGTCACTTCCCGAAATCATTTCACCGTTGTTTTCGGTGTCGATTGCATCTGTCATTTTAAAACTAAGGCCTCCATCACTGTATAGTGACTTTATTCACTATTAAAAATCATATATAATATAGTTATGTTTTGCAAATTCAACGCAAGATAAAAAATTTATTCACAATGATTTCGTAGCAAAAAAAGGAATCTAATGTTTTATTCGCGAAATATTTGGATAAACCTTTTTTATCGGGTTTAAATTTTGAATTAATGAGGACATTACAATGGCAAAATCCGTTACAAAAGCGACTACCAAGGACACTACAGAGATTGCAGAAACTAAAGTAACCACCAGATCAGCAAGGGGCACAAGGAAATCCGCAGCGGCCAAAGCTGCAGAACCTGCTGAGTCCATGGTGGAAAATGAAACCATTAAGGCAGCTGAGAAAATCGAATTTATTTCCCCAGCCGTGGAATCTTACGATGATGAAGATACAGCTGACATGGATGATACTGATTCCGGCGACACCGCCAAAAAGACCAGAAAAGCCAGGGGCAAGGCCGCCAAAAAGCGTGTTGCCAAAAAGAAAGCCGCCGAGCCGAGGAAGGAACGGAAGGAGCGCATCTTTGCCCTTGATATCGGTACCAGAAGCGTTATTGGTATTGTGGCAGAAAAGGAGGCCAACGGCCTTAAAATCGTAGCCACTGAGCGTCAGGAGCATAAAACCCGTGCCATGCTGGACGGCCAGATTCACGACGTTCCCCAGGTGGCAGCTATAATAGACAATGTGAAAAAGGCGTTGGTGAAAAGAACCGGTGCCCTTAAGAGTGCCGCCGTGGCAGCTGCGGGCCGTGCCCTTTACACCATGACTGCCGACGCAGATATGGAAGTAAACGGCATTATTACCCCGGAGCAGGAACGATCCCTTGATTTTGCAGGGGTTCAGGCTGCCCAGGCCAAGCTGGCAGCCTCCAAGACCATTGATGATCCAACCAAATATTACTGTGTTGGCTACAGCACTATAAAATATACTTTGGACGGTATTCAGCTGAAGACTCTGGTGGGGCAGAGAGGCCGTGTGGCCAATGCCACTGTTATCGCCACCTTCCTGCCAAGACAGGTTATTGACTCCATGCACTCCGCTCTCCAGGCCACAAAGCTGGATATGCGGGCCCTTACGCTGGAGCCGATTGCCGCTATCAACGTGCTGATTCCTCCTACCATGCGCCATCTGAATCTGGTGCTGGTGGATATTGGGGCAGGCACCTCCGACGTGGCCATTACAAAAAACGGCTCCGTTATTGCCTACGGCATGGTACCACAGGCCGGCGACGAAATTACGGAGGCCATTTCCCAGCGGTTCCTTTTGGACTTTAATGTGGCTGAAAACTTGAAGCGTGAGGCCGCCCATGGCAAGGACGTTCATTTCACAGATATTCTGGGGGCTGAATATGACCTTACTGCCAAGGACGTGCTGGAGCCCGTTTTGCCAAATATCAGGAGCCTGGCTGAGGCCATTTCCAAGCAGATTATAGAGCTTAATGGCAGTGATCAGCCTCAGGCGGTTATTCTTGTAGGCGGCGGTGCCCTGACTCCTCATCTTGCGGATTATGTAGGTGAGGTTTTGGGTCTGGCCCCTGGCCGTGTGGCTGTTCGCCACCCTGAGAAGATTGATGGCATAGTGGAAATTCCGGAGGAGCTGAGGCTTCCTGATGCAGTTACCCCATTGGGTATTCTGAAGGTTGCCGCCCTTACATCACTCCACTTCCTCAGAATTTTTGTCAATGACGACGAGTACAGCCTCTTTAATTTCCGTGAGCTCACCGTTTCTGATGCCCTCTTAAATGCGGGTATTCAGCTGAAAAAAATGAACGGACGCCCAGGACTTGGGGTTATGCTCACCATAAACGGGGAAAACAAATTTATTCCTGGCACCATGGGCACCATGGCCCAGCTGAATCTTGACGGACGCCCTGCCACCCTTGATACTGTGGTGACGGAAAACTGTCGCATTGAGATTATCCCGGGCCAGGATGGCACTCAGCCAGAGGTAACCATTAACGATGTTCTAGAAATTCCGCCTTCCTACACCGTTTATATCAACGGGGAGGAGCGCAATATTGCTGCCCAGTTCACCATTAACGGGCAGCCAGCAGAGCCAGGACAAATCTTGAGGGACGGGGATGTTGTCACAAGCAATGATACCCGTCTTTTGGGTGAGGTGCTGAACTCCCTTAACATGCCGCCTATGGGGCGCAAGATTAAATATACTCTTAATGGCAAGGAAGCCCAGTTCACCGTATCCCCTACAATTTTGCTGAATGATAATCCTGCCACCCTCTCCACAGAGGTCCATGAAAATGATTACATTGAATACATCGAATCCGAGGAGCCAAAGCTGGGGAACGTGCTGAACGTTTCCGAGCTGGATGCAACCTTGGTTATCTACTATGAGGGACAGGAGCACAAGATTCCTTCTGCCACCGTTTCTCTGGAGGTTAACGGGCATCCTGCCAGCACCGGCACCATTATTGATGACGGGGCCGAGGTGCGGTATATGAAGTCCCTCAGGGCCACTACCACCATCAGCGATGCACTGCTGGCCGTTGGGTTCCAGCCTCCTGCCGCTTCCTCCAGAAAGACCTTTACTCTTCTGGTAAATAAGCAGCCTGTGAATTTCACCGATCCTATTAAGAACGGTGATACTCTGGAGGTTATTATTTCCGATATAGACTCCAATAATGGCTCTTTCATAACCAGCGGTTCAATGAACAAGGCATCTGACGCTCCCGCCAAGCCAGCCCTTGATGCCAGCGGAATGCCGGTATCCCCAACAGCAGGTTCATTTACCTCCCCATTGACAGAGGCCGCCAAGCGGGACAGGGAGAAGCTGGCTGACAAGATCAACAGCATCCCCGGGCTCAGTGCAGCCCTGAACAGCTCCCGCAACAGTACCAAGAGCCCGTTTACCGATGACTGATGGGCTGAGAGGCTTTATTTAATGGCAGGACTAATGCTGGTTGGAGGTTGCTGGATGGTGTCCAAAGTCCGTTTCTGAAGTTTTTTAGCTTTGGGGTAGAAATCTTTGGGCAAATACAGTATAATAGTTAATTGAGCGCGGGCGTAGTTCATCGGTAGAATGAAAGCTTCCCAAGCTTTAGAGGGGGGTTCGACTCCCCTCGCCCGCTCCAGAAAAAAATTCAGGTCCCATGACAGAATATGTCGTGGGACCTTTTTAGTGGCTCATAATTTTATAACGCCATTGTTCAAATTTTTCTTCTTTAGAAGAAAAATCTTCCAATTAGCGTTTCAACGAGCTGGGAGATATGCTCGCCAGCTGTTGTAGTTTGTTTTCCCCCACCTAAAGAGGTGTGGGACATCTTAAAGCTCGTTATATTCGTTACAAAAATATACTCTTTAACTGGGGTAATATGGAAACCTCTTTTTCTTTTAAAAATTCTTAGTAATTTATATTAATTATTTATTATTAACTATCCTTTATTATTTATATATTATATCAATTGTTATACTAAATATTCAAAAGAAGTATATATAATTCAAAAAATTTTAACTTTTACTATTGAATCCGGTGGGACCATAGTGCTATAATACAAATAGATAAGATATTTAATCTTGTTTGATTATTTTTTAAGGAGGGATGATACTATGAGGAAGAAAAATTCTGTTCTTTCCATGGAAGAGCATGAACATATAGACCCAAGTTTAAAAGCTCATATGTACGTCAGCATCGAAAATACTCAGGAGGAGAAAATGTTTTTGGACTACTTCGTTAAGAAGGACATTGTTCGGGATTGCTACAACAATTACAGCTCCGGCTATGATTATATGTTGTCCCTTTGTCCCCAAAACACAAGCAGCCTTGACAGCTTCTTTGCCGAGATGAAAAGGATGCTGCCAAGCCTCAGGGCCACAACCATGATTTATGGAGGCACACAGTTAAAGTAAGCATTCACACTTCATATCCGCAATGGCACAAAAGACAGCAGGGAGGAGAGGCTCTGCTGTCTTTTACTTTGGCTAAATATTTTATTTATCGGCCTCATCATTCATCTGCTGTACAGTCACCACAGGGAATGGAATCTCGATTCCCTCCTCCCTGAAGCGTCTGGTGAGGGCCTTGATGAATTCATGCTTCATACGGTACTGATGTGTGAAGGCCTTGCAGTTTAGGGACACGCTGAATTCTATGGCACTGTCCCCGAAGGTATGGAAGAATATTCCCGGCTTGGCGGTGGTAACTGACGTATCCTCGTCTATTCTTCCCTTTTCAACAAGAATTTCTTTTGTTACCTCATCCTGTATCTGCTGGGCCACCTCCAGCACCACCCGCTCCACCTTGTCAAGGTCACTGTCGTAGGCCACGCCGCACTGGACCTTTACCTTGGTATCCTGGGCAGGCATACTGTAGTTGGTGAGGATGGCGGCGGCTATTTGCTTGTTTGGCACCACTATGGTATTTCCCTCCAGGTTCTCAATTGTGGTATAACGCCATGTAATATCAACAATCTTTCCCTCCTGACCGTTGCTGAGGCGGACGAAATCGTTGTTGCGGATCTGGGGGGAGAAAATCATGGTAAAGCCCGCAAAAACGCTGGCGAGGGTTTCCTGCATACCAAGGGCCAGGGCCATACCGCCAACGCCCATGGCAGTGATAAACGGTGTAATGGAAATGCCACATTCCGCCAAAATAATGATGAGGCCAATGAGGTAGATACTGAAGCTAACCACATCCGTAAGCAGGGAAGTCTCGGAAATATGCTCATTTCTGGCAACAATTATATTGTTTAAAACCCCCGTGGCGGTGCGGGCTATAACCTGCATCACCGTAATTATCAATATAATAAAGAAAACATAGGTCAACAGATGCTCCACAGGAAGGGGCAGATTCATCATTCTGGTGGCAAAGTTCAGATACAGTGACACCACAATCAGAATAGGGGCACCCTTAAGTCCCCGAATCAGGGCCGTCTTCCAGGTAAACTCCTGAAGGGCAGGACGTGACTCAATTAATCTGCTTACGTATTTATTGAGGCCCCAGCCCACAATTATTGCCAGTATAAGGCCCACAATAGGTGGCAAAAAGAGAAGCATCAATTCCCTTGGATCAAGGGACTCCATATAATCCTTAAATAAATGAATATCAAAAGCTGTAAAATCAATCATATATTACCTCCAAATTCGGATATGTTATCTGTTATGTCCCAAAGTGCTTTACGCATTCGGCTATAACTTTATTAACTTTAAAATTGCAACTATTTTATTACCTTTAAAATTATACCCCAATTGTCGGAAATTTTCCTGTAAAAAGAAAAATTGGACCAATGGACTTTGAAATCCACAATGAAAATTGCAGGTTATGGCGGAAAATTGTAGAATTAAAGCAACACAAACATTTTTACGACTGGAGGTTTTATTATGATATTCAAGCGAATATTTCTCATAGTTCTGGACAGCTTTGGCATTGGGGCTGAGCCTGATGCAGGTGATTTTGGTGATGCTGATACGGTGAACACACTAAAAAGCGTCATGACCTCGGATAAATTAAACATCCCCAACTTAAAAAAGCTGGGGCTTTTCAACATTGATGGTGTGGAAGATGGTGAAAAGGAGACTGAGCCGGGGGCTTCCTTTGCCAGACTACAGGAGGCATCCAAGGGCAAGGACACCACTATTGGCCACTGGGAAATCGCTGGTGTGGTATCAGACACTCCCCTGCCTACATATCCGGATGGATTCCCGGCTGACATCATCGAAAAGCTGGAGGAGACCTTTGGCCGCAAGGTTATCTGCAACAAGCCATACTCCGGCACCCAGGTAATTCACGATTTTGGCAAGGAGCATATGGAAACTGGGGCCCTTATTGTGTACACCTCAGCAGACAGCGTACTGCAAATCGCCGCCCATGAGGACGTGGTTCCCGTGGAGCAGCTTTACGAATACTGCAAGCAGGCCCGCAAAATAATGACCGGGGAGCATTCGGTGGGACGGATCATTGCCCGTCCGTTTATTGGTGAGTTCCCGAATTTTGAGCGCACCCCACGCCGTCACGACTATTCCATGGAGCCGCCCAAGGATACAATCCTTGATCTTTTGAAGGTGGCGGGAAATTCCGTGGTAAGCATCGGCAAGATAAACGACATTTTCGCCGGCCGGGGCATCAGCCGCCACGTGGCAATTACCAGCAATGAGGATGGCATGGAAAAGGCCATTGCCGAGGTTGCCAAGGATTATTATGGCCTTTGCTTTGTAAATCTGGTAGATTTCGATATGAAGTACGGCCACCGCCGGGATGTGGATGGCTATGCCGCTGCCCTTACCCGCTTTGATGAGCAGCTGGGAGAGTTCCTGCCTAAGCTGAAGCGGGGAGATGTGCTGATTATCACCGCTGACCATGGCTGTGACCCTCTTGCTGCCGGAACTGACCACACCAGGGAATACGTTCCAATGCTGATTGTAGGTGAAGGCATAAAGAAGGGTGTGAATCTGGGCACAAGACACAGCTTTGCAGATATTGCCGCCACCATTTCCAAGATTATGCGCATTCCATATTCCACCAAGGGGCAAAGCTTCTGGGAGGAAATTAAGGAATAAAGCCGAAAAGTTTTTCCACGAATATATTTTTACGGGGCCTGTCATGGGATAGGACATGCCACCCGTGCATTTTAGCCCCATAATAAATTAAATTATATATTTTAAAAGCGGGGGAATTTTTTCGCCTGCAAGACTGGAGTCCACCTGCCGGAGGCTCATCATGGGCACAAAATATATAGATGCCTCGATGTACGTGCGACTCTGTCGCCTACGAAGAAGCCGGATATATAGTGCATGATGACTTGGACGGAAGTCTGAAGCCGAAAAAGTTTCACCGCTTCATTATACCTTTTTAACATATTTAACTTTCACAGTTACTAACTTATCCCCAAAATTTCATATACATGAGTTGTATATACAATTAGAAGGCCGACTTTTATTAGCGGTCTTCTTTCATTTTCTGTATATTTATGCAAATTACTCACATATACTAATATACCCCTGTGGATAAGCAAAACCACAAGATGTAGTGTTTCAGTTTGACACTAGATACTATATATTGTAAAATCGATTGTAGATTATAGAGGGGGGACAGGTAAGTTTACATGGCAAGTTATATACAGAATATACGAAAACGCAATGGGGACATTGTCCCATTTATTCCGCAGAAGATTTCTGATGCCATCCGGAAGGCCAATATGGAATCCATTGATGATACCTTTTCTGCCAAGGAGCTGGAAGAGCTCACCAATGAGGTAACAGAGGCCATTTCCGATAAGGATATTCCTACAGTGGAATACATTCAGGATGCTGTGGAGAAGGTGCTTATCCGCAACAATTTTGCCAGCACCGCCAAGGCGTACATTATCTATCGGGCAGAGCACACAAAGATTCGTGAGGCTCAGGGGAACCTGATGGATATCTACAACGAACTTACTTTCAAGAAGTCAGCGGACGCCGATATAAAGCGTGAAAACGCCAATATTGACGCTGACACAGCTATGGGAACCATGCTGAAATACGGTTCCGAGGGGTCAAAGTATTATATTGATAACTACATCCTGCCGAAGGATATTGCTGCCGCCCACATTGACGGCGACATACATATCCACGACAAGGACTTTTATATGCTCACTGAGACCTGCTGTCAGATAGACCTGCTTAAATTATTTAAGGATGGTTTCTCCACAGGCCACGGTTATCTCAGGGAGCCAAACGGGATCCGTTCTTACGCGGCTCTTGGCTGCATTGCCATTCAGGCTAATCAAAATGAAATGCACGGTGGACAGTCTATTCCAAATTTTGATTACGCCATGGCTCCCGGTGTTGCAAAAACCTTTGCCAAGGAATACTTCAAGGCTCTGGCCGCCTTCTTCATTGCGGTGCTCAGCATGAATTCCAACGATGCAAAGCTTTTGTCCAAGGAAATCCAGCGTTGTATCCCTATGGATATCCGTCTGGGAAATACTGATGAATATCTGCATCATCTGGTAGACTTCCTGCCAAATCATCAGCAGAGCCACAACTATCAGGCCATTTCACCAAACCAGACTGAGCGCGCCCATAACTACGCTGTAGCCACTGCAGTGGATGCCACTGAGGACGCCACTTATCAGTCCATGGAGGCATTTATCCATAACCTTAATACCATGAATTCCCGTGCCGGTGCCCAGGTGCCATTCAGCTCCATTAATTATGGTACTGATACTTCCCCTGAGGCCCGCATGGTTATAAGAAATCTTTTAAAGGCCACCACTGCCGGTCTGGGCAATGGTGAGACCCCAATATTCCCGGTTCAGATTTTCAAGGTTAAGGAGGGCGTGAACTACAACAAACACGATCCTAACTTTGATCTGTTCCAGCAGGCTATCCGCACCTCAGCCAAGAGGCTGTTCCCTAATTTCTCCTTCCTGGATGCACCATTTAACCTCCAGTTCTACAAGGAGGGGGACTACAACACTGAGGTGGCCTACATGGGCTGTCGTACACGGGTAATGGGAAATGTTCACGACAAGAACCGTCAGGTGACCTGCGGCCGTGGTAATCTCAGCTTCACCAGCATTAATCTGCCTCGTCTGGCCCTTAAGGCCAAGGGCAACAAGAAGATTTTCTTCAACGAGCTGGACAGCATTATTGAGCTGGTATTCCGCCAGCTGCTGCACCGCTTCAAGATTCAGTGCAGCAAGACAGTCCGCAATTATCCGTTCCTTATGGGACAGGGAGTGTGGATTGACAGCGAAAAGCTGAAAATCGATGACAGCGTAGCGGAGGTGCTGAAGCACGGCACTCTGTCCATGGGCTTTATCGGCCTGGCAGAGTCCCTTATCGCCCTTATAGGCAAGCATCACGGCGAATCTGATGAAGCCCAGCAGCTTGGTCTTGAAATCGTAGAACACATGCGCAAGCGCATGGATGAAAAATCCCAGCAGACAGGGCTGAACTTCACCCTGCTGGCCACTCCTGCGGAGGGCCTCAGCGGACGCTTTGTACGCCTTGACCGCAAGGAATACGGTGAAATCCCCGGGGTAACCGACAAGGATTATTACACCAACAGCTTCCACGTGCCGGTTTATCACAAGATTGCCGCTGCCAAGAAGCTGGAGCTGGAGGGTCCATACCACGCCCTCACCAATGCAGGGCACATTTCCTATGTGGAAATGGACGGGGACCCATCCAAGAATCTCAAGGCCTTTGAAGCCATCGTGCGCTGTATGCACGACAATGGCATTGGCTATGGTTCAGTAAACCATCCTGTGGACCGGGATCCGATTTGCGGCTACAACGGAATAATTTATGATGTTTGCCCACAGTGCGGCCGCAGCGAGGCAGCTCACAAGATGCGCCGGGTTGTTCGCAGACCACAATATACCAACTAAAATAATTAAGATATTTAAAGTACGTAAAATATATAAGGAAATCAAATATGAAAGGAAAGTGCAAAAAAATGGTAGTAAATGGAATTGACGTAACAGTAAAGGGACTTAATGATGTTAGCGAGAAGGAAATCCTCAGCTACATTGACATGCTGGAGAAGGAGAACAAGGACGATTTAAGCAGCCTTACCATCTCCCCTGCCGAGGATGGCTCCGTAGCCCTTGATTACGTGTTACAGCCTGCAAAGTTTGAGCGTATCCGTCGCATCACCGGTTATCTGGTTGGTACCATTGATCGCTGGAACAACGCCAAGCGTTCCGAGGAGCATGATCGCGTAAAGCATGGCCTCAATTAAGATTGCCGGTACTGTCAATGATTCAGTTGTAGACGGTGAAGGTTACCGTTTTACCATCTTCACCCAGGGATGTCCCCACAACTGCATTGGTTGCCACAATCCCCAGACCCATGATTTTGACGGAGGTCATGTGGAAGATACGGATGATATTCTGGAGACTGTGCTGGATAATCCCTTGTTACAGGGTGTGACCTTCAGTGGCGGTGAGCCCTTCTGCCAGCCGGTGCCATTGGCTGATTTGGCACGCAAGCTTCATCAGCACGGCCTGGATGTGTGGAGCTATACCGGCTATACCATAGAACAGCTCCTAAAGGGAACCCCACAGCAGGTGGAACTGCTGAAGGAGCTTGATGTTCTGGTGGACGGACCCTATCAGGAATGGAAGCGGGATATATCCTTAAGTTTCCGTGGCAGCAGTAACCAGCGAATTATTGATGTACAGGAAACCTTAAAAAGAAATGAAATTATATTATACGATGTGTAATTGCCATTGGGCGGGGAGCTTTTTTCCCCGCTTTTTATTTTAAGTTTTTATTATCCCTTTATAATTTAAATATTTGCAACTTTTTCTGCCTGCGTTGACACCTATTTTTTCAGATGTTACACTTAAAAACGAATCATTTATTAGGTAAGGAGACATATCCATGGCAGAAGAAGTTAAAGTAAATACCATAGAAGAAATACTGGAAAATACCACCATTGCTGACGTTTACAAGGCTGCAAAGCAGCTGGACGGAGTGGCCAAGAAAACAAAGCTTATTGAGAGCCCATTTTTCTCTGATCTCTGTGGCAACAATGTTTATTTAAAGCCCGAGAATATGCAGAATACAGGTTCCTTCAAGCTCCGTGGCGCCTACAACAAAATCAGCCAGCTCAGCGATGAAGAAAAAAAGATTGGCGTAATTACTGCTTCTGCCGGCAATCATGCCCAGGGCGTGGCCTTCGCTGCCCAGCAGCTGGGGGTAAATGCGGTTATCTGTATGCCTGCCACCACACCTCTTTTGAAGGTGGAAGCCACCAAGGCCATGGGGGCCGAAGTGGTGCTCCACGGTGACAGCTTTGATGATGCCTATGCCAAATCCCTGGAATTACAGAAGAAGAAGGGATATGTTTACATTCACCCATTTAATGACAAGCAGGTTCTTTTGGGTCAGGGTACCACAGCCCTGGAAATTATTGACCAGCTTAAAGACGTGGATGCAATTCTGGTACCAATCGGTGGCGGCGGCTTTGCCAGCGGTGTAGCCCTGGCCACCAAGGCGGTAAATCCCCACGTGAAGGTTATTGGCGTAGAACCTGAGGGAGCTGCCTGCATGGAAAATTCCTTCGCCCGTGGACAAGTGTCCAGCCTTACCTTTGTGGAAACTGTGGCTGACGGCTGTGCTGTAAAGACACCAGGCGACCTTACCTATGCCTTCTGCAAAAAATATCTGGACCAGATTATCACCGTTTCCGAAATGGAAATCATGTCTGCCCTGCTTTCCCTTATTGAAAAGCACAAGCTTATAGCTGAGGGTGCTGGGGTTCTCAGTCTGGCTGCCCTGAACAAGCTGCCATTCAAGGGGAAGAAGGTAGTGGCCATTGTCAGCGGCGGTAATATTGATATATCCACCATTTCTGCCCTTATTGACAAGGCACTTATTGCCAGAGGCCGTGTATTCTGCTTCTCCGTGCTGCTTCCGGATAAGCCGGGCCAGCTGGTAAATGTGGCCAAGATACTGGCAGACAACAATGCCAATGTTATTAAGCTGGACCACAACCAGTCCAAGGTTACCGACAGCTTCAAGAAGGTGGAGCTGCAGATTACTGTGGAAACCAACAACCATGAGCACATTCAGAAAATTATTAAGGCATTGAATGATGCGGGATATGATGTGGCCAAGGTTTTCTAAATTTATCTAAATATCAATCTAAAAAATACATCTAAATTTTATACAAATATTTTTCTAACCTGAATTTAATCTGAATGTTCTATAAAGAGAATGTCAAGGATTTTTTGGTAATTTATCCACATTTTTTCGTGAAAGTGGATAACAATGTGGATAACTTGTGTTTTAAGTTGAATAAAATGTGAGTTATCCACATTTTTATGTTGTTAAGCACAGTATTTTGATTTATACTGTACTTGCGAAAAGGTTTTACCAATGTACGGAAAATTCTATTGAAAAAGAGGTGATTGCTACATGATAACAAACTGGTTATCCCTGAAGAGGAAGGCACTTTCTGTAGGCGTGGCCCTTACAGCAATGCTGGTCCTTAATTCCGGCGTGGCCCTGGCCCAGACCCTTACCATGAATTCCTCAGGCCCTGAGGTGGTGGCCGTTCAGCAAAAGCTGAAGGATCTGGGATATAACATCAAGAATGTTTCCGGGGTTTACGACAACAGTACCAAGAGAGCTGTGCTGGCCTTTCAGCGGGACAACAAAATCAAGCTTAGCGGCAATGTGGACGATAAGACCATGAAGGCCATTAACAAGCTGAAGCCGGGAACAGTGAAAACCGACACCAGCAAGCCAACCGCAAAGCCATCCACAGACAACAACAACAGCTCCAATCAAACGGCCACCCCGGCAAAGCCAAAATACGTTCCGGAAAGTCAGCCATTCTTACCAAAGAACAAGGTCAACGGCATTATAGCCACCGCCAAGAAATACATTGGCGTTAAGTACGTTTCCGGTGGCACCACCCCGAAGGGCTTTGACTGCTCCGGCTACGTCCAGTACGTATTTAAGCAGAACGGCTTTACCATTCCCCGCACTGCGGACGTGCAGTACAAGCTGGGCAAATACGCCCCTGTAAGCAAGCTGGAGGCAGGAGATCTGGTATTCTTCCACACTGACAGCAGCGGCGGCATCAGCCATTGCGGTATTTATTTAGGCGGGGGCAAGTTCATTCACGCTTCCTCCAGCAAGGGCATCCGTATTGACGAGCTGTCCAACGATTACTGGAAGAAGGCCTTCACCGCAGGAAAGCACATTGTAAAATAACTAAACAGAACTCATAAAATTTATAACGAGCTTTAAGATGTCCTCCACCTCTTTAGGTGGGGGAAAACAAACTACAACAGCTGGCGAGCATATCTCCCAGCTCGTTGAAACGCTAATTGGAAGATTTTTCTTCTAAAGAAGAAAAATTTGAACAATGGCGTTATAAAAAATTTTACAAACAAATATCCCCATCAACGGATGTTCAGTCCATTGATGGGGATTATTTTTTATGCATTGTATCTTATGAAGATTATTTACCCTTCTGTGCCAAATCTACCAGCTGGGAAGCTGTCTCGGAAAGGGAGGTGAGCTCCTGGGCCACGTCGGAGATAGCAGCAGACTGCTGACCAACAATATCAGAAGTAGCCTCACCCTTGGCAACTGTTTCCTGAACGGACTCGCCGATACGGTCGGTGAATTCCTGAATCTTGTCCACAGTCTCACGGGAGCTGTCAGCCAGCTTGCCGATTTCCTCGGATACAACGGCAAAGCCTGCTCCTGCAGTACCTGCACGGGCTGCCTCGATGGAAGCGTTGAGACCAAGGAGACGGGTCTGCTTGGCAATATCCCGGATAAGGGAGGTGAACTCATTAATCTTGCTGGAAATATCAGATACATTCTGAATTTCAACGTTCAGCCCCTTCTGGTTGTCATTTACATCATTGGCGGAAGCAGCCAGCTCCTCCATTGCTGCGGAGCAATGAAGAACGGTATCATTAATGGAGCTTGCCAAAGACTTCAGACGGAACTGCATGTAACCAATATTGGAAAGGGTGGTGGCCATAAGGAAAAGACACTCGGCAGCCTGCTCCAGACGGGCCTTTGGCACAATCTGAATCTTGCGCACTGCCTCAACGTACTTTTCCGGGTCCACGTTGATCTCCCGTGCGTAGTTACGGAACTTATCCTCATTTGGCGGAGCAGTTAAAATCTGACCGCCCAGAATGGAACCGATCTGGTGACCGTTGAGAAGAATAGGCGCACCGAAATCCATCAGGCCAGCATGGCATTCGTATACGGACGGACGTCCGGTTCTGGCAGCAGTCTCACCACCACGCTTGTCGCACTCCTCGCAGCGGCGGCAGCCTTCCCTGGAATCACGGGTGTACTTCATACAGAAATCAGACCAGTCAGTAGGTCTGGTAATAGGCTTGCCTTCGGCATCTACAGTCACCGCAGTCATACCTACTGCACGGGCGAATGTATCCTGGAATTTCTGCAGGAAGTCCATGTCAAATATATCCTGCACGCGAATATTTTCTAAATCTGCCATAATAAGCACCTCTCCTTGTGATGATTTTAATACACAACGGTAAATATTCTTTCAACGACATCAAAAATTAGGTAATAACATTATACCTTTAATAATTAAATTAAACAACTAATTTTATACGTGAGAAGCTTCAACTCCCTCACCTGTCCATTGGGGAATATATTCCTCCCGGGCCGCCCCGGACTCCTGCACGAAGCATCTGGAAAAGCCCAAATCCAGTGCATAATCAACCACAGAATCGTATTCAAAGGTGGTTAGACGGCGCTTTAGCCTTGGATGGGCAAGAGCCTTGTAGGATGGGGTGTACTGATTCATAATGCTCACCATAATGGTGTCCCCAAATTCATCCCACAGCCACTTCAAAAGGGCCATACTGTCCTTTCGGGCCCCTGGCAAAACCATGTGGCGCACCAGTACCCCTTTTTGCAATATGCCATCCTTTTCCTGGGCCGCTCCTGTCATTTCCACCATTTTTCTGATGGCCTTCTGTGCCACCTGAAAATAGTCCGGTGCCTGGGAATACTCCCCTGCCAAATCAGCAGAACAATACTTTAAATCCGGCAAAAATACATCCACCATGTCCCTGAGCAAAGCAAGAGTGGAAATATTTTCGTATCCACTTGAATTATACACCACGGGTAGGGCAAAACCCTTTTTTTTGGCAAAAAATATTCCATTAATTATTTGAGGAACGTAATGGGTAGGTGTAACCAAATCCAAAGTAGCCGCCCCACGGAGCTGCTGCTCGTAAAATATTTCCCCCAGCCGCTCATCAGTCACCTCAATCCCCTTATGGCCGTGGCTGATTTCGTGATTCTGGCAAAATATACAGTGAAGATTGCAGCCGGAAAAAAATACCGTTCCGGCCCCCTTGTCCCCTGCAATCACCGGCTCCTCCCAAAGGTGAAGGCTTACCAGGGCCACCTTGGCCTTAAGGCCACCCCCGCAAAAGCCGGTCCCCTTTAGTCTGTTACCATGGCAAAGTCTGGGACACAGGGTACAGTCCCCAAGCAAAGCCTCTGTTTCCATAGCTGACATACCATTCATTTCTTTGCCTCCATAAGGCTCTCATCAATAATTTTTCCGTACTTCGGCAGCCACCAGGACAGGGAACGGATGGTATCGCAGTAAATCTGCATTTCCAGAACATCCATTGGCTCTGCTGCTTTATTGGCATCAATGGCTATAGGCTGGAGGGGATAAATATCCGCCTCCCCGTAATAATCCCTGGTAAGCCACACTGCGTAGTTTACCCCCATGGTGTTGTTACGGGTAAGGCTGGAGCCTATGGACATATACTTAAAGCCCCTTGGGGCTATCATTTCTATAATGGTAGGGCCAATATCAATCTGGCTTCCCGCGGCCTTTGGAATTAAAATATCAGGAGTTACCCCCCTGCCGGTGATAATAAGGGGCACACCATAGCGCTCGTAAATATTTGGGGTCTTGTCTATGTTGTATCGCTCAGCGTGGTCACCCACCACCAAAATCAGGCTGTCAGGGTATTTTTCCTTGACGGTTTTTATAAATTTCGTCATTTCCCTGTCGGCATACCAAAAATGACCCAGCTGATTAATAAGATCAGCATCTCCCCTGGCTTCCTCCGGCAGGCCCTCAAGAACCTTTTGTGGGTCAAAGCCCTTTGATTCCAAATCCACATTAAATGGGGAATGGTTAGAAACGTTAAGAATCACGTTAAAGCTGTCCTTCTCCGGGTCAATGCCATCCAGCACTGCTTCATAGAGGTATTCGTCATCCACCCCCCAGACACTGCCAGTGGAATCCTTCGGCATGCTTCCCCTGCCGTGGAAATGGTCAAAGCCCTGGGCCAGAACAAATGGCTCAATGCGCTCCCAGGTGGCAGGCCCCGCGTACCAGAAAGCGGTGTCGTAGCCCAGCTCCTTCATCTGAGGGGCAATGGAGGTGGAATAAGGTGCCGCAAAGGACTCGGGCATAGTGGTAAGATACAGATTGGCATCTGCCAGCCCAGTTACAACACCGGTTACTGCCGAAACAGTACTGCCCCCATTTGGCAAAAAGGCCGGACAATAGGCCGTATCCCCTTCCCCAATAATTTTTTTCATGCCGTCGGCAATATGGAGATTACTGTATTTATCCAGCAGCGGCCAATTGGCGTAGCTTTCCGAAAGTATGAGAAATACGTGCTTTGGCTTTTCAATTACTGGTCCCTGTGCAGTTCTCAAAAGGTAATCCTCCAGATTGTTGCTGTCAGGATTCCTGCCCACCATGTGGGCCGCCAGCTCCCTTATCTGCTGGGGAGTGAAATCCAGCCCCTCAGAGGATAGAAGCCGCCCGTTCATGCGGTAGCCCCGATAAATGGCCTGATAATCGTCCAAAATGGCTTCATTTAAGAAGGCATCTCTGGTAATTCCCGCATTTTCCCAGCTGACGGAATTTTCCCAGCTAAGGCTGCCCCCGAAAAATACCAGTCGGGCCACCAGATAAAATACTGCAACCGTTATTATCTTCTCGGCCCAAAGGCCGCCCTTTCCAAGGCTGGCCAATTTTCCCCGTATGCCCAGGAACTCCGTAAGCTGAAACTCCAAAAATTTATTAAGGAGCCACCAAATGGCAGCCGCCATAAGCAGGGCACCTGCCAATCTTAGTGGTAGGTTAAACTCCTGCACCAAAGACACAAAGAGGGCGTATACATCATCATTGGCTGTATTAAACAGTATCTGGTGGAATCTGGAATGAAACTGGTGATAATAGGGAATGCTGGCAAAAAACAATATCATGGTAACAGCCGCCGTCAGGCCGCTTAATACCTTAAATAGGATTTTGCCCCCTTTTCTGCTGAAAATAGCCACCAATGCTGATGGCAATCCCACCACCAATGTCATAAGCCCCGCCGTCTGTATACTCAGACGGGTACCCCCAAAGACAGCCAGCCATATATCGGCGGAGTCGGCCCCGGCACCCATGTAATCCTGGAGCATCCAAATAAATACCACACGGAAAAGAGAAAGGACTGACAGATAAAAAAGAAATACCTTCAGCCCCTTGATTATAAGATTATAATAATTATTCCAGTCCTTGAACTGGTTTGTATTACTGTTTGTCATATTGCTTCCTTAGGCATAATTTATGGCACAATAATATCCACGCCGTAATCGGCAGCCGCCTTGCGGATTTTCTCATCTGGCAGGGCGTCAGTAATGAGTCCTGACAAGGTATCCAAAGTGGCGTAGTTATAGTTGCCGTCGGTGCTGAGCTTCTTGGCCTCGGCCACCACATAGGCCCGCTTGCTTACGCGGATAATACGGGACTTGTTGATACCATCCTCAATATCATAGGTGGACACGCTGTTTTCCATTACATCAACGCCTACTGCCCCCACAAAGGCAATATCCGGCTTCAGATGGGAAATGAAATCCATGGTCATGCCGCCCCAGAAGCCGTCACGGCTCTTGTTGATCTTGCCCCCGGCAAAAATAACCCGGATTCTTGGGTGACGGGCCAAAATAATGAGAATATCAATCATATTGGTAACAATGGTCAGCTCCCGCTGATCCTTTATCAAAAGCTCCGCAATGGCCAGATTGCTGGTGGAAATATCCAGAAATACCATATCGTGCTCATGAATGAGCTTCACTGCAGCCTGGGCTATGCGGCGCTTGGCATCCACATCTGAGCCCTTGTGCTTGCTCACCTCTATGGCATGAATATTTTCCCTTATGGCCACTGCACCGCCGTAGGTTCTCTTCAGGCGGCCCTGCTTCTCCAGGGAGCCCAGATCCTTGCGGATACAGTCATCTGTTACATTAAACTTGGCACTAAGATCCTTAACACGAACCTTGCCCTCGGCGTTAAGCATATTCATTATGCTTTCCTGGCGCTCTTCCAAAAACATCTTTCCCACGTCCTTACAAACATATTCTATACAATCATGGATAATATCCATAATGAATCTCAATTTTTCCAATTATCACTTTATCACATTTCATATTCTTTTGCACGAAATTTCAAAAAATAATACAACTGAAAAAATTTATTATTTAACGCTTGGGCGTGGATTCCTTTTCTATCATTTCTTTTAAACGGGAAATATCCGTATCATTAGTTAATAAATACACGAAATCTCCTGCATAAAGTCGGGCATCATCCATTGGATTTATCCTCTGGAGACCTCTTTTGATATCCACCACCACAGTTTGCTCCGGCCATTTTATGTCCTTAATAAGGGCCTTATCCGCAAGACTCCCGGAGCTTACCACCAGTTCCAGGGCAATACGCCGCCCCGAGGAATTTGCGCCAATGCCGTGGGCCTTCGCCTTCAGACTGATGGCACGGTTTAACAGCTCCTCGTAAACGGGCTTGCCCCCAGTGAGATCCGCCACCAGATAAGCTGTCATGGAAACGCATATAAGGGCCAGCAGATGATGAAAGGATCCCGTCATTTCCATAATGAGAACGCTGCCTGTAATTGGGGATTTTACCACCGCGGCAAAATAGGCCGCCATACCGAAAATAATAATATCCCCCACATATATTTCCGGCAAAATTCCCAAACCTGCCAGAAAACTGCCAAATACTGCGCCTCCCGCAGCCCCCAGCACCAGCATGGGCAGGAATATACCCCCGGGCACTCCGGAGCCAAAGCACACCATGGTAAAAAGGAATTTACCTATAAACAATATTATAAGAAAATAAAGGGGATACCAGTTATGGGAAAGGTCGTCCACCAGTCTGTTGCCGCCCCCCAAAATATCCGGCAGCACAAAACCAAGGACCGCTGCCATCAAAAGGGGCAGCAGGGGATGCATTATGCCCCTTAATCCCAGATTGTCATAGGTATTCATGGAAAAGAGCAATGATGGATTAAAAATACGCCCCAAGAGGCCAATAAAAACACCTAATAAAATTAGGATACCAAACATATTTAAGGGGAATACTGCCAGATCACCGATGTGAAATACGGGCCCTGCCCCAAATATAACCTGGGTAACGGTGGTGGCCGTAACTGCCGCCGTAATTGAGGCCATTAAAAGCACCGGGGAAAAGCTCTTGTTCAGCTCCTCCAGACCGAAAATCACCCCGGCCAGAGGTGCATTAAAGGCCGCCGCCAGTCCCGCCCCTGAGCCCGCAGTCATAAGGATACGCTCCTCATAACGGGTTCTTATGAGTCTGCGGCTTATGCCCTGTCCCACACAGGCTCCCAGCTGAACACTGGGCCCCTCTCGGCCCAGGGAAAGTCCTGCCCCAATGGCCAGCACACCACCAATGAGCTTGGATACCAGCACCGACAACCACCGCATATTCATGCGGCCCATGAGGATTCCTTTTATCTGGGGAATGCCACTGCCCGTACACATTGGTTCATTGTGGACTATCTTCATAAGAAGCCAGGCAATTATTACAAAGGTAGTGACATACAGAAGTGGCAATGAATAATCACCGGCCTGAAAGCTGTCAGCCACCATATTATAAATCAGAGGCCGCAATATTTCCGAAGCCCCCAAAAGGTATCTGAACAGGGCGATGACACAGCCTGCAAAAATACCTACGATGATTCCTTCTATAAATAAACGGAAATGAAAACGCCGTTCCCGTGTTATGTCCTTAATTAATCTTTCTGTGGTTGCCATAAAAACCTCTTCATCTATCAAATTCGACTTACTAAGATTTCCCAGCAATAAAAAGAGGCATCACCGAAGTGACACCTCCTAATTATTTTACTATGCTAATTACTCAGCAGTAAATGGCAACAAAGCGATGTTACGTGCGCGCTTAATAGCTACGGTAACCTGACGCTGATGCTTTGCGCAGTTGCCAGAAATACGACGAGGTAAAATCTTACCACGCTCGGTGATATAACGACGGAGCTTAGCAACGTCCTTATAGTCGATTACTTCTACTTTATCTACGCAGAAACTGCAAACCTTCTTGCGAGGTCTTCTGCTTCTATCACGCTTAATCAAGTATATTCCCTCCTATCAAAATGGAATATCGTCATCTGATACCGGGCTGCCACCAAAGCCGCCCATAGGGGCTGCCTCAGCCGGTGCTGCTGCAGGAGATGGGGCAAAGCCGCCACCGTTAGCGTCCCGCTGCTGCTTGGATCCCATAAACTCAATCTCGTTTGCTACTACCTCAGTGACGTATCTCTTGGAACCGTCCTGGGCATCGTAGGATCTCACCTGCATGCGGCCTTCTACCAATATCTGACTTCCTTTTACGAGGTTATTACCACAAATTTCAGCTAATTTTTCCCAAGCGATAATCGGAATAAAATCCGCAGTCTGCTGCTGATCTCCGGCATTGCGGCCAAAACGGCGATTTACTGCCAAAGAAAATGATGCAACTGCCTTACCAGAAGTGGTATAACGCATTTCTGGGTCACGGGCCAATCTGCCTGCCAGTATAACCTTGTTCATGGTTTACCTCCCGAAACTATTACTCTTCTACACGTACAACCATGTGCTTGAGAAGATCGTCATTAATCTTCATAACACGGTCAACCTCAGCTACGCAAGCAGGCTCTGCAGTTACGTTAAGCAGAACATAGTAGCCCTCGGTACAATCCTTGATCTCATAAGCAAGACGCTTCTTGCCCCAACGATCCTCGGAATCAACAGTACCGCCATTCTTTGCAACCAGCTTGGTGAACTTCTCAACTACAGCGTTAGTTGCCTCTTCTTCCATTGGTTTAACAATGAATATGACTTCGTACTTTCTCACGAAATCACCTCCCTCTTTGGTCTTTGGCTCCTTACTTTATAAGGAGCAGAGAAAGTTATCAAACGAAAATTTGAAACTATCTTTGTCCTTGTGACTCGAAAATTATACCACTCTGAAGGACCCGATGCAAGGTTTTTTTTAATGACCTCATCCACAGTCTAAAAAGGCTGGGACGGTCCCCCTTCCCCAGAGGGGAAGGCATAAAAAAAGAGACCGCCATGCAGTCTCTAAATTTCAATGGCAGGGGTAGCAGGACTCGAACCTACGAATGCTGGATTCAGAATCCAGTGCCTTACCAACTTGGCGATACCCCTATTGGTCTTTCAGACAACGAGAATTATATCTAAAATAAATCTCCTTGTCAACATTTATTTTATTTAATATTTGGCAATTGCCAATTTATGGGCTCCTGGCCAGTGGATTTTAAAAATTCGTTGGCCCGTGAAAATGGCCTGCTGCCAAAAAAGCCCCGATAGGCGGAAAGGGGACTTGGATGGGGCGACTCAATAATAAGATGATTCTTATTTGTAATCATGGCCTTCTTCCGCCGGGCCGGGGCTCCCCACAAAATAAATACCATGGGCTTTTCCCGCTCATTAAGTATTGAGATAATTTTATCAGTAAAGGTTTCCCAGCCCTTTCCCTGATGGGAATTGGCATTATGGGCCTGGACTGTCAGCACCGTGTTCAGCAAAAGTACCCCCTGGCGGGCCCAGGGCTCAAGGCAGCCGTTGTCCGGCACAGTGCAGCCAAGATCTGTCTCCAGCTCCTTAAAGATATTCTGCAATGAAGGAGGTGGGGGCACATTTGGAAGCACGGAAAAGCTCAGACCGTGGGCCTGACCAGGTTCGTGGTATGGGTCCTGGCCAAAGATTACCACCTTTGTGTCAGCCAAGCTTGTATAGTGCAGGGCATTGAATATGGAATACATATCCGGAAAAATCTGCCGTGTGCGGTATTCATTTATCAGAAATTGGCGAAGTTCCTTGTAGTATGGCTTCTCCATTTCGGGAAGGAGATACTGCTCCCAGTCATTTTTAAATATTTTCATATTATCTTAGTTATGCCTCATTCAAGAAAAAACCTCATCCACCGCAAGCGGTCCCCCTTCCCCAAAGGGGAAGGCAAGATTTACACTAGCAATAGCTACCACATAAAGCCTTCTCCTATGGAGAAGCACCTGAAGGTACTAGGAGCAAAGCTCCGTCGGTGGCAGCCAACGGCTGACGGATGAGGTCATCTGACTATATTTTACTATGGAGATACTCCCGGATTTCGGCACCTGTTTCCATGGCCATAACCTTTTCCAGATGGGCCTTGGCCTCATCCATGGATATGGAGCGGATCTTCTCCTTTACCCTTGGAATGGACGGAGCGCTCATGCTGAGCTCAGTAATGCCCATGGCCATGAGAATCACAGCCGCATAAGGATCGCTGGCCATTTCACCGCACATGCCAACCCACTTGCCATTTTCCACACCTGATTTAATGGTGCGGTAAATCAGCTGCAGCACGGCAGGATTGAAATGGTCGTAGAGCTTGCTTATCTGTGGGTTTACACGGTCCACCGCCAGAGTGTACTGAACCAGATCATTGGTGCCAATACTGAAGAAATCAACGTATTTTGCCAAAACTGGGGTCATTACTGCTGCCGCCGGGGTTTCCACCATAATGCCCAGCTCCACATCACGGGAGAATTCCTTACCCTCTGCCTCCAGCTCCGCCATGGCCTTTTCCATGGCAGCACGGATGCCCTTAACCTCGTCCACACTGATAACCATAGGTGCCATAATGGCGGCCTTGCCGTATACGCCGGCTCTCAGAATGCCCTTCAGCTGTGGCATGAAAAGGTCAGGACGCTCCAGACTTATGCGGATGGCCCGATAGCCCAGGAATGGATTGTCCTCATGGGGAATTTCCAAATATGCCAGAGGCTTGTCGCCGCCAATATCCATGGTACGGATAACGCAGGTCTCCCCATGACAGGCCACAATAGCCCGCTTGTAGGCCTCAAACTGCAGATCCTCATCTGGAATATTCTCACGTCCCATAAAGAGGAACTCACTTCTGAAGAGTCCTACGCCCTTATTGCCATATTTGGCCGCAGCCTCTGCGTCCTCCGGCAGGCCGATATTGGCAGCCAGCTGAACTCTTACGCCGTCAGTGGTTTCAGCAGGAAGATCACGCAGGGCCTCAAGCCGCTTCTGCTCCTCCTGCTGGGCCTTGATTTTTTTATCGTATGAAGCCAGCTCCTCCTCAGATGGATTTACCAGCACAATACCTTCATTGCCGTCCAGAAGCACCTTTGCACCTTCCGGAATATCCTCCACCCGGTTTTCCAGTCCCACTACTGTGGTAATGGCACGGGATTTGGCAATTATAACGGCGTGACAGGTGGTACTGCCCTGTCCCATAATAACACCGGCAATTTTATCGTCGGGAATATTGGCAATGGCAGATGGCTCCACCTCAAAGCCGCAGAGCACCACCGGCTCCTCACCGATTTCCGGCTCCTTGACCCCCAGGAGATAACGGGCAATACGACGGCCAATGTCCTTCACGTCAGCAGAACGCTCCCGCATGTATTCGTCATCCATACCCGCCAGCATTTCTGCACATTCCTGGGCAGCCTCCAAAACCCCTTTTGGTGCATGGGCCATTTCACGGGTTTTGTCATTCATACCGTCAGTAAGCATTGGGTCCATAAGCAAAAAGGAATGGGCCTCCATAATCTCGGCCTGCTCATCCTGCCCTGCTTCCCGCATGGCCTCAACGCTTTCATCAATGGCTGCAGATATGGTATCAATGGCCTCCTCCAGCTTGGAGAGCTCCTCCTCAGCACTGCCGGGAGTGTAGGCGGCCATGTAACCATCAAGGGACTGCCCCACCTTCATGATTTTTCCCACTGCAATTCCCGGAATGGCAATATTACCCTGGATTTTCTCCGACATAAACAAATCCTCCCCCCTCGACGATTCGTTATTTATTAAAGTTCATCAGGAAAACCAAAACCGTTGGCAAACATTTCAGTAACAGCCTTTGCCACATCAGCCTCATCCGGTCCCTCAATGGTAACGGTAACCTCAGCGTCCTGCTTGGCACCCAGGCCCATAACAGCCATCATGCTCTTGATGTTGGCACTTTTACCATTGAATTTAATTACCACGTCAGATTCAATCCCCTTGTTGAATTTGACAAGCTCCTTGGCTGGACGTGCATGTAATCCTGGCTTGTTTAATACCTTCAAATTTAATTCCTGCATAAAAATACCTCTTTCCCACTTTGATTATTTAAATTGTTATGATAGAATTATACCTGTAACATAAAACTGTATATTCGACATAACTGGAAAAACCCCTGCAAGGAAATGCAATTTATGATTGTTCCTCTGCTTATTTTAAAGGATTTTCCTGTGGTTTGTCGAATATATTTTTAATGTGTAAAATAATATTGCATGTTATAACGCCATTGTTCAAATTTTTCTTCTTTAGAAGAAAAATCTTCCAATTAGCGTTTCCCTTTCAGGACTAGCTTCGCGTCGCAACGAGCTGGGAGATATGCTCGCCAGCTGTTGTAGTTTGTTTTCCCCCACCTAAAGAGGTGGAGGACATCTTAAAGCTCGTTATATCTGCAAATTATGTTAATAATTCTATCGTGGTGATTCTATTTGATGTTCTTTATTATAACGGCTATCATCATGACTGTTGCCATTTTGGCAATATATAAGATAGCCCGTGCCCTGGACTTGGCCTTGAGTCTGCCTGCTCTGGTGGGCTGCGGTGTTTGTGCACTGCTGATAAATTTCCTGTCCATTCCTGTGGCACCATTTCTTACGGAATACCGTCTTATTGTCTTGGGTGTAATGGTTCTATCTGCGGCGATTATTATCACCAGCGTAAACCATTTTATTATCAAGAAGAAGGGCTTCCCAAAGGATCAGATTAATCTGTCTTCTGCAAAGCAGGCGATTGCTTCAAAGCTTCCAAAAATGCCAAAGATGCCGGAAATGCCGAAGCTGGCCTTCTCCAGAAATAAGGGCGAGGAGGATGCTGCAGCCCAGGAGGAACTGGTTACTGCTGTAAAGGCGGCCATTCTCTCCGATGAAGTGGTGGAAGCTACGGTATCTGAGCCAAATGCAGATTCCGAACCAATTACTGAGTTTATTCTTGAGCTTGAGCCAGAACCAGAGGCTGAGGCTGAAGAAGAAATTCCAGAGCCTGAGGTTGAGACTGAGCCAGTGGCTGAAGAAGAAATTCCAGAGCCTGAGGTTGAGACTGAGCCAGTGGCTGAGGAAGAAATTCCAGAGCCAGAGCCTGAAATTGAGGCTGAACCAGAGGTTGAGGAAGAAATTCTAGAGCCAGAGCCTGAAATTGAGGCTGAACCAGAGGTTGAGGAAGAAATTCCAGAGCCAGAGCCTGAAATTGAGGCTGAGCCAGTGGCCGAGGAAGAAATTCCAGAGCCAGAGCCAGAAGTTGAGGCTGAACCAGTGGCTGAGGAAGAAATTCCAGAACCGGAGCCAGAAGTTGAGGCTGAGCCAGTGGCTGAGGAAGAAATTCCAGAACCGGAGCCAGAAGCTGAGACTGAGCCAGTGGCCGAGGAAGAAATTCCAGAACCGAAGCCAGAAGTTGAGACTGAGCCAGTGGCTGAGGAAGATATTCCAGAAACAGAGGCTGAAATCGAGACTGAACCAGTGGCTGAGGAAGAAATTCCAGAGCCAGAACCAGAAGTTGAGACTGAGCCAGAGCCAGAGGTTGAGGAAGAAATTCCGGAGACCCCAGCTGATATTGATGAGAAGCTGGCTGGTACCAGCAGTCTGGATGACATTCTGGATTATGCCTTTGAATTAAAGGGCAGCTCTGATTGGACCAGTGCCCTGAAGGCGTACAATTATGCTCTGGACCAGTACCGTGAAGATGGTTATGCACCATTCCTTGTACTGGAAATTGTCAATATCCACAAGGATCACGGTCGCTATGACGATGCTATTCAGTGCTTCTATGATGCACTTGAAATACCGGCTGTTGCGGAGAGTCCCGACATGCTGGCGGAGTTTGAGGACAGTATGATTTATCTGGAGGTCACCAGAGAGGTGCTGAAGGAAGAAAATCAGCCTGATACCCCATTCTTCGATATTCCAAAGGACTATATGTCAAAAATCGAGTCTATCTACAATGAGAGAAAGACTCGCTCTATTTGATAAATAATTAGGGAGGATTTTTCCAATGAAAAAGAGTATTGAAATTATTGGTTTGCCAGTCATCAGTATTACTGAGGGCCGTGAGCTGGGCATGAGCAAGGGCCTGCTGGTAGATGCAAAGAATGGTGCCATTGCAGCCATTATTATTGAGGACGAGGATTGGTACAGAGGCGTAAAGCTTCTTCCATATTCTTCCGTTGTAGCTATCGGTTCCGATGCTGTAACTGTTGTTAACAGCGAGACCATTCTCACCCTTGAGAATGCCGGTGATTATGAGACCATGATGGACGAGAACGTAAAGGTTATCGGCACCAAGGCCATTACCAAGACCGGTACTATCCAGGGTAATGTGGTTGAGATTTATGTAGGCGATGGTGGCAAAATCGAAAAGGTAGAAATCGAAGCAGCTGATGGCAGCCTGTCTGAAATCACTTCTGATCAGATTTCCATCTTCGGTAAGCAGGTAACCATCATCGATTCGGAAAAAAAAACTGATGAATTAAGTACAGCTCCTGCTCCGGCTGCTGAGGAAGCCCCTGTAATAGAGGAACCGGCAGTTGAAGAGGCAGCTGAAGTTGCTGCAGAGGCTCCTGTTGAGGAAGCTCCTGTAGTGGAGGAACCAGCAGTTGAAGAAACTGTTGAGGAAGAAGCTCCTGAACCAGAGGAAGAAGCTCCTGCAGAGGAAGCTCAGCCAGAGGAAGAGCCTGAGGCTGAAGCTGATGAAGCAGTAGAAGAGCCAGAGCCTGAAGCTGAGCCAGAGCCGGCACCAGAGCCAGCTCCAGCCCATGATTCCATGCACCAGGCTGCAAACAATACTACCATTGACAGACAGCGCAAGTTTATTCTTGGCAAGACTGCACGCCGTACCCTCACTTCCCCAACCGGTGTTGTTATCGTAAACGAGGGCGACCCTATTACTGAGGAAGTTATTCAGAGAGCACAGCTTTCCAACATGTTCGTTCCTCTTACACTGAACGTTCAGTAATCCAATCAAACTTAAAAGAGCATTGGCTTCGGCCAGTGCTCTTTTTTGCATTTTTATTTATAAATAGTAAAGAAAAATTTGAACAATTGCGTTATAACGTCATGAAAGATATTGCCAAATAAAAACCAGAGAAATATCTTCCATTCCGTTGAAACGCTGTTCGGAATATTTTTCTTGGCAAAAGCCAAGAAAAATTTGAACATTTGCGTTATAATTATCTCGTTGCGTTGTAATTTTTTCATATTAATAAAAAGGGGATTTGTATATGAATCAGGATTATTCCATTAACACCAGATGCGTGCAGGCCGGCTACACTCCTGGCAACGGGGAGCCGCGCCAGATACCAATAATTCAGTCCACCACCTTTAAATATGATACCAGCGAGGATATGGGCAAGCTCTTTGATTTGGAGGCCACAGGCTACTTCTACTCCCGTCTGCAGAATCCTACCTGCGACACCGTTGCAGCCAAGATTTGCAATCTGGAGGGGGGCAGTGCTGCCATGCTTACTTCCTCCGGCCAGGCCGCCAATTTCTTCGCCCTCTTTAACATCTGCGAGGCAGGAGACCATATTGTGGCATCATCTTCTATTTACGGGGGCACCTTTAACCTTATTGCTGTAACCATGGCAAAGATGGGCATTGAATCCACCTTTGTTTCCCCGGATGCCTCCGAGGAGGAGCTGTCCGCCGCCTTTAAGGAAAATACCAGGGCCATGTTCGGTGAAACCATTGCCAATCCGGCCCTTACAGTTCTGGATATAGAAAAATTTGCCAGAGTGGCCCATAAACACGGGGTGCCTCTGGTGGTTGACAACACCTTCCCTACCCCTGTAAACTGCCGCCCTATAGAGTGGGGTGCGGATATTGTTACCCATTCCACCACCAAGTACATGGACGGTCACGGTGCAGCTGTTGGCGGTGCCATTATCGATGGTGGAAAATTTGACTGGATGGGCCATAAGGACAAGTTCCCGGGCTTAACTGCCCCAGATGAGTCCTACCACGGTCTTGTTTACGCAGAAAAATTTGGCAATGAGGGAGCCTTTATTACCAAGGCCACTGTACAGCTTATGCGTGATCTGGGCTGTGTACAGTCACCACAGAGTGCTTTTATGCTGAATCTTGGGCTGGAATCCCTCCACGTACGCATGGGACGTCACGTGGAAAATGGCCAGGCCGTAGCTGAATTTTTGGAAAGTCAGCCACAGGTTGTTTCCGTTAATTATCCGGGCCTTAAGAGCAACAAGTATAACGCCCTTGCCCAGAAGTATCTGCCACAGGGTGGCTGCGGCGTAGTATCCTTTGAGTTAAAGGGTGGACGCAAGGCAGCAGAGGCCTTTATGAAGCATTTGAAGCTGGCAGCCATTGAAACCCATGTGGCTGATGCCCGCACCTGCTGTCTGAACCCTGCCACCTCCACCCACAGACAGCTTACAGAGGAGCAGCTTATAGAGGCCGGCATCCCAGCAGGGCTGGTGCGCATGTCCTGCGGTCTTGAGGACAAGAAGGACCTTATTGCAGATTTAAAACAGGCTTTGGAAGCTATTTAAGATAATTAAAAGGGTGAGGCGTTGCCTCACCTTTTATTCTAACCATAAATAAAAGCTAGGATACTGCCATAATTCAGCAGTACCCTAGCTTTTTAAATTTTTAAGCAATTAGATTATTTAGAAATGCCACAGAGCGGATACACCGCCGGCGAGACCACGCTTCTGCCCTGCAAAACCAGTAAGGTTAAGATCAAGGGTCATAGGAGTCTTGTCGTCCGGCTGGAAGGTGGCCCCAATCTCCCAACGGAGGCTGGTGCCGCTGATGTCTGCACAGTCTCTTGTTTCATAAATGTGCCAAAAGCTCCCGCACTAAAGCTATATCCTGCAATAGCGTAATGGCAAAGCACTTCTTTCCAGCATCCTTAACAGAAGCACCTATATGATACGCCTCTTGGTGGTCGAGAATAAGGAATCTGTCATGAAAAGTGTTTGTATGCTTGACTATAATTGAAGGATATTGACTGTTAAAGGTGGCAATATCGGTAGCCGTCAATTTCGTATTTGATAAAGTATATATTTCCACATAGACCTTATCCTTTTTCTTTGCCAATAAATTTAGCGTGCTTATATCTACATAACCATCTATGAGTATAATGTCTTTTGTAGCTTTCTGAATTAAGTTTACTAACAGGCTGAAAGCATCGTATATTTGCCCATTGAAAAACATCTTTTGGCTAGACTCCGTATGATTGTGGATAAAATCAAATACTTGCTCAAACTTTTCGTCAGTATCCTTCTGATATGTCAGTTGCCGTAATTCTGCTCTTTCTATGCGTTCGAATAGCACAGCATTGCTTGCAATAAAGCGTCGCATTTCCACGAAAGTCCTCATTATCGCAATACTGACACGAATAGCTGTATCACTTTTAAGAACGCTGGCCAACATTGAAATACCTTGTTCGGTGTACGCATAAGGCAATGTTCTTCTGCCACCATGCTCATTGACCCTTGAAATCCCAATTTGGGATTTCAAGTTTTCCAACTCCTCCTTGGTTAATTGAAAACGGAAATCCTCCGGGAAACGGCTGATATTGCGTGCTACATTTCGATTCAGAATTCTTGTCTCAACTTGGTAAAGATCCGCCAAATCAGCATCCAACATAACTTGCTGTCCACGGATAGTGTATACCAGGTCACGTATCCCCCTTGAGTTTATTGGCACATTAGGCATATGTTGTGATACTTTTTCATTCATGTCTTTTCCTTCCTATCTCAAGTGCTAAATTTAAATTTCTTAAAAACATAATATCACACTACACTTTATTTATCTAGGTATGAATATATTATTATATTATTTTTTTAGTATTTTTTATAAATATATTTCAATATCACTCGATATTCTTCCAAAATGCTATCTCATAACAGACCCAAAACATGGTAAATTAAAATGCAATATAACGAGCTTTAAGATGTCCTCCACCTCTTTAGGTGGGGGAAAACAAACTACAACAGCTGGCGAGCATATCTCCCAGCTCGTTGAAACGCTAATTGGAAGATTTTTCTTCTAAAGAAGAAAAATTTGAACAATGGCGTTATAAACGTTTCGCATGGTATAAGGACACCCGCTATCCCATGACATTTGTATATATCGTTATTTCAAGAGTTAAGGCGGTATATTTTAAATTATTATCAAAATATACTGTCTTAACTGCCATTTTTCTTAAAACCACTACATAAGCAAGATGAAAGCATACAGGCTTTCATCAGCCCTTACACGAAATCTAAAGTTCATCTGCATCTTTCAGATTTGATGAACTAAGATTTCATAGTAAAAAAGCTAGGGCATGTGGCACATATATGCACCGCATTTACCCTAGCTTTTTATTTTTATGCTATTTTAAATCAGACTCTTCTTTGCGTAGTCCGTGGATTCAAGATTTAGATTTACCTTCTCGCCCTTCTTCTCCCGAACTGCTACCCGCTCCTCATAATCGAAGCATTCCCGGGCCACATCCTTGCTGAGCCACAGGAGACAGATAAGGTTTGGAATGGCCATAAGGCCGTTGGCGGTATCGGAGAAATCCCATACCATATCCAGGGCCTGGGTGGCACCGATATAGGTTACAAAGGCATATACTGTTCTGTACATTACAGTAAGGTCGTGATTATCCCACAGATATTCCAGTGCCTTTTCCCCGTAATACTCCCAGCCAAGAATGGTGGAGAAGGCAAAGAGGGCCAGTGAACAGGAAATAATCACTCTGGCATGATCGCCGAAAACAGTAGAAAATGCCAAAATAGTAAGATGAGCGCCTGACACAGCCTTGCCGGTTTCAGGATCAATGGTGCCCAATGCTCCGGAGGAAGCGATTACCAGACCTGTAAGGACGCAGATAATCATGGTATCAAAGAAGGTACCGGTCATATTAACATAGCCCTGACGGGACGGATGGTCAGTACGGGCTGCTGCCGCAGCAATAGGGGCAGAACCAAGGCCAGCCTCGTTGGAGAATACGCCACGGGCCACACCCCAGCGCATGGCTGACATCATAGTAGCCACAATGGAGCCACCCACACCGCCGGCCATAGCCTCAGGGGCAAAGGCCATGGTGAAGATTTCAGCAATACCAGCCGGGAGATTTGCCCCGTTGGCAATAATAACCACCACAGTTACAACCATGTAAAAAGCAGCCATAACTGGCACTACAATACTGGATACAGCACCAATGGAGCGAACGCCCTTAAAGAGCACCACCATGGTGAGAATAACCAGAATAGCCCCTACGAAGGCGGGATCCACATGGAAGCTGGAATTAAAGGCAGCGGCAATGGAATTGGCCTGGGTCATGTTGCCGATACCAAAGGAAGCACAAACGGCAAAGGCCGCAAAGAGGGTTGCCATGGTCTTGCCCACGAAGCCGCCGATACCATTTTTCATGGCATACATAGGTCCGCCGGCCATTTCACCACGGTTATTGTTTTCACGATACTTAACGGCCAAAACTGATTCGGCATATTTGGTGGAAAGACCAAAGGCGGCGGAAATCCACATCCATACCAAAGCACCCGGTCCACCCAATACCATGGCGGTGGCCACACCAACAATATTACCAGTTCCCACCGTTGCAGAAAGGGCAATCATCAGGGACTGGAAGGGGGTAACATCACCCTCCGAGGAATCCTTCTTGGCCAAAATCATCTTAATGGCGTAAGGCAGATTAAGCCAAGGCTTAAATTTGAGCCGCACTGTGAGAAAAACGCCGGTGCCCACCAGCAATGCCAGCATGACCGGGCCCCACACAAAGTCATTGATCTGTTTTATTATAAGTCCATAATCCATAATCCATCCTCCTCCTAAATAATTCACATGGAAAAAAGATGCAAAAAAATACCGCAACTCCGGCAATCACCGGGGCTACGGGCTTCATTGCCCAAACTATACAAAATGTATATCTAAGAGTATAGTACGAAACCTTATTTTTGTAAAGTCTAGGTCTATTTTTTTTCTAAAATACGAATGATATAAGGAATATTTTAAGCCAGCCATTATATTTATTAGGAGGAGCTAATATCCCCTAATAAGAATCGGTGGCTTTACAAATAACTGTACAGTGCCACAGTATTGTTTTGTATTGACTTTTGGTGTTATTATTTATAATTGTCTGACAAGTATTTTTTGCACAAGAAAAAGGCGGAATTTCTATCCGCCTTTGCTTAGGTCTGTGACGTCCGCCGTAATATCCTCACGTAAAACGACGAGGCCACCTCTCCTGACCTTGTGTATACATTATACGGCTCTAAAATACCTCTGTCAAGAGAGAAATACAAGATTTTTTAAAAATAAATAGGTCTTTTTACCAAAATCAGTTACACTTGTTTACTATTAGTCAATACAAAAGAATCCCCCACTTGTCCATCAGGGAGATAACATTGTACTGAAATGTCCGTACTGGTGGCCCTAATGGTCAGATAATTGTCCGTTTCCGGCTGGGGCAGCATAATTTTGTCAAACCGCTGTGTACGGGGCACGCTGTAGCGGCAATTTCCCGCCACCCCTGTATCCACATAAACAGGCCCTTTATCCGATGGCTCAAAATTATATATATGGCCGTGGCGTCTGTAGGTGTGCTGATGGGCTGTAAATACCAGATGAATTCCCAGCTCATCAAAATGAGGCATAAAACGCTTTCCCACTTCATCTATTTCCCCCATGGGGTCACTGCTGCCAAGATTGTCATAATTAATAATATCCTTGTGCATGAGCACAATCTTCCATGGCTTATCCGAAGCCTCCACATCCCCATGAAGCCACTGAAGCTGCTCCTCCATGAGACCGGGCTTAAGTGGATCAATTTCCTCAAACTGGGTATTAAGCATAATAAAATGCACCGGGCCATAATCAAAGGAATAATAATACCTTTGAAAGACTGTGCTCTCATTGTCCGGAACAGCAAAGAAATTCAGAAAAGCATGGGGAATGCGGCACTTCCAGCTGAGATTATAGGTTTCGTGATTGCCCATGAGGGGCACAAAAATCTTTGAGGGCATATAGGCAGCTATGGCATTGAACCACTGACGCCACTGATAGGCCGCCTCACCGTTATCCACCAGATCCCCCATGTTAATGAACATATTAATATTAGGATGGGCATTAAAGGCCCCTGATGCCACCCGCCCCCATGTGACGTAGCCATCAGAGCACTGGGAATCCGGGAATATAAGGGCCTCCATTTTTTCATTGTCACTGGTTTCCAGCTGATACCAGGGGGTAGTGGCTCCATCCTGGATTATCTGGTATGTATAGCGAATCCCGGGCTGCAGTCGGTTTATCAACACCTTATTTATATAGAAGCTTTCACCATCATCCTGAAACAGTCCGCCGCTTCCCATATATGATGAAACATTTCCCCCGCTGTCCCTTACATCAACCCGCAGTGAAGCATGGGGATTGCGGGAATGCCACATAATGGTGCGGGAGGTGGTGCTGTCCTTGGTTATGAGCTGACGGGGCATATAAATATCACTGCCAGCCGCCGCAGCAGAGGATTTATTGAATTTCCCCATTATAGCGGAAAATATGCCGGTGACAAAGACCTTTAAAAATGACCGTCTGTTTATTTTTGAAGCCATATTTTTGTCTCCCATATTACGGAAAAATAGAATATCATTGGAGTTCACTTAAATTATTTATTATCTGCACAGTGGGATAAGGGGAAAATTCCTCCTTGGAGGTATTTCCCGTCAGCACTGCCGCAAAATCCACCCGGGCATTTTTCGCCGCCCCTGCATCATAGAGACTGTCCCCCACATAAAGCACATCCTTTCTCTCAGCGCCGGTGCGCTGAAGGGCCATATTGATGCCCTGGGGATCAGGCTTGCTGGCGGTGGTATCCTCATTGCCAATGATGAAATCAATAAGATAGGTGAGACCGTCCTGCTGGAATTTTTCTTCAATGCGATGGCGTGTTTTAGTGGAAATAATAGCCACATGGCACCCTTCTGCCTTCAGCTTTTCAAGGGTGGCAATGGTATCCGGGAAAAAATGGGTATTGGCCGTCATCAGCTCTGCGGCGTATTTTTTGTAGGCCAAAAGGAATTGATACTTTTCCCCCTCATCAGTGAGCCCCGTAACCTGGGCAATGGCCTCCATCATTGGCATGCCTATGGTAAGCTTTATTTCATCCCAGGGCTTTGCAGGTATATTAAACTCCTCCAAAGTCCGCAAAAAGCATTCCACAATGCCCTTTTCGGAATTTACCAGGGTATAATCAAAATCAAAAAAATAATACTTATATTTCATGTAATTTTTCCTTTTCCAGCCAATTGGCGTATAATTAACGTATATTGTAATGGTATAATCTATATATACTGTAATATTATAGCATATATGAAATAGGAAAAAATTAGCGAGGTATTAAAATGACAGACAGTTTAGTAAACAGACTCACCAAGCATCTGCGGCTTTTCTACAAGGATAATCCTTACGTGGAATTATTGAATATTTGGGTGGACAATGTGGAGGAGGGCTCAGTTGTCCTGGAAATGAAAATTGACAGGAAGCACACCAATTTCTACGAAATGTCCCACGGGGGAGCCCTCATGAGTCTGGCGGATACTGCCATGGGTGCCGCCTGCCTTTCCCACAATAAAAAGGTGGTAACCCTGTCCTTCAACATGAATTTTATAAAGGGTGTGCCTCTGGGAGAAAAGCTCATTGCCTCCGGCCATGTGGTACATAACGGCTCCCGTACCATGATGTGCGAGTGCGAGCTGAAAAATGAGGAGGGGAAGCTGTTCTGTAAGGCCAACGGCAGCTTTTTCGTAATAGGAAAATTGCTGGCAGAAAATAATTAAAAAAAGCGAGGGCAAAGCCCTCGCTTTTTTATTTTTTTGCATATTCCATTAAATCATCGTAGGCCAGCTTGGCATATTCGTTGTCCGGATCCAGGGTCAGCACCATTTCCAGATCATCCAGTGCCTCGTCGTAGTGACGTTCATCAGCCATAAGGCAGCCGTGATTATAAAGGGCTACTGTGTCCCCCGGATACATATTCAGCATGGTATTGTAGTCTGCCAGAGCCTTCTTTGTCTTTTGGTTTACTGCATAAAGATAGGCCCTGCCTGCGAGGGCATCATAATTGTGCTTGTCAAGGGCAAGGGCAGAATTGTAATCTGCCAGGGCCTTTTCATTGTAGCCCCATTCCCTATACACATTGCCCCGCTTCACGTAGGCATCACCATTTTTCCCGTCCAGATTCAGCACAGCGTCCATGCTGTTGACAGCCTCGGGATAATTGCCATTGGAAAGTGCCAGCCAATAAACCCTTTCCCAGGCCCCAATACTGGTTGGCTCAGCCTTGGCGGCCATAATTGCTTTACTTAAATCCGTGGTCTCCCCCCGAAAGGACTGGGCCTCACGCCACAGCTTCAATATTTCCTGACCGTATGTGGTACCGGGAACTGCCCAACGGCCGTTTAAGTCCGGCCAATACTGGGCGCTGCCGTGATATTGAGGATATTTTTCCACCAAAATGCTGAATCTTGGATCCACCATATCCTTCCTTGGCATTCTGGTGGTGGCATAGGCTATCAGGTGCTGGATATGGGCCCTGACACCACGCCTTGGGGTATAGAAGCTGTAGCCTGGTTCCTTGTTCCCCGTGGCTCCGAGACCGCAGAAATTATTCTGTGCAGGCTTTACGTCGTTTCCGTAGTTAAAGAATCCCGTTTCCTTCAGGGCCTGGCAAAGGGCCACATCCGGACGGATTCCCTCATCCCCGGCCTCCTGATAGTAGGCAGCCACCAGCTCCTCCAGAGAGCAGTTTATCTTCGGATTGGGATTGCGGGAGAGGATATATCTCACCATCTGCTCCTGACTCACAGTGGCAGACCCCATAATGCTTACCATGTCATCCCTGGAAATGAGCTTCTCCCATTTAAGGACCGGCTTGTAATGAGCAAGGCGGTGCTGTATCTCCCTGGATTGGGCCATCTCCGTCCCACAGCCCAGCAGCCCGGAAATAATAAGGGCAAAAACAAATATCTTCGCAAAATATTTTATATAATTCATACCCATCCTCCTAAAGCGATTCATCCACAAAAAAGTCGATAATATTCATCTGCTTGATACCATTATAACGCCGTTTTATAGGTATTATCCATAGTGAGCAGTATTTTATCATAATTCACACATTCTTGGCATTGCAGGCAATTCTTTGGGCAAATTGCCACAGTATGAAGGATAATGATACTGCTGCCAGCATAATTATGGTCAGTCCGTGAACATAATTTGGCCAAGGCAGAGAGGCCGCCATCATGCCAATGCTGCCAAACATGGTTTGCACAAACTTAATGACAGACGAGGCTGTTCCGGCGTTGTCGTCGGTAGTACCCAATAACCAGTTCATGCAATGGGATTTTGTAAAGGAATTGGCCAAGGTAAATGGTACAAAGCACATCAAAAATATAATTGCACCGTTCTGTCCCACAGTAAACAAAGCCACACTGCTGATGACAGCAAAGGCAAAGCAGACATGGGTGAGCTTAACCCGGGACAGACGGTTGCTTAGCTGCAGATATAAAAATGGCCCCAATATTGAAAAGGATGCATTAAGGGCGTAGTAATGGCTGTAGGTTTGGGCCGATAAGCCAAAGTTTTCTACATATATGAAGGCGGATAAATTAATATAGGCCATAAATGGGATTGAGAAGCAGGCAAACACCAACAGCAGCACAATAAACACCTTGCGGCGGGCCACGTCCCAAAGCAAGGACATGGATTTAACTATTGTGCCATGATAACGCTCCTGTGGCAAAAGAGTTTCCGTAAAGAGACATGCCAGCAGAAAATTAATTGTGCCCAAAATTGACAGCAGGATAAATGCCCCGTGCCATGAGGTGAAGATGAGCAATACACCACCGATAACAGGGGCCACCATTGGTGCAATTACCCCCAATGCCTGAGTAATAGCCAGGATTTTTTTCATCCGTTCCCCACTGAATATGTCCTTTATCAGTGCAGTTGATACGGTTATAGTGGCGCCTGCGCCAATTGCCTCCATAATACGTCCGCCGATTAAGACATGTATGTTGGGGGACAGGGCACAGAGAACTGAGGCAAGGGTATATATACATGCCCCTGACATCAAAACAGGCCGTCGCCCATATTTATCGCTTAAAGGGCCAAACATGATCATAGAAATGGCATAAGTTATATAGAAAGATGTAACGGTAAGACTTACCAGGGCCTGGGGAGCATTAAAATATCCACCCATTTCCGGCAGGGCTGGAAGATACAAATCAATGGAAAGGGGAATAAACATATTCATAAAAGCGATAAAAACCACCATAAACTTCTCAGACAAATATTTTTGCTTGTTGCTTTCCGTATTTATAACAATCACCTGCTTGTTGTTTTTATGAACATATTCTTTATTCGTTAGCAGAATTTATTATCCTCTTTTCTGACGTATAAATTTGGCTGATGGTCAGAAATAGTTAATTACAGCAAAAAAGCAGAGCCAAAATTGACTCTGCTTTTAAATTGTTTTATGTAGTTTTTATAGTATAGAATGCAAAACTTCTTATCTCAGGAATCCACCGATAATCTGCTCCTCGGCCTCTTTTTCTGTAAGGCCCAGGGACATGAGCTTAATAAGCTGCTCACCGGCGATTTTGCCGATGGCTGCCTCATGGATAAGGGCTGCATCCACATTTCTGGCATCCAGCTTTGGCACTGCCACCACGTGGGCATTGTCCATAATAATGGCATCGCATTCCGCATGGCCGTTACATACGGTGTTGCCGATAATGGCTGCCTCGAAAATCTGCTCGGAGCTGTCCTTGGCAACGGAACGGGAAATAACATCGGTGCTGGAGCCTTCACCGTTAAGCTCCACCTCGTAAACGCTGGTGGCCTTCTGCTCCCCGTGGGTCATAAGGCGCTCATGGACAATCATGGTTGCCCCCTCACCCAGCTCCGCCTTTGTAATGCGGTGGGTACTGTCAACCCCCTTGATCTGCACCATTTCCATATCCACGTAGCTGTTTTCCTTCTGATAAACCTCAGTTACAGGATTCAGAATGCGCTTACCGCTGCCGTCACCTTCGCCGTAATGCTTCTCCACGTAACGGATTTTGGAATTCTTCCCCACAAAGAAGCGATGAACACCGTCGTGCTCGGAATCATGGGTGCCGCAGTTGCTGATACCGCAGCCTGCCACAATAACCACATCGCAGTCCTCGCCAATGTAAAAATCGTTGTAAACGGTTTCCTTGAGACCGCTTTCGCTGAGAACAACAGGAATATGAACGCTCTCATTTTTGGTGCCGTCCTTTATGATAATATCAATACCAGGCTTGTCCTCCTTGGTAACGATATCAATATTTTCCGTGGTATTACGGGCAGCCTTCTCACCGTTGGCACGGATATTGTAGGCCCCCTTCGGCATCTTATAAAGATCAACCACTTCCTTCAGCAGCTGCTTCTGAATATTATCCAACATTTAAAATGCCTCCTTAACTCATCTTGCTGCAGGCTCTGTTAACCGCATCAGCGGTGCCCAAAAGCTCTGGGAGAATCTCATCCTTCGGACCGTGCTTCTTCACCTTGCCGTCCTCAATAACAATGATTTCATCGGCAATATTAAGGATACGCTCCTGATGGGAAATAATCAGCACAGTGCCCTTCACGGTCTTTCTGATATTTTCAAAGACCTGGATAAGATTCTGGAAGCTCCAGATATCAATTCCAGCCTCAGGCTCATCAAAGATGGAGAACTTGGTGCCACGGGCCAAAACAGTAGCAATTTCAATGCGCTTCAGCTCGCCGCCGGAAAGGGAGGAATTAACCTCACGGTCAATATACTCCTTGGCACAGAGGCCCACCTTGGAAAGGTACTCACAGGCTGCGGCTACAGAAATATTTTCTCCAGTGGCCAGACGAAGCAAATCCAATACCTTGATTCCCTTGAAATGAACCGGCTGCTGGAAGGCAAAGCTGATGCCTTTACGGGCGCGGTCAGTAATGGAGCACTCAGTAATATCCTCCCCATCGAAAATCATCTGGCCTGAGGTAAGCTCCTTCACTCCCATAATCAGCTTGGCAAGGGTAGACTTGCCGCCGCCATTAGGGCCTGTAATAACAATAAACTTGCCGTCATCTATGGTGAGGTCAAGATGATCAATAATGGTCAACGTCTCATTATTTTCTTCAACCTGATAGGTCAAATCCTTTAATTCAAGCATAACAAACTCTCCTTAAAATAAATGTGCCCGAAGCACACACAAACAACACACTTTTCATTATAACATAAAAGGAATCGGACTGCATTTATCAGCCCGATTCCTATAAATATCGTATAAAAAGGTAGAAGAGGTTCACAAACTAGTGAGCGCGAGCGTTCCGATTGTGAACCTCTCCTAGCGGTCTTTACATTTTTATAACGCCATTGTTCAAATTTTTCTTCTTTAGAAGAAAAATCTTCCAATTAGCGTTTCAACGAGCTGGGAGATATGCTCGCAAGCTGTTGTAGTTTGTTTTCCCCCACCTAAAGAGGTGGGGGACATCTTAAAGCTCGTTATATTTTATTTGAACAAATCATCAGCGATAATAATGGTCTGGTCGCGGTTAGGTCCTACAGACACGATACCCAGATTAATGCCCGTTACCTCGGACATGCGCTCCAGATAAATGCGGGCCTTTTCTGGAAGGTCCTCATATTTTCTGATACCGCTGATATCAGTCTGCCAGCCCTCGAAGGTCTCGTAAACAGGCTCAACCTCAGCCAGCACCTTAAGGGAAGCAGGAATCTCGTTGAGCATTTCACCCTTGTACTTGTAGCCCACACACATCTTGATTTCTGGCATAATGTCCAGAATATCCAGACGGGTAATGGCCATATAGTCAATTCCCGACAGCATTCCCGCATAGCGGACTACGCATGCATCCAGCCAGCCTGTGCGGCGTGGACGGCCGGTAACTGTGCCATACTCATGGCCAGCATCGCGGATTTTGTCGCCGATTTCATTAAGCTGCTCAGTAGGGAATGGGCCTTCACCAACGCGGGTACAATAAGCCTTAACTACGCCCACAACCTTATCAATGTCCCTTGGTGCAACGCCGGCACCAACGCACACACCGCCGGAAACAGGGTGGGAAGAAGTTACATAAGGATATGTACCATAATCAATATCCAGCATGGTGGCCTGGGCACCCTCGAAGAGAATCTTCTTGCCAGCCTTGATTTCATCGTGAAGAAGGGCAATGGTATCACATACATAAGGGCGGAGGCGGTCAGCGTAGCCCTCGTATTCCTTCAGAATAGCATCGTAATCAAATGGCTCCCTGCCAAAAACACCAGCCATCAGCTTGTTCTTGATGGCCAGATTTTCCTTTAAACGCTTGGCAAATTCTTCCTTGTCAATAAGGTCGCATACACGGATACCAATGCGGTTGTCGCGGTCCACATAGCATGGGCCGATACCGTTCTTGGTGGTGCCAACCTTGTTGGCTCCCTTCATTTCCTCCAGGCAAACATCCATCTCACAATGATATGGCATTACCACATGGGCGCGGTTACTGATACGGATACCGCTTACATCAATGCCCTTTTCGATCATGCCGTCCATTTCCTGAAGCATAACCTTTGGATTAAAGGCAACACCGTTGCCCACCACATTCAAGGTTCCCTTGAACAAAATTCCGGATGGCATAAGGCGAAGCTTGTATTCAACACCATCAACAGCCACGGTATGGCCTGCATTGCTGCCCCCCTGGGAGCGGACAACCACCTCTGCCTGCTGTGCCAAATAATCAACAATCTTTCCCTTGCCTTCGTCACCCCACTGGGTTCCAAGGATTACTACTGAAGCCATAAAGGTCTCTCCCCTCAAAAACAGTATCTGATATATTTCGATACATTTATAAAAAAGTATAGGGACCGCTTAGGCGGCCCCTTTATTAACAAATTCAAAAATCAATTTATTACAGTCCGAAGCGAGCCATAATCATGTCAACGTGACGGAGGAAGTAATCTACCTTGAAGCACTCGTCAATCTCATCCTGGGACAGGTACTTCACTACGTCCTCATCCTTGCTGATATTGGTCTTAAAGTCTTCCTTCTCCAGCCATCTCTTCATGGCATTGCGCTGTACCCACTTGTAAGCGTCCTCACGGAGCACTCCCTTGGATACCAGGGCAATGAGAATGCGCTGGGAGAAAATCAGACCGCCGGTCTTATTCAGATTCTCCATCATGGCATCCGGGTAAACCAGAAGCTTGTCAATGATGTTGGTGAACTTCTTTATGCAGTAATCTACATTAATAGTAGAATCTGGCAGGATAACACGTTCTACGGAGGAATGGGAAATATCTCTCTCATGCCAGAGGGCAATATTTTCCATGGATGCCAGAGCATTGCCGCGAACCAGACGGGCCATACCAGCAATGCGCTCACAGGTAATTGGGTTGCGCTTATGAGGCATAGCAGAAGATCCCTTCTGGCCGGGGCTGAAGTATTCCTCAGCCTCACGGATATCGGTGCGCTGGAGATTGCGGATCTCAGTAGCGAACTTCTCGAAGGAGCTTGCTACGATGGCCAGTGTGGTCATGTACTCCGCATGACGGTCACGCTGAATAACCTGGGTAGCCAATGGAGCAGGGGTAATGCCCAGCTTCTGGCAAACCAGCTCCTCAATCTTTGGATTGATATTGGAGTAAGTACCAACAGCGCCGGAGAGCTTACCAACGGAAACGATTTTCTTGGCATGCTCCACGCGCTCAATATCACGGTCAATCTCGTTCATCCAGAGAGCCAGCTTCAGACCAAAGGTCATAGGCTCTGCGTGAATTCCGTGGGTACGGCCGATGCATACAGTGTGCTTGAACTCAGCAGCACGGCGCTTTAACACCTCACGGAATTTTTTCAAATCATCAATAATCAGCTCAGCGGACTTCTTCATCATAATGCCAAGGGCAGTGTCCTTAACATCACTGGAAGTCAACCCCTTGTGAATATACTTGGAATCATCGCCTACATACTCAGCCACATTGGTCAGGAAAGCAATAATATCATGGTTGGTTTCCTTCTCAATTTCCTTTACGCGGTCAAGCTCGAAATGGGCCTTCTCACGAATGTTTTTGGCAGCCTCCTTTGGAATCTCTCCCAGCTCTGCCATGGCTTCGCAAGCAGCGATTTCAACATCCAGCATAACCTCAAATTCATGCTGCAGTGTCCAGATATTACCCATCTCAGGGTTGGTATACCGTTCGATCATTGATGCAATTCCTCCTTAAAAAAAGAAAACACGTATTGCCCGACTTTACGGGCGGGGAAAAATTATTCACCCCATTGTTATCCGTATACATCATAGCATTAGCCCTAAGACACTGTCAACCGCTCCGCCATGTATACAAAGCCTTATTCTATAACGCTGTCATCGAGGTTTACAAAGCCGGATACCAGCTCCCTGGCAATTTGGGTGAGCTTCTCGCAGTCGCCGTCATGCTTGCCCTCAATATTCATTGGCATATTTGGATCATGGAGGGACAGACGGAGAAGAATCCAGCCCTCATCTGGGAATACAAGGCGCACACCCTCGTAGGACGGGGAAGCCACCTGAATTCCTCTGGCCTCAGCCAGCTCCCGGAATTCCTCCAGCACCCCTCTGCCGTAGGTCTTGTAATCCTCCAGACCAGTGATATTGAGACGGTATTCCCTGGCCTCTGCAGGATATCCCAGCTCCTCAATAAGGCTGGCAAGGGTCTTGTCCTCACGATTTGCCTTGGCAGCGGCAATAATCAGCTTAACAGCAAGATATGCTCCGTCATCCAGATAGTAGTTTTCCTGCAATGCCCCATGGCCGGAGGTTTCAATGGCCAATGGTGACTCAGTGCCCTCCTCATTAAGGCGGATACACTCATTAATAACGTTCTTGTAGCCTCTCTTGAAGCGGTGATGCTTCAGATGAAGGGTTCCCTCCAAAAATTCCGTAAGCTCATCGGAGGTTACGGAGTCTGTAACAATGGTGCTGCCAGGATAATCAGGGGCCAAAATAGCTGCAATCATGGCTATAAGGGCATTACGGCTGATTTCCTTCCCATCAGGAAGTACAGCACCCATGCGGTCCACGTCAGTATCAAAAATCAGGCCCAGATCAGCATTGGATTCATTGACAATTTTTTTAATGGAAGCCATGGCCTTCTTATTCTCAGGATTTGGCACATGGTTAGGGAACCGTCCGTCCGGGTCAAGGTACTTGCTGCCTGTGGTATCTGCCCCCAGTGGCTTCAGCACCTTGTCAGCGAAGAATCCACCAGCGCCATTGCCCGCATCCACCACGATCTTCATGCCGGATAGTGGCTGCATATAGTTTTCCTCCAGATTGGCCCCCACTCTGATCTTGTCGCAAAGGTATTCTGCGTAAAGGTCAATGAGCTCCAGAGTTTCCACGTCGCTGATATCGTAATCCGCCGGCTCCAGCTTGGCGGCAGCCTTCAGAATGGCCTTAATATCAGCCTTCTCCAGACCGCCTTCAGCGGTGAAGAACTTAAGTCCGTTACGGTTGTATGGCAGATGGCTGGCGGTAATCATAATGGCACCGTCCATCTGGGTGTCCTCAAAAACAATGGACATAAACATGGCCGGGGTGGAAGAGAGACCGCAGTCAAAAACCCTTGCCCCCAGATTCATGGTCCCTTCAATGGCAGCCTCTTTAAGGCTTTCGGCGCTGAGACGGGAGTCATGGCCAATGGCAATTTTCACCTTAGAGGCGGGCTTGCCCAGCTTCTCGGCCAAAAAATTCACAAAGGCTGCACTGATAACATTGGCCACATCATGGGTAAGGGTAACATCCTCGCCTTCAACACCTTCCATGGCGACGCCTCTGATATCACTGCCATTTTGCAGCTTTAACAACTTTTTTTCATCCATATAAAACACCTCCAGGGTATATTTTTCTACATCTATTATATATTCTTTTTATTTCTTTACCAACAATAATAAGCAATATTTGTACCTTTGTCTCATTTTCACAGGCCCTTTCCTCTGGCCAATCCCCCATAAGTAGCATGTTTTTTCATAAAATGGTATAATATCAAAATAATGCGGGGATTTTCTCCCCTTCACGTTACAAATTAAGGAGATTTAATCAACGTGGCTGATGTAAAAATAAAATCTATGACGGAAAGCAGCCTTCTGGCGGCCATAACTGTTATAGTAGCCCTGGCTGGAGCCTATGTACCCCTTCTGGGGGATATTGCCATTCTAATCTGGCCCCTGCCGATACTTGTTCTTGTGGTAAGGCACGGCATTAAGTGGGCACTTCTCAGCGTACTGGCTGCTGGCATTATTATGGCCATTCTCATAGAGCCCATGACTGCGGTGCGCATGGTGGCAGGCTTTGCCCCTCCGGCTATCGCCCTGGGCTATGGCTTCAGAAAACAGCTTCCCGCCAGCCAGACTTTGTTAATTTCACTGGCAGCGGCCATAATCGCCATGCTGGCGGCACTGGCCATGCTCTTTGCCATGACTGGCATCAACCCATTAAATATGCAGCTGGAGGTTCTGGAGGAATCCTTCAACGCTTCTATCTCTGCTTATGAAACCATGGGTGTTCCACCGGAAAAGCTGGCTGAAATGAAGGATAATTTTGGCAAGGCCTTCCAGCTGGTGGGCATGCTGATGCCACTGGTGGTGGTATGCTCTGGCCTTATTACCACTGGCATAAATTTCATCGTGGGCCGGAAGGTGCTGAAGCGCCTTGGCCATCAGACACCAGACCTGCCTTCACTGGACCAGTGGCGGCTGCCTGTTGCCATTTTCTATTTCTTTGGCTTTTCACTGGTGGGTATTTACTGGGGCGAATCCAGAAATATCGAGCTTTTGAAGCAGGCCTCCTACAACGTGTTTTTCCTTACCTCCACAGCGGGCTTTGTGCAGGGTGTGGCCATGCTCAGCTGTCTGCTGCGGAATAAAATATCCCGTCTGATGTTCTGGATTATTATCGGTTTCATATTTATTAACGGGCTAATAGCTCAACTGTTAGCATTTGTGGGCCTGTTTGATATGATTTTTGATTATCGCAAGCGTTTTTCCGCAAAACGCAACTAATTGGGAATCGAGGTTTATAAAATGCCTAGAAATCTAAATGCCTGGATTGATATAGCCATCATCCACGTCGCCGCCCTGCTTTTGGTGGTGGTACTGTTCCTTTACAATTGGTATATTGGTGCAGCTTCGCTGATGGTATGGTGTGCCACCCTGTTTTTTGGGTATGAGCGCTGCCGTTACCGCAGTGAGGAATTCGCCCATTATTGCCACACGGTTATTTCCAATGTTAACGATGCCTCCAATTACGCCCTGGACAATCTGCCGCAGATGATTGTCATTACGGACAAAAACGGACGTCTTCAGTGGTTTAACAAGGAGCTGGAAAAGCACATCAGGGTTATTCCCGAATACGGTATGTGCATTCACAGAGGCGAGGATGCCTTCTGGCCGGAGCTGGATCTGAACAACATCTGGGGCAAAAACGGGGAAACCGTATTTATCCATGAAAACGTTCATTACAAAGTAAAATACGTGCCAATTTCCACCAAGGACGACTCCTGCGGACTTATGGCACTTTATATTATTGATGATACTCCGTACCAGCTGCTGAAGCGCATCCACGCTGACAGCCGCTCCGTCCTGATGTATATCCAGATTGATAACTACGATGATGTACTGAAGGGACTGAACGATGCGGAAAGAAACAGCCTCACCTTTGAGGCCAACAAGATGATTGACGAATGGATTAATCATCTGGAGGGCTACAGCCGTCATATCAGCCGTGATATGTACATTGCGGTTATAGAGCGCCGCAGTCTGGACATGGCCATTGGCGAAAAGTTCAACATTCTGGACAAGATTCATAATCTCTTCAACACCACCAGCAAGCTGCCTGTTACCCTGAGTATGGGTATATCCGTGGCAGACCGTCAGACCTACATTGAGCTGGGTCAGCAGGCCTCGGCCATGCTGGATCTGGCCCTGAGCCGTGGCGGTGATCAGGCGGCCATTATGATGAACGGCCAGACCAGCTTCTTCGGCGGCAAAACAAAGGCTCTGGAGAAGCAAAACCGCGTTAAGGCCAGAGTTATGGCCTCCAACATCAAGGCCCTTATGCAGACTGCCGACGAGGTTTTCGTCATGGGCCATCACAACGAGGACTTCGATGCTTTGGGTGCCGCCATGGGCGTGGCCCGTATGGCCAAAACCCTTGGAAAGCCCGTACACATTATCCTCAGCGATATGAACGAGGGCATTGACAAAATCATTGAAATGCTCAATAACCGTGAAGAATACGCCGGTCTCTTCATTCAAAATGAAAAGGTAGTTAATATTACTGCCAAAAATCCGGTACTCTTTGTGGTGGATACCTATATTCCACATCTCACTGCCGCCCCTGATATGCTTGAGCGCATTGAACAGGTTGTGGTTATCGACCATCATCGCCGCGGCGAAAATTGTATTAAAAACACAAAAATCGCCTACACCGAAACTGCCACCAGCTCCACCAGCGAGCTGGTTACAGAGCTGCTCATGTACTTCGGGGACGAGCTTAAGCTCACCCGCATAGAGGCAATAGCCCTTTATTGCGGTATTGTGGTGGATACCAAGAACTTTGCAGTACAGGTGGGTGTGCGTACATTTGAGGCAGCGGCATATCTTCGCCGCTGGGGTGCTGATCTGGTGGCTGTGCGCCAGCTCTTCAGAACCGACTTTGCCACGGAGGTGGCAGAGGCCAGGGCCAAATCCACAGCAAATATGCTGCCAAATGGCCTTATTATTACAAAATGTCCGGAGGTCATGCCAAATATCCAGGTGGTGGCAGCCCAGGTGGCTGACTCCATGCTGCGAATCGAGGGTGTGCGGGTAAGTATTGTAATATTCCAGCTTACCCAGAATACCGTTGGTGTCAGCGCCCGTTCCGCGGGAGACATCAACGTCCAGCTAATTATGGAAAACTTTGGTGGTGGCGGCCACCAGAATGTGGCGGGCACCCAGCTGAAGGACGGCACCGTGGACGATGTTTATGATCAAGTATTGGAATACACAAATAGCTTTATAGAGGAGTTTGATAGCAATGAAAGTGATTCTGCAGAAGGACGTTAAGAACGTAGGCAAAAAAGGTGATATCGTAGAGGTTTCCGACGGCTACGGCCGCAATTTCCTGCTGCCAAAAAAGGTGGCAGTAGAGGCTACTTCCAACAATATAAATGTAGCCAAGGCCCAGGCCGGCTCCGCCGCCCGCAAGAAGGCACAGGATACAGATGAGGCCAAGCTTATGGCAGCACAGCTGTCCCAGGTCAGCGTGACCATTCCCGTAAAAATCGGTGAAAACGGCCGTCTCTTCGGTTCCGTAGGTGGCAAGGACATTGCTGAGGTATTGAAGAAGAAGCACAACATCGACATTGACAAGCGCAAGATTTCCCTTAAAAACGAAATTTCCGGAGTTGGCACCTACGAGGCTGTCATTAAAGTACATCCGGAAATCACCTCCACCATCAAGGTTGAAGTGGTACAGGGATAATAGCTATTAATCAATAACAGGTTTTTATTCATGAAGAATTTCTTTTCCAAATTGTTAAATCTAAAAACCCAGGACCGGGAAGCCAATCCGGAGGCTGCCAAGGCGGCTCTCAAGGCTGAAATGGGTCCCCGGGATGAAATCGACAGAAAAATAGATGCCCTGTTTAATCTGCTGGTGGACTATTACGGCTCCGACAAGCTGGTTATCAAGGCAGGCAAAATGGATGCTTTACAGTACGTGCGCTCACCTAAAAGAGGTGAGCGTGTACTTGCTTTACAGAGAATTATCAGCGACAACCCCACCATCAAGGAAGTGCCAAAGGATGAGGATTTGGCTGAAATTCTGGAGCAGCTCACGGAGCAGTTTTCCGATATTCTGGCCCGCCGTGATCTGGAGGATGATCTGGAGAAAAAGGTGGCAGAGCGCCTGGAGGAAAACCACCAGGACTACGTCAAGGACATAAAGATGCAGATTCTCAAGGAGGAGAAAAAGAATGTGGAATCTCCTCTGGAGCAGAAGAAGCGTGAGCATCTGGAGGAGCTGGAGAAGGTAAGCCTGACCCAGTCCGTAATGGAGCTTTTGCGCCCTTCCTCCACAGATGAAATAGTGGGGCAAAAAAGGGCAGTGGATTCACTGCTGGCAAAGCTCAGCTCCCCATATCCACAGCATCTGATTCTCTACGGACCTCCGGGGGTAGGCAAAACCACTGCCGCCCGGCTGGTGCTGGAGGAAGCAAAAAAGCGGAAGCTGTCCCCCTTTGCTGAAGATGCACCTTTTGTTGAAACAGATGGTACAACTTTGCGCTGGGACCCACGGGACATGACCAACCCTCTGCTGGGCTCCGTCCACGACCCTATTTATCAGGGTGCCAGACGTGATCTGGCAGATACTGGCATTCCTGAGCCAAAGCCGGGACTGGTAACTGATGCCCACGGGGGCATTCTCTTTATCGATGAAATCGGCGAAATGGATGTAATGCTGCAAAATAAACTGCTGAAGGTTCTGGAGGACAAGCGGGCCTTTTTTGAATCCGCCTATTATGATCCCGCCGACGAGAAGATTCCGCCATATATCAAGAAGCTCTTTGATGAAGGAGCCCCGGCGGATTTCGTACTAATTGGTGCCACCACACGGGAGGCCTCCCACATAAATCCGGCCCTTCGGTCCAGATGTGCGGAGATTTACTTTGAACCACTTACTCCTGCCAATATACAGGAAATCGTCAGAAATGCCGCCAAAAAGCTCTCTGCCAATTTAGGGGAGGGTGTGGCTGAGCTTATCAGCGAGTACACAATTGAGGGCCGCAAGGCCATAAATATTTTGGCAGATGCCTACAGTCTGGCCTTGGAGCGCAATGCCCAGCAGGATTTGGAGCAAAATCCGGAGCAGGAGGATGACACCTCCGTAGCCATTGAAAAGGCCGATATATACAAGGTGGCCCAGGTGAGCCGTCTTAGCCCTTATGTAACAAAGAAGGCCTCGGACCGTCTGGAAATAGGCCATATTTTCGGTTTGGGCGTGGCGGGCTTTTTGGGCTCCGTCATTGAAATTGAGGCCATTGCCTTTGAAGCCCGTGAAAAGGGCAAGGGCACTGTGCGCTTCAATGAAACTGCCGGCAGCATGGCCAAGGACTCCGTATTTAACGCCGCCTCTGTGGTGCGCATGATTACGGGGAAGGATATTCACGATTACGACATTCACATAAATGTAATTGGCGGCGGCAACATTGACGGCCCAAGTGCGGGCACTGCCATTCTCACCGCCATATTGTCTGCCATTACCAAGCGGCCTATCCGCCAGGATGTGGCAGTAACCGGAGAAATTTCCCTTCAGGGCCGGGTCCGCCCTGTGGGAGGGGTTTTTGAAAAGGCCTATGGAGCCAAGCAGGCCGGCATAAAGACCCTGATTATTCCAAAGGAAAACAGCAAGGACATTCCGAAGCAGCATCTGGGACTGGATATTCATCCCGTGACCACTGCCAAGGAAGCCTTCGAGATTTTACTGGGCCCTGAAGAAACAAATTAATAAGCAGAGGGCAATTTTTCGGCTTCAAACGAAAAACCACCCTCTGCCCTATGCATTAAATGTAATCAAAAGGACCCGTGAGCAATTTTCGACTTGCAAACGAAAGGCTGCTCTCTGGACTTTTATACAATAATTTACACGGAAAAACGGGAGGAATAGATATGCCCATAGCTGACCGAATGCCCCCTCAAAATATAGATGCGGAGCAGGCCGTTTTGGGAGCCATGCTCATAAAAAAAGAGGCCATCGCCGAGGTATCCCAGATTTTAAAGCCTGAGGACTTCTACCGTGATGCCCACAAAATTGTATATGAAGCCATGCTGACTCTCTTTAACAAAAACGAGCCCGCAGACATTGTCACCGTGTCCGAGTACCTCAACAACGAGAATCTTATGGAAAAGGTGGGTGGCGTTACCTTTATTACGGCTTTGGCCAATACGGTACCGACGGCAGCCAACGTAACCTATCACGCCAAGATCGTGCGGGAAAAGTCCGACCTTCGTCACCTCATAAATACCGCCACGGATATTGCGGGCATGGCCTACGAGTCCTCTGATGACGTTGCCGATGTTATTGACAAGTCGGAAAAAATGATTATGGAGGTGGCCAACCGCCAGAATGTCAGTGCCTTCACCCCAATGCGTGACATTGTAATGGAGACCTTTGACAAAATCAATGTGCTCTACGAAAACAAGGGTGGCCTTACTGGTATCCCCTGCGGCTTCACTGATCTGGACAAGCTCACCTCCGGCCTTCAGGCCTCTGATTTGATACTGGTGGCAGCCCGCCCAAGTATGGGTAAGACCGCCTTCACCCTGAATATAGGAGCCCATGTGGCCCTGAAGGAGCACAAGAACGTGGCCTTCTTCTCTTTGGAAATGTCAAAGCAGCAGCTGGTTCAGCGTATGCTCTGCTCCGAGGGTGGTATTGACTCCCAGAAGCTCCGCAAGGGTGAGCTGGACAAAAATGACTGGAGCAAGCTGGTAAACGTGGCCAACAAGGTGGCCGAGGCTCCCCTCTACATTGATGATACTGCGGGCATCACCGTCATGGAGCTGCGCTCCAAGGCCCGCCGTCTGAAGGCAGAAAAGGGTCTGGATCTGATTATCATCGATTATCTCCAGCTCATGCAGGGCCGCACTGGCAAGGGTGCCACAGACAACCGTCAGCAGGAGATTTCCGAAATTTCCCGCTCTCTTAAGGCAGTGGCCCGTGAACTGAATGTGCCCGTTATTGCCCTGTCCCAGCTTTCCCGAAGCGTTGAAAGCCGTCAGATAAAGCGTCCTATGCTCAGTGACCTCCGTGAATCCGGTTCCCTGGAGCAGGATGCTGATATCGTTATGTTCCTGTACCGCGAGGATTACTACGATCCGGAAACGGTAAACAAAAACATAACTGAGGTTATTGTGGCCAAGCATCGTAACGGTCCTGTGGATACGGTGAAGATGTTCTTCAAGAAGGAATTCACCAGATTTAACGATTTGTCCAAAATGCAGTAATGGCAGCAAGCCGCTGTACAATAAAATTACAATATGCTCTCAAAGCCTGATTTATCCTATGTTTTACGGATAATCGGGCTTTTTCTTTTTCCTCCCCCTAAAAAAATTTAAAAATTTCTATTGACAAACTAAAATGGTAGGTATTAAAATACAAACATACTAAACATATATGTTTTTCACAAAGCACTTATATATTATTTTATCAGGAGGCGTTTATTATGGCTAAAATCTACAACAGTGTCACAGAACTTATCGGTGGTACCCCACTTTTGAAGGCTAACAACTTTGCCAGGGCAAATGATCTTCAGGCCAATATACTGGTTAAGCTGGAATATTTCAACCCAGCGGGCAGCGTAAAGGACCGTATTGCCAAGGCCATGATTGAAAAGGCTGAGGCCGAGGGCAAGCTCACAGCAGATTCCGTTATAATTGAGCCTACCAGCGGCAACACCGGCATCGGTCTTGCCAGCTTCGCTGCAGCCCGTGGCTACAAGGCTATCCTCACTATGCCGGAGACCATGAGCGTGGAGCGCCGCAACCTCTTAAAGGCATATGGGGCTGAGATTGTACTCACCGATGGTGCCAAGGGCATGAAGGGGGCCATTGAAAAGGCCGAGGAACTGGCAAAGAATACTCCTCACGCATTTATTCCATCCCAGTTCACCAACTCTGCAAATCCTGAGGCACATAAAAAGACCACCGGCCCAGAAATCTGGAATGATACCGATGGCAATGTGGATATATTTATTGCCGGTGTAGGCACTGGCGGTACCCTTACCGGTGTAGGTGAGTATCTGAAGTCAAAGAAGGCCGATGTGAAAATCGTTGCCGTGGAACCAGCCACCTCTCCTGTTCTCAGCAAGGGCACCCCTGGTCCTCACAAAATTCAGGGCATTGGCGCCGGCTTCGTTCCGGATACCCTGAACACCAAGATTTACGACGAAATTGCTCCTATCGAGAACGAGGATGCCTTTAAGTTTGGCCGTCAGTTCTCCCAGAGCGAGGGTATTCTCATCGGTATTTCCTCCGGTGCAGCTCTGGCCGCAGCAGTTCAGCAGGCCAAGAAGGCCGAGAACAAGGGCAAGAACATTGTGGTTCTCCTGCCTGACACCGGTGACCGCTACCTCTCCACCGCCCTCTTTTCTGACAAGTAAGCCCATTTGAAGCCGAAAATCCTAAAATACCCCAAAAGAAACCTCAACTAATACACAAAGAATCCTTAATTTATACACAGCACAAATAATATCATGCCGGTAATGGCAAAATAGGGGCCGTAGGGAAAAAATTCCTTGCGGCTTCTTTTTTTTGTAATTATAAGCAGCAGGGCCACTAAGCCCCCCAGAATTATCCCCATAATAACAGTGGTCAAAAGAAGATCTGAGCCCAGCCAGAGCCCCATGGCCCCAATGAGCTTCACATCGCCGCCCCCAAAGCCCCCACGGGTAATCACTGCCAGAAGGAAGAATGCAAGAACGCCCACCACAGAGGCCATAAGACAGTCTGAAATCTCTCCCCCCGTAATGAGAAGACGGCTGGCTCCCAACAATGCAAAAAGGGCCAGCTCCTTATTAAAAATAACCTGCCACAAAAAATCAGTTAAAGAAAATTGTACCAAAAAAGAGGAAACAAGGAAAACAGATAGAATAATATGGTACTGGGGACCGTGTAAATAATATGCCAACCCCGTCAGGCACAGGGGAATAATTGCTGACAGAAAAAGCAGCCACCTGTTTTTCTCAACAGGACCCGTAAGGGGAATAAAAACCTCCAGCTCTTTTTCGTATTCCCTTGCCAGAAGTCCTGACCAAATCAGCATACCCCGACCAAAAGCAGAACATAGTAACAATATTATGGACAATGGGAACAAATTATTAAAAAAATTGTGTTCAAACACCCGAATCACCTACTTTAGTAGTTTTCTTAACCACTTCATAATGATATAATATATTTTAAGCTATTATACATTTTAGAATATTACGAAACATAACACAAATTTATATAAGGACAGGCGTAGAACAATGAAAACAGACTTCCAGAAACGTTTTTCAAACATGGCTGAAAAAATCAGCTACAAATATTGGATTATTTTCGCTGCTGTGGCCAGTATCTTTTTTGGTATTCTGCTTTTTATTTATCTGGAGCAGGAGCCGGAGAAGCCCGTGCAGACATATAGCGGGGAAAAGACCACCGTCATTGTGGCGGCCACGGATATTGCTCCCCGGACACTGATTCAGTCCAATATGCTCACCACCAAGGAAATTCCTGTGGAATTTGCCCCAGAGGATGCCATTACCGACGTAAAGGATATTGTGGGCAAGCCTGCCAGATATCAGATATTGAGAGAGGATATCGTCACCGACAGAAAGGTGCTGATGGATATAAAAATGGCTGGCTTTACGGGAATGATTCCACCTGACTGCCGCGCTATATCCGTGGGCATTAATGATGTTACCGGTATTTCCGGCTTCGCCAAGCCAGGTGATTATGTGGATGTAATGGTGGTATCCGGCAGCGGCAATGACAGCCGCATTACCTCCAACATTATTCTCCAGAACATACTGCTGCTGGCCATTAACAAGACCCCTATGAACCCCCAGCGCAATGTTGTGGTAACGCCGACAACCAATAATGAAGGGGAAAATAACAACAATAATAACAGCAATAATAATGGCAATGCTGTAACCAGCCAGCCTGTACAAAACAACGCCACTGCAACTGCCATGGCCACAGCCACTTTGGCCGTATCCCCTCGGGATGCCATGGAGCTTATAGCTGCAGCCCAGTCCGGCACCATTTATCTGACACTGAGACCATACAGACCAAGAGATCTGTTCACTACAAATACGGAATATTCCAAGGTAACCAACAAGGGCGCAACCCCTCAGGGGGGACAGCCTCAACCTGTTCCTGGTGGAGCCAGCCAGCCGGCCTCCAATGGGGCGCCAGCTCCGGCCCCGGCCCAAACCTATGGTTCAGTTGAAGTTATCCGCGGTACCACCGTTACCAGAGAGGGAGCCTGAAAATGAAAAGAACAATACATAATTGGCAGCTTCATATAACCACCATGCTGACGGCATTTGTGCTGTTTCTGTCCACCTCCGTGGCAGCAGCCTACGTTCAGCCCCTCTATCTGGAGATAAACCAGTCAACCCTGTTCAATGCTTCCAGCTACGCTGACATTATCAGAGTAGCCATAGCCAATCCCGCCATTGCGGATGTTAACGTTATCAACAACAGAACTCTTAATATTGTGGGCATAGCTCCCGGCTCCACCAGCCTTACTGTATGGACCGATGATGGTATGCAGCAGGATTTTCTGGTAAATGTTTCCAACAAGGACTCCGGAACCTCCGATGCCATCACAAAGGCCATAAATATTCCCGGGGTCCACGTGGAAAAGATTGGAGACAGAATTCTCCTAAAGGGCACTGTAGAGAACCAGTATCAAAAACAGCATGCCCACAGCGTGGCTATTCTTTTCGTAAGCAATCCGGAAAATGTCATCAATATGTTGGATCTGAGAAATCCTACCCAGATTAATCTGGCTGCCATGGTAATTGATATTACCAATTCTGACGCCAAGGATCTGGGCATTATACCAGGAGCCAGCGGTATTGTACGTACAGAGGCCGGTGATTTCAGCGGCATAACCTTTGGCAGCTTCTACGCCGGCCAGGATTACAAGGACTTTGGCAAACATTTTTACAACAACATTAACTTCAAGCTTAATCTGCTTATAAAACAGGGCAAGGCCCGTATTCTTTCCAGACCAAATGTAACCACCATGAGCGGTGAGGAGGCAGAAATCCTCATCGGTGGTGAAATTCCGCTTCCTACTGCCAACGATAACGGAAACATTTCCGTTACATGGCGTGAATACGGTATCAAGCTCCATATCAAGCCTGTTGCCACCCCTGACAACAACATTACCGCAGGGGTAAATGCAGAAATCAGTACCTTGGATAACAGCAATGCTGTAACCACTACGGCTGGCGTTATTCCGGCGCTCCTGTCCCGCAAGGCTTCCACCGTTATTACCATTCCTGATGGTGAAACCATGTCAATTGGCGGCCTTATGAACAACAGCGAAAGCAAGACCGTCAATAAGATACCTCTGTTGAGCTCAATTCCTATTATTGGCGAGTTCTTCAAGTACAACAGCACCTCCAGGGACCGTCATGAGCTGGTAATCCTCATTACCCCGACCATCGTAAGCAGCGAAGATCCACTGAAGGTTTCCCCTGGCCTCGTTAATGAGGTGCAGAGGGCCAAGGATGAGTATTCCAACCTGAAGGAAGTAGACCAAAATGAGCTGGATATGCTGAAGGGCAACAGTGACGAAAATACAGAAAATGCACTTCATGCAAATAATGCAGACAATACAAAGAATACAGATAATACAAAGAAATGATTCTGATGTAGTTTTTTCGGAGATGAGCGTATGGCTGATGAACAGATTAATGGTGTCATTATAACCTTTTTTAGCACAGCCTCGGCTGTGGGGAAAACCCTTATAAGTATAAATATGGCCTCTGAGCTGGCCAGAGAGGGCTATAGTGTGTGCCTGGCAGATTTTGATCTGCAATTTGGGGACATCAGAAACTATTTGCGCCTTACCCCCGAATACACCATTACGGACCTGTGCGAAAGCATACAGGCCGATTCGGGACGGCCACTTATGCCTCTGCTCACCACCTACTCCTATGAGGGAGTATCATTCCAGGTGATACCAAATCCTGCCAAGCTGGATGAGGCCTACAACCTCAGTCCGGAAACAATTATTGAGGTACTGAAGAATCTGCGTATGCAGTACGACTATATAATCGTTGATACCACCTCCATGTTCAGCGTGCTGAACCTTGGTCTTTTGGATATAAGTACCATCGTTACATTTTTGGGCATTGTGGATTTTATTCCTACAATCAAGAATATGAAGATAGGAAATGAAACCCTCCGCACCCTAAATTATGATTCCAACAAAATTCGTCTGGTGCTTAACCGAAGCGATTCCAAGACCCACATCCAGCTGAAGGACGTGGTAAGCATATTGGGAGAGGATTTCTATCACATTCTCCACAATGATTTCATTTCCGCCCGTGAATCCATTGCCACAGGGGTGCCACTGGTACTTAACGGCCAGGAAAGCGAGCTGACCCAGGAGCTGCGGGCTCTGGTGGCCAGATATACCAACAAGGGCTATCAGACCGAGGAAACCCGTAAACGTGATTCCTGGCTGTCAAAGATATTTAAGTAGGAGGTGCCTTCTCAATGATAAACAACAACGTCATGCTGGTGGAGGGCAACCGCCTTTATCTGGAGCAGCTTTCCAATATTATACGTGAAACGGAAACCGTCACCTTGGTGGCCCGTTTCCGTGATGCCAAGGATGCCCTGGGACAGGGCGTGGTTTTTACCCCAAATATTATTCTGCTGGATGCAGATAATCCAAATATTATGAGTCTGCTGGAGGAATTCCGCAAGACTTATCCCAATGCGGATATTATATGCACAGGTGAAAAGTGGTCCGCCGATAGCTCCAGCCTCTACGTAAATGCAGGGGCCAAATGCTTTTTGGTAAAGCCATTCTCCTCAGAGGAGCTGCTGGATGCCATATTTGCCTTCAGCAAGCCAACCACAGGGGGAGTGGCAGAGGCCAAGGTAATGACCTTCTTCAGCCCCAAGGGGAAAAGCGGCAAAACCACCCTTATTGCCAATCTGGCCATGGCTATTTCCAGAAAAACCAATGCCAGCGTGGGCATTATAGATGCGGATCTGCAATTTGGTGATATGGCATTTTTCTTCAATCTGAAGCCCCAGAGCACCATTGTGGAGGCCGCCAGAGACACGGATTTCCTGTCTCCTGTATCCCTAAATTCCTACTTTGTGCCTGTGGCCAAAAACGTGTCCATTCTCTGTGGCACCAAGGAACCAAGCCTTATTGACAAGGTGAGCATACACTCCCTTGAAACCATTATAAATATGGCCAGAACCATGTTCCAGTACGTGCTTATTGACGTGCCGGCGGGGTTCAATCCTACCTCCATTGCTGCGGCGGAAATGGCCGATACCACCTATGTGGTGGCCATGCTGAACGGTGGCTACGAGGTGCAGCACATTCAGCGGTCCCTGGATATTTTCACCACATGGCCTGATTACAAGGAAAAGGTGAAGATTATCCTTACCCGTGTGGAACCATGCACCATTACCGCCAAGCAGGAAATGGAGGAAGTTATCGGCTATCCTGTGGCGGGAATTATTCCAAACGCCTATCTGGATGTGGCCACCGCCGCCGATGACGGCCGCATGGCCCTGGACTTAAAGCCAAACAGCCCTCTCAGCCAGCGCATTAACTATCTGGCGGGGAGAATAACCAAGGAAAAACAGGACGATAAAGATGATTTTTAAGCTGATAATAGCGCTTCTTGCTGCCCTTATAGTTTTCAGCATTTTTATGTTTTTTCTGGGCCGTAAGAACAAGGAAAAACAGAATATCAAGAAGCGTATAGCTTATTTTTCCGATTACCGCACAGACCCTTCCGCCACTGCAAAAAATGCCTCCATTGGGGATTTTTTCTTCAATCTCTTTCATCGGGGCGGTGAAATGCTGGAGCCCTTCAAGAAAAGCAACTCCTTTGACACCAAAATGCAGCAGGCTGACTGGCCCATGACGGGAACGGAATTTCAGCTGGCTTTGGTGATTTTGGGCACTCTTGGGGCCGTGTTGTTTTACGGCTATACCATCCAGATTGTGGGGGCTATACTGGGCTTTGCCTTCGGTGCCCTTCTGGGGTGGACTGTGCTTAATTTCTGTATCCAGAGACGCCAGGCCGCCTTTACAAATCAGCTCAGCGATATGCTGAAAATGATTGCAGATGCCATGCGGGCGGGCTTCAGCTTTATGCAGGCCCTGGAGCATGTGGCCAGGGAAATGGATGCCCCCGCCAGCCGTGAGGTGCAAAAATTAATGCGGGAAACCAATCTTCGCATTCCGTTGGAAACGGCCCTGGAAAATATGAGCATGCGTGTCCAGAGCAAGGATTTTGATCTGGTAATTACGGCGGTGCTGATACAGCGTCAGGTGGGTGGCAATCTGTCCCAGATACTGGACAATATCAGTGAAACAATTAATGCCAGACTGCGTATGAAGCAGGAAATAAAAACCCTTACTTCCCAGGGGCGTATGTCAGGAATAATTCTGGCCCTGCTGCCAATTGCTCTGGCATTCCTTATAACTACCATTAATCCTGATTATTTAAAGCCTTTAATTGAGGAAGATATCGGTCATATTGCAGTTGGTTTTGCAATTTTTTTGGAAATTGTCGGTTATTTTGTTATAAAAAGGATTGTAAATATCGATACATAGATAAGTAAATAATAATTCATATTGTTCGTGACATTTTTGCGAAAAAAATGTATTATTATTTTATAGCTATTATTTGTTAGTTTTTTTAACTATTCAAAGTAGTGTCTAATATTGAAGGGAGGAACATATCATGAAGGTTATGCGTTTTTTTGAGCAGAAGGCTCAGGGTATTGTGGAATACGCTCTTATTCTCGCATTTGTAGTTGCCATTGCAGCTGGTCTTACCAATGCCGGCGGTATTAAGGACAAGGTTTCCGCAATCTTTACTCAGGTTGGAAATTCACTTGATACTGCCAAAACCAATGCTACTACCAGTTCTGGTTCTGGTAGTAAATAATTCCTCTGGATGTATTTAGATCTACATCAGCGGAGGAACGCTAGTTGCAGTGAAGGCATTCGGACATCTTGATAAGAAAAATTAAAACTGAGGAGGCAGAAGTATGAGATTCCAAAAAGCACAAGCCATTGTGGAATTTGCCATAGTTCTGCCTCTATTTCTTATGTTTTTGGTGGGATTAATATACTTTGGCTTTTTCTTTGCGGATTATCTTACTGTGAGCAACACCACCAGAAATATTGCCCATGAGGTTGCCTTATCTGAAAACCCCAATGTTCAGGAAATCATAAATCAAAAAACCGCTCAAGTTACACTCATCAGTGATGTATTTGTATGGAAGCCCAATGAAAGTAAGTATTTAAACGTAGGCTATTCATCCGATGGAAAAGATGTTGTTGTAAAATCCCATTTGGATTATTCTTCAAGTTCCTACTTCGGGAAGATTATGAAAAGCGTAAATAAATTTTCCGCCAACAAAAACGGAATTGATATAACATACACCATGTACCGCCCTTCCGGTTCCGGGCCGTAACTACGGCGGAAGCAGGCAGTCGTTTTTTGGTGCGTTGAAGTGGAGTGAAGGTATTTTGTCACTTTTGGAAAGATTAGGACGTCCCAACCAGCGGAATATTCAGGTGAGGATTTTTGCCTCCCTGGCCGTTGACACGGTGGACACTTCCTTTCAGGAAATCAAATTAAAAATACACCATCGCATAGTGGAGGAAATGACTCCCGAGGAGCAGCGGATTTTATCCTCGAAAAATCAGGATGTGCTGGAAATTGAGCACGTCATAGATTCCTATGTCCAAAAGGTGCTGGATGAAAATCCCTTTGCCATTCCCAGAGGAGAACGGGGCAGGGTTATCAGCGATCTCCGGGACGAAATGCTGGGACTGGGGCCTATTGAGGGCCTCCTGAAGGACGATTCCATTACAGAAGTAATGATAAACGGTCCCTATAAAATCTTCGTGGAGCGTATGGGCAAGCTCCTCCTTACTGATATTACCTTCCACGATAATGAGCATCTCATGAACATAATTGAGCGGATTATTTCCCCACTGGGACGCCGTATTGACGAGTCATCTCCCTTGGTGGATGCCCGCCTTAATGACGGTTCACGCGTAAATATTATTATCCCACCATTATCCTTGGTGGGTCCTGTGGTGACAATCCGTAAATTCTCCAAGAAGCCTTTAACCTTTGACAATCTCATTAATTTTGGCACCTTGGACAGACGCATGGCCAAGTTCCTTCAGGCCTGTGTCAATGCCAAAATCAATATATTGGTAAGTGGCGGTACCGGCTCCGGAAAAACCACCACCCTAAATGCCCTGTCTTCCTTTATACCAAGTACAGAGCGTATTGTTACCATTGAGGATGCGGCGGAGCTGCGGCTTCAGCAGCCACATGTGGTAACCCTGGAATCCCGTCCCGCCAATATTGAGGGTAAGGGACAGATTACCATTCGTGATCTTGTAAGAAATGCCCTGAGAATGCGCCCTGACCGTATTGTGGTGGGAGAGGTTCGTTCCGGTGAGGCCCTGGATATGCTTCAGGCCATGAACACGGGCCATGACGGTTCATTAACCACCGCCCATGCCAACAGCCCAAGGGATGCCCTGAGCCGTCTTGAGACCATGGTGCTGATGTCCGGCTTTGATTTGCCTGTTAAGGCCATAAGGGAGCAGATTTCCTCTGCCATTGACCTTATACTCCATCAGTCACGTATTAAGGACGGCAGCCGCAAAATTACCCATATTACTGAGGTTCAGCACCTTGAGGGTGATACCATTACAACTCAGGACCTTTTCTATTATCAGATGACGGGCATGGACGAAAACGGCAAGGCCGTGGGACGTTTTGTTTCCACAGGACTGCTGCCGGGCTTTTTGGACAAGTTCCAGGTCAATGGTGTCGATATGCCTGATGAAATGTTCCAGAACATGGGGGATGAAGGAGGAATGTATTTATGATTCTGCCACTTCTTTTTTCCATGTCCATTGCATTGCTGATATTTCTCATTTGCTTCGGCTTTATCCAAAATTATGTGGTTCCCCAGTCCACCTACCAAAGGCGACTTAACTCCATTAACGATCTGAACACCGTGGATGCCAGCCGCATGATGAGCAATATGGCCCTGAACAGGGAGCAGGATAAGGAGAATCAGTCCTTCTACAGCCGTGTAATCAAGCCCCTTGTTAACAATCTTGAAAAAAATTTCTTTGAGCTGACCCCATCCTCCCTTACGGGAAGCATTCAGAAAAAGCTCATAGTTGCAGGGCTGAAAAATAAGCTGTCCGTAGGGGGATTTTCCATTATCTGGGCAATTTTTGTGTGCTTTACCACCTATTTCGCTTACAGATATACCACCCTCCATCCCCTTGCACCAATACAGGTTGTATTTTGGCTGGTGCTTGGTGTTGTTGTGGGAGGTTCCCTGCCAATATTATTGTTAAACTCAATAATTACCAAGCGGCAGGCCAAAATGCTGAAGCAGCTGCCGGAGATTCTGGATCTCATGTGTGTCAGCGTTCAGGCGGGGCTTACCTTTGATGCCGCCGTAAAAAAAATCGTTCAGCGCACCAAGGGACCACTGATTGACGAGCTGCGGGATGCCCTTGATGATATGAGCATGGGTATACCACGGCGTCAGGCCCTAAAGGATATGTCAAACCGCTGTGAAGTGCCGGAGCTGGCCCTCTTTGTATCCTCCATTATTCAGTCTGAGCGGCTGGGTACCAGTATTGGCAACACCTTGACCATTCAGGCCAGCAATATGAGGGAGCGTCGCCGTCAGGCCATTAAGGAGGAGGCCCTGAAGGCACCTGTAAAAATTCTCTTCCCTTTGCTTTTATTTATTTTCCCGGCTCTTTTCGTGGTAATATTGGTACCAGTATTGCTTAATTTAGTTAAGAGCTTCTGATACGGGGTGATAATATATGGTGAAATTAACCCTGAACTGTGCCCCTGATGAAAAATTTAAAATTCAGGTGGCGGACAATTTTTTAAAGAGATTTCTTGGGCTTATGGGCCGCTTCAGACTGGATCCCAACACGGGAATCCTGCTGACCCCATGCAACAGCATCCACATGATGTTTATGCGCTTTCCCATTGATGTAATCTTTTACGATGATGATTACAAGGTGGTGAAGATAGCCACCAACCTTAAGCCCTGGACTGGTATATGCGTGGCCCCGGGGGCCAAGGGGGTCATTGAGCTTCCCGCAGGAACCCTAAGCCGCATTCCCGCCAAAAAACTAACGGACATAAAAATAGAACCGGAATCCTAGTGATACCCAAGTATCCGGGAAACCGGTTCTTTTTTTATTTATGATGGTTTAAGATTCCAAAACCTCCTTGGCATTGACCAAGGTAATTTTATATCCCTTATTTCCTGTGGAGCCATCGCCCACATAATTTTTCTGGAAATAATATCCATTACTCTGAAGCTGAATCCTGTTTTTTGCCACAATACTTCCATAGAATGTCAGCCCATTGTCATTTACCTTAACGGAGCCATAAGGGGCATAAATATCTCCGGTAAATTTACCACCACTGCATTCCAGAGCAAGCTCCCCTGAGCCCCTATTGATTAGCACTATTGGCCTGCCTGAGGTCATATCACCGGAGAAGTGCAACATATTTATATTGTCACAAATAACATAAAGTGGTTTATTTGGATCACCGCTTATGGCGTTGGAAATAGTAAGATTAAGGTTTGGAATGTTGAAATATATTACATCAGCAGAGCTTTGTCCCTTTAGTACTGTATCGCTGTAAAAAATATTCAGTATCACATTCTGATTGTTCGGATCAGTAACCTTGTAGGTTGAATCAGCGGTCATCAAATCCTTTACCGTTTTCCTGTAATATTCCGTTACGTCCAATGTTCCATTATATTCCGGAATGTTTACGTAGCCATGAGATATGGCATCATTCACTGTTGATTGTTTCGTTCCATCTGAGCCGAATGCCTCCGGGCTCAAAAATGTTTTTCCATAAGCATTGCTGAAATTACCTCTGTCCGTAATAACAATGGACCCTTCATAGGTGGAACTGTTGCTTTTTATCTGTTCAATACTTTGTTCCCCATACTTATCTCTATTCTGATAGGGATTTACAGAATCAAAGGCACTGGCCACAAACAGATTATTAAAAAGGTCAGTCCCGCCGCCACTGTTCTTTCCCGAAGACTGCCGTTGCAGGGTAATCTGGGCACAGCCTGCGGCGCTAATTTCCGTATCTGAACCTATTTGCGGGAAATAACGGAGAAAGTACAATGGCACCCTTTCCTTGAGAACAACCACATAATAGATTTTGCCATCCTTGTCCTTAATTTGAGGTGGTGATTTAAAGGATGCGTTTTTCTCATTTACCGTCACATATCTCTGGGCAAAATTATTTGCTGTCTCCGTCTCCCCACCGCTTTCGGCATAGGCATTGGCCCCTGCCAGGGCTGCCGCATCCGCTGCATTCTGGAGCCTGGAATAATGTACATACATATTTCCCAAATCTATAGCCAGGCCGGTACAACACATTATAAAGGGAATTATCAACGCAAAGAGGATAATTACTGCCCCCCGCTGTTCCTTTATCACATCCAGCCCTCCTTTCACCCCGAATATGGAATAATTTACATCTACCTTATATTATACCCCAGTTGTTCATATAATGGCTAATATTAATTTTTAACTTTTCCCAAATCTTACCATGGTAAAGACGATGAAAATAAGGTGATTTTATCAGCCCCTAATATGGCATAAAACTCCATAATTATGGTTTTTTTTGCAAAAATAGAGTATCATATAGCTTGAAATATTGTTGCTTTTAGGAGGTTCCATCGTGCGAATCGTTGTAGTTGGCGCGGGAAAACTGGGTTATTCCATTGCCGAACGCCTTTCCCAGGAGGAATATGACGTAATAGTGGTGGATAACGACGCATCCCGCCTGCAAAATGTTCAGGCCAGCCTTGACGTTCTGGCCATTGAGGCCAACGGCTCCAGCCCTATAACCATGAATAATGACGATATCCGTGGGGCTGATGTGCTTATAGCCGTTACTGCCACAGATGAAGTGAACATGGTTTCCTGTATTCTGGCCAAAAAACACGGCATAAAGCGCACCATTGCCCGCATAAGGGACATGCAGTTCATTTCCGAGGCCAAGGAATATTTAAAATCCAACTTCGATATTGATCTCATGCTGAATCCTGAGCTGATTATGGCCATGGAAATAAACCGCATTCTCATGGTACCGGCTGCCCTTAATATCGAGGACTTTGCCGATGGCCAGGTGCGCCTCTTTGAAACCAAGGTAAAGAAAAAATCTCCTTTGACAAATATAAAGCTTAAGGATCTGGAAATGCCAAAGACTATTATGGCTGCCATGATTTTCCGTGGCCAGCGCATGATTCTGCCCCATGGCGATGACTCCTTCCAGGCCGGTGACAACGCATATTTTATCGGTCTTACCCAGGATATAGACAATTTCAGCAAGAATCTGGTGGAGCGAAACGCCTCCAAGCTGGAAAAGGTTACCATTGTAGGTGCGGGACGTATGGGCCGCTTTGTAGCCACCATGCTGGACAAACAGCACGTAAAGGTGAAGATTTTCGACACCAACAAGGAAAGGTGCCGTCTGGTGGCCTCCATGTTCAAAAACCACGGCAAGGCCATCTGGGCCGATGCTGCGGATATCAACAAAATGCTGGAGGAGGGTATCAACGAGGCAGATGCCCTTATCTGCCTTACTGACGACGATAAGCTGAACTTCCTGCTGGCCCTTTTGGGCAAGCATCACGGAGTTAAAAAGACCATTATCCGTCAGGCCAAAACCGACTATAAATCCATTCTCGCTGAGCTGGGTGTGGATATTTCCCTGTCCTCCAGAGTTCTGGCCACCAATGAAGTGCTGGCCTTCGTCCGGGGCAACTCCGCAGTATCCCTGTTGCAGGACGCCAGAGCCGAGGTTACGGAGGTTACCATTGAGGATGGCTGTGACGTGTGCAACAAAAAGCTCATGGATGCCAAACTGCCAAAATCCTGTCTGGTATGCGCCTTTGTAAAGGACGATGTGGTGGAAATCCCTAACGGCAACACAATGCTGGCCGCCGGGGGAAGGGCTATTATCATTACGGAAAAACAGGCCACCACCAAGGTTTTAAAATATTTCTATAAATAACAAAACGCCGTCATAGACAGCGTTAAAGGATAAAAAATGGATAAATTAATCCTATATCTTATGGGCAGGGCCCTGCTGCTCTGCTCAGCCTGTATGGCCATTCCCTTTGGCTACAGCATATATCTGGGCCATGATTATATGACCGGGGTATTTGGACAATCTATATTCATTACATTGCTCTGTGCAGTGTTTCTGATAAAAAAATCACACAATCCGCCGGAATCATTGTCTGTTTACGGCGGAGCTATCTTTTTGTGCTCAATTTGGGGGACAGTAGGCTTTTTCGGCGGTCTCCCCTATTATCTGAGCCATAATCTGGGAGCCGTTGATTCCTTTGTGGAAAGCGTTTCCGGCTTTACCACCACAGGATATACCAACATTATGTCCCTCAGGGATCCTGCCCTTATTCTTTGGCGCAGCATGACCCAATGGATGGGTGGGGGCATGATACTCATGTTTATCGCCACGGTGCTCCCGGCCATAACTGGAATGTTTGGCATCAGCTTTGCCATGCCTGTGGCCCTGAAAACAGGTGTCATAACCATTAACAGACTGCGGAAAAACACCCGCCGTCTCTCCATTCTCTACGCCCTATTAACCATTATCGGCGTATTCTTCTTCAGCATTGCAGGGCTTGGCACCTACGATGCCATTAATTTTGCCATGGTCACCATTTCCACTGGTGGCTGTTATTTTTCTGATGCCTACTTATACAATAATGTCTGGTTTGCTTCAGCTGCCATAGTAGGCCTTATAGCCGCAGGAGGTAATGTAATTATATATTGGCAGGCCATTAAACGCCGCCAGTATTCCATGCTGAAAAAAACCGTCACAAATTCAGAATTCCATATTTTCGTGCTGATTATTCTGGTAATCGGCCTTATTTGCGGACTTCATTTATTTAATAAAAATTATTACAGTCTCTCCGACAGCCTGCTGTACGGCTTCTTTTCCGTGGCCCTTTACGCAGGCACCACGGGAGCTCCCCCGGTTGAGGTGCTCACATGGACTGATTTCGACAAGATGCTGCTTATTGTGGTTGCCTCCATTGGTGGCTGTATCGGCTCATTGGCAGGGGGCTTTAAGATTCTCCGCCTTATGATTCTCTTTAAGTCCTGCGCCAACGAAATCACCCGCACCATTCATCCGGATATTATTATGACCATGAAAATCGATGAGGATATTGTGCCATCCAAGGTTATTAACAGAATACTGGCCTTTTTCTTCATGGTTATTGTAACCATTTCCATTTCCATACTGGTGATTTCCGCCGCAGGACTGGATATGCAGCAATCCATGGATATTGCCCTGGCATGTATAACCAGTACAGGGCCTATTATGCTGTTTCACACCAGCCACAGCCAGATTATGGCACTGCCCGTTGCAGTAAAGCTCTTTTGCTGCTTCCTTATGATATTGGGCAAGCTGGATATCTTCGCCTTTTTGGTTCTTCTATACGGCAGCCGCCAGGAGCTGCTGCACAAACACTGGTAAAGGGGGTGCAACATGAGTTATCCGGTGATTTATTATATGCTGAGCCGTCTTATGTTTGCCATGTCAGTAACCCTGCTGATTCCCTTCCTTACGGCCATACAGTTAAATGAAAACAACGAGCTGGACTTTTTGGCTGCCATTGTTGTGAGTCTTTCCCTGGCTGTTTTTTTCAGCAATCGGGGGAAAATTACCACAAAGGATATCAGTATCCGTGAGGGTATTGCCATTACGGGCCTCAGCTGGCTCTTTGCCTCCATTATCGCCTCTTTGCCCTTTCTGGCAGGTCATTATATGCCAACGGTGGACTGCTTTTTTGAAGGGGTTTCCGGCATCACGGGCAGCGGTGCATCTGTAGTCACAGATATTCCGGGACTTCCCACCTCCATCAGGCTGTGGCGCAGCCTTACCCACTGGCTGGGTGGCTTGGGCATTATCGTTATTTTTATTGCCATAGTGCCCCAGACAGGCACCAAGAGCCTTAAGATGTTTGAGGTGGAAACCACGGGACCCACGGAAGCCAGGCCTTTGCCAAGGTTCAAGGATACGGCCCACGCCCTGCTTCTAGTGTATATTTTCCTCACCTTTATGGTTATCGGCCTGTTGCTTTTATGCGGCTTCAGCTTTTCTGATGCCATAAATAACGCCATGTCGGCCATTGCCACGGGCGGTTTTTCCACACAAAATGAAAGTATTGAATACTTTGACAATTTGTCTGCTGAGGTGGTGCTTACCATAGCCATGCTGGCAGGGGGAGGCAACTTCTCCCTTTATCTCATTGCCTGGAAGCAGGGGTACCGCAAGCTGTTCAAGGACGGTGAGTTCATTGCCTACATAGCCCTCTTTTCCATTCTGTCACTGGCCATTACCACCAATCTTTTCGCCGCCCTGGATATAAACCTCTTTGAGGCCTTCCGCTATGCCACCTTCCAGACAGCGGCGGTTATCAGTACCACGGGCTTTTCCAACAGCGACTTCGATGAATGGCCTGCCTTCTCCAAATACTGTCTCCTCATTGTGATGCTGACAGGGGGATGCGCCGGCTCCACCTCCGGGGGCATGAAAATAGCCAGATTTTTGCTGCTTTTCAAGATGGTATATTACATTATTCAGGAAAAGCTCCACCCAAATCAGATTATTCACATGCACTACGATACGGTGGAAAGGCTGGATATTGTGGTAAATCGCGTGGGACGCTTCTTCTTCCTCTACGTATTTCTGGCCCTTATGGGTGCCCTGGTATTTACCATTGAGGGGCTGCCTATAATGGATGCCATTGTGCTGGGCTTTTCCGCCATAGGAAATGCAGGAGTGGCCTTTGGTGCCGCCAACGACTTCAGCACCCTTAATGACCTTACCAAATATATCTGCTGCGGCCTTATGGTTGTTGGTCGTCTGGAAATATTCCTATTTCTTGTTATGCTGCGGCCATCCTTCTGGCAAAAGGGTGCCAGCTGGTAAATAAACAAAAGGGACATAGGTGCTATACTTGAGAGCATGGAAAAGTGTAATACATGGAGGTATTAAAATGAGATTTTTTATAACTATTTGATGTTAGTATGATTTAGTGGACACAAAAAGTACGACACATTAAAATCTTGATTAAGAAAGGATGCGTATGGCCTCGCAAATGGGACGACTTATCATATAAAAATACTAGTGAGCAGCGTGGTTTCATATGCGAATGGGATGAATAATTAAAATGAACGACTAGGTGATAGTTTGATGCTGTTACCTGGTCGGTGTCTAAGGAGGATGGATAATGAAATTACGAAAAATTTTGACGGGACTGTGGGCAGTTCTGCTACTGTTAGTTGGCACCTGTTATGCCGAGAATACAGATAATCCAATTATTGCCTATATAGATTATGGGTATTACAGATTGAATACGCCTAGCGTAAAAAAAGTTGAGTACTATGGTTATTCTTTTATCGAATGCTCATATACCAGACATCTTGAGCAGATGCTTCCCTATGGCATTCCCTATGTAACTCAGAGTGGACCATATTATGCCTGGTTTGACCCACTAAACAACAAAATGCTGTATTTGGACGAAAGCCAGCCGAATGCAGATAAAAACTGGTATGACATGAGTTATTTAAAGGACATAGGAGGCGAGTCTCAATATGCCTATAATGCCATAAGAGATTCCTTCCCTAATCTTTGTGAGGAAGTGCTCACTGACAACCAATTAGCCAGTGAAAAATACGGTAATGAAATTTCCAAGGCCATTGCAGCCCAAAAGGATGAGGATTGGAAAACAGAGTACAATTCCTTGAAGCAAGCCTACGATAAGGGTTGCCAGTCTCAGGGAATACTGCGTGATTTGGCAGAGTCTGCCTGGAAATCAGGCGACTATGATACAGCTATTGAATGGGCTGGCAAGCGGATTGAGATGAACCCTTCAAGTAATGCTTATAACACGCGGGCATGGTGGTATTATCTGTTAGGACAAAATGATAAGGCACTGGAGGATGCCGAATGGGCGGTATTCAAGGATAAAAATAAAGCTTATGTACTGGATACCCGTGGCTGTATTTACTATGAATTAGGCCAATATGACAAGGCGATTGCTGATTTTAATGCGGCTATAAAGCTCGATGATAAATTTGCCCATGCCTACTTCTATCGCAGCAAGTGTTATGAAGCTCTGGGAAATAAAGATAAAAGCAATGCTGATTATAAAGAAGCCAAGAAATATGATAATGAAATAATTGATGACAAAACAGAATTTGCGAACCAGCAAAGTCAGATAGTTGCAAAGAATCAGTTGGCACATCAGCAGAAGCTGAACAAGTACAAAGACACTTTAAAGAAGCTCAACGATGCTGTATATGTATGTAATAATGCATCCCAGTTCCCAAAGCGGACAGTATTTGACTCTGCAAACGCCATTATCATCGATACTGAAAAAATCAAATACGATGAAGGTGAGGAGTTCTACCAGGAGGTAATTCCTCAGGAAGTTCGTAATAATTATGAAAATGGTGTGTACCAGCAGCAGTATGAACAGCTGAAGGCAGAAGTAGAGGCTGAAGAGGCTGCCGCAGCAGCTGCTGTTACTGTAAATGAGCCTCAGATAGCGGCTGCACCAGTGCGTAGAACTACCTATGCCTGCAACAGCGAGTGTGATGCCATTGCGCAGAATCCTTCATCACGTCACAATCTCCGTGATGAGCTTTGGGAATCATTACATCCTGACCGCTTCCAACATTCTAAAACTGTTGCAGATGCAGCAGCATATTGGAGCAATAATGTTATTTATTATTGTTCGTATAAAGAGTGGAAACTTGAAATGCCAGAAAACATAAATTATACACGTAACCAACTGCAAAGAAACAATGTGACCGATTATGGGACATACATAATAGTTACTGAAAGTCCGACGGAGAAATATCATTATATTTGCTTCGACTTTGATTTTGACACAAATACTTTTTACATATATGACAACAAAACAAAGAAGCATGACTATTCTTTAATATTTGTTAAGGATCCGTCTAATGGACGGCCACTGGCTCATCTTGTGAATATTTCTGGCCAAAAAGGAAATTTTGGTGATGGTTTTGTAGACTGGACAGAAAGGGATTATTCCGATAATGTCGAGGCATTCTTTGCGAGAAATGTTGTAGACTTTGTTCCAACACTTCAAACAGATGGTTTCCGTCTTTTCCTCCAATACAGTGGAGTCTTGTTTTAAGATATAGCAAAATATAGCAAACACGCCCTTATTCATGGTTATTTTCCATGAATAGGGGCGTATTTTTTATGCTGTAAATTAATTTAAAAAGAATTCATTTTCCACTGCCATACACAAAGCGTGATAAACAGGCAGGTGAAGCTCCTGAATCTTGTAGGTCTCCATTTCAGGAACGCAGATGGCAATATCACAAAGGCCCTTCAGCTTGCATTCCCTGCCACCAAGGAGGCCGATGGTCTTTATGCCCTTAACCCTGGCCATCTGTACTGCATAAATTACATTGGCGGAATTTCCGGAGGTGCTGATGCCAATAAGCACGTCCTCCTTGTTGCCCAGCCCCAGCACCTGCTGGGCCATGGCCAAATCCGGAGCCTGGTCGTTGGCAAAGGCACTATTCAAGGCTACTGCATTCATAAGGGAAATGGCTGGCAAAGCCCCCTGGAGATTATCCCTTAAATAATCAGCCTCATTAGGGCATACTTCCTTCATCTTGCCATATAATTCATCATCAATTGGACGTTTAAGGATAAAGCCCTTCATAAACTCTCCCACAATATGCTCTGCATCAGAGGCACTACCACCGTTGCCGCAGACAATCACCTTGCCGCCGCTCTTATAGGAAGCACAGATAGCCTCCAGAGCCTCCTGAATGGAGCTGCGGCACACCTCCAAAGCAGAATAACGCGCAATCAGATTATCAATAACCTTTAAAGTTGTATCCTTCATCGTATTCACCTCGTAATATATTTACTATATAAAAATATACATGAAACGGCTGGGGAAGATATATACGGACATATTTTACCTTGGTACTTAGTGAATTCAAGCCTATGGCGCCGAATGAGCTTAGTACCACTAGGTAAACTAGAGAGCGCGAGCGTTCCGTATATACTTTCCCAGCCCCTTTCTATTTACTCTTATTAATAAGCTTCTGCAGCTCCCGCATCTGGTGCAGATGGGTTTCATAATCCAGATCGTTGGCATCGTACTGCATCCGCTTCTTAAGCTCCTCTATGCGCTTCTGGAGCTTTTCCTTCACTTCCTGACTAAGGGCCATTAATATACCACCTTCAATTTTATCTAACACATTATAACGCAGTTGTTCAAATTTTTCCATAAGCAAAAGTTCCATCACTTATTGACGACAAAAAAGTTCGCTGACTCCCAGGAATCAGCGAACCTTTTTTTATTTTTTTAGAAATGCCACAGAGCGGATACACCGCCGGCGAGACCACGCTTCTGCCCTGCAAAACCAGTAAGGTTAAGATCAAGGGTCATTGGAGTCTTGTCGTCCGGCTGGAAGGTGGCCCCAATCTCCCAACGGAGGCTGGTGCCGCTGATGTCTGCGCTGCGGATGGCCATGCCGTCCGCTGTGCCATTTGCCACGCCGCTGAATTCATGCTCCACTGCAAGACCGCCGTAGTAATTGAAGTTCTTATTCTTCTTTACAGTATAGCGGGTTCCCACACGAAGTACATTGGAGCTTACTGCATCCAGCTCATAATGGCCGCCTGCATCAAAGGATACGTCACCACGACGGTTGAAGAAATACTTGGCGTAAACGTCCAGAGTATCTGTCTTGTTTACCTGTATTTCCTTGCCTACTCCCAGATGAATGCCCCAATATGGTGCATCAGTGGTGTAGCTGTAGCCATTGCCAAGGCCATCACGGAGGAGATTGTTGGCATCACTGTGGATTCTGCCCCCACGGAGGCTGCCTTCCACATACATACCATCCTTATGCTGCCACTTGCCCAGAACACCGCCGCCGCTGTATCTGGATGAGCCGTCACCTCTGTACTGGCCGTTAAAGGTGGTATAGCTGCCAGTACCGTATTCAAGGAATGCCCCATACTCAAAGGAGGATTTCTTCTTGTCGTTCTTGTGGCCCACTGCCAAAATACCATTCCATGTATGGAGGTTCACGTGGCTGCCTGTCTCCTGACGCATATCGCTGCCGCCAAGCTTTGCATAGGTGGCAATACCATCAGTGCCAATGCTCTCCTGCAATGCCAGTCCCTTAATGGAATCATCGATAAACTCGTTGCCTGCCAACAGGGAGGTCATGCCCGCTGCGGCATCCATAACGGTACTATGGGTCTGCTCACTGGCATGGACGGTTTCCACCTTGTAAATTACATTTTCTTTATTATCCAAAGAGAGCGTACCAGTACCTTCACCCACTGTACCCACAGTGAAGTTGGAAGTCGTATTCAGACTGGTAGCCTTTTTATTTGCCTTGCTCTGATCAAGGAGAGTCATGGTATCATTCACTGCCAGGGACTTGGTGCCCGTAAAGACTACGTCCTTGGCAGATACAGTGGTCATGGACAAATCGCTGTTTGTGCCATCTGTAATCTGGATACCGGACTGGCTGGTGCTCCAAGGCACTACAGAGAAGCTCAGTGATTCAAAGTTCTTGATATCCTTTACACTCTGGCCGCCACCAGTCCATGGGGTGGCTGTACCATTGTCCATGTAACCAATATTCAGAATATTGCCAGTAGCCTCGCTGGTACCGCCAATAAGAGCTGTATTGGAAACATCAGCAGTTCCATAGAGATATATGCTGTTGTTCTTGGTGGAGCCTGTGCCATAGCCACCATATACTCCGCCAACAATGGTGTTGCCCAATATAGCTGAAGTAATGGTATTGCCCTGTACGGTGCCACCACTGAGATATACGGTATTGCCCTCAGCAGTGCCGTTGCCATAGCCGCCAATAACACTGCCCTTTACGGTGCCGCCGGTCTTCTGAACCTTGTTGCCCTTGGCAATGCCGTCAGTTCCTGTTGCAAAGCCGCCAAGAACATGCTCCTCTACAGTACCATCTGAAAGCTCAGCCAGATTGTTGAGGGATTCCTCACAGCCACCGCCGATAATACCCATTACGGAGCCATTCTTGAAGTAAACCTCATCATTCTGGGACAGATATTTACTCTTGCCGCCGTAGATGTAGTCACGAATGGTGGTGCCGTTTACAGTTACCTTGTTATTGGCAGCAGAGCCATTTTCACTGTAGCCGCCAAATACGCCACCCTTTACAGTGCCTCCCGTGAGGCTTACGGTGTTGGTATCCGCCGGCTTGTTGACACCAGCAGTCTTACCGCCGTAGATATTGCCATCGCTGGTATCTGTACCCACATTGGTATTATTCACAGTAACTGTATTGCCAGAAGCGCTGCCGCCATTGCTGTCACCGCCTGAGAGACTGCCCTTGATGGTGCTGCTGGCAATATTAACAGTATTGTTGTCCGCACTGCCGCTGCCAGTGGTCTTTCCGCCGAATACGGAGCCATTTACAGTGCTGCCATCAGAAACACTGACCTCATTCTTATTGGTATTGCCATTTACACTCTGACCGCCAGTTACTGAGCCGCCGATTTCACTTCCACCAGCTACAGTGGCCTTATTTTCGGAGGAAGTGCCATTACCATTGTTCTTGCCGCCTGTAACGTCACCATTTACCTTGCTCTTGCCAGTAACAGTTGCTTCATTCTTGTCGGTGTTGCCATTTTCACTCTGGCCACCGATTACATCCTTCTGAACCTCGCTTCCGCCTTCCACATTGGCCTTATTGCCAGTGGACTCGCCGCTGCCACCTGAGCTGCCGCCGATGACGCTTCCGCCAACCTTGCTGCCCTCCTTGACATCGGCCTTGTTGTCCTTGGTGCCGCCACTGCCACTCTTACCGCCAGTTACGTCGCCACCAATTTCACTCTTGCCCTCAATAGTGGTTTCGTTGCCAGATGCCTCGCCGCTGCCACCAGAGCTGCCGCCAGTTACGCTGCCGCCAACCTTGCTGCCGCCTTTGACATCGGTCTTGTTGTTCTTGGCGTCACCGTTGCCATCGGTCTTACCGCCATTTACATCCTTATCTACTGTGCCACCGTCTATATCAACGGTGTTTTCATTGGCGTGACCATTGCCGCCTGTATGGCCGCCGTTTACGTCACCGCCGACCTTGCTGCCATTCTTCACGTTAACCTTATTTTTATCGGTGTCGCCGTCAGTGTCGCTCTTACCGCCGTTTACGTCACCATCTATGGTGGTTCCGCCGCCTTCAATAAAGACTTCGTTGCCCGTGGCGTGGCCGTGACCGTTGGTGTGGCCGCCGTTTACATTGCCCTTGACCTTGGCACCGCCTTTAACATCAGTCTTGTTTTCGTCGGAATTGCCGTTGCCGCCGGAATGACCGCCGTTTACGTCACCATCTATTGTGGTTCCGCCGCCTTCTACAAAGATCTCATTCTTTGTGGTATCGCCATCGCCGTTGCTCCGGCCACCGTCTGCATCGCCGTGGATTTTACTGTCTTTGACCTTGGCCTTATTCTCAGTGGACGGACCGTTGTCACTCTGGCCACCGATAACATCGCCAGCTACCTCGCTGTCTTCTACATCCGCTGTATTATTTTTGGCTGGGCCATCCTCGCTGGTGCCGCCAAATACATCGCCGCCAGTGCCGTCATCGTTGGTAATTATTGTACCCTTAACCTCAGCTCCATTGCCTGTGGATTCACCGTCACCCTTGGCCTCGCCGCCATTAATGGTGCCCTGTTTTGTACCACCATCAGTAAAAATTTCCGTATGGCCAGTGACATTTACTGTTGGCTGGGTCTCACCAGAACCCAGAGTTACCTTATACATAAGGTTTTTCGTATTTGTGTCATAGTAGGCAGTTCCCTTGCCAGTTCGGCCATCATCCAGGGTGAATACTCCGGCCCTGGTCTTGGTAACGCTGTCGCCATAGTTGGAAACCAAGATCATGGTCTGACCCGTAGTAAGGTTGTCCACTCCAGTAAATTTTATATTGGAAGAATCCACCACAGCTGTGCTGTAGGTAATTTCGTCATTTGGACGGGCGTAGGTATTATCCCATTGTACATTTGTAATATCCAGAGTAGATGCCTTATTTTCCTTTATCTGATAAAGCACATCATTATTTGTTGCCAGCACCTGGCCCACAACGGAGCCACCCACTGTCATACCAGAGGTTGGAGCATAGGAATAATTGTTGGTGCCAGCCTCCTTGGCTGCAATATCAGTTAAAGTTGCATTGGCATGTACCAATTTCATGGAGTCATTTGCCTGGGCAGTCTTCTTCTGGTCATCGGTCATGGTAACGCCGAAGCCGGATGTGTCCAGACTGGTCAGATAGGAGAAGTTGTACATGGCAGAGCTTTTATCCAAGAGCTCTGCATTCTTATTATAGGTTACCTTCCCCAGCTGAAGGTTATCAATATAGGCCGCCCCTATAGAATAAACCAGCTTGTTGTCACTGTCAGCTGTCTGCACGCCCTTGGCCTGCTTCCCGGAAAGGGTAATATTTTGCTCTTTTTCAGTATATTTGCCGCTTGGCTGGTATTTAATGCTGTCAGCAATTTTTGCATCAGCAAACAAGCCCCCTGTTGCCGTAAGGATAGGGGTATCCCCTAAAGTGGTAGGAGCTGTAAAGCCGCTGCCCGTTACATTGATGCCACTGGAATTTCTTGTCCAGCTTCCATCAACTGCCTCACTTGTGCTGCCATCCCAGCTGGAAATATCCACGCTGTCCAGGGTCTTGCTGGTTACTTCATAGTTCACCGTATTAGCTGTTGTGGTTACATTACCAGTTAAGGTTCCGGAAAGATTTGCCACATTATTAATGCCATAGCTGACAGCCTGGCTCTTAGGGGAACCAGCAACAGTCAACCCGGAATTAAGTCCCGTTGCCCCCGCAAGGATAGTCATGGTATCCCCAGCAGCGATTTTATTTACACTGGTATCATCACTGCTATTGGCAAAGGTGAATTTAAGGCCAGTGGCATCCACATCATTGTTGACCAAGTTGGAGAAGTTATAATTTCCAGTCAATGCACGGGCTGTGCCAGCCTTAGTCCAGGCCACTTCACCAAGGGAAATCTTGCTTCCCGTGGTGGACTCGGCAAAATATGTGAGTCTTTTACCACTTGTTGTTGGGGTCAGGCCATCCTCAGAAGGAGCAATACCTCCGGACTTGGTGCCGGAAATGGTAACGCCATCCTTCTTGTCATCTGGCATCGGCTCATTGTCCTTGTATTTTTTATCTCCTGTTATATTGTTTTCATTAAAGAAGCCATCCTCAGTGGTGGTAAAAATATCCACATTATCTGTGCCAGTTGGGCTTTCAAAATCTCCAGTGTCAACAGCCACACCCCCTGAAGGTGTATCCCAAGTATTAGGAAGGGCTGGAGCTGCAGTTCCGTTCCACTGGCCCAGATCAATTTCATTCACTTTTCCGGCACTAATGGTATATTTTAAATTTGTATTATCACGGGTCAGACTTCCATTGGTTGCCTGGCCCTTATATGTAATCTTGGTATTATTATCCGTATATGAGATATTAAAGGTCTTATTAGTTGGCTGGGTAATAGCACCAGCATAGGCAAGACCAGTTGCATTCGTAAGAATATTGGTGGAATCAGTGAACCCATTTATGGTAGCTGTCCCCGTAAAGGTAAGCCCCGATGCATCAATGCTGGTAACCCCGGAGAAATCATAGGCAGCATTGTTATTTATATCCCGCTTGGCTCCCCAGGTGGTGGAACCAAGGGTAATACCAGTTACATCGTTTTTTGTGGCGTAATAAATCAGATCTGCACCGCTATTGGTTGTCGTTACACCACCGGCCGTATTTCCGGACAAAGTAACTCCTGCCACAGGAACATCCACAATGGAACCAGATGTTTTATATTTATTGTTACCAGTAATTTTGTCATCACTGAAAAAGCCCGTTTTACCATTTGTGGTCATAATAATTCTGGACACATCAGTGCCTATATTGGGCAGATTGGTAAAGGAAGCAGTTACATTGACACCACTGGAATTGTTCGTCCAGCCAGACAGAAGGGTGCTAGTGGAACCATTCCAGCCAGCAAGATTAAGACTGTTTAAAGTAGCACCAGTTACTTTATATGTAATATTCTTATTGGTATTGCTGGAGATTACATTACCATTTGTTGCCGCACCGCTATATCCGACGCCATTGGCATCCTGGAAGGAGGCAGCAAGATTAATTGCCTTCGCTGTGGTACTATCCTTTATACCATTTGCATTAGAAAGCAAAGTTGTGGTTTGATTAATCGGGTTACTGTTAAATGACCCTGTAAAGGTCAGATTCGAGGCATTGATGGCGGTACTCGAATTGAAGGTGTAACTGCTCCCGTCCGTCCTTCCCGTACCCCATGTCATCGCGCCGAGAGTGACTTCAGTGACAGGAGTTTTGTCGGCACTGCGTGATAATTTCACCTCGTTATTTATTAAATCTGGAAATTGGCCATTATAGGTGTTAGTGTTAAGGAATGCGGTTACCACATCCGTCTTGTAGTGGAGGGTGACGTTATTGACCGTGTCGTTGTCGACCGACGTGCCCCCAACTACCGCGCTGGGTGAGGCTTGAGTAAGATGCACCTTATCGTTGTCACCGGTTCCGTATTTCACTGTAATACCTGTTAAACTGGTTTTCCATTGTGATTCTTGCTTACCGGAAAGCAGCGTCATGGTACCATAATTAGCAGCTGGAATGGTCATGCCCGAAATGTCCAGCCAAGAGTTTGGTTTAACTACTTGGCCACTTGCCTTGAGCACATACGCGTTATTTTTAAATGTCACAGGGTGTGATACGTTCTTTGTATCAGTGTAGCCAAGGACAATTTTATCAAAATTATAAACATTTCCCGTGTTGAGTCCCTCATCCTCATCAAGACCGCCAAGGTTCAGGACGTTGCCGGAACCTGAACCGCCATTTATGGTAGCGATGCCGGACACTGTCGCATTGATATTGACAGTATTGTTATTGGCTGTTCCGCTGCTTGTGCCGCCAGTAGTATATCCACCATAAATATTGCTTTGAGAAAAATAACCGCCGTTGATAGTGACGGTATTATCATTGGCATAATATCCACGACCGCCAAAGACATCGTAGTAGATACGAGCACCAGCGTAGATGATAACTTTATTTCTATTGGCCGTACCAGAGGAACTATTATTGTTCAATCCGCCAAAAGTCCCGCCATTTAAATCTCCTGCTTGAGAATAGCCCTTACCAATTACTGTACCATAGACTGTAGTTGTATGATCATCCGCATTTTCTCTCGGATCCGGCTCATTAGAATTGTTGGATTTTGTGCCATTATAGACATAGTTTACGGTCTCATCACTTGTGACCGTGACACTACCCGCCTCAGCCACAGGCCCATAAAGGCACCCTCCGCCCAATATAAGTGCCGCCATAATAAGACGGGTCAATTCTTTTTTGCTTTTCTTGTTTTTCATATTACTCCCCTCCCTGGGCTATTTACCGCTTAAAAACACAAAAAGCCTTCCCTCAGGCCGCCGGCAAGCCGCAAAGACTCACCAGCCTCCTGAGAGAAGGCTTATTTACATAGTTATATACTTGTTGATAAGTGTCTACTGGAGCTGAACAGTTACCCCCCCCCGCGAGGACAGACTCAGGCACAAAAAAACCGCCCTGCACGTTGGTTGTCAATATCTTCTGCGCTTTCATGCCCTGTCACTCCCTTCGGGGTAGGAAACATCACTAAATTCGCTAAAAATAATAGTTGATACCTATCATTTATTACTTCTACATATAATCCAAATATCCTGCAAAAAAATATTTTTGGGATAATAATTTCTTACCAAACCATATACTATTATATCGACCAAAATCATAGGGGAGCTTAAATAAAAATCCTGCTGACCAGTCAAATGACCCCCCAGCAGGATATCTCATACATATATAATATTCATTGCGCCATAACTAGATTAACGCATTCTTTTTCCCTATTTCAACAACCTGCTCAACAGTGAGCTTTGTAACACGGGCTATTTCTTTACACCCCTTTCCAGTCTTGGAGTCATTTTATGGCATAGCCCCATCTTTTAAAGTTAATGTACAGCCCATAGCACTTAAATATTTGATGATGGTTTCTATTGTACCGCCATTTCCTTTTTCCAATCTACTGACGGCCTGCTGAGATAAACCAGAACGCTCACTTATGTCCTTCTGAGTCAAAGAATATGCCTTACGTTTATTTATAAGTTCCTGCTTAAACTGCATTTCCGCCTGAAATAGCTGATGTTGCCTCATCAGGGATTCATCACCGGCGGTAAGTTCCGCTATTTTTTTCTGCTCCTTAAGGGCATCGCTTTTAACTAACATATTTCCACCCCTTTACAACAGTCCTTCTTTACGGGCTCTGGATAATGCTTATTTTACATCATTTTTGATGTATTATCAAGTTAGCAGCTTAAGCCCCTAAATAAATTGATGTGGCACTGCGAAGCAAATGAATGGCCTATCCCGTGACAGGCCCCGCCGTACATAAAAAAATCCTGCTGACCAGTCAAATGACCAACCAGCAGGATATCTTATATACACAAAATTCAATTCGCATGCTAAATCATGGATATATATTCTGCCTGTTCCTCTGTAGAAATCATAAGTGCATCCATTGCTTCCTGTACTGTCCAACCTTTATTTTTCATCAAATTACGAATAGAGGTAAGCTGAGCTGCCCTTTGTCCCTCTACACGGCCCGCAATAATTCCTTCTGCTTTTCCTTCAGATTTAGCCTGTTCCATTGAGTTTTCCCATGCTCTGCACATATTTATCTCCTCTTCTTCATCGTCAATCTCAAAACTGGTTCCCGTGGCAATTTGAATAAACTCTGCTGTTGCCCGGTCTACCCTTTCCAATCGCTTTTGGTTTATAATCCAATCCATATTGTCGTCATGCTGATGCTTTATAAATTGCAATGCTGCTCCAATGCCAGTATGAAATTTGTCAAAATCATCTTCAGCCAATGTATCCGGGGAAAGCAAATTTATCCTATAGTCTGGAACAAACTTCAAAATCCGCTCATCCCCCACAGATAACAAACTATGAATACTGTCAGAACCATCCCAGTGCTTGCCACTGATATTAACCACCAGTGTCACAACCGGGTGCAATCTGTCATCTCTATTTAGTCCCGATAGGAATTCGTGACTATTTTTGGAATTCTTTTCCCTTTTATTATGGTTGACAATTATATCCACCTGATGTGCATAGCTCAATGCATCATATAGCATATTGCGTACAGGCATTGCATAATGGATTTTTGATTCGATTTCCAAGCCAAAAATCAAATATACCGCCTGGTCATCCTCCATAGCCTTATACAACTTCAGCAGGTCACGATATTTCTGTACGTGTTTTTTGGACTTGTTACCATAAGGAATGGCAATTGCTGTGGTGTCAAGTTCATGCAGATTCTCTGGCTGGATAACTTTTTCTCCATTGTATATCCAATAATTAAACAAATCGCTGAACCGTTCCACATTGGATAAATACCCTTTTGCCTCTGTATCAATCTTCCCCATATTTCTTTCTCCCATTATACCATAATTTCTTATGTATCATCCCGCTAATACATTTTTAATTTACGATTATATGTTACCATATTTAATTAATATAAATCAACATTTTACTTAATTTAATTTTAGACAGTGGGCTAATTATATAATATCTTACGGGTGACATGTGATAAGGACACCCCCTATCCCATGCCAGGCCCCGCTAAACTCTGCAAAATACAATGAAACTAAAATGAAAAAACCGGTGACTGTTCAGCCACCGGTTTTAATGCTTCTTCACTTACCAGATTTCCTTCATCCAGTTACGATATTTTTCTCCCATAAACTTTATTGTCAAATTAAGCATGGCATAAATTTCATCCCCAAGGGTGTCAAAATCCTTTTCCTCAGTACCGGGTGTGGTCATGCACACATCCATAAGCAATGCCCCGTTGCGGTCAAAATACAGCTTGAATGGCTTATAACCCAGGTTCTCCTTATTTACCATGTGCATAACCTTAAGCTCATTATCCGATGTAAGGGCATTGTTCAAAATCAGCACCCGTATTACGGAGAAGGCTGTATCATCCAGCAGTACCAATGTAGGAAGCTTCTGGCCCTCCACAACTATATTGGAACTGAACATCACTGTATTCTGCTCGTCCTCAGGCACCTCCTCCACATTAAATGCTGTAATTTCCTTTTCCTCAAGATACTTTTTAAATATTTTTGCTTTGATATTCATATAAAAACTCCTCTTTAAATAAATTTTTATATTTTCATATATACGACAAAATAGTTTAATATCCTTCTAAAAATAAAAGAGTGCCGTCAAATGACAGCACTCTAATCTTTTCATTGAATCATTTATCCCATCTATTGTATCCTTAAGCCTCTTCCTCGCGGAACTGGTCAACGATACAAGCACATGCAGCATCACCAGTGATGTTAACTGCGGTACGGAGCATATCGAAGATACGGTCTACACCGAAGAGAATTGGCAATGCCTCGATAGGAATACCAGCAGCAACCAGTACGGCAACTACCAGCAGGGTAGGACCAGGAACACCGGCCTGACCAACAGCACCCAGGGTGGAAGTAACAATGATGGCAACATACTGACCCATGCTCAGCTCCATGCCATACATCTGGGCGATGAAGGTGGCAGCCATGGCATAATATGCAGCGTTACCATTCATGTTAATGGTAGCACCCAGTGGCAGGGCAAAGGAAACAGTACCCTTGTTCAGGCCAAATTCTTCCTCGTTGGTCTTCATGTTCAGTGGCAGAGTAGCCATGGAGGAAGCAGTGGAGAATGCGAATACCTGGCACTTCCACATGCTCTTGAAGAACTGAATATAGCCAACCTTCTTGGAGAAGAGGGCAACAGTACCACCAATCATTACATAGGTAACGATGGCAAGTACAACAACATAGAGAACAATCAGATTAATAATCTTAACCAGCACGTCATAACCGAAGGTACCGGTAGCATCAGCCATGAGGGCAAATACACCGATAGGAGCAACGCACATAATAGCAGTCATAATCTTGATGAAAATTTCAGTGAAATAATTGAAGATATTCACCATAAACTGCTTCTTCTCTGGCTCCAAAACGGAAAGAGCAAAACCAACAAACAGTGCAAATACGATGGTCTGAAGGATATTACCCTGTACCAGTGCAGCAAATGGGTTGGTTGGAACGAAGCCGATAACGGTTTCCCAGAAGCCCGGAATGGATCCGCTCTGGGACATATCGATATCAATAGCTGCCTCAGAAATTGCGGCCATATTAATACCGGAGCCTGGCTTGAACATCTCACTGAAGAGGAGACCCAATGCTACGGCTACGGCTGTAGTGGCACCATAATAAATGAATGTTATAATACCGATTTTACCTGCACCCTTGGAATTTCCCAGTGAAGCAGCTCCTCCTACCAATGAGAAGAAAACCATAGGTACAACTACCATCTTGATCAGTGACATGAACAGGTCACCGACAGGAGCAAACATGTGGGCTGGTTTTCCCATTACCAGACCTACAACGGCACCCAGAATAGTGGCGATAATAATCCACTTTCCCAGGCTGTCAAGAATAGATTTCTTGCCTTCTTCTTCTGACATTTTTCATCCCTCCAATTAATAATAAAAATAATGAGATAAATAAAATAAATTTCGCTGAAAATTCACACTATTCCCAGCTTTTGCACAACTCAATTATAACAATATTTTTTTGTTTTGTATACCATAGACATACTTTTTTTAATATGTCTATCTAAAAAAGACTCCTTGTCTGACAAATTTTAAGAATTTTTGTAAATTGACTTCAATAATTGTATAATAATTTCCGTGAGCAAACCTTAGGAGGACCAAGTATGGAACAGTCATATTTTGAAAAATTAAACCGGGAATCCCTGGAAACCATAGAAAGCTACAAGAAGAAAAGCCAGCTCTTTACCACCAAACGCACCATGTCTTTTTTGGCCCTGCTGGGCGCTGTGGCAGTGGCATACGATATGAATTCCCCATGGCCACTTTTGGCGGGAATCCTTATTTTTGCCTATTTCTTCCATTTAATAAGGGGCCACAGCCGTCTCCATGGCGACCTAAATTATGAATTAAACAGAAATGAGGTTATTAAGGAATACATTCACCGCTTTACGGGGGAATGGAAAAGCTTTGAGGACAAGGGTAATGACTTCCTTGACAGAAATATGACCCAGGATAATGACCTAAATATCTTAGGCCAGTCCTCAATTTACCAGTTTATAAATACAGCCCGCACCCAGTCGGGCCGAAGGCTTCTGGCCAGCCGGTTAAGTCCTAAGCCCCTGGAGCCGGGGGAGCTGAAGCTGCGCCAGGAGGAAACAGCCTTCTTTATGACAAGGGTAGAGGATGCCATAAAGTTGCAGGCCATCAGCCGCCAGATTCCCCTTAACCACAGTGTACAGGCCCTCCTTGATTACCTTAAGGACAGACGCCAGGATCCTGCTTCCTTCATTAATAAACTTATATTTATTATGCCCGTGGCAGCCCTGATATTACTGGGTGCAGGACTCTTTAATCTTATTCCCATGGAGGCATCAATAGTATTATTTATCATACAACTTGGCCTTGCTCTGGTGTCCCTGGGGAAAAATGCTGTACACATTACCCCATTATATAGGCTGAACAAGGAACTAATCGCCTACTGTCAGCTTCTCTACGCCATGGAAGCCATGGTGACGGAAAAAAAGGGTCGAATTGATCCGGCGAAAATTAGGGAAGCCATGAAGCCTATAGGGGAGCTGGGAAAGCTCTGTGCCCTGGCAGAGGTGCGTCACAATTTCATTTTGCTCTTTGCCCTTAACGCCCTGATTTTATGGGATTTTCATGTGGTAAGAATGTTCATTGACTGGCAAAAGAAATATGGCCAAAAGCTGGAGCATTGGCTGAATATTTTTTACGAGGCCGAAACTGCCATAAGCCTTTCCGTGATTGGACATATCAGGGGAGATGCAATTATGCCGGAGCTTCTTGATAACTATGACAGTAAGCCCCATATTGAGGCAGATAGCCTCAACAATCTCCTTATTCCCTACGGTGAATCGGTGCCGAATTCTATTATTCTTAATCCTTCCTTAAATATTATTACCGGCTCCAATATGTCGGGAAAAACCACCTGGCTGCGGACTCTGGCCAGCTCCTGTGTACTGGCCTACGCCGGGGCCCCTGTATGCGGCAAGGCCTTTAGGCTTACCCCTATACATATTCTCACATCAATTAGGGTAAATGACGACCTTGCCAGTGGCATATCCACCTTCTACGCGGAACTCATACGCATAAAGGCCATGATTGAAGCAGCTGACAAGGATATTCCCATACTGGCGGTAATAGATGAAATTTTCAAGGGCACAAATTCCGCCGACAGAATCGTAGGGGCAGAGGCAGCCCTGAAACATCTCAGCCGCAGCAATCTCATTACCCTGGTTTCCACCCATGATTTTGAGCTTTGCAATATTAAAGCTGACCAGGTACCAGTAAATAATTACCATTTTGAAGAGCATTTTGATGAAGATAAAATTCTCTTTGATTACACCATGAAGGAGGGGCCTTGCAGGACCACCAATGCCCAGTTCCTTTTAAAGCTGGTGGGCATAATACATTAAGAAAATAATTCATATAACCTCCAAAAACGAAAACTCTCCCCGTAAATAGTCTCGCCTTTGAGACTTACGGGAAGAGTTTTTTCTTCTCACATATTCAGTTCTTAATCCTTAAGCAGTTCCTTGGCAGTGAACTGGTCCGTAATGAACACATTGGCATAATGTCCCCTTAAGGCGGCCCTTATGGCAGGCACCTTGGCCTCACCGCCGCCAATCATAATGCTGTGCTCCTTGGACTTAAGATCATCCAGCTTAATACCAACAGTACGGGCATCCAGCTCCTTGTTGCAGATACGTCCGTCTGCGTCAAAGAAACGGGAGCAAATATCTCCCACAGCCAGCTGCTGAATTCTGGCCTGCTCCTCCTGATCCGTGTAGCCAAGACGGAAGAACAGGGCATTTGGCCGCACTGTACCAACACCAAAGACGGCAATATTGGCGTGGGCCCCCATTTCCAGTACCCTCTTGATATGACGGTCCTGATCCACCATTTCCTTTACCTCACGGCTGCCAAAAACCACGGGCAATGGCAGATACTGGGCAATGGTGCCGTAATTATTGGAGAAATTCTCCAAAATATCCTTGGCGTAGTTGCGCCACTTGGAATGGGTAACGCCCCCCTCCAGCTGCACAACCTGGGACCCCTTCAGGGTCCTTGGCAATAATGAGCAGGACATTTCATAAAGGGTGGTCCCCCAACCAACACCTATAATATCCCCGTCCTGTACAATGGAATCAAGATACTCCGCTGCCTTAATACCGATGTATTTCTTGATTTCATCCTCATCATTGATGGTAGAGGAAGCTATACGCACCTCATGGAGATGATACTTTTCCACAAGCATCTGCTCCATGTTGGACATATCCTCCACCGGGTCCATAATCTGGATTTTAACGTAACCCTTATCCTTGGCATATTGCAGCAGTCTTGACACCGACGGCCTTGATATGCCCAGCTCCTCAGCTATCCGCTGCTGGCTGTATTCCGAGCGGTAATACAGCTTGGCCACGTTAATGGATAGCTTGTCCCTGTCACGAGCCATACCCCTATTTCCCCCTAAATATATATTATGCAAGAAAAAACCTTCGCATAATTGTAAACACAATTTCATTATCCATGTTACAAATGTAAAAATCAAGCAATAATTTTAATTTACTGAAAAATTTTTCAAAAAATAGTCTGCATAATTTCTTGCCCATTTAATAATACCTTGTGCCATCTGTATTCTTGTGCTACTCTAAATATTAGAGGTGAATTTTTATGAATGATACCCAAAATGAACCTATTGAAATAAATGATATAGAGGCGAAAAAAGTTAACAAAATTTCAGAGACATCAAATGAGACGGAGAAACCGGTCACGGAGGAAAAGTCCGAAAACGCCACAATAGTTGATTTGCAGGCGAAAAAGGAATTTGTTCGGAAAAAGAAAACCCTTGGCAGCTATGTAAAGAAATTTTTCATCCTGTGCTTTGGTGCTTTTCTTTACGCCGTGGGACTGGAAACCTTCCTTATTCCAAACAATATTATTGATGGTGGTGTGGTGGGTATATCCATTATGGCAGATGCCCTGACACCAATAAATTTCAGTGTTTATCTGGTGCTCATTAATATTCCTTTCCTATATTTGGGGTATAAACACATCGGCAAAACCTTTTCCATATCAACTATAGTTTCTATCCTGCTGTTGTCATTCTGGACAGAATACTTTAAGCCGGTACCCCAGGTGACGGACGACTACTTTTTGGCCGCCATCTTTGGCGGTATTGTGGCGGGCATCGGTGTGGGGCTGATTATCAGAAACAGCGGCTCCCTGGATGGTACGGAAATCGTGGCCATTATACTGGACAAACGCACTACCTTCTCCGTTGGTGAGGTTGTACTTGGCTTCAATGTCTTTATTTTGGGAGCGGCAGGCTTTGTCTTTGGCTGGGACAAGGCCATGTATTCACTGGTGGCATACTTCGTAATATCCAAGATGATTGATGTGGTTATTAAGGGGCTGGACGAATCCTATGCCGTTATGATCGTGTCAGAGGAAAGCGATGAAATAGCAGATGCCCTTATGCACCGTCTGGGCCGTGGTGTTACCTTCATAAAGGGCATGGGTGCATATACCGGGGATCCAAAGAAGGTTATTTATTGCGTGGTGACCCGCCTGGAGGTGGACAAGCTTAAGGAAATAGCCATCGACAAGGATGAAAACGCCTTCATCACCATTAATCCTGTCCACGACATTGTAGGTGGCCGCTTCAAGAAAAAATCCATACATTAAAAATAAATCAGGGTATAGGAACCGCAATAACGCGTCCTATACCCTGATTTTTCCTTACACAAATTGTATTTGAACTTTTTTTCCTAGCCCGGCAGCAATTCTTTGCAGAGTATTAAGATTAGGGACACACTGTCCATTTTCAATACGACTTATATTGGATTGCCTAATACCAGATTTAGCCGCTAATTCTTTCTGAGAAAGGTTTTGCTCATGACGGGCAGCAATAATCATCTCAGTAATTTCAAACTCAAGCTGACTGGCGTCCCATTCCTTTTTAAATTCCGGATCTTTTAGTTGTTCATTTAAAAACCGCTCATAATCATCCATGGGACTCAGACTCCTTTCTTGTAATATAGTCATTTTTATATCTTAATGCCCGCTCTATTTCCGACTGTGGTGTTTTAGGGGTTTTTTTTATAAATCCATGGGTTAAAACAATTTTATTTCCTGTATAGAAAAAAAATAATATTCTGGTGATATTACCAGCCGTTTGTGTACGTAATTCAAATATACCATCTCTTAATGGAGAAGATAATGGCTCTCTCAATTTATATCCATTAAGCTTTAAATGGCCAATATTACGAAGCACCTTTACCCTCATCTTTATATCCAGGGACATAAGAAATTCATCAACAGGTTTTTCGCTATTTGCTTTCTCATAATGAATTATATCAAACATAATATATTCCTTTCAAGGAATATAAGAAATATATTCCTTATACATTAAAATCACTATTTTTATTTTAGTAAATTTTATTAATTATTTCAATATTTTTATTATAATTAATTAATATAGTTTAGCAAAATTATAATTATAAGAAATATAAAAAGGCTATGACCGGGTATCTAATATAATACCAACAGATCATAGCCTTATTAATATCAATATTTACGCCACTTTACTTAGGTAAATCATCAATTCATATCAGTTAGCAGTTTTTCCTGCACTTGGTACTGTAGGAGATGGGGCAGGTCCCCTTGGCTTAGGATTGTTGTCCCTTGCCGGCTGTGGCTCAGGCTCAATTTCCTTCTTTGCCGGGGTCTCTTCCTTTTTCTCGTAAGGGTCCTTTCTCAGCTTTTCGTCTGTAGACTCCTTCTTGGTAATTTGCTTAGCCCGTTCCATATCCTCGGTGTTTTCATGACGGTAAATTTCCCTTGCTTCCTCGGCGTTAAGCTCACGGGCATTATCAGGAATGGATTCCTCATATTCACGGGTATCCTCTGCCAGATCATCCCTCAGTGTCTTATCCAGAGTACAGTCAAGAGTATTAGCCACTGTTGTTCTCAGCTTGCCAAGATCAGGAATCCAATAGCTTACCTCGTCTATGTACATAGGCTTGCCTGGCAGCATCTCCGCTTGGAGACCTGCTCTTTGTGCATCCTTAAGGGATGTGGCAAATTCAATAAGCTGCTTCATGGAAAGGTCAGTCTCCACAGAGTCAATTACTTCCTTAATAATGGACGGAATACGTGGAATGATGGCAGGTGATGTTATCTGGTCCATAACCGCCTGCATAAACTTCTGCTGGCGTCTGATACGGCCAATATCCCCCTCCTCATCACGGTAGCGCACGTAGGTAATGGCTGTGTCGCCATCCATGTGCTGGAGACCAGGCTGAAGGTCAATAAGCAGACCACCGTCGTCATCCCATACATCCTCGTAGTACATTCGCTTTTCCACGTTTATATCCACGCCACCAATAGCGTCGATTATCTTCTTGAAGGATTTTATATTAATTAGAATATGGTGCTCCAGATGGACGCCAATCAGGTCCTCCACAGTGTCCTGGGTCAGCTCGTAGCCACCATAGGCGTAAGCTGAGTTGATTTTATCAAAGCCGTAGCCCTTGATTTTAACACGGGTATCACGGGGAATTGATAAAAGAGCAGCTTTCTTCTTCTTAGGGTCCAATGTGGCCACCATAAGGGTATCAGACCGGCCCACATCACCTTCACGTTCATCCACACCCATAATCATAACAACGATTTTGTCCTTGGCCGTCATAAGATTTGTCTTTTCCGGCTTGGCAGGCTTATCAAAGAGATAAGACGAGGCAAAGAGGGCTCCTGCCACTGCCGCTATAGCAAAGGCACATAAAAGCAGGAACATTGGCCAGAAATTACTTTTCTTTTTCTTGCGCCGCTTGGAACGATATATAGGCGGCTGCTCATTGTATTTATTGTTTTGCAATTATTTCGCTTCCTTTTATTTTTATATGAAAGAATTGGTTTCAAAAAAATTAAACTGCCTAGACATTATAAGATTTTCACATGACTAATGCAACTAATTGTGGATAATATTTCAATTATTTTAAGTATAATTTTTAAACATGAAAAGGAAATGTAAAATATCCACAAGTTTAATTGGATATTTTTGAAAAAATTGCCCTATATATTGTGTTTTGGATGAAAAAATCCACTATATATTGAGTTATACACAAAGTTATCCACTTTATCCACAAAAACAGAACACATATTATGTGCATAAACGTTAATATTTGTGGATAATTATTTCAAGCGGTTATAATGCTGTCTGACCTTTTCATTATTCGGGTCAAGTTCTTTGGCTTTGCCAATATCCTGAAGGGCCTGGCTACTATTACCCATTTGTTCATAGGTAAGTCCCCGATAAAGATAGGCCTCTGCATAATCATTATCCATGCTGATTGCCTTTTCCAATGCTTCCATTGCCCTTTCGTATTCACCGGTTGCCAGATATATTTCACCTAATAAACAATAGTCGTGTTTCTTCGGTTTATTATTAGACATTTCCTTCTGTACATTGCTTAAGGCATCCTCATATTGCTCCATGGCCAGATAGGTTCTGGCTATATATCTATTTATACCAGGAAATTCAGGATTCAGGCGAAGAACCCTATTGTAGTTTTCCATGGCCTTATCATAATCATGGTATATATCATTATAAAGGATACCCAGATTACAATATCCATAATCGTAGGAAGGGTCTATCTGTACAGAGGTCTCAAAACATTCACGGGCCTTTTCATAGTTCATCAATACATCTTCATAAATTATTCCTAGGTTGTTATATGCCTTGACATACCGAGGATCATAGCTAAGGGCCTTTTGATAGCATTCAATGGCGTTGGAATAATCCTTGTTATTATCATAATCAAGGCCATCATTATATGCCAGCTTTGCCATTGCCGTATTGTATGTAGATGAAGTATTTGACTCATTTCTCATAAATTTGTCCCGTAGCTGCTTCATGCGGAAGCGAATATTCTGTTTTTCTATTTCACTGTAGGCCCGGGCATATTTATGCTTCAATTCATCCATTTCACGTATCAGACGGTTACGTTCATCCCTTTGTCGACAGCTTTTCTGTACAGACTCAAGAGAGGTATGCTTAAAGTCGTTGGTGTCTACCACAGCAGTCAGATGGCAATAATACATGGTACCATTTCCTCTGGTTGAACTGGTAAATTGTGGCAATCCCTGAACTTTTATTACGCTGGCAGCATAGCTATGTAATTCAGAAAAGGTCAGCTGATCAAAATACAATTCTGATGAAGTGTCAACAAAAATAGCAGCCTGTTCGCTGGCAATTTGCAAGGCCTCATACTTGGCACGTTCTTTGGCAAGTGCTTCATCTTCAAGCTCATTGTTTATCAGGAAGTAGGAGCCATCACCTTCTACCTGATGCCTTTCTGCAAATGCTGAGGTGGAAAGAAATAATGGCAATAATAGGATTATTCCAATGATTAATATATTTTTCTTTAGTGTGTTTAGTCTATTCATTTTCGGCACCTCCATTTTCTTTATTATTTTTATTGTGAACATATCGTTATATTATTTATATACCTTAAGCTACCTAAGTGTTACACGAATATTTAAGTTATGCACATTTATTGCGTGGATAGTTGTTAATAATTGTGGATAACCTGTGGAAATTGTGTATAAACAGGGCTTTTGGGCTTTGAAAAAATGAATTGATAAAATTATTCTTATAGAATAAAATATATCTAAGTAGTATCGGTATTATTACATTTGTGAAATATTAAGCAAAGGAGCCAAGAAATATGTTAAATGAAGATATCTGCGACACTATGATTAAGATGGCCAAGGATGCCCGCCAGAAAGCCTACAGCCCTTATTCAAACATTAAAGTTGGTGCCTGCATTTTGGCATCTGACGGTACCTTGTACGGAGCCTGCAACGTGGAAAACGGCTCCAGCAGTTTGTCCGTATGTGCTGAGCGCGCAGCTGTATATAAGGCAATTGCCGATGGCAAGCGTGAATTTGATGCTGTTGCAGTGGTAGCCGATACGGAAAATCCATTTGTGCCATGCGGTGGCTGTCTCCAGGTTATGGCAGAGTTTGAAATTCCTGAGGTTGTTATGGCCAATCTGGAGGGTGAAGTCCGTGTAATGAAGCTTGATGAACTGGCACCATTTGTTAAATACATGGGTATTAACCATGTTAAGGAGCGCTATGAGTCCCACTTCAGCGTATTTGACGAGCTGGAGTAAGTTAATTAATATAGGGAAAGAATGATATATTGAACGTAAAATAAGGCTATGACCTGTTGGTATTATATCAGACACCTGGTCATAGCCTTTTTGTTGTTTTTGACTGCTTTTAAGCAGTCCCTAATTTTTTTATCAGTCGTTTTTCTGAAGCAGTGTTGCCATAGAGGAAACCTTGTCTCCTTCACTTGGCTTCATGATGATAACGCCCTGGGTATTGCGGCCGATCTGGCTGATACCGCTGATGGAGGTTCTCAGAACCACACCGCCCTCAGTAATGAGAAGCAGCTCATGATCTTCGTGAACCACAGCCATACCAATTACCTTGCCGGTCTTTTCAGTAACCTTAAGGTTAATGAGGCCCTTGCCGCCACGGTTCTGAACAGTGTACTGATCAATGGTGGTGCGCTTGCCAAGACCACATTCGGTAATGGTGAGTACGTCGGCACCTTCCTTCAGGCTGTCCATAGCCACAACCTCGTCACCAGGGGTAAGTCTGATACCCTTTACGCCTCTGGCTACGCGTCCCATAACTCGAACCTGCTCCTCGTCAAAGGCAATGGCCATACCATTTCTGGTACCCAGCATAATCTTCTGCTGGCCATTGGTAATCTTAACGCCGATGAGCTCATCATCCTCCTGGAGGCTGATGGCAATAACGCCAATCTTGCGGGAGGTATTGAAGTCAGACAGGCTTACACGCTTTACTACACCCATCTTGGTGGCCATAAAGAGGTACTTGTCAGGATCATAATCCCTTACCTGAATAACGGCACTTACCTTCTCATCCTTATCCAGCTTCAGCAGATTGATAAGAGCTGTACCCTTGGCGGTACGGCTGGCCTCTGCAATCTGATAAGCCTTGAGGTAATATACACGACCCTTGTTGGTATAGAACAGAATTGTGTGGTGGTTGGTGGTAATGAGGAGATTTTCCACGAAATCGTCCTCCTTGGTAGGCATACCATTTACACCTGTGCCGCCACGGTTCTGTCTTCTATAGGTATCAAGCTTGATGCGCTTGATGTAATTTCTGTGGGTAATGGAAATAACCACATCATCGTCGGCAATCATGTCCTCAATATCAATCTCACTCATATCGTGGGTAATATTTGTACGACGCTCATCACCGAACTTGCGCTTAACCTCGGTGAGCTCCTCCTTGATGATTTCCATGATCTTCCACTCATCAGCCAGTACAGACTTCAACCATTCAATTCTCTTTAAGATCTCCTGGTATTCTTCCTCAATTTTTTCACGCTCCAGACCGGTGAGGCGTTGAAGTCTCAAATCAAGGATGGCCTGGGCCTGCTTTTCACTGAGGCTGAAGCCTTCCATGAGGGCAGTACGGGCAATATCAGCAGTACGGGACTCACGGATAGTTGTAATTACAGCATCAATGTGGTCAAGAGCAATATTCAAGCCCTCCAAAATGTGGGCTCTTGCCTCTGCCTTGGCCAGCTCGAAGCGGGTACGTCTGGTAATAACATCTTCCTGATGCTTGATATAATAATGGAGAACCTGCTTTAAGGTCAGCACCTTTGGCTGGTTTTCCACCAGAGCCAACATAATAACGCCGAAGGTTTCCTGCATCTGGGTGTGCTTATAAAGCTGGTTCAGCATAATGTCAGGATTAATATCCTTGCGGAGCTCCATAACAATGCGCATACCGCTGCGGTCAGACTCATCCCTAAGGTCCGTAATGCCCTCAATCTGCTTGTCGCGGACCAGCTCGGCAATCTTTTCAATAAGGCGGGCCTTGTTCACCTGATATGGCAGCTCAGTTACAATAATACGTGGCTTGCCATTGGACATGGTATCAATATTGGCCTTGGCACGCATCTTAATCTGGCCGCGGCCTGTGGTATAAGCACTCTTGATGCCGGAAGTCCCCATAATGAGACCGCCGGTTGGGAAGTCAGGACCCTTAATAACGGTCATAAGCTCCTCAGCGGTGGCATCAGGATTATCAATAAGCATCAGCACACCATCAATAACCTCATTCATGTTATGAGGAGGAATGTTGGTGGCCATACCAACGGCAATACCGGAAGTACCATTTACCAAAAGCTCAGGGAACTTGGATGGCAGTACAGTTGGCTCCTTCAGTGACTCATCGTAGTTAGGAGTAAAATCAACGGTTTCCTTGTCAATATCCTGGAGCATAAGCTCGGAGATTCTTGACATACGAACCTCAGTATAACGCATTGCTGCAGCAGGGTCACCGTCCACGGAACCGAAGTTGCCGTGACCATCAGCCAACAGATAACGCATGGAGAAATCCTGGGCCATGCGGACAATGGCATCGTATACGGAGCTGTCACCATGTGGGTGATATTTACCCAATACTTCGCCAACAATACGTGCGGATTTTTTATATGGTTTGCCAGGGGTCATGCCGGCTTCCTGCATGGCGTAAAGAATACGTCTGTGTACAGGCTTCAGACCGTCACGAACATCTGGGATTGCTCTGGAAACAATAACACTCATGGCGTAATCAATATAAGAATTACGCATCTCCTGCTCCAGATTTACAGGTAAAATCTTACCTTCGCCGAATTCCACTATCTCACCTCAAAAAAGTTTAATACAAAATCAATTAGCTCCTTATTATACCATATTTTGCCCAATATATAAAGATAAAATCCCCTAATCCATTGATAATCAGGCATTAATGGCGCAATAAGGAGCCATATTTTTACTTTTTTATTTGTCTGAATAATTATTTTATGATTTCCGAATAGATAAAGCCCTCCCGAACCCCGGAATCACTGTAAATAACCTTTTCAGTGCCAAACTTTTTGGCAATTACATCAGCAATAACCAGGCCGGAAATAATTGTATGTATCCTGTCGGGAATATTTTTCATAAGAATAACTGATTCTGACTGGGTCAGCTTACCCGATGTACCGAATCTCTTAATGATTTCAGAAAATTTGGCCGTATCAATCTCATTATTCCTTCTGTCCTTGCTGTAAAGGGCATTATAAAGGGCTCTGGTACCCTTGAAGGTTCCCCCGATACCGCAGATAACCTTTGATTTTATATCCTTGAAATCACTGGCGCCATCTATTATCTCCCTGGCTATGGCATACATTTTTTCCACTTCATCCCTGTTTGGCATAAAGGATGAGCAGCACTCCTTTTTAAGTCCAAGGGAACCTATATGAAGGCTTATCTTGTGTGTTATTCTGTTTTGTTCATAATAAACCAGCTCCGTGCTGCCGCCGCCGATATCAACCAGCAGTCCTTCACTCATATTAATATTTCTGGTGGCTCCCACAAAATCGTATTCAGCCTCCTTGTCCCCGGAAATAACAACAATATTTATGCCGGTGCGGTTAATGATCTCAGAAACCACCTGCTGGCTGTTTTTGCAGTTTCTCAGGGCCGCTGTTGTAAAGGCCATTATATTGTTTATGCTGAAAACATCAAGAAATTCCTTGTATTCCTCCAACACCTCACAAACCTTGTCCACGCCCTCCTGTGTCATTACATTGTCATTGAGATAGGCTGCCAGGCCCACCATGTGCTTCTTCTTTAAAATCAGTTCAATGTAATCCTTTTCAATTTCGTAAATTGCCATGCGCACAGTATTTGAACCAATATCTATAATCCCCTGAATCATATTGCTACGCCCCTCAAATTAATTTATATATAATATTATATAACAATTGAAATGCACATGAAATTGTGTTATTATCTTCTTGGGTGAACACTGTGGGGACAGTGTTTTGGTGGAAAAAGGCAGATGAGGCAAAACGGGTAGCGTTCGGTTGCTGCCCGTTTTGTATTTCCGTTATTATTTTTGAAATTAATTTAATCAACCTCTACTTATTTGCTTTTTTTTATGTTAAAATGAATATATAACACTGGAAGATTTAATTTTTTTGAAACGATGAATCGATGGTGATGTATATGACCTCTAAAATTTATGCGCTGATAGGCCCACATGCAAGTGGTAAGTCAACTCTTATCACCAGGCTGATGGAAATGGGTATTCATTATATTCCCGTTTATACCACCAGACCTCCTATGGATTACGACAAGGATTCCAAAACTACAATTTTCCTTAGTCAGAGCGATTTCCTCAAGCAGGATTGGATTGTGAAGGTTACATACAAAGGGGACTACTATGGCCTTCTGAAAAATGACGTCCTGAATGCCCTTAAGACTGAGAAAATCTCTGTTACCATGCTTACCATTAACGGTGTGAAGCAGGTCAGCAAGCTTCTGACCAACAATCTTGAAACCGTTTTCATTATGGTGGATTACGTAACTCTCATTGACCGTATGCTCAAGATGGGACATAATAATGTGGATATGAAGTACCATCTGGAATATGCGGAAAATAACGGTGAATTTGATAACTGGAAAAATACCAATTACGTTATCAAGAATATTGGTGACCCGGAGAAGTCCCTGGATCAGCTTATGGCTATTATGGGACTCATTGGCAAGACCCAGGTTACCAAAATTACCCAGGATTAAATCATAAAATTTAGTATATTTTTTACAACATAGAAAAAGACTGCCCAGCCGGGCAGTCTTATTTTTTTATTTTCCCATAGCCGCAGCCTGCTGGCGAAGAAGCTGAATTCTTTCGCTGGTGGCAGGGTGTGTGCTGAACAGGGTGGACAGCTTCATTCTGGAGCCGGCCAAAGGATTAATGATAAACATGTGTGAAGTGGCTGGAGTTGCCTGTTCCATTGGACGTGCATGCATGGAATAATATTCGATCTTCTGCAGTGCATCTGCCAGATAATTTGGATTGCCGCAAATTTCACCGCCGGACTTATCCGCCTCATACTCACGGGAACGGGAAATAGCCATCTGTATCAGGGCTGCCGCCAACGGAGCCAGAATAATAGTGGCCAAAAGACCAACAATGTTGCCACCATTATCATCATCATCGGAATTACCGCCGAAAATCATGGACCACTGGGCAATATTGGCAATCATGGAAATAACACCTGCAAAGGCCGCTGCCACGGTGGAAATCAGGGTATCACGATGCTTTATATGTGAAAGCTCGTGGGCCAGAACACCGCTTAATTCCTCAGGAGACAGGGCGTTCATAATACCCGTGGTTACTGCCACCGCTGCGTGGGAAGGGTTGCGGCCTGTGGCAAAGGCATTTGGAATAGCACTGTTAATAATGCAAACCTTTGGCATAGGCAGCTGGGCAGTGGCCGCAAGACCAGCAACCATATTAAAGAGCTGTGGAGCCTCCTGCTGGGAAATCTCCTTTGCACCGTACATCTTCAGCACCATGGTATCGCTGAACCAATAGGTAAAGAAATTCATACCCAGGGAAATCACCAGCATGAGCATGGCACCGTGACGGCCTCCGAAGGCACTGCCCAGGGCTATCATAATACCCATAAGCAGGGCCATTAATACTGTAGTTTTTAATGTATTCATAGCTAACATTCACCTCTCTAATTATAAACCTCATCCGTCAGCCCAATGGCTGGCACCAAGGGCTGACACCTTCCCCAAAGGGAAAGGCTTCTTTATAAAGAGATTGTACATCACTATTCTGAAAAATAAATTAAAAAATGTCAAAAAATCAAATATCCAGATTTCTTACGTATTTTGCGTGTTCCTCAATAAACTGACGGCGTGGCTCAACCTTGTCGCCCATGAGAATATTAAAGAGCTCATCTGCCTCCTGGGCATCCTCCATGTCTACACGAAGCATGGTTCTGGTCTCAGGATCCATAGTGGTTTCCCAAAGCTGCTCAGGATTCATCTCACCAAGGCCCTTGTAGCGCTGAACAGTGGCACCATCACGGCCCACCTCGTTAAGCTTTGCCTCCAGTTCATCATCGCTGAAGGTATACCAGTGCTTCTTGCCCTTTCTGATCTGGTAAAGAGGCGGCTGGGCAATATAAACATGGCCCCGCTCAATAAGAGGCTTCATATAGCGGTAGAAGAAGGTGAGAAGCAAAGTACGGATATGGGCACCATCAACATCCGCATCTGTCATAATAATAATTTTTCCATAGCGGCGCTTGGAAATATCAAATTCATCACCGATACCGCTGCCAAAGGCAGTAATCATGGTACGGATTTCCGCATTGCTGTAAATCTTGTCAAGACGGGCCTTCTCCACGTTGAGAATCTTGCCACGAAGAGGAAGGATAGCCTGGAAACGGCGGTCACGTCCCTGCTTGGCGCTACCGCCTGCAGAATCACCCTCTACGATATAAATTTCAGCCTGTTCTGGATCCTTGATGGAGCAGTCAGCCAGCTTGCCAGGAAGGGAATTAACCTCCAAAGCATTCTTTCTTCTGGTGAGCTCACGGGCCTTTCTTGCTGCCTCACGGGCACGGGAGGCCATAACAGCCTTGTCCAGCACGCGCTTGGTTATAACAGGATTTTCCTCAAAATATTCGTTGAGACCCTCGGAAACAATGGAGTCCACAATACCGCGGACCTCAGAATTGCCCAGCTTTGTCTTTGTCTGGCCCTCAAACTGAGGCTCACGGATCTTTAAGCTGATAACACAGGTGAGACCCTCACGCACATCCTCACCGGACAGATTCTGCTGATTTCCCTTGATGATGTTATTCTTCTTGGCAAAATCATTTGCAGCACGGGTAAGGGCAATCTTAAAGCCCGCCAGATGGGTACCGCCCTCCTCGGTGTTGATGTTATTTACGAAGCTGTAAATATTCTCCTGATATGTGTCGTTGTACTGCATGGCAATCTCAACCACAATATCATCCTTGGTACCGTTAAAGTAAATAGGAGTCTCGTTAATCTTGGTCTTTTTGCGGTTCAGATGCTCCACGAAGGAACGGATACCACCCTCGAAATGGAAGGTTTCACGGTTGCCGCTGCGCTCATCACTGAGATTAATGGTAATTCCACGGTTAAGGAAGGCCAGCTCTCTCAGTCTGTGCTTCAAAGTATCAAAGTTATATTCAGTAACGCTGAAGATTTCCTTATCCGGCATAAAATGAACTCTGGTGCCGGTCTCCTCAGTATCACCTGTAATGGTCATTGGAGAAGTGGTAACACCGCGCTGGAAGGAAATTTCATGTATCTTTCCATCGCGCTTTACCTGTACATCCATATATTCACTGAGGGCATTAACTACAGATACACCTACGCCGTGAAGACCTCCGGATACCTTGTAGCCATCACCGCCAAACTTACCGCCAGCGTGAAGCACTGTAAGAACAACCTCCACAGCAGGCTTTCCAGTTTCATGGAGATCAACTGGAATACCACGGCCATTATCAACTACAGTAATACTGTTGTCATTATGAATGGTTACATCGATATCAGTACAATATCCAGCCAGGGCCTCATCGATGGAGTTGTCCACCACCTCGTATACAAGGTGGTGGAGACCACGCTCAGAGGTGCTGCCGATGTACATACCAGGACGTTTTCTTACGGCCTCAAGACCCTCCAGAACCTGAATCTGGTCTGCGCCATAATCACCGTCAACGGCGGATACCTCGGATCCTATTTCATCCACATTTATTTTTACTTCTTCATCATCAATTAAAGCTTCATTTTCAGTTGCCATTAATTAATTCTCCTCCAAATCAAACAATCTCAAACTTTTTTGCTGTTATGGTATTTTTTGCCCTTTTTGGCGGCAAAACTGTCCATAAAATCGTATTTGAATTTATCTATTGTCTGCTGTCTAAGCTCCGGAGTCAGTTTGTCCGGGGACACAGATTTATAAAGCATGGTAAGTATGGTGGCCTCCATGCAGTCAGTCTTGGTTGAGCTTATCTTTGATGCCAGTATCTGCATCAGGATAATCCGCTGTTCATTTACTTCCTCAGCGGTGCAGGGAATAGTCTTTACGATATCGCAAAATCTCGCCCAGGGCACATCCATAAGATATCGTCTTATGCTCTTAAGCCTGTCAATATTGGCATTTCTCTTGCAGCTGTCACAAAGCTGGTCCTCTGGGGGACACAGGGTATTACACTTGCTGCAGGGGTGCCAGTTGGCATTTTTGCGGTATTTTTTCAGCTTTTCATCGTTAGTCTTAACCTTCAGAAGGAGCTTTCTAAGGTCATCATCCTGAACCTCATCAAGATTATGGGAGATTTCCCTTACCTCTTCATCAGAAATATTTATTTTTTTTATTTCCAGGCCCAGATTAACCTCATTATCAGTATCATCAAAATCAATTTTTTCCGGCTTTATATTGGTAAATACCAGATCCTCCACCAGATATTCACCCATAAAGCTGTTGATTTTATTTTTTATTTCTTCCTTCATGTAGGAAAGCTGGGTGGCCCATACAGGGTGTGATGTATACAAAAACAGCTTTTTAAATTCCAGCTTCACCGGGGACACATTATCGGAAATATGCTTCCCCACAATCTTTGGCCAGTAAAACATCACCATGTGTGAGGAAAATTCCTTGCCAATACTCATGGAGCTCACAATCTGGGGAAGTATAATATTCATTTTCTCCAGCTTGCCTTTTCTGGGAGCTGACACGGTATCACTTCCTGTCACTTAACTCAACTGTTCCCCCGGACACATGATAAAACACGCAGTTGTTGTCCTCCGGGAAATATGCCCTGTCAGTGGCGGTAATAATGGTCTGGATATTTTCCTTTTTGATGAATTCCAGCAGCTGCTGCCTTCGGTTCATATCCAGCTCGCTCATAACATCATCCAGGAGCAAAATAGGATATTCACCTTTTTCCGAGCGGATAAATTCCAGCTCCGAAAGCTTCATGGAAAGTACCCCTGTGCGCTGCTGCCCCTGGGAGCCAAAGGCCTTCAGATCTATTCCGTTGACGTAAATCTGAATATCATCACGGTGAGGACCTATACTGGTGGAACCACGATATATATCCTCCCTGGTTACTTCACGCAACGTCTCATTATACCATAAAATCAGCTTTTCATCTATCTTATCCACAAGTCCTGTGTATCCCTTGATACAGTAAGACAGAGACAGATTTTCCTCATTTGTGGAAATTCGTCTCTGCATAAGATTTGCCAGCATATTCAGCTTTTTTACCGTTTCCAGCCGCTTGCCAATAATTTTTATACCGCTGTCCACCAGCTGGCTGTCCCACATTTCCAGCATGGATATATGGGCCTTGCCATCCCTGATGTTCTTTAAAAGGGTATTTCGCTGCTGCAATAAATGGTTATATTTTATTAACTCACCATAATAGGCAGGACTGGCCTGGGAAATTTCCATATCAATAAATCTTCTGCGCTCCGAGGGAGCCCCCTTTATGAGGGTAAGATCCTCCGGGGAGAACAGCACCACATTTATGATGCCAATAAGCTCCTTGGCCTTTATTTTTCCTCCATTATGGATAATCTGGCGCCTCTTTTCACGCTGGAATATAAATTCCAGCCTGTTGTCCACGCCCATTCGCTGAAAATCAATGGTTACAGAGCTGCCCGGCTCATTCCACATAATGAGATCGTTGTCTGTGCCGGTTCTGAAGGAGCTGCCCATGGAGGCATAGCAAACAGACTCAAGGATATTTGTCTTCCCCTGAGCATTTCTGCCAATAAAAATATTAGTGCCCTCGGATAAATCAAGGGACAGCTCCTTATAATTCCTGTATCCCACCAGCTTCAGGCGCTTCAGCTTCATGACCTGTTATTCTCCCTTGAAATCAACCTGCCAGGAACCCATTTCCTTTATTTCCACCACATCGCCGTGGTGGAGCTTTTTGCGGCGGGCTGTTTCCACTGTGCCGTTAACCAGTATCATTTCATCCTCAATCATGAGCTTCACCTGGCCACCGGACTCCAAAACACCGGCCCACTTCAAAAACTGGTCCAGCTGGATAGTTTCAGTATTTACTTCAATTTTTTCAATATTAGCCATATTTTACCTCTTTGCCCCACGCTAATGGTTGCCAAGTCTATTATTTACTGACCCGGAGTACGTACAGGGGTAATGATATAAGTAAAGGACTCATCATCAAGCATGCGGATAGCCGCAGGGCTCAGTGAATTATTAAGGGAAATATAGAATTCCTTTGTATCAACAATTTTTAATACATCAGAAATATAGTCGGCGTTAAAGGAAATTACAATATTCTCCCCGTCGATTTCAGCTGTAAGTGACTCATCAGAATTACCGATTTCAGGATTGTCGGAGGTAATGCGAACCATGCCGTTGGCAAATTCCATGGTGGCCACATTGTAATCTGTTTTACGGGAAATAAGGGCAGTTCTCCTTATAACGGAACGGAATTCCTCGGTGTTCAGCTTGATTCTGGTGCCAAAATCAGTTGGTATTACACGATGATAATCAGGGAACTGGCCATCAATGAGTCGGGAAGAAATATAGATATTGTCAAATTCAAAGCTTATCTGGTTGGAGTTGTAGCTGATATTAACAGGACGTGGCATATCAGAGGACAGCAGCTTGTGAATTTCATTCAAAATCTTGGAAGGAATAATCATTTTTCCCTGGCCTTCAAAATCCTCCAGAACCTTGGACTGAAGAGCCAGTCTCTTGGTATCGGTGGAAACCATAACAACGGAGTTGTCGTTAAGCTCCAACAGACAGCCGGTAAATACTGGTCTTGCCTCCTCATTTGAGCAGGCAAAGGTAGTTCTGCCAATAAGCTCCTGAAGTACATTGTCCATTATCTTAAGGCTCTTATTTGCCTCAAGTTTCTTAATAATAGGGAAATCATCAGCTGACATGCTGAGAAGGGTAAAGTTGGAACGATTGGAGCGGATATGTGAAATTTTCTCCTGACGATCATATTCAAATTCCACCGTAACACCAGGAAGATTGTTTACAACCTCCTGAATGTATCTGCCGGTTAATACAATATTGCCAGGTTCTGTTATTTCCGCCTCGATTTTACAGATAATGCCGATTTCATAATCTGTGGCCTGAAGCTCCAAGGTGTTGTTCTCTGCTTTTATATATATTCCTGAAAGGATTGGGTTCTGTGGCTTTGAGGAAACTGCCTTTGCTACAGTCTGGATTGCCTGCAATAAATCATTTCTCTGGCATGTAAATTTCATTTTATGCACCCCTTATAGTATTTATGATTATTAATTATATAAAAATAGTAGTCGTAATAGTAGGGCCTGTGGAAAAGTGGATAAGTAATCCGGGTCTTTGAAAAAAAAGAAAAATCCCGTGTTTATAAAAAGTTGATAAAACAGGGAAGGATATCCACACTAATCACAGAATTATCCTTCCCTTAATTTTATCTACATTTCTTCTACAGGGAATATACACAGTTATTCACAGAAAATGTGGAATAAGTTACTTACATACGTTCAATTCTCTTTGTAAGCTCCTGTAGAGTATTATCAAGTTTTATGTCAGTGGCCTTTTCTTCAGTAATCTTGTTGTGGGCATGAAGCACAGTGGTGTGGTCACGTCCGCCAAAGAATTCACCGATCTGTGGCAGAGAAGTGTTAGTCAGCTCACGGCAAAGGTACATGGCAATCTGTCTTGGATAAGCCAGAGCCTTGGTACGCTTGCTGCTGTTCAGATCCTCCACCTTCAGATTGAAGTGGTTTGCCACAACCTCCTGAATCACATCCATGGTGATTTCCTTGTTGTGATTTTCAGGGTAAACATCCTTAAGTGTATCTGCCACCAGATCAGTTGTAATCTTTTCGCCGATAAGCTCGGAATATGCTACAACTCTGGTAAGGGCACCCTCCAGCTCACGGATGTTGTTGTCAATGCGGCTGGCAATATAAACCAGTGCCTCATTTGGCACGTCAATGCGGTCTGCCTCAGTTTTCTTTTTCAGAATAGCAATTCGTGTCTCCAGATCAGGTGGCTGTATATCTGTCAGCATTCCGCCGGCAAAACGGGAGCTGAGACGCTCCTCAAGGGTTTTGATTTCGTGAGGCGGTCTATCTGAGGACAGTACAATCTGCTTGTTGGCCTGATGAAGAGCATTAAAGGTATGGAAAAATTCCTCCTGGGTACGCTCTTTTTTGGACAAAAACTGGATATCGTCCACCATCAGCAGGTCAATATTTCTGTATTTCTGTCTGAAAGCCTCTGTGGTGTTATCACGGATTGAGTTAATAAGCTCATTGGTGAACTTCTCAGAGGTTATATAAAGAACTCTTTTTTCCGGATTGTTTTTCAGCACCTCATGGCCAATGGCATGCATGAGATGGGTTTTGCCAAGTCCCACGCCGCCGTACATAAACAGCGGGTTGTAGTTCTGGCCAGGATTTTTGGCCACGGCCTGGGCAGCAGCATAGGCTATGCGGTTAAAGTTGCCTGCCACAAAGGTGTCAAAAATATAACGTGGATTTAAGGAAGAAGCATCCCCTGGTGCAATCTGGCCCGGAGTATCGTAGGCTGCCACAAAGGAAGACTTGTTCTCAGTATCAGTGAAAAGATTTTCCACCGGTTGCTCCGGCTCAGGGGCAGGCTTTTCAATTACCCTTATTTCAAAAGAAACATCGGATTTATTAAAGGTGTTCTTGCAGGCGTCAATGATAATGTTCATGTAACGCTCATCAATAAACTTCTTTACAATATCATTTGGTGCACTGAGAATGATTACATCATTCTCATAATCCAGTGGGCTGAGCATTGAAAACCAGTTTTCAATTACCTGGGGAGCCAGTGTATTCTGGAGCTCTTTGATAATTTTGTCCCAAATTTCATTAAGCTGATCTTGATCCATCTCTCTAATTCTCCTCGAAAAATTCATCAACAGATAAAGAAATTTATCCACATTTGTTAATAAGTATGTGGATAAATCAATAATTTCAGGCATTTTTTGATATTTTTTGATTTTTTTCTACTATATATAATATATACAAAATTTATAGTTCTGACTCTGTTGATAAACGTATGTGAAATACCTTCATAATCATAACAGAATATCTGGCAGTTATCAACAAAAAATGGTGTATATGTGACCTAAAGTGATGGCTTTATCCACAAAAATCCAGACTTATACCCAGCCTGCCTAGTATTTTTTCTTGACACTGTAATAACCCCTGGTCTATAATCTTGTTAGTTAAAATCCAAGGACTATGTGTAATTGCGGTTTGACCGAGTATTTTGCTCGTAAATATATAAGGAGGTGCCAGCATTGAAGCAGACTTATCAGCCTAATAATCATTGGAAGAAGAAGACTCATGGTTTCCGTGAGCGTATGAAGACTAAGGGTGGCCGTCAGGTTTTGGCAAGAAGACGCGCCAGAGGCAGAAAGAAGATTTCAGCTTAATAAAATGGTCACTTCGGTGGCCTATTTTTCTCTATAGAACCAGTTATACCCACAAAATATGAGGTATATATCTGGTTCTATGTTCTATTTGCTGAAATGAGGATTTTGCCATGTACAAGTTGCCTAAAAGTCGGATCCTGCGTCGTAGGAACGATTTTCAAAAGGTCCACCGTTTTGGGAAATCCTATGCAAACAGGTACTTAGTATTGTATGTCTTTACAGCAAGCGGGCTGGAGGACAAGGTTGGCTTTGCTGCCGGAAAAAAACTTGGCAACGCAGTTGCGCGTAATAGAGTCAAGCGTCTTATGCGGGAGTGTTACCGGTTGCACCAGCAGGATATCAAAAAGGATATTTGTATTCTCCTGGTTGGCAGAAAACCAGCTGTGGAAGTTAAATACCATGTTGTCGAAAAGGCTTTTCTCAATTTGGGCAGAAAGGCCGAAATTTTTGGGAGATGAGAATAATTGGTGAAGAAATTCATGTTGTTCACGATTGAGTTTTACCGCTCGTATATTTCACCACTTAAGCCGCCTTCCTGTCGCTATGTTCCCACCTGTTCGGAATATGCGATGATTGCTATTGAAAAATACGGACCCGTGAAGGGTGGATATCTGGCAGTAAAGAGGATTCTTCGCTGCCATCCATTTCATAAAGGTGGATATGATCCGGTTCCGTAAAATAGGATTTTATTTTTTTGACAGTTTTAACTGTAGAAATTAGGATGTGTTAAATTGGATTTTTTAGCATCGGCATTTGAGCCTGTTGTAGAGCTGTTTCGTGTTATTATGGGCGGTTTCTACGGCATTACCGAAATGGCAGGATTTCCAAGCTATGGCGTTGCCATCATTCTCATGACTATCTGCGTTAAGCTTTGCCTTTATCCCTTAAATGCAAAGCAGATCAAGTCCATGAAGGCAATGCAGGAAATTCAGCCACAATTGAAGAAAATCCAGAAGGATTATAAGAACAACCCTCAGCTGATGCAGCAGAAAATGGGTGAGCTTTACCAGGAATCCGGCGTTAATCCGCTGGCCGGCTGTCTGCCGCTTCTGGTACAAATGCCAATTCTCATGGGTGTATATTATTCTCTTTATGGATTGGAATATTCCGGTGATCCAACTTTTCTGTGGCTGACCAGCTTATCTGATTCAGACCCTACATATATTCTGCCTCTTCTGTCAGCCCTGACCACTTATTTGGCCCAGAGACAGTCCATGTCAGTCAATGGCCAGGAAAATCAGCAGATGAAGATGATGATGTACATTATGCCAATCTTTATTGGTTATATTTCCATCAACTTCCCGGCAGGTCTCGTGCTGTACTGGGTAGTAATGAATATCTGCCAGATGGTTCAGCAGTGGTATATGTTCAGAAATGAGGATAAGAAGGAGGCTGCTTGATTTAATGTCTTTAGAAGTTGAGATGACTGGTAAAACAGTTGATGAAGCAAAGCAGGCTGCTTTAAAGGAGCTTGGTGTTGATTCTTCTTTGGTGGAGTTTGTGGAGGTTGTGGAGCCAACAAAGGGCTTCCTTGGTCTCCTGGGTGGCAAGCCCGCAAAGGTTAAGGCCGTAGTTCGTGAGCTTTCACCTATTGAGAAGGCAGAAAAATTCCTTGGTGATATCTTTAAGGCTATGAAGCTGGATATTGAGATTGAAAAGAAGGAATCTGAGGATGGCACGATTTTCAATCTTATTGGGGATAATCTCGGTATTCTGATTGGCAAGCATGGTCAGACCCTTGACTCATTGCAGTACCTTTCAAATCTGGCTGCCAACCGTGGTCTCACCGATAATAAGGTTCGCATTATTATCGATATTGAGAACTACAGAAGCCGCCGTGAGGATACCCTGCGCCGTCTGGCCATGAGATTGGCCGACAAGGTAAGAAGAACCGGGGAGCGCATTGTTCTGGAGCCTATGAATCGTCACGAAAGAAAGATCATTCACATGGCATTGCAGGATAATTACCGCGTATCTACCTATAGCTCTGGTGATGAGCCTTATCGTAAGGTTGTAATTGAACTGAAGCGTGGCGGCCGTCGCGATTATCATGAGCGCAAGGACAGAGAAGAATAATTTTTTCTTTGTAAATATTATCTATTGAGGCTGTCTCACCTTTGGGGCAGCCTTTTCTATATATTGTCCGATGCTAACTGGTGCTAAGACTCCTTCCTTGTAGGTGGGAGTTAAGCACCAGTAAAGCCCTGGGTAAAATTCAACTAAATTCAGGTGGAGTTTAAAACCCCATCTGAATAAGTTATCATTTTATGAAATATGAATTTGGAGGATTTATGCAGGAGAAAAATTTGATGGAGGAAACCATCAGTGCCATTGCCACAGCTCCGGGAGAGGGCGGTATTGGCATTATAAGAATCAGCGGCGAAAATGCCATTTCCATTGCCAACAGGATTTTCAGGCCCTTTGCTGCAAAGTCCCTGAATGAATACGGCTTCAGAACTGCGGTTTACGGTCATGTTCTTGATGAACAGGACAGAATTATAGATGAAGCCATTTGTATTGTGATGAATGCTCAAAATTCATATACCTGCGAGGACGTGGTGGAAATACAGTGCCACGGGGGCAGCGTTGTTATGCGGGAAATTTTGGCCCTTACATACCGCATGGGGGCCAGGGCCGCAGAGCCAGGGGAGTTTACAAAGCGGGCCTTCTTAAATGGAAGGCTGGATTTAAGCCAGGCCCAGGCCGTAATGGATGTTATAAATGCCAAGACAAAGGCTTCCCTTGAAATGGCCATGAGCCATCTTTCCGGGGGATTTTCCCATAAAATAAAGGGCTTCAGAAATGATATATTGGCCATTATAGCCCATCTGGAGGCCTCCATTGATTTTCCCGAGGATGATATTGAGGGAATGGATTTTGAGGACACCAGAGAAAGGATTTCCCTTCTTCAGGATAAGTTAAACAAAATGCTGGAGTCTGCCAATACGGGTATTATCCTTAGGGACGGTCTGAAAACTGCCATTATCGGCAAGCCAAATGCTGGAAAATCCAGTATTATGAACCTTCTTTTGGGCCAGGAGAGGGCCATTGTTACTGATGTTCCAGGCACTACCCGGGACAGCATTGAAGAATATGTTAATATTGGCGGCATTCCTTTGCGCCTTATTGATACTGCGGGCATCAGGGATACTGATGATATAGTGGAAAAAATCGGCGTGGAAAAGGCATATTCCTATGCCAATGACGCAGAGCTGGTGCTGGCTGTTTTTGACAGCAATGAGTCCATGACCTCCGAGGATGAGGAAATAATTCAGCTAATGGATAAATGTCCAGGAAATATCATTGTTATAATGAATAAAATGGACTTATCAGCTGATGTAAATTCTGATATTATTAGTGAGAAAATAAAGGGCTGCAAGGGCGGCAAAATTCGTGGAATCGTTCCAATGTCTGCCAAGAGCGGTGAAGGACAGGAACAACTGGAGCAGCTTCTTAAGGATATAGTTTATGGGGGCAATACCAAAATTATGGAAAGTCAGGCCCTGTGCGATGCCCGTCAGGGGGAAATCCTGCGCCAGAGTGCAAATCTTTTGGGTGATGCCCTGAATACCATTGATATTGGCATGAGCGAGGATTTTATTGTAATTGACCTTCGCAGTGCCTGGGAAAAGCTGGGGGAAATAACTGGCGAAACCATTGAAGACGACATTGTGGATCAGATATTCAGTAATTTCTGTATTGGAAAATAAATTGCCGGATGAGGTATTTTATAAATGGAAAATGCAACTGACAAGCTGTTTATAGCTGGAAAATATGATGTAATTGTAATTGGCGCCGGCCATGCGGGAGTGGAGGCAGCATTGGCTTCCGCCCGTATGGGATGCAATACTCTGCTGGCTACCCTTAGCATGGACAATATTGCCCTTATGCCGTGTAATCCATCAGTTGGTGGCCCGGCCAAGGGTCATTTGGTGCGGGAGCTGGATGCCCTTGGGGGACAGATGGGCATAAATGCCGATGAAACCTGTATTCAGTTCAGAATGCTGAACACCGGCAAGGGACCTGCTGTTCATGCTATCCGGGCCCAGGCGGACAAGAAGCATTATCAGTTCCGCATGAAGGAGGTCTGTGAAAATACAGAGAACCTTGATGTTAAGCAGCTGATGATTGACAAGCTCATTATTGAAGAAAATAAAATAAAGGGCATTATCACGGAAAATATGGAGCAGTATCTCTGTGATGCGGCTATTCTGGCCACTGGCACTTATTTAAAGGGCCAGATTATTATTGGCCTTCATACATATTCCGGGGGGCCAAGCGGCCAGCGCTCTGCGGAAAAGCTATCCCAGTCCCTTCTTGATGCGGGCATAAAGCTTATGCGTTTTAAGACGGGAACACCTGCCAGAGTTGATGCCAGAACTTTGGATTACGACAAAATGGAGATTCAGCCGGGCAATGATGAGGCCCGTAATTTCTCCTTTATGAGCGATATTACAACAAGGGAGCAGACCCCTTGCTGGCTTACATATACTAATGCCCAGACCCATAAGATTATTATGGACAATATTGACAGGGCACCTATGGCTAACGGCATTATAAAAGGCATTGGCCCAAGATATTGCCCTTCCATTGAAACAAAGCTTATCAGATTTCCGGACAAGGAAAGACATCAGCTGTTTCTGGAGCCTGAGGGACTTCATACCAATGAGGTATACGTTCAGGGTATGTCCACCTCCCTGCCAATGGATGTGCAGATTGATTTTCTCCACACCATTCCGGGACTGGAAAATGCCAAGGTTATGCGGGCAGGCTATGCCATTGAATACGACTGCCTTGATCCCCTGCAGCTGAAGCCAACTCTGGAGCTTAAGAAAATATCCGGCCTCTTTTCCGCAGGCCAGGCCAATGGTACCTCGGGCTATGAGGAGGCTGCGGCCCAGGGAATTATTGCGGGTATTAATGCGGCCTTGAAGGTCCAGGGGAAGGAGCCATTGATATTAAAGCGTTCTGATGCATATATTGGTGTGCTTATAGATGATCTGGTTACCAAGGGCACCAGCGAACCATACAGAATTATGACTTCAAGGGCTGAGTACCGCCTGATTCTCCGTCAGGACAATGCGGATCAGCGTCTCACACCATTAGGGCGCAAGGTGGGCCTTGTTAAGGATGACCGCTGGGAAAGATTTACAAAGAAGATGGCGGTTATTAATGATACAGTTGATTTTTTGAAGGAAAGAAAGCTGAATCCAAATCAGGAGACACTGAAAATATTGGCTGATAATGGAATTGAGGAAATACGCAATACCATCAGCCTTTACGATTTGCTGAAGCGCCCTGATATTAATTATGATAAATTGAAGGAAATTTTTGACCTGCCGGAAATCAATGAGGAAGCAAAGCAGCAGGTGGAGATTTCCATAACCTACGAGGGATACATTAAAAAGCAGCTGGAGCAGGTGGAGAAAATGAAGAAGCTGGAAGAAAAGCTTATTCCGGAATCCATCGACTATGACAATGTGGCCAATCTCCGTGACGAGGCCAGGGAAAAGCTGGCTGATATCAGGCCAATTTCCATTGGCCAGGCTGCCAGAATTTCCGGCGTATCCCCGGCGGATATTTCCGTGCTGATGATATATCTGGAGCAGCAAAAGAGGATAGAGGAGACAAAACATGAGCTTTAAGGAATACTTAAAGGATGCGGCAGATAAATACGGAATTTCCTTAAATGAGATTCAGATAGATCAGTTTGATAAATATTTCCGCCTCCTTATTGAGTGGAATGAGAAAATAAATCTTACAGCCATTACTGAGCCAAAGGAAGTTGCCATCAAGCACATGATTGATTCACTGACCTGCTGGGATGATGGAAGGTTCAAGGATGATATCAGTGTTATTGATGTGGGTACCGGGGCCGGATTTCCCGGTATTCCCCTGAAGATTTTTCAGCCCGGCATAAAGCTTACCTTACTTGACTCCCTCAATAAGAGAATTAATTTTCTTCAGACTGTGGTTGACGAGCTTGGTCTGGAGAATGTTCAGTGCATTCATGCACGGGCAGAGGAGGGTGCCCGCAACAAGAAGCTGCGTGAGACCTTTGATTTGGCTGTGTCCCGTGCTGTGGCCAGACTTCCTGTATTGGCAGAGTATTGTCTGCCCTTTGTAAAGAAAAATGGCACCTTTGCTGCCCTGAAGGGTATGAAATTTGCCGAAGAAGCTGAAGCTGCCAAGAAGGCTCTGTCTGTCCTTGGCGGTGGCCCTGCAGAATGTGTGGAAGTTAAGCTGCCGGATCTTGATGACAAGCGGGCTGTAATCTACATAAAGAAAGAAAAGAACACCCCAAAGGTTTATCCGCGGAAGGCTGGTACTCCTGATAAAAATCCTCTCTAAAACTGAAGGATTTTCTTAACTTTTATAGAAGTGTTACGTGATAGGTAAATTTTCAATTACACAGACAGGATGTGATTATGGTGAAGGAAAGTATCATACTGCTTTTTACTGTTTTATCCATATTATGCAGCTTTAGTATTGTAAGTGCCGAGGGTGGTGTTCAGCAGCCTCCCGAAAGATATAAGTCATCTTCCAATGATGATACAGAGTCCAAGGCACCAAGCAGATTTATCAAGTTTGCTGAGGATGAGAACTATGTCTACTATCTGGACAAGCAGGATTCAGGCTGGGTAAGAAGACCATATACCATGGACAAATACGTTATTGAGGCCTGGGTCAAGATGGTACCTTACGAATATGCTATACATGATATGTACAGTCCTGAGATAGATGACTCCAGATATTTCCTGGAGCATTATCTGGTGGACCCGCCAAACAAAAAGATTCAGTTCATGTGTGAAATAGAGGTGGAAGGCGGAAGACCACATAATAACGTTACCCAAAGAAAATATGACCATAAAAATTGGGAGCCTCTGATTCCTGAAAGCGTGGAGGATACGGTTTTCCATGCTGTGGTTGATAAATACGGCAAGACCAATGAGAACAATACCTGGAAGACCATTGATGAAATCATTGAAGGCCTCTTTACTGTAAGGGTAATGAAGGAAATCATTCAGATGGGCAAGATTTAACAGTATTTTATCCTTGCTTTCATGTTATATTCACAGAAATATGGGATTATCCACAAAAAAAGCGAACACATTTGTGAATATGTGAATAAACTTGTGGATAACATATAGAAAAGTCTATTGAGAGTAAACAAAAAATCCTGTGGAACGCTGATATTACAGTGTTCTACAGGATTTTTTTATTGAATGTGAAAATGTGATTAACTTGTGGATAATTGTTAGGTGTAACTAATTCAGCTGCTTGGCCAAACGGGTAAATTCCTCGCTCATTTTCTTTTTGTTGGTAATGGCATCGTGGAGATCAATGGCCACAACCTTGCCCTGATTAAAGCCAAATACCACATCGGACTGGCCGGCAATCAATGCCAGGGTTGCCCTTTCACCAAGTTGACTTGCCTTAACACGGTCCTGAACAGATGGGGAACCGCCACGCTGAATATGGCCAAGTACGGACACACGGACATCCATATTGGTCTTTTCTTCAATGTATTTGCCGATATCAAGGGAGCTGCCAACACCCTCAGCAACAACTATGAGGGAATAACGGCGGCCCTGTTCGTAGGACTTTATAATACCCGCACAAATATCATCAAGGTTATATTCTTCCTCCGGCACCAGAATAAATTCTGCACCGCCGGCAATACCAGCCAGCATGGCCAGCCAACCACAGTGACGGCCCATTACCTCAACCACTGCAATACGGTTATGGGAGGAGGCAGTGTCACGGAGCTTGTTGATGGCATCAATGATGGTGTTGGCTGCAGTATCGGAGCCAATGGTATAATCAGTGCCCCATACGTCATTGTCGATGGTACCAGGAAGTCCCACAATAGGCACACCTGTCTCAAGACTGAGCTGGGTAGCACCACGGAGACTGCCGTCACCGCCGATAATTACCAGACCCTCAATGCCGCGCTTCTTCATGTTTTCGTAGGCCAGCCTACGGCCTTCCTCTGTCATAAAGCGCTTGCAGCGGGCTGTACCCAGAATAGTGCCACCACGCTGAATAATATCACTTACGCTGCGGGAAGTCATTTCCTCCATTTCCTCATCCAGAAGTCCCCGATAGCCGTTGTAAATGCCCCAAACCTTTACCCCTTCAAAGAGAGCAGTACGTACAACTGCACGGAGAGCTGCATTCATACCAGGGCTGTCGCCGCCGCTGGTTAAAACGCCGATGCTTTTTAACATATATATACCCCCTGTAAGTTTTAGAATTGACAAAAAAACATACTGATGATACAGTAAATTCGTGGCTGTAATGATGGCGTATAAGTTACGCCTTTGAACTAATTATAGCGCAGTTGATAAATTAAATAAAGGAGTAAAAAGATGCAAGAATTAGAATTAAAGTATGGTTGTAATCCTAATCAGAAACCTGCCCGTGTATTTGTAAAGAATGGGGATATTCCTTTTACAGTATTAAATGGCAAGCCAGGCTATATTAATTTGCTGGATGCCATGAACAGCTGGCAGCTGGTTCAGGAACTGAAGCAGGCCACAGGCCTTCCTGCAGCAGCATCCTTTAAGCACGTTAGCCCGGCCGGTGCTGCAGTTGCTGCCCCATTACCAGAAATTCTTCAGAAGGTTTACTTCGTGGAGGGCATTGAGCTTTCTCCTATTGCCACTGCCTACATCAGGGCCAGAGGTGCAGACCGCATGTCATCCTACGGTGATTTTGTGGCTCTTTCCGATGAATGTGATGCCCAGACTGCTTCCTTCTTGGCAAGAGAGGTTTCCGACGGCATTATTGCACCATCCTATTCTGCAGAGGCTCTTGAAATCTTAAAGACCAAGCGCAAGGGAACTTATCTTGTGCTTCAGATGGATCCAAATTTCAAGCCTGCCGAGCTGGAGCAGAAGGAAGTATTTGGCATTACCTTCGAGCAGAAGCGCAACGATGTGGAAATCACAGATGATTGCCTGAAGGAAATCCCAACCAAGTCCAAGAGCTTCACTGATGCAGCAAAGCGCGATCTTCTTATTGCATTGATTACTCTTAAATACACCCAGTCCAATTCCGTATGCTATGCCAAGGATGGGCAGGCCATTGGTATTGGAGCTGGCCAGCAGTCCCGTGTACATTGTACACGTCTGGCAGGCAACAAGGCTGATGTTTGGCATCTCCGCCAGCATCCAAAGGTTTTGGCACTGCCATTTAAGGATGAGGTTCGCCGTCCTGACCGTGATAATGCTATTGATGTGTATATCGGTGAGGAGTGGGAGGACCTGCTGGAGACCGATGACTGGAAGCGTGTATTCACCGAAAAGCCTGAGCCTCTTACAAGAGAGGAAAAGAAAGCTTACTTAAAGACCATCAGCGGTGTGGCACTTGGTTCCGATGCCTTTTTCCCATTTGGGGATAATGTGGAGCGTGCCCATAAGAGCGGCGTTGAGTTTATTGCACAGGCCGGCGGCTCCATCCGTGATGATAATGTAATTGAGACTGCGGATAAATATGGAATTACCATGGCCTTCACCCACATCCGTCTGTTCCACCACTAAGAATAAAGAATTAAGTATACTGTATATAAAATACCCTGCTCAGATTTTTGAGCAGGGTATTTCATTTGGAGATTGTTTCACGTGAAACAATTTACATAAAATTTTATACGGGTCATGTCATGGGATAGGGGGAAGTCCTTATCCCATGCCACCCGATACCTTATTATTTAGAAATTATATCATTGGCAATGTTTAACGCTATTACTGCGTCCTGGGCGTAGTAGTCTGCACCGGCTTCATCTGCATAATCTTGGGTCAGGGCCGCACCACCAACTATGACCTTGGAGGTATTTCCGCTTTCCTTTAACTGGCGGATTACCTCATCGATTTCTGTCATGGTGGTAGTCATCAATGCACACAGTCCCACAATATCCGCATCATTTTTTATGGCAGTGGCCACAATTTCCTCTGCCGGCACGTCCTTGCCAAGGTCAATAAGGTTAAAACCACTGTTTTCCAGCAGTGCCCCCACGATATTCTTGCCCAAGTCATGGACATCACCCTTAACGGTGGCCAGTACCACTGTGCCCTTTCCCTCACCCTCTTTGGCAGGATATTTTGCCTTAAGGATATTAAAGGCGCTGCGCATGGCTTCAGCAGAGAGAAGCACCTGTGGCAGGAATACACGTCCCGCACCAAAATCAACGCCAATATCGTTCATGGCTGCAGTAAGGGCTTTTTCAGTAAGCTCATTTGGATCTATATTGTCTGCCAATGCTCTTTCAATAAGCTCCGGCATAGCATCTGCGTTACCGTCAATTACAGCCTGTTTTACTGCTTCCAAAGGAGTAAGATCAACTTCCTTGGCCACAGCAGCTTTCTTTGGCACGGAAAGGTTCTTTTCGTTGGTGCTGAAATCCTTGCCATTAGGGTCCTTGCCCAAAAGAGCCATACTGGCCATAAGGGCATTTTGCATCTGCTCGTCATAAGGATTCATAATAGGAGCATCAAGCCCTGCGGCAAGACACATGGCAAAGAAGGTGCTGTTTATTAGTGGTCTGTTTGGTAAACCAAAGGAAATATTGCTGAGACCCATGGTGGATGGATAGCCATATTTTTCCCTGTAAAATCTGAGGGTATCTAATACATGGCCGCAGGCATACTGGTCAGCAGCCACAGTCATTACGAGACCGTCCAGAAGAAAATCCCCGTCCTTAAGACCAGCTTTTTTTGCTTCATTAATAATAATGTCCATAACCTTGATGCGTTCCTCAGCAGTCTGGGGAATGCCATCATCAGTTAATGGGAGACAAAGAATAGCTGCACCATATTTTATAGCCAATGGAATAAAGGTGCGAAGTCTTTCTTTTTCTGCACTTACAGAGTTAATCAATGCTCTGCCGGGATAAGCCCTGAGACCAGCCTCCAGAACCTCCGGGTCACTGGTATCAATTACCAGTGGAGCGTCTGTGAGCTGGGATATTTCAGTAATGGCCTTTTTCATAGCCTTGGCCTGGTCAATTCCACCAACGCCCATATTAACGTCAAGGAGCTTGGCTCCGGCCTTCACCTGATCCATGGCCTCTTTTTTTACTGAAAGGAATGAACCGTCCTTTATTTCTGCCGCCAGTTTTTTGCGGCCTGTAGGATTAATGCGTTCACCGATTAAAACTGTTGGAAGTTCTTTATCAACCACCACGGTTTTACTGCGGCTGGCCAGCATAAGTCTGCGGCGGAGTGGCTTAAATTTTGGTTCCTCCACGTCCTTTAAAGCCTCTTTTATTGCTCCGATATGGGCAGGGGAGGTACCACAGCAGCCACCAACGTATGTTGCTCCTGCCTGTACCAGCTTTGGAGCCCATTTTCCAAAATCTTCAGGCCCCATTGGGAAGGTAGTCTTGCCGTTTACCAGCTGTGGCAGACCTGCATTTGGCTGGACGCTGATAGGCTTTTCTGTATTCTCGGAGAGAATCTTTACGATTGGCACCAGCTGTTCAGGACCAAGAGAACAGTTAATACCAATAATATCTGCACCCATGGCATCCAGGGTTATGGCCGCTGTCTGGGGATCTGTACCAGTAACTGTTCTGCCATCCTCGCTGTAGGAAAGCTGACAAATAACAGGAAGGTTGGTTACCTCCTTGGCAGCCAGCAGAGCAGCCCTCATTTCCTGAAGATCAATGGAAGTCTCAATAAGGATGTAATCAGCTCCACCCTCGGCCAAGGCAGCAGCCTGCACCTTGTAATTTTCGAAGGCATCCTCAAAATCAAGATCTCCCAATGGCTTTATGAATTTGCCTGTTGGCCCCATGCTTCCGGCGATTTTTGCCTTATCCCCGGCAGCAACCCTTGCAGCCTTTACTGCGGCGATATTAATCTCTCTGGCTCTGTCGCTGAGATTATAATGGGCCAGCTTCAGAGGGGAAGCACCAAAAGTATTTGTTTCCACAATAGTGGATCCCGCATCAATATATTGCTGATGTACGGCGGTAATTTCCTCAGGCTTGTCTATATTAAGAAGCTCCGGGCAGTAGCCTGGGGGAAGAAGCCCCTTCTGCTGTAAAATAGTACCCATGGCACCGTCAAATATATGAATCATTTAATCAGTCCTTGAGATTTTTTAGTAAGATAGTGAAAAGACCAGAGGGTAATTCTTCGCCTGGAAGCCCAGAGTTGCTTGCCGAAGGCGAGCCATGGGCACGACATTTCTTGATGGCTGGATGTTAGCACGGTCCTACCGCCAAGTAGTATGTCGAATATATTGTGCATGGCGATTGCAACGTCGGGCTGAAGCCGAAGGGTTGCCCTCTGGTTGTTTACTCTTTAAACTTTCATAATGAAAGTATACATTTTGCAGGCCTTGCACGCAAGTTTATTTCCTAGCAAGGCAGTGGGTTTTATCACAGGCCTCACAGTTATGTTTTTCTGCCTCATTTGTGCAACTTTCTTCTATTATATATAGGCCTATAATTGCAGTGATGGATTTACGTGGTTCCAGCATAAGGGATTCAGTGAGATGGACACCTATTGTTTCAGCCTTGGAGGTGCGGATCATTTCTGGCTGCTGTTCAATAGGCCAATCTCCATAACCGGGGCTGAATCGCCATTTCATTTTATACCCCTGACGGGAAATCTTTTCAAAGATAGCCTTTTCCATCAAATCTGCGTTTTGCTCTACAGCCGAAGTTGCAGCAGCATCAAGAATCAGGGAAAGTGCATATTTTCCTTCCTTAAATAAAGAGGTAATTTTATCTTCTATTTCCTGTCCCACAGTGGCGGCCAGCAGCACTACCTTGTCACAGCCCATGAGATGTTTCTTGATGGATTCCCCTTCAATATGAAATGGGGGAGTGGAAGCGATGGTCTGGGTCTTGTCATCATAATCATATATTTCCCAATTTCCCGTGGGATGAATAATCAGCCTTGCCAGATCACAGGCTTCATCAATAAGCTTCTCATCAAAATCGGATTTTCTGAGACCGGCATAGCGTTTCGTTTCTGACTTATCTATTTCAAAAAATGGCGAGTTGAATATTGCCATATTATCACCTCATCATTCAGAATGTTTCACGTGAAACATTTTGGAAGTCTCATTTTATTTTGCCATGAAGAAAAATAAAAAACAATTATTTTTCATATCGAAAAAAATATCCATTAATGGTACAATATATAAGTACGAAAAACGAGAATAATTTTTTTACATTGTATAATAAGGTCGGTGAGCAAATGGGCAAGGTAATTGCAGTTGCAAATCAGAAGGGCGGCGTAGGAAAGACTACAACCTCAGTCAGCCTCAGTGCAGCTTTGGCAGAAAAAGGAAAGAAAGTATTACTGGTAGATTGCGATCCCCAGGGAAACGCAACAAGTGGCTTTGGTATAAGCAAGCAATATTTGGAGTCCAGTATCTATGATGTTATCATTAATGACTGGAATATTTCCGATATTATATTGCCCACCGAATACAAGATAGATATTGTTCCTTCCCAGATTGGCCTGGCCGGGGCTGAAATTGAGATTGCTTCACTGGAAAACAGGGAGTACAGACTGCAAAGGGCCATTAACACAGTGAAGGATAATTATGACTATATTATCATCGACTGTCCTCCATCCCTTGGATTTCTTACACTGAATTCTTTGGCGGCAGCTGATTCTGTACTGATTCCTTTGCAGTGTGAGTTCTACGCTCTGGAGGGATTGTCCCAGCTCCTTAATACCGTTGAGATGATTAAGTCAAACATAAATGTAAATCTTTACATTGAGGGTGTTGTCCTCACCATGTATGATTCCCGTACCAACCTCTCCCAGCAGGTGGAGGAAGAGGTACGCAATCACATCGGGGAAAAGGTTTACAATACTACTATTCCACGGAACGTAAGGCTTAGTGAGGCACCTTCCTATGGCTGCCCAATTTTTGCATATGACCCTTCATCCAAGGGGGCACAGGCATATATGGACCTTGCGCAGGAGGTAATTAATAATGGCTAAGAAAAAAGGCGGCCTTGGCCGCGGTCTTGGAGCCTTGGGCCTTGGCAGTTCTACTGTTACTCAGTCTGTAAATACGCCTGAAGAAAAAAAGGTACAGCCAAAGGCTGCAAAGACAAATGAAATTGATAAAGGGGCACAGGCTCCAGTGGGTTCACCACAGGAAATAGATATAAGCAAAATAAAGGTTAATCCAAATCAGCCACGTACTGAATTTGACCAGGATGCACTGAATGCACTTCAGGATTCCATTAAGGAATATGGTGTTATCCAGCCTATAATTGTGAGAAAAACAGCCAAGGGCTACGAGCTTATTGCCGGTGAAAGACGTCTTCGGGCCTCCAAGCTGGCGGGAAAGAAAACAATTCCTGCCATTATCAAGGAATATAACGATGCCCAGATGACGGAGATTGCCCTTATTGAAAACATTCAGCGTGAAAACCTGAATCCAGTTGAAGAAGCTCATGCCTATCAGCATCTTCTCTCTGATTACGGTCTTACCCAGGATATGCTTTCCAAGAAGGTGGGCCGCAGCCGTTCCCATATTGCCAATTTCCTCCGCCTTTTGAAGCTGTCTGATAAGATTCAGACATTGCTGGTGGATGGCAAGATTTCCATGGGCCAGGCAAAGCCGCTTTTGGCTCTTGAGGACCTGAATTTGCAAGAAAAGGCCGCAACCTTTATAATAGACAATGACTTGTCTGTTAGAAAGGCAGAGGCTCTGGTTAAACAGCTTTTGAAGCATCCTGATTATTTTGACGAGAAGCCGGTGGACACAAAGGGAGAAGACACTGATCCCGCCCGCCTGTTTATTTTGGATGCCGAGGACAAGCTGAAAATGATTTTTGGCACATCAGTTCGCATTAAGGACAGCGGCAAGAAGAAAAAGCTGGAAATCGATTTTGCCTCCCAGGAGGATCTGGAACGTATCCTTGAACTCTTGACGGAAAAGGCAAAGGTTCAGGATACGGCTGAAAAGCTGAAAAAACTCAGAGAATATTCCACCACGGGCAAATTCAACGTATAATATGAAAAAATGAGGAGTTTTTTATAAGATGGATAATACCGAAATTATGAAATTTGTGGTCAACAATCTCAGCTACATGGTGGCCGGGCTTGGGGTTCTGATGATTATCATGTATCTCATGATGATTAATGTTATGTACAATCTTAATTATATGAAGAAGCGCTACAAGAAGATGATGACCGGCGTGGACGGAACCAACCTTGAACGTCTCATTATCGGCTGTGTGGACGATGCCAAGGCTGTGTCCGAGGAAAACCAGCAGATAAAGAAGGATATTGAGGATATCCGTGCACTGCTTCAGAAGGCCATTACCAAGGTGGCTGTGGTACGCTTCAGAGCCTTTGAGGATATGGGCAGTGACCTTAGCTATGCAGTGGCCATGCTGGATTCCGATGACAATGGTGTTGTTTTGTCCAGCATCTTTGCCCGTGAGGATTCCCGTAGCTATGTAAAACCAATTATCGCCGGAAAATCCAACTATCAGATGACAGATGAGGAAGAAGAAGCCCTGAAACAGGCTATGGCCCAGCGCTAAAAAATTAATCATTTTTACCCTTGGAAAAACACCAGACTCTATGGTATAATACTCAAGCTATAGAGTCTTTTTTTGTGTGTAGAAATTGTTTGGAGGATTTTCATTGGATAAGAAAGGAAACAGTGTGGATAATCGCGAATATACCATCAAGGTTATTCCTCATCAGGGGTCTGATGTGCATAGCGTTCATTTGCCAATGCAGTGGATTAAATATGCCCTGTTCTCTGCTTTGACAGTTGTGGTGCTGATGGTGGGTGCCTTCAGTTACTCCGTATACAGCAGCTACTCCCTGAGAAATGAAGCCTCACAGATCGAAAAGCTCAAGGAAGCAAATACTCTGCAGCAGGAGCAGCTTCTGGAGCTGTCCAAGAAGGCCACCAACCTTCAGGATGAAATCGAGCAGTTAGGCCAGATAGAGAAAGAAATTCGCCAGCTTTCCGGTGTTGCCGGGGATGAATTGGGCGATGAAAACAGCAATAATAGTGATGGCAGCCACAACGGCCAGGGCGGCCCATACAAGCAGCTTGACGTGAATGATGTAAGCAATGCCCTTAACGATGTGGAAAAGCGTATTGCAAAGCGCAAGGCCAGCCTTACCATGCTGAGAGATATTTTAAACGAGCAGCATCGTCAGATTCAGCAGATGGAGAGCATTAATGCTTCCACTCCGTCCATCTGGCCATCAACCGGTGATATCAGTTCCCCATTTGGTATGAGATGGGGTGGCAGTGATTTCCATCCTGGTATCGATATTGCTGATGATTATGGTACTCCTATTGTGGCCACAGCTGATGGCATTGTTACCACTGCTGGCTGGAATTCCGGCGGCTATGGCAACATGGTGGACATTGATCATGGCAACGGGTATATGACGAGATATGGCCATGCACAGCAGGTTGTAGTAAGTGCAGGTGACCACGTTAAGCGTGGGCAGGTTATTGCCTATATGGGCAGCACCGGCTTCAGCACGGGTCCTCACGTTCATTATGAGATCAGAGTTAACGGCCAGCTGGTAAATCCATCGGGCTATATTAGATAATGATTGTTAGGTAAGGAGACAGACTATGTTTGGTAGCTTAAAGAATCAGTTTGACAATTCAAAGGGAAACGATATTGAGACCATTATCGGTATCAATACCATCATCAAGGGTGAAATCAACGGCAGCAGCAATCTCCGTATTGATGGCACTGTTGAAGGCTCTGTGACTGTTTCCGGCAACATTATCATTGGCGAGAATGGCCTTGTAAAGGGTGACATTGTGGCACCGGAGCTGATGGTTTCCGGCCAGGTTGAGGGTAATGCAACCATTGAAAATGGTTTGTCCATCTCTTCCACCGGCAAGCTCATTGGTGACGTGAAGGTTGGCAGCCTCAAGATTGAGGACGGCGGTATATTCAAGGGCCGCAGTGAGATGACCTTCAAGCCATCCGATCCGGTTTTTGCTGATTAATATAGTATTTAGGCTGTGATGAAATGATTTTATTTCGTCACAGCTTTTCTTTTTTTAAATTACAAGCAAGAGAGGTGTTTTGTAATGGATTTTACAAGGGAAGAAATTAAGGTGGGACTAAGAAATGTGGTGACAGAAGAGGTTTCAGCTAAAAATACCGCCAAAACCATGGGCAGCGGCAGTCTGGAGGTATATGCCACCCCCGCCATGACCTGTCTTATGGAAAAGGCAGCAACAGAGGCCCTGGAACCATTGTTGGCAGATGGCTGGACCACCGTTGGCATATCCCTTGATGTTCAGCACAAGGCTGCAACTCCTATTGGGCTGAGTGTAAGGGCAGAAGCGGAGGTAACTGCCGTGGATGGCAGAAAGATAACCTTTTCCGTGAAGGCCTTTGATGACAAGGAAGAAATAGGTTCGGGCACCCATGAGCGCTTCGCTGTAATGAAGGAAAAATTCATGGGCAAGGCTTCGGGGAAGTTATAACGAGCTTTAAGATGTCCTCCACCTCTTTAGGTGGGGGAAAACAAACTACAACAGCTGGCGAGCATATCTCCCAGCTCGTTGCGACACGAA
>NZ_KK211383.1:285622-343146 GCF_000622005.1 Anaerovibrio sp. RM50 | reverse complement strand
AAGAACAACGCAATGAACATGGATGAAATGGACAAGGTGGCTGGCGGCATGCTTCATGATACTCCAAATGATGTATTAGAGCCTCTACAGCCTAAAATCCTTAAGGACGTTCTTCCACCACAAGATAATACCAAGGTTCCTGGCCCAAAGCTGGGTGAAAAGGACCCTACTATTATCGAGGATCCTAACTTGACCTTTGGGATTAAGAGAGTTTAATCGATTAAAACAGCTTAGATAAAAACGGAGAAGGCTCCGTTTTTGCAGGAAAACCCAATTTTTTGCAGAAAAATAAAAAAAGATAACACTTTTATGGAGTTGGGGATATAAGGGACAAGAGAAATCAAAATACAGATTAACTCATAAGGGATGGCGGAAAAAATGACAGAGAAATTGATGGATAACTTAATGACCATTCCAGAATATATGACAAGTAAAATCAAGTATATTTCAATAAAGGAGGAGAAATGTCATGTCAGTAGAAAACGTAATGAAATTCATTGAGAAATCCCAGGAAGACGAACGCCTCAACCAGCTGATTAACAAGGTATTGGATGGAAAGACCGAGGATGACGATATCAACGAGCTTTTGGAGCTGGCCGAGGCCGAAGGACTACCTTTCACCCTGGAGGATGTGCTCCTTTCTGTCCAGAAGCTGGATATGGAAGATTTGGACAATGTGGCCGGTGGGGGACTTCCACTTGAGTGGATTCAGAATGCGGAAAAAGTCCTTAAGGAGGCCAATGCAGCTTCCAAGGGCAAGGGACCAAATGGGCGTCGCTGTGTAAATACCTTCTGGAACTTCTTCAATCATCTTATGAAGATCAAATACCGCTGCTTCGCTGCTGGCTCCATGGTGGCTACTCCTAATGGGGAGGTTCCAATTCAGAATATCCGTGAGGGTGATCTTGTTACCACCCTTGATAAGGAGGGTAACAAGATTTCAGGCAAGGTTACCAAGGTTCACCTCCCTGACAAGCAGACAATCTACCATATCCGTTTCAGCGACGGCAAGGAATGGAATACCACCGCTACCCAGTGGTACTACTGTGGCAATGATGAATACAATATCGCCCTCAATACCTTTGGTCGCCCGGCCATCACCCTTGACGGAAATGCCACTGTGGAGAAGGCAACCAAGACCCAGCGTGTGGAAGAGGTGTATGACATCGAGGTGGAAGGCATCAACATCATGTTCGTGGACGGCGTTGCTGCCGAGGGCTTCAGCCTTCATTAAGAAGGAGAAATCAATACAGCAAGCTTGAGTTCATAAGAGCAATGCATTTTGGAAGGAACAAGGAGGCTGGTTAATATGGCAAAGGAAAACGTTAAGAAGTTTATTGAAATGATTCAGGACAAGCCACAGGAGCAAAAGCTGATGTTTAATATACTCATTAAGCAGGGAACTGGTGAGGATATGGAAAAAATGTTGGCCCATGCCAAGGAGGCGGGAGTACCATTCACCGAGGAAGATTTTTTGGCTGAAACCTCCATTATGGATGAGGAGGAGCTTGACATGGTGGCTGGGGGGACTGCAGCGGAGTATGATGCGATATTTGATCTACTGTACAAAAAAGGGTATATTGAAAAACCTGTTAGTGTGACAAATTTTTTCAGAAGCAGAAAAACTATTCATGGGGGCGATCCTATTCCGGGTGGCGTAAAAACCGTGTTAAGAGCTCTTGGGATTGTAAGTGTAAGATGGAATAACAGTGTTCTGCCATGTTTTGACAAGCCAGCGGTGTTTACGGGCCAGGATGGCAAGAGATACAGTTTCAATGATGTATATAATGCCATAAAGCAACTGTCGGACTGGAGATAAATCAGATTATGAAATTTTCCCCGTGAAGCTGCAAGGTCCCACGGAAAATAAAGTAAGTATTGTAATACGTTGCTTGTTCTAACACAGGAAAACTATCTGGGCAAATGATACAGCCCAAAGAAAAAGGCCCGACCGTGATATATACCCTCCTTCCTGGATGTCCAGGAAAGAGGGTACATATCACAGACCAGCCTTATCATTGCTGGCGTGGGGGCCAGCATGGGAGTTGAGTGAGTATATGTTAGAAAGTTATGTTATTTCCTCTGCATCCGTTTCCGTGGAAATATATATTTTTTCCTCCGGCAAATAGGTTATAAGCATATTCTCCAGCTTATTCCAATCTACGGGCTTTGTTATGTAGTCGTTGAAGCCTGTTTCAAGATATTTTTCCCGGGCCCCGGAAATGGCGTTGGCCGTAACGCAGATAACAGGGGTGCTGGCATTAGGCCCATTCCTATTTTCACGCAATTCGTGCAAAGTCTCTATGCCATCCATTTCGTCCATCATGTGGTCAAGAAAAATAATATCATATTTTAAATTTTTGGCCATCATAAGACCATCATTGCCTGTATCCGCCAGATCTATTTGTATCTTTGTATTCTTCAGCAAGCCCTTAAATATTTTCAGGCTCATTTGATTGTCATCCACTGCAAGAACGCGGGCCGTTGGGGCCGTGAATTTCTCATGATAGCGTTTATGCTCTTTAAGCAGCAAATCATAGGTTGCTTGGAAGTCCCCCAATTGTTCCTGGCCCATGACCTTTTGCTCCAGTCTGAAAAAGAAGGTTGAGCCAACACCGTAGATGCTTTCCACATACAAGGCACTCCCCATCATTTTTAAAAGCTTTTGGGAGATAGGCAGCCCCAGTCCGGCTCCTTCCACATTGCGGTTATGTTTTCTGTCTACACGCTCAAATTTATCAAATAATTTGTCCTTATCCTCAGGCTTGATGCCGATACCCGTATCCTTTACGGACACACTGAGCAGAATGTGTTCGTCATCAATAGGCTTAAATGCCACAGTAAATATAATACTGCCCTCTTTAGTAAACTTTACGGCATTTGTAAGTATATTCAATATTACCTGCTTTATGCGCACATCATCCCCGAACAGGAACTTTGGGATATGACGGTCAAAATACAGGGAAATCTCCAGCCCCTTGTCATGGGCCTGTTTCTGCACCATATTCACCAATTCATTGAGCATAACTGACAAATCGTATTCCACGGGTGTAATTTCAATATTCCCTGTCTCGATTTTGGTAAAATCAAAAATCTCATCCACCAGCCCCAAAAGCATATTTCCTGCTTTTTTGGCGTTTCCGGCGTAGGAAATGATATCCTTCTCCGTACTTTCCCGCAAAATAAGCTCGTTCATGCCGAGAAAGGTATTTATCGGTGTGCGGATTTCATGGGAAACATTGGATAAAAAATTACTTTTTGCCTGGGAGAGCTTTTCATGGAGGTCTGCTTTTTCCATGGACTCCAGCATCCCCTGACGATATTTTTCAAGCTCATTTTGAAAAACAAAGCTATGAAGCAGACATGTTCCCAGCATAAAACCAATTGTATATACAGGCAATAAAGGATATTTCATTTGAACCATCAGCATAATGGCCACAACAATACCAAAGAGATAAATTGGTCTGTAACGCTTTTTGCCAAAGTCTTCCGCCGTTAGGCTGGTTTTAAAGGCATAGGCGGAGGTCAGCAGCAGCAGGACAATCTGGAGAAAAAGCTGCAGATGTCTCAGGGGCCCCGCCTGGTATGTGCCGCTTTTGTCAATCCAAAACAGCATTGGGGTAAAGAAATTTAAAAGGACAAGTATCACCACAAGGGGAAAAAAGCATTGCCCCGTATATGTAAGAGCGCGGCCAAAAAGGTTATTTTCTTCCAAATAGCTCACCACAAACTTTGTCCAGAGCATCACGTTGAGAGCCATTACAATAAAATATATTACAGTATCCCAATAAAGGAAGTTGGTCAGATGCTGAGCGTCAAAATAGCCCCACATAATATCTGTGATGTAATAAGCAATGATACCATATAGAAACTTTTTGTATGTTCCCATGGCAGGAAGGTTTTGTCTTTCATCACGGATAAATAAAATATCATAATTTACAATCAGAAGAACTGCTGTGGCAATTAATCCAATTACGGCGTAATAGAACATAATATATCACCTTTGCTTATTATTACAAAATGAGAAAAAATGCCGATCATAAAGACCGGCGAAGGTAAGGGATCCCACTACTAAAAGCAGTAGGAATGGAAAATATGAACGAAATATTTTCTTATGTATGTATTCAACACCGCCCCGAAAAATCCTTCTTTCCCCAAAAGGGCAATTTTTAGTGGCTGTAAAAACAGAAAAATTGGCTGTATTTTGGGGCTGCAGCCATAATATAACGAGCTTTAAGATGTCCCCTTCCTCTTTAGGTGGGGGAAAACAAACTACAACAGCTGGTGAGAATATCTCCCAGCTCGTTGCGACACGAACGAAGTGAGTTAGTCCTTTAGGGAAACGCTAATTGGAAGATTTTTCTTCTAAAGAAGAAAAATTTGAACAATGGCGTTATAAAAGTGCCATCCCGCATGACTACTGGGTTCGTAGTTTGCAGGATGGCATTTTTCTGACTGCTTTACAAACGCCCCCCCTGGCTTTAATTTAGCCAGGGGGGGGATTTATATCCCCTGCCTGCCTCATGGAGAGAGGAAGCAAGGGGTACGAAGGAGGCCGGCCCAAAAATCAATGGTACAAACTGCCACATCATGCTATAATTTTGCCAAATATATAGGACGTTTTTGGTAGTAATTTTATATTAAGGGGGTCTGAGACCACATAAAACCTACTACCAATACAACCCTCCGAAAATGAGATGCAGTTCAAAATGGAGGGGCATTCAACGAATAGAAGAGGCAGAAGGGGGATTATTTTATGAATAAAAAGCTTTTAGGAGTGGTTGGGGGAATGCTGCTTGCTTCCTCACTGTTTATGCCGGTTCAGGGCTATGCTGCTGATGTTGCTGATAACAGCCCTGTAGTAAATCAAGCCAGAAGCGTGGATGTAAATGACCCAACGGGGTTTGTGGTGCTGTCTGATGTGGTGCCTGACATTATCCAGGAGGTTCGCTATTTTTCCACCTACAATTTTGTGGGAGACCGTATCAATGGCTATACCCAGCCATGTATCATCATGTCCCGGGAGGCAGCAGAGGCCCTGAAGGAAGTTTCTGACGAAGTAATAAAGAAGGGATATCGGCTGAAGGTATATGACGCTTATCGTCCCCAGAGGGCTGTAGATAATTTTAAGGCCTGGGCAGAGGATTTGGAGGATAAACGCATGAAGGAATATTTCTATCCTGATGTGGACAAGACCCGCCTTTTTGCCGATGGATATATTGATGCCAAATCCGGCCACAGCCGTGGCTCTGCCATTGATTTGACTCTCTTTGATATGCGCACTGGCAGTGACGTTGACATGGGCTTTACCTTTGACCACTTCGGTCTGGAAAGTCATCCAACCTGGTGCGGTGATCCTGATACAGGGAAATATACGGGAAAATTTGAGGGCAAGGCAGTTCCCAAGGAAGGGAAAATCACCAAGGAACAGTTCAAGAACCGCATGATTCTACGTGAGGTTATGCTGAAGCACGGCTTTGAGCCAATTGATACAGAGTGGTGGCACTTCTTCCTTAAAAATGAGCCATACCCAAAGACATATTTCAATTTCATTATTGATGATGTAAAGAAATAAAATTATAATATAATTTTGCCAAAGAAATAGGACGTTTTGGGTTGTAATGGAGGGTCATTCAACTAATAAAAGGTAAAAAGCTTTAGGAGGATAATAGCTATGGATTTGGATTATCACTATGCTACCATTTATGTGCTGTCCCGCTGGGCAAAGTTTGGAAGTGGCAATTCCAATATCATTGCCACCAGTTCACAATTTGTGGATGATAATTTTGACCAAAATCCTTTTTCTGATGCCGAAGAAAAAGAAAACATCGCCAATGGGGTGAGGGTGCGTTATTCCTGCCAGAATGTCTGGGGCAATGTGACCGGCAAGGGGAACTGCGAGGTGTGGATACCATTCCATTTTCTGCCGGGGTTGCAGGGAGAGACCAATGACGAAAAGCTGGTTTGCAAGAAAAACAGTGAGTTGGCCAATAAGCTGGCGGATCGCCTGCTGGCTACCACTTTGGACAATTCGGATTTTGGGTTCCGTCTGGGGATAGGGCTGCACGTATATGCCGATACTTGGGCCCATCAGGAATTTGCCGGTTTGAATGCGGCCCTTAACAAGGTGCAAAGCTTGTTGTTTGCTAACCAGGGATCCCTTATTGAGAAGGCTGTGGGTGAGTTGATAGGCGCCAATACGGCACTGAACAAGCTGGTGGAAATGGTTAACCCTTTGGGACATGTGGCAGCGGTTCATTGTCCTGATATGCCGTTTTTGTGGTGGCGCAGCAGTGATCATTTCAAGGAAGGGCGCAAGAATTGGGACGAGTTCCTTGAGGCCTCTGAGAAGATTTTCCGCATACTCCAGTCTGTTAGCTGTGAGCCGGTTACGGGCTTATCGGAGCGGCAACAGGAATTACTGCTGGAATGCTTCAAGGGGATTCAGTCAGACGATATTGATGTGCGGTATCAGGAGTGGATGAAGCGGATTCACAGCAATTACTTTGAGATAGAGGACTTTAATGACGAGGATGCAGAAGTGGAATACAGTGCCGGAACCATTATCAATGATTTGAATTTCCGCACCCAGTTCTATGAAGAGTTAAATGATCATTTTGACTGGGTACGGCAGGAGCTTTTGGCAGCAGGCATCAATGTTTTGCAGGAGGAAGCCATTTATTAATGTGCTTATCAGTTGTATGAGGGAGACTATGGAATCCACAACGGTTGGCTCCGACGGTCCGGTTGCTGTATAAGGTCTATAACTGAATAGCGAACTTTAGTCTATGAGAGCAGTGCATTTCATGTGCATTGCTCTTATTTTTTGGCTGTACATTTGCTGTAACGGGGCATATTCCATTTTCCATCAAAATAAAAAAAGGCCCTGCCTGTTATTGTGAGGATAACAGACAGGGGGAGAGTAATGAGAGAAGTATAAGAAGTGTAAGTTAGCTTATTATTTATCAGGGATTACGCCTTTGCCAAAGGTGATGACTATTCGCTTTGGAGGGATAAACTGGGGAGGTAATTTTGCAAAACTGATTCCCCTTGCAATCTTCTTTAATGATTCATTTGTAATTTTCTTTATGAGTAAATCCTTCGTCATAATCATTCACCTCTCTGTATGGGGCTTGCCCATGTCGTTTTTGTTTTCTGTCCTTACATACGGACCAGGGGGAAATGTATTACAAAAAAATTAGTGAAAATATTTTTTATGTAATTTGTAATATATAAGTGCTTTACACGTATGTAAAGAAAAGATGATAAAGAATGGAGGAGAATGAAATGTTCGAATCATATTTGATGGAATTGGGTTGCCTTTTTGTTGGTGTGTGGGCACTGATGGGCATACTCGTAATGGTTGGCCTGTGTGAAATGTCGGGACGTTATTCACGGATGGAAGAACAATTGGAATATAGGGAGAAAAAAGACCTGCTTCAGGTAAATAACTAAAATCTGCCGCAAGGCTGACGTGGCAATCTGGAGGGTATTCAAAAAAAGGGGGTTACAAGCCCGTACAAATGTAGTATTATATTACTTGTTCGGGACGTAGCGCAGTTTGGTAGCGCGCTTCCTTGGGGTGGAAGAGGTCGTGGGTTCGAATCCCGTCGTTCCGACCATTTAGTAAATTGAGAGCTGTTCTTCGGAACAGCTCTATTTATTTTGGGCAAAAAAGAAAAAGGTCAGTCCGCAGACTGACCTTATCACTGTTTATGCTTCCGTGTTCATATACACAGCCTCATCCATCATGTTTTCATGTTTCGACAGGGCTGTTGTTGCGGCAATATCTCCTATGGTGTTGATGGAGGTGCGGAACATAGACGTCAGCGGGTCTATCCCCAGTACGATTGCTGACGCTTCTGTAGGCAGTCCAAAAGAAACGATAATGGATGTCAGGCAGACAAAGGATCCGCCAGGTACACCAGGTGCGCCGATGGAGAGAGCCACAACGGTGACGAAAAGCGCCCCGATAAAAGCCGGCGTCATTTCCAGACCGTACATTTTCGCCAGCAGGATTGCCTGGATGGAAAAATAGAAGCAGCCGCCGTCCATATTGACTGTGGCGCCCAAAGGGATGGAAAATGAGGACAGACGCGGCGAAACGCCCATTTTTTCCGTGCAGAATTTCATGGTGAAGGGCATGGCGGCGTTGCTGCTGCCCATGGAAATTGCTATTGGCACGAAGCTGCCGATTTTTTTTAGGAAGGGACGTGGAGAAATTTTTCCCAGCAGCATTATGACTATTGCATAAACACCAATCATGGCCATGGAGCCGATGAACTGTCCCACCAGCACCCGCCCCAGTAACAGCAGCGAGTCGGTGCCTACCGTGAACATCAGCGCCATCATGGAAAGAAAGGCAATCAGCGGGATGAATTGCGCCAATAGCGTAATGACGCGCAGACAGAAGGTGTTCATGGTTTCGGTGATATTTTTAAGAAGCTGCGCTTTTTCACCCAGCATATTTATGGTTATGCCAAACAGCACAGAGACGAAAATAATTTGCAGCATATCGCGGTTTACGATGGGTTCTACCAGATCCTTCGGGACCACGTTCACTATCATGTCCAGCAGGGACACGCTTACGGCTTCCCCGCTGCCGCTGACTGTTCCCACCTGTGGTACGCCGCTGTGGAACATGCACAGGCCGATAATAATGCTGAAGGCCGTGGCGATGATCGTGGTACACATATAAGTTCCCACCAGCTTACCGCCAATGCGCCCGATATCGGAGGCACTTGATATGCTGGTAAGTCCTGCGATGATAGAAAAGAAAACCACTGGGGCAATCATCATATTCAGGGAATTCAGGAACATGGTCCGGATGCTGTCTATGATGTTTTTGTTCAACATGGTGATGAAATCCTGTGGAGCCACTTCCTTTATGATGGCTCCCACCAGTATGCCCATGACCATGGCGAACAGCGTATAGCGTATCTGTTTGTTGCCGGCTTCATGTACTTTGATGGTTACAATGTTCGTCCCGTTGCTGTGGGTATAGGAAAGCATCTCCTTTTTTGATTTAAGGGCAATGGTCCGCTCATAGTCCGGGTCGTTTTCGTCCCATTCCGTCAAGACCTGCAGGGGATTATAGGCATTGCCTATGGTTTCCATCCGCAGTGAAATGTCGCCGAAGCGTTTTCTTAGCTTGACCTTGACGTGGACTTCGGGGCGCAATGAAAGCTGTAATGAAAAGATATGCTCAGTCAGCTGTCTGGCTGTCTCCGCCTCACGTTCTGATACGCCCAGCTTTTTCAGTGCCTCGCCCATTGATTCGATGGTCTCCCTGAAATTTTCTCCTGCGAGCTCAAAAGAATGCCATCTCTCGAACATTTTGTTCCCCCCTTGTACTTAAATCAAACTTAGCATTTGTGGAACTGCTCAATTACAAAATAATTTAAAAATTGTAAAGTTGCTTGTTTGCTGTTTATGTGTCCTCGGAAATGTATTTAATATATTCTTCACCCAAGGCGGCCTTGCACTTTTCCACCATTGGTGCAATAAGCTTCAAACCCTCCTGGCGATTATTGGCGGCGGCAGTAATCCTGATAAGACAGCCATCCTCCTTGGCGTAGGTGGCCACCGTTGGATTTTCATTGTCGCAAAGGTCCCCCAGGCGCTCCGCACATGGTCCTTCCCCGACTATGGTTACGGAGACCTCCTGACGGCTCATCATCTTGATATTCATGGATACAAATACCCTGTCACTGAACCTCTGAAGATAGGGTACGCCGTATTCCATAAACATTGGCTGCATTTCCTTTGGCGGTCCGGGAAACAGCATACAATATTTGCCCATATTTTCCATAATACAGCCGGGAGCAGTGCCATTATGATTGTACATTATAATAGAATCCTTTGGCACATAGGCCTGTTTTTTCTGACTGTCACTGAATTCAGTAAAGCCGCTGCGGGTGAGACGCTCCTTCATCATTTCCCAGGCCTTTTGGTCAAGGACCACCTCTTTATGGAAATAATCCATAAGCATTTCCTTGGTAAGGTCATCCTTGGTTGGGCCCAGTCCACCAGTGAGTATCACCATATCACCCCGGGAAAAGGCCACGTCCAGGGCACTTTTTATACGGTCTGGATTATCTCCCACCACTGTCTGATAGTAGCACTCCATCCCTAGCTTAGCCAGCTCCTTGGAGATAAACTGGGCATTTGTATTGACAATATTTCCCAGCAAAAGCTCAGTACCAACACTTATTATTTCCACAATCACGGTAACATCTCCCTTTTTACGTTGAATGCCCCTCCCATTTTTCAGTCAAATCCAAATGCTGTAAGATATACCATTGTGCAAAACAGGAGTATTACAAACAATGTCAGCCACAGAAGAGGCGGCTTATATAAATCATTTACGAAAAGCATGATGGCCTCTTTTTCCTTAGGATTAGTTTTTGGCTTGTAGCGCGTTCTTTTCCCGTTCCCGTCCACAAGATATATCCAGGGATTGTCATAAATATCCATTCTGCCAAATTTTACAAGAAATACGGGGGCAAGGGGCACGGTTATGCAAAACCACACTGCGGAGCCGCCAAGATTGAGGAGTGAAAAGTTAAAACCGTTTATCAAAAGCGCAATGATGACCGGAAGAAAGACAACCCCAAAAGTGATGGCAATGGCCCTTACCACCCGTAGGGCAGTTGTAAACTTTATCTCTACTTCCTCTGTTCTCCCGTCAATATCCATAAAGAATACTGGCTTTGTCACTGGCTTTTCCCGCTCATCCTTTGTCTGGACCAGCTTATTTCCTTTACGTATGTAAGCCCCGCCCCTGGAGGTGAATATTTTTCGGTAGGTTTCCAGGCCATAGGTTTCTTCTTTTTGCTGGCTGTAGGCCGTAAGGAAAACAATCAGGAGAATCAGGGCTAGACACCCGGAGGTTACGTATATAAGCTCTTCACCGGCGCCGAAAACGAACAGCCCCAAGGCTACTCCCGCAGTTCCAACTATAGTTGCCAAAATTGCCTTCAGCCACCATGGCAGGAGGAGATATTTTGAATCCTTATAGGCGCGGACACTGACCTTGCCAGTCTGCCCGTTCACTGCAGCCATGTATCCGTCAAAGGCAAGATAATAGACCGGCAAAAGCACAGGCATCTGCAGAACATCGTTGGAATTGGCATAAATGCCCACGGCTTTGGCTTCCAGCGTCTTTTGAATCACAGGCCTGTAATCCTCTCCAACCTCCACATTTACACGCCTTACAAGCTCATCCCCGGAGATATCCCCGGTCTTTACCTGGTGTCCCGCAATATACGAGAAATCAAATTCCTTGAGCTCAGTGAGATCGAAGGGCTCCATGGCATCGAGAAGCTGGTTGTCCAGATTTTTGGAGCAGTTTACGAATACCTCGTCCACAAAGCCGCCGCATTCGTATACGCGTCCGCCCTCTACACGGAATACACTGCATCTCACAGGACCCCTGACAAGTTCGTAGGGAAGATAAAAGCCCTTTAAATCGTCGATTTTTTCCCTTATGGCCTGAGCCTCTTTTTTCCCCTTGTTCTTATGGCACCAATCTGCCAGAATATCCTTCGCCTCTGCAATGGTTATAATGAAGGGGACTATGAGCTCGGGGATATTGTCGGCATTTACAAAGGCCTTTCGTACAAGGGACCTGCCGCAAAAGGCACAGTTTGCCACAGCATGACCCACATCGAAGACAACCTCGGCCCCGCAGCCTGTGCATACAGCCTTCTGAAGGTCAAAATTTTTAAGGGATTCCTGCATTTTCCTTCGGCTTATTTCACGGAACCCCTTGCGCTCACGCTTTGCCCCGTCTATCCCCACACTGTTTCCGCAGTAGCTGCAATTATACATGCGTTTCCTTATATCATAATATGCTGGGGCACCACAGGAGGGGCAGTGTATGTCGTACAATTTCCCGATTTTATTATCAGTTGTAACATCAGATGGATTCATCAGTAAGCTCCTATTTCCACAACAGCTTGTTGATATATTTGGTAAGCTGCTTTCTGTCATAGAACTGATCCGGGGTTGGCAATACGAAATCAGGTGTTACACCCTGGTCTATGTCATAGAAGGAGCCATTCTTTGTGTAGGCCAGGCGATAAGGGCCGGATATATTAAACACGCACCCGTCAGCGGTGGTCATGTTCTGTACTACACAGGCACCGCCCCCGGAGGTTTGCCCCAGAATTGTTACGCGATGGGAATTTTTTAGTGCACTTGGCACCAAATTTCCGCAGGAGAAGCTGTTTGGTGAGGTAAGGCAGAACAGATTGTAATCAAGCAAATTGTCCCTTTCATCAAAGACTCTGTCCATATTTAGGTCGGTTTTGAAATTCTGGCAGACCAGGGCTCCCGTCAAAGGATTGGTCACACTGATTGACCCTTCTCCCAAAAACATTCCGATGGTATAGGCAGCAGAAGGTGCTGTGCCACCACCGTTATTGGAAAGATCCAGTACCACATTTTTGATCGGGCTGTTTGGTCGCTTGATCTGCCCAAGGGAATAAATCATCAATCCCATGGTATCAGTCAAATGATCCTCCGCCTTTTCCTCGTAATAATCTACGCCTTCCACCACAAACTGATCAAAAGTTATATATGCGGTATTGCCAATTTCCTCATAACCCGGGGTACCATTTGGATAGCGTTTTGCCCGAGCATCAGCATATCTTTGCATATCATCAATGCTCTGCATACATGCGGGCCCATATCTGCGTACCGGGTCTTCCTTCATGCGATAGGAACGGTTGGCAAAGGAGCTGTGCAGGTCATCAAGATAAATAAAGGTCAGATCCCACAGGGCCTGTCCTGCTTCCTGGGGGTCTGTACTTAACAGCTGGTATTTTATTCCCGCCTGCTGGAACATGGTATCAAAGTTTTTGATGTTGTGCTGCTGCTTCAGACCATAAAGAGAATCAAGAGCGAAGCAAAGCTCATTATAATTGAAATCAGCCAGGGCCTCACTTCTGCTTGTCGGGAGCAGGTTATTGTAGTAAAGCTCTTTAAATGGCTCCAGATTGCCAGCCAGCAGCAGGAAAACATTTTCACCATTATACAGTGTATTCATGTTATTTTGGGAAAGTATTATGTCGCTGAAGAGCTGGAGGGGCAAATAATATTCACCATCCTGATAAAACATATCTATGCCGTAATCCCCGGGCCGGAAAGTAATAGTTTCCCCATACAGCTGGAAGGAGGTATCTGTTCTTTGGAACAGCTCGGCCTCACCCTTATCGTTAAAACCGGTTACTGCCACAAGATCCATGAGGGTGGCGTTTGGATTTGAAGTCATAAATGCATCATAATCCCAGAAGGTTATGGTATCCGCCGCACAGTCAAAGGTTACAGGATAGTATGTTTCCCGGCTGAGAGTTATCTTTTCCCCATCTTTTTTCACCGTGAGGTCATAGTTTGGGGCATCAAGCTTTCTCACATTGCTGACAAGGATATCCTTGGCGGTTTCCACAGTAATATAAGGAACATCCTTCACGCCGTCAACAAAAAACAGGTCAACTTCACCTTTGTTTTCCGTTTCCATATCAGCGTAGTAAATAGGTGTTGTCTGTTTCTCTATTTGATGGACAGATTCGGCATAGCAGCATGCCGTCAACAGCATCATACTGCCTGCCAGAAACCCTGACACGAGTTTTTTCCCTGCTTTCATGATACACTTTACCTCCTTAATCAATTGAAATATCACATAGAAACTGCTTAGCTATAATTTCTAGATTCATTTTTATTTTCCTGCAACCCTTATTTGAAAATAAGGGCAGCAGGATTTTTCGGGGTTGCGTTGAATTTCTAAAGGGGAACGAAGATGTCTGCGCATGAAATATTGCGTTTGAGGATAGGAGATTAAAATATGGATCTGACAGCTATAAAGGACAGTATTACAGTTTGTAAGGTTAGGGATATGTCAGAAATAGACCTGACACAGGATTTTTTCTTTTTGGCCAAAACCAGCGATGAAATATCCCTTGTATGCAAAAGGGAACATGTTCCTGAAAATTGTATAGAACGGGAAGATGACTGGAAGGGATTTTATATTGATGGAATGCTGGACCTTTCCATGGTGGGGGTATTGGCCAAACTCTCCACGATTTTGGCGGACAATGGAATCAGCATTTTCTCCATATCTACATTTAACACGGATTATATTTTAGTAAAGGAACATAAATGGGGAAAGGCTATGTCCGTGCTGTTGCAGGCGGGGTATAGGCTAAAATAACCACAATCAAACATAGCCCCAAAATATTAAAACAGGCGGAGGCTTTCGGGTACTCCGCTTTTAGTGGTGGTACTGAAAGAAAATGTATTAAGAAAGGTATAACAACGGGAGGCGGAACACCATGAGGGACAAATGCTACATAGCCATAGACCTGAAATCCTTTTACGCCTCTGTTGAATGCGTGGAGCGAGATATGGATCCCCTTACGGCCAACCTGGTTGTGGCTGATGAAAGCCGCAGCGGGAAAACCATCTGTCTGGCTGTTTCACCTTCCCTCAAGGCCTATGGGATCCCCGGCCGTCCCCGGCTCTTTGAGGTACAGCAGAAGGTGAAGGAAATTAATTACCTTCGCAGGGCAGCTGCCCCCGGCCATAAATTCATCGGCAGCTCAGCCAATGCCCTGGAGCTTGCAGAAAATCCCGCCCTTTCCCTTGATTACGTGGTGGCTGTGCCCCGCATGGCTCTCTATGTTGAATTCAGTGCAAGAATTTTCGGCATCTATCTTAAATACATCTCCGCAGATGACATTCACAGCTACAGCGTTGATGAGGTATTTATCGATGCCACCCCATACCTTGCCACCTACAAAATGAACGGCCGTGAGCTGGCTTTGCAGATTATTTCCGATATTTTTAATACCACCGGCATCACCGCCACCGCCGGCATCGGCACCAACCTTTATCTGGCCAAGGTGGCCATGGACATTGTGGCCAAGAAAATCCCCGCTGGCAGTAATGGGGCAAGGATTGCGGAGCTGGACGAAATGAGCTACCGCCAAAAGCTATGGAACCACAAGCCCCTTACGGATTTTTGGCGGGTGGGCCATGGCTACGCCAGAAAACTTCGGGACCACGGCCTTCATACCATGGGGGACATTGCCCGCTGCTCTCTGGGGAAGGAAAGCCAATACCACAATGAGGACTTGCTGTACCGCCTCTTTGGCATAAATGCCCAGCTCCTCATTGACCATGCCTGGGGCTACGAGCCATGCACCATGAAGGCCATCAAGGAATACCGCCCGGCCTCCAACAGCCTCAGCAGCGGCCAGGTTCTCCAAAGTGCCTATACCCATGAAAAGGGACGGCTCATTGTCTGGGAAATGACGGATCTGCTGGTGCTGGATTTGGTGGAAAAGGGGCTGGTCACGGATCAGATAGTGCTTTACATCGGATATGACATTTCCAATGTAACGGCGCATAACTATAGGGGCCCAGTCCACGCCGATCACTACGGCCGAAGGGTTCCCACCCCGGCTAACGGCTCCATAAATCTGGGAAAGCATACTTCATCAACAAAGCTTATTTTGGATGCTGTGCTGGAGCTCTTTGATAAAATCACAGACCCAAATCTTTTTATTCGGCGGGTAAATGTCACCGCCAACCATGTAATCAGTGAAGCTGCCCTGAAACAGGAAAAGGAAAAGCCCCAACAGCTTGACCTCTTCACTGACTATGAGGAAGAGGCCAGAAAGCTGGAGCTGGAGGAAAAGGCGGAGTCCAGGGAAAAATCCCTGCAGCATGCCCTTTTGGACATTAAACACAAATTCGGCAAAAACGCCATTTTAAAGGGGGCCAATTTGCAGGAGGGTGCCATGACCATTGAAAGAAACCAGCAGATAGGAGGACACAAGGCATGAATCTGGAGGAAGAAAATCAGGAGCAGACACAGGAGCAAAATCCCTACGCAGATATAATAAACTTGCCCCGGCCTGTATCCAAAAAGCACCCTCCCCTCACCATGAAGCAGAGGGCCGCCCAGTTCTCCCCTTTCGCTGCAGTTGGTGGCCACACTGAGGCCATAAACAAGACCACAATGGAGCGGGAGAAATTATTCGAGTAATTCAAAACTTAATCAGAGAAAGATGTTCAAAATAAATGGCAAGAACTGCCGCATAATGCTATAATTTTTTCAAACATACAACCTTCACAAAAAAAGAAAATTTTTCAATCCTTTTGATTAAATAAGGGGGCGCCTATGGTTAAGATTGTATCGCGGACTCTTCTGTGTTCATTGATTGCCATTTTTTTCCTTACGTCTTATTCAACTGCTGCGGTCAAGAAAGAAGAATCCACATGGATTATGGGATTTCATTATCTGGTGCCGGAAAGCCTCAAGTTCAGCGGCAAGTATCTGTATGCCAGTGATATTTATAATGACGGCCGTTCTGCCCCTAAAATACACCAGCGACGCTTTTACCAGGATGGGGAAACAAGCCGGGTGGTATATGATTTTAATGATAAGGCCTTTGGCTGGTGCTATAAGGGCCGGGTCAAGGACAATGCCTTCACCTATAAAATGTGGCTGGTAATGAAGTCACACATGAAAAATATCCCAGCTTCAAGTTGGCGGCTTTAACAACAATTTTATTATTTTTGACAATTCAATTATTGATAGAAGGATTTTTCTGAATTTTGCAGAATGTATAACCTTGACATAGGTAAATAATATGGACAGCGGCCTACTATAATGGTGGGAAAAGTATGAGGGTGCTTGCTGTTTAACAAGGGGGTAAAATAAGTGAATGATTTGAAGGTAACAGTCAAGATTTTAATTTTGGTAGCTATCAGTATCATCGGCATGTTGTTTGTGGGGTACAGGGGATATTCCTCCATTGACAGTGCCGCGGCAGAACTGGATTTCCTGTATGCCCGGGAGCTTCAGAGCGTAAATATGCTTGGCAGCTGTACTGAAAAGATGAGAACCATTCAGGTTCGCTCCATGCAGGCCATTGCCGATCCGTCCCGCTGTGATGAGGTTAAAAAATCCCAGGCCAAGGATATTGCCTCCTTTGATGAAGAAATCAATGAGTATGCGGCACTGGTAAAGGATAATCCTGCAACTGATGCCAAGGTTAAGGAAATGATGGGGACTTGGAACAAGTTCAAGACCTCCCTGCCAGCAGTAATTGATGCTGTTAAGGCTGATGGCTCCGCAGCTGGTACTGCTGAGTACAATAGGGCAGCCAAGGATGATACCACCAAGCTTCGCGATCAGTTAAAGGCTCTGACCAAGGATGCTGTGGAGGAAGCAGCTGCCGTTAACGCAGCCAACCAGGAAGCAAGTGCAAGCGCCACCCGTGCCATGGTTTTAAGCATCGTAATCTGCTTTGTATTGCTCATTCTTGTAAGTTTGGTTATTATCAAGGCCATCAAGACTCCGCTTAATGATATGATTGATACCTGCGACCGACTGAAGTCAGGTGATTTTGTAATCAGGGGTCAGGCCTCCACCCGCGGGGACGAATTTGGCGATGTGGAGCGTGCTCTCTTTGAGATGGCCAAGTCCGTAAATTACTTCCTCAGCGAGGTTTCCAAGAGTGCTGAGCAGATAGCCTCCGCTTCCGAGGAGCTTACCGCAAGCTCCATGCAGTCCGCCGATGCTGCTGTATCTGTGGCCCAGTCCGTTACTGGTGCCGCTGATATAGTGGAGAAGCAGCAGGGGGCTGTGGACAAGGGCAGCTCTGAAGTTATTAAGATTAGTGATTCCGTTGAAAATATCAGCAAGGAAGCTGAAAATGTAGCAGATAAGTCCAGACAGGCGGCTGGCAAGGCCTCTGCCGGTACTGTGGAGGTAGTAAGCTCCGTTAAGCAGATTCATAGCGTAAGGGAGAGCTCCGAATATGCTTCCCAGCTGGTAGACAAGCTGGGTGAGCGTTCCCAGGAAATTGGCGCCATTGTTGATACTATTTCCAATTTGGCTGGCCAGACCAATCTGCTGGCACTTAACGCCGCCATTGAGGCAGCCCGCGCCGGTGAACAGGGTCGCGGCTTCGCCGTAGTAGCAGAGGAAGTAAGAAAGCTGGCAGAGCAGTCCGGAGAGGCAGCTCAGCAGATTGCCCAGCTTATCGGTGCAATCCAGAGCGATACCAGCAAGGCTGTGGACGCCATGGCCAAGGGCAATAACGCAGTTATTGAAGGCACCAAGTCCGTTGAGGGCCTCAGCCAGGTATTTGATGAAATAGCCGGCATTGTAAATCAGGTTAGCGACAATGTTAACCAGATGGCTGATACAGTCCAGGTGGTTGCCCGTCAGGCAGAGGGTATCACTGGGGAAATGCACGAAATCGATGCAGGTGCCCGCCGCGTAGCTGACGAAATGCAGTCCGTATCCGCTGCCACCGAGCAGCAGTCCGCATCTGCAGAGGAAATCGCCTCCGCCTCCGACGCACTGGCCAAGCTGGCTCAGGATGTACAGACTGTACTGCGTAAGTTTAAATTTTAATAATCTTAAATAATGTAGACAGTAATGAAAAGGGCTGATCATTTAGATCAGCTCTTTTTTGGTGTATGGGGCCGGGGAATAATACCACGGGGAATATTACAATTGGATTAAAAAGTCATTATTTGGCCCTATTTTTTCGATATATTATGCAAATGATGGTATAATAAGGTTAGTTATAGAATTATATAGTTAACCAACAGAACAAAGGGGGATTTTACATGATGGCAGATGTGGCTCTTGGTTTAATCTCAGTGTTGTTTATCGGTTTGACTGGTGCGTTGGTAATTATGGCCGGAAAGTTGGTCTATCGTCTGTGCGTAGGCCTTTATAAGGAAATTCACACATATTAGGTTTGTTGGATTTTTGGGGGGCTGCTTCGGCAGCTCTTTTTTGTTGCCAAAGGGAAGGGGACTGGCAAATCTGTCTCTTTTTACAAAGAAAAAAGGCTGGTACAGGACCAGCCCTTTTCCCTGCTGGCGTGGGGGCCAGCATAGTTTTGAATCATATAGAGAGTAGGAAAGGAAGTAAGTAAGAAAGAAAGCATTTTTATTGTTAAGTTATTTTATCATTAAACGGTTACATAATGCAACTATTTCTTTAAAAATTAGCAAATTTAATGTAGCCTTTTGGAGAGGGCTGTCCTATTATTATATATGGAAGGATTTTTCAAATTTTGTATATGAAAGATGAATGTCATACAGTAATGAAAGGAGATATAAAATGAGCAAGGTAAATCTGTTTAAGAGATTTTTGTTATTTGTGTGCATAATGGTGGTGATGGCTTCAGCCACAGCAAGTGCCCAAATCCGTGAGGACCAGGTAAATCTTGGGGGCCTGGATCTGACAATGACCTACGATGACGTAATCGCCTGCTTCGGGCCGCCTGACGTGGAGAAGCCGGGAAATTTCCAGCTGGTGGACAAGGTGATTATGTACGGTGATGATATTGAAATAAGCTTTCTCAACAATAAAATCCGTAAAATTATGGTAAGCGGCGACAACGGTTGGGCCACCAGCGACGGGGTCCGTTTTGGCATGCCCCTGGCAGAGGCCTTTGAGATATATGGCAAGGATTATGAATCAATTATGGGGGTGGCATACCAATATATGTGCGTTTCCCAAAAATCCTACTCTTATACCCCGGGGGATACAAATCTGGTCCTGAGAATGGTGGACAGCGATAACAGTGGCAGAATCCATTATCTTATGATTATAAAGGGTACCCCGGAATATTAAAAATAACATTTAACCCAAAATAAAAGGAAAAAACAGAAAAAACAAAGCAGCAAACAAAAAAACAAAACAAAAAACCTCGAAGCCCTTATCTCTAAAGGTTTCGAGGTGTTTTTTCGTTAATGGTGGAGACGAGGGGGCTTGAACCCCTGACCCCATGCCTGCCAGGCATGTGCTCTCCCAGCTGAGCTACGCCCCCATTAACTGACGTTTGTTAGTATAACAGAGGGGAGAACATAAGTCAATAGGGAAATTAAAATTAATGGAGGCAATATTCCTCATATTTGGCGTTTACTCTGTCCATAAGGGTCAATATATCCTCGTAGCGATATAGACCGTCCCCGTTTTTGGCAAGTCCCCTGAAGTTTAATGGATAAATCATCGGTGGCTCATGGAGGCTCAGCTGCCGTGAATTTCTTTGCTGGTCATCGGACATATAGGCAATATAAGGGTATATGAAGAGGTCACCCTGGGGGTTCCTTCTCTTTTCGAAGACGATTTTTACCCCAAGAGGTGCCTTGGTCAGTATGGTTTCCGGCAGTGAGTAATCTTCCGTCTCCAGGGCTGTGAGTATGGTGAATATATTGGTATCGTGGCCGCAGATGAAGGCAAATTTCAAGGTGTCATTTTTTAGGTCACTTTCCATAATATTAAGAATATCATGGGAATGACTGAGGGCAACGGCGGGGTTTCCCACCACCATTTCAATACTCTTGGTCTTTACGGCTCCCAGGTTTTCCCAGTCCTTACGGGTGAGTCCTGTGCCAAAATCCGCCTTGCTGTTATCCGCCTCCTGATAGTAATTCATAATGATGGGGTCCAGGAGCTTGTAAGCTTTTCTGGCAGTGCCATCATAATTTATAACGTTTTTCTCCTTTCCGGAGAATGTCAGGGCCAGATCGTCTGTATTGATGTGGTCAATGCCGTGCTTTTTGGCATAAGGGGAATTTGGAAAATCAGTCACCCTGGCGAAGCTGTCATAGCATTTGCTGAACACATCCTTGTATGACTGGAAGTATTCATTGTGATATTCCATGGCCAACTCCATAAGCTTAGGGGTATCCATCGCAAAGGGCTTGTTGAACACAGCATCGCTGCCTCCCACGGCCTTTGTGTGCTTTATGGTTATATTGGCCGTTGGCAGCAGTCCTGTGGCAAAGTAACGGGCTGTGGCAATTGTTCTTTCATAGGAATTTGCATAAAAGTCCACCTGGCCGTACCCAGGCTGCCAGCTGTCCGCCATGAAGCCCTCGTCCATAAGATAGAGCTGGAAATATTGTCCCAATATGGTTTCATTTACGCCACCCTTCATGGTGAGATTGCCCCTGGGGACCTGCCATTTTGGCATGGGATGGGTCATCATGGTGGCGGCAGAGGAATCTTCTGATGTGATGCTGGTTCTTAAATTGTGGCGGCTGAACATTACTATCTGATCCAGCTGGTAGCCCTTGTCTGTCAGCTCCGAGGCTGCCTCAGTCCATGTGGACCATGAAAGGAGAAGGAGGGCAGAAATGGCAGCGGGTCCCAAAAGCCCCAGGCATTTTTTAATTGTGTAATTTAAAGGTTGCATTATATTTCCTCCATAAAATTTGATGGGTTTAATATACTACAAAAACAATGCCAATCCCTGCTGAGTGAGGGGAATTTCTGTAATAATATTTTTAGTACCAGCTATTAAAAGTACCTTGCAATCGTATCCCCAATTGGTGTATCATTAAGAAGTCTTAGGTTACATTTCTTTAAAATATTCACCTAATCATGGGGAAAGTTATTCATTATACAAATTTAATTCAAAACAATAGCAATTCCCTATGTACAAATTATTGATTATATGATAAAGTTATGGTAATTTAAGAAATCGTCAAACAAATATTTACGGTTAGAGGAGGTAATGTTGTGGATACAACAACCATTGCAGTGGTGATATTTGTAGCTGCATATGCACTGATTATTTCAGAAAAAGTCCATCGTACCATTGTTGGTATCGTTGGCGCTATGCTGATGATTCTCTGTGGCATTCTGTCCCAGGAGGTTGCAATTCATCACATAGATTTTAATACCTTGGGCCTGCTCATTGGTATGATGACTATTGTTAATATTACAGCGGAGACTGGCCTGTTTAACTTCCTGGCCATTTGGGCGGCCCAGAAGGTTAAGGCCAACCCTATGAAGCTGCTTTTGGCATTGGCATTGCTGACAGCTGTATGCTCCGCACTTTTGGATAATGTAACCACAGTTCTGCTGACGGTTCCTGTAACTTTCAGTATAACTGCCCAGCTGAAGGTTGATGTAAAGCCTTTCCTCATTGCCCAGATTCTGGCTTCCAACATTGGTGGTACTGCCACTCTGGTAGGTGACCCGCCAAATATTATGATCGGTTCTGCTGTTGGTCTGAGCTTCCTGGATTTCATTATCCATCTGACTCTGCCTGCAATTATTATTTTCATTGTAACTGTATTCCTGCTGGAGATGATTTACGGAAAGTCTCTCCACACTACTCCTGAGCTTCAGGAGCAGGTTATGAAGCTGAATGCCGCAAAGCAGATCAGCAACAAGCCGCTGATGAAGAAGTGTCTGGCAGTATTGGCACTGACCATGAGCCTTTTCGTTGCCCACAGTGCCCTTGGCCTTGAGTCTGCCACTGCAGCTCTTTCCGGCGCCGGCCTTCTCCTGCTGATTACCTTTACAAGAGACGAGGAAATGATTGCCAAGGTTCTGGGCAAGGTTGAGTGGACTGCAATTTTCTTCTTCGCTGGCCTGTTCATCTTGGTTGGCGGTTTGGTTGAAACCGGCGTTATCAAGTGGTTGGCTGAGGAAGGCATCAAGATTACCCACGGTTCCGTGGAGGGTACTGCTATCCTGATTCTCTGGATGTCAGCCCTTGCCTCTGCCTTCGTTGATAATATCCCATTTGTTGCCACCATGATTCCTCTTATTAAGGACATGGGTGCCATGGGTCTTAACAATCTGGAGCCTATGTGGTGGTCCCTTGCACTGGGTGCATGCCTTGGTGGTAACGGTACCCTCATCGGCGCCAGCGCCAACGTTGTAGTTGCTTCTATGGCAGCCCAGCACGGCAGACAGATTTCCTTCATAGGCTTTATGAAGATCGCCTTCCCGCTGATGATTCTCTCCATTATCATCAGTACTGCCTATGTATATCTCCGTTACCTCATGTAATGGACGGATTATATTGACAATTAAATTAGCATAATGCGCTTAATATAAAAAAGAGGACTGCGGCCCAGGGTGGTTTCGAGACACCATGCCGCAGTCTTCTTTTTTGTGCTTTCATCTAGCTTCGTGCTTAAAATTATTTTTATTGTTTTGCAAATTATTTTTCGTAAACCTTATAGCCGTTTCGGCCGGAATCCTTTACCTTGTATAGGGCACGGTCCGCCTGGCGGAACAGGAAGTCATAGCTTGTGCCCGTTTTCTTGGTAATAGCAACGCCTATACTGCCAGTTACATTGGCAGCGTGTCCGCCAACCATCATATCCTTTATAAGGGTCAGAAGCCATCGGCACTGCTTCTTGATTTCCGCCATGGTAGAATTTACGGGGAGAGTTACCATCATCATGAATTCGTCACCACCAAAACGGCCTGCTGCCGTGAGATCAGTACAGGTGGTTTTCAAGATATTTGCAAAGGCCACCAGCAGTTCGTCTCCCATTTGATGCCCGTAGGTATCATTAAATTCCTTGAAGTGATCCAAATCAATAATAATAAGGGCAACGGCTTCCCCCTCCTGTTGTCTTTTCAGCAGCTCCTGACATCGCAGGGCAATTCCCTTTTTGTTAAGAAGACCTGTCAGGGGATCTGTTTCAGATTCCTGCTTGTAGGCATCCCTGTCCTTGGTAAGTACCTTTACTTCCCTGAGGGCCTGCTCCAGCTCATCATTTTTTGCCTGCAATTCTGCACTATGCCGTTTGGCCTCACGGGTTCTATGAACCATAAAGCCCACGCCCAATATAATAATAAGGGTCAGCAACATGACTGCCACCATCTGTATAGGATATTCCTGAAGAAGGTAGCCGGGATTCAGCACAGGCCTGCTGTTGTTTTTTATAATACGGCGGACTTCATCGGGGGATAAACGTTGGATGGCAGTGTTCAGCACCTGGGTCAGCATGTCCGGGGTGTACTCCCCTGCCATAAGGCTGAGGCCGATGTGACAGGAATGGGTATCGCTGATTCTCAGTCTGGACCTGGTCACAAGGTTGCTGTGCTGGACAAGATAAAGGTTTGGCACCATGGCAATGGTGTATTTGTTATTTTCCACTGCATCAAGGCAGTCCTCCACCGTATCCAGTATTGCGATATCCCAGCCAGGGTATTGCTGCTTGAGGTATCCCTTCAGCCCAGGAATATTCGCCGGGATGACCATGGTTTTTGGGGTACCGATGAAGGTGGTGTATTCATGAATGACGGCGGAATATTCTGCTGTCATAAAGTTGTTTGTGTAATTTCGGGGAGTCTCAGTAAAGTCGCCGGAATAAACAAATGGCAAAATATCTGCCTCGCCCCTGTCCAGCATATTTCTGGCCTCCTGGGAATTTTTGGCCACCATCACCTTAAGACTAAGGCCGCTGTCTTCGCACATTTTCTCAACAATATCCTTGAAAATGCCGGAGTTTGCATCTATAAAAGGAGGAAATTCACCCACCAGCACAAGCCTGATTGGCATGGCTGTTGCAATAAAACGTTGCTCCCTTTCGGAATAAGTGGCAATGCTGTGGATGGCAGGGTCAATATATTCCTGTTCCAGGGCAGTGCCAAAGGACGGGTTTTGCAGCTCCGTATCAAGGATGGCATTGTTCAGTTCCAGAATAAGCCGTTGGTTGGCGGGGAGTGCCATAAACTGACACCGGGTTATGGCTATTATGGCCAGTTCAATTTCATTTCCCTGCAGATGGGAGCCGTCGTCCATGGCGGCCTGTATTTCCCCTTTATGGAGGGCTTCTATCATGTTCTGCCCGTCAGCGTATGTAATAAAATTTACATTTTCCCAGCCCTGGGTCCGGACGTAGTGATTGATGTAACCCGAATTGTCCTCAAGGCTTACGTAGCCAATGGAAATCCCATTCATGGTGGAACTGTCCAGTATGTTAAGCCTGCTTCCGGGAATGGTGAAGAGACTCAGCATGCCATATACGGAGTAGCCCTCACTGTATATTTGGGACGGGCTGAGGGCTGTATTTCCCTGAACCGGAACCAATAAATCCAGAGTGCCGTCTGCCAACATTTTTCTGCCGCCACCGGAATGAACTGGAATGTATTCATAGCCTAAATGGGTACGCTTGGAAAGCTCCCGCAGATAAGCCCTGATATGCCTTTCCAGCAGCTGGCGGCCGTGGGGATTGGTGTCCTTCTTTACGTGGAGCACCCCCACCCGTACAGGGCGGCCGGGAATAGTGTTATCCTCTGCCCCCGTGGCAGCTGGTGGAATGAGCAATGTCAGGATTGTCAGAATTGAAATTATATACTTGGCGGATAATTTCATAAACATTTTTATTACCTCAGCGGAATTGTTCAAAACTGGCTGCTAGTGAATATTTCTTAAAATTTTACCTTATCTACATAATAATTAAGAAAGTGGATTGTGTCCATTGTTTTTACAACTTATTTTCAACGAAAAATGTATATTACAGGCGAAATATTCCCGAAGGGCATTTCTGAAAAAACTCATAAAATGTTATTGAAATTATTTACGAAAAATTTCGGGATAAAAAGGAGTTTAGCTTTTAATCTCGAATAACAATCTAAGAGCTAAAAGTGTTTTTTAAAATAAGTGTTGTAAAAATATATAAATCAATTCAAGGTGACATAAAGGGGTGTGAGGATTATGAACAATCTTAGCCTTACCAAAAAATTAATGGTGGTTTTCGGCATTTTGCTGATTATCATTGTGAGTCTGGGGCTGTACAGCTACAATTCTGCAAAAAAGCAAAATCTGGAGGCGGAAAATGTGGCGGACTGGATGGAGACGGCCCTGCTGGTTTCCAATATGGTCAATCACATGGAAAAGGCCAACGGCTATGTGGATCTCATAACCAACGCCGATGATGCCAATGCCATTACTGCCCTGCGGAACGGCTTTGACAGTGCAAGGGATGAGGTAAATGAGGACCTGGAGGAATATAAAAATCTCGTAATGGAGTCTGAATACGATACAGAGGAAGAGCGGCAGGCGGATCTTAAGACCGTCCAGGAGGAAAAGGAGCTTTGGGATAAATATCTGGCCGTTGTGGGTAAAATTAACAATGCCCTGAAAACCAAGGATTTTGCTTCCCTTGAAGAGGATGCGGAAATGAAGGCCCTGGTTGAGGAAGCTGATGCCGCCTTTGATGAAGCCTTTGATTCCGTGAAGGAGGATATAGAGGTTTGCGATGAGGGTACCAAGACTGCCATGGCAGAGGCTGAGGGGGTTTATAATTCCGTTACGGTAATGTCCATAACCATTACTGTGATAGCGGCTGTGTTCTGTATCGGCGTTATGATTCTCCTTAACAGAAATATAAAAGCCTCTGCAGAGGAGCTGGTGCGTGTTTCCACCATGGTGGCCGGGGGCGACCTGCGCAGCAAGGTGGAAATCGATGGCAGTGATGAATTTGCCACCATCGGACATCAATTTAACAATATGATAGATAACGTCCGCAAAATGTGTCAGGATATTCAGAAGACCGCCATGCAGGTGGCTTCTGCTTCCCAGGAGCTTACTGCCAGTGCCCATCAGTCAGCCCAGGCAACCCAGGAGGTGGCCCATTCTGTAACGGCCATGGCCGGGTCCTCGGAGCAGCAGACCAGGGAACTTACGGAGGCTGATGAAAAGGCCAGAAATCTTCTGACGGAAATGCAGAATGTAACTGCGGCAGTGGAAGAGGCCAGACAGTCAGTAAGCGAGGCAGTGGAGAAGTCCAACGAAGGTAATGAGCTGGCATCCTCCACCATCAGCGAAATGAACGGGGTTACTGATATTGTTCTGGAGTCCACGGACAGAGTGGCCCGTCTGGGAGAGCGTTCCAAGGAAATCGGCCATATCGTGTCCGTTATTTCCGGCATCGCCGGGCAGACCAATTTGCTGGCGCTTAATGCAGCCATTGAGGCGGCCCGGGCCGGCGAGCAGGGCCGTGGCTTTGCAGTAGTAGCGGAGGAAGTAAGAAAGCTGGCTGAGGAATCCCAGAATGCAGCCCAGCAGATCAGCGAGCTTATAGGCAATATACAGAAGGAAACCAACGATGCGGTGGCTTCCATGGAAAGGGGTGCCAAGGCCGCAGAATCCGGCAAGGAGAATCTGTCCACCACCGGGGATGCCTTCAACCAGATTCTTGACAGGGTTAATCACGTCCGTGAAACCTCCTCCAGCATTAACGAGACGATTAAGAGCCTTATGGGGCCTATTGACGAGCTGGTTAAAAACATCGGCAACGTTACCCAGCAGGCGGATAATGTATCCAGGGAATCCCAGTCTGTGTCCGCTGCCACGGAACAACAGTCTGCGGGAATTGACGAAATCGCCGAGGCAAGCCGTACACTGGCTGATTATGCCCAGCATCTGCAGGATACTACATTGAAGTTTAAGATTTAATTTTATATTAACAGGTAATAAAAAGGGGTATTCCTCCACGTTTTGTGGCGGAATGCCTCTTTGTGCGTGGTTATGTGGAAAAGTGATGTTAAAATTCACTAAAAGTATACACATTTTATCAACAAATTGTTGATAACTGTACAGATGTTATTGTATAATATGTACTCAGTGGACAATGTTATGATATATGTCCGTGGCTGATGAATTGCGATTTACATTTTTAAAATTGCAATTTACAGTTTCATTCTATATATAAGGGGGAGTTTTCCTTGCAGATGAATGGGGCCCAGACGATTTTGGAGAGTCTGAAAAGAGAAAATGTGGATTTGGTATTTGGTTATCCCGGGGGAGCAGTGCTGGATTTATACGATGCGGTTTATCAGGCGAAGTTTCCTCATATTTTAACCCGTCACGAGCAGGGGGCCGTCCACGCTGCAGATGGCTACGCGAGGGCTACTGGCAAGGTGGGTGTGGTTTTTGCCACCTCCGGACCTGGTGCCACCAACCTCATTACGGGTATTGCCACAGCCTACATGGATTCTGTGCCACTGGTGTGCTTCACGGGACAGGTGACCAATCCCCTTATTGGCAAGGATTCCTTCCAGGAAGCGGATATTGTGGGCATAACTACCCCTATTACGAAGCATAATTATTTGGTAAAAAAGGCCTCGGAGCTGCCAAGGGTTATTAAGGAGGCTTTCTTTATAGCCCGTACTGGCCGTCCGGGTCCTGTGGTTATTGATATTGCCAAGGACGTTTTCACCACCATGATAGAGTATGACTACCCTCAGAAGGTGAAGCTACGTGGCTACAAGGGGGATTTTACAGGGGACGAGCACCAGATTGATGATGTGATGGAGGCTTTGGGGGAGGCCAAGCGTCCTGTATTTTTCATCGGTGGCGGTGTAACCCTTTCTGACCAGACAGATGTTCTTCGGGATATTGTAAAATACACCGGCATTCCGGTGGTAAGCTCCCTTATGGGATTGGGCTGCATTCCTGCCAAGGAGGAAGGCTTCTTGGGCATGGTGGGCATGCACGGCTCCTACGCCGCCAATATGGCAGTGCAAAAGAGCGATCTTCTCATTGGCATCGGTGTGCGCTTTGATGACCGTGTTACGGGAAAGGTGGATGCCTTTGCCCCTAACGCCAAGGTGGTTCATTTCGAGGTGGACAAGGCGGAAATCAACAAGAATGTATTCTCCCATTATCCTGTAATCGGGGATCTTTGCTGGTCTTTGCCAATTTTCAGCGAGAGACTTCATAAAACAGGGGTGGATTATTTCGCCCGTTTTGCCAAGTGGCATAAGCAGACCCTTGATATGGACAGAGAATGTCCTTTCAGCTACAAGACAAATGAACAGTTTATTATGCCTCAGCAGCTTATTGATACAGTAAGTCAGCTGGTGGATGAAAATACCATTGTGGTTACTGATGTGGGCCAGCACCAGATGTGGGCGGCCCAGTTCTTCGACAGCCGCAATCCACGGCAGTTTATTACCTCCGGAGGCCTGGGTACCATGGGCTACGGCTTGCCGGCTGCCATCGGGGCCAAGCTGGGCTGTCCTGATAAAAAGGTGGTGCTTTTCACTGGGGACGGCTCTGTTATGATGAACTGTCAGGAGATGTCCACAGCAGCGGACAACGAAATTGATGTGAAGGTAGTTCTCCTTCACAATCGGGTACTGGGCATGGTTACCCAGTGGCAGCGCATGTTCTACGGCAAGCGTTACTCCCAGACCTTGCTGGGTGGAAAGACGGATTATGTGAAGCTGGCCCAGGCCATGGGCATGGAGGCCTGCCGCATTGAAAAGCCCCAGGAGTTAAGGGAATCCCTGGAGAAGGCCCTTAATGTGGAGGGGCCAATGCTGATTGACGTTATGCTGCCGGCCAATGAGGACGTATTGCCAATGGTGGCTCCCGGGGCTCAGCTGGACAATATGGTTTTGGGAGGTTCCGAAGAATGAAAAAGTATATTTTAGCAGTTCTGGTAGACAACAAGCCTGGTGTACTGACCCATGTATCGGGACTTATCAGCCGCCGCGCCTTTAATATTGAAAGTATTTCCGCGGGCTACACCGAGGACGAGGACGTTACCCGCATTAACATTGAGGTCTCCGTGGAGGATGACCGGGAGCTGGAGCAGGTGGTAAATCAGCTTGGCAAGCTCATTGACGTTATAAAAATCGTTAATCTGGGGCTGGTGGATTCCATTATCCGTGAGCTGGTGCTCCTAAAGGTTCGGGCCAGCAAGGGATCTTTGGCAGATATTCGTAACATAGTTGATATATTTCGTGGTAAAATAGTAGATGTAAGCCCTGAAAATGTAGTTATTGAGCTTACGGGCTCCCAGAGCAAAATCAACGCCATCTGTGAAATGCTGGCGGAGTTTGAGATTATCGAAATAGCCAGAACAGGGGCCATTGCCCTTAGCCGCGGGCCGATTCCGATAAAAAAAATGTGAGTGTTGACATCGCCCACAAAAATGGTATACTATTGCTAACGGATAATTATTATCCGTTAGGTGGAATATTAAATGTGTGTTGTATCCTGTGTGTTATATATATGAAGGAGGTTTTTTCATGGAATTAAAAGGAAGTAAGACCGAACAGAATTTGTGGGCAGCATTTGCAGGTGAATCCCAGGCTCACACCAAGTATCAGTATTTTGCCTCCCAGGCAAAGAAGGACGGCTATGTTCAGATTCAGAACATCTTTACTGAGACTTCCAAGAACGAGAAGGAACATGCCAAAATCTGGTTCAAGCTGGTGAACGGAGGTAAGATTGGCTCCACCGCTGAAAACCTCAAGGCAGCTGCAGCCGGTGAAAACGAGGAGTGGACTTCCATGTATCCGGAGTTTGCCAAGGTTGCCCGTGAGGAAGGCTTTGACAAGATTGCGGCGCTCTTTGAGGCTGTTGGGGCCATTGAAAAGGAGCATGAGGAACGCTACAAGATTCTCCTTTTGAACGTGGAGCAGGACAAGGTATTCAAGAAGAACGAAAAGGTTATCTGGCAGTGCTCCAACTGCGGTTATGTATGCACCGGGGAAGCAGCCCCTGAGGAGTGCCCTGTTTGCGCTCATCCAAAGGCTCACTTCCAGGTTCTGCCTACAAATTACAAATAAGTTATATTGTGTAGTAAGTAATTGATAGGGGCAGTGGACTGGTGTCTTTCACGTCGTCACGGCACTAAAACTTTTTATTACTGTTATATAGTGTAAAAAATCATAACTCGCTTCGCTCAAACAGATGATTTTTTCCACTAATATTAAGGTAAGCAATAAAAAGTTTCTTAACGCACCGTGACTAATTGTTCAATCCACCAGCCCACTGCCCCATAAAATATCCATGTACGCAAAAAAATCCCAGCCTGAGCTGGGATTTTTACATTGCAGAAATTTAATTTGAAATTATTTCTTTTCTTCTTTTTCTTTCTTAGCTTCCTCGCGGGCCTTGGCCTTCTCGGCTGCGTTCTTTGCCTTTGCCTTGGCCTTTTCACGCTCGTTCTTTTCCTGCTTGCTCTTGGAATAATCAACACTCATACTGGCCATCTTGTGCTTGAAGGACATGATTGGATGCTTGAACATCATGCCGGTGCTGGAGGCACTCATGATTTCATTGAACATCTTGTTGTTCTTGTCGCCGAAGCACTGAATTTCACAGCGGTCACAGATTGGCTTGGTGATGCCGTAAGGACAGCGGTTCATCTTGGTCATTACAGTGGCCAGAAGGGCTGTACACTTCGGACACAGCTTCTCACCCTTGGTGCCGTGATTCTTGTTGCAATAAATACCAAAGGATTTCTTGATGCTTTCCTTTTCCTTTGGGATGTTGTTTTTTATTTCAACTGGTTTTTTCTTTGGTAAAAATCTGTCAAACATACCCATAAAATACGAACTCTCCTTGTGTTAAAAATAGACATAACCATATAAGATTTTAATAGTATTCTCACTTAAATGCAAGTCGTAATAAAAATACTTTGCATTGAAATTCTGTTTACGTTACAATTACACTAAGGATTAGTGGGAGGTTTTTTAAACGTGAACATCGATTTATCTATGGATATGGATGATGGTCAGGGTGAGCGCCTGCTTCGTGATGCCTTTAAGCAGAGTATCGAATCAATGGAAGGCAGTAAAGGCCAGATATTTGAGATATACGAAAATACCAAGGAGGACGTGGAGTCCACCCGGAAAATGCTGCAGGAGCTGAAAGAGCAGACCCGCAAGCTCCAGGACGAAGTGGATGAGCTGGTGCGGGTGGAGCAGAAGGAAAAGCAGAAGCTGGTTCAGGTCAGCGGCAATTTTTCCAATTATTCCGAGGATCGTATTCGGGCCAGCTATGAGGCTGTAAAGACTGTTCAGGTGAAATTGGCCATTGCCAAGGAAAAGGAATACCAGACAAGGCGTCAGCGTGATCGTCTGGAGCTGCGCCTTTACAGTATGGAGAAGACTCTCCACATGGCGGAGACATTGGCCACTAAGCTGGGGTCAGTTATCGGCTATCTCACTTCACAGCTAAGTGATGTGGTGACCCAGATGGAGATCGTGTCCAAGAATAAATTTCTGGGAATGCAGATTATCAAGGCACAGGAGAACGAGCGGCTTAGGGTTTCCCGGGAGATTCACGATGGTCCTGCCCAGGAAATGGCAAATCTCATTTATCAGGCATCTGTGGTAGAGCGTCTGGTGGATACCCGCCCAAATGAGGCCAAGGCCAGTCTTCAGGAGTTGCGCCGTCAAATTCGTACATGTCTGGCGGATGTGCGTCAGATTATTTTTGACATGCGCCCAATGACCCTGGATGATCTGGGACTTATTCCGGCTCTCCGTCAGCTGGTGAAAAAGCTGGGTGAGCGGGAGGTTCTCAACGCGGATTTGCAGATTGACGGCAAGGAGTACAAGTTTGACAACCATGTGGAGGTTACCATCTTCCGCATTGTGCAGGAGGCCCTGAACAACGTTCACCGCCATGCGGGGACGGACAAGGCCAGCGTGCGTATGTTGTTTACCACGGATCATTTGGCCATTCTTGTTTCCGACCAGGGCAATGGCTTTGATGTGGAGCAGCTGGCGGAGGAGCGCCGCAATCCATCTGGGGAAGGCCGTTTTGGCGTTATTGGCATGGAGGAGCGGGCCCGTATTATCGGTGCAACTATAGCTATTGCCTCCGAGCCGGGGAAGGGTACCAGGGTGAATATTAAGATGCCGTACCCTCAGCCAAGATAACTCAGGATTAAATTTTTATGTTTGAAGATACTAAGCCTAAAAGTAATTGTAAACTTAATCAAAATGAGGCGCCGATTTCTGAAGCAATGGACAAATATGCCAGGGACGGCGCCCTTGCTTTTCATACTCCCGGCCACAAGCAGGGGCTGGGGGCCCATGAGAGACTTAAACGCCTTATTACCCATGAGGGGCTGAGACAGGAGGTTTCCCTTATGGAGGAGCTGGATGACCTTCACGAGCCCTCCGGGTGCATAAAGGAGGCGGAGGCCCTGGCGGCGGAGCTTTGGGGCGCCAAGGATACCATGTTTATGATAAACGGCACCACTGGGGCTATCCATGCCATGATTTTTGGCACATTACAGCCCGGAGATAAGGTGCTGGTGCCCCGTAATGCCCACCGTTCCATTATTGGGGGCATAATACTTACAGGGGCAAGGCCAGTGTATATTCAGCCGGAGATTGTGGAATTCCTGGGGATTGCCGGGGTGCTGACTGTTGAAGCGGTGCGCCGGGCAGTGGAGGAGAATCCTGATGCAAAAGCCCTGATTGCCGTATACCCTACTTATTATGGTATGGCAGGGGATTTACAGGCCATTGGGGATATTCTCCATGAGCACAATATGCTTTTGCTGGTGGACGAGGCCCACGGTGCCCATCTGAAATTTGCCCAACATATTGAAGAAATGCCAAAACAGGCTCTGGATCTGGGGGCGGATGTGGTGGCCCAGAGTACCCACAAGGTGCTGGGAAGCCTTACCCAAACCTCCATGCTTCATATAGGAAGTGACAGGGTATCAGGGGAGAGAATACGTGAAGCGGCGGCTATTTTGCAGTCCACCTCCCCAAATCAGCTGCTTTTGGCCTCTCTGGATATTGCCAGACTGCAAATGGCCACAGAGGGAAGAAACAGGCTGGAGAGGGCAGTGGAGCTGGGGAACTGGCTCCGTGAGGAAATCAACAAAATAGATGGACTGTACTGCGTAGGGGATGAAATACTTGATTCCACCGACACTTTCAGTCTGGATAAAACCAGAATAATCGTGAATTTGACGGGAATTGGGCTGCCGGGGCCTGAGGCGGAGCTTATTTTGCGCCACGAATACAAGGTGCAGTGCGAGCTTTCCGACAACAACAATCTGCTGTTTATTATTTCCATGGCAGATAATGAGGATACAGCCCATCGCCTTTTGGAGGTGCTTCAGCTTCTGGCCCAAAATCATGGTCGGGGCAGGGGCGAAAAGCCTGTGGTTCCCGTGGATTTGTTAACCGCCAATGAGGTGGCAGTGAGCCCAAGGGAGGCCTTTTACGGCCCAGGGGAAATGGTTAAAATCAATGAATCTGCCGGCTGTATCGCCGGGGAGACAGTGACCTTTTATCCTCCGGGGGTTCCCGTATTGTGCCCTGGGGAAAGAATCACAGATGAGCTTATTAAGGCTGTGCGAAAACAGCAAAGGGCCGGCATGAGAGTGGTTGGCCCAGCTGACAGCACCCTTGAATATATAAAGATTGTTAAGCCTTCCCCATGAGGGAAGATGAGGTGTACTAGATGGCAAAGGGAAAACTAATTACAATAGAGGCCGGGGACGGCTCCGGCAAGGCAACCCAGACAAAGGCACTTATGGAGCATCTTGTGAAGGACGGGTATCGGGTAATGAAGGTAGAATATCCTGATTACAAGTCTGATTCCTCCGCCTTGGTGAAAATGTATTTGGGAGGGCAGTTCGGTGAGCACGCCGAGGACGTGGACGCCTATGGGGCCTCCACCTTCTTTGCAGTGGACCGCTATGCATCCTATCATTTGAACTGGAAGCAGGCCTACGAGGAGGGTGCCATTATTTTGGCAGACAGATACACCACCTCCAACATGGTCCATCAGGCGGTGAAGCTCATTGACCCTGTTGAGCGTGAGGAATTTCTGACCTGGCTGTGGGATTTTGAATTTGGCAAGCTGAAATTGCCGGTGCCAGATGTGGTGGTATATCTTGATATGGATCCTGCGGTCAGCGACCGACTGATTAATGAGCGGGCCGCCCAAAATGCGGACCGTAAAAAGGATATTCACGAAAAGGACACGAATTATCTACATAGATGCCATGAGGCCTACAATTGGGTGGCAACCAAATACGGCTGGAAGAAAATCGTGTGCAGCAAGGACGGCCAGCCACGAAGTATCGAGGAAATACACTCCGACGTATATGATGCTGTAAAGAGGTATTTATGATAAAAGAAGTTTTAGTAGTAGAAGGCAAAATGGACGTGGTGGCCATCAACAAAGCCGTTGAGGCCGACTGCATCATCACCGAGGGCTTCAACCTAAAGCCCGCCTGCCTTGACTCCATAGAAAAAGCATACAAAAAGCGGGGCATCATTATCCTCACTGACCCGGACAGTGCAGGGGAGCGTATCCGCAAATACGTTACCCGCCGCTGCCCAAACGCAAAGCACGCCTTTGTGCCGGTGGAGGACGCCACCGCCAACAATGATATAGGCATTGAGCAGGCCTCCCCTGAGGCTATCCGCAAGGCCTTGGAAAAGGTGCGGACTCTTAACTGGGAGCCAAGCAATGAATTTTCCGGGGCGGATCTTATACGGGCTGGCATCAGCGGCGGCGCCGGAGCCAGCGAAAAACGTGCCCGCATGGGGGCACGGCTTGGCATCGGCTATGCCAACGCCAAGACATTTTTAAAGAGACTGAACCATTATGGCGTAACCAGAGAAGAATTTGAGACGGCTCTGGCTGAGGAGGGAAAAGATTAATGAGCTTGAATCTTGACAAGGATTTGGATAGGGAAATTAATGGAGGCAAAAAGCTGAATTTAAACGGCCTTAAGGCCACCATTGCCACTCCCAGCGTAACCCGTCATATTATGAAGGCCTTTAATCTCCGTGCCAGCAAGCGCCTGGGCCAGAACTTTCTCGTAGATGCCAATATAGTCCGGGGCATTGTGGATGCGGCGGGGGCGAAGCCAGGGGACAAGATTCTGGAAATAGGCCCCGGCATCGGCACCTTGACCCAGGGCCTTGCAGAATCCGGGGCAGATGTTACGGCGGTGGAGCTGGACAAGAAGCTGCCCGCTGTTTTGGCCGAAACATTGGCGGGCTATGACAATGTTCGCATTGTGCCAGGGGATATTTTAAAGGTTAATATTCCGGAAATCATGGGGGAGGGGCCATTTAAGGTGGCGGCAAATCTGCCATATTACATTACCACCCCGATTTTAATGGAGCTTTTGGAAAAGCATTTGCCAATCAGCATTTTGGTGACTATGGTGCAGAAGGAAGTGGCCCTGCGCATGATTGCCAAGCCGGGGAGCAAGACCTACGGAGCCCTGTCTGTGGCAGTGCAGTATTACACCAGGCCACATATTGCCTTTGATGTGCCACCACGGTCATTTATCCCGGCCCCGGAGGTGGATTCCGTAGTTATCGTCTGCGATGTGCGGGAGAAGCCGGCGGTGGAGGTGAAGGACGAGAAGATGTTCTTCAAGGTGGTTAAGGCGGCCTTTGGACAGCGCCGCAAGACCATTGCCAATGCCATGAAGGGGGCAGGCTTCACCAAGGAGGCCATTGAGGCAGCCTTTGCCAAGAGCGGCATAGACAGCGGCCGCCGCGGTGAAACATTTACGTTAAAGGAATTCGCCGCCCTGTCCGATGCGCTGGTAGTTAGTAATTTGGTTTAACTGTATGTAGGAGGGATTTATATGAGCGCTTTTGAATACGCACCTCAGGGAGTATGCTCCCGCCTTATGAAGTTTGACATCGAGGACAACAAAATCCATAACCTCAGCGTGGTGGGGGGCTGCAACGGCAACCTTCAGGGCATCGGCAAGCTGGTGGAGGGCATGGATATTGATGAGGTTATCCGCCGGGTGGAGGGCATTCGCTGCGGCGCCCGCCCGACCTCCTGTCCGGACCAGCTTTCAAAGGCCTTAAAACAGGCAAAGGAGCAGCTGTAATATGATTTATGATTGTCATTCCCATACGGAGGTTTCCTCTGACTCGGATATGAAGGCGGAGGACGCCATTGAGGCTGCCCGCAAATTGGGCATTGGCCTGATATTTACGGAGCATTATGATTTCGACTATAAAGAGTCCAAGCACTATAAGGAGATGGACTTTCTTTTTGATGCCAGGGAATACTGGGAAAAGTATGAGGCTCTAAGGAATGATTCGTTGCTGCTGGGAGTTGAGGTGGGACTTACTGTCGGCAGTATTGAGGCAAATAAAAAGTTCATCAAAGAGGTGCCCTTTGACCAGGTAATTGGCTCCATTCACGCCGTGGACAAGCTGGATCTTTATTATCCCGAATACTATGAGGATAAGAAGAAGGAGCAGGCCTACGGTCATTATCTGGAAATCATGGCGGATATGGTGAAGGCCAATCCTTATATTGACGTGCTGGGGCACATTGATTACATCAGCCGTTATTCACCTTACGAGGACAAAGAAATCGGATATCGTGAGTTCCATGATCTGGTGGATCTGGTGCTGATGAATGTGCTGGATGCGGGGACGTTGCTGGAGCTGAATACCCGCCGTCTGGACAGCAAGGCAGTGGCGGAGTCACTGCTGATGATTTATGCCCGTTACAAGGAGCTTGGTGGGCAGTATGTTGCAATTGGTTCCGATGCCCATGCAGCGGAAAATGTGGGCATGAATTTTAAGATGGCCCAGGATATGGTGGATTTCATCGGGCTAAGGCCGGTGCATTTTTCAGAGCGTAAAATCCAGTACAGCAAGTAAAAGCAAAAAGTTAATAACGAGCTTTAAGATGTCCCCTTCCTCTTTAGGTGGGGGAAAACAAACTACAACAGCTGGTGATAATATCTCCCAGCTCGTTGAAACGCTAATTGGAAGATTTTTCTTCTAAAGAAGAAAAATTTGAACAATGGCGTTATAATTGGGTAGGACTGTTGGATTTAGATGGCGCAGGTAACTGTCGTGGTTCACGCCGTTCCTCGCTAAAATTTTTTCTTGCTTTCATATAGCGGAAAAAATCATAACTCGCTTCGCTCAAACAAATGATTTTTCCCACTATAATTAAGGTATAGCAAGAAAAAGATTTCTTAACGCTCGTCACTCAATGTTCACCCCAACAGCCACCTGCGCCATTATATGTAACCTACTATGCTAGTTAATTTTACAAGGATAAGTATTTTACTTGTCCTCTTTTTTTATGCTTGGTATAATGAAACGATGTGGTAAAATCCACATTTTGCAATATATGATTTTGAAAAGAGGACTTTTAAATGCGCATATCACGCAAACGGCGTAGAGATTATACACGTGTATATATAATTGGGGCTATTGTCTGCACTTTTTTGGTGGCAGCCCTGGCCCATTATTTCCTTGATAATAAGGAGGCTCCGGTTCAGCCTGCGGTTTCCGAGGCGGGGATTGAGAAAAATGACGATGTACTTCACATCATGATTATGGGAGTGGACCGGCGCATTGATGATACCGGCCGCAGCGATACCCTGATGGTGCTTACAGTGAACAAGGAAACGGGGAAGACGGAGCTAATGTCGGTGCCCCGTGATACCAGGGTGAAAATTGAGGGCCATGGCTATGATAAGATAAATCACGCTTACGCCTACGGGGGCCACATGCTGACCCGTAGCACGGTGGAAAAACTCCTGGGGATTCCCATGGATTATTACGTGCTTGTAGATTTAAGCTCCTTTGAAAATATTATTGATGCCCTGGACGGCATTGATATCGACGTGGAAAAGCGAATGTATTACGAGGACCCTTGGGATGATAACGGGGGACTTGTCATTGACCTGTATCCGGGCATGCAGCACATGACCGGGGAGAAGGCCATTCAGTACGTGCGCTTCCGTGATGGCGAGGGAGATATTGGCAGAATCAATCGTCAGCAGCATTTTATGAAGGCGGTTATGACCAAGATGATTCACCCTTCCACCTTGCCGAAGCTGCCGAAGATTATTGAGGTTATCAGCAAGTCTTTGGAGACGGATATGCCATTGTCGGAGATGCTTTCCCTTTCCCAGCTTCTCCCGCAGGTTCGTGAGCAGGGTCTGGAATCCGAGATGATACCGGGAACCCCGGCATTTCTTGATGATATAAGCTACTGGCTGCCTGATATTATGGGCCTCCGTGAAATGGTGGCAGAGGAAATGGGCAAGGAGCTGGACGATAATGCCCGTCAGAATGCGGAGACTGAGAAGAAAAAATACGATGAATCCTTGCCAAAGGGCATTGTGAGCCTGACGGAGGGCACTGTGGCCAAGAAGAACAAGGCTGATAAGACCAATGAGAGCAAGGGCAAGGAGAATAAGGAGATTCCGGAGTCAGAGAAAACCAACAAAAAGCCTTCCAGAAAGGCGGAGGGGCCAGGACAGATTGCAGTGCTGGTTATTAATGACAGCGGCGTCAATGGAGCCGGTGCCAGAATGGTTAATAAGCTTAGGAATCAGGGCTTCAACGTTACAGGAGTGGACACGGGTCATAAGAGCGATCGTGAACACACCATTATCGTTACAGATGAATCAAATGTAAACTGGTTCTACGGCATGCCGTTCCCATGCACCATTATGGACGGTGCTGACCCGATGGAGGCCGTGGTTTACGTGGGCAAGGATTTTGAGTGATATAGAGAAAGGAACGCGGGATAAGCGTGGGAACAATTAAGGTTACTGGCCTGTCCAAGGCCTTTGGTATAGACGAGTTATTTAATGATGTGAGCTTTGAAATAAAGCGTGGGGAGCGTGTGGGCTTCGTGGGGGCCAATGGGGCCGGCAAGTCCACTTTGATGAAGTGCCTTTTGGGCAAAGATGAATACGACAAGGGAACCATTGCCATGGATCCTGTGGACACCATTGGTTACGTGGAGCAGCAGGCTGATATGGAGGTGAAGGGTACCCTCTATGAGGAGCTGAAAAGTGCCTTTGCGGATGTGATGGCCCTGGCTGCCACCAAGGAGGCCCTGGAGGCTGAGCTGGCGGAAAAGCATGACGAGGAAAAGCTGGCCCAGTATGGCCGCATTGTGGAGCGGTTTGAACACATGAGGGGCTACGATTTCGAGAGCAGTATCCGCCGTACCGCCTTTGGCCTGGGTTTTACTGAGGAGGATTTTGACCGCAGGGTGGAGCATTTTTCCGGGGGTCAGCGCACCCGTGTATGCCTTGCCAAGGCCCTTTTGCGTGAGCCGGATTTCCTCTTTCTGGACGAGCCCACCAACCATCTGGACATTGAGATGATCGAGTGGCTGGAGGGATTTTTGCAGAGCTACACCGGCGGCGTATTGATTATTTCCCATGACCGTTTCTTTTTGGACAAGGTCACCAATCGCATTTTTGAGATTGAAAACAAAGAACTTACTGCTTACGAAGGCAATTATTCCTATTACATGAAGGTGAAGGAGCAGCGCCGGGCGGCCCAGCTTACAGCCTACGAAAAGCAGCAGGAGTACATAAAAAAGACTGAGGATTATATCCGCAAATACAAGGCTGGTATTAAATCCAAACAGGCCCGGGGACGTCAGAGTCAGCTTAATCGCCTGGAGCGTATTGTGAAGCCGGCTGAGACGGCGGCCTTCAATTATTTTGCATTTAATGTCCCGGCTGAATGCGCCCAGAGGGTGGCGGAGCTGGAGGATATTTCCTATAAATTCCCGGACAAAACCCTTTTCGAGCACGTTGATGTGCTCATAAGGAAGGGGGACGGGGTGGCTATTGTGGGCCCTAACGGCGCGGGGAAGACTACCCTTCTCCGGTTGCTGGTGGGAGAGCTGGAATCCCCAACGGGGCGGCTGAAGATTGGCTCCAGAGTCAAGATTGGCTATTTTTCCCAGCAGCATGAGGGCCTTCACATGGAGCGTACCCTGTTGGATGAAATGCTTTACGAATACGGACTTGACGAGGAGCAGGCCAGACGTTATCTGGGGGCCTTTTTGTTCCGTGGGGACGAGGTTTTCCGCGTTATCGGTGATCTTTCTGGCGGTGAGCAGTCCCGTCTTGCCTTCCTTAAGCTGATGATGACGGGGGCAAATTTCCTGATACTGGACGAGCCTACCAACCATTTGGATATTCCCGCCAAGGAGGCGGTGGAGGAGGCTTTGTCCACCTTCCCGGGGACCTATATTACCGTGTCCCATGACCGATATTTTCTTGATAAGGTGGCAAACTGCGTGCTGGAGCTTTCTGACGGGAAGCTGCGGGAGTATGATGGGAATTACAGCTATTATCGTGAGAAGAAGGACGAGGAGGCCAGGGAAGCGGCGGAGCTGGCTGAGGAGCAGGCAGCAAAGGACCGCATAGCCCGTGAAAAGGCCAAGTCAGAGGCAAAGGCTGAAGCGGAGGCAGAGAGGGCCAAGACCCGGGAACAGCAGGCCAGGGCTGATGCCAAGAAGGGGGCTATCCAGAGCATGAGCGACGATAAGCGGGCTCAGATGATACACCGGGCAGAGGCTCAGATTGCTACCATTGAGATGGATTTGAAGAATTTGGAGTTGACCATGAACAGCCCACAGATACAGGCGGATCCGGAGCAGAGCGTGGAAATTGCAATGGAATACGAGGCCAAGACCAAGGAATTGGATGAGTGGTATGAGAAGTGGGAGCAGCTCACCGAAGCGTGAAGTTACGGGTCCTGGCAGGGGAGGTTCTATTCATGCGCTGCGCTAGTGTCACATCAATATGGCTACAAGCTTCGATTTAGTATTGACGGTGGTGGGCCGTCAGCCACTTCATTTCGGCGTTAATAAGTGATGTGCTGATGTGCCATTTTTGAGCTACGCTTATTCATAGAATCCTCCCCTGCCAATCGCAGAAAAAGCTATTTATGCGCTGTGCCAGTGTCACATCAATATGGCTACAAGCTTCGATTTAGTATTGACGGTGGTGGGCCGTCAGCCACTTCATTTCGGCGTTAATAAGTGATGTGCTGATGTGCCATTTTTGAGCTACGCTTATTCATAGAATCCTCCCCTGCCAATCGCAGAAAAAGCTATTTATGCGCTGTGCCAGTGTCACATCAATATGGCTACAAGCTTCGATTTAGTATTGACGGTGGTGGGCCGTCAGCCACTTCATTTCGGCGTTAATAAGTGATGTGCTGATGTGCCATTTTTGAGCTACGCTTATTCATAGAATCCTCCCCGCCAATAGTAAAATATACCTTTATTTGAGGTGTTTTGTATGGAAGAACTTCAGGGTTCTGTTGAAAATATAATATTTGCCAGTTCTGACGGGCGCTTTAGTGTGTTTCGCCTGCGTCCTGATGGGCAGCGGGGCCTGGTTACTGTGACGGTGCAAATGGAACCGCCGCTGCAGGGACAGCAGCTGGAGCTGAAGGGCAATTGGGTGGAGCACCCCCGCTTTGGCCAACAGTTTAAGGCTGAGCACATGATGGTGGCGGCCCCTACTTCTCTTGAGGGCATAGAGCGTTTTTTGGCCAGCGGTGCCATTGAGGGAGTAGGCCCTGTAAATGCCAAGCGCATAGTTTCCTACTTTGGTGGAGATGCCCTGGAGATTATTGAAAAGGCACCCCACCGTCTGAAGGAAGTCAGCGGCATTGGCCCCAAGACCGCCAAGAAAATTCACGATTCTTATATGGAGAAGGCTGAGCTTCGCCAGATTATGATCTGGCTGGAGCAGCACAATGTGTCGGGAATTTATGCGGGAAAGATTTACGCCCAGTATGGTTCATTTTCCGTAGAGGTAATGGAGTCAAATCCATATCGTCTGGCGCGGGAAATAGATGGTGTGGGCTTTGCTACCTCTGATGCTATTGCGGCGGGAATCGGAATGCAGGCGGATGACCCTGTGCGGGTTTCGGCGGCCCTGGAATTTCAGCTCCAGCGCATTTCCCTCTCCGGCCATTGCTGTGTGCCGGAAAATCTCCTGGTGGACGAGGTGGAGAAGGCTCTTGGTATTCACCGTAATACTATTTGGGAAGTGATGAAGCAGGATCTGGCCACGGGAGTTCTCAACCAGGAGGTGGTGGGGGATAATATTCTGGTTTATCCGGAATACCTCTATCAGGCGGAGGTGGAAACAGCGGAGCATTTGCTGTTTTTGCAGAAAAAGGCCGAGCCCATAAATGTGGGCAATTCACTTAAATTAGTGGAGCAGTGGGAGCAGAATACGGGCATAACCCTTGCTTATAAGCAAAAAGAGGCTATACAAGGGGTACTTGAGCATGGTATCTTTGTATTGACAGGGGGGCCTGGTACGGGAAAAACCACTGTTATCCGTGGCATGATAGACATGCTGGAGGCCCAGGGAATGAAAATTATTCTGGGGGCCCCTACGGGCCGTGCGGCAAAGCGGTTAAGCGAAGCCACAGGACGTAAGGCTTCCACCATTCATCGTATGCTGGAGGCCCAGGGGGGAGATTCCTCTGAGGGGGCCATGTTTGGCAGGGATATTGATGACCAGCTGGAGGCGGATGCCATTATTTTGGATGAGGTTTCCATGATGGACATTGTGCTGATGCGCCATTTTCTGGAGGCAGTGCCGGCGGGATGCCATGTTATCCTTGTGGGTGACGTGGACCAGCTTCCGGCGGTGGGGCCGGGGTCCGTGCTGAAGGATATTCTCAGAAGTGGTGTGGTGGCCAGCGTTTGCCTTACAGAGGTTTTCCGCCAGAGCGAGGCTTCAAGCATTGTTATGAATGCCCATGCCATTAATGCGGGGCGGGTGCCGAGATTTTCCGATACTTCGGATAATCCAAACAGCGATTTTGAGTTCATAGAGCTTAATAATCCAGAGGCGGTGGAGTACCAGATTGTGAGCCTTTGCCGTGATATTCTGCCAAAGCAGGGCTATTCCCCAATGGAGGATATTCAGGTGCTTTCTCCAATGCACCGTCAGGCCTGCGGGGTGGAGAATTTAAATAAAAGGCTTCAGAGTGCCCTTAATCCTCCTGCCTCCTATAAGTCGGAATTCGTCAGCAGTATCCGCAGCTTCCGGCTGGGGGACAAGGTGATGCAGACAAAAAATAATTACGATAAGGGCGTTTTTAACGGGGATATCGGTTTCATTGAGGAAATGAGTGAGACCAGCGTTACGGCCCGTTTCGGGGATGATCTGAAGGCGGTTTATGAGAAGGCAGAGCTCAGTGAGCTGCAGCTGGCATATTGCATGAGTGTGCATAAGAGCCAGGGCAGTGAGTATTCTGTGGTGATTTTGCCCCTGGTGCCAGGGCATCGGATTATGCTCCAGAGAAATCTGCTGTATACGGCTATTACCAGAGCCAAGAAAAAGGTGATTCTGATTGGGACCAAGGCGGCGTTAAATACTGCCGTGGCCAATGACAGAACCCGCCGCCGCTACACGCTGCTGGCTGAACGCCTGGCCCATTCACTGTAGTACCAATGCCGGGGAAACATTTTTCGGCTTCGTCACTGTGCTGTAATCATCATGCACTATATTTACAGTGCTTTTTAGTTGTCGGCAGAGCCGTTCTCACATCGTGACATATATAAGTTCAGTGCCCATGATGAGCCTTCGGCAAACAGCCCAGTGACTCCAGACGAAAAAAATTCCCCCGGCTAATAAATTTAGTTACTGTACTAGAGGATTAAGCTATGCTTGAAACAATACTGAATTTTCTTTACCCACCAAAGTGTCCCGGGTGCAGGGCTTCCGTGAAGCACAACGGGCAGTGGTGTGAGGATTGTCTAAACAGAATACTTCAGCCATGGCAGCTGCCCTTGGACGATGCAATTGGGAAGATTTTTGACGGCGGCGTCATGAGTTTTTGCGATTATGAGGATCCGGTGAAGAAGCTTATTGCCGATGCCAAATTCGAGAAAAAGAAGCATGCTGTGAAGGCACTGCAGTTTTTCGTGGAAAAGGGCATGGAAAAGCTGGATTTGAAAGATATAGATATTGTGGTACCGGTGCCTCTCCATAAAAGCAAAATAAAACAGCGGGGTTTTAATCAAAGCGTGCTGTTTTTTGAGGATGCCCTGAAAAATTCCGGACTGGAAATCTGGGAGGTGCTGCGGCGGGTCCATGAAACCCGTCCTCAGTTTGGACTGAAATTTGCCGAGCGCAAGAAAAATATTAAAGGTGCCTTTGCAGTGGCAGATAAAAAGCACCGTCGTCTGGTTAAGGGCAAGAGAGTGCTTTTGGTGGATGATATCTTTACCACAGGTGCCACCTTTGCTGAGTGCGGGAAGGTGCTGCGGGATGCCGGGGCAAAACAGATTTTTGGGCTGGTAATAGCATCTGGTCATAAATAATCAATAATTCGAATAAAAATAGGCTCAAAAGAGATAATATTATATATTTTTTGGTTATCAGCTAACTTACATAAAATATTTTGCCTATGGCAAAATATTGATGATTGAGTTATAATAAAAACGTTCTCTCAAAAAGACGATTGATGGTATAATATAGTCAAGAATATATTTAGAGCAGATATAGAAAAGCGAATCGGGAGTGATTATTATGAATAAGCTGAAGAATTGTCCGGAGTGCGGAAAGCTTTATTTAGAGGTTGGCCAGAAGATGTGTCCGGCTTGCTACGATCTGGAGCTGGAGCAGGAGCAGATTGTACATACTTATGTTCGCGATCATGATAAATGCAGTATTACCCAGATTGTTGAGGAAACTGGCGTTAAGGAGAAGGTTGTTCTTCGTATGCTGAAAAATGGCCGTTTCATCAACAGCGGTGGTGCGGTTATTACTTATCCGTGCGAAAAGTGCGGCGAGGAAATTTACACTGGCCGTTTCTGTGAAAAGTGTTCCCAGGATTTGCTGGATCAGGCTGCAAAGCTGGAGTCCAAGAAGGCTGCAGCAGCTGCTGCCAAGGTGGACCGCAGCCGTACTATGTACAATGCTGGCAGGGATTTCCGTCAGTAAAATTGGCTTTGTTTAACAGGGGAAATTCCCATGGAATTTGCCCTGTTTTAGCGTGAAATAAAGTATTTTTTCAGATTTTTTTGATTTACTCTTATATAAGAAGATATTTTTAAAAACAGGATTTAAGGATCCTGTTTTTTTTTTCGATAAAAGATTAGAACCTGAGTAGAGGCTAGAAGTGTCTCCTTTTGTAAATAGAAATCAGGTCATAATTTTAGAAAAAGGACGGTGAAATACCATGATTATAAACAATAACCTTCAGGGAATTGCAAGTGTTTATGCAAACCATCGCAGCACCAACAAGGTGGCTCACACTGAGCGCGAGGAGGTTAGGGGTGACGAGATTCACATTTCCTCCAAGGCCCAGAATGCCAGTGAGATGCTGAAGAAGCTCAATGCTATGGATGATGTCCGTTCTGACCGTGTGGCAGAATTGGAGAACATGATTGCTGCGGGCAATTACCACGTAAGCAGCTATGACTTGGCATCAAGCATGTTGAATTGCCGTTTCTAAACGGGTGGCTTTGCCAGAGAGGTGGGATGCATCGAAATGTGGCAGGATTTAGCAAAGGTTATAGCCACACTGATAACTGAGTATCAGAAGCTCCAGAAGCTGGGCGAGGAGAAACGCTCAGTTTTGGCGGCAGTGGATCTGAAATCCTTGGAGAAAATAGTCCTCCAGGAGCAGACTATCATTGAAGAAATCAATAAAGCAGAAAATAAGCGTCAAGATGTGATAAACCAGCTGGCGAAGCAATACGTTAAGATACACCCTGACATGGTGATGAAGGATGTATGGAATCAATGCAGAGACGACAAGATGCGTGACGTACTGGAGCGTACCCATAAGACACTGGAAGACGTTGTTAAGAAGGTTCAGGCGCTTCAGGAGAATAACGAGATTATGATATCCGCAGCTTTGAACGTTATCAACTTCAAGCTTAATCAGCTTGGGGGCACTGCAGTGGAACCATCCTATGGCCAGTCGGGACAGGAAAAAGTGACTCACGAAAAGAACTTTGATCTTGAGGTGTAGTATGAAGGATATAATCGATATTCTTCGCCAGCAGCTTATTTTGTTGGGCAGACTATTGGAGCTGGCAAAATCACAGAAGGAAAAACTGGTTCACACCGACGCAGAAGCAGCAAGGAAGCTGTCTGCTGAGATGGAACCAATAATGATAGAGATAAGCAGCCTGGACAAGCGAAAAGATGCCATTATGGCGGAGTCCAATTCCCGGAATCTGACGGATTGGCTGGAAAAACAGCCATTATCCCAGGAGAAGGGGGTGCTCCGTGCATTGCTTGTTAAACAGGAAGATTTATTGCAGGAGTTGAAGGGAATCAACTCCAAAAATATGCAGTTTTTAGATAGACATACAAAATTTATCGACTATAGCATCAATGTAATGACCCAGACCAGTGCGGGGGTGACCTACGGAACACCGGGCGATAACGGTGGGATGCCTGTTCAGGGGAGAAAGATGTTTGATACCGGAGTCTGAGGGCTCAAGTAAAAAACATTTTAGACAGGAGAGAGAATTATGTTAAGCACATTTCATGGCCTCAATACCATGGTAAGTGGTATTCAGAACAATAGAGTAGGCTTAAACACAGTAGGTCACAATATCAGTAATTCCAGCACTGAGGGGTATTCCCGTCAGCAGTTAAATTCAGTAGCTACTCGTTCACAGACCGTCTGGTCCTATTCCAGGGCCAATCAGATTGGCAGCGGCGTTGGCGTATACAGCATAGCCCGTGCCAGGGATATTTACGCAGACCGCCAGTATTGGAAGGAAAATACTACTGATGGCTATTACAACGCCAAGGCAAGAAACTATTCCAAGCTGGAGACAATTTTCAACGATTCTGATGACAATTCATTGCAGGCGTCCATGGAAAAATTCTACAGGGCATGGGTGGATTGCTCCACCACTGCAAGTACCGCATCCAGCCGTCAGAACGTAATCAATGCAGGATACAATTTTGCTGAGACTCTCAATGCAACAGCAACCCAGGTTCAGTCCCAGATTGAATCCGTGTACGAAGAGATTATTCTCAGCGTTGATAATATAAATAGTATGACAGACAGGGTAACTGTACTGAACGGCCAGATTATGGAAATGGAAGCCAATGGCTCCAACGCCAATGACCTTCGTGACCAGCGTGATTTGCTGGTGGACCAGTTATCCAAGATAATGCATATAAGTGTTAACGAAACTCCAAATGGTATGTATAATCTGGTTTGCAACGGTACCACCATTGTAAACGGAACCAGCAAGGTTACCATTGCAGTTTCCAAGCCTTTAAATAATGAAGTTTATGGTATCAGCGATTACACCCTTAATATAAAGGAATCCGATATACCATTTAACCCTGGAAATGGCGAGCTGTATGGCCAGATTCAGTCCATATATGAGGACAAGGAGTATCTGGACAGATTGGCCAATATGGCAGGCTTCCTCCTGACAAGCCTCAATGCACAGCATAAGGCTGGTTACACCCTTGAGGAAACCACCGCTGGTACTACTACCACAATTAAAAAGGGTGATAATTTCTATGGTGAGACTGGTGCATCCTATGTCTGGGATAGTACTAATACAGATGATTTGCACATGACCAAAACGAGTGGTGGTGTAACAACTTCCATGCGTGGTATCCAGATTATTAAGGAGCTCACTATTAACCAGGATTTAACTGCCACCGATGGTCATAAGTTATTGGCAGCCCGTTCTGGAACTGCTACAGATACAACAGGTGCAGACCCTGCTCCTGGCGCTTCATCCTCTGATAAGAGTGATGTAAATGGTGTAGCTGATGGTTCCAATGCCGTATGGATCAGTACGCTGTTTAACTGCGTTTTAAAAAATACAGGTCAGGCGGCTCAAACTGAAGGATTAAATCCAAGTGCCGGCAAGCGTGCCATTGGTGATGAGTCCTTCTACAGCTACTATAATACCAGCATGACCACACTGGGTTCCGCCACTGAGAATATGAATAACAAGGTGGAATTCCAGAGTGACCTTATGACCCAGATTGAAAATTTGCGTGAAGCCACCTCCGGTGTAAACTGGGATGAGGAGCTTACAAATATGATTACTTTCCAGCAGGGCTATGCAGCCTGCTCCCGTTGCCTTACCACCATGGATGAAATGCTTGACAGGCTTATTAACAGCACTGGTGTAGTAGGCAGATAATAACGGATAAGAAAGGTTAAGGTATAGATTATGCGTATTAGCAGCACAATGATGACCCATAATTATCTGAAGCAGCTGAATGGCTCTTATGAGACCTACACCAAGCTCTTTGAGCAAAGTGACGGCAAGAAGCTCCACCGCGCTTCCGATGATTCCGTTGGTTATTCCAAATATTTAAGATATCAGAATTCCCTTACCAACGTGCAGCAGTTCCAGGATGACATTACCACTGCAGTTTCCTGGATGAAGAACAGCGACGCAGCTCTTATTAATGTAACTGAACGCATGAAAGAATTTAAGGGGAAGGTTGTTGCAGCTGGTAACTCCACCAATAACGAGGACGATATGCACGATATTGCCAAGGAACTGTTGGCAAGTGTGCAGGAAGTGGTGGCTGATATGAATGCCCAGATTGGTGACAGATATTTATTCTCCGGCCAGTCTGATACCACCATGCCATTCCGTATTTCTGACAGCCCGGAGCAGCGTGGCGAGACCAAGACCCTCAGCGAAGCCCAGCAGGATTTTTTCTACACAGCCAGTGATAAGCCGACTGTAACCCAGATGTTGAAGTTAAAGGGGACTAATGCGGACGGCAGCGATGCTGGTTACTACTATTTAAATGTAACTGATGGCAAAGTATATTCCCAGGAGTTTATGGAAAATGGCTTCAAGGACAGGGTAGCTAAGGGCCAGAAACATGTAGTAGCTGGTGATGAGGCTGGCTCTGTAGCGAGTTTTGATCCCAGCACTGGTGGCACAGACACTGTAAGTAAGTATTTTGATAAAAATGGTGTTATTAACCATAATGGAACATCCTTCTCTGCTACCATAAGTGTCGATGGGCAAAACGTTACGCTGAAATTTTCTACATCTGCCCAGTATATTGTGAGTTATGAAGGGGATGCCAAGTATATTTCCATGGTTAAGAAAACCGGTGGTATAGACAGGGCTACTGATTCTGTAAATCAGACAGGTCAGGATGTATTTGGCAGTGATATTTTTGATACTCCGGGATTAAGCTATACAGGTGGCACTGCTTCTGGTACAGCAATGCTCAATGAGCTGCTATATACAGTGTCCAAAATTGAAGCAGCAGATTATCATTGGGCAGCCAATGATGGCCTTACTATCAGTGATGCAGCCCATGCCCAGGTTCTGGGGGCGCAGACCACCATGGCAGCCCGTCAGCAGGCCTATACGGCAGCATCTGATATGCTCACCACTCAGGATGAGTCCATTACCAGCGATATTACTGATGTTTCCAGCACAGACGTGGCATATCTTGCCACCAAGCTTATGGAGTATCAGACTATTTACAGCTTGTCCTTGTCAGTGGGGTCCAAGATTCTCCCTGGTACTTTGGCAGATTACCTACATTAATAATGTAGATTAATTTTTCGATGATATAAAAAAGAGGTGAATACCATGCTGGCAGAAATGAAATATCTTAATATATCCCATGAGCTGCCCCAGATAAGTATTCATCAGGAGCAGCCCAGGGCCATAAAAAACACCTTTCGTCCTGCAGAGTTGCACCGACATTATGATCCACCATTGGCGGACGTGGCCGCCACCCAGGTGGAGATAGATATTGACACCTATAACAGCCGCAAGACCTATGGCTTTTTGAATCATGACGATTTTGCAAAAAAATATGGCGGTGAAGGCTTCAGCGACGTACAGGCAAATACATCGAGACTTACCCAGTCTGGCTGGAATTTTGCCAAGAATGGGGCACATCCTGGGGCCAATCTTATAGGGAATGAAGCCAGATCACGGCTGAGAGGCGAGATTTTACAGTGGCCAAAATGGGAGGCTGTAAAGATTCCGGATCCTGTAATTACAGTTCATCCATCAGAGATAAAGGGAAGGATGGATCCTGGCAGTGATACCACCAGCATCAAGAGTACAGCTACTCCGGAGATTGAAAATCGTCCGGGATCGGCCCAGACCACCTTGGCGAGAAAGGGTTATGTAAATCAGTGGATTTCAGTAGGCCACTATGATATGAGGGTATGATAGGGTGCGGAGCACCCGGATGAGGTTTATACATTGGAGGACGTAAATGAGAAAGCTTAATACTACCAGATTTGGTGAAATCGAAGTTGAAGAGAAGTCTATCGTTACCTTTGAACATGGCATTCCCGCATTTGAGGATGAGAGGGATTTTGCCATTCTCCCATACGATGAGGAGAGCCCGTATCTGTTTTTACAGTCAGCAGCCACACCAGAACTGGCCTTTCTCATGACAGATCCATTTGTATTTTTCCCGGATTACACCTTCGAGTTGGATGATGCCAGCATGGAAGCACTGGATGTTACCAATGATACAGATGTGCTGGTTTGTTCACTTATTACTATACCGCCAACGGGCGTAAAAAATATGACCACAAATCTTCTGGCACCAATAGTGATAAACCAGTCCAATATGAAGGCAAAACAGGTTGTGTTGGAAAAGTCAAGCTACACAACGAAGCATAGACTGTTCCCAGAGGAAAAGGGGGAATAGAATATGCTGGTACTTACGCGACACCCGAAGCAACAGATTATGATCGGGGATGACATAGTTATCAATATTGTTGAGGTAAATGGCGACAATGTGCGTATAGCCATCGACGCCCCTCGCAGTGTAAAGGTCTACAGAGGCGAAATCTATAAAGTCATCAAGGATGAAAATCGCAAGGCAGCGGCTCCGGCAGACAACATAGATTTGTCTCAGGCGTTACCGAAATAAAGGATTATAATATTTTTTCTATGGAGGGATTCAAAGTGGTAGGAAGCATTTCAGACATGACAGCTGCGGCAGTTGTTGTTTCAGCAATGGACAATGGGGCTAGCCAGAAGAGAACAGTGGAGCCAGTTGAAAGCAAAGTGGCACCTGTTGATATAAAAGCAGATGAGGCCAGCACCCTTGACAAGATTACTGCAAACCAGGACGCAGGCAAAGCAGACAACGAACAAAAGGAAGAAGATCCAAAGCGTCAGGCCTTGGACAATATCAATGAGAAATTTGTCAGCGAAATGACAAAGGAACTCAACGAGCTTATGAGCAAGCTCAATTGTGATCTGGAATTTCAGTATCACAAGGAAGTAAATGTAATGTCTGTCAAGATGATTGACAAAAAGACAAATGAGGTTATTAAGGAATACCCACCTGAAGAAATGGTAGAGGGTATGATAAAGGCTCAGGAATGGCTGGGTGCTTTCCTCGATCGTAACGCGTAAAAGGGGGTCCTTAAAATGGGCGTAAACGGAATTTATGGCTTGTCAGGCTCAGGTCTGGACATTGAATCCCTGGTAAAAATGGGCATGTCCTCCAAAAACAAGCAGTATGACAAGCTGGAATCGCAAGAAATTGCAAACACGTGGCTCAAGGAAGCCTACAATGATGTATATATGGACATGACCACCTATAAGTATGGTACTCTGTCCACTTATAAGATGCAGTCCAACATGAACGCCATGCAGGCATCCAGCTCCAACACCGGCGTGGTAACTGCCACAGCTAATGGTGCGGCCGCGGCCATGAACCATACTGTTACTGTTGAGTCCGTGGCAAGTAATGCTTATTTGCTGACGACTCAGGACAGTTCTGGGAAAAATCTTGGTGTTACCAGAAACAACACTGAAGCACAGACCAGTAACAAACTGGCAGATGTTATTTTCAAGGGCTTTACAAAGCTTAGTGAGTCGGATGAGCATGGTGGTTATTACAATGTTAATTTGGCTGATGGTACAGGCATCAATGTAAATGGCGATGACATTGCCATTTCATTGAAGTTAAAGGATACTGCGGGCAGTGATACGGAGTATACTCTTACCTATACTTATGATGATTTATTTAAGGATGAAAAGACTCTGAATGATTTTGCCAGTGCTATTGCCAGAACTGGTGCCAACATTCAGGGTGGTTATGATACTGCCAATGATTCCTTCAGTCTTTACAACAAGACCAGCGGTAAGGACAATGTTATTGACATTACCGTAGGAAACAGTAATACAGTAACCTTGTTTAATAATTTAAACTTGGGCGCAGTTGATGCACTTGATGGCAGTATTGGCGGAAAAATTACCTTCCAGGAGCCAACAGTTATGCCAACAACAGTGGCATCTGTGGATCTCACTTCTATTGAAGGCACTGCCCAATCAACCAGTATGAAGGATGTATTGGGATTAACGGCTACTTCTGAGAAAAACGGTGACAATTATACCATCACTGTTAAGGACAAGAATAACCAAGTTTTAGGTACTTTTACCACTGATGCTGATGGCAATCCGGTTGGTAATGAGGCCGATGCTACTGCATTTTCCATGAACCTTAGTGATGGAACAACCAGTGCTGAGGTTAAGTTTACACTTGGTGAGTTATTCAGCCTCAGTGAAGTTGGAAGTAAATCCAGTTTAAGTGGCAATGCAGGTCTCGATGATTTGGCTGCAAAAATTAATACAGCCGCTGAAAGTGCTGGCATGAAAATAACTGCCCAATATGATGCTATTAAGGACAGCTTCTCATTGAGCAATCCAGCAGGGCAGGCAGAGCTTACTGCTAATGGAACTGGTGTAAATCAGGGTGTGGCTGATCAGTTGATTAATAGTCTGAATCTGGCTACCAGCCCAAGTCTTACTTATCTGACAACTACTAATAGCAATAATTTGGCAGATATATTCAGTCTCGCCACTGGAATTAAGAAGACTCCGGTGGCCGGCGCATCCGAAACTTATACATTGTCTGTGCGAGATTCTGCCAATAATACTGTTGTAGTGGGTACACAGACTGGGACCAATGTCGAGTTTACAAGTAACCCAGACCTGCAAAGTAAGAAAGATGAAATCTTATTTAGCTTTGATATCAGCGATGGTACCAATTCTACTACAGTAAATATTACCTACGGCGATATCGTTGATTATTCTGCACTCGATTACAATGGCGGAAACAATTTGGCTGTTACCTCATCTACTGGCAATATTGTTCAACAGGGAAGCACTAAGCCAGAAACCACGATGAGAAATCCGTCCAATAACCTTAGTGCTTTGGCGGCTAAGATTAATAAAGCGGCTGAGGCTGCTCACTTAAACATTGAGGCCAAATATGATAATGGTAATTTTAGCCTGCTAAATACCAATGGTTCTGTTACCATTACCAATATTGCCAATGCTAATGGTAAAACAGTGGATGTGTCTGGTGGGTTGAACCTCCAGCCAGGGAATACCACTAGCATGGCATACAAGACCTCAACTGGTATTACCCGTGTAACTGCCACCAGCTCTGATGACAGTTTGGCATCTAAATTAGGCCTTACCGCTCAAATGAAAGATGGTGTTTTGACGGTTAAAAAGGCAGATGGTAACAGCGAAACAGTTAATACTACTGATATAGCCTTTACCTTAAAGGTGGGTAATGGTACCAGTGAAGAAACTGTTGAATTTTCGTATGCTGATCTGTTTGACACCACTGGTTCCGGTACTCTCAAGGGAACGGCTGATTTCAGCAGCTTGGTTGGTAAGATCAATGCCAAAACTGGTGATACAGGTGTAACAGCGTCCTATGATTCTGCCACTGGAAAGCTTACTCTTAACAATGCGGCCGGTGATGCTGTATTAACAGGAGGCGATGCTTTGGGTAGTGCTTTGGTATCCAAGATGGGCATTGCTGAAATTGAGGCATCCAAGCAGTACAAGGAGGAACAGGGCCAGTTACATATTTGGGCAGGCACCAATGCCTCTGTGAAGATTGATGGCAAGACCTATGACAATGATACCAACAAGCTTACAGTGGCTGGTGTTACCTATACTTTCCTTGATAGCACTAAAGATGTGGTTGGGAAAAAAGTTACAGTCAGCGTAAGTCAGGATACTGACAAGATTGTTGATTATGTAAAGAGCTTTGTTGATGACTATAACAAGCTCCTCGATTCCCTTAATGAAAAGCTTTCAGAGAAGAAATATTCCGACTATAAGCCTCTAAGCAAGCGCCAAGAGGATGAAATGACGGAAAAGCAGATAGAAAAGTGGAACGAGAAGGCCAAGTCAGGTCTCCTTTATCACAACAGCGAAATCCAAAGTCTGGTAAGTGCCATGCGTGAAGCCATCTATACCAAGGTGGATGCAGTGGAAAGCGAGTACAATACCCTGTCTTCCATTGGTATTACCACTACCAATACTAAGGGGCATCTTACCCTTGATACGGACAAGCTGAAGAAGGCTTTGGCGGCTGATCCGGACTGCGTTTATCAGCTATTTGCTTCCGATCAGGACAGCTCTTACATTGCCGGGTCCACCAACAAAAACAAAATTACAGATGCCCAGAAGAGAGTGGATTATGCCAATACTGGTATAGCCAACAGATTGGATAGCGTTATGACTACCCACATGAAGAAGATTTCTGATATTGCGGGTACCTCCAAGGATACTGATGACCAGAGTTACCTTGGCAAGCTCATAACCCAGATGCAGAGCAAGATGGAGTCCTTCAAGACATTGATGACCTCCTACGAGAACAAGCTCTATAAGCGCTATGATGCTATGGAGGTGGCTTTGTCCAAACTCAATATGCAGCTTGGCTATATTAGTGGATCATTTTCCTGATAGTTAGGAGATTTGTATTATGATGAATAATGCTGCAGAAGCATATAAACGCCAGCAGGTTATGACTGCTACCCCCGAGGCCCTTACCCTTATGTTATATGATGGCTGTCTTCGCTTTATGAAGGAGGGGCTGGAGGCCATGGAACAGAAAAAGTGGGAGCAGTGCAATACCTCTCTTCAGAAGGCTGAGAATATCATTAATGAGTTCCGTGTAACCTTGGATATGAAATACGAGATTGCCCATCAGCTGATGCCTCTATATGATTATGTATATAATTCATTGGTGGAGGCCAATATGAGGAGCAAGCCGGAAAAGGTAACTGAGTGCATGGATATTATAAAGGAGCTGCGCTCTGCATGGGCTCAGGCCATGATTAAGGCCCGGAAGGAAAAAGGAGCATCTTAATATGGATGATAAGCCTCGTTTTTCAGAAAAGGAAATATGGGAGAAGTATCTGGAGCTTACCAAGGATTTGCTGAAGTTTATCGATCAGGAGGAGATTGATACCTTTTTGGACATGGTTGACCAGCGTCAACAGCTTATGGAAATGCTCCAGGCCCTTCCGGATCATGAATTTGCCCGCAGCCCGGAGGGGACAGCATTGCGGGAGAAAATTAAGCCCATGGATATGCAGATAATGTACAAAGCCCGCTCCTGGCTGAACAAATCCCGTCATAATAATGAAACTGTTAAGTCTTATGATATGACAAGTTATATGGCGGCTGGTAATATGTTTAACCGAGAATATTAATTCTCTTGGTTATAAATATTTATTTTAATCTAGTGGCAAGGAAGCCACTATAGACAAGACAAGGAGGAATATATTATGGCTATGGTTGTAAAGAACAACATGTCCGCAATCAACACATTGAACACCCTGAACAAGAATACCAATGCGTTGAAGAAGAGCCTGGAAAAAGTTTCTTCCGGTATGAAAATCAACAGCGCTGCTGATGATGCTTCCGGTTATGCTATTTCCGAAAGAATGCGGGTTCAGATCCGTTCATTGGATCAGGCAAATCAGAATGCCCAGAACGGCGGTTCTATGATGAAGGTTGCCGAGGGTGCTGTAAGCTCAACTGTTGAAATTTTGAAGACCTTGAAGGAAAAGGCAGTTAACGCAGCCAACGATACCAACACTGACGCTGACCGCGCTACTATCCAGAAGGAGCTTGACCAGTCCATTGACCAGATCAATGACAACGCAAACGTTACCTTCAATGGCCAGTATCTGGTAGATGGTTCCCATAACAAGAAGACCACTCAGACCACTACTGCTATGACCAATCAGAGCCTTTCCACTGAGACTGCCACCGGTACTGCCCTGACAGCTCTGAAGGCCCGCAATGGTGATGATCTTAATATTCAGTCCACTGATACTGTCACTGTATCCTATGTTAAGGATGGCAAGACCTATACTTCTTCCATGACTGTAGGTACCGGCACTACCCTGGCAGGGGCAATTTCCACCTTGACCTCCGGTAATGTAGTTGCTTCCGGCTCCAGCTCACGTATAGGTATTGATGGTTCCAGCAATGTGGTTTACACAGCCTCCGGACAGAGCGGTATCACCCTTAACTCCGCTTCTGGTGGTATTGATGGCCAGATTGCCGGCTTCACCATGTACATTACCGACAATAAGGGTAATGTTAACAAATCTGCCAATGCTTCACTGGATGCATTTGACGAGTCCATCCGTGCCCAGAACAAGTCTGAGGACAATTCCATCGTTCTCCAGATTGGCACCAAGGCAGCACAGTCCATAAATGTTGGCCTTACTGATATGAAGGCAACTGCTCTGGGCCTCCAGGGTAAGGATGGTTCCACCTTGTCCGTAGGTAATCAGGAGAAGGCCAATGCAGCTATTAACGCTCTTGATGCAGCTATTCAGAAGGCTCTGGATCAGCAGACCACCATCGGTGCCGCTGAGTCCCGTCTGGAGTACACACAGGCCAACCTGACCACTGCAAGTGAGAACGTAACCAGTGCAGAGTCCGTAATCCGTGATGCCGATATGGCTAAGGAAATGACTGAATACACCAAGAACAACGTTCTGCTCCAGGCCGCACAGTCCATGCTGGCCCAGGCCAACCAGAGCAGCTCCAACGTACTCAGCCTGCTCCAGTAATCGCTTTGGAATAGAAGTATCCAACGCAATAACGATTAAGCCGCTCTCCGGGGCGGCTTAATTTTAAAAAAATTTTAAAAAGCATTTAAGGGAAAGGAAATATCTCCCGATATTATTTGCAGATAGATGAAAATGAGCCAAATAATTATAAAAAAGAGCTCATTAAGTTAAAAACAGGCAAGGATGCCTGAATTGTTAAAATCAAGGAGGAATTTATCATGGCTATGGTTGTAAAGAACAACATGTCCGCAATTAACACTCTGAACACTCTGAACAAGAACACCAACGCTTT
>NZ_KK211383.1:284131-285147 GCF_000622005.1 Anaerovibrio sp. RM50 | reverse complement strand
AAAATCAAGGAGGAATTTATCATGGCTATGGTTGTAAAGAACAACATGTCCGCAATTAACACTCTGAACACTCTGAACAAGAACACCAACGCTTTGAAGAAGAGTTTGGAAAAGGTTTCTTCCGGTATGAAGATCAACAGCGCAGCTGATGATGCTTCCGGTTATGCTATTTCCGAGAGAATGCGTGTTCAGATCCGTTCCTTGGATCAGGCAAATCAGAACGCTCAGAACGGCGGCTCTATGATGAAGGTTGCTGAAGGTGCTGTAAGCTCCACTGTTGAAATCCTGAAGACTTTGAAGGAAAAGGCAGTTAGCGCAGCAAACGATACCAACACTGATTCTGACCGCGCTACTATCCAGAAGGAGCTTGACCAGTCCATTGACCAGATCAATGACAACGCAAACGTTACCTTCAATGGCCAGTACCTGGTAGATGGTTCCCACAACAAGAAGACCACTGCTACCACCACTGCAATGACCAATCAGAGCCTGTGCACCGATACTGCCAGCACCACTGCATTGACAGCTTTGAAGGCACGTAATGGTGATGACCTGAACATTCACAGCACTGATACTGTAACCGTATCCTTCGTAAAGGACGGCAAGACCTATACTTCTTCCATGCAGGTAGGTTCCAAGAGCTTGGGCGAAGCAATTACTTCCTTGGCTACTGATTCTGCAGGCAATGCAGCTATCAAGTTTGAGACCAGTAGCAATACTTCCCTTATCGGTGTTGACGGTTCCGGTAACAATGTTTATACTGCATCTGGCCAGAGCGCATTGACTATTGCCTCCCAGACTGCTGGTATTGATACTCAGATTGCTGGTTTCACAGTTTATATCACCGACAATAAGGGCAATGTAAACAAGGCAGCTAACGCTTCCCTTGATGCATTTGAAGAGTCCATCCGTGCACAGAACAAGTCTGAGGACAACTCCATCGTTCTCCAGATTGGCACCAAGGCAGCCCAGTCCATCAATGTTGGTCTTACCGATATGAAGGCAACTGCTCTGGG
>NZ_KK211383.1:0-282301 GCF_000622005.1 Anaerovibrio sp. RM50 | reverse complement strand
GATGCTGATATGGCTAAGGAAATGACCAACTACACCAAGAACAACGTTCTGCTCCAGGCTGCACAGTCCATGCTGTCTCAGGCTAACCAGAGCAGCTCCAATGTACTCAGCTTACTCCAGTAATTGGATAGTAGGATTGCAAATTAAACACAACCATTTTGGGTCGGTCTTCGGACCGGCCCTTTTTTCTTGCTAATCAATAAAAAATATTAAAAAGTTAAAAATTTTGCTTAAGTAATTCTACCCCGCCCCCGATATTATTGTCAGATAGATGAAAATGAGCCAAGCAAATAAAATATTAGAGCTCATTAAGTAAAATACAGGCAAGGACGCCTGAAATGTTTAAAGATCAAGGAGGAATTTATTATGGCTATGGTAGTAAAAAACAACATGTCCGCAATTAACACCCTGAACACTCTGAACAAGAACACTAACGCTCTGAAGAAGAGTCTGGAAAAAGTTTCTTCCGGTATGAAGATAAACAGCGCAGCTGATGATGCTTCCGGTTATGCTATTTCCGAGAGAATGCGTGTTCAGATCCGTTCCTTGGATCAGGCAAATCAGAATGCTCAGAACGGCGGTTCTATGATGAAGGTTGCTGAAGGTGCTGTAAGCTCCACTGTTGAAATCCTGAAGACTCTGAAGGAAAAGGCAGTTAACGCAGCAAACGACACCAACACTGATTCCGACCGCGCTACTATCCAGAAGGAGCTTGACCAGTCCATTGACCAGATCAATGACAATGCAAACGTTACCTTCAATGGCCAGTATCTGGTAGATGGTTCCCACAACAAGAAGACCACCCAGACCACCACTGCAATGACAAACCAGAGCCTGTCCACTGAGACTGCAACTGGTACTGCATTGACAGCCCTGAAGGCTCGTAATGGTGATGACCTGAACATTCACAGCACCGATACCGTAACTGTATCCTATGTAAAGGATGGCAAGACTTATACTTCTTCCATGCAGGTAGGTACTGGTACTACTTTGGCAGGTGCTATTTCCACCTTGACCTCCGGCAATATAACAGCTTCCGGTTCCAGCTCCCGTATTGGTGTTGATGGTTCCAGCAATGTTGTTTACACAGCTTCCGGTCAGAGTGCCGTTACCATTAACTCCGTATCCGGTGGTATTGATGGTCAGATTGCCGGCTTCACCATGTACATTACCGACAACAAGGGTAATGTAAACAAGTCCGCTAATGCTTCCTTGGATGCATTTGACGAGTCTATCCGCGCCCAGAACAAGTCTGAGGACAACTCCATCGTTCTCCAGATTGGTACCAAGGCAGCCCAGTCCATCAATGTTGGTCTTACTGACATGAAGGCAACTGCTCTGGGTCTCCAGGGTAAGGATGGTTCCACCTTGTCTGTAGGCAACCAGGAGAAGGCCAATGCAGCTATTAACGCTCTTGATGCAGCTATTCAGAAGGCTCTGGATCAGCAGACCACCATCGGTGCAGCTGAATCCCGTCTCGAGTACACTCAGGCTAACCTGACCACTGCAAGTGAGAACGTAACCAGTGCAGAGTCCGTAATCCGTGATGCTGATATGGCTAAGGAAATGACCAACTACACCAAGAACAACGTTCTGCTCCAGGCTGCACAGTCCATGCTGTCTCAGGCTAACCAGAGCAGTTCCAACGTACTCAGCTTACTCCAGTAATTGGACAGTAGCGTTTAAAGCAAAACATAACCATAATCTTGGACCGCTCCCCGGAGCGGTCCTTTTTTATCTGTTCATTTTTTCTTCAACACCCTTTAGAAAATCACCATTAATTCCGATGTATTGTATGAAATGTGTTTTAAGCTTTATTATTATAGGATAACCATGCTTTAGGTGGTGAGACTAAATGGTGATTACAAGTAATGTTTCAGCCAATATGATTCTGGGACATTTAAATATAAATGTAAAAAATAAATCAAAGGCCACCCAGCAGCTGGCATTGGCGGAAAAGATATGCAATGCGGGAGATGATGCTTCCACCTATGCTATATCTGAGAAAATGCGGGTATCCATCCGTGCCTTGAATCAGGCAGATGCCAATGTGCAGAATGGTGCTTCCATGCTGAAGGTGGCAGAGGGAGCCATTCAAAGTCAGATAAATCTCCTTCGCACTGTCAAGGAGCGGGTTATTAATGCCCACAATGATACCAATACTGATGCTGACAGGCTGATTATTCAAAAGGAAATTACAAATTACTATAATGAGATAAATGATATTGCCGCGGAAACTACCTTTAATGGCAAGCATCTTTTATTGGGGACCAAGGTTCAGGAATCGGTTAAAAGCTGGTATAAACTGGATCATGCAGAGACACTGGAGGACAGTGATAGCTTGGGAATTATTTCCGGCAGCATTGCCACCCTGGACGGGCAGACAGGTCCTTTTAATATCTTCGGGGCCTCCACCGATGAGGTGCCAAATGATGGTTATAATGTAAAAACAATAAGTGCCACTGCTGTTCCAGGATATGATACAGCTGCCACAACTACAGCAACCAAGTCTAATCTTCACGGTGGTACGCCAAATGACCCTAATAAGTTGGTTATTGATTTGGGCGATGATACTATCCGTGACACATTGTATGATACTTCTTTTAAGGTAATATATCCTGATGGCGAAGAAACCTTTGTCATTTCAAATTACAGTGGCCAGCAATATCGAGGAATTAGTAGCAGTAATATAATTGATGGTCACCTGCAATCAGTTAGTCAGATTGCCGCAATAATAGCAAACAGATTGCAAAACATTATGCATGTGTCTTATAGCAGTTCAACCACTGGAGCAAGGGTTATTGAGCTTACTACGGTTGATACAGGCACTAAGACAAATGATATAAGCAAGTATAATGCGTATGGAGTTGCTCTGGCAGGTGGCGATGGCTATACTGCTACAAGAGCCTTGCCATCAACCATGTTCACCAATAAACAGGTGGGTAAGAATGGTCTTACAGCCCACTGGGACTGGAATTTGTCATCTTATAATACCACCAGCTCCAGCACTACAGAAAGCTTTATTTCCCAGCTGGTGGGGAAGGGCTTTTCCCATAGTGGGCTTGGTACCACCTATGAATTTGTTGATTCTGGCAAATCCCCAACCATTGACAGCGTTTCCAAGCTGGATGGGGCCAACGTTATTGATTTGAATGCTGTAAGAAACGCTGTAAGCGGTGGCCAGACCTTGGCGGAGGCCTTTGCTAATTTGGTGGCTTCCCGTATGGGGTCTGTGGCAGAGGTTGTGAAAAACAGTTCAAATCAGGTAACTGGTATTAAAATCAATGCCACAGTTCCCGGTGATGAAGGTAATAACCAGTACATTTCCTTCAAACAGGGAGATTTGCGGGATTATACTATTGATTTTTCCTCAGTGTTTAGCTCTCAGGGGGCCGGGGGACTGGATGGAAAGGGCTTCAGATTTTATGATGCCTCAAATCCAAATAAGTGGGTGAATGTTCTCTTTGTGGATGGTGTTAATCCAAATGATGATGACCGTCCTGCCAGTGGCACCGGTGATTTGGATATTTCCACATTTGTGGTAGATGTATCCGATGTGACCAGTTTAAAATCCCTTATTTCAACTATTTACAAGGGTGATGGGGATAAAAATCCAGAGGGACTTAATGATTTCTTAAGTCGTACTGGTCAAAATTTCCAGATAGCAGCGGATTATGATAATGGGACCATTACTATTTATGATACCCGTCGCTATCACGTGCTGGATACTGACCCACATGCGGCCCAGGGTGCCAAGATTGCCGATGGAATAATGGACAATGTGGTTGAAGATTATCGCTATGTATATGCCAATGATTTGGTTATTCAGCATACGGACAAATCCTCTGCCAATATTCATGTTATTATTCCTCAGACCACCATGGACCACATATTTGGCTACAAAATAGGGGCCGGATCCCTGGATGATTACAGCGTACTTACCTCGGAAAAGAGAGAAATGCTTTTGGGCTGGGATACACCAACCAAGGTCAGGGGAGCTTTGGACAAGGGACTGCAGTATCTGATTGATGCCAATACCCTTATTGGTGCCCAGATCAATCACATGGAAAATGCGGATGCCAATTTGGTAACGGTTATTGAGAATACTACAGCTGCCGAATCTGTGATGCGGGATGCCGATATGTCCAGGAGTGCCATGGATTGGGCCAAGTACAATATTTTGTCCCAGGCAACTACGGCGATGCTTAGTCAATTTAATCACAACTCGTCGGATGTACTTGGCTTGTTGCAGTAATAAAAAGCTGAGGTTAGGGGTATGTTTGACGTGAAGATTTCCGCAGTGTATATTGCCAAGAATGAGGCACACAATATAGCTCGTTCACTGGATTCTATCAGGGTTTCAGTGGACGAGCTTGTTTTGGTTGATACAGGATCTGCCGATGAGACAGTTAAGATTTTTGAGTCTTATGGGGGAAAGGTGTATCATGAAAAATGGGCAGATGATTTTTCTGCTCCCCGTAATATTGCTTTGTCAAAGGCAACGGGGGACTGGATTATCATATTGGATGCAGATGAATCATTTTCCATGGAAACTCGGCAGAATATTAGGGCTGTGCTGGCCCAGGCCTCTGCTGAAACCAATGGCCTGCTGATAAATATGATTAACTATGACAAGGATACGGGAAAGGCTCTGGATGAATTTTACGCCCTGAGGATTGTGCGTAACATACCAGGTCTTAACTATAAGGGCAGAATCCATGAAATGATGTATATAGGTGAAGACTATTTCCATGGATGGCAACGGGTTAGCCCTAAGCTTTTGACCATTGATCATACAGGCTATACCGCCAGTATTTCCCTGGAAAAGAATCAGCGCAACATTCGTCTCATGGAGGCGGCTATTAGAGATGGGGAGCCGGCGGAGCGGTATTATACCAACCTTTTTGAGTCCTATTCGGCCCTTGGGAATATGGAAAGGGCATTGTACTACGCCCAGATGGATGTGGCCCGGGGCAGGCAGTCCATAACATACGCCAGCCGCAGCTATCGGGGCTTGATAAGCTATTATGCCAAGGATACCAGTTCAGAGGGTCGCTTAAAGCATCTTCAATGGGTAGAAAAGGCCGTGAAAGACTTTCCGGAGCTGCCGGATTTTCACGCTGAATACAGTGAATGTCTGTATAGGCAAGGAAGATACAGGGAGGCCAAAAGGGAAATAGAGTTGGCCCTGTCCCTGTGCGAAAATTATGATGGCTTGGAGCCATGTCTATTAACACCGGAGATGAAACCATTAATGGAACAGCGGAAACGGGAAATAACCAGACTGGCCGAAAAACAGTCCAAAATAACCATATCGGCCTGTGCCATAGTAAAAAACGAGGAAAATAATATTTATGGCTGGCTGGAAAATGTCAGTGTATTTGCTGATGAAATAATTATAAATGATACGGGTTCTGAGGACAGAACCAAAGAATTTATTGCTAAGTTCAGTGAGGAAAATCCTGATTTGGCCATGGTACTTATTGAGTCCCAGTGGCAGGATGATTTTTCCTTTGCCAAAAATCAATGTCTGGCTGAAGCCACCGGCGACTGGATAGTCTTTACCGATGCAGATGAGACCTTTGTGACACCGGAAAAAGTGCGAAGTGTTATTGGGGAGCAAATAAATGGCAATACCCAGGTTATTATGGTGCCAATGGCCAATGTGGACAGGGACGATAACAACAATATAATAAACACCTTTAGTGTGCCCCGAATTTTTCGCCGTGAAGAAGGACTTTGCTATGAGGGGCGTATCCATGAGATGATTACCATAGGCGGCCGGAGACCGGATAATCTGGCCACAGTTTGGGCTGATAAACGGCTGTTTATGGAGCACACGGGATATTCCACCGGAATTAATGAGAGCAAGGCTCAAAGAAATCTTACTCTATTACTGAAGGATATTGAGGACGGTCAGGATATTGAAAAGCTTTACCAGTATTTGGCAGAAAGCTATTATGCTTTGGGCAACTATGCAGAAGCCCTGAACAAGGCCTTGCTGGCTATCCAGTCAGCCTATCAGCCTATGGGACATCAGGGGGATATGTATTGGCTGGCCCTGAATGCCATGGAGAAGCTGGATTATTCCCCTGAAGACAAAATGGCCATTGTTGAAGGCGGCATCCGACTTTTGCCTGAGCTGCCGGATTTTTACGCTCGCAAAGGTTCGGTTCAAATGGAAGCCGGAAACTATCACGAAGCAATAAAGTCCTTTAATATGGCTTGGGCTAAAATGGCAAAATACGACGAGGAAGCTGTACATACCAATGCCAGCAACCTCAGATCCATATTGCATCTGCTTTTTGCGGATTGGGGCCGATGCCTGTACAGAACCGGCTATAGTGACATGGCTGAGGAAAAATATCGTGAAGCCCTTAAAATAAAACCTTGGACTGAAACAGCTCTTTGTGGCTGGGCAGATATTTACCAGGGACGTACAGCTAAAGACTTTATTGCTTCCCTTGAGGCGATATACGCTGATATTGAAAATAGCCGGGAGTTATTGGCTGATATTTATGCAGTAAACGGTTTTCCTGAGTTGGCCGGGTATTTTTCTAAAGTGAAAAAATGTTCACTAATTAATGATAAAGACTACAGTGAAATTTATAACAAATCAATGAAGGAAATGGCAGAGATTCTCCCTGCCTTATTTGTGTGTTTGCTGGAAAAATATAATGAGGAATATGTAAAATTATTGCCGGATAATCTTAAAATACTGGTGAACTACTTACATGGAAAACCAGTTGCTGGTGAAATAAAGGAGTGCTTCGCAGACTATAGCTCCTTTATGAAGGCAGTGATGGATTTTGGCACTCAGGAGCTTTTGGTGAAATATCTGGGGTTCTTGGATTATTTTGCCACCGATGAGGAAAAAAGAGAAAAGCAACTGTTAGAGGTGGCTGGCCTGCTCCAGAAGAATCATCGGGAAAAAGAGGCCTTGGAGCTTTACCAGCTGTTGCCGGAAGGTTCATCCAAGGCGGATAGTGTTTACTATCAAAATGTGGGCTTCTGCTTGTTCAGGGAAAAAGAGTATGCCAAGGCCTTGGAATACTTCCAGCGGGCAGAGCAAAGTGAGATAGTAAAGTCCTATATCATCTGGTGCCGGGAGGCGATGGAAAATGGCAATTAAAATATCTGCTTGTACCATAACAAAAAATGAAGAGAAAAATTTGCCCAGCTGGCTTAAATGCATGCAGGAGGTGGCAGACGAAATAATTGTGGTGGACACAGGCTCCACCGATGCCACTGTGGATATTGCCCAAAAGGCAGTAGGCAAGGTATATCATTTTAAGTGGATAAATGACTTTGCGGCTGCAAAAAATTATGCCATTGAGCAGGCCACCGGTGACTGGATTTTATTTTTCGATGCAGATGAGACACTTACCACGGCTTCCCGCAAGGTGCTGCGTCAGGAGCTGGAAAAGTTTCATAAGGATAAGCAGACAGGCTGCTTGCTGGTCCGCATGCTGGATGTGGATACGGATAATGACAACAGGGTTTTTAATACGGGGATGCTGCCCCGTATTTTTCGCCATACACCTTACATAAGATATTCCGGGGCTATTCATGAACAGGTTACTAACAGCAAGGGTAACCTTAAAATGATTTATGCGGAAAATTTGGAATTTATTCATACTGGTTATTCCCGCAGCATAGTAAAATTAAAGACTGAGCGCAATTTGCCAATAATGCTGTCAGAATTGGAGAAGGCCACCACTGACAAGGACCGTCGTCGTCTCTACCCATATCTTATGGATGCCTATAATACTTTGGGCGACCATGAGAAGGTTCTTTATTATGCCCGGGAATGTATTTCCAATGGTCACAGGATGGTGGGGGCACCGGGACATTTTTACGAAATAATGTCCATGTCCATGTATAATGCAGGAAAATCTTCTGATGAGATACTGGAAACCTTGGAGGAAGCAGAAAAAGCCTTTCCTGATGATCCATTCTTTCATTTCGTAAGATCCATGGTTATGGAACGGGATGGAGATCTGATAGGTTCGGAAAAGGCGGCAATTCAGGGGTTGAAGCTGCGGCAGGTAATAGAAGAAAAGATAGCCCGGGGCAGCGGCGAGCCGGATACCGCACGGGGCTTCGTTCCTTACGTTTATGAACGGCTGGGGAAATTTAGCGCGTTAAAGCATGATTATAAGAAAGCTGCCGATTATTTTTTGCTGGCCCTGAAATACCATAAAAAACAAACAGATGCTTTGCAGGGGCTGTGTCGTATTTTGGCCGGCGTTGATGATGTGGAGCTGATACAGCTGTTAAATTCCGTTTATGACCGGGAAGATGGGGACTATTTGGTTCGTTCCTTAATGGGCCTGGCCAGCAATGGGGTTTTGGCCTATTATGGCAAGACTGTAACAGACTTTAAGGAAGCTTATGTATTTATGGCAGGAGGCCGTTATGACAGCGGAGCTGTCAAGCTGGGGCGACGATTTAAGCAATTGGCCCAGCTGGGGGTATTGAGTGCCCATAATATGGAAAAATACCCGAATGATGGGTATTTGGACGTCCTTTTGGGCAGGGAATATAAGGAAAAACTGCTGAATAGTAATTCCAGTGTTGGTGCTGTATTGAATAGGTTAAAGGATTATCGTGTAAGATCTGAACTGGATAAAATTAGTTTTCCCACAGATAAAATGCCACTGGTCAGCATAATGATTCCCACCTATAATAGGCCGGAGCTTTTTGAACGGACCCTTATGAGTGCCATAAATCAAAAATATCCAAATGTGGAAATATTGGTAAATGACAACAGTACCAATGATGAAACCCAGACTTTGATGGAAAAATACAGAGGAATAGTAAATCTTCATTATTTTCGCAATAAAGAAGCTAGGACCAAGGCTGAAAATTTTGCTCCTTTTGAAAAACAGTCCAAGGGTCAATATCTCCAGTGGTGTATGGATGATGATCTGCTGGGGGCAGATAAGCTATCAAAAATGGTTCCGGTTCTGCGGGATAATCCGAAGATAAGCCTGGTAACCTCTTTGCGGGGAATAATCGACGAGCATGATGAGCCAACGGAACAGGAGAAGGTTATTTCTTTACCTATACCTGAAGGGGAAGATTATGGGTATTATTACGGGGAGGATTTGGCCGGGCAAATGTTGCTCACCTCAAAAAATCTCCTTGGTGAACCATCTGCTGTGCTGTTCCGTCGGCAGGATTTGCACCATCACTACTGGCAGGCGGAAGCCAAGGGGTATAAGACTATTTCTGACGTGGCCATGTGGTGTGAGCTTTTGGAGAAAGGTCACTGCATAGTGTTTAAGAATCCTCTCAGCTATTACCGCCGTCACGGTGAACAGGAGGGGCAGCGGGGGGAAATTATCTTGCTGAGCCGTCTGGAATGGATGCAGCTCATTACTTCCTACTACGAGCAGAGAATATTTATTAAAGACGGGGAAAGTTACCAAAAGGCCCTGATGGTGCTATATAATGAATACAAGAACAGCTTCCGCAATAACGAATATTTGCAGCAGGCAGAAAATTTTGCGGCCTACCAGGAAGCAATGGAATTAATTACAAGGTTGGTATAAGGGTATGAATATAAAACAGGGGCAGTCCTTAATGGACAAGGTATACAATCTGCTTGATGAGGGGAAACATCAGGAGGCGGACACCTTAGCTATTAAACTGGCTAAGGAGGCAGAGAAAAAAGGGTGGCAGAAGCTGCTGAGCAATGCTCTGGAAATGCGTTTGGCTATTGCCATCGAGCATAATGAGCTGGAGCATGCCCAGATATTGGCGGATAAATTGGCTAAACAACCAACTACGGCTTATGGACTTTTCCTTCAGGCCCGGCTTTTGATGCAGCAGAAGAAAAATCGCCAGGCCTTGGCAATGGGACGGGAGGCTTACGAATACGCCCAGAGTCACGTTGCTTTTACTCCTAAAGTTATGTTTGAAAAGATTTGTAACCTTTTGGCAAAGCTTCTCAGCAATTATGGTGAAACTGCGGAGTCTCTGGACTATTATTGGAAATCAGTGGAGGCGGCTGATACCTTACAGTTAAAAGCTCTGGAATATAGCAACTATTTATATACCCTCCATTTTCTTCATAATGAACCACAGGAATATTTTAAGGCCCATGTTGGCTATAATGAGTTATTTAATGATATTCCAAGATATGACCATAGGGAAAAATACCAACTGGAAGCAATAGAGAGAAGACCAGTGGGGAAAATCCGCATAGGATATATTTCCCCTGATTTGCGCTATCATGTGGTGCTTCGTTTCTGCTGGGTAATGCTGGCAAACTACGATAAGGAGCATTTTGAGGTCTATTGCTATCACAATAATCCAAATGAGGATAAATATAGTGAAGAAATTAAGACCATGACTGATAATTGGTGCAATATCAGTGGCATGAGTGCTAAAGATGCGGCAGAGGTTATTTACAAGGATAAAATAGATATACTGGTGGACCTGGCGGGGCATACATCAAATAATCCCCTGATGGTTCTGGCCTATAAGCCGGCACCGGTGCAAATCAGCGGCATAGGTTATTTTGCCACCACCGGATTAAAGACGGTGGATTATTTTATTTCAGATAAATATTTGGCTTCGGAAAAGGAATGTTTTGTGGAGGATATTATCACTCTGGATCATTCCCATTTTTGTTATGCTCCTTTGGGAGAGCTGCCGACAACAGGGGAAGCTCCTTGTGTAAAAAATGGCTATATTACCTTTGGGAGCTTTAATCATGTCCGTAAGGTCAATGATGAGGTGATGAAGCTGTGGGCAGATATTTTAAAGGCAGTGCCGAAATCTCATCTTATCCTTAAATGCTCAGTTTTTGATGATGAATACGGCTATGAGCTTTTTGTCGGGAGATTGCAAAAATTCGGTGTGGATATCGAGTCTGAGGAGTGGAAGAATCGCATTGAGCTTCGGGGCTTTTCCTGGGATTATTTAGAGGAATATGGGGATATAGATATTGCTCTGGATACGTTCCCATATCCTGGTGGTGGCACCACCTGTGATGCTCTTTATATGGGGGTGCCGGTTATTACTTTTAGTGGCAACAGTCACGGAGAACGGTTCGGAAGGAGCCTGCTTTCCAATATTGGGTTATCGGAATTTGTAGTTGACAGCAAGCAGGCTTATTTCGATTTGGCTGTGGCTTTGGCCGGGGCTGGGGAAATAATAAATAATCTCCATATTGGATTGCGTAATATGATGGAAAAATCTCCGTTGATGGACCGAAGGCTGTATATGGAGGAGCTGGAATCGGCATATTGTAAAGTGTGGGCTGAATATGTGGCAAAGTTGCCAGATGTGGAGAGCCCATCCGTTAAAGAGGCCCTGAATTATAGCTTTGACTGCTATAAGGCTGAGGATTATGAGAAGGCCGAAGCGTGGTGCCGTCAGGTCATCAAAGGAGACATAGAGAAAAAGTATTTGGTGGAAGCCACCAGTCTCCTAAGTGATATTTTGCAGGGAAAACTGGACTTTGTCGGTGCCCTGGAGGAAAGTAAGCATGCCCTGGATTTGCTTGCTTTGGAGAATGACATGGGGACCAAGGAATTTCAGCGACGGCTGTGGACCAATTATGCCTCCCGAAGCTATAAAATGGGCTTTGTGGATGAAGCAGTGGAGGCCTATGAAGAGGCAGCCAAGTTTGTGGATAATATTTATGGCAAGCTCAATTTAAAGGGTTCAGCTCTTTTGGCTTTTTTGTGCCGTTGTGAAGATGGGGAGGCAGTAAAGGAAAAGCTGAAGGAAATAGAAAGATTGATGGTAGAGATAGGTGGTTCCCAGAGAGAGACCTTGTCTCATGAAGATAGAAAAAATAAAATTCACCTTGCCTATATATCTCCGGATTTTCGTCAGCACGTAATGTTTTCCTTTTATTACACCATGCTCCATGGTTATGACAGGGATAAATTTAAAGTCACATGTATAAGTTTAACAGAGAAGCCTGACGGCTTTACAGAGCATCTAAAGACCTTGGTGGATAATTGGATAGATGCCCCTGAAGCTTCATGGCCTAATTTGTCAAAACAGCTTAAGAAGGAAAATATAGATATATTGGTGGATTTGGCCGGACACAGCGCAGATAATGGCTTGCCGGTATTTTATGATGGAGTTGCCAAGGTGCAGATTTCCGGCCTGGGATGGATGGAAAGCACAGGACTTGGTTGCGTTGATTCTCTTATTACTGATAAATATATTGACCCGGATTTAAAGAACATAACGGAAAGGCCCCTGTATCTTACATCCCAGTTCTGTTATACGGGACGTAATGACGTGGCTGTTCCTAAAGGTACACCATGCAAAGAAAAGGGCTATGTGACTTTTGGCGTGTTTAATCATTATTGCAAATGGACAGATGAAATGCTGTTGGCCTGGAAGGAAATATTGGAAAAGGTGCCTGATTCAAGATTATTGTTAAAGTGCCAGATTCTGGTAAGTCAATCGGCACGGGATTTGGTGTTGGATAGGCTTAATAAGCTGGGATTGGATACGGGCAGAATTATTTTGGAGCCGGCTACTAATACTTATATGAATCGATATTTGGATGTGGATATTGCCTTGGACACCTATCCTTATCCGGGTGGTGGCACCACCTGTGATGCCCTTTACATGGGAGTACCCGTAGTCAGCAGATATGGAGAAAGGCGTGGCTCCCGTTTTGGATTGAGTATTTTAAATAATACAGGGCTGGGTGAACTGGCTGTTTCCAATGTGAGGGATTACATTGACAGAGCTGTGGGCTTGGCCGGTGATGTGGAGCTTCTGGATGTACTCCATAAAAATCTGCGGAGCATGATGCAATCCCACCCTATAATGGACAGCAAAAAATATATAAATGAGCTGGAGGAAGCATATATATCCATTTTTGCAGGAAAATAATGTTTTTAGTAGAAATGTATATGGTAGCTAGAATAAATGCCTTCCCCTTTGGGGAAGCACCCTTCGGGTACTAGGCTTCGCCGTCGGTGCCAGTAGGGTTGATGAGGTGTTCAAACAAGGGAGGTTAACGATATGAGCAGCTTTAAGCATAAAATAAACAATAAGAGGAAAAAGCAGCAGGAAAGCATTGCATTGAAGGAATTGGTAGATCTGAAAAAGCAGATGAAGGAACAATTTGATGCAAAAAAGTACGTGGAAGCCATGGACACCATGGCAGAGATTGCTGAGCACAAAAAGATGGACCCTGAGATTATGTTTATGGGAGCTGCATGTTATTTTATGACCGGAGATAATGAGCGGGCCACCAAATGGATAAATAACACTTTGTCCTATGACCCACAGAATGTAGGGGCCAGAATTTTGTTGGGGCGGCTGTGCCTTACTGAGGGTAAAACAGAGCAGGGGTTTGATGTCTTGACCTTCGTGGTGGAGAACCAGAAGGTTGCAATGACTGAAAAGGATAAGGAACAGTTACTGGGAATATTAAAATATTGCAATGACAACATAGGTGGGGAATTGGAAAAGCATCCTTCTCTATTTGAATATTTTAAAGCCAATGATGGCGAAAAATTGCCAACATTGCTGGAACGGGTACCAACCGGTGAAGCTGCTGGAAATGGCGGGGCAAGTAAGGCAAAGGCTGCAGTGGATCGTCTGAAGGAGCTGCTACACAAGAGCAAAGGACAGAAGTCCGAAAAGCAGCCAATGCAGGAGAAAAATAAGGTTAATGAGCCAGCAACTGAAGATATTCCTACAACTGTATATGAGAATAAAACAGCTAAAACTACTGCTGTCAAGGAAGGAGCTGAGTCAGCGACGGAATTCATGAATAAGGTGATGAGCAGCAATATATCATTGCGGGAAAAAATTCAGAGCCTTAACAACTACGCCTCCGGACTGTATTTGAATGATGATTATGACGGGGCCTTAAAGCTCTTGAAGAAGGCATTGGAAATTGACAGCCGTGACCCATTTGTGTTACGGAATATTGCTTATGTTTGTGTGGCAATGAAGGACAAGGAAAAAGCCCTGGCTTTTGCCAAGGCTTTGCCAATGATGGATTTCGGATTATTGAAGGCCATAAAGGGTCATTGCCATGAATAACCGGATTAAGATTTTGGTATACGTAACAAGTATGGGCCACCCATCAATGAAGCGGATTACCAATGATATCCTTCAGGGATTTTCCCAGTTGGGTTATAAAGTGGTGCTGGCGGATTTAAATGATGGCTCCTCAATGCTGGGAGCCCGGCATTTACTTTTGAATGGGGAGATAGCCTGTAGTGTTGGTGTGAATTATAGTGCCAAGACAATGGTGGATACAGAAGATCGCTGCGTATATGAGTATTTGGATACGCCCTTCGTGTCCATTATGCTGGATGCTCCCTACAATGTTGCCACTGGGGATATTGGTTTCCCCTGCAAAAATCATTTTGTATGTGTATTGGATAAAACCCATCTGGAGGCATTGAAGCTGTGCTATCCTGACAAAAAGTTTGCAGGAAGCATGCTGCTGCCACTGGGAGGGAGCAGCAGTGAACATGAGGAGGACATTTTTAGTTCCGAAAGGCCTCTGGATGTAGTATATAGTGCGGCCCTGTATAAGGGGGGCACTTTTGAGCCGGGCTGGCACGAATATGAACAGAATCCCTATATTATAGGCATATTGGATGATGTGGCAGATTATATGCTGTCAAATCCTGTAAGTACCCTAACTGCCTTGCGGGCAGTGCTTGAGTCCAGAGGCTTGTACGGGGATGATTATGTCCAGAAGATGACTCCACATCTTTTCAGCCTGTTCCACTTTGTAAAGCATCGCCGGCGGTATAATGCCTTGGAAATTCTTACAAAAGAGGATATTCCCGTGGAGGTGTACGGCAAGGGGTGGGAAAATGTTCCCTTTGCCAATAAATTGAATCTCCATGGGGAGGTGGATTATGAGGAAGTGCTGGAGGCATTTTCCAAGGCCAAGGTGGTTTTCCAGGATCAGGCTGAATACAACAACGGAGGCCATGACAGAGTCTTTACGGCAATGCTGCACGGTGCAGCGGTGGTCAGTGAATACAGCACCTATTTGGCAGAAAAGTTTGAGGTCAATAAGGACATTTTCCTTTTTGACTGGAAACATACCACCAGTCAGGTGCAGACAGTAAAAGAATTGCTTAATAATGAATCACTGCGCCTCTCCACTGCCATAAGTGCCTATGGCAAGGCCAGCGCAAACCATCGCTGGGTGAACAGGGCTGCGGGCATTATGGAAATGGTTTCTGTTTTGGGAAGATGATTAGTTATATCCCAGCTCAGTTACAGGCAATTCCTTTATTCTCAGCCGTTGCTTCATCAGCCACGGCATCAGCAGTGCTTCCCCCATGAAGCCAATGACGCGGCTATGGGGTGGCTCTGCTATCTGAGTGAAATCGATGCGGTTGGCAGCTTCCAATACTATTGGGAACAGCCAGCTGCAATAAGCGTCAAATACGTGACGATGGGTGATGAACATATTGAAGGCATGGCCGGAGTTGTGACGGGACAAGGCAAATAAAAAGGCCTCTTCATAGTCTGGCGCAACCTTCCTTATAACTTCCAGAAAAATTTTCTTGATGGCTTCGTAGAAGTCGTAGCCAAAAAATTTTCTGAAGCAGTCCTCAGTATTTCCGTAAGGAACACTGCGGCGAAGAATAATATCATGGTTTCTTAATAATTGTTTAATTTTTTGTTCGTCAAGAAAGCTGTGGCTATCTGAAATATAGCTGTCGGCCTTTTCATTTACAAAAAATCTATGATAGTGGGCGGTGCCGATAATCTCAGATGTTGTATTTTTCCACATCCAGTAAATGGCAGTAAGCTCATTGATATAAGGATTTAAAAAGGAAATATTTTCCTTTGTATCATCTCCGGGGAGACCAAAGCCTTCACCGCCATTTTTTCCTGCATGGATAGGGTGATAGATGGGTGGAAGTTTTGGCAGATTGTAAGGTTTATGGCATATAACAAAGATTTCTGTGTCCTGCTTGTTATATTCCAACAGGAGCCATGAAGTGTTTTGTGCCTGCAACCATTTGGCGTTTAAATTTAGGGCTGCATAATCCAGATTTTTTAGGGCTTTATGAGCCAGAGAATTTGTTTCAACCTGAATAAGGGCATATTTCCAGGAGCCATAGGTGGTGTTAATGAGCTGGATATAGTCATCCGTTTGGCGGATCTTCATTATAAGAAGCATATCAAAGTGCTGGAGCAAGATATCATCCAGTTTATGAAATGTCCTACTGTAGATATTGTCCCATATTGGCCAATAATCCCCGGTCTCAATGCCAATAAGCTCCAAGTCCTTTGGTATTGGCAGATTATAGGGTTTTAATTCAGCATAGTGGGTACGGTTTCGGGTGGTGCTGACACCGTCTGCAAAATATAAATCCACATCAAGAAGGCTATGGATATTTTGGTCCTTTATAATTTTCAGAAGCGACTGTTCGTCATCCACGTTGTACTCCACTTTATTGCGGATATGGTAAATATAGGTGTCATAGGAAATAATTTTAAATTGGGGGATTTGAGCCAAGGCACAGGCCTTATAAATTTTGTTAAACTGGCTTGTGTCGGTTATGATAACGAAATCAAAGGCTGTTTTTCCAAGCTGTTCAACAGTTACCACCGGAAGCTGCCGGCCATTTAATTCAATTTTTGGGGGTGTTGATTTATCAAGGGAAAGGGTTCCAACAGCAACGATGGTTTCCTGTGACCAATCATCAATGTGAAGTTCATTCCCAAGTCCAAAAAGGGCGATTTTCCTGCTCATGGTATTATCTCCTTTGTAATACCTCATCCGGCTCGCTTGCTCGCCACCTTCCCCAGAGGGGAAGGCTGGGTGATGAGGTTGTTAGATTTATCTTACTAGAGCCTTGTGGAAAAGGCAAGAAAGAGGTTTTATATGCACAAGTATCCTTTATTTTATTTTTCCATAAGAAAGGACAGTATAATGCCTGATCAAATCGAGCGGCTGCTGCTGTTTGAAAAGGCTGTTGGTGATGTTAAGCAGGAAACTGGAGTTGCCGGGCTGAAATTTGATTTTAATGCAGGGGCCAGGGTAGAGGTTCCTGCCGGAAACTGGCATATAAAAGTATCAGATTTTGATACTGGCATGGTGGGGTTTGATGGGGAAATTTCTGAACAAGTGCTGATTTCTCTGGAGAAATACTATGTTCATTGGTATATAGAAGCTTGGCTTGACGGGGAAAAGGTTTTTGAGCATTTGCAGGATTTGAACAATCAGAAATTATATATATTTATGGTAAATGGTGTGCTGGGAGATACTGTTTCCGTTTTGCCTTATGTAAAAATGCTGCAAGATAAATATCATGCGGATATTACATTGTTTCCCCCAGACAGCTTTAGGGATTTGTGCGGTGAATATTTGCCGGGGGTGACGGTGCAGACTGAAATCCCGGATGATTGCTATGCCTCATATTGTTTGGCTGTATTTGACTATCCACCATATCTTATACCAGATGATTCCCGCCAATGGCCACCATTTCGTTCAGCCCAGGTCATATTGGGACTCCATGAAAAGGCGGAGGATATTCATTATTATCCAACGGCACCCCGGGAAATACAGGAAAAATACGTATGCATTGCCGTTCAGGCTTCCGGCATAATGAAGCGGTGGCTATATCCCGAGGGTTGGGATATTGTGGTGGAATATTTAAAGAGTCTGGGATATCGGGTGTTGTGTATTGATGCCTATGTGGCAGAGATAGAGCGGGGCTATGAGGTGAGAAAACCGGACGGGGCTGAGGATTTTACTGGGCGGAAACCACTGATGGAACGTATAAATTTATTGGCTTACGCTGACTTTTTTATAGGTCTGGGCAGTGGACTCTCCTGGCTGGCCCATGCCTGCGGAATCCCAGTGGTGCTGATTAGCGGATTCAGCTTGCCTATTGCTGAATTTGACACACCATATCGTATATACAACCAGTATGTTTGTCATGGATGCTACAATGATTTAAAGGTCAGATGGAAGGATGGATGCCCGTATCATCTGGGGACCGACAGAGAGTTTGAATGCAGCAAAGCTATAACACCATTACAGGTGGTGCAGGCTATTGAACGTCTTATGGTTGATAACGGACTGGAGGCCGATTAATGAATTTTAAGACCAGTATAGTAATTTTAAATTACAATACCATAGATTTTATTCAGGCCTGTGTGGAGAGTATCAGGGCCTTTACCCAGGAAGGGCAATATGAAATTATAATAGTGGATAATGGATCCAAAGACGGTTCCGTGGAATGGCTGAAGGAGCAGGAAGACCTAAAATGCATTTTTAACCAGGAAAACGTGGGCTTTCCAAAAGGGTGTAATCAGGGGATGGAGATTGCTACTGGAACGGAGATAATGCTGCTGAATAGTGATGTTATCGTGACACCCCGTTGGCATGAGCAGATGATAAAGGCTCTTTATAGCAGTGAAGATGTGGGAGCAGTGAGCTGCGTGACCAGTGCATGCTCTAACTTTCAGCAGATTCCTGTGCCATACAAAACTATGGATATAGATGTGTTGCTGGATTTTGCCGAAAAATATAATCACAGCAATCCTTCCTTATGGACCATGCATTTTACCTTGGTGGGGTTTTGTCTTATGTTCAGACGAAAAATTTACGACGATTTGGGAGGTCTGGATGAGCGGTTTACCCCTGGAAATTACGAAGATGATGACTATTGCTTCCGCATAATGAAAGAGGGATACAAGCTTCTACTGTGCCGTGATACGTTTATTCATCATTATGGCAATGGGACCTTCGTGAAAAAACGCACACCGGAGGAGGAACGGGCCCACACTGAAAAATTCATGGCTTTGTTAAAGAGAAATTTTGCGTATTTCCAAGAAAAATGGCAGGTGCGGGATAAAAAATATAAGGATTATTCTGAGGGATTATTTGCCTTGGATAATTACGTAAAGGAAAAACAGCGGGTGCTTATTGTGGCCAGAAATCGATTGGCGTATATTTGTTACTTAATGTTTCAGAGGAAAAATCTGGAAATTGACTATCTGACGGACAATCAACTGGATTATGATTTAATGCATCATCATTGCAATATTAAGTTATGTGATGATTTGCTTAAAGGGGCCAGGAATCTCGGGGGAAAGTATAAGGCCGTGCTGATATCAAATACAATACTGGATTACCCCGATTATTCAAGGTTAAAGGACTTGCTGGTTGAACACTGTGATGGGGCATTGGTGGAAGAAGAGCCCTACAGGCAGGCATAATAGAAATGATAAGGCATTGATAATAAGAGTTTAAAGAGTGAAGGGGATAAATATGATTGACAGATTTTCTCTGTTGTATGGAGCGGGTACAAGAACGGTAAGTTTTGCCAAAGAACAAGGAATAGTTGCAGCAACAGTGGGAGATGGTTCCTATGTAGGGGATGCCAGTGCTGAATATGGTAGCACAAAATGTCATGTGCTGATAGGACGATATAGCTCCATAGCTCACAGGGTGACCTTTGAGGTGGGGCTTAATCACGATTACCGCTATGCCACAACCTACCCTTTTGATGACATAAAGATAAATGATCCTGTTAATATAAATCATTTTGATGAGGCCAATAAAAATCAGATTGTTATTGGCAATGATGTGTGGATTGGCTGTGATGTTATTATATTGGGAGGGGTGCATATTGGTAACGGGGCGGTGATTGGTGCCGGAGCCGTTGTGGCCAAGGATGTACCGCCTTATTCCATTGTGGTGGGCAATCCTGCCAGGGTCATCAAATATCGTTTTGAGCCGGAGGTTATTCAGCGGCTGCAAAAAATCAAGTGGTGGTACTGGCCAGCAGAACAGATAAAGGCCAAGTATCCATTGATGAAGGACATGGATCGTTTTCTGGCAGAAAGCAAGGACTTGAACATTGATGATAATGCGGATGAGACGGTTCAGGCGTTGCAGGCTTTAAAAGAAGATGGCTACTACATTTACTATATGGTGGCGGACTTTAACATATCTGATCCGGTGTGGCGCAGTGTCCTAAAGGAATATTTGAATAATTTCTCCGACGATAATAAGGTATTGCTGGTGGTGGAAATAATAGGACAAGGGAATGAGGCGTTTTTGGACGAAATGGCCAAAATGGTGGAGGACCGTGGGCCTGATGCTCCAATAGTTGTTACCCATCCAAATACCAACGTAATCAGTAAAGCACTGTTAAAACTGATAGATACATTTATTACCACCAAGGATGATTCATCCTCGGTGGTGGTGGATTTCCTGTCTGAGATGGATGCGAAAATTATTTATGGTCTTGACTACGGCGGACATATTTTTATCAATTCCCCGGCCAAAAAGCGGGAACGGCCTCTTTTGACCATTGGCATTCCAACCTATAACCGCAGCAAGTATCTTGACAGATGTCTGGGGGCTATTCTTGACGACATTGGCAATGATGACAGCATTGAAGTGTTGGTTTCGGATAATAACTCGGCTGATAATACCCAGGAGATTCTGGAGAGATATAAGAAGAAGTATTCTAATCTGCGGGTGGTAAGGCAGGAGAAAAATGTTGGTGCAAATGGCAATTATGAATATCTGTGGGATAATGCCAGTGGTGAGTATATAAATTTAATTGGTGATGATGATTATATCTTGCCGGGGGTCATGAAATATTGGAAGAAGGTATTGAGCAGTAATCACCAAATATCTGTAGGAATAGAAATTGGTGGCAGTGAAGGATTAGATTATAAACTTGGTGAAGGAATCAATGCTTACGTTAATGAAGCTTCTTTTTTGATTACTTACATTTCTGGTTTCCTTTTGAAAACGGATTTGCTGAATATAGAAGAATATCGCAAAAAAATGAAAGACCTTGGCTTTGATAAATACAGGTTACAACAAATTGCTTTACAGCTTGAAGTATTGCATAAATTGCCTAATTTTATGTGTCTCCATGGTAATTTTTTCACACCTGACACCGGGGACAGTGTTTTTGTGACGCCGGAGGTTCATTTACAGAAGGGGATGGATACTGGGTTATCTGATATAGGCAGAGTTTTTATAAAAGAATATTATGATATTTTGGGTTACTACCGTTCTTATGGACTTACAGAAGAAACTATCCATAAAGATAAAATGAAATTGTATGATAGTTTTTTATTAACTTGGAGCAAGCTTGTGGCTGACCAGAGGGTTCGGTGGGGTGGTAATGCCATATTGCCTATGTTTGATAAATATTATGCCAGTGAACCGTACTATAAGGAGGCTCGATCTAATTTGGCAGAAATTTTGAAGGACTTGGATCCTCGTATCAAGGAAGACCTTGGAGATCAAGGCGAATTATTTGATGGAAAAGACTAGGGGTGGATAACCTATGAAAGTTGTACTTTTAGCTGGAGGTATGGGGACAAGAATATCTGAGGAATCTGATTATCGGCCAAAACCTATGGTGGAAATAGGCGGCATGCCCATCCTGTGGCATATTATGAAGGAATACAGCCATTATGGATACAATGATTTTATTGTCTGTGCCGGCTATAAGCAGCACATGATAAAGAAATGGTTTGCGGATTATTTCTTTTATATGTCGGATATTACCTTTGATTTTCGCCATGACAACAAGATGATAGTTCATAATCGTCAGACTGAGCCTTGGCAGGTTACGGTGGTGGATACGGGATATAAAACCATGACTGGTGGCCGTATAAGGCGCATAAAGGATTATATAGGAAATGAATCTTTTATGATGACCTACGGTGACGGCGTTTGCGATGTAAATATTTCTGAGCTGGTGGATTTTCATAAGAAAATGGGGGGCATGGTTACACTGACCGCCGTAAAACAGCGCCAGCAAAAGGGTATATTGGATATTGGACTTAATAATACAGTCAGGGCCTTTCGTGAAAAGGCAGCTGATGATGGGGCTCCTATTAATGCCGGTTATATGGTGCTGGAGCCCGGGGTTTTTGATTATATAAAAGATGATCAGACAGTTTTTGAGACGGATGTGCTTCAAAAGCTGGCGGAGCAGGGTGAATTAAAGAGCTTTGAACATACAGGATTCTGGCAGTGTATGGATACCCTGCTGGAAAAACGGTTGCTGGAAAAGCTGTGGGATAGCGGTCAGGCCCCTTGGAAGGTTTGGGAGTAAACAAATTTTGGAGGCAAAGTAATGAGCTGGAAAAATGAGGCTGAAGCCAGAGAACAAATAAAAGACATGGTGGCAAAATACTACCATGATTTTAAGGAGAATAAGACACCATTTAAGGAAGGGGACAGAATCAGCTACGCTTCCCGGGTGTTTGACGAAAAGGAAATGCAGGCCCTTACTGATGCCATGCTGGATTTTTGGCTCACTACTGGCAGATTTTCCGATGAGTTCGAGAAGGAGTTTGCAAAATGGATTGGGGCTAAGTATGTTCATTTGGTAAATTCCGGTTCTTCTGCCAACCTCATTGCTTTTTCTGTGCTTACAGCCTCTGAATTAGGCGATAGACAGATAAGACGCGGGGATGAGGTTATTACTGTTGCCTGCGGATTCCCAACCACCGTTGCACCAATTATTCAGTATGGTGCTATTCCGGTATTTGTGGATGTGACTGTTCCCCAGTACAACATTGATGTGACTAAACTTGAGGCAACTCTTAGCAATAAAACCAAGGCTGTGATGATTGCCCATACTTTAGGCAATCCTTTTGATTTGAAAGCTGTTAAGGAATTCTGTGATAAGCATAATCTTTGGCTTGTTGAGGATAATTGTGATGCATTGGGTACTAAATATACTATTGATGGTGTGACGAAATTCACTGGTACCTGGGGGGATATTGGCACATCTTCCTTTTATCCGCCACATCACATGACCATGGGTGAAGGTGGTGCAGTATACACAGATAATCCGTTGCTGCATCGCCTCATTTTGTCCTATCGCGATTGGGGGCGGGACTGCATTTGTCCTTCTGGTCATGATGGAGTCTGCGGTCATCGTTTTGACAAGCAATTTGGAGAGCTGCCATTTGGCTACGACCATAAATATACTTATAGTCATTTCGGCTATAACCTTAAAGTTACTGATATGCAGGCGGCTATTGGCTGTGAGCAGTTAAAGAAGTTCCCTGGTTTTATCGAAAGGCGAAAGCATAATTGGTCGAGACTCAGAAAAGCCTTGGAGTGCGTAGAGGACAAGTTGATTCTGCCAGAGCCTGCGGAAAATAGCGACCCATCATGGTTTGGCTTCCTGATTTCTGTTCGCCCTGAAAGCAGCTTAGACAGAAATAATATTACAAAATATTTGGAAGCTCATAAGGTTCAGACAAGACTCTTGTTCTCCGGCAATCTCATTAAACATCCGGCCTTTGACCAGATACGGGGCACAGACGCCTATAGGGTAGCTGGAAGTCTGGAAGTGACAGATTTTGTTATGAACAGCACTTTTTGGGTTGGTGTATATCCTGGCATGACGGACGAAATGATTGATTATATGGCTAAGGTTATTGTTGAAGCTGTGAATCAATAAGCATTATGTAGATGGCGCAAATATAACGAGGGGGAGGTATGAAATGGCAGAAGCAAAGTACGAATTATACGTTTTTGATTTGGATGGTACTTTGATAGACAGTTCTCCGGGGATTTTAAAAACAATCCGTTATACTTTAAATTTGTTCAATAAATATATTCCTGAGGATGATGTCTTAAAGGCTTTTGTTGGACCACCGCTGAAAAAATCCTTTGAGTCCCTTTCTGATGTAAATGCTAATGAAGCTGAGGAAATGGTTAAAGCTTTTCGGCAGGAATATAAAAAGGGAGAAATTCTTAATGCCAATCTATATGATGGCATTGTTTCCTTGTGCCAAAAACTACAAGATGATGGTATAAAGATGGCAATTGCAACCAACAAGCCGGAGCAGTTCGCTCAAAACCTGGTGAAGCATTTTCATTTGGAAGGTTTTATTCCAGTGGTATGCGGGGCAGATATGGAAGGCATGCTCAAAAAAGCTGACCTAATAAAAAAGGCGATGGATTTCTCAGAAGTGACGGATAAGAAAAAAGTGGTAATGGTAGGTGATACCTCTGGTGATGCCATAGCTGCTGAGGAATGTGGTGTTGATTTCATCGGTGTGACCTATGGATTTGGTGATTGGAAATCAGCAATATATCCTATGGTGAAATTAGCTGACTTCCCAAGGGAAATATACTAATGTATTGTGGGGAATTAATATGGGAAAGCTGGATAATAAGACAACAATAGTAACTGGTGGTACTTCAGGTATTGGCAAAAGTATAGTGAAGCATTTTCTCAGCGAGGGTGCTCAAGTAATCTGTGTTGGTAGGGATAAAAGCAAGGTTGGTGATTTGCTTTCTAATAAAGATTATGAGAGCAGATTAATTTTTTTTGAGTCAGATATAAGTAAAGAAGATGGAATCAGTAAATTAGAAGCCTATGTAAAAAGGAATTATAGTCACTTGGACATTTTGGTAAATTGTGCCGGGATTTGGCATACTCATAGGTTAGAAGACGTTACATACGATGAATTTGATTTGATATTCAAAACCAATACGGCTTCAGTTATTTTTATGACCAAGGCTTTTATGCCGCTGTTAAAGGAAGCAAGGGGGAATATTGTTAATGTGTCCTCCATAGGTGGTTTGGAGCGGCATATTGCAGGGCGGAGCCAGTATTTATATGCAGCTTCTAAAGCAGCAGTTATACAGTTTTCACAGCTATGTGCACTTAATTATGCTGATGACGTCAGAGTGAACTGTATCTGCCCAGGGCCTACAGATACACCTATTTATTTGAATAGGGATTTTTCATGGGTAAAAGATCAGATTCCTATGGGGCGTTTGGGAAAAGCAGGGGATGTTGCCAAAGCGGCTGTTTTTTTGTGTTCAGATGATGCAGATTATATTACTGGAAGTATTGTTACTGTAGATGGCGGTGCTTCATTGAAATAGGGGAAATATTATGGTGCAGTTACGTCACGTGGGTATATATGTTCATAGCTTAAAACGAGAAACAGAATTTTATCGACAGGTATTTAATATGCATGAGATATGCAATGATGTTGAGCAAAAAGATGAATTAATAGATGAATTGTTATCTGTTCATGAATCCGTAAGGATAACAAAACTTATTACTGAGCATGGTAAACTGACCGGATCAGGTGACATGGTTGAATTGGTGGAGTACCCAAATTCACCATATAAAGACTCTGTAGACTATGAAATATATAAAACTGGCGTTATGCACTTGGGCTTTGGAATAGATGATATGGATGCAACTCTATCCCGCCTAAAAAAAATGGGTGGTAAGCAAAAAACATCTGTTCATATAATGGCAAATGGTAATAAATGTTGTTTTTGCCAAGATCCTGAGGGCAATTGGCTTGAATTGATTGAGAGGAGACAGGCATAATGAGAGTAAAGGTATCAGATTATATAGCTGATTTTTTAGCTGATAATCAGATTACAAATATATTTACCGTAGTTGGTGGCGGCGCCATGCATATGAACAATTCCTTTGGTCACCATCCACGCCTTACGTGTATTTATAATCACCATGAGCAGGCGTCAGCCATGGCTGCTGAGGCTTATGCAAGGGTTAATGAGAATATGGCTGCATTGTGCGTAACCAGCGGTCCTGGTGGTATTAATGCCATGAATGGTGTGGCTGGGGCCTATATGGATTCTATTCCAATGTTGGTTTTTTCAGGACAGATGAAGCGGGAGATGACAACACGCTACACCAAGTTGCCCGTGCGGTCATTGGGGAGCCAGGAATTTGATATAGTTTCTGCGGTTAAAGGAATGACGAAGTTTGCAGAAATGATAGATGATGCGATGAAAATTCGTTATTATCTTGAAAAAATGTTGTATATTGCCCGGAATGGCCGTCCAGGGCCATGCTGGTTGGATGTTCCATTGGACATTCAGGGCGCCATTATTGAAACTGATGAATTGGAAGGCTTTAATCCATCTGAGTTGTCTTGTAAGGAGACTGTGCCTTCGGATAAAGTGATGCAATCTGTTATTGAGCACTTGAAAACGGCGAAACGTCCTGTTCTTTATGTTGGTAACGGTGTTCGTATTGCCAAGGCCATGGAGCCTCTATTCAAGTTAATAAATACTTTGCGTATTCCTGTAGTTACTTGTTGGAATAGTGTGGATATTATTGCAACAGATCATCCTGATTATTGCGGCCGGGGTGGTATTATGGGAGACAGATCAGGAAATTTTGCTGTGCAAAATAGTGATTTTTTACTGTGTATCGGTACCAGATTAAATATTTTGCAGGTAGGCTACAATGTTAAAACATGGGCCAGAGCAGCTTATACTGTGATGGTGGATATAGATGAAGCAGAGCTACAGAAGCCAACAATACGTATTGATTTACCGATTTGTGCTGACGCTAAGGTGTTTTTGGAAAAATTGAATGCGCTGATTACAACAGATATGGAGGTTCCGGATGAGTGGCAGAATCAGTGCAGAACATGGAAAAAGAAATATCCGGTGGTAAGCGAAGGCCAGTACAAGCAGAAAGATAAGGTAAATGTTTATGCATTTATGGATTTGTTGAGTCGTCTATTGCCAGAAGGTACAACTACCGTAGTTGCCAATGGTTCTGCAAGTGTGGTAGGAAGCCAGACATGGTTTGTTAAAGAAAAAAGCCGCTTTATATTAAATTGTGCAGTGTCTTCTATGGGATATGATCTGCCGGCGGCAATCGGTGTATCTGTGGGGACGGGGAATGGTGCTGTATACTGCATCGCCGGTGATGGCAGTATTATGATGAATTTGCAGGAATTACAGACTATTGTAACGAATGGTTTACCTATAAAGATTTTTGTTATTAATAATCAAGGATATCACCAGATACGACAGACTCAGAATAATATGTTCAATGAAGGGCTTATCGGCGTCGGCCCGGAGAGTGGTGATTTGGGCTTTCCAAGTTTTGAAAAGCTGTCAAATGCCTTTGGAATGTCGTATGTGGCCATAAAATCCAATGAAGAACTTAAAGAAAAACTTGAACAGGTTATAGATATGAAGGGTATTGTCCTTTGTGAAGTTTTTGTATCTATTGAGCAGAAGTTTGAACCAAAGTCGGCAACCAAAAGAATGCCGGATGGGCGGCTGATATCGCCTCCATTGGAGGATTTGGCACCGTTCCTGCCGCGGGAGGAACTGAAAGAGAATATGTATATACCATTAATAAGTGAGGAATAGGGGGAAGTGCAGTGGATATTATCAATATTCATTCCAGTTTATATGACTATACTGTGGAGTTCGTGGAGGACTTTTCCAATAAATTAGGGGAGTTTAGCGATACGACAGCGTATGTTATTGATAAAAATGTATATGATTTATATGAAGACAGATTCAAGCAGTTACCCAAGAATCAAATATTTTTTATGGATGCTGTGGAATCTGAAAAAAATATGAACACTGTTATGAAAATCATTACTTTTCTGCAAGAACTGGGTGTCCGCAAAAATTGGAAGGTTGTTTGTTTTGGCGGTGGTATTACTCAGGATGTGACGACTATAGCCAGCAATTTGTTCTTGAGAAATGTTGATTGGTATTTTTTCCCAACTACGTTACTTTCCATGTGTGACTCCTGTATAGGAGGAAAATGTGGTATTAATTATCGGCATATAAAAAATCAGATTGGAGTATTCTATCCACCAAAGAAAATTTTTATTGATGTGCGTTTTTTGGATACTCTGACTAAAGGTGATTATATTAACGGTTGGGGTGAGCTGCTTAAGTTCTCATTGACCAGTGATGAAAGGTTTTACAATGACTTAAAGCGGGAAAATCAGTATATTCCATGCAGTAAAATTGCTGAGTATATTCATCGTGGACTTTTTGAGAAAAAGAAGGTTATTGAGGCTGATGAATTTGAATCGGATTTACGTCGGGTATTGAATTATGGACATACATTCGGACATGCTTTAGAAGCCTATACTGATAATCGAATTCCTCATGGCACTGCAGTAATATGGGGCATAGATGTTGTGAATTACATCGCTGTTAAAGAAGGATTAATATCTGCGGAATATTATTTGGATGTTAAGGCCCTGATAAAGAAGGCATTTATTACAACAGAAATAGAAATAGCAGAGCCGGATAAGCTTTTTGACATAATAAAAACGGATAAAAAAGTAAAGGGCAATGTTCTTAGTTTCGCTATGTTGGATAAGCCAAGTCATTTGATGGTATATCCAATGGCTCTTGACGAAAAGCTGCGTGCTATGTTCCATCAGTATCTGGAGGATACTCATGAATATTATAACCATTGATTGTGGTGCCAGTTTCTTAAAAGGTGCATTGTTTGAGGACGAACATTTAGTAAAAAAAACACAGCGTCAGGCTCCAAAAGTTAATACAAATGATTGGCATGTACCAACGCAAATCAATTACCTTATGGATGCAGTCAGATCTATGTTTCGTGAACTGACTCGGGGGTATAATGAGGTGGTTTTGTGTATATCCAACGAGATGCATGGATTTATTTTGACAGATGAAGATGATAATCCGTATACGGATTATATTTCCTGGCAGATGGAGTTTGGCAATGTTCCCTTAGCCGGGAAAAACGGTATGACCAGTTTACAGATGTTGTCTGCTGAAAAATATCGTGATGAGATCATGAAAAGCGGTATGCCGTTAAGGGCTGGTCTGCCTAATGTAAATCTTTTATATTTGCAGCATAATTTGCCATGGGATAAAAAGAAAGGTGTTCTGCGGTTCTTTACTTTGGGAGATTACATTTTATATGGTTTATCCGGGAAAATAAGTTACTGTCATCCGACTAATGCTGCTGCCACTGGGCTGATGGATTTGGAGACAGGTACTTGGAATAAGAAAATGGTTTCCTTGACAGCTGGAACCAAAATTCAATTTCCGGAGGTAGGTACGGGAGGAATCACCTTTGTTTTTGAAGGCGTCAATGTTTATGCGTTGCCAGCAGTTGGAGATCAACAGGCGGCCTTGTTAGGTGCCGGATTAAAGGAAAAAAATGAAATATCCTTTAATTTAGGGACAGGGGCTCAGGTGAGTTGCCTGGTTGATGGTTTGGATTATTCTGGTGAATACCAGATTCGTCCATTTTTCGCCGGAAAATATATAAAGACGATTCCCCATCTGCCATCGGGACGAGCATTGAATGTATATTTCCGATTTGTGAGGGAAACAGCCACCAGATTTTGCCCTGATGTTGATGATGTTACAATATGGGAATGGATTTTGGATAATGTTAAACAAAGTAATATTTCCGATATGGAATGTGATTTAAGCTTTTTTGCAAATCCAATTACCAATAGAACCAGAGGAAGTATTAATAATATAGGCGAATATGATTTCAATATTGGAAATCTCTTCGGGACATTATTTCGTCAGATGGCAGATAACTTTATGATGGCTGCCAGACGAATTATGCCGGAGGAGAGCACCGTCACAAAGATTGTTTTTTCTGGGGGGATAGCCAGAAAAATATCGTTTATACGAGAAAGGATTTTGAAAAACTACCATACAGGTATTGAGTTTAGCGTAGGAAAAGATGAGACTCTTTACGGGTTGGCAAAATATGCAGTAGAGTATAAATAACAGGGAGGGCGAATAACCATGGCAAAAAAAATTAAGTTATTGGATTGTACATTGCGGGATGGGGCTTATATTAATAGCTCAAAGTTTGGTGTGCCAGCATTAAAAGGTATCATCAAAAAAATGCAGGATGCTGACGTGGACATAATCGAGTGTGGTTGGCTTAAAGATGCTCCCCATGAGGAAGGCAGTTCCTATTATCATGTACCAAGTGATATGGAGCAGTATCTTTTGGACCACAGCGACCGTTATACGTATGTTGCCATGATTGACTGGGATCGTTATGATACCACTGCTCTGCCGGAATGTGATCATAAGTCTATTAATGCTGTACGTGTAGTGTTTCCCCGTGGTAAAGCCAAGGAAGGAATGGAAGTGGGCCAAAAGATTCGTGATAAGGGCTATCAGGTGTATTTGCAGGCTGCCAACACCCTTGGCTATTCTGATGAAGAATTGGAAGAACTTGCTGAGTGTGCAAATAATTTTAAACCTGTTGCTTTATCAGTAGTGGATACCTTTGGTGCCATGTATTTTACTGATTTGGAGCATATTGTAAAATTCCTGGATGAGCGGCTGGACAAATCTATTCAGCTCGGATTCCATTCCCATAACAACAAGCAATTATCCTTCGCCTTAACCATGCGCTTTGTGGAGCTTTTGGAAAATAGCGGTCGTGGTGTGGTGGTTGATGCCAGCCTGTCCGGTATGGGCCGTGGTGCCGGTAACGCCACTACTGAGCTTGTGGCTAATTATTTAAACGAAAAGCAGCATGGTAATTATGATATGAACGCTATTCTTGATGCCATAGATATGTATATTGATGGAATCAGGGAGCAATATAGCTGGGGATATTCTACACCTTATTTTATTGCTGGTATGTATCAGTGCCATGTAAATAATATCGCTTATTTGCGGAAAAACCATCGCACTAATGCCCGTGATATGAGAAATGTTATTTCTTCCCTTAGTGTTGAGGAACGTCGTCACTATGACTATGATTTGCTGGAACAGCGGTATATGGAAAATCAAAACCGCCAGATTGATGATGAAGCAGTAATGAGTGGTCTTAAAAAAGAATTCAAGGGCAGAAAGATCCTGCTGTTGGCACCTGGTAAATCCATAAATGACTGTGAAGATAAGGTGAAAGACTTCATTACAAGGGAACAGCCTGTGGTTATAGGTGTTAATGCAATTAATACCAAGTACAATTATGACTATGTATTATTTGTAAATCATATTAGGTATGACTATGCAAGAGAAGCCTATGCAGAGACTTTTGCTCAGGTAAAGAAGATTGTTCTTTCCAATATACATACCAAGGCCAAGGAAAAAGAGTTTATTGTCAACTTTAATCATGCTATAAAGCGTGGTTGGGTGCATTTTGATAATGCAGTAATTTGCGCTTTGAGATTTTTGGGACGTTTAGGTGTAAATGATGTGGCATTGGCTGGTTTTGACGGATTTAAGACCATGTACAACGAAAGCTATGCAGATCCATCATTACCAACCCTTAACCCGGATAACAAATGGGATGAACTAAATGAGGAAATTAAGGATATGTTCAGGGACGTAAAACTTTCAGTGGGCAGTAAAATGCAAATTGAATTCGTAACGGAAAGTATTTTCGATGTGTAGCAGGTATTAGGTGGAGGCTTTATGGTGACCGAGAACGAGAAAAAAGTGGTTGGTGAAGTACCATTTTCTGAGGCATATATAAATAATAGGGTAAAGCTCTTTGATAAAGTTCCCCTTGAAATGCCACTATGTGTCTCTATTGAACCCAGCAATATTTGTAACTTCAAATGTTTAATGTGTTGGCAGAGTACGGAAGAATTTAAAAAATGTGCAACACCGTTTATGAATATGAGCATGGAAGTATTTGAAAAAACTATTGCTGATTTAAAGGAAATGAAGTCTAAAACCGGGAAACGACTGAAGTTATTAAAGTTTTATTTTCGTGGAGAGCCATTGTTGCATTCTGAAATTGGCAATATGCTGAAAATTGCACAAGAAGCGGATATCGCTGAATGCACAGAAGTTACGACAAATGCTTCATTGCTGACGCCGGATTTAGCCCGTACCTTTGTGGAATATGGATTAGATTATTTTAGGGCATCCATTTATTCTGTAATACCTGAAAATCAAAAACGGATAACACAAACTTCGGTTACCCCGGAAACAGTAAAAAACAATATTGAGTATTTACGGAAATATCGTGATGAAAAGGGTGCTAAAAAGCCATTTATATGTGCAAAAATAATGGATTCCCATGGTGATGAAAATAATATATTCAAGAAAATGTATGAAAATATAGCTGATGAGACCCTTGTGGATGTTCCATGGGATTTGGCAGGAACAGAGGAAAAAGCCCTTGATAAACTTTATGGTGGAACGGATGAAGGAGAAAAAGCCAGAAAGAAGTATGAAGACACACAAAATAAAAGCAAAAGAAATAATGTGTGTCGCTATCCTTTTACACACTGCATAGTTGAAGCAGACGGTAAAGTGGTTATTTGCTGCATGGATTGGCCCGGAATGACAAATATTGGTCACATTATGGAGGAATCTCTTTATGATATTTGGCATGGGAAAAAATTATATGATTTTCGTGTTATGCAGCTAAAAACTTGTGGATCCGGCCATCCCCTTTGTGATGATTGTGCTTTGCCATTGCAGAATAAGCCAGAAGATGAACTATATGGTTTTCCGGTTGAGAAGCTTTCATTTAAGGAATGATGTTAGGGGGCTTCAAAATGGGAAACATTGAGATTAAGGATGTTTTGGCTGATAAAAATATCACCACTGATATGGAAGACATTTTTCAGCGTGATATTCCGTTACGTGAATTGTATGGAAAGACCATATTAATATCAGGTGCGACTGGTATGTTGGCATCTTATGTTGTTTATTTCCTAATTTGGCTAAATGAAGTTCAAGATGCCAATATTAACATTATTGCATTGGCTCGCAAGCAGCATAAATGTCAGGAACGATTCGGGAAATATTTGGAGCGGGATTATTTTAAGCTACGTATGGATAATATTTTGGAGCCACTTAGTATAGATGTGGATATAGATTATATTATCCATGCCGCCAGCCTTGCCAGTCCCCAATATTATGGAACCAACCCTGTGGACGTGGCGGCACCAAATGTTATTGGTACATATAATTTATTGGAATTGGCTCGTCTCAAAAAGGTGAAAAGATTTCTGTATTTTAGTTCTGGTGATGTTTATGGTAGGATGCCGGAGGGAATAGGTGAATTTTCTGAGCAGGAAATGGGAACAACTGACCCTTTGGAGCCACATAGCTGTTATAGCGAAAGTAAACGCATGGGGGAAACTCTTTGTGCGTCATATTTCAGGCAATATCGTGTTCCAACGACAATAGCCAGAATAGGGCACACTTACGGGCCAACGATGGATATATCAAATGATCCTAGAGTTTTTTCTTCGTTTATGAAAAATGTTTGTGAAGGAAAGGATATTGTACTGCGGAGTGATGGCACTGCAAAACGGCCATTTTGTTATATCGCCGATGGGGTGGCAGCGTATTTGCTGATACTATTGCGGGGAGAACCAGGAAATGCCTACAATGTGTGCAATACGGACCAATTTATTAGCATGAATGAACTGGCAGAGGTAATGGTAAACCTTCGGCAGGATGTTAATCTGCGGGTAGTACATGAAGGCGTGAGGTCAGACAGTAAATACGTGGAAAACAAGGATAACATTGAAAATTGCCCTAGCTCAGCCAAACTCAAGAAGCTGGGATGGAAATGCCATTTTGATGTTAAAGAGGGATTTAGCAAGGTATATAGCTTTCTGAAGGAAAGAAATGAGTGAAAGTATGACTATTATTGAATTACGCAAGGCCTATAAAGAAGGCAAAATTGAAAAGAAGCTATATTGGCGCATGCTAAGGGAGCATTTCTTGCCACTTATAGAGTTACAAAAGAGCATAAAAGATTCCGGTGATGATTGTTCTGTAGAAATTAACAGAAATGATATTATACTTACCAGGGACGGGATAAAGCTTGCTTTTGATTTTTCCCAAACTTTTTGCCGTGCAGAGGGGATTTTAGCCCTTGGTGGAAACCCTGAGCAGGAGGATTTTGACTATATAAGTTCATTAATCAAGCCTGGTGATGTGGTGTTGGATATTGGGGCTAACGTTGGTTTGGTTAGTATTTCCTTACTGAAGGCTCAGCCAGAAGTAGGTAAAATATACGCCTTCGAACCATTGCCGGACACCTTTGCCAAAATGAAGCATAATCTCGAATTAAACGGACTGCCAGAGAAAATATGTCCTGTGAATTTAGGGATGTCAGATAAGGTTGGAACATTTGATTTTTTCTTACCAGGAGAGAATGAGGCTGCTTCCATGCAGCCTAATATGGATGATTTCTATATGCAGGAAAGCGTGGACGGTCATTACACCGGGGTTAAGAAAATGGATAAGGTTGAATGTAAGGTCACAACCTTGGATGAGTATGTAGAAGAAAACAATATTGGCAGAGTAAACTTCATCAAAATAGATGTGGAGGGTAATGAAAAGAATGTCCTATCGGGGGGGGCAGATGTGCTTAAAAAATACCACCCTGTCGTTTATTGTGAAATGTTGCGTAAACATGCGGCAAGGTTTGCTTATCATCCTAATGAGATAATTGAGTACATGAAATCATTGGGATATTCCTGTTATACATTACATGATGGGGAATTAATTCCGTTTGCGGAAATGACAGAGGATACTGTGGAAACGAATTTCTTTTTTATTTTTTAGTACATAATAATGTAAATTTTTATAAGGAACATTAAAGGAGACTGGGTTTAATATGTTATGTAAAGTATATGTTTGGGGGATAGGAAGATTTACAGCTACATATATTGATGATTTTATCGATGAAGCACATGTTGCAGGGTACATAGATACCTATTCAAATAAAGGAACATATAGGGACAAAAAAGTATATCGTCCTCACGAGATGAAAGAAAAGGATTATGATGCTATTTTGGTTACGCCATGTGAAACAGAAGAAATAGAAAAGGAATGCATAAGAGAAGGAATAGATATAAGCAAGCTCATATACCTACATCATAATTTTTTACTGAAGGATAAAAACAAGGATTATACGTTTGTTGAGAAAATCATTGGGCATAAAGCAGCACAACGTTTGCAATCACAATGTAAACTGATTACCCCTCCACCACCTACATCGTGGAGTGCGGATGATCAAGATGACTGCGTTGATGCATTTTCAAATGTACAGAAAAAATTGTTTAGCACTATTTCAGAATATGACTTCGTAAGATTAAAATCTCTTGAACTAGTAGTAAAAGAAATAAAAAAACGGAATTTAAGCGGTTCAGTTGCGGAATTAGGCGTTTTTCGCGGTGAATTTGCTCAATATATACATTACGCATTTTCTGACAGAAAGTGCTATTTATTTGACACGTTTCAAGGTTTTGATGTAGATGAAGCAAAAAGAGAAATGGCCGTTGGAAATATAAATGATGATTTGTATACTTTATTCCAAGATACTTCTGTCGATAATGTCTTAAAAAAGATGGTTAAACCAGACAACATTGTTATTAAAAAAGGAGTATTTCCTCAATCGCTGGAGGGCTTGGAAGATGAATTCGTTTTTGTGTCACTTGATGTTGATTTAGAGGATTCTATTTTTGAAGGATTAAAATACTTTTATCCACGTCTTGTCCATGGTGGGTATATTTTTGTACATGATTACACCAGCAGATGTTTGGGTGTAGAGGTTGCTGTTGATAAGTATGAGAAAGCTATGAAATGCATATTACCAAAGGTTCCTTTGTTGGATGTAAATGGTACTTTGGTTATAACGAAATGAATGAACTGAGATCTGTAGTGGTCAAATGCCACATTGGATATGCGCAACCAGTTTAAGGAAGTGGCGGAAAATCAACTTTGCGTAAGGTATCCTTTGGATACGTGCTTTTTTATTGATTTTATGGTTTAGGGGATCAATCCTTTGCTTCTTTTTTTTAGGCTGTATCTGAACAGGTAAAATACTTGGTGAATTACAATCAGAATATCCATCATTAATTGTTGACCAATTTTCTTCAATTGAGTATATTCAAGCTGAGGTAATGACTAATCTTGTTAAAGTAGCTGCCAATGAATTGGATGCTGATTGGATTTTGCCTTTTGATATAGATGAATTTTTAATTCCAAGGGATGGTGCTGATTGCCGTTCTATTATCGGAGAGATTACAGAGGATGTCATATCTTTAAATTGGATGGAGCATGAATTGGTCGATACAGAGCATGATAGAGATGTATTTTTACTAAATAGATTGTGCAATCGATCAAAAACCGAAAATGCTATGACCAAGATTATGGTTAGGGGGAGCTTTGTCAGAAATCAAGATGTACGATTGATTCAGGGACAGCACGGATTAATAGTAAAAGCAGATAATGGAGCGGAACACATAGTGCCCTCCCCGAGATCTTTTGATTTCATATTAGCTCATTTTCCATATAGAAGTCAGGGGCAGTATATGTCTAAAAATGCTGTGGGTTGGTTGACTAATGTAATGAAATATTCTGCAACAACTATATCCGCAGGAGGATGGAAGAAGGCTTTTATTATGCCGTTGAGTCTGGATGTTGATGCTGCTGTGGATACTGTAGGCAGTCTGCTAAATCAAACCCTGCAGAAGTGGGAGCTTGTTATAATTGCTGCTGATGATATAGATGAAGAAGTAAAGAAAGCTCTTTTAACATTTGACAGCAGAATTTCAATTGTGGGGTTAAATGATGATGTAACGCCTAAAGGCTTTGTAAAGCTGGTGAGTCCTGGAAGAAAATTCATCCCGGATTGCTTGGAGAGAGAAGCTGCTGCTTTATGTATTCACAAGGAGTTCAATATTAACTTAACTTATTCTAATAGCAGTGACTACCCTGGGGTGGATGTTGTGGCGGATTCTTTTTCGGCACGTTCTGGAATTGATATTTGGAATGCAATAAAGGATACTCCGTATAATTTGACAGGAGGTGTTTCTGGAATGTTGCTTCGAAGTGTACCGCAAGATTTACACCTGTCGGAAATGATTGAAAATTATGAATGGAAAGAAAAAGAAATTTTAAAATTAATTTTACCGCAAAATTTATTTCTGGTATTTCCTACGGAACTCCTTTAGGAAGCTGGTATCGATAGTTTATCCTTTTATGTTTGTGTGGAATCCTTGGAGCTTTAGGATCTTTCATGGGAGGTCGTGTCGTAGTGGATAATTTCTATAAAAATAAAAAGGTATTAATAACTGGTCATACTGGTTTTAAGGGAATGTGGCTCTGCAAAATTCTTTCAATGCTGGAGGCTGATGTGCTGGGGTATTCTATTGATTTTCCCACAGAAGAAGGCAAAAGAGTATTTGATAGTCTGGACTTTGGCGGTCGTGTGAAGACAGTTGTTGGCGATGTGCGGGATTTGGAAACCTTGCATAAGGTCTTTCAGGATTTTCAGCCAGAGATTGTATTTCATTTGGCGGCTCAGCCTATTGTAACTCTAAGCTATAAGGACCCGGTGGGTACCTACAGCACCAATGTTATGGGCACTGTTAATCTGATGGAATGTATTCGCCAGACAGAAAGTGTGCGTTCTGTGGTTAATATTACCACGGACAAGGTTTATGAGAATAAAGAATGGGCATGGGGCTATCGCGAGGATGAGCCCCTTAACGGATTTGACCCCTATTCCAACAGCAAGAGCTGCTCTGAATTGGTAACCTCCAGCTACAAAAAGAGCTTCTTTGCTAATCGTGCAATAGCCATATCCACTGCCCGGGCAGGCAATGTTATTGGAGGCGGTGATTTTTCGATAAACCGCATTATTCCTGATTGTGTACGGGCTATGTACAATGATGAAACTATCTCGGTGAGAAATTCTTTTTCCACCAGACCGTACCAGCATGTGCTGGAGCCTTTATATGCATACCTGCTTCTGGCTAAAATGCAATATGATAACATGGAGTTGGCGGATTCATATAATGTGGGACCTGATGAGTGTGACTGTGTTAACACAGGCGCACTTGTTTCGCTGTTTTGCAGAAAATGGGGCAAGGGAGCATCCTGGGAGGATGTGCATGTGGAAGGGCCCCATGAGGCGAATTTCCTGAAGCTGGACTGTTCGAAGTTTAAGACAGCATTAAATTGGCAGCCAAAGTGGCACATTGACGAGGCTATCGCCAAGACTGTGGAATGGGCAAAATGCTGGCAGCAAAAGAATGATATTAATCTTCTGATGGAGCAGCAAATAAACGACTTTTGGGGGCTGACTTCGGGAAAAGCAGCAAGAAAATTTTTGGTTATTGGCAATTCAATAGCTTATCATGGAAAATGCAGTTATTGGCATGGCGAATGGGGGATGGGCGCTTCAAGAAAAGAGAATGATTATGCGCATCTTATAGCAAAAGGTTTTAGAGGTGATACTCCTATAGAGCCAGAAATAGCACAGTTTTCCATCTGGGAAATTCAATCCTACGACCGTCAGGAAACTTTGCAATTATTGGATAAATATGATTTTAGCAAGTATGAATTTATAATTGTCCAGCTGGGGGAAAATACAAATGAACTGACGGATATGAAGGCGATGGTCGATGATTTCTATGAATTGATGAGCTACATCCGTGAAAACTCCTCCCCTGATAAACGTATTTTTGTTTATGGAAATATTTGGAAAAATGATTTGTTGGACGAAATAAAGGAAAAAATATGCCCATTAGTATCCGCTGAATATATTTCCCTTAAGTCCATACAAGGAAACGAGTATCGTGTGGGGATGGGGGCAACTGTCTATGGGGATGACGGTAAACCATATATTGTTAATCATGCCGGTGTGGCTCTGCACCCAAATGATGAAGCAATGAAATATATGGCTGATGAGTTATTAAAGCGGCTAAGAGCTTAGATAGGGCGTGTTGTATATGATGGATCGGGCTGTACAAAAGGAACTAATAGAGCTTCTTGCATCTTTGCTGCAGATTTTTCAGCAGATAGACTGGCAAAATAGGGAACAACGCCAGATGGTGCTGGATATTTTGCAGAGTGTTGACGACAAATGCGAGAAAGATCTGCCTGCTGTACGTTATGAACAGTACCATGATATGGTTGGCTCCTTGGGGCAGATAATAGAGGAAACTGACTGGCAGCAGCTTGATTCTGATGATTTGGGCCAGTGCCGGGGCCTTTGTCAGGAGATAGTAGAATGCGTACAGCAATATCTTCGGGATGAGGTCCATATTAAAAAAGAAATCTTTTTCTTGCCATACAAAGCAGCTATGTGGGATAGTTTGGAAAGCGTGTGGCAGGCAGCTGTGGAAGACAAAGAAAATTGTAATGCCTATGTGTTGCCTATTCCTTATTATGAGCGTAATTCTGATGGCGAGATTGGGGAAAAGCATTGTGAAGCAGATTTGTTCCCTGATTATGTTCCGGTTCTCGATTGGCATGAGTATACATTGGAGAGGCTTAAAGAGCTTCAGCCAGATGCAATTTTTATTCATAATCCATATGATGATGCCAATTTTGTTGCGGCCATAGACAGTAATTATTGTTCCCGGGAATTGAAACACGCCACAAAGCATTTGTATTATATTCCATATTACAGTACCACTGGTGGTATGGCCGAGAGTCAGGCCATGCTTCCTGCCTATGAGAATGTGGAGGCTATTTTTGTTCAGGCGGAGCGCCTGATAGGTTTTTTTGACGAATCTATTCGTCACAAGATTTATCCTTTGGGCTCTCCTAAGTTTGATAAAGTGATTAATTATTGTCAGAATCCACCGGCACCGCCTCAGGAGTGGGTGGAGAAGATGCGGGGGAAGAAGGTTTATTTTTTCAATACTAGTTTGGGAGGACTGATGGCAGATACTGGGGCCTTTTTACAAAAAATGGCCTATGTATTTAACATGTTTGCTAAGCGTAAAGATGCCTGCCTGTTGTGGCGTCCCCATCCTTTGCTTTTCTCCACTATAAAGTCCATACGTCAGCCAGCAGTTCCGGAATATGAGAAATTGTTGAACTTTTTTATTAGCCGCGATATTGGCATCTATGATGATACACCGCTTATTGAAACGGCCATTGCCTGGTCTGACGTGTATATTGGCGATATTGGTACAAGTGTGACTTCGCTGTTTGGGGTAGCGGGAAAGCCTATTTTTGCATTGGATAATCAGATACACGAGCTCCCGGGATCTGAGGATTGGCGGGGGAAGGCTGTTAATGGATTTGCCCATTATATAGGGGATTGGATTATAACCTGGAACAACTGCCTGCTTCACTCACCAAATCATGATTATAACTACGAATTATATTGCCGTCTCCATGATGATCAGGATGGTGGTTATTACAGTACAGTTTGGGTTAAGGATGATAAGGTATATGTGTGCCCTTCAAGCATACAGAATATCTTGGTTATACAGGACCACAAAATTATTAAAACTATTCCATTGAGGGAAGAAGAAAATCAGGGGGGCCTGTTTGCTGGTTCACGTATGGTGGGAGATAAGATTTTTTTGCTCCCGTTGCGTTATCCTGACCTTGTATGTCTGGATACCAATAATGATACTGTTTCATATATAGAGGGGTTGAAGGGCACAACCAGCGTGCAGTTTAACGATGTTTGGCTGGCGGGCGGTTCCTATGTTTTCAAGGATAAGTTGTATATTTCGGCCATAACCAGTGCCAAAATACTTATTATAGATCCCAAGACTCTTTCTGTTGAAGTACGTGAGCTTGAGCCAAAGCGTTCTCAGGGTGGTTTTAATGTGTTATTCCCTGATGGAGAGCATATTTGGCTCTTTGCTGCCCAGGGGCAGGAAATCTGGAAATGGGACCCGAATAATAATAACATACAAAAATATTGCGATTTTCCTGAGGGATTTACCTGTTATCATCCGGGATTGCATTATGAATGTGATATACAGCCACTTGGTTCCCCGGCCTATAACAAGGATTATCTATATATAGTCCCGAATTGGGGCAATCAGTTTTTGAAATTAAATAAGGCCACTGGCGAAATAACCAAGTGGGATGTGCCGTTTGAGGCAAGTACTGAGGCGGCAAATGGTTATCTTTACACGTGGGGAATTGGCAGCTTTATTTGGGAAAGTCTTGAATGTAACAGCAAGGATTTGAAGTTTGTTTATTGGCCTACCCGTAAGATGTATCATGTAAATTTGGATGATGATATTTGGGAGGAAGAATCGATTTCCTTTGACGATGAAAGTAAATTCCAGATGGAAATTGGCTATGACCGTATGTCGGCCTGGTTTTTGTATGGTTGTATGGAGAATGCCTTTAATTCCTTGCAGGATTTACTTAATGATACAATACATGGTAAGCCGTTTGACAGAGAGCAGCAGCTGGCAGCCTATTCCAGCATTGCGGCAAATATTGATGGAACAGCCGGAGAAAAGATATACAAGTTTGTAATGGAACAGATAAGGGCAAAGTAGAGAAATGAGTTGATGCTATGGTTAAGGTAATTACATATGGTACTTATGATTTATTTCATGAGGGGCACTATCGTTTGTTGCAACGGGCAAAGGCCTTGGGGGATTATCTGATTGTGGGGGTTACCACCGAAAGCTTTGATGAGGCCAGAGGAAAGCTAAATGTGGTGGATTCCCTTATGACCCGTATTGAAAATGTGAAGAAGACAGGCTTTGCTGATGAAGTGATAGTGGAAGACCATGTGGGACAAAAGGTTGAGGATATACAAAAGTATGGTGTAGATATTTTTGTCCTTGGTTCAGATTGGACCGGAAAATTTGATTATCTTAAGGATTTTTGCGAAGTGCGGTATCTGGAGCGGACCAAGGGGGTTTCCAGTACCATGAAGCGTTTCAGCGACAATAAAATTATTCGTATGGGGCTCATTGGAAGTGGCCGTATTGCCCGGCGGTTTATTCCGGAAGCCAAGTATGTAAGTGGCATGGAGTTTGCCGGAGTATTCAATCCTCATATTGAAAGTGCCAGAAAATTTGCTGAGGAAATGGATTGTGAATTTTACACGGATAGTGAGGAAGAATTCTATGAGCATGTGGATGCGGTGGATGTCTGTGTGCCCCATCAATTTCATTATCAGTATACGAAGAATGCCCTGGTTCACGGCAAACATGTTTTATGTGAAAAACCTATAACTTTAAATAAGGCTGAAGCGGAGGAACTGTTTAAAATAGCTGAAGAAAAGGGACTTATTCTGATGGAAGCCTTAAAGACTGCCTATACCCCAGGGTTTATTCGGTTGCTTTCCATGATACAGAGCGGTGTTATAGGTGAAATTCGTGATGTGGAATCTGCCTTTACCAGAATAATGACGGAAAAGAATACCCGTGAGCTTACTGACCCCATAAATGGCGGCAGCTTTACGGAATTTGGCAGTTATACTTTGCTGCCGATTATAAAGCTGTTGGGTAAGGACTACAAATCTGTTCGTTTTGAGTGTTTTAAGGCGGAAAATGGAATCGACCTTTATGCCAAGGCATATTTTAATTATGGCAGCAGTATGGCCACAGCCAAGACTGGTATTAAGGTAAAGTCAGATGGTCATTTGCTGATTTCCGGCACCAGAGGTTATATATTCGTTCCGGCTCCTTGGTGGAAGACAACGGAGTTTGAAATTTGCTATGAGGACTTTAACCAAAATGAGAAGTTCTTTACCAAGTATTTGGGTGATGGGCTGCGCTATGAGCTTAGTGATTTTGTTTCCACAATCAATGGCCATCCCAAGGGGGGCTTTAAGCTTACAAGAGCTGAATCCATCGCTATCGCCGAGGTTATGGAAAAATTCCTGGCCTGGCGTTCTTCCACACCTATTGAGGAGGGCAAGGTAATTGAGTAAAACAAAAATATATGCCCATAGGGGCGCTTCCGGCTGGGATAAGCAATATGCACCTGAAAATACTATGCCAGCCTTTGAAAAGGCCGTTGCAATGGGGGCGGATGGTGTTGAACTGGATGTTCAGCTCACAAGGGATGGGGAGATTGTTATCTGCCATGATGAAAAAATTGACCGTACCAGCGATGGCGTTGGTTGGCTGAAGGATTTTACACTAAAAGAACTGTGGGAGTTTTCCTTTTCCAAGACTCATCCGGAATATGGTGATGTGAAAATTCCTACTTTAAGGGAGTTCTTGGAGTTTTTTGCTCCAACGGGTAAAGAGCTAAACATAGAATTAAAGACATCTGCTATCTTTTATGATGGGCTGGAGGAAAAGACTGCAGCATTGGTAAGGGAGTTTGGAATGGAGGATAGGGTTATTTATTCTTCATTTAATCATTATAGCCTTAAGCTGTTGAAGGAGACTGTGCATGAGGCGCGTATTGGCCTTTTGATGGGACAGAATTTTGTGGATGTTCCTGGATATACTACAATGATGAAGGCAGAGGCGGTTCACCCGAACTACCAGCATATAGACAAGGAATATATTGATAAATGTCACGCCCATGGCATAAAGGTAAATACTTGGACTGTTGATCCACGGGTAGAGATGAAGCGTTTTTGTGAATATGGTGTGGATATAATTATCACTGATTGCCCTGATAATGGCAGAAAAATTGCTGATGGCGTATTGTAATAGTTTTTTTAGAGGATATTATGAATAATGAAATTCATGTGTGTTACGCATTGAATGATATAAGTGGAAACTATACCAAGTTTGCTGGAACTTCCCTATGTTCTTTATATGAAAATACCAAGTCTCATATTGTTGCACACATTTTACATGATGATACATTAACTGAAGATAATAAAAGCAAGCTCATAGCTTTGACAGAGCATTATGGTCAGGAGATTCGTTTTTACAATATATTATTAAATCCATCAATTAGGGATTTTATAGCCCCACTAGAGCAAATATATTCCCCAGGGGGCCAGGGAATGCTTTACCGTTTTGCAATGGGGGCACTTTTGCCTTCTGATGTAGAGCGGGTTATTTATCTTGATGCGGATACCATTGTTCACATGGATATTGCCAAGTTGTGGAATGTGGACATGGAGAATGCAATCGTTGCTGCGGTTCCTGATAGCGTTATGGCCATGATGCCGCAAGATTTGGCACCTCCAGTGGTTAAAAATGGGCTTGTTCAGCAGGATAAATACTTCAATTCCGGCGTAATGTTGATGGATATGAAATTTTTAAGGGAGCATCAACATATAACTGACGATGTGATTGCTTTTTTATTGCAGGATGAAGCTTATCTGGAATATCCTGATCAGGATTTTCTGAACTGTATTTGTGCTAAATCATGCCTATTTTTGCCGATAGAGTATAATTTATTGGTAAATCTTGCCCGTTTGCAGAATATGTATAACGGTGAGGCTATTATTCATTATGCAGGAGGGGCACTAAGACTTGATACCAAGGATACCTTTGATACCCTTTTTTGGCATTATTTATGCAAGACTCCTTGGCAAAATGAATTTGCTTCAATGCGGAGTTTGTCTGAATTGGCCCAAAATTGTCGGGAGTTAGCTGATGGAGCTGATTTGTTAAAGTTGTTGCTAAGAAAGCCTGAAAGATTAATATTTGGAAGCCCTACGTTGGCTTCCAAAGTGGAAACATTTCTATCTGGCACCTTTTATGATAGCGGTGAAGATGAGACCACTAACTTACAGTGCGGTAATATTTTTGACGTCTTTTTCTCTTTGCCGGCCGATAAGAGAATTCTTATAGTGATTAGTAAACACTTCAATGTTTTGAAAAAAATGTTTGAGGGTATTGGGCTAAAGGAAGGTAGTGACTTTGTGGATGGCTATTTGTTGACTTTGCCGGAAAAGAAAGCTGCTGATTTTAGTGATTCGAAAATAATAGGAAGGTATTGATAGGTCGGAATTAATTAGGTGACACGTGCCCTGTGTATTTTGGGATGTGAGAGGAATGATTATTGGTGCATATAATCTACATGAACGGTGGATTGGGAAATCAACTGTTTCAGTATATTTTTTATCGGTGGTATAGTAAATTATTGCCTCAGGTAAATATTGTTATAGATGATGGCAAATTTTGGGGGAATGATGTGCCGCATCATGGCTACGAGTTAGAGCGTATTTTTGGTTTGGATCTGCCCTTTTTAAGCCGATTGTTCACACCTGATGTTTGGGAGCATATGGTTAATATGCGGCAGCAGGGCCTAGATATTCCTGAACAGCTCAGAATGAATGGACTTCCCTTGAGAGCGATAAGGGAAAAGGGGATTACAAATATTAATTTTAGTGGAGACATAAAAGATTTTGCCACGGGAGATAATCTGGAGGTTGGTATAAATGAAAATATCTATTGGCATGGGTATTGGCTTACGGATAGCTTTTATAATCAAATTACAAAGGACATAAAGAATGATTTAGTGTTCCCGCCTCTTGATGATATATGTAATAGCCAGGTGCAGGAACGAATAAATATGGCCAGTGAGCCAACTGCAATTCATATTCGCCGTGGTGATATGGCTACTTTGGGCTGGGCAGTTGCACCTGAGTATTATAAGCAAACGATAGGTGTTTTTGATCGGGCACATGAAGTTTCCTTGTACCTGCTTTTTTCAGATGATATTCCCTGGTGTGAGAAACATGCGGAAGAATTGGGTTTGCTAAACATTTCGGACAGGCTGTTGGTGGTTGATAATAATCAGGGGGAGGATTATTGGCGGGACTTGCAGCTGATGTCTTTATGCAAAAACAGGATATCTGACAGAAGTTCTTTCAGTTTATTGGCAGGCTTTTTGTGCAGTTACCCAGAAAAACTGGATATTAATAATTGGTAATCTGATAGCTGCTGCACGATGTGCGGCAGTTTTATTTTTGCCCAAAATTTGGCGCAGCCCAAAAGAAATATCTTGTTTTTGCAGGATTACGCTGGAGGGTGATAGAATTTTTCATGAAAACCACAAAAACTGTAGATTTCTACATTTTTATTGAATTAATGTAGGATATAATGATAAAATATAATCAGCAAAACTGTAGAATTCTACATTTTAGGAGATTGTATGATAAAGAGAGACAAATATCTAAATCAACTAATTAATTCACAAAATAACGGCTTCCCAAAGGTAATAACTGGTATAAGGCGTTGCGGAAAATCATTTCTTTTAAAAGAAATATTCAGGGAATATCTTCTATCTAAAAATGTGCCTGAAAATAGAATAATTATATTAGAACTTGATGACGACCAAAATGCCAGATATCGTGATCCCTTGGAATTAGGAACGTATATTAGGGCAAAGTGTGCCGATAGAGATACTTATTATGTTTTTATTGATGAAATACAGAAAGTTTACTCAATTGTTAATCCTAATCTTACTGGTGGCGTGCATGTTCTTGCTGGTGCTAAGGATTCGGAAACTATTTCATTTGTAGATGTGGTATTAGGACTTTCACGGGAAAAGAATATCGACCTTTATGTGACAGGTTCTAATTCAAAGATGTTGTCCTCTGATATTGTCACCGAGTTTAGAGATAAGGCCACTAATATAAACTTGTCCCCTTTATCTTTTGAGGAATATCATGGCTACATAGGAGGTTCGCCAACAGATTCAATATATGCTTACATGCAGTTTGGCGGTATGCCGTTGGCTGTATTGAAGATAGAAGACGAACGAAAAGAATACTTAAAGAACTTGTTTTTTACAACATATTTCAGCGATATTGTTGAGAGAAACCAGCTGAATAAGGGAGAGGCCTTGGATGAATTGTGCAATATTATAAGTTCATCCACAGGTTCGTTGTTAAATGCTGAAAAAATTGCCAATACATTTGCCAGTGTTAGGCATGAAAAAATAGATAAGGCTACAGTAGAAAAATATATAGGCTATTTCAAAGATGCATTTTTGATAAGAGAAGCAAAAAGATATGATTTGAAGGGAAGAAAAGAGATCGGAGCCTTAAGAAAGTATTATTTTTGTGACACTGGCCTGCGTAATGCCAGATTAAACTTTGCATTTCCAGATGAAGGACAGATGCTTGAGAACATTGTTTACAATGAACTATGTTACCATGGTTATTCTGTAAATGTAGGGGCGTTTGATACCGTAGAAAAAGATGCAAATCATAAATCAATAAGGAAGAACAATGAAGTGGACTTCTATGCCACCAAGGGGCGCAGGGCATATTACATTCAAGTTACTGCGGATATTTCTAATGCGGATACCAGAGACCGGGAAATAAGGCCATATTTAAAATTGAATGATCAGATTAAGAAGGTCTTGGTTATAAATAAGCCGATTAGCGAGACATACGATGAAAATGGATTTACTATAATAGGTATTGCAGATTTTTTACTGAGATTTATAAAATGATATCTTTTATGGTTAAACAAAAGAATTGCTATAGAACTGCTGTACAAATGTGCAGCAGTTTTCTTTTGCCCAAATTTGGCGCAGCCCAAAAGAAATATCATGTTTTTGCAGGATTACGCTGGAGGATGATAGAATTGTATTTATGGTAACGAGCGGACAAGCGAATACGCAGTCAAACAAGCATATAGAGAAAAATAACATGTACAGTAGTATGACAGTAACAATATTACATATTATTGAATCTGAGAGGTAAGTAGTTATCATGCAATTAAGAGAAGTGATCGGCGAGACAAGTGAATATGATAAAAAGCAGATACTTGAAGTTAAGAAGCCCAAAAGTTGGTTGAAGAGCGTCAGTGCTTTTGCTAATTCTTTCGGCGGGAAGCTCATATTTGGCATTGCGGATGATGAAGAAATAGTAGGCTTGGAAGATGCCAGAAAAGATGCTGAGATTATTAGTGAGATAATCAAAACTCGCATGAATCCTATTCCCAAAATAAAGCTGGAATTTCAGGTAATAGATGAGAAAGAAATTCTTGTAGTAGAAGTAATGATTGGTGATGAAACTCCATATTATTATTCGGGTGAAGGACAGTTAATAGCTTTTGTGAGGATTGGCAATGAAAGTGTTCCAGCAAATCCAATGCAGCTACGCGAATTAGTGATACGAGGTAGTGGTCAGAGTTACGATAGCCTTCCGTCACAATATAAGTTTGAAGATATGGCTTTTACCAAGCTTCGTTCTGTATATAAGCAGAGAACTGGCAAATCTTTTGAGAACACGGATTATGAGTCCTTTGGAATTATTGATGGCAATGGGAAACTTACTAACGCAGGAGCACTGCTTGCAGATGAGTCGCCGATTAGACATTCCAGGGTATTTTGTACAAGATGGAATGGACTTACAAAAGCATCTGGCCTCATGGATGCTTTGGATGATGAAGAATATTCAGGAGGTCTTGTTTCGTTGTTTCAGGATGGCCTTAAGTTTATTATGCGTAATAATAGGAAAGCATGGAGAAAAGCCGCTACAAGAAGAATTGAATATCCTGATTATCCTGAACGTGCCATTACAGAGGGAATTGTTAATGCGCTTATCCATAGGGATTATTTGATAATTGGCAGTGAAGTCCATATTGACATGTTTGATGACAGGTTGGAGATTTATTCCCCTGGTGGGATGGTGGACGGATCATCGTTAGAAGGGAAAGATTTAAGAAACATATCTTCAAAAAGACGTAACCCGGTTCTTGCGGATATATTTAGTAGACTAAAGCTTATGGAACGCCGCGGCAGTGGATTTAAGAAAATTCTTGAAGACTATGATTTTCAGGAAAATTCACGGGAAGATTTGATGCCGAAATTTGTGGCGGATAATAAGGATTTCTTGCTTACGTTATATAATTTGAACTACTATGAAGGTAATAATGTTGTAGAAAATTCGGATAAAGTTCGGAGAAGTTCGGAGAAGTTCGGAGAAAAATCATTAAATGATACTCAAAAAGAGATACTTACACTAATAAAAGTAGATGGAACTAATTCAGCAATATCTATAGCTAAAAAGCTTAATATTACATCAAGAGCGGTTGAAAAGAATATAAAAGTTTTACGTGAGCAAGGTATCCTCATAAGGCATGGTGCTGCTCGTGGCGGTTATTGGGAGATAAAGGAATAGTCTAAATTAAAAGAAAATGCTTTTCATGTTGCACCGTCGCTGTTATACTATGTATAACAGCGACGGTTTGGTGTTTTAGCGTCAGTGAAATGACGAGTAACATGGCGGTTAAATACAGAAAGTAGAGGGAACTTGGTTATATTGAGTGGTGATACTGCTGCACGAGAGGCGTGCAGCAGTTTTCTTTTGCCCAAAATTTGGCGCAGCTGGAAAGAAATATCTTGTTTTTGCAGGATTACGCTGGGGAATGATAGAATTGTATAAGGCAAGGCATTTATAGCTTTATATTAAGGCGGAGCCTTTCGATAGATATTATGGGGAATAGTTTATTATTTGGTGATTGTGAGGGTTTATCGTGATGGAACAGCAGGCATACCATATGTCGCCGGCAGAACTGAAAAGATTGCAGGAAACACAGATGGAATTGATTGCTGAAGTAGATAGAATATGTAAAAAATGCAATATTCGATACAACATGGTTGGCGGTACAATGCTGGGAGCTATTCGGCATAAAGGCTATATTCCTTGGGATGACGATGCGGATATTGGATTTTTGAGGGAAGAATACGAGAAGTTTCGGGAAGCATGTAGAACAGAACTTGATCCTGAAAAGTATTATATACAGGATTTACGGGATACAAATGGCTATCGCTGGGGATATGGTAAGCTGCGGCGGTGTGGCACAGAGTTCATTCGCCTTAATCAGGAAAAGATGCCCTACGGTATGGGAATATCCATTGATCTGATGCCATTTGACAATGTGCCTGATGGTGCTTTCGCCAGACAATGGCACTTTTTGCGGTGCTATATTTACAGAAAGTTTTTTTGGTCCAGAATTGGCAAGGACACCGCCAAGCACTGGTGGCAACGGCTCTGCTTTCGCTTGATGGATTTAGTTCCCATGGAGTACTTGGTAGCCAGCTTTAGTAGTTTTATTGATCAATGTCGTCAATATGGCCAAACTGAACTGGTTCGGATACTTACATTCCCTACTCCGAAGGGGGAAGGCTTCTTCGGCTATGAGCGTCGCTGGTATGATGATTTGGCTGAATATGAATTTGATAAATTGAAATTACCTGGGGCGGCAGACTATGACGGTTATTTGACAGTAAAGTATGGCAACTACATGGAGTTGCCGCCGGAAAATAAACGTAAAATTCATCCTATTTCCAAATTGACATTATTGTCAGAGCAGGAGGGAATGGCAGAAAATGGCAAAGAAATATAAAGTAGGTTACACCGATGGCGTTTATGACCTTTTTCACACAGGCCACTTGAATATGATAGAGACTGCCAAAAGTCAATGTGAGCACCTAATTGTTGGCGTACATGGTGATGATGTGGTGGAGAGCTATAAGCATCGCCGACCAATTATAAATGAGGATGGTCGCCGTCGTATTCTCGAAGCAGTTGCTGATGTGGATGAAGCCATAATAACCCGTTTTCGGGATAAGATGAAGCTGTGGGAAAAGTATCACTTTGATGTTATTTTCATTGGTGATGACTGGAAGGGAACTGAGCGTTGGAATAAATTTGAAAAGGAACTGGCCCAGGTTGGCGTGGATGTAGTTTATGTTCCATATACCAAGGGTATTTCTACCACGGAAATTAGAGAGCGTATCATGCTTGGTGACCGTAAAAAAGTAGCTATTACCATGGGTGATCCAGCCGGAATAGGTGCAGAAGTCATAGTTAAGTCACTGACGCGGGAAGAAGTGTATCGTCAATGTATCCCTATAGTCATTGGTGACAGAGCTGCTCTTGAAGATGCCTTGGATTTTTGCAATTTGAATTTGGAACTAAATGAAATAAAAGAACCCAAGGAAGCTAAAGGCTTACTTGGGACAATTGACTTTATAAATTTGGGCCTTCTGGAACCAAATGGCTGGGAATACAAGAAAAACTCTGCTCTTTGTGGGGATGCCTCTTTCCAGTACATTATCAAAGGAATTGAACTGGCGAAGGCAAGACAGGTGGATGCTGTAGCTACGGCTCCTATAAATAAGGAATCTCTCCACATGGGGGGACACAAATACAGTGGCCATACAGAAATTTTTGCCGAGTACACCAATACTCCCAAATATGCTATGCTTTTGGCCAGCGGCATTCGTAGTGACCGAAAGCTTTGTGTCATTCATGTATCTACTCATGTTTCATTGAAGGAAGCATGTGAACGGGTAAAGAAAGACCGGGTGGTAGAGGTAATTAAGCTAGCTGATAAGGGAATGAAGCTGTTGGGCTTTGAAAATCCCCGCATTGCCGTGGCTGGGCTGAATCCTCATTGTTCCGAGGATGGATTATTTGGACATGAAGAGGCTGACGAAATAATCCCGGCTATTAATGAAGCCAGAGAGCAAGGCTATGACGTAACTGGACCAGTTCCGCCGGATACAGTATTTGTAAAAAGCATGGGCGGCGAGTCGGATGTGGTGGTCGTAATGTACCACGATCAGGGCCATATTCCTCTTAAACTATGCGGATTTGCCATGAACCCAGTTACCAAGCAGTACACCTCCATGAGTGGTATTAACTGCACTATAGGTTTGCCAGTTATCCGTACATCCGTTGACCATGGCACTGCCTATGGCAAGGCCGGCGAGGGGCGGGCCAATGAAGAGAGTATGCTGGATGCTATATATGCTGCGGTGACTATTGCCAATAATTGGCAGAAATATGGGGAAGTATAATTTTGCAATGAGTAATTTATTGAAAATAGATAATGAATATAAGAATTGGATTACAGATGTTTCAAAGCTGTTTAAAGCAAGTCAAATTAGGGCTGCGGTAAAAGTCAATAGTGAAATGTTGCAATTTTATTGGTCAGTAGGAAGAGATATTGTTCAGTTAAGCCAGAAGAATGGGTATGGTAGTGACTTTTACAATACTGTAAGTGGAGATTTAAAGAATTTATTTCCTGATGTGAAGTCATTTTCTCCTACGAATCTTAAGTATATGCGATATTTTTATGAGCTTTATCCAACTGCGTTAAATCGTCAACAACTTGTTGACGATTTTGAGATGGAAATAATTTTCCGTATTCCATGGGGACATCATGTACAAATCTTGGGAAAGTGCAAAGGGGACACAGATAAGGCACTGTTTTATGTTCGTAAGACGATAGAGAACAATTGGTCAAGATCAGTTTTACTAAATTTTTTGAGTACAGATTTTTATGAACGCCAAGGAAAGGCAATGTCAAATTTTTCATTAACATTACCAGCAGAGCAAAGTGACTTGGCACAGGAGATAACAAAAGATCCTTATAATTTCGATTTTTTGACATTGCAGGAAAGATATAATGAAAAAGAGCTTAAAGATGCATTGATAGATAAGGTTGGTAAATTCCTGATAGAACTGGGTACAGGCTTTGCATATATGGGACGGGAAGTACGAATCGAAGTAGGCGAGACGGAAAAGTTTATAGATATGTTGTTCTATAATACAAAAAGGCATTGTTACGTCGTACTGGAAGTAAAGACGGGGAAATTCGACTCTTCTTATGCAGGGCAGTTAGGAACATATGTGGTGGCTGTGAACCATCAGCTTAAAACTGAAGAGGATAATCCTACTATAGGACTTCTAATATGCAAGGACTTGGACAAGGTAGAAGCTCAGTATGCTTTGGAATCCAGCAGTCAACCTCTGGGAGTATCAAGTTATGAACTATCAAAACTTATTCCGGAGGAGTTCAAGGGAAGTATGCCTACTATTGAAGAAATAGAGTCGGAATTTATGGATGCATAGATGATTTTTTTGTTGCATAGTAACAAAACTTATTGTGGTGAGTTTAAGGGGGAAGTAGTTTGCATGAGTAATGAAGTTTTGAATAGATTATCTGATTCTTGGCTAGATTTGCGGGAAATAGTGGTATATGGTTTCGGTAAGGTAGCTCAGAGAAATATTGACAAGTTAATAAAAGATTTTTCTGTAAAGTGTATAGTGGATAATGATCCGAGGTATGCAGCAGGTGGGGAATATCAGGGAATTGGCATTCATAATCTGCAGCAGGCAAGTAAAGAGATAAAATTATATAAAGTCATTATCTGCACAAGTTCTTTGGCTTATGCAAGTATAAAAAAAGATTTGCAATCTTTAGGGCTCAAAGAGTATGAAGATTATTGCCGCTTGGAGAATTTCATGACGGAATGGTATTGGAAATATCGTGGTGAAGTCGTTTTGTCCGATATGTCATCTGCTATAACTTCTAAGTGTACACTTAACTGTGAGCATTGTAACGTTTTTATGCCATATTATAAAGAACATTATGAAACTACAACGAATGAGTTAATGCGGGACCTGAAATTGCTTTTTCAGCGCGTTGACTATTTAGCAAGTTATTTCATATTTGGTGGAGAACCATTACTAAACAAGAGCCTTCCTGAAATGATTATGAATGTTTATAATGAATTTCATGATCGCATAGGCTGCATACAGATTATAACAAATGGTACATTGGTGCCATCAAAGAAATTACTTGATGCGTGCAAAAAAAGCAATACAAAAATACGTGTAAGTGATTATACAAAGCAGGTACCTTATCATCAAAAACTTGCAGAAGTGAAAGAAACATTGGAGAAATCAGGCGTGGATTGGTCAATGGGGATACATGATACATGGCGTTCATTGGTGTTTCCAGCGGCAATAAAGCCTATTGCTAAAAATCCTGAAGATGCTAGGAGACATATGTTAACTTGTTCGATAGGGTGCCATATTGTTGGGGATGGAAGGTTATATTATTGTGGTGCTCTTCTTGGTGCGGCCAGAGGTAAATTGTGGAATTTTAGTGAAGGTGATTATATTGATCTTTCAAAGTCGGAGGGCAGTTTAGAAAGAGATAAGTTGAGAATTATGCGCTATTGTCTTGGAGATATAGATAATCAATATATTAGTATGTGTAATGTTTGCTACGGTCTAGGCACAGATAACCATTATGAAGTGGTTGCTGGAGTACAAATGAAACGGGAAAAGTGATATAGCGTGGTGTTTCAGGAGGAAAGAGGAATGTCTTTAGGACTTTATAAAACAATTGCTGATATTTATAGTCACTTGCAAGATGACGAGTCAAGGGAAATATTTAGGCTTCGTAGTTTATATTCTATGACAGGCGAAGTAGGTTTTTTCAACGAGTATGTTAGAAGAAATCCTGCGCGCCAATACATAGAAAAAAGTAGCAAAAAAAATGCATATATTTTTGGATGCGGCATTCATGGCAAGAGGTTATTTGAAACAATCGATAAAGAATGGTGTGGTTTTGTAGACAATAAGAAAAGTCTGTGGGGTGGGAATATAGGTGGATTAAAAATTATTCCACCTAAAGAGTTACCAAAAGATGCTACAGTTTATTTAGCGGTGAAATGGTACCAAGAGGAGATAAAGCAGCAGCTTGTTTCTCTTGGTATAAGTGAAGAACGTATTGTTAATGTTGGTGAATTACTGATTACGTTAAGTAACCAACAGTATTTTGATGGGCCTTTTTTGCCACATGTGGATGATGAGATTTTTGTTGATGTTGGGTGTCTAAACGGCGAATCATCTAGAAATTTTATAAAGTGGTCAAAAGGAAATTATAAGCATATATATTGCTTTGAAGCTGACCCACATAATACTGAAAAATGTAAGAAGAAAATGACGGATTTATTTGAGGATGGAAAGCTGACCTTGATAACAAAAGCAGTTTCAGAGAAGAATGGCATAGCATCTTTTGTTACATGTCAGAATGGTACTTCAAAGCTTGGGGAAGGAGATATGGAGGTAGAGACAGTATCATTAGACTCGGTATTATTTGATAAGAACCCCACGTTTGTAAAAATGGATATAGAGGGCGGCGAATATCAGGCGTTAAAGGGTGCTAAAAAAATTATTTCGGAGTTGCATCCTAAACTTGCTATTTCTGTATATCATTTGCCAAGTGATATATTTGATATTCCGGCATTGATACTGTCATATTATCCGGATTATAAGTTTTATATAAGACATTATTCGCCGTATGCAGAGGAAACTGTTTTATATGCAATATAGGTGAATGATTAGTAGCTACAGAGGGGATGATGATTTGTCAGAATACAAATATCTATTTCCGTATGAACAAGTACCACATAAGTCTAGGATTGTCATATATGGTGCTGGGGATTTAGGACAGGAATATTTGAAGCAGATGATAATAACAAAATATGCCATGGTTGTTGGTTTTATTGATAAAAACCATAAAAAATATGATAGATTTATTGTGCCTGTTTATTCTCCGGAAAATATTAAAGAATTACAATTTGATTATGTAATATTGGCCTTCAAAAGAGGAGATTATATAAATGAATTAACTGATAGATTGGTAAAAAAAGGTATAAAAAAAGAGAAAATTATTTATCAAGGAATTAGAAATGTAAATCTTGATCTTACCATTTCTGAAAGGAATTTAGATACTGCAGAATATGCTTATAAAAAATCTTCTGTTTCAGTGGCATTAAAATATGGACCAGGTTTAGGAGATTCTATTATTAAAAAAGCGTTTTATATTGAACTGGTACGCTTGTTGCCAGATGTATTAGTGGATATATATGCTCCAGGTGGATTAAAATTTATACCATCTTTATACAGTGATCAACATAGTCTTAATTGTGTCGTAGATGATGGTGGTGGATTATATTTTGAGAATAAGACGAAATATACGCTTGCTTTATCAGTATTTAGGTTAATTGAGGTAGACTATATAGATTTTACTGTTTTAGAAAAATTCAATCATCAATTTGCGGAGTTAATGAGGAAGCATATTAATAATCATAATAAATATAAGTTGAGTAATTTTCCATCGACACAGAATTGGATACACTATGGGCGTGCCAGATTTATGGGGTGGAGCTGTTATTCTTTATACAAATATACTGGAGTATTTAATGTTGAACAAGGCAAAGTTGAAATTCCACTTGATGATTCAAAAAAGGATATATTAAGAAAATACAGCTTGGATAATTATATAACAATAAACTATGGAAATGGGGCTGTGGGTAAGGGATATAAGGAAAGCTCAAATAAACAATGGCCATTAAAATATTTTAGTGAGTTTATAGCACTCTTTAAGAATACTTATAATAGCAGTATGGTGGTACAAGTAGGGGATAATTCAACAGAAAAAATCGCAGGTGCAGATAGATATATTTTTGGAGCGGATATTGAAGAATTAAAGTTTATTTTAAAAGGGGCAATGCTTCATATTGATATAGAGGGCGGATTGGTTCATTTGGCAACCAATCTGGGGACAAAGTGTGTTGTTTTGTTTGGTCCTACACAAGAATATATATATGCTTATCCTGAAAACATTAACATAGTATCTTCGTCTTGTAGCGGTTGTTATGGACTATATGATAATGCATTTTTATGTGCTAAGGATATGAAGGAACCTGAATGTATGAGATCTATAACGCCCAATATTGTTATGGAGCGGATAGAACAATACATGAAATCATTATATAAAATTGGTGACAAGGGATAAATTATTAATCGGAGGATATGTTTAAAATGGGCGGAGAAATAGCATTATTTGGTGCAGGAAAAATAGGCAAGGCAGCGCTTAGTTTTTTTAGAAAAGAGGGGAAGAATGTATTTTGTTTTTTGGACAATGAATCTAGTAAATGGGGGAGCAGCGTCATGGGAGTGCCTGTGATGGGGCTGGATGCGTTTTGTAAGTTGGGAAAGAGTTACCATGTGTTATTAACTTGCTCAAGCAAGTATCATGGTGCCATAACAAAACAGTTACATGATATGGGGATTAAGAACGTTACTGTTTTTGATACACACAAGCTTTGGTCAGGAGCGGATAGAGAATCACTTGTTTCTTACAGCCAAGAGAACGATATGGAAGATATTGTCATCTATAATGTGCTTCATGATATAAAGGAGATTTTTTACATAGATGTTGGTAGTAATGATCCATGGATGTACTCGGTTACGAAGCTTTTGTATGACAGGGGGGGACATGGGATAAACATAGACCCAATAGAAGAACTTATAGTCCTTTCAAATCGAGAAAGACCAAGAGATATAAATATATGTGCAGGTGTCGGTGCAGAGAATGGTAGAAAGTGTCTCTATTATCAAGGTGCTTTGGGAGGAGGGCTTAGCACTGTAGTAGCAGAGAATCGTTCAGATTCTTCAACTGGGGTAGAGATAGATATTTTGACATTGAAGGAGATTTGTAGGAAATATATAAAGCATGGTCAAGAAATCCACTTCCTGAAAATAGATGTGGAGGGTTTTGAAAAAGACGTATTGCTGGGTTCGGATTTTTCAATGTTTAGACCTTGGATAATTTGCATAGAGTCCACCTATCCAGGGACCGATACCCCTTGCCATGAGAAATGGGAGAATATTATCTTTGGCTATAATTATATTTTCGTGACTCAGCTTGGAGTAAATCGTTATTATGTTTCAAGTGAACACAGGGAGTTAACAAAACGATTTTTAAATAGGGAAGAATTGCTTGCTAAATACCGTGTTTTTCATGCTGAACTGTTGATGTATTGATTTTGTTTGGTTAGTCTTTCTTTGGAGTAGTATTATGGGAGATATATTAGATGTGTGCTGAGATAAAGGTAAGTGTTATTGTACCGGTATATAATGTTGAGACATATCTACATGAATGTTTGGACAGCATTATTGCTCAATCACATAACAACATGGAAATAATATGCATAAATGATTCATCTACAGATAATTCGTTAAAAATACTTCAAGAATATGCAGAAAAGGATAAAAGATTGATTATATTAAATCAGCCTCACAATATGGGACCTTCTGCTGCGCGAAATAGGGGACTTGAAGTAGCTGCTGGGAAGTATATTTTATTTGTGGATAGTGATGATTATATTGAAAAAAATCTAATAGAAAAAACTTTGAAATGTGCAGAAAAACAACAAGCAGACGAGGTCTTTTTTAATTGCGAATGGGTTTCAGCTAGTAATAATCCAGGTTGGCAGCCACAAAATGCTCTTACAAGTGAAGTCCTGGAAAGTGATATTAAAACTGGAAAAGATGTTTTTATTGAGCGCGAGAAAGCACAGTCTGTTGTTGGCAGAGGTACAACTGCGTGGTCTTGTCTTTACAGAAGCGTTTATCTAAATGAAAATAACTTAAGGTTTTATGAGGGAATATTACATGAGGACATGCTTTTTTATTTTAAAAGATGTATGTGCTCAAAGCGTGTTGTAGTGTATAATGAAAAACTTTACTTTTATAGGAAGCGTGATAACACGATAACAACATCTTTCAGGGAAGAACGAGCTAAATCTTTGTTTATTATTATATCTATAATTTATGCTTATTGGATTAATAATGATTCTGACGAAGCGTTAAATAAGGCTATTGGCAACTACCTAAAAACTTTGTGGTTCCACTATATACGCGCTATATACACAGGAGAGGTAAGTGGCAATAATATAAAAAGTACTCCATCAGTAGATTATATGTATACGCTTGTTAATAATATCAATGATGCTGGGAAAGAAATATTAGAGAAGAAAGATATTGAATATTTAATAAAGCAAAAGAGATTTATGATATATGGGTGCGGAAAAGTAGCCAGTGAAGTTATGCAGTGTCTGAATAAATATCATCTAAGCCCAAGTAATATATTGGTGGAATCCCGTGAGGGAAATCCAGAATTTTTTGGAGGGATTAAAGTTAATACATTACAGGAAATGGGGTATATAGGAGATTTACCCGTTGTTATTGCTGTGTCAAAGAGGTTTGGTGGCGGAATACAAGAAAAACTTAGTAACCTTGGATACACTGGTTTTATATGCATACGGGAATAATCCTCATATTGATGAGTAGTTTTGGGGGACGGGAGGTGTCATATTTTTAATGTGTTATGATGAAATAAAAGTCAGTGTTATTATGCCAGCATATAATGGAGAGAAATTCATAGGAGAAGCTATACAATCAATAATTGACCAAACACATACTTGCTGGGAACTGTTTGTAATAGACGATTGTTCTACGGACAGAACGGTTGAGATTATTAAAACATTTAATGATGAAAGAATCCATTTTATTCAAAATTCTAAAAATATGGGAATTGCATATAACACAAATTTAGGAATCGAAAAAAGCAGTGGTAAATATATTGCTCTCTTGGATGATGATGATGTTGCATTAAAGGATAGGTTTAAAATTCAGGTTAATTATCTGGAAAATCACCCGGAAATAGATGTTTTAGGTGGGGCAGATATTGAAATTGATGAAAACGGCGGTTATTTAAAGTGCAGTGGCCCACCAATTAGAAATCCCAAATTAATTAAAGCATACCAGCTATTTTTTAAAAAATGTTTCACAAACTGTACGGTTATGTATAGACGAGAGTTTGTCTTAAAAAATAAGATACAATATCTCGAAAATTGCTATGGTATTCATGATATGAAGTTCTACATGGATGCCTCTAAAATAGGAACCATAAAGGGCATAGATGAAATCCTTATAAAAAAGAGAATTTATAAAGAACAAGTAACTCAGGTCCAGAGAAGAATAAATGGAGATAAAAGAGCGAGACGATATGCTGAATTTCAACGGAGATCATTAAAAGATAGTGGTTTTGAGCTTGATGAGAATAGTCTTTGTGCTATATGTAATATAGTTACTGAGATACGAAGAGATCATTATACACTAGACGAGCTAAAAGGTTTGTATTTAGCCTTTCAACAGATTATGGCACAGGCTCGCAGAATGGAAATAGATTATTTGGATGAATTGAGATTTGCACTTACAAAAATCTTGTCTGATAGGGTGCTGACCAGAATGGATATCTTTACTCATGATTTCAAATTAGGGAATAATTAAGAAAAATACTAGCTTGTTGGTAGCGAGGAGGATTAAGTTGGTGGGGAAATACGATGTGTTAATAAGTAATAAAAATGAACTCGATTCATTTGTAGAAGCGTGTGATGCTGTTTTTATTTGGGGAAATGGAAATGGCTTTGATAATGTAGCTAGAATCATGGAAGAACTGGGATATGATGTCAAGGGGGTGCTTTGCAGTAAGGGATACAAATCTAGCGAGTACATACAAGGTATTAAAGTATATGAATTTCCCGATGAAGTCTTTTTATCTGCTAGTGATGGAATTATCATGTCTTCGATGGAAATGTATTGGAATGATATTACGGATTGTTTGAGATCGAATGGATTTAAAGGCAGAATATTTTACAAATTAGCAAGGAGATGTAGCCATCGGTTCATTGATGAATCTGTTTACGTTCCCAGAAGTATGAAAAGTACTTTTTTTTCCAACATGGCAAGTCTAAAAACAATAGGCGGAAAAAAGCTGGCGCGTAAACCTGATGATATGTTGGCAAAGTATGAATTCTTTTTTGACAAGTATAGGTACGAGTATATTAATGTTTTAGAGCTAGGTGTTGACTTAGGTGGTAGCGTAAAAATGCTGGAAGAATACTTTGTTAATGCTAATGTTACTGGTGTGGATATTAACAAAGAATGCAAAAAGAATGAGACCGAAAGAATAAAAATTAAGATTTTAAATGTTGGAGATGAGAAAGAACTTGCTAAATTATGTGGACTTAAACCTCAAATAATAATCGATGATGCATCCCATTTTTGGAGCCACCAATTGAAAGCGTTGCTGGTTTTGTGGGAAACTCTTAATAATGGTGGTATATATATTATAGAGGATATACATACTTCTTTCCGAGCAATAAAGGATTGGGGATACGGAGATGCTTCAGTAAGTACTTATGATTTTTTGTTAGCTATTCAAAAAGTAGTTGTTAGTGGTGAGGTATTAGATATTTCTCGTGAGTTGTACCCCATTGGGTGTTTAGAGAAATACATATACAAAATTAGTAATGATATTGATATGATATCTTTTATTCGAGAAAGTTGTATTTTGATAAAAAAGTAACGTTACTGTGAATAATATTCAGTGATGTTTATTAGTAATATTTGGGGTTTGATTGGGGCTAAAAATGGAATATTTACATGATGAGGAAGAACACTTTGATGCAATATTTAGTAGGCTTGGGAACGAGTTTGCGCTTGCTGCTAAAAAGATAGCGATATATGGTACTGGTAATGGTGCAAAAAGCGTATATAATTATTTAGTAAAAAAAGGGGTATCAGATAATGTTGTAATATTCTTGGATCAAGATAGTAGTCCGATGATTGGGCTGGAATTTTGTAGTCAACGTGTTGGAATATTGGAAGATTATAAAGACATTATAAATGTAATATTGGTTGCAGCTAAATGGAATCACAAAGCAATTGTTAATAGGCTGAATAATATAATGCTGAGTACCGACATTTTGATTATTGATATGTATGAAAAAGTTTTTGATAAGAAGGATTTGGAGGAGTATATTTCATATATTGATGAATTACAATATAGTGAAAAAAAAGAATATGTTGAGATTGCTGATGTAGGCTATCAAAGGATGCATGAAGATACCAAGGTTATAGCATGGTATTTACCGCAGTATCATGTAACAGAATACAATAACCGCTTTCATGGTGTGGGTTTTACAGAATGGACCAATTCATCCAAAACGATGCCGCAGTTTTGTGGTCACTATCAACCCCACATTCCATCTCATATGGGGTATTATGATTTATCAAATTACAGGACAATAAAAAGACAAGCAGAGCTTGCAAGATTCTATGGCATTTATGGCTTTGCTATACATTATTATTGGTTTAATGAACGTACAAAAATGTTAGATACTCCCATAAAATTACTTCGCGAAAACAAAGATATTGATATTAATTATTTTATTAATTGGGCAACTGAAGATTGGGGGATGACATGGGATGACGGTTTCAGTGGTAAGAATTATTCGGACTCATTTATTAAACAAGAATTGCCCCAAGATATTGATGCATTTCTTGATGAACTAATCCCATATTTTCAAGATGAGAGATATATTAAGGTTAATGGTATGCCTGTATTATCTGTTTATAATTGTAATGTATTTAAAAAAACAGAGTTTAGAGACTTTACCGACAAGTTGAGGAAAAAAGCTTTAGTCAAAGGAGTGCAAGGGATATATATCATTATTACAACAGGTTCAAACGATTTTGATGATGATGTACATGATTGGGGAGGAGATGCATTAGTTGAATATCAACCGAACTATATGTGCCAGTCAAATTTATTAAAAAGTTTATATCCCAAAGGCTATATTAATCCCCATTTTAAGGGGACAATACGTGATACACGAGATTATTTTGAAGAAAAAAAGTATTTTTCTAAGCATATTTCAAAGAAGTATTATCGTTGTGCATGTACTAACTGGGATAATACTGCACGAAAGGGTAAAATTGGTGCAAGGATTATTTGGGGAATAACACCAGAGAAACTCAGAGATTGGCTTGTTGATTTGATAACTGAAAGTAAAACAATTCACGATGTTGAGGATGATTTCGTTTTTATTAGTTCTTGGAATGAATGGGCTGAAGGTTCACATCTTGAACCAGATATGAGGTATGGTTATGCATGGTTAAATGCTGTACGCAGTGCCCTTGAAAAAGTGAAGGAGCGTTTATAAAAATGGTCGTAACAAAAAGAAATATTCTTCTAAATCCAGGGCCATCAACTACAACAGATACAGTTAAATATTCCCAGGTGGTACCGGATATTTGTCCACGGGAAAAAGAATTTGGCGGACTTATGAAAGGCCTGAGAGAAGATTTAGTTAAGGTGGTTCATGGAGATTTACAGGAGTATACAGCGGTACTTTTTTGCGGATCGGGAACAATCAACATGGATGTATGCATTAACTCCTTGTTACCAGCGGACAAAAAAATATTGATAATTAATAATGGGGCCTATAGCTCTCGAGGTGTGAAAATCTGTGAGTATTACGGTTTGCCCCATATTAATCTTAATTTCCCCGTTGATCAATTACCGGATTTAAAAGTTGTGGAAGGAACATTAAAAGAAAATTCAGATATTGCACTTGTTTATACTACCCACAATGAGACCGGTACTGGTATTTTGAATCCTATTCGGGAGATAGGTGCATTGGCACATAAGTATGGGGCTGTTTTCGTAGTTGATACTACTTCAACCTACGCAATGCGTCCTATTAATGTTTACGATGATAATATTGATTTTTGTATGGCATCTGCTCAAAAAGGCTTACAGGCGTTTACTGGGCTGTCTTATGTGGTTGGAAAACGCTCAATTATAGAGGATAGTAAAAAATATCCTAAGAGAAGTTATTACTGTAATCTATACATGCAGTATGACTTCTTTGAGCGGACAGGCGAGATGCACTTTACTCCACCTGTACAGACTATTTATGCCACACTGCAGGCGTTGAAGGAATATTGGGCCGAAGGCGAAGATGCTAAATGGGCAAGGCATACCAGAGTTTATAACGCTATAAATGATGGCTTGAATGAGCTAGGATTCAAGCAGGTTATTAAGCCGGAATGGCGGGCTGGGCTGGTGGCTTCGGCAATTTACCCAGATGATGAAAATTGGAGTTTTGAAAGGGTTCATGATTATTGCTATGAGCGTGGATTTACTATTTATCCTGGCAAAATTTCCACTACAAACACTTTCCGATTGTGTGCATTGGGAGCTATAGATGAGAAGGATGTAAAGGATTTCTTTGTGGTGTTTAAGGAAGCATTGGAAAAATGTGATGTCGCAGTCCCAGTGAAATATAAATGAGGAGTTTCGGCTATGAAGACAGTTTATACATGCTTTTGTACAGATGTTATTCATGAAGGACATCTGAATATTATTAAAGAGGCTCATAAGCATGGTAAGGTGATAATTGGTGCGTTGTCTGACCCGGCCCTTATTCGCTATAATCGCTTTCCAACCAAGTCATTGGAAGAGAGAATAAAACTTTATAAAAATCTTGATGGGGTAGATGACGTCGTCGTTCAGGATAGTATTATGTATGACGATGTCATAAAACGTTTGAAGCCAGATTATGTGGTTCATGGTGATAACTGGAAGGAAGGAGCCGAATCTGCCATTAGGGAAAATGTATTAAAATGCCTTGATGCGTATGGCGGTGAGCTGATAGAGGTAGGCTATACCTTTAATCCAAGGGTAAGTAAAATAGACCGGCAATTGCGGGAAAAGCTGGCCATGCCGGAATACAGACGAAAGCGTCTAAGACAGCTCTTGGAAATAAGACCTGTGGTAAAGGCCATAGAGGTTCATTCTGGAATTACAGGTCTTATTGCGGAAAAAACTGTTATTGAAAATAATGGAGAATTTGATCAGTTTGATGCAATGTGGATATCCTCTCTTTGTGATTCTACAGCCAAGGGAAAACCGGATATTGAGCTGGTAGATATGACATCCCGTTTTCGTACCATAGATGATGTTACTGAGGTTACTACAAAACCTATAATTTTTGATGGAGATACGGGGGGCTTGGCTGAGCATTTTGTATATACTGTACGGTCACTGGAGAAAATGGGAGTTTCGGCAATCATTATAGAAGATAAAAAAGGGTTGAAGAAAAATTCCCTTTTTGGTACGGAAGTAAAACAGACGCAGGATTCAATAGAAAACTTCTGTGCAAAAATTAAAGCGGGCAAAGAAGCCCAACTTACTGAGGATTTTATGATAATTGCCCGTATTGAAAGTCTTATTTTGGAAGAGGGGATGGAAGATGCACTGATGCGTGCGTCTGCCTTTGTAGAGGCAGGAGCTGATGGAATAATGATTCATAGCCGGAAGCAAGAGCCCGCAGAAATCGTTGAATTTTGTGATAAATTCCGTGAAACCAACAAAACCACCCCAATAGTGGTGGTACCATCTTCTTTTAATACTATTACTGAAGAAGAATTAGCAGAGCATGGTGTTAATATTGTAATATATGCTAATCAGCTGACTCGTAGCGCCTTCCCGGCAATGAAAAGGACAGCGGAGGATATTTTGCGTTATCATCGGGCCAAGGAAGTTGATGACAGACTTATGCCGATAAAGCAGATTATTACACTGATAGATGAACTATAGGAGACACAATGGAGATTGCTATATTAATGGCATCGGGGATGGGAACCCGCATGCGTCCAATTACGGGTAAAACTCCCAAGCCTCTGGTTGAAGTGGCGGGAAAGCCCATGATAGAAACCATTATAGACGGTCTGGAAAAGCGGGGCGTTGATAAAATTATTGTTGTTACGGGATATTTGAGGAATCAGTTTAGCTACCTTGCAGATAAATATAATAATCTGGTTATTGTATATAATCCTGCCTATGAGAAAGTAAATAACATCTCATCGGTTTACGCTGCAAAAGAATATCTGCTACAGGGAGATTGCTTTATTTGCGAGGCTGATTTGTATGTACATGATGATTCCATATTTCAGGAAGATTTAAATGAATCTTGTTATTATGGAAAAATGATTCAGGGACATACCGATGATTGGGTGTTTGATTTGGATGATCAGGGAATCATAACCAGAGTCGGGAAACATGGTGATGATGCCTATAATATGACCGGTATAGCCTATTTTAAGGAGAAGGATGCCAGAATTTTGTATGATGCTATAACGGAAGAATACGGAAAGACCGGTTATGAAGAACTGTTCTGGGATGAAGTGGTGGATAGACATATAAAGGATTTTAGGCTTCGTGTCCATCCGGTAGATAATACACAGATTGTAGAAATTGATACTGTAGCTGAATTGGAAGCAGTGTGCAGGAGGCTGGCAAACAATGGATGTTAAGCGGTTTGTTAAAATATTAAATGCAGACTTTTATACTGGTGTTCCGGATTCCCAGCTAAAGCCTTTATGCAATTATCTTATGGCGGAATACGGCATTGATCAGAAGCATCATGTTATTGCTGCCAACGAGGGTAACTGTACAGCATTGGCGGCCGGCTATCATCTGGCAACGGGTAAGATTCCCGTAGTCTATATGCAAAACAGCGGTGAGGGCAATATTATTAACCCCGTTGCATCCTTACTAAATGATAAAGTGTATGCCATTCCAGTTATTTTTGTGGTGGGTTGGCGTGGTGAGCCTGGTATACATGATGAGCCACAGCATATTTATCAGGGGCAAGTTACAGTAAAACTGCTGGAAGATATGGACATAAGAGCCTTTGTTATTCGCCAGGATACCACAATGGAAGATGTATCTGCGGCTATGAAGGATTTTCAGAAGGTGCTGTCTCAGGGCAAGAGTGTGGCCTTCGTTATCGGCAAGAGTGGGCTTTCCTACGATGGCAAGGTGAAATACGTCAATGACAATACCATGAGACGTGAGGAAATTATTAAGCATATTGTTAAGGTGTCTGGTGAGGATCCAATTATTTCCACCACAGGAAAAGCTAGTCGTGAGCTTTTTGAGATTCGGGAGACTAATGGACAGAGCCATAAATATGATTTCTTGACTGTTGGTTCCATGGGACATTCCAGCAGTATTGCCCTGGGGGTTGCCATTAATAAACCACAACAGAAGATATGGTGCATAGATGGTGATGGGGCGGCCCTGATGCATATGGGCTCCATGGCTGTGATTGGTGCCAATGCCCCAGCTAATTTGGTGCATATCGTGATAAATAACGGTGCCCATGAAACTGTGGGGGGCATGCCAACGGTGGCTTCGAAAGTAGACTTGGTAGGTGTAGCCAAGGCCTGTGGCTATCATTCAGCTGTAAAAGTTTATAATTTTGCTGATTTGGAAAAGGAGCTAAATGCAGCAAAGCAAAGGAATATCCTTAGTTTTATAGAGGTAGCCTGCGCAATTGGATCCCGTGCTGACTTGGGCAGGCCAACAACAAAAGCCGTAGATAATAAAGAATGTTTTATGAGGTATTTGGCCACTCAGATATAAATTATAAATGTTTTAAAGCTTAAGTGAGTTGTATTTTATGTAAAATCTCCGATGTTGTTAATTATGCGATTAGAGGATTTTGTTAATGGAAGGGTAATGTTCTAATGACGCAATTGGAAGATTATTATAATGATTTACTCAATAAATATGATTTTGAAAAGCCCTTGGAAGCAGGACGTATAGGTAGAATTATTCACGAAGAATTAGAGAAATTTCTTTGTGATGCAAAAAATCCTGCAATTTATTGTAATGGTAAACATACAAAAAATTTGCTATCTGATTTCGTGTTTGAATTAAGAAAGGTTAAAATTATCATAGATAATTATGCTCAGGGGGGGGGCAGTGGATATAAAATAATAACCAAAGATGATATTAAGGCAGAACATGTAGATGCTATTGTAGTATCGTCTTACAATTATATGTCACAAATAGTAAAGGAACTGGAGGAGGAGCATCCGGAAGTTAAGGTGCTAAATATATATGACAAACTTCGAAATCATGGGATAGTTTTGCACTCTAACTATTATTATGGTATTCATCCTTATCATAATTATCATTATCTGAACCAGTTGCAATGTGAATTGTTGAATAGTGATAAAAAAAATGAAACATATTTTAAGATAATTAATAAGTATATACATATAAAGGATTTTAAATCAGCCATAAGATATTGCAGGGAGGCATTTGATTTTACGTCGAAGTCACAGTATGAGCAGATGGCTACTGATTTAGAAAAAATATATGCGTTGGAATTAGAGTATATATACAATATAAACGAAAATAATGTACTGATGCTGTGTTTGGATGGCCTTAGAGGTCAAGATGTTAATGCTATATTATTACCCCAAATATATAAATGTTTTAAGGATAATTGGATAAATTATAGCAATACCTATTCGTATTCAACTTCGACTTATGAGAGCCTTGTGCCGGCATACAGTGAAAATACGGATATGAATACAAAATACTATGAGTATAATTATGTTGATGGTGTTAATTGCCGCTTTGTAAAAAAGGCGTTAGAACAGCAGCGGGACATTTATTTTTATTCAGATGGCGCACATTATGTTGAACAGGAGAAAATTCATTATTCTGAGGTACCCAAAACCATCAGTCAGATGCTTTGGGATTTTATTATCGATGCGCAAAATGTAGACAATGGGTTGTTTTATATTCACGGCATGTATGAAACACATTTTGCTTTTTTGAACCCCTATACTCAAGCTCCGTTAATTGCAGAAGGGACAGCCTTGTTGTTTGATTTGTTACCAGTAAAGGGGGGGAAGTTAAGGACAGATTATGTACAACAACATGATGATGCTTTGCGTTATCTGGATGATGTAATGGCTCCATTTTTGGAAAGAGTAAATTGTAATGTAGTTTTTTATGCTGATCATGGAAATTTGTTGATGGATAAGTATAGTACCTTATCTGATATTAAGAAGGAATACCTACAGTGTGGGGAAGAATGGCTGCGTATTCCATTTTTTATAAAAAATAAGACAAGAAAAAATGGTACTTGTAAAAAGCTTCATTCAATTATGTCAATAAATGATGTGGTGATTTCCTTGTTGGAAAATAGGGAATATAATCCATTGGATAATACATATATAAAGATTGGCCGCTCTGAAATATATAATCCGGATTTTAAGAAACTATATAAATTGCTAGGAGAAGAAAAACGATTACAGGCATTCGAAGGCTTTATTTTTTCGGATGGATTTAAATTAGTAGTATATGCTGATGGGCATGCTGAACTCTATGATTTGGCAGATAATGAACTGTTTGATGCTAGGAAAATTGAATATTTACTTAAAATTGTGGCACAGGATATAACGGTTATGGGATCATAAGAACAGCTTACTATATAGTTGATCTATGCTTGATTTTGTGTGAGAAAAAATATGGGTAGGACCAAAAATGGAGGGGCTTGAGATACATTATCAAGCTAATAAAAATGGGAAAATTTACTAAATATAAAAAAATCGCATTATATGGAACTGGCTTACCAACTAGGGAATTTATTTTAAACTATTCTAGTTTACCAATATATGGCATTTTGGATAAAAAGCGTGTTGATGGGTTTTTGGAAGGATACCCAATAATGTCATTGGAAAAGGCCATAAATGATCAGGTAGATGTAATTATTGTTTTGGCTTCTATCACGAATGAGAAAACAATTTATGACAGGATATCCAATATATGTAGAAAAAATTCTATAGCCATTGTTGATCGCTTTGAAAATAATCTTATGGATATTTTTGAAAACAATTTTTGGGGGTATTCATCTGAAGAAGATATTAGTTTAGAGGTGCTGGAAGCCGAACTTTTAAATCATGATGTTATTTCATTTGATATTTTCGACACATTGCTAATGCGAATGACTCTGACTCCTGAAGATGTATTTGATATGGTGGATTATCGAATAAAAGCCAAGGGACTGAATGTTTTAGATTTTAAAATAAATCGTATATTCGCAGAGAGAAAAGCTATAGAAAACCATAATCATACGTTGGATGGAATATATTCTGAGCTGCAACAACAGTTAAATCTGTCAATGGAAGATTGTTCTTTTATAAAAGCAGAGGAAGTAAATGTAGAAAAGGATGTTATTGTTCCTCGCAGGAAAATAATTGAATTGTTTTATAAGGCCAAAACTTTAAATAAAAAAATATACTTAGTATCCGATATGTATTTGCCTGAGTCCGTGTTGGAAGAATTATTGCAGGCTAATGGTATTAGCGGTTATGATGGATTGTTCATTTCAGGATTTGAGGGGGCTTCTAAATATGACGGGCTATTTAATGTAATGAAAAATAGGGCTCAGGGACATAACTACTTGCATATTGGCGATAATAAGGTCGTTGATGGATTAGCAGCACGGTTTTATGGAATTGATGCGTTTATCATACCTAGTGCTGCAAGCTTGTTGTATAAATATACTCCATATATGGTTTTCGCGACATCGACGATTAACGAGCGGTTGCTATTAGGATTGTATATTTCAATAAAATATAATGATCCTTTTGTAAAAATAGTGGAAGGAAAAATTGACAAAATTACCATTTTTGATTTTTGTCGTTGCTTTATCGCTCCTTTAGTGACGGTGTTTATGATTTGGCTTCTTAATAAGATTTCTAACTCAAGGCATAATAAAGTTTTATTCGCCGCCAGGGATGGTTATATTTTTTATAAATTATATAAAAAATATAACCTATCCAGGCATTTTGAAGCATTGCCGGAAGGCGTTTATTTTTTCACTTCCAGAAAGGCGGCTATAAATTCCAGCTTAAATAGTGAGGCTGATATTAAGATTATAAAAGATAGAATAGGTGGAGATATAATAAATAAAATATTTAAAGACGGAGTCTCCGATAATCAAACCGCAATAAAAAAATCAAAAAAATATAGAGATAATTATATAAAATATATGTCTAGAAATGAGATTGATTTATCTAATGATGCGTTTGTAGACTTAGTATCTTCTGGAACATCGCAATTTTATTTACAAAAGGGGCTAAATAAAATAATTAGTGGGTATTATCTGGCTCGTCTGGTAGGAGTTAATCCGGAGACAATGAATGTGAAATCTATGATGTTTAAAACGGGTACAGATGTAGATTTTTATAATGTAAATGAAGTTTTTATTTTGGAGAATATATTAACTTCTCCAGACCCTTCCCTTGTGTGTTTTGATGATGCTGGTGAGCCAGTGTTTGATTCAAATACAAAAAATGAGAATCAACTGAGTTGGTTGCAGGAATGCTTTAATGGAATTGAGGATTTTTATGCAACATATGTTAATAAATTGTACATACCATCTGTTCCATTAAGAGCCGAACTTGGAGGCATGCTGTTTTTTTCCCATCACAATGTTTCAGAAAAAACAGAAAATGAGTTATTTTATGCAGTATCGTTTGTAGATAATTTGATTAATAAAGTCATGAATAAAAATGGGTAAATTTAATTACTTTTCATTTTTCTAAAAAATTGAAAGTCGGTATTAATATGGATATAGTAGTATTTGGTACGGGAAAAAAATATCAAAAGAATAAAGCATGGTTGCAGGGGCATAATATAGTCGCTTTATTGGATAACGATGTTAATAAGCAGGGGACTACCATGGATGGCGTTTTGATAGTATCTCCGGAAAAAATCTGTAATTTACAGTACGACTATATTGTCATCTTGAGTGTATATATTGATGAAATGGTTGCTCAATTGCAGAATCTGGGGGTTAACCGCCAGTTGGTGTTGGATGGAAGTGATTTGGGGTTACTAAAACGAATTAAAGAAACATATTACTATGGAGTAAAACCTCGAGGCGCACGAAAAAGGCTGGTATTGATATCTTGGGATATGTCCTTGTCAGGGGCACAGATAGTATTAATGTATGCCGCAGAAATACTAATACAGAATGAATATGATGTAATAGTGGTAAGCAGCGATGACGGACCTTTACGAGATGAATGTGTAAAAAGACATATTCCTGTAATTATAGATGAAAATATCAAGTATTCTAAACTAGCTGATTTACCATGGGTGGCAGACATTGATATGGTTTTTTTAAATACATTCAATATGCACTATTTGCTGGTTCGTAGAAACAAGGATATTCCGGTATTATGGTGGATACATGAGTCCCCTGTTTTTGAAACGTATTTTCCAGGTTACCAAAAAACATTGGATCGGATATCTATGGACAATATATATACATATACTGTTGGTGCTATGCCGTATGAATGGATAAGTAAGACTAAAATTAATAGTACATATTGTGGTATGCTTCCATATGGCTTGCCGGATATGGAATGTAAAATAATAGTCAAATCGCCAAAAGACAGATTGATTTTTGCAACTGTTGGTTGGGTATGTGAACGAAAGTCTCAAGACATACTTTATCATGCAATAGAAAAGTTGCCGGATGACATTAAAAGTGCATGTGAGTTTTGGGTAGTGGGCTGTGATGAAAATGAGATGGGTGAATGGTTGCACCAAATGGCAAGTTCGACTCCTGAGCTTAAGATAATGGGGCAACTTGATAGGGATGAAATCCAGAAGCTGTATACGGAGATAGACGTATTGCTTTGTCCGTCCCGAGAAGATACCATGCCGGTTGTGGTTAATGAAGCAATGATGAATTGTATTCCAGTGGTAGTTTCGGATAAAGTTGGGAATGCAAAATATATTACGGAGAAGGTTAATGGACTGGTTGTTTCGGTTGATGCAGAGTCATTGGCTGAGGGTATAGAATGGTGCGTACGAAATAGGGATAAGCTGGATAGTATAGGTAAGCGTGGTCGTAAGGTGTTTGAGGATGAATTCTCTTTACCAGCATTTAGCAAAAGATTATTACAGTATGTAGAGGGAGCTTTTAATCATGGAAAGTAGTGATGAGAGGTATGTCAAGGCCTCCTTGATATTGCCATCTTTGAATGTTGCCAAGTACATAAAGCGGTGTTTGGATAGTGTTATTAACCAGTCATGCTGTGATATGGAGATTATATGTGTTGATGCAGGTTCAACAGATGGAACAAGGGATATCTTAGAGGAGTTTCGTGCCAAAGATGAACGTATCAATCTGATCGACAGTCCTGTAAAAAGCTATGGTTATCAAATAAATATTGGAATTAATCAGGCGCGTGGCGAATATGTTGGTATTGTGGAGACAGATGATTATATACCCAAGGACATGGTTGAATCGCTATACAACATAGCAAAAAAAAATAATATTGATATTGTTAAGGGCGATGTAGACTGTGTTTGTGAGCGTAATTCAGAATTCACTCATACCAGAAGAAATATCTTTCCTAAAGAAATGGAGCTTTTTTATAATAAGGTTCTTCTATCAGATGTGTATACGATTATGCATCAATTGGATTATAGTATTTGGAATGGTCTATATAGTAGAAAAATGCTTTTGGAAAATCGTGTTTTTGCTTCAGAGACAGCCGGGGCAGCATTTCAGGATATAGGTTTTATTCAGCGGGCACTTATGGCTGCTGATAAAATATACTATACAGACCAGATTGTATATCACTATCAGGTCGATCGTACCGATTCATCAACAAATAAGCCTGGTTGGCTAAAATACTTGTATCAGGAATTTTCAAATTTATTAAATGATGAAACCATAAATAATAAAAAGATGAACCTACATCGGTGTGGAATACACATTCGTATGGCTGAGAGTTTTTTGTGTGAAATGAAACGAACTATATTGAATGATGAAGGATTTGTACATACGAAAGAATTCATGCGGTATTATGAGTGGTTTAAAAATCAGTTTGCAGATGATATAAATAATAATGTGCTTAGGCCAAATGATTTTCCGATATCTGAATGGAAGACATTGAGGTTATTGATTTCATCACTTCAAGGATATATTGATGTTTTGAAAATAGGCTTGGAAGATGTTCAAAAGGATTTAATTGACTTTTGCAGAGATTTCAGCATAGTCATATTTGGTAGTGGAAAATATGGCGTTGAATGTTTGAACTTGCTCAGACTAAATAATATTCATGTTTCGGCATTTTGTGATAATAGTGCTGAAAAGCAAGGTAAATCGTTGGATGGTTTGAAAATAATTAGCACCTCTGAACTCGTTAAGTTAAGCGGTAACATAAAGATTATCATAGCTATGGCGAATTACAATAATGTTCAATGTGTTCGAACTGAGTTGAAAAACTTGGGGATTGCTGAAGAGAACATTTCGGTTTATCAGAAAACTTATAGTTTTGTGTAATTTGTTTATTGATTTATTATGGGGGATATTCAGTTGAATAGTCAGAACACTGCTTCAAACCGCATAAAGAAAATGTCTACTGCCATATTGGCGTGGTATGATTTTATTCCCAATAAGCAGGTATTGTTTGTGGGGGATGATGACCATGCTTTAGTTGGTATGCTCGGAGATAGGAAGCTGGATGTGGTCTGTTGTGGTCTGGATGAACTGCAGGATATCTCCTGGTGTGCTGCCAATAATGGCAGATTCGATTATATTGTTTCAATAGCGGTTTTGGAAAAGGCGGTTGAGATTGGTAATATTTTTAAGAGGTTGTTTTCATTGTTGAGCACTAGTGGGAAACTGCTTCTTGGTATGAATAATCGCCTTGGGATACGGTATTTCTGTGGTGACAGGGATTGCTATACAGAGCGTAATTTCGATGGTGTTGAGGACTATTTTCAAGCTGATTTGAGGCAAGATACTGACTTTATCGGGCGCATGTACAGCCATAAGGAATTAAAAAACATGTTGTCAGAGGCTGGATTTTCATCCCAGCAGTTTTTTTCTGTATGGCCGGATTTGACAGTAGCTTCCCATTTATTTGAGGAGCATGTTCTTCCCAATGAGGATATGGCTATAAGGTTGTTTCCTTTCTACAATGAGCCAGACACTATATTTATTAATGAAAATAATCTTTATGAAACTATGGTGGATAACGGGCTATGGTTCCCTATGGCCAATGGGTATTTGATTGAGTGTGCCAAGGATGGCACTTTATCTGATGCACATAGTGTGACCTGTTCTTTGGATCGTGATGACAGGGATGCTTTAATAACCATAGTTCATGGAAATGATACAGTGGAAAAGAAAGCAGTATTTTCAGCTGGTCAACAAAGACTAAAAGAACTGATTGAGCACGGAGAGGATTTGAAATCACATGGCGTTCCAGTGGTTCCTGCCAACTTGGAAGGGGATTCCTATCGGATGCCATATGTTCACGCCAAAAGTGGACTCATTTATCTAAGGGAGCTGTTAAGACAGGATGTAGAAGCCTTTTTACTGGAACTGGATAAATTCCGTGATTTAATTCTGCAATCATCAGAGCATGTGTCAGAGGATATGGGAGATGGCAGTGGCGTTGTGCTAAAAAGGGGCTATTTTGATATGGTGCCATTAAATAGTTTTTATGTGGATGGCACATTCCAGTTTTATGATCAGGAATTTTATATAGAAAATTATCCGGCAAATGTTTTGTTAATCCGCATGGTTAATGCTGTATATGGTGGCGAGGCTGAGCTTAACAGGATTTATCCTTATGCCAAGGTGTTGGAGCGTTATGATTTGCTGAAATACCAGAATGAATGGAATAAATCAAGCTATGATTTTCTTGTTGAACTTCGTAACGAGAACGGCTTGGCGGATTTTTATAATGCCCATCGGCGTAATTTTGAAATTATATCTTCCAATCGTTTTCGCATGAATTATTCAGCGGAAAAATATCAAAAGCTGTTTGTGGATATTTTCCATAATGCAGATTCACGAAAGCTTATCATTTTCGGCTCGGGAAAGTATGCCGATCAGTTTATGACTTTGTTTAAATCTGATTATCCTGTTTATAAGATTATTGATAATAACCAAAAGCGGTGGGGAGATACTTTGTATGGTGTGGAAATCGTGTCTCCGGATTATCTGCGTGATTTGGGGCAGGATGAGTATAAAGTAATTATTTGCATCAAGAATTTTAATTCTATAATGAACCAGCTGGATGCCATGGGGGTGTCAGAATATAGCATTTATGATGCCAATAGGGAATATCCGCGTAAATTTAAGCCCATAGTGCAAGAGTGCGTTAATGATAATTCAAAGCCCAAAAAGTATCATATTGGTTATGTGGCAGGAGTCTTTGACTTGTTTCATTATGGTCACTTAAATGTTCTTCGTCGTGCCAAGGAGCAGTGCGATTATCTTATCGTGGGGGTAGTTTCCGACAGACAGGTGCGGGAATATAAGAAGGTGGAGCCCTTTGTACCCTTTGAGGAACGATTGGAAATAGTAAAATCCTGTCGTTATGTGGATGAGGCTCATGAGATTCCCTTTGAACATCCTGATACGGATACAGCTTGGCAAATTTATCATTTTGATGTGCAATTTTCCGGCAGCGATTATGAAGATGATCCCGTGTGGTTGGCGAAGAAAAAGTGGCTGGAGGAGCGGGGCAGTACTATGGTGTTCTTTCCATATACCCAGAGTACATCGTCTACAAAATTGAAGAAGCTAATTACAGAGCGGCTGATATAGGAAGAGGCTGTTAATATTTGAGGTGTTGTTTGTATGAACATAGTTTGCTCTGCTGGGGGCATTGCGGAAGTTAAACGCCCCAGAAATGGTTTTAATAAATTCCGCCAGGCAGGATTTGATGAAATCGTGCTTGATTTTAATATGTTTACTGGTGGTATTGCTTCACCTAAAAAGCGTGTTGAGGTATTGGAGCATTGGCGGGAGTGGATGCAAAATTACATGGCAGAAGCTCAGCGCCAGGGACTGAAAAGCAGAATAGCTATAGCTCCTCATTTTGTAAAAGAACAAAAGGTACCCAATATGGAAGCTCTTAAGTCTGAATTGGTTAAGAAATGTATTCAATACGCCGGGGAATATGGTTGTAAATATATTGTGGTGCATCCATTTGAGGGAGACAGCCTTGAGGAAAGCATATCCATAAATTGTGACTTCTATTTGTCCTTGGCGGAGTCCGCTCAAAAAGCAGATGTTACTATTTTAGTCGTGAATAGCCTGCGTAATTTGAATGGTCATTTTTTGCGAGGATTTTGTAGTGACTCAGTACAGGCAGTTACTTTTGTAAATGGGCTTAATAAGAAGGCTGGTTCAGAGATATTTGGCTTCTGCCTTGATGTGGGTGCTTGCAACATGGTGGGGCAGAATATGTATGATTTTGTTACCACCCTGGGGAATTGTTTAAAGTCACTGTATTTATACGAAAATGACGGCATTCATTACAATAGAATTATGCCTTTTTTTGCTGCAAATGGGGCTGGCTCTCAGTTTGATTGGCTTAATTTGATTCGTGGGCTGCGGGCAGTTCGGTTTGATGGCCTGGCTATTATGGATTTTTCAACAAGTTTGGCATCCCTGTCACAGCTGCTGCGCCCATCTATGCTGGAATTTGCCCACAAGGTGGCCAAGTATCTGGAGTGGCAGGTGGACATGGAGGCGACCCTTGATAAATATTCCTCAAGAGTTCTGTTTGGGGCAGGCAATATGTGTCGTGCCTACATGAAGTGTTATGGTGAAAAGTATCCGCCGCTCTACACTTGTGATAATAATTCCAGTGTGTGGGGCAATGAATTCTGTGGCCTCATAATTCATAATCCGGAGGATTTGAAATCTCTTCCGATAGATTGTGCAATATTTATTTGCAATTCATATTATGACGAAATTGAGCAGCAGCTTAAGGATATGGGAATAAAAAATCCTATAGAGAGATTTAATGATGAATTTATGCCATCCTTCCATTTTACCCGTTTGGAATCGGATGCATGGAAGGGGCAGGTGAAATAAATGGCAATTAGTGGTATTGGTGTTCAGACAAAAGAAGCTATTGATGATGCTTGCCCATCGGAAGGATTCCGCCTCTTAAAGGAAGCTGGCTTTTCCCATGTGGATTTCAGTCTGAACAAGTACATGATTAATAAAGACATTTATCAGATGAAGAACAGCCACTTCTTTGATAAGTCCATTACGGAGTTGAAAGAATATTTTCGTCCTCATAAGGAAGCTGCTGCTAAATGTGGTATTGCCATTGGACAGATGCATATGCCGTATCCTGCATATGTTCCCCAGGGAAAAGCTGAGCTGAATGATTATCTATGGAATGAAATGGCTCCTAAGAGTATGCAGATTTGCCATTATATGGAGTGTCCTTATATTGTTATTCATGGCTTCAAATTGGCCTATTTTTTAGGTTCGGAGGATGCGGAGTGGGCCGAGACGGAACGATTTATTCACTATCTTGCTTCCATGGCAAAAGAGATGGGCATAACCATTTGTATCGAAAATCTTTATGATAGTATTAATGGCCATCTGGTAGAAGGTCCATGCTGTAATGTAGACAAAGTGGTTGAAAGAATTGACAAGATTAACGAGCAATATGGGGCAGAGGTGTTGGGCTTTTGTTTTGATACAGGGCACGCTAATTTAGTGGGAATAGATTTTGATTATTTTTTGACCCGACTGGGCCATCGTTTAAAGGTGCTTCATATTCACGACAATGACGGCATAATGGATTTGCACCAGATACCATTTACATTTGCCAAGACCCGTGAGAATAAATCTTCCACGGATTGGGATGGCTTTATAAAAGGATTGCGTGCCATTAATTTTGATGGAGTGCTGAATTTTGAAACTGCACCGGTGCTGACATCGTTTCCTGAGGAGATGAAGGTAGATGCGCTGGAATTTATTGCTAAAATAGGAAGATATTTTGAAAAAGAAATAGGACGTAAGTAGCATATTCTTTGAAAATACTTTATAATGTTACCGTGTTATAATTTTTTGGCTTATAGTATTCGATTATTGCGAAAGGCTTTAGAGAGTTCACTTTGTTTTCGATATAGTTGGTGAATAGTATTTTAATGTTTTTGATTTATAGATGTAGGTGATTATTATGGCAATGGTTATCAACAATAATATAGCAGCAATGACCATATTGGGTGAGACACAAAGAAACAGTAAGGCCGTGCAAAAAAGCCTGGAAAAGGTTTCTTCGGGCATGAAGATTAATAGTGCCGGAGATGGTGCCTCTGAATACAGCATCTCAGAAAAGATGCGTGCCCAGATCCGCAGCCTTGATCAGGACAGCAGAAATGCCCAGAATGCCCAGAGCCTTTTGAAGGTAGCAGATGGTGTTCTGTCAAATTCTGTTGCCATCATGCGGACCATGAAGGAAAAGGCCATTGATGCGGCTAATGATACCAATACAGATAGTGACCGTGCTATTATACAAAAGCAGCTGGATCAGCAGATTGACCAGCTTAATGATAATGCTCTTGTGACCTTTAATGGCAGATATATATTCGACGGGGCGGCTGACCATACTTACAGCAATGAGCAGACTATTATGGCGGCCCTGAATACTGAATGGATAGGTAACAGCTTGGATATGATTACCCGCTCAACTGGTCTTGGCTTTGATAAGGGCAATACCAGTGTTAATGAAATGGATGTTGTTTTTAAGGATGAGGGAACTAATGGGACTTTGGCGTATGTATCTAGTCAGTCTCTTGGCGGTGTGACTAAAAAATTGAGCCTAACTGTCAACATGGGATACTACAATAATTTGGTAGAGGGTGATGTAAACGGTAAGAGTACCTCTACCAGTGTATATCTTGACAGAACTATTGCCCATGAAATGACTCATGCTACCATGGCGGCCAGCATCGAGGGCTTTGGTGGTCTTTATGAATGTATTACTGAAGGCGCCGCCGAAGTCGTTCATGGTATTGATGATAAACGCAGAGGCACTATTCAATCCTTGACTGGGCACATAGCCACCACCTTGAGCACCGATACTGGCACTGGGGATGAAAATCAATATGCGGCTGGATATGTAATGTTCCGTTATATGGCTGCCCAGAGTGGTTATTCAGCGGAAAAATCCCTTACTCATTTTATGGATTCCTTGGCCAGCGGAAGCGGAGCAATGACCACTGCACGTATCGATGCGGCAGTGAGCGCAGCCACCAAGGGGAAATTCCAGTCTTTTCAGGCAATGAAGGATCAGATGGCGGCTGATGAAACTGCAGCGGCCACCGCTGGAACTGATTTTTTAGAGAACTATTGCAATATTATACTTCCAAACAATGACACCGGTGCCATTACCGGCCACGATGCCGGGGTGAGCCGTGCGGATAAAACGGCTGAATCCGTGGTACCGGAAGGTGGTTCTGTGAAGTATTGGACTAACCCGGACGCTGATTCCACCTATATCAACGGACTTGAAGTAAAATGGCCGATGGAATACATGGATATTCGTGGGGGATTGTTCTTCCAGATTGGTACCAAGGCGGCCCAGAATATTCATGCAGTTTTTTCCAATGCTGATGCCCAGGCCCTTGGTCTGCAAGATAAGGATGGGAAAAATATCAGTGTCAGGACTCAGTGGGATGCCTCAAATGCAATTTCCCAGCTGGATAAGTCCATAGAACGGGCCCTTAACCAGCTGACAAAGATAGGTGCTCTCCATAGCAGACTGGAATATACTGACGCAAATATTATTACGGCCTCTGAAAATGTAACATCAGCGGAAAGCGTAATAAGAGATAGTGATATGGCTAAGGAAATGACGGACTACACCAAGAACAACGTACTGTTGCAGGCTGCCCAGAGCATGCTTAGCCAGGCAAATCAGACTTCTTCAAATGTTCTTAGTTTACTTCAATAATTAGGCAAGGTGTTATTAAAGTAAAATTTCACTTTTTAGGGGGTAACTCATCATGGGAATGGTAATATATAATAACTTGCCAGCAATGAGTATTTTGAATGAAAATAATAAAAATCTGAAAAAAGCCACCAAGGCTATGGGACAGTTGTCTTTGGGCGAAAAGATCCGTAATGCCGGTGACGATGCTGCAACTTATGCTATTACCGAAAAGATGAAGGGTAAAATTCGCGCTATTGATCAGTGCCATGCCAATTCAGATAAGGGCAAGAGTATGCTGGATTTGGCCTCAGCTGCAGTAGACGAGCAGGTCAATATAATGAAGCAGGTGAAGGTCTGCGCCCTTCGTGCCACAGATGGTACATATACGGATATTGACAGGGCTACTATCCAGAAGGAAGTTGCCCAGATGTTGGACCAGAGCGACACAATAGCCCATCAGACAACTTTTAATGGTATCCAGTTACTTAATCAGAGAACGCTGTCCAGAAGGGATTATTGGTTTGATTCTAGTGCACCTTATAAGCCTAATAAGGATAATACACCAGTTTTGACACAGGCAGTGGGTGGCAAATACAAAGAAACAATGGGGACATATTATCCTCTGGATAGTGGTATGGGGTATGACCAAAATTCCTTGCATGGAGGGTCTAATCTTACCTCTTTGCCAAGTGTAGGTGACTGGGTTTGGGATAGTGCTTCGAATTCGGTGAAGCAGGTTACACAGGATTCTACAGGAACTTTGCTTATTGGGGGTACCCGTGTTACGGTTAATGGTAAAAGTAACCCTCCGGGAAATCCACCTGATTCATCAACAAATGTTAAGGCGCCCGAACTTGATTTAAGAACCACACCACCTAATGTCGGAAGTCAGGTCGCTATATCTAAAAAACCATCATTCGATTCAAGTGGCAATGTGTTGACAGAGACGGTAACGGAAACTCCGGGGTCACATGTTTTATCTTACTTTAAACCAGTTGCTGATCAGGTTTATGGTAGTGGTCCTTCAGCAACGGAATTAGATTTTAGTGCCTTACAGGGAGCTGTATCCAGCCTAGGTGATTTAGATGGTAAAGGATTTTCAATGGAGTGTGGTGGTTGTCAACAGTTTGTCACAATTATGTTTGATGCTTCCAGTAATGAAACTAAAAGGTATGAAGGTTCATCGGGGTCTCCAAAACCACTTTCCTATGTGGTGGGGGTGGCTGGTGTGGATATGTCCGATTTGTCAAATTCCTTAATGCAGACAATATTTAATGGTATTGCAGGAAGCAATAAGTTGCCTTCAGCTACTGATACTAGTGCAACCATTACCAGCCTTCATAATATACAGTTAAATTATTACGCTTCTACTGGTAAGTTTACTATTTCAAAAAATGGACCGTATATAAGATTTATGAATGGTATCCGCGGTGAGATGGTGGAGGAGGATTATTACCAGCCTTATCAGATTAAGGCTTTACAGACGGATATCACCAGTGCCCAATTTACCAAGGTAAAGTTGCCAACTACTACGCTGGATGCGCTGTTTCCGGCTCCTGGCGACAGGTGGGATACGGATATAGCCTCTAGCGATTGGCCTACCAAATGGCCTAAGGGCTATGATTTACTCACTGAAGATGAAAAGAAACAGCGGTGGGCAGAGGAAGTATGGCAATATCCGGTGAAAATCCAGAAGCTGGATGTGGATACATGCGTTGCAACTATGGAGAAGGCTAATGTTTTCCTCAGTCAGGTTGATCAGGCCATTAAGTTCTTGTTGAACTCCAATACAACTTTGGGGGCAGAATCGGCCAGACTGAACTTTACTATGGATAATCTCACTACCCGCTCAGAGAATGAAACAAGTGCAGAGTCGGTAATGCGGGATACTGATGTAGCCAAGAGCTATACAGATTATATGACAAGTAATATTCTCAGTCAGGCCTCTCAGGCCATGCTGGCCCAGGCTAATAAGAATTCTCAGGATGTACTGAGTTTGTTGCAATAAAATAACCTTTGGAACTGCCGCATATCACATTGATGTGCGGCAGTTTTTGATTTTTATATTTTTTTTAGACAGGTATTCAGGAAAAATATAGTATAATTATGAACAGTTAAGAAATATTTAGGATAACATAAGAATTGAGCAACACTACAGTGAGGTCTTTTTATAAATCGAGGTACATATCATGCAATATGATTATTTAATAGTAGGCTCCGGCCTTTTTGGGGCGGTGTTTGCCCGGCAGGCCAGGGATGCTGGGAAAAAGGTGCTGGTTATCGATCGGCGGGATCATATTGGGGGCAATGTTTATACCGAAAAGGTGGAGGGCATCAATGTCCATAAATATGGTGCCCATATTTTCCATACCAACGACAAAAAAGTTTGGCAGTATATAACCAAGTTTGCGGAATTCAACCGCTTCACCAATTCCCCTGTTGCCAATTACAAGGGGGAGATTTATTCCCTGCCATTTAATATGTACACCTTCAATAAGATGTGGGGTGTGGTGACTCCTGAGGAGGCTGCAGCAAAGATTGTGGAGCAGCGTAAGGAAATAAAGGGAGAGCCACAGAATTTGGAGGAACAGGCCATTTCCCTGGTGGGCCGGGATATTTTTGAAAAGCTCATCAAAGGCTATACGGAAAAGCAGTGGGGCAGGGATTGCAAGGATCTGCCTGCTTTTATTATTAAGCGCCTTCCTGTGCGCTACACTTATGACAATAATTATTTCAATGCGCTCTATCAGGGAATTCCTATAGGTGGCTACACCAAGCTCATAGAGAATCTCCTTGATGGTATTGAGGTACGCCTTGGGGTGGATTATTTGAAGCATCGGGGCGAATACGAAAATGTGGCAGAGAAAATAATATACACTGGTCCTATTGATGAATTCTTCGATTATAAGCTGGGGACCCTGGAGTACCGTTCTGTGCGCTTTGAAAATGAGCTGTTGAACAAAGAAAGCTTTCAGGGCAATGCGGCGGTAAATTACACCGACAGGGAGACGCCGTGGACCAGAATTATTGAGCACAAGTGGTTTGAGTTCGGCAAGGACGAAAATGGTAATGATTTGCCAAAGACCGTTATATCCCGTGAGTATTCCTCGGAATGGAAAAAGGGCGACGAGCCATATTATCCTGTTAATGATGAGAAAAACAGTGCTTTATACGCCCGCTATAAGGAGGAGGCAGCCAAGCTTGGCAATGTAAATTTCGGCGGCCGCCTGGGAACCTATTCCTATTATGATATGGACGTGACCATTGCCAAGGCATTGGAAGCAGCAAAAGCAGAGCTGGGGAATAATTAGCTACCAAAATTACAACTGTTTATTGGACATAGTGATAAGATAATTGTATAATTAAGGTAATCTAAAGTATCTTAATCCAAATTACCTTAATTCAAATTATCTTGCTGGAGGAATGGATGATGTTCATTGGCAGACAGGAAGAATTGGCGGAACTGAATAATCTTTATTCTACGGATAAGTTTCAGTGCGTAATAATATATGGCCGTCGACGGGTAGGGAAGACTACCCTTATTTCGGAATTTGTAAAGGGCAAACAAGCCCTTTTTTTCGCTGCCACGGAGAATAATTCTGATTCCATGCGGGAGGAATTTTGTAACAGAATGTATCAGGCCCTTAATGCTCCCAGCATAGGCACGCTGGATAGCTGGCAGAGCGTTTTTCAGTTCATAGCTAAGGAAACCAGGGACAGACGGCTGGTCCTTGTTATAGATGAGTTTCCATATTTGGCAAAGGCTGACAAGGAAATAAAATCCGTTTTGCAAAATGTGATTGACCATTATTTGAAGGATACAAAGCTGTTTTTGATTCTTTGCGGCTCCCAGGTCAGCTTTATGGAGAAGGAAGTATTGGGATATAACAGTCCTTTATATGGACGACGTACAGCTCAGATAAAGCTTGAGCCTTTTTCCTTTTTTGACAGCAGGGAATTCTTTCCTAAATATGACATTGAGAAGCAGATACAGGCCTATTGCATGCTGGGTGGTATTCCTCTATATCTGAGCCAGTTTGATGATAATGATTCACTGGAAGATAATATAAAAGGGAAGATATTGAGAAAGTATTCATATCTTTATGAGGAACCTAAAAATCTGCTGAAGCAGGAACTGCGGGAGCCAATGAATTATAATGCCATAATTGAGGCCATTGCCACTGGTGCTACGACCTTAAATAATATTGTTGGGAAATCAAAGCTGCCATCTGATCATTGTTCAAAATATCTGAAGACTTTGATGGAGCTTCTGCTGGTTGAACGGGAAATCCCTGTGGGCGAGCCCAAATCCAGCAGGCGGGGGATATATAGAATTCAAGATGCATTTTTTAAGTTTTGGTATCGATTTGTATTTCCGAATACGTCAGAGCTCGAATTAGGCATGGTAGATGATAGCTTTAATGAAGAAATATTGCCGGAATTGCCAAAGTATTATGGCCAGGGCTTTGAATTGGTATGCCATCAGCATTTTTTAAGGGAGCTTAAAGAACATAGACTGCCATTTAGGTTTAGCCATATAGGACGATGGTGGGGAAATAATCCGGTAATGCGTCGGCAGGAAGAAATAGATTTGTTTGCTGCTGGCAAGGAAGGGGCATACATTGGGGAATGTAAGTGGCGTAACGAAAAGGTGGATAAGACCATATTGGACAATCTGGTCCGTAAAGGCCAGCAACTGTTTCCGGCAATAGATAATAAAGTATATGTGCTCTATTCCAAGTCTGGCTTTACCTCCGAGGTTAATAGAATAGCTAAAAAAGATAATAGTTTGATATTGTATGGGTTGGAAGACTTCTAGAGCGATTAAATCAACATCGCGATGCAAATGTTTAAATTTTGTATAATTTGAATTATGGTGTCCCTCAAGATGTCGCCCAAGATGTCGAAATGGGGAAATACACTGAAGCAATTATGATAATGATTTGGTAAAGTAAAATTTACTCGGCCCAAATCGACTCGGATAAAACCGAGTAAAAAATTTATCCTGACAATATACTGCTGGAGAACAAAAAGTTTTTCATCAGGAATGTTTGATGGGTGCAATGTTTGCAGATATGGTTTAGAATATATAAATGTAAATATTTATGAATTCAATAAAATAGTAAGGAAGATTATTTAATGACATCAACAAGAGATTATAAGAAAGAATACGAGTGTTGGTTGGAGAGGGCTGACGAGAGTTTGCAGCAGGAGCTTCGGGGCTATGATGAGGCTCATATTGAGGACAGCTTTTACAAGAATCTGGCCTTTGGTACAGGGGGACTTCGCGGGGTGCTAGGAGCAGGAACCAACCGCATGAACATTCATACTGTAGCCAAGGCAAGCCAGGGGCTCGCCGAATATTTGCGCAGGGAGTACGGCAATGAGGCCAGCGTGGCCATTGGCTATGATTCCCGCATAAATTCAGACCTCTTTGCCAAGGTGGCGGCTGGGGTATTTGCTGCCAACGGGGTGAAGGTGTTTATCTGGAACCGTCTATTACCAGTGCCTACTGTTTCCTATGCTGTGCGGTATTTGGGAACCAGTGCAGGGGTTATGATAACTGCATCCCACAATCCATCCCAGTATAATGGCTATAAGGTCTACGGCCATGATGGTTGTCAGATTACTACCAAAGCAGCTGCTGAAATTTTGGAAGCCATTGAAGAGGTGGATATTTTTGATGGGGTGCGTTCTGAAAGCTTTGACAGTGCATTGGACTCCCGCAGTATTTCCTATATTGATGAAAAGGTTTTTGACAGCTTCCTTCAGAAGGTCAAGAACCAGTCAGTCCTTTACGGTGACGATATTGATAAAAATGTATCCATTGTTTATTCTCCTTTAAACGGTACCGGCCTGGAGCCTGTAACCCGTATTCTTAAGGAGGAGGGCTACACCAATATTACTTTGGTGAAGGAGCAGGAAAATCCCGATGGAAATTTCCCGACATGTCCATATCCAAATCCTGAAATCAAGGAGGCCCTGGACCTGGGCATTGAGTATTGTCAAAAGACCGGGGCGGATCTGATGCTGGCCACGGACCCAGATTGTGACAGGGTTGGCATCGCAGTAAGGGATAAATCAGGGGAATACAAGCTTCTCAGCGGCAACGAGGTTGGACTTCTTTTATTGGATTATATCTGCAGCCAGCGGAAAAAACACAGCACCATGCCGGAGAGACCGCTTCTTTTAAAGACCATTGTTACCATCGATATGGCAGACAGAATCGGGGCGGATTACGGCCTTGAAACAATAAATGTTTTAACTGGATTTAAATTTATTGGTGAACAGATAGGAATTTTGGAGTCCAATGGAGAAGAAGATAGATATGTATTTGGCTTCGAGGAAAGCTATGGATACCTTACTGGTGGTTATGTCCGGGATAAGGATGGTGTGGACGGCGCTTATATGATTTGCGAGATGTTCAGCTTTTACAAGACAAGGGGCATATCCCTTCTGGACAAGCTGGATGAGTTGTACGCAAAATATGGTTATTGCCTGAATACCCTCCATAGCTACAAGTTTGACGGCTCAGCTGGAATGGCCAGAATGAAGGCTATTATGGACCACACCCGTCAGAATATCGGTGAAGGGGATGCATTTGCCGGCAGGAAGATTATTAAGGTGGAGGACTACAGCCAGGGACTCAATGGGCTTCCTAAATCCAATGTGCTGAAGATCAAGCTTGAAAATAATATTTCCTTTGTGGTGCGTCCTAGCGGTACCGAGCCAAAGCTGAAAATATACCTTAGTGTCAGTGCAGATAACAGGGAACTGGCAGAAAATGTGGAGAGAGAAATTGCTGGGGCCTGTGGGGATTTGGTGGCTTCGGCTTAGTTTGGAAAATGATTGTAATGGGTGAATTTTATGGCGGAAATGAGCAAGGAATGCTGGAAACTTTATATTAAGATCCATGACCTTTGGAAAATGGGGCGTTTTCAGGAGGCGGACAATGCCATGGGGACCCTGCTGGATGCGGGGGGCTCACAGGTTTCCAAGGCACAGCTTTTGGGGGCGTATATAAAGCGCTCCCTTGAGGATGTGCTGGGGGAGCTGGCCATTTTGGAAAAGCTGGAGGAAAGCGGCTGTGAGGATGAGCCAGATTTAAGGGGTACCATGTACAGCTTGCTGGGACAGGCCTACAATACTATCGGCCGGGCAGATAAGGCTGTGGAGAGCTTTCTGCAATCGGTGGAGATGGAAACGGATTGGCGCCAGCGACTGGTGGAATACAGCAATGCTATTTTTGCGGCGGCTTCCCTGCCCAATACGGACAGGGAATTTTGGCGTGTCCTTTATTCCGGCTATGATGCATTGCTGGCCGAGGGGGATCTGGGAACGGTTCCGGAAAAGCGCTGGAACCATCATCGCATTCGCGTAGGCTATCTCTCCAGCGATTACCAGCAGCACCCTGTATCCTCATTGCTGTGGCCATTGGTGGATAAGGTCAATGATAAGGAATTCCAGATTTTCTGCTACTGCGGGAACAAGGGGGAGGACTCTGTAACCAAGGCCTTCCGCGACAAGGCAGACGTGTGGCGCCAGGTGTATGGCTGGAGCCACGAAAAAATCGCCCGTCAGATTTACATTGATGAAATAGATATATTGGTGGATTTGGGGGGGCATACCTCAAATAATATGCTGCCAGTATTGGCCTACAGGCCTGCCAGGGTCCAGATGTCAGCCATTGGCTGGGTGGGCAGCACGGGCATGAAGACCGTGGATTATGTGCTGGGGGACCAGTATTGCTGCACCTCCGAAAGGCAGGAGGCCTATGTTGAAAGGCTGCTGGCCATAAAGGGGAGCCATTTCTGTTTCCACTTGTTTAAGAATATGCCGGAGGTTACGGAAACTCCATGGAAGAAAAATGGCTTTGTAACCTTCGGCTGCTTTAACAATTTCAGCAAGGTCACTGATGATATGCTTAGACTCTGGGGGGAAATTCTTAATAAAGTGCCAAAGAGCAGGCTGTTATTGAAGCACAAGCTCTTTGACAACGAGAGCGGACGGGAATATATGGGAAAACGGCTGGAGAAATGCGGCATTTCTCCGGAGCGTGTGGAGTTGCGCCCATTTAGCCAGGATTATCTCAAGCAATATGGGGATATGGATATAGCCCTTGATACCTTCCCCTATACCGGGGGTATGACCACCTTTGAGGCCATGTACATGGGAGTGCCCGTGGTAAGCCTCTACGGGGACAGCCGTGGCCAGCGCTTTGGCTACAGTATGCTGATGAATGTGGGACTTGGGGATATGGCTGCGGATAATGCCGGGGATTATGTGGATATAGCTTCGGCTCTGGGCAATAATCCTGAGATCATCAGTGATTTGCGCTTCCAGCTGCGGGATATGGTAAAGGCCTCCCCACTTATGGACGAGGAGGGCTATGCCGCCCAGGTGGAGACCATGTATTGTCGTATATTAAAGGAAAAAAACAGTTAAGGTAGGAAATATGACAGGGGACAAGTCACTTTGCTTGTTAAATTTCATACATGAAACCGAGGAATCTCTAAGGGTTCTTCTTATAGAAAATGTGGAATACATTCATAAGCTTCGCTCTCTTATGCCCAGGGCGGAGCTTTTTGTAGTGGCGGCAGATGAAGATTTGCCTCTTGATGAGGAATTCAAGGGCATGGATATTCATTGGGTAACATTGAATTATCTCGCTGAGAAGCTGCCCCTGGAGGAAGAATTTTTTGATATTATTTTGGGGGAGGAGCTGTTTTTGGAGGCCTGGAATCCCCAGGATATTGCCTCGGGGCTGGGGCTTTACTTAAAGGATACGGGGTGTCTTTTGACCACCTTTACCAATGCCCGTTATTGGAAGAATATCCGTGATTTGATGGCAGGCCATTTTTATCATGTATGCACTCATGTATTTACCCGTGATGAAATGCTGTCCCTTTTGGCGGCTTCTTTTTACAAGGATGCCTTTTTCTTGCCGGTTAATGACGGCTCCAAGGTGGATAAGGAATTTATTGGTAAACTGGAATCCATGGGCTTTGAAAATCATTCCAATGATTTAGGGGTGCGGACCTGGCTGGTGCGGGCCACCAAATCCATAGGGGAGATTATTGCCCTGAAGAAGCTCTACACCAAGGAAGTTCGCCGTGAGCTGTCAAATCGTCTCCGCCGGATTGAATACGGCATTGATGTGGCAGAAAATGCGGAAAAACTGTGGCAGCTCTTTGAGAAAAATATGATTTTTCCGGAATACGTGGCGGATTTTGCCCGACAGACCATTATCCATCAGGATGATTTTGTGGCTGCATTTGTTTTCCAACTGAAGAAACTGGGACATAATGAGTGGGCAGAGAAATATTTGGACGCTGCCAATATGACCTATATTGCCCCTGGGGAGCCCATGGTAAAAGCTGGGGCTCCTTCCACAAATGGGGCGGCATCAGAAAATGATACCTTCACCCCAAATGAAAACTGTGTGGAAAACGGGACTACTGAATCAAAGGGGGCGCCATTATCAGATGTTCCTCCGGAGAAAAAAATTGCCTTTATTTCATGTGTCAACAAGGAAGAATGGTACCATGAGTGCCAGCTCTTTATTAATAATTTAAAGGTGCCCGAAGGAATGAGGGTGGAGCTTCTTCCTATTCGCGGGGCCGAGTCCATGTGTCAGGGCTATAATATTGGCATGAAACAGACAGATGCCAAATACAAGGTTTATATCCATCAGGATACCTTTATTGCCAATAAGAATTTTATTGAGGATTTGCTCAATATATTTAAAGATAAATCCATTGGTGCCCTGGGGGTTATTGGCGCCCGCAAGCTGCCTAAAACCGGCATCTGGTGGGACGGCCTCAGAACCGTGGGCAGGGTGCTTCACGCCTGTGAGGCGGAAAGCGTGGTGGACAGCACCTGCCGGGATATTGACGGGGACTATGTGGATGTGGAAGCAGTGGACGGATTGCTCTTTGCCACCCAGGTGGATTTGCCATGGCGGGAGGATTTGTTCACTGGCTGGCATTTTTATGAGATTTCCCAGTCCATGGAAATGTGGCGTCACGGCTATCAGGTGGTTGTGCCACGGCAGGAGGATGATTTTTGGTGTATTCACTGCCCAAAGGAAAAACCTCTGGATCCCTCCTATAAAAAATATCAGAAAATATTTTTGAAGGAATACGGCGGCGAGCTGGAGCCGGAGATTTGAATCACTAAGATTTCGTAGTAAAATGTATAGAGGATTTTATTAAGTTTTAGCGAAATATATTTCTGGAGTAATATACTCGGTTGTAAATATTATTTGGATGGTGTACGAATTGAGCAGCAAAGAAAAGGATTTTTCCTGGTCCAGGCAGGCGGAGAATTTTTTGGATGAAGGTAATTTTTCCAGCATGCGTGCCTGTGGACGGGAGATTTTGGATGAAAATCTGAATAATCCTGAGGGTTGGGCTCTGGTGGCTGAGGCATCGGTTTATTTGGAGGATTTTGAAACTGCCGAGGCTGCCTTGAATCAGCTGTGGAATCTTGACTCTCAAAGAAGTGTGGCCCGGGCAAATTTGCGGGGCCTTTTTGCCACGGCTGCCTTTTATGGTGCTCAATTTATTCTGGACAAGGCCATGGATGCCTATGACCAGCTTTTTAACCGTTTTAATGCCAGCGTTGGCAAGGGTACCTGGGGAGAAATAAGCCACAAAATAATTGAACGGGGCTATGGCTTTTATGCAGACACCTGTCTTTTGGCAGGGGAGGGGGACAAGGCGGCAGCGGCAACCTTCAAGGCCAGCCGTACTGTTTCTGATATGGCAAAAAAGGCCATGTACCATAGCAAGGCCCTGTTTCTGACAAACTACCGTGACAGCGGCAGCAACCGCCAGTTTGAGCAGCATAAGCAGTATGCACATCTCCTCAGGACGGAAATGAAATTTCCCCATGACAAGGAAAAACGGCGGAAGAATCATTCCCTCAGAATAGGGTATATTTCCCCGGATTTCCGCCAGCATGCGGCGGCCTATTTTTTCACTCCCCTGTTGAGGGATATTAATCGCAATGAATTTAAGGTTTATGCCTATTTTACCGGGAAGTCGGACCATATTACCCAGCGATTCAAGAAAATGCCCGATGTGTGGCGTGATATGTCCGGGAAGGACAGCCTTCAGGTGGCACGGCAGATTTTTGATGACCGCATAGATATATTGGTGGATTTGTCCGGCCACACCCAGAACAGCTGTCTTCCAGTTTTGGGATATCGTCCTGCTCCGGTGCAGGTTTCCGGCATTGGCTATATCAATACCACTGGCCTTAGCGTTGTGGATTATTTTTTGACGGACACCACCTGCTGTCCGGCGGTTGGTGACCAGCTCCATTTTACGGAAAAGCTTTTGAAGCTTGATGGCTGTCATCTCTGCTTCTCTCCTGACATTCTCAGAAGCATGAAGGCGGAGGGCCGTGATACTCCCGCTCAGAAAAACGGCTATGTGACCTACGGCTCCTTTAACAATTTTGCCAAGGTCACTGACGATATGCTTCTTAGGTGGCGAAATATACTGGATGGTGTGCCTTCAAAGCTGGTTATAAAAAGCAAAACCTGCAGCGTGGAGGCGGGCCGTAATATTATAAGGGACCGTTTCCGCCGTATTGGGGGCGATCCTGAAAAGCTGGAGCTCAGACCTTTCAGCAAGGATTATCTTACCCAGTACCTTGATATCGATATTGCCCTGGATACATCGCCTTATTGCGGTGGCCTTACCACCTGCGATGCCCTTTATATGGGGGTGCCGGTTATTACCCTTGCGGGGCACAGTCACGGCTCCAGATATGGGGAAACCATTCTCAAGGCTGCGGGATTGCCTGAGCTTATCTGCAACGGCAACAGGGCCTATGTCAGCAAGGCGGTGCAGCTGGGACGGCAGATAACACAATTGAATGAATTGCATCATAATTTGCCAAAAATGATACGAACTTCGCCTCTGATGGACAATAGGACGTACATGACGGATATAGAGAATAAATTTAAGCAAATTTGGGATAGCTATTGTAAAGTTTAGCTTGCTTTTTTTCTTTTTTGCATATATACTTGACGGGTAAGGATGTCTCTTTGACCACCTGAAAGTAGGTAAAAAAGTAAGAGTACAGTGGGATGTCAAATCAGAATTATGGGGGATTTTTTTAATGGCTTTTGTAGACGAGACTTTAACATGTAAGGACTGTGGCAAGGAGTTCATCTTCAGCGCAGGGGAGCAGGAATTTTATGCAGAGAAGGGCTTTGAGAACAAGCCTGTACGTTGCCGCGATTGCCGCGACAAGAGACGTCGAAGCCGCGATGGCGAGGGCGCAAGAGAGCAGCGTCAGATGTTTACTGTAGTATGTGCTGAGTGCGGCAAGGAGACCGAGGTTCCTTTCGAACCAAAGAACGACCGCCCGGTATATTGCCGTGACTGCTTCCAGGCTAAAAAGAACGCTTGATTTTCAACTGAATTAGTTATGGCGAAGAGGCCCGAGAATGTAGTTCTTCGGGCTTCTCTTGTATATAATATGTTTAACTTTGATTCACAAGGAGGAAATTTAAACATGTCCAAGAAGATTTTAGTGCTTTGCATGGCTGCCCTGATGGCTGTAATGGCTATGGTGGCAGGTTGTGGCAATGACAACAAGAAAGCCGCTGAGGGTGAGAAGGTTCTGAAGGTCGGCACCAACGCTGACTTTGCTCCATTTGAGTTCCAGGGGGCAGATCCTAGTGCTTATGAAGGCTTTGATATGGATCTTATCCGTGCGATCGGTGAGGAAATGGGTTACAAGGTTGAGATTAACAACGTTGCCTTCGACGGTCTGATTCCATCTCTGGAGGCAGGCAACATCGACGTTATTATTTCCGGTATGACCATCAACGAAGAGCGCAAGCAGAAGGTGCTTTTCTCCGATCCTTATTATAAATCCGGTCTTTCCATCATGGTTGCCAAGAGTGATGATTCCATCAAGGGATTCCAGGATTTGAAGGGCAAGAAGATTGCAGTTCAGATTGGTACCACCTCCGCTACTGAGGCAAAGAAGCTTGGCAGCGCTGAGGTTAAGGAGCTGAATTCCTCCGCTGATACCTTTATTGAGCTGAATGCCAAGGGCGTAGATGCAGTTATCAATGACCGTCCTGTTAACGACAGATACATTGTTGAGTCAAAGAACGACAATGTTAAGGTTCTTCCTGAGCTGCTGACCTCTGAGGATTACGGCATGGCCATCAACAAGAAGAATGCCGATCTCCAGACCAAGATTAACGAGGCACTGAAGAAGTTGAAGGACAATGGCAAGTACGACCAGATTTACGCTAAGTGGTTTGGCGACAAGAAGTAATTAATAGTATAAAAGAGGCTGTTGCGTATGGGTGGCATATCATATGCGGCAGCCTTTTTCTTTGGGGCAGTGAATAAATTTTGCATTTCATTGGAAAAATATTCACAAATGATGTATAATCATCTTATGATTATGCAAAAAATACATTTTGGAATGGTCGGGTGAATTAAAATGAGTTTTAATTTTGACTTGGTAATACAGTCCTTCCCGCTGCTTCTGCTGGGTGCGGGTATTACTATTAAGATTACTGCCCTGTCCGTGGGACTGGGTATGATTATCGGTATGTTTGTGGGCATAGCCCGTATTTCCCACGTGGCTCCTCTAAGGATGCTGGCGGCAGTGTATATTGACTTCCTGCGGGGCACACCGCTTTTGGTGCAGATTTTCCTTATTTATTTTGCCCTGCCCATAATGCTTGATCAGCGGGTGGACCCATTTGTGGCAGCCATAACAGCCTGCGGTATTAACTCCGGAGCGTACGTGGCAGAGATTTTCCGTGCGGGCATTCAGGCCATTGACGATGGTCAGATGGAAGCGGGCCGCTCCCTTGGCATGACCTGGGTTCAGACCATGCGCTATATTATTGTGCCACAGGCCTTCAAGAATATTATTCCACCTCTGGGCAACGAGTTTATTGCCCTTTTGAAGGATTCCTCACTGGTTTCCGTTATCGGCTTTGAGGAGCTTACCCGCCGTGGTCAGCTCATTATTGCCAGAACCTACGGTTCTCTGGAGATATGGCTTAGCGTAGCCGTAATTTATCTGGCAATGACCCTGGCAATTTCCCGTCTGGTGGCATATATGGAGAAGAGGTTGAAAACATCATGATAGATATTAAAGATTTACGGAAATCCTTTGAGGATCACGAGGTTTTAAAGGGAATAAATTTGCATATCAATCCCAAGGAAGTGGTGGTTATTATCGGTCCCTCCGGCTCCGGCAAAAGTACCCTTCTTCGGTGCATGAATATGTTGGAGGTGCCAACCTCCGGCAAAGTGGTGGTTGACGGTATTGAACTTAATGGCGAGGCCAACATCAACAAGGCCCGTGAGGAAATTGGCATGGTTTTCCAGCGCTTTAATCTTTTCCCTCACATGACGGTTTTGGAAAATATTACCCTGGCCCCAATGAAGGTCCGCAAGATTTCCAAGGAGGAAGCGGAAAAGACTGCCATGGAGCTCTTAAACCAGGTGGGACTGGCAGACAAGGCGGAGGCTTATCCCCCACAGCTTTCAGGTGGTCAGCAGCAGCGTGTGGCCATTGCCAGGGCCCTGGCCATGAAGCCAAAGGTTATGCTCTTTGATGAGCCTACCTCTGCCCTGGATCCTGAGATGGTAAAAGAGGTTCTGGACGTTATGAAATCCCTGGCCAATAAGGGCATGACCATGGCCATTGTTACCCATGAGATGGGCTTTGCCCGGGAGGTGGGGGACAGACTTCTCTTTGTGGATGAGGGCCAGATTATTGAGCAGGGGCCTCCAAAGGATGTCTTTGATAATCCTAAGGAAGAAAGGACAAAACTATTCTTCTCAAAAATTTTGTGAGAATTGTGCAAAAATTCTTACAAAAACATATAAAAATTTTAGAATTAATGGCTAAACCTATATTAATTTTAAAAATAGGATTAGCCATTAATTTTTTTATGCAAAAGTGTTACTTTGAGGTAAATTTATTCTTGCTCAAATAGTTGCGTATGCCAACTATAGGTGATATATTGGAGGAGTAAGTTTTAACGGTTTTTAACCGGGTATTTCTAGGAGGTTTCAAAATGACAGGTAAGGTAAAGTGGTTCAGTGCTGAAAAGGGTTACGGTTTTATTGAGCGTGAAGGTGGCGACGATATTTTCGTACATTTCTCTGCAATCGTAGATGAAGGCTTCAAGACTCTCAATGAGGGTCAGGCTGTGGAGTTCGAGATCGTTGAGGGTGCTCGCGGTCCTCAGGCAGCCAATGTTGTTAAGCAGGCCTAATTCTTAAATACAGCAAATCACAGGGTGCTTTGGAAGAGATTCCGGGGCACCTTTTTAAGTTGCGTAAATACGTTAATTTAATTTTAAAGATTAAATAAAAGGGTTTTTCCTTATCATGGCGAATAATATAATCATAGAAAATGGAAAGGGGATGTTAGTATGACAACATTCACTATCAGAGGTAAAAATGTAGAGATTACCCCAGCCCTGAGAGATTATGTGGAGAAGAGAATCGGCAAGATTACCAGATACTTCGATTCGGTTGGCGAAATTTCTGTATTGCTCAGCGTCTTAAAGGACCGTCATCTCGTTGAGGTTACCGTTCCTGTACAGGGGGTACTCCTCCGGGGCGAGGAAGCCTCCCATGACATGTATGCCTCTATCGACTTGGTCATTGAAAAGCTGGAACGCCAGATTCACAAGCATAAGACCAAGATGCAGCGCCGCTTCCGCGATGGCACACTGCTGGATGAAGCATTTGCAGCAAATGCAACCCAGACCCGTGTGGAGGATGAGGAAGACGATTATCCTATCGTTAAGCGCAAGAAGTTTATTGTAAAGCCTATGGACGTACAAGAGGCTATTATGCAGATGAACCTTCTGAACCATGATTTCTTCGTATTCCGTGACGCTGATACTGAGGAGGTCAATGTGGTTTATCGCCGCTCCGATGGCAAGTATGGCTTAATCGAGTCCGATAACAGATAAATAAAGATCTTTGCCGGTTGTAGGATCGGTAAAATAGGTGGGGGCCGTTGCTCGTAGGTCGTGCGGGCAGCGGCTCTTTTTACTGTGGAACTCCGTGAATCAAATTCGTAAGAATGCAGATGATCGGCAAGTTCCACGTACGCAAGGTGCACTTAGCGAAGCAAGCCAGAAAAGGCGCAGACTGAGCTTAGTGCACTACTGCAACTGTGCTTTCTTACATATATAAAATATAGTCCTTTCTTTTGACTTATACAGGATAGTTTGATAAACTGTTAAAAGGTGTTTTTATGCACATATCCAATTGGTTAGGAGTGAGTTTTGTTGTTAGGCATCTTTAAAAGATTTTTAGGCGACAATAATGAAAAAGAAATAAAACGCATGAGAGCAATCGTGGACCAGATCAATTCCTATGAAGAGGGATTGACCGAGCTTAGCGACTCCTCCCTTGTTAAACATACAGAGACCTTTAAGGAGCGTCTTGCCAATGGCGAGACCCTTGATGATATTCTTCCTGAGGCATTTGCCGTTGTTCGCGAGGCCTCCCGCCGCGTGCTGGGCATGAGACATTTCGATGTTCAGATGATCGGTGGTATCTGCCTTCATGAGGGCAAGATTGCAGAGATGCGCACCGGTGAAGGTAAAACTTTGGTGGCAACCCTGCCAGTATATCTTAATGCCCTCACCGGCAAGGGCGTTCACATGGTTACCGTCAACGACTATCTGGCAAAGCGCGATAGCGAGTGGATGGGCCGTCTCTATAACTTCCTTGGCCTCAGTGTAGGTCTTATTAAGCATGACATGGATTTTCCGGAGCGTAAATTCGCCTACAGCTGTGATATTACCTTTGGTACCAATAATGAGTACGGCTTTGATTACCTCCGTGACAACATGGTGGTGGACCTTAACCAGATGGTACAGCGTGAGCTGAACTTTGCCATCGTGGATGAGGTGGACAGTATTCTCATCGATGAGGCCAGAACACCGCTGATTATTTCCGGTGCCGGCACCAAGTCCACAGATATGTATACCCGCATGGCCAAGGCCGTTGAAGTGCTGAAGGCCGGTGAGGACTACACCGTTGATGAAAAGCAGAAGACTGTTGCTCCTTCCGAGGGCGCCGTTTCCAAGGTGGAGAAGTTCCTGGGTGTAAAGAATATGTACGATTCCGAGAACATTGAAATGTCCCACTGCTTCACTGCGGCTCTTCGCGCCAAGGCACTTATGAAGCGCGACCGTGATTACGTGGTTAAGGATGACGAAATCGTTATCGTTGATGAATTTACCGGCCGTCTTATGGAGGGCCGCCGTTATTCCGATGGTCTCCATCAGGCCATTGAGGCCAAGGAGGGCCTGGAGGTTCGCCGTCAGTCCCAGACTCTGGCTTCCATTACCTTCCAGAACTACTTCCGCATGTACAAGAAGCTGGGCGGCATGACCGGTACTGCCAAGACCGAGGAAGACGAGTTTATCAAGATTTATAACCTTCCTGTTGTGGTGGTTCCTACTAACATGCCGGTTAAGCGTACTGACTTCCCGGATGTTATCTATAAGACCCGCCGTGCCAAGCTGAAGGCCGTGGCCAACGACGTGGAGAAAATCCATGCCACCGGCCAGCCAATTCTCATTGGTACCACTTCCATTGCACAGTCTGAGGAAATCAGCGCCATTTTAAGAAAGCGCGGCATTTCCCACAACGTACTGAATGCAAAGTTCCATGAGAAGGAAGCAGAAATTATCGCTGACGCCGGTCAGCGTGACGCAGTTACCATTGCCACCAACATGGCGGGCCGTGGTACTGATATTAAGCTGGGTGAGGGTGTGCCTGAGCTGGGTGGCCTCTTTATTGTAGGTACCGAGCGCCATGAGTCCCGTCGTATTGATAACCAGCTCCGCGGTCGTGCCGGCCGTCAGGGTGACCCTGGTAATTCCAGATTCTATCTGTCCCTGGAGGACGATTTGCTCCGTCTCTTTGGCGCAAAGAATATTTCCTCCATTATGGACCGCCTGGGCATGGGTGAGGACGACCCAATTGAACACAAGATGATTACCAAGTCCATCGAGAATGCCCAGAAGAAGGTAGAAGGACGTAACTTCGATATGCGTAAGCACGTCCTTGAATACGATGATGTTATGAACCAGCAGCGTGAGGTTATTTATACCGAGCGCAAGCAGGTGCTGAAGGGCGAGGATCTGAAGGAGCACATCATGCACATGATTGGCCAGATTATCGAGTCCGAAATGGACCAGTATGCCAATGCCAAGCTGTATCCTGAGCAGTGGACCCTTGGGGATCTCATTAAGGATGCAGAGCAGATTTATGCCCCTGCCGGCAAGCTGAAGCTGGAGGAGCTGGAGGAAATGAGCCGCGATGAGGTTCAGGAGACTCTGATGAATATGGCAACTGAGGCCTATGAGCTTCGCGAGAAGATGTTTGGCGAGGCAAATATGCGTGAACTGGAGCGCATTGTTATGCTTCGTGTTATTGATACCCACTGGATGGAGCATCTGGATGACATGGATATGCTTCGTGAAGGTATCGGCCTCCTGTCCTATGGTCAGCGCAATCCGCTGGTTGAGTACAAGATCAAGGGCCACGATATGTTCCAGTCCATGATTGACACTATCCAGACTGATATTGCCACCATGATGTACCGCGTAAACATCATAACTCCTGAGCAGCAGCGTGCCATGGAGGAGCAGGCAAAGCAGCGTCTTGCCCAGGCCAAGAGCTCCCATGCCGCAGAGGAAAACAATGAGGAGCCGGCCAAGAAGCAGCCTGTTGTAAAGGGCGAAAAAATAGGCCGTAACGACCCATGTCCATGCGGCAGCGGCAAGAAGTACAAAAACTGCTGCGGAAGAGATAAGTGACCTCATCCGCCCTTCGGGCACCGACGGGCTTTGCCCTAGTACCCCTGGGTGCTTCCCCAGAGGGGAAGGCATTAATGGGAGAGGTTGAGTCTATACTTGTAAGAATCGTTGGGCCTTGAGCCTTCCCCCTTGGGGAAGGTCCCTCCGCAGGAGGGGGATGAGGTCCATTAACATTTAATATATAACTGAAAAATAGGATGTGAGAAGATGCTGGAGGATTTGAAGCCAGGTATTGGGGCACTCCAGGAGCGGCTGAAGGAGATGGAAAAGGCTCTTGACGTGGCTCATAAAGAAGAAAAAATCGCAGAGTTGGAATATAAGATGGGTGAGCCTACTTTCTGGGATGACCCGGAAAGCGCCCAGAAAATCAACCAGGAGCTTAACGATGTTAAGATCAGCGTTGATAAGTACAAGGCCCTTGTTGCCAAGTTCGATGACGTGCAGGTAATGTGGGAAATCGGCATGGATGACAAGGATGAAAGCGTTGAGGAAGACATCAAGGCTGATATGGCTGAGATTGACAAGGCGTTGGAGGAGCTTCAGCTGGAGGTTATGCTTTCCGGCAAGTACGATGCCAACAATGCTATTCTGACCCTTCACGCAGGTGCCGGCGGCACTGAGGCCCAGGACTGGACCAGCATGCTCCTTCGCATGTATGGCCGTTACGCTGAGCGTCATGGCTTTACCGTGGAAACTGCCGACTTCCTTCCGGGGGATGAGGCGGGAGTTAAGTCTGTTACCCTCTTTATCAAAGGGCACAACGCCTATGGCTTCCTGAAGTCTGAAAAGGGCGTGCATCGTCTGGTGCGTATTTCCCCATTCGATTCCGCTGCCCGCCGTCATACCTCCTTCTGTGCATGTGATATTATGCCGGAGTTGGATGACACGGAAGAGGTTAAGATTAATATGGATGAAGTTCGTGTTGATACCTATCGCGCCTCCGGTGCCGGTGGTCAGCACATCAACAAGACTTCCTCTGCTGTGCGCATGACTCATGAGCCTACGGGCATCGTAGTTCAGTGCCAGAATGAGCGCTCCCAGCTCCAGAACCGTGAGCAGTGTCTGAAGATGCTGCGTGCCAAGCTCTTTGAGCTGGAGGAGGAAAAGAAGGAAAAGGAAATCGCCGCCCTTGAAGGTGATCAGCAGAAGATTGAGTGGGGCAGCCAGATCCGTTCCTACGTATTCCATCCATACAACATGGTAAAGGATCATCGTACTAACGCTGAAACCGGAAACACCGGGGCAGTTATGGACGGTGAAATCGATATGTTCATTGAGGCCTTCCTTCGGGCCAAGGCCAATCATCAGTTATAAATGTTAATAATAGTATGTTGGGAGATGCGGTTGGTAACGCTCTCGCTCACTAGTTTGCGTAGCGGTACTAAGTATTGATTTTTTAGGAGATAACTGTGAATAAAGCATTAAAGTTTGGTATAGCGGCAGTAGTGGTGGTGCTGGTATTCTGCCAGCTGATTCTGCCCTTTGTGGTGCAGGGATCCATTGCCCACAGCGTTGAGAACGCCACCAAGGCGGATAATGTAAATGTGAAGGTTTCCAGCATGCCGGGCTTTATGCTTCTGGCGGGGCACATGGACAGCATTCATATTGATGCTGACAATGCCATGGTGGGACAGGTCCGTGTGGACAAGCTGACCCTTGAAGGGGAAAATGTCAACGGGGACCTTACCAAGCTGGATGCCCGGGACGGTTCTGCAGTGAAGTCCGCCGATAAACTGGAAATGACCGGCATTATTTCTCAGGAATCCCTTCAGATGCTTTTGCAGAACAAGCTGGAAAAGGTAGATAACATTACTGCCACCATGGACAAGGAAAAGCTGTCTGCCAGCGGCACCGTAAATCTGCTGGGCCGCACCGCTGACCTTACCCTTGAGGGTACAGTCTTTGAGGAAAATGGCGGCGTTTATTTTCACATGACTCATCTGGACATAAAAAATGCCGTATTTGGCAAGGCTGTGGTGGGCAATTTCTTCGGGGATATTCTTCTCTTTGATTTGAACAAAATGCCTATAAGGGCCCATGTGGACGATGTGGACATGCAGGATGGCCGGGTTATTATCAAGGCCAGCCGTCATACAAATGGTATTTAAGGAGTTAAATTGCGATGAAGCAGTTTGCGTATAATAAATTATTAATAGTGCTGATAGTCATTGGCCTTTTTGCTACACTGTTTATTAATATTCAGCGCCATGAGGTGGAGGTTCGCAATAATTCCATTGAGCTTATTGTGGATTATGAGGATCTGGTGGCCCTGGCGGAATGCGATGGGGTGCCGGTGGATGAGGTTATGAAGCAGGCCAAGGAAGCGGGCATTACTTCATTGGCGGTTTATGAAACCACCTTCAAGAAGCTGAATGTAAATGGCAAGACCACTGCTGTAAATGGCAGTGATGTTCTCACCAGCTATTATACAGGTACCATGACTGACCCTAACTGGCGTAAGCTGGTGGAGGATGGCACCATTAAGGGTACTGATATTTACGTTACGGGCAATCATGCCCAGACCTTCAAGGAGGTCCATGAGGATCTGGTGCGCCGTCTTGGCAAGGACAGGGTTACGGCCCTTAATGTAGGTGGCAATACAGTTCTGGCAGTGAAGGCCCAGTTTGAGGCCTTTGAGAAGATGGACCTGGGCATGCCTACTGATGAAATGGAAGCTGTAAATAAAGGCGGCTTCTATGTTTTGGCCCGCCCTACCAACTACAACAAGTGTACCGAGGACGATGTGGATGCCTTCTTTAAGCGCATCGACAATTACAAGGTATCCGGCATTGTATTTTCCGGTTCCCAGGCCCTTGGAGCTCCGAACTGCTCTGATTATACGGCCAAAAAAATGGCAGAGCGTGACCTTACTCTGGGTATGATTGAAGGTGTAACACAGCTTCAGTTCTTCCAGCAGGATGGCATGCTGGAAATTGCCAAGGCCAACGATTATCATTCTGCCCGCCTCTACTCCATTCCAAAGGACGAGCAGAAGAAAATGAAGATTGAGGAATGTGTGGAGCGCTGGGCCAATACAGATGCTGAGCGCAACATCCGCTACAATCTCCTTAAGATATTTGACAAGCCGGCTCCTGGTATGACCCTGCTGGAAACAAATATGAAATATTTTTCAGCTGTAAGGGACAAGCTGGAGTCCCAGGGCTATACCATCGGCAAGGCTGGTGTATTTGACCACTTCTATCCTGCGGGCTGGATTCGTGCCCTTGTAATGACAGGTGTGGCGGCAGCATGTGTGCTGTATTTGTGCCTTGTTATTCCTGGCTTTAAGAAGAAATATATTTATGGTTTGCTGATTATTGGTATTTTGGTCTTTGCTGGCCCTGTTCTCATGGGTCATGGCAACAAAATCCGCGTGGTGGCGGCCCTTTTAAGCGCCAATGTATTCCCTGCCATTGCAGTTATTTGGCAGATGGACCGTTTCCGGGCCAAGAGTCCGGATGAAAAGGCATCATTGCCAAAGATGATTGCCACTGGCGTGATTGCCCTCTTTACGTGTGGTATCATGTCCTATGTGGGGGCCTCCTATCTTTCCGGATCCCTTGCTGATACGGAGTACCTTTTGGAGGTAAATATCTTCCGTGGCATTAAGCTCACCTTTATATTGCCAATTATTTTGGTGGCTATTGCCTTCCTGCAGCGTTTCGATGTGTTTGATGGCAAGATGGATGATACTGAGGGATTTATGGACCAGTTCCGCAAGATGCTGGATATGCCTGTGAAGGTAAAATCCCTGTTGATTCTATTTTTGATATTGGTTGCGGGTGTTGTATTTGTTGCCCGCTCCGGTCACACCATGGGTATGCCTGTTTCTGCCACTGAGCTGAAGTTCAGGGCATTTTTGGAGCAGGCCATGTATGCCCGTCCACGTTCCAAGGAGCTTCTCATCGGCCATCCGGCATTTATGCTGGCGGTAATGGGCTGGTTCCGCAAGTGGCCAACTATGGTTCTCTTTGCCCTTGTTCTGGTGGCTACCATCGGTCAGGGCTCCATGGTTGAGACCTTTGCCCATATGCGTTCTCCTGTATTTATGTCCTTTGCCCGTGGCATTGGCGGCATTGTATTGGGAGCAGGCGTGGGTGCTATCTGTATGATTCTCCTTCAGCTCTGGAGCAAATTTGTTGCCCCGAAGCTGAGTTTTCTAAAATAAGTAAAGGTAAGGAATGACAACAGACATGAGTAATGTTGTAATTTCCGGGTATTACGGTTCCAGAAATGCCGGCGATGAAGCAATGCTGGCAGCTATGGTTGAAGTATTGTCGGATTTGGATCCCAATTTAAATATTACAGTTATTTCCGCCGACCCGGCTGACACCAGGGAGCGCCATCAGGTGAACTCCGTTGGTTTGCTGGATATTGGAAGCATTATAGTTGCCCTGTACAAGGCTGACCTTCTCATAAGTGGCGGTGGAAGTCTTTTGCAGAATGTTACCTCCCGCCGCAGCCTTTATTATTATCTCATGATAATTGTGCTGGCGGAGTTTATTGGTACTCCTGTTATGCTGTACGCTCAGGGCATCGGCCCTATTCAGGGGCGTATGGCCCGCTGGATTATGCGTCTTGTTGGCAACGGCATTAAGCAGATTACGGTCCGTGACAAGGGTTCCCTTGGTGAGCTGGCCCAGATGAAGATTCGTCACCCTGCCATTGAGTGTACCTCTGACCCGGTTCACGCCATTCACCCTGTGGACAGAAATATCGGCAGGACTATTCTGAAGGAAAACAACGCCTATGGGGCCAAGCCATTGGTGGGCATCTCCGTCCGTGAGTGGCAGGACTGGACCCATTACAAGGCGGTTATTGCCAGGGCAGCGGACCAGATTTCCCAGGAATTTGATGCCCGTATAGTATTTTTGCCTATGCAGTATCCGGAGGACGTGCACTGTGCAGAAATGGTGGCATCTATGACCAGCTGCAATGCTGTGGTGCTTCACAAGGAATACACCACCAAGGAGTTGTTATCCATTGTGGGCAACATGGATCTCCTTATTGGCGTCCGTCTTCATGCATTGATTTTTGCAGCGGTTATGGGAGTGCCAATGATTGGTGTTTCCTACGACCCTAAAATTGACCGTTTCCTTGAGTCTGTGGGAGAAAGCCCAGTGGGTGATTTGGAAAACGTCAAGTATGACGAGCTGGTTAAAAAGGTGCGTTCCAAGTGGAATGACAAGGCCGCCTTCAGTAAGAAAAACGAGCTTTTATTCGCTGAGCTTCGCCGCCTGGCTATGCACAATGCTGAGCTGGCCATTGAGCTCATTGATAAAAAGAAAAAAGAAAAGCGGTAATGCAGTTATTCAGTTAAAAACACTGGAAAATGAGTAAATCATTTTCCGGTGTTTTTTTGCTATATCAAAAATTAATAAATTTTTCTATTGACATACCATTATGGTATGTTGTAATATCTATCTCAACATAACAATAAACATACTAAACAAGTATGTTATATGTGTAATGAAATTAAGTGAGTTATGAGCAGGAGGTTGACAGCTATGGAAAAGGAAGAGTTATTCAGGCAGATAGCCGATGCTGTTGTGGAAATGGAAGAGGATACTGTGGAGGAATTGGCACAGCAGTCCCTGGAAGACGGAATTGATGCCTATGAAACTATTGATTCCGGTTTGGCAAAGGGAATGGAACGAGCCGGTCAGTTATTTGATGAAGAAGAATATTTTGTTCCAGAGCTGTTGATGTGTTCTGACGCTATGAATGTGGGGATTGATGTATTAAAGCCCCATTTAAAGAGTGAAAACGTGTCCAAGAAGGGCAAGGTTGTAATTGGTGTGGTTGAGGGCGATACCCATGATATCGGCAAAAATCTGGTTCGGCTGATGATGGAAACTGGTGGCTTTGAGGTGCTGGATTTGGGCCGAGATATTCCTCCAGCTGAATTTGTAAGTAAAGCAGAGGAATACGGAGCAGATATTATTGGTATTGCCACTCTTATGACTACTACGATGCCGGGGATGAAGGAAGTGGTAGATATCCTCGCTGATAAGGGAATTCGTGATAAATTTAAGGTTATTGTGGGTGGCGGCCCAATTTCTCCAGCCTTTGCCAAAAAGATTGGTGCTGACGGATATGCCAGGAATGCTGCTGATGCCGTAAAAGTGGCGGAAAAGCTGCTGAGTAATACCGATTTGGCGTTAGGAGCGTGAGAATATGGATGTGTTATCTCCCAAGGAGCGGTTGCTACGTTCTCTGAAGGGCGAAGCAGTTGAAAGGGCTCCAGTGATTTGTCCCGGAGGCATGATGAATTCAGCTATTGTTGATGTAATGAAAAATCATGGAAATGTATTACCCGATGGACATCGTGATTCTAAGATAATGGCAGACTTGGCCTTGGATGTGCAGGCGGATACGGGCTTTGAAAATGTGGGAATTCCCTTCTGCATGACTGTGGAGGCGGAAGCCCTGGGCAGTGATATAGATTTTGGTACATTAAAATGTGAGCCCAAAATCGCCAAGGAAATTTTCCCCTCTGTAAAGGATGTTATCTACAAAGAGGATGATGCTTTAGTAAAAAGCGACAGGGCAGGTACAGTTTTCCAGGCCATATACAATGCTGCAGGCCACTCTCCTGACATACCGGTTATTGGCAGCATAACCGGCCCCTTGAGTACCGCCGCCTCTGTGGTGGATCCTATGAACTTTTTGAAAGAGCTTAGGAAGGTAAAGGATGAGTCCCATCGCTTTGTGGACTATGTAACTAATCAGCTTATCGGCTATGCCCAGCATATGGTGGATAACGGTGCCAGCGTAATTTCCATTGCTGACCCGACGGCCACGGGAGAAATTTTGGGGCCAAAGATGTTTGGGGATTATGCAGTGGTATATATTAACAAGCTGGTGGATGCCATTCATGAAATGGGGGTACCGGTTATCGTCCATATCTGCGGCAGAATGCAGGCGGTAACCCAGCATATTGCCAATCTCCATGCGGATGCCATCAGCGTAGATGCACTGGTAAGCCTAAAAAAGCTGAAGGAGGAATATCCTCACCTTACAACCATGGGGAATTTGAGTACATTCCTGCTGGAGTTTGGTGAGACTCCAAATATTCAGAGAAGTACTGAACAGCTGATTCAGGATGAGATAAATATTTTGGCTCCGGCCTGTGGTTTAAGTACCTCAACGCCGTTGCAGAATATCCAGACCTTTACTGGTGTTGCCAAGGCAGTTTGAGGGGGAATTTGATGGAAAAATATCAAATTGTATTTCAGCCCTCTGGCCGCCGTGGAGAAGTGGAGGCTGGGAAAACAGTTTTACAGGCTGCCCAAAGTCTGGGAGTAGGTATAGAAGCCGCTTGTGGCGGTGCCATGGTCTGTGGCAAATGCAAGGTTATACCGGAGTTTGGCAGCTTTGAAAAGCTGGGGCTTACCTCGGAAAAGGCAAATATTTCACCACTAAGTCCTGTGGAGGAAAAGATACTGACCACCGAGGAGTTGGAAAAGGGCGTTAGGCTGGCCTGCTGTATTCAGATACAGGGTGATTTGGTGGTCAGCGTACCAAAGAAAAGCCAAAGTGCCAAGCAGGTGGTGTTGGAGGCTGGCAGTAAGCGAAATATTGTGATAAAGCCAGCAGTGAAGTCGTATTTTATCAGACTTACACCTCCAACCCTGGAGGATCCCACCGATGACCAACAGCGACTTCTGACCGCATTCCAGAAGGAAACGGGAATAGAGGGGGCAATTGTTGATTACAAGGTTTTATGTGGTCTTTCAAGGACACTGCGTGAAAGCAACTGGGAAGTCACCGTAACATTACGGGAGGACAAGAAGGAAATCGTCAGGGTCCGTGGAGGTGATTACAGCTGTAAGCTGGGCATTGCCATTGATATTGGTACCACCACATTGGCGGCCTACCTTTGCGATTTGGACTCTGGGGAGCTGCTGCAGAAGGCTTCCCGCATGAATTCCCAGATTGGCTACGGTGAGGATATACTTTCCAGAGTTTCTTACGCCACTGGTAATGAGGAGGGCCTTCAGAACCTTCATAACATCATCATAAATGATATAAATGAGTTGGCCGGGGAAATGACAGAGGCCATTGGGGCAAAGCCCGAGGATGTGGATGAAATGGTGCTGGTTTATAACACCGTAATGCATCATCTGGCACTGAATCTTTATCCCGGCTATGTGGGCCGTTCACCCTTTGCACCGGTGGCATCCCATGCACTGGACATTAAGGCCAGGGACTTGGGAATAAAGATAAATCCCGCTGGGTGGGTTCATTCATTGCCAATTGAGGCAGGCTTCGTAGGAGCCGATAACATGGCAGTGGTTATTGCGGAGGAGCCATATAACAGCGACAAAATAAAGCTGATTATAGACATTGGCACCAACGGTGAAATTGACCTTGGAAACAAGGAAAGACTTCTCTGTACCTCCTGTGCCACCGGCCCTGCCCTGGAAGGAGCCCAAATAAAATATGGTATGCGGGCTGCTCCGGGAGCCATTGAAGGAGTAAGAATAGACAAGGAAACACTGGAGCCATCCTACAAGGTTATAGGCAATGATACATGGTATCCGGAGCTGGAAATTACAGGAGCTCTTGGAATTTGTGGATCAGGAATTATAGATGTATTTGCTGCCCTTTACGAGGCGGGTATTGTGGGGAAAAGCGGCCGAATTAACGGCAAGCTGAACTCACCCCGTATCAGAAAGGACGAAAATGGCAAGTGGGAATATGTGTTGGCCTATGCCAAGGAGACGGCCATCGGACAGGATATAGTGGTAACCCAGGCCGACATAAGAGCTATACAGCTGGCCAAGGCGGCAATTTATGTAGGAGCAGAATACTTACTGAACAAATATGGTATTGATCATGTGGATGAAGTAATTCTTGCAGGAGCCTTTGGCAGTTATATAAACAAGAAAAGTGCGCTGACTATGGGAATGTTCCCGGACTGCGCTCTGGAAAATATCCATGCAGTGGGCAATGCCGCCGGTGACGGTGCCCGTATTGCACTGCTGAATGTGGATAAACGGCGGGAGGCAGATGAAATAGCTCGTCGGGTGGAATTCGTGGAAACGGCAGCGGAGCCTGATTTTCAGGACCGTTTTATGGAGGCAATAGCCATTCCCCATGCCAAGGCAAAATTTCCCCATGTAAATGCAGAATGAAAATGTTGAGCAAGAAAGGCAGATGATTTCATGAGTGAGTGGAAGGATGAGATGACGGCCATTGAACGCATGGCGGCCTATGCCAAGGGCGAAGATATTGACCGCCTGCCATGTGTGCCTATAGTGGGCAATACAGCTGCCAGAGTTATCGGAGTGAAGGTTTCTGATTTCCGTGGCAATGGTGAGCTGATAGCCAAGGCCCACATCGAGGCCTATAAATTATTTCATTATGATAATATCCGGGTATTTACAGATCTGTATACCCAGGCTGAGGCCATGGGGTCCGAGGTAATATATCCCGAGGATGAAACAGCATATCTCGGTCAACCGGTAATAAAGCTGGATCCACGATTGTCCAATTTGGATGAGATCGATAAGCTGCGTCCGGCGGATCCCTATAAGGACGGCAATTTGCCTGAGCATTTAAAGGCCATGAGGATAGTGGTGGATGCAGTAGGCAAGGAAGTCCCCGTGGGTGGTGCAGTCACCGGACCATTTACCAACTCATCTTTTTTGGTGGGAGCAGAAAATCTGGTGCGTTTAACATTGAAGAATCCGGAAGCTGTTCATAAGCTATGTCAGGTGTCATTGGAGAGTAATCTTCGTTATGTGGATGCAGTAATTGATGCGGGAGTTACCCCAAGTCTTACAGACGCCATGTCATCAAGCACAGTTATAAGCCCAAGATTGTTCCGTAAATTCTCCTTGCCATATTTGAAAAAGCTAATTGACCATATTCACAATAAGGGTAAGAAGGTAACCCTGCACATTTGCGGGAAAACTGATGGTATTTGGGAGGATATGGTAAAGGCCGGGGCGGACTGCCTGAGTATTGACAATGATGCGGATATCCTAAAGGCCAAGGAGCTGGTAGGGGACAGGGTAATGCTTATGGGTAATGTACGGCCATCGGAAACCATGCTGGAGGGCACGGTGGAGGATGTGCGTAAAGCCACGGTGGAAGTTGTCCGCAAGGTTTACGATTCACCAAAGGGCTTTATTGTAGCCTCTGGGTGTAGCCTGCCAACGGAAACCCCATTTGAAAATATTCACGAAATGTTAAATACGGTACGTCGTATCGGCAATCCGTTTGCGATTAAGGATGCCACATCCATTGTGGCATGAAAGAGGGATGATAGGGTATGAAGAAGATATTAGCAGCATTATTAATTGTAATTGCTATAATTACAACAGCCTGCGGTGGTTCTGAAAAGTCCGCAGGAACAGATAAAAAGACGGATTTTAAGATTGGTTATCTGGCTTCCACTGGACATATTTTATATTTTATTGCCCAGGAGAAGGGGTATTTTGCTGAAGAAGGGTTAAATTCAGAGTTGGTATTATTCAATAATTCCGGTGAGGGCATTACCGCTGTGGCCAATGGTAAGCTGGATGTGGGAGCTTTTGGCAGCTCGGCACCAATGGTGTATATGTCCAAGGGAAGCCCAATAACGATTTTTGCCGGGCAGATGTCCATGGGCCATGCTCTGGTGGCAAAGCCGGAGAAGGCTGCTGAATTAGCTGATTTAAAGAATCTTAAGGGAAAGACTGTGGCCACCATTCGTTTGGCCACCGGTGATATTGTATTCCGTGAGGCAGCTATTAAGCAGGGCTTAAAGATTGGCGAGGATGTAACCTTTAAGGAAATGGAATCAGCTTCTGCGGCTATGGAGGCAGTGAAGAATGGTGCAGCAGATGCTTCTGTTGTATGGACTCCATTCCGTAAAATGGCAGAACAGCAGGGCTTAAAGATTGTTAAGTACAGTCCGGAGGTGCCTGGCTTTGAAAATCATCCATGCTGCCGTCAAATTGCCTCTACCGCCAATATCCAGAAGCATCCAGAAAATTATGAGGCGTTTCTCCGGGCCATGATTAAGGCGTATCGATTCTACAAGACAAATAAGGATGAATCCATAGAGATATTATCCAAGTATGTGAATATTGATAAGGATACACTGTATGAGGAGACCTATGGTAAATATGTGGAATCCAATCCAGATCCAAATCGTAATGCCGTAATTGACTTTTATAAGTACATGAAGGAAGTGGGTTATATTGAAAAGGACTTTGACATTGCAGAGCACATCAATATCCAGCTCTATCAGAAGGCCCTGGACAAGCTTCTTGAAGCTGAGCCGCAGGATAGCATTTACAAGCAGCTTAAAGCAGATTTTGAGAAAAATGATTTATAAATTCAATTTTACTAAGTCGGCCAAGACTCAACAGGTGGTGGATGTTACAGCTATTTTTCTGGGGATTCTGGTGGTGTGGGAAGTGCTGACGGTGCAGCTGGAGGTATTGGATGCCTTCTTGTTCCCATCTCCTCAGCAGGTACTGGAGCTGTTTATCGGTGACCTGCCAACCATATTCCGTGGATTGGGCAGCTCCCTGGTATTATTGTCAGCGGCCTATGCCCTGGCACTGGCCACGGCCATTCCTTTGGGCTTATTTGTGGGCTGGCGACGCAGATTGTTTAATGCTGTTCATCCCATTTCAAAGATTATGAGTGCAGTGCCACCTATTGTGTATATACCATACGCCATTGCTATTTTACCAACCTTTCAGTTGGCGTCTATTCTGGTAATTTTTGTGGGGGCCTTTTGGCCAATATTCGTGAGTACGCTAAATGCTACGGTGCAGATAGATAAAACCTTGATTGATTCGGCCCGAATGCTCCGCATCAAGGAACGGCGCTTACTCTTTGAGATTATCCTGCCGGCTATTATGCCCCAGGTATTGACTGGATGCAGTGTGGGATTGATTTTCTCCTTTATCCTGCTTGCATCGGCTGAAATGATTGGAGCCACCTCAGGTATAGGCTGGTATGTAAAATATTATTCCGATTTTGGCGATTATGGCAAGGTTATTGTGGGTATTCTGTTTATTGGTCTGGTGGTAACTGCTGTAATGGCTGTTTTTGACAGGATACAGCGTCATCTGCTGCGGTGGCAGGCCAAGTATTCGGCGGATTAAGGGAGGGACAATTATGCTGGAAGTGAAACATGTTAGTAAGTCCTTCTCCAAGGATGGACAGTCCCAGCTGGTACTGTCGGACCTTAATCTGGCAGTAGGGTCCAGAGAGTTTGTTTGCCTTTTAGGACCATCTGGCTGTGGTAAAAGCACCCTTCTTAGAATTATGGCGGGCCTGGATAGTGCTGAATTCGGTGGTGTATATCTGGATGACAAGCTGGTGAATGAGCCTCAGCCTAAATGCGCCTTTGTATTTCAGGACTATGCCCTGTTTCCTTGGAAAACCGTATTGGAAAATGTGGTTTATGGTATGGATGTTCAAGGTATGTATGATAAGAAAACCCGGGTAGAGAAGGCTAAGGAATACTTGAAGCTCATGCATTTGGAAAAATATGAGAATTCATATATCCACGAATTGTCTGGTGGTATGCGTCAGCGGACAGCTATTGCCAGGAGCTTGGCCTTGGAGCCGGAAATATTATTCATGGATGAGCCCTTTGGGGCCTTGGACAACTTTACCCGCATGGAGCTGCAGGAGCTGCTGCTGGATATTTACAGCAAAAACAAGCTAAGTGTGGTATTTGTAACCCATGATATCAGCGAAGCAATTTATCTGGGGGACCGGGTGGTGGTAATGAATGCTCATCCAGGAACGGTTCATTCAATTTTAGATATTAATAAGGGCTTGGTGCGGGATCGTACCAGTGAGGATTTCCATCTGTATGAGGATAAAATCATGCAGGCCTTCCAGCTGGTGCGCAAGCAGGAAGTGGAATACTATATTTAAATCGTTTTAGAGTAAACTGGGAAAGGTGGTGGCAATATGGCGAAGGGCTTCATGGAACATTTTCGATGCGGTGGTGAACCGGAGCGGCATATTGCCACTGAATTGTGTCAGCGGGCTGGTGTGGAGGTCAGTGATGTATATTGCCACAGTGAGGCCATGGCTACTATGTCCCATACTATTTGTCAGTTGGAAGGGGATATGCTGTGCAAGCTGCCCTTTGCAACCATGGCTGAGGCCGAACAGCTAGGAGCTAAGTGGAATATCATCTCAGATAAGTCACAACCGGTTCCGGGAGCCTTGCCCTATGAGAAGCTGATTGATGTGAAAATACCGACCTTTTCCTTTGACTATGGCCTTATGCAGGAGAATTTACAGGCAATACGCCTGCTGAAGCACAGGGGAGAACGGGTCAGCTTCAATATTGAAGGCCCCTTTACCCTGCTGAGTCTATTGGTACCATCCAAGGAAATTTACAAAGGGATGCGGGCTCAACCAGAGCTTCTTAGAAGGCTGTGCGAGCAGCTCATTGACAATATTGTGCTGGAGGCTGCCTATGTGGCTGAGGCGGGGGCGGATGTGATTTCCTATGCCGATCCGCTGATTTCCTGTAATATGGTATCTCCGAAAGTTTATACAACGCTGTGTGGTGATATTATTCGTGAGGCCCTGCAGCGGATTACGGTGGCTGTACCCGATGTGACAGTTCATGTATGTAGTGCCACCTCAGCCGCCTTTCAACGGGCTGGCTTTTGTCAATGTCGTCCTTTCGTCGTGCCTAAGGGAATGTGCTATGGTGAGGCCCTGTGCTTTGCCCGTCATCAGGCGGGTGTCCAGCTGGTGGGCCATGGCTGCTTACAGCATTCCTGTTGCAAGATGGCCAAGCCGGTGGTATATGAACTGAAGCTATGCTAAGGATGAACGATATAGAAGGGAGTGTGTGAACAATGTTGGGAGATTGCGCTAATTGCAATGCTAATCATATGTGTTTTATGAAGGGGAAAAGCTGTGTTCCTGTGGAGCAGAGCGAGGTATTGGCCCTATACGATAAAGAGGAAAGACGTATAATGAAGGCGGCCGCCTATGTGGAGGGTACCTTTTATATGAAATATACCCGTTTGCAGGAAACTGCTGAGTTTGCCAGAAAAATGGGATATAAGACCATTGGTATCGGGTTTTGCATGGGTATTCGGGATGAAGCAAAGCTATTTGCCAAGTTTTTTGCTGATCAGGGCTTTGAAGTCGTTTCCGTTTGCTGTAAGAATTGCAGTATTCCCAAGGATGTGCTGAAGTTAAAGAAGGTAAATCCAAAGAGTGCAGTAGAGCCAATGTGTAATCCAAAGGCTCAGGCCAAGTACCTTAATGAGCATGGTGTGGAGCTTTTCGTGTCTGCTGGACTATGTGTGGGACATGATGCTCTCTTTTCCAAGGCCTGTGATGGTCCGGTTACTACCTTGGTGGTTAAGGATCGGGTGCTGGGGAACAATCCAATGGCGGTGGTATATTCCGGTTATTGGAAGAAAAAACTGGGCCTGGCGGCACAGGATTTGTAAAAGTCATATTATATATTGTAGTGAAAAAGGCTGGAGCCGATGGTGCGTATCATCGGTATCCAGCCTTACGTGTCTTAGCGATATATAGAATGTCAAATTGTATAAATACTACAAAACAGATAAAATAATAGTATAACAATCAATGAAGGTTACTAGTGACATGTACAATCAAGGAAAGTAGAGAGAGGGAGGGCCTCACATGAAATTTTGTATATTTGGTGCCGGGGGAACTGGCGGAACATTGGCGGCTTATTTGGCTATGGCGAACAATGATGTGACGCTTATCGCTCGGGGGCAGCATTTAAAGGCAATACAGGAAAAAGGACTGGTGCTACATACCAATCATCGTGGTACCGTTACGGTGGACAATATAAAGGCCGTTACGGCAGATGAGTATGTGGATACGCCGGATGTGCTCTTTGTTTGCGTGAAATACTACAATATTGAGGATGCTATTGCATTTGCCCATGAAAAGGCGGGGCAGGATACTCTGATTGTACCTATTCTGAATGTCTTTGGAACTGGCGGTGTGATGCAGGAAAAGCTTACTGAGTTGACCTGCCTTGATGGCTGTATTTATGTAATGAGTGAAATAGAAGCTCCTGGAGTTATATACCAGTCCAATAAAATTTTGCGGGTGATTTTTGGCTATCGGCCAAAGCAGGAGGGAAAGCTAATAGACAAGGCACGGCAGCTGGAGCAGATTTTGCGTGACGCAGAGATAAAAGCACATTTCAGTGATAATATTATCCGTGATGCCCTGCAGAAATTTGCCTTTGTATCTCCTGCCGCAGCGGCAGGGTCCTACTATGATTCCTCCTGTGAGGTGTTCCAGACACCGGGGGAAAAGCGGGATATGTTTGCCGGGCTTATAAAGGAAGTGGAGAATCTGGGAAATGCCATGGGGGCGGATTTCCAGCAGGATCTGGTGGAAACGGGCCTTAAGATGATGGACGCACTGAAACCGGGCTCCACCATGTCCATGCAGAGGGATATCCAGCGGGGCCGTCAGTCAGAATTTAGCGGTCTGGTAACCAGAGTGGTGAGTCTAGGCAAGGAATATGGCGTTTCAGTGCCACTTTATGAGAAGATAAATGACTGGGGAGCTGCTAAGGCAATAAAATAATGATAATCTGGCATATTTCTCCTGATAAACTGTGAAAAACTTCTAAAATGTTGTTTTTACAACATAACATTTAGGATGATTCGTATATAATCATGTCATGAAGTTAAGGTGTGTGAACAATAGGAGGAAATAAATATGCTTAGACAGATTATTCATATTGATGAGGAAAAATGTAACGGCTGTGGACTGTGTGCCAAGGCTTGCCATGAGGGAGCCATAGATATTGTAGATGGTAAAGCCAAGCTGATGAGGGAGCATTTCTGTGATGGACTTGGTGACTGCCTGCCAGGATGCCCTACAGGAGCCATTACCTTTGAAAAGCGGGAAGCACCGGCCTATGATGAGGCGGCAGTGAAGGCGGCCCAAAGTGCCAAGAAGGCGGCTCCTTCATCAATGATGCCACAAATGGGAATGGGCTGTCCTGGCTCCAGATTAATGCAGTTGAAACGGACAGAAGAACCAGAGCCTCAGACAGATAATCCGCCAATGGCTTCTGCACGGCCTGTTTCCCAGCTTAATCAGTGGCCTTGCCAGATCAAGCTGCTGCCAACCCAGGCACCATTTTATGACGGAGCCAAGCTGTTAATTGCGGCGGACTGCACCGCCTATGCCTATGCCAATGTCCATGAGGATTTCATGAAGGGTAAGATAACCCTTATTGGCTGTCCAAAGCTTGATGAAGGAGATTACAGCGAAAAGCTGACGGAAATCATCAGCAATAATGACATTAAGAGCGTAACTATTCTCCGTATGGAGGTGCCATGCTGCGGCGGCCTCCAAAGAGCTGCAGAAACAGCCCTGAAAAACAGCGGCAAATTCCTTCCATGGCAGGTGGTAACCATCTCCCGGGACGGAAGAATATTGGATTAAATATTAGTGTAGAGATGCCCTTGGTACAATTAGCTGTGTACTAAGGGTATTTTTTGGTACATGAAATATGAGGGAATGAAAATATGAAATATGAAGGAATGGAATCGTAAAAACTGAGGGAATGAAATTGTAAAATCTGAGGGAATGAGCCATAACATATTTCTTTTAGGTTATCCGCTTTTGTGATAAAATTAGGTTGAGATTGGGAGGATACATGTAAAAGAAGCCTTTTAAGGGCTTTCCCATGGTCGATTTTTTTAAAAATGACATGGGAGGGTCGTTTTATGAAGGCTAGACGAACATATAAGGATTCACTGTTTCGTGACATTTTTAATGACAAAAAGAGGCTACAGGGAATCTATTATGCTTTGACTGGTGAGAAGGTCGCTGTAAAGGACATCAAGATTACCACCTTACGGGGAACATTTTTTGAAGATATCAAGAATGACATCAGCTTTATGGTGGGGAACCGTCATATCGTACTCATGGAACACCAGTCAACACTGTCGGAAAATATGCCACTGCGGATGCTTTGGTACATTGCTAAATTGTACCGGCAAAGAGTTAAACCTGATGCTCCCTACAAAAAGACTCGTATACTACTTCCTGCACCAGAGTTTTATGTGTTTTACAACGGGACTGATGAGACACCGGAGCATTGGATAATGCGATTGTCAGATGCTTTTACGGAAAAAACTCATTCTTTGGAGCTGGAGCTTTCGGCTTTTAACATAAACTATGATAAAAGCAGTGAACTTTTGCAAAAATGCAATGATTTGAAGTGCTACAGTATCTTCGTTGCCCAGGTGCGGCAGAAAATATCTGAGGGCAAACCCCTTCGTCAAGCTATTATTAAGGCTATACAGTATTGTAAAGAAAATGATTTTTTGAAAGACTATTTCTCCAACAAGGAACAGAGGGAGGTTTTGGATATGGTAAATTTCAAATGGGATTGGAACAGGGCCATGGAAGTCAGGGCAGAAGAAGCAGCTGAAGAAGCTACCAAGAAAGCTACGGAAGCAAAAACTATAAAGGTTGTTATTAATATGCTCAAAGACCGTGAACCATACGAAAAAATCTCGCGACAGGCTGATACACCTCTGGAAAATGTTATGGAAATTGCCAAGAGAAATAACCTCGCGTACAACTGAATCGCGTGTGTAATAAAATCAGCCATAGTACACGAATAATGAAAATAAGAAAGAGAGTGACTGCACTATGTTGTTGCATCAGCTCTCTTTTTTCATTAGGATTAACTGTTAGTGTATGGCGAAACCAAAAACCTCTAATTGATAATTCTTTTAGAATAGCTCCATTTGTGATAAAATTAAGTTCAGTGTAGAAATGGAGGTTTCTCGATGATTCATATGAATGATGTTATGAAGGTATATGACAATGGTGCCATTGCCCTCAATCATATCAATGTTGATATTAAGAAGGGTGAGTTTGTGTTTTTGGTAGGCCCTAGTGGCGCCGGCAAATCCACCTTTATTAAGATGCTGTTTCGTGAGGTTTTGCCGTCCTCCGGCATTCTCACCGTCAACGGCCGTGATATTATACACATGTCCAACAGGGATGTGCCTTTTTTGCGCCGTTCTTTGGGCGTAATTTTCCAGGATTACCGCCTGCTGCCGGACAAGACAGTGTATGAGAACATTGCCTTTGCCATGCAGGTTATTGAGGCACCGCGCCGCATGATGCAGCGCAACGTGAACAACGTGCTGGATATTGTGGGACTTCGTGACAAGTACAAGTGCTTCCCAAATCAGCTCTCCGGTGGCGAGCAGCAGCGTGTGGCCATTGCCCGTGCTATTGTAAATAATCCTGCCATCGTTATCGCCGACGAGCCTACGGGTAACCTTGATCCGGAGACTTCATGGGGTATTATGGACATTTTCAAGAGCATTAATGCTTCCGGCACCACCATCGTAATGGCAACCCATGATAAGACCATTGTGGATGCCATGCAGAAGCGTGTAATTGCCATTGAGAATGGTGAAATAGTCCGTGACGAGGCACGAGGAGGTTACGGCTATGAACATTAATACTGTGGAGTATTTTGTCCGGGAGGTTATGCACTCCCTTAAGCGCAACAACTGGATGTCCGTTGCTTCCATCGGCACTGTTGCTGTATCCCTGTTTATTTTCGGCATGTTCCTCATGCTGGTTATGAATATGAATAAAATGGTGGATACCATGGAATCCCAGGTTCAGATCAAGGTTTATCTGGAGGATGATTTCTCCCGTGAGGATGCCAAGGATCTGGAGAAGGAACTTAAGCAGATGCAGGGCGTTGAGAAGGTTACCTTCGTGACCAAGGAAGAGGCCATGGAGAAATTCAAGGAGCGTCTGGGTGACCAGAAGACACTTTTGGATGCTCTTGATGAGACAAATCCTTTACCTGATTCCTTCGAGGTTATGGTGCTTCAGCCGGAAATGGTCAAAACCGCCGCTGAGAACATTGAAAAGTTCGAGGGAGTTGACAGTGCCAAGTACGGTCAGGACGTTATGGAGCATCTCTTTGATATTACCCGTCTCATTCGTATTTTCGGCTTTGCCCTGATGATGGTGCTGGCTTTGGCCACCCTATTTATTATTTCCAATACCATTCGCCTTACGGTGTTTGCCCGCCGCAAGGAGATTGCCATTATGAAATACGTAGGGGCAACTGACTGGTTTATTCGCTGGCCATTTGTGCTGGAGGGTATTGTGATGGGCTTTTTGGGAAGTATTATCGCTTCCGTTGTGCTGCGCCTCACCTATTCCGGCATTACTGCCAAGATTTACGATACTTTGGCCTTCTTCCCGCTGATTCCAGAGGAGCCATTCCTCACTTACGTTACATTGATTGTGGTTATTGGCGGCATGATTATGGGGGCCATCGGCAGTACCGTCTCCATCAAGCGTTTCCTGAAGGTCTGAGGTGCTGCTATGGGTATTTTTACTACAAAGCACAAGACGGCCAGTATGGTGATGGCCATTTTTATGTCACTTTCTGTGGCGGGGACTGCTCTGGCTGACGATCTTGAGGCACAGCTTCAGGATCTTCAGGAGAAGGCAGCCCAGCAGCAGGAGATTACCAACGAGGCCCAGGCCCGTGTGGACAATCTCTCTGAAAAGCTGCGGGTTTTGCAGGAGGAAGTGGATGTAGCCACCGCCGAATACAAGGAAGTCAAAGGCAGACTGGATCAGGTTAAGTCCGATATTGACGACAATACGGAGCTGCTGGAAAAAACCGAGAAGGATCTGAAGAAAAAGAACAAAAAGCTGGCCAAACGTGTAAGGGATATTTACATCAACGGTCAGATCAGCTATGTGGATGTGCTCTTCGGGGCCAAGGATTTCTCTGATTTCCTTACCCGTATGGACATTCTCAAGCGCATTATAAAGCATGATTATGAGCTCATTATGAAGGTTAAGGCTGACCGCGAGGTAGTGATGGCTACCAAGGCCAAGCTGGAAAAGGACAAGGCTGATGTGGAGCTTCTGGTGGCAGATGCTGAAATAAAACAGCAGAATATGCTGGACAAGAAGCAGGAGCAGCAGGTCCTTTTGGATAAGGCAGAGTATGACAGGGAAGTTTCACAGCAGGCCTATGAGGAAATCATGGCGGCATCTGAGGAAATTACCCGCATGATTCAGCGCAGCCAGATGGTGGGGGGCAGCTATGTTGGCAGTGGCTCCGGTGCCATGATATGGCCTATTTATGGTCCTATTACATCTGAATTTGGTTGGCGCACCCATCCAATTTTTGGTACCCAGCGTTATCACAGCGGTCTGGATATTGGCGGCGATTATGGTGAGCCAATTGCGGCTGCTGCCACTGGAACTGTTATTCATTCCGGCTGGATCAGCGGTTATGGCAACACTGTTATTATTGACCACGGCGGCGGCATTACTACCCTGTATGGTCATAATCAGTCTCTCTTGGTGGGTGTTGGTGAGTCCGTAACCCAGGGCCAGACCATTGCCCTTTGCGGATCCACTGGTAATTCCACGGGACCTCATTGCCATTTCGAGGTTCGTGAAAACGGTGAGCCTGTAAGTCCATATAGTTATTTGTAATAATATTAGCGTGCTCTTTTGCCTGCCCACAGTGGCAGGCGAAAGGGCTCTAATTTGCTTTAGGGGTTATTTTGGAAATGAATGGAGAATGTCCATGAGTCAGACTATGAAAAATATTCTTCTTGTAATCAGCACTGTACTGATTACTTTGGTGGTGACAGGCTGTGCTGCCCTTTATCTTATGGGGGGCTCAGTGGTAAAGGCAGGGGATATGATCCGCTTTATAGCCACTGTGCGTTTCGTGGAAAGTCATTTTGCCGGAGAGGTGGACCGTACAGCACTTATTAACGGTTCCATTGATGGCATGATGAAGTCCTTGGGAGACAAGTATTCCATTTACCTTGATGAGGAAAAATATCGTCAGCTTAATGATATAAATAATGGTACCTTTGGTGGCATTGGAGTGGTTATGAGCTTTGCTGAGCCGGGCCACTGCAAGATTATGTCCGTAATGGAAAATACTCCTGGCCAGGAGGCTGGACTTCAGGCCGGGGATGAAGTAATTGCCGTGGAGGGGACTCCCGTTTCCGAGCTTCAGCCAGAGGAAGTGGTGGGAAAAATCCGTGGCGTTGAGGGAACCCAGGTGGTAATCACCATCCGCCGTCAGGGAGAAGAGGACAAGGATTATACCCTTACCCGCTCCATTATTGCCATGACCACCGCAGCGGGGGAGATGATTCCGGATACTGATATCGGCTATATTCGCATTGCTTCCTTCAGTGAAAACACTGGCAAGGAATTCAAGGATGCTCTGGAAAAGGAAAAGGCCAAGAATGCCAAGGGGCTTATTATTGATCTGAGAGCCAATCCGGGGGGGCTGGTTACTTCCTGTATGGAAATCGCCAATATGGTGGTGCCCGAGGGGGAAGTGGTATCTCTCATAGATAAATCCGGCAATAAGCAGGTCTTTGAATCCAGTCTGACTGAGAGGGGCCTTCCTATTGTGGTGCTTATTGACGGCAACAGTGCCAGTGCTTCGGAGATTTTGGCTGGAGCCCTGAAGGACAGGGGTGCGGCCACTTTGGTGGGAATGAAATCCTATGGCAAGGGCTCTGTTCAGACCATTATGCCACTTTTCAGGGGTGACGGTATTAAGCTCACCGTGGCCAAGTATTACACCCCATCTGGCGCCAGCATCGATGGCATCGGCATTCAGCCCGATGTGGAAATAGAACTGCCGGAAAATCCAACTGAGGATGTCCAGCTTAAGAGGGCCATTGAGGTTATGAAGGAGAAAATACAATAAGTCCTTAAATTAATGGGATTTTAATTTTTAGTTTATAAAATGTTTATGTTCAGGTCATATACTCATTAATGAGATAAAAACACTGTTTTTAACAGGTTCTGCCCCGATGATGGGCCGGGAGCTTTGAAAGGATGTTAATTATGAAAAAGAGATTTTTAATAGGAGCCATATTGCTGGCTGCCAGCGGCTTTATGGCAGGAGCTCCGGCGTCCGGGGAATGTGCGGCCCTGTCACTGGAGGAGGCCATACAGACGGCTCTGGTTAATAATCCTGACGTAAATATAACCAGACTGGCAGAGGATTCTGCCCAGGCCAAGCTGAGCCAGGCCAGAGGAAGTAACAGTATTTCCGTAAAGGCGGGGACCAATTTTGGCAAGTCCGAGCAGAACGACATGGGTTGGAATAACAACAACAATACCAGTATTTCTGCGTCCATGCCTATTTTTAACGGAAACACAACGGGCCGTAATATTGAAAGCGCGGAAATCGGCGTGGATATTGCCAAGCTCCAGACCCAGCGCAAGTGGGAAACCACCAAATTGGAGGTAATCAAGGCCTATTATGACGTTTTACAGGCCAGAAAGCAGACGGCGGTTTATCAGGATTCCGTGGACAAGTACCAGCAGCACCTTACCAACGTGGAGCAGCTCTACAATGCCGGCAGCAAGGCCAAAATAGATGTGCTCCGCTCCCAGGTGGAGCTGGCTGATGCCCGCCAGAGCCTGATAAAAGGGGAAAATGCCTATGAAAACTCCATCAGCAAGTTAAAAAATCTCCTTTTTATGGACCAGAACGAGCCATTGGAGCTGACGGACGACTTTGTTTACGAGCCCTTTGAAGATGATGTAAATTCCTGCGTGGCATACGCTTTGGAGAATCGCAAGGATTTAATCGTGGATGAATATCAGGTGAAGCAGAAGGAGCTGGCCCTTAAGAACGCTCAAGCGGGCTACATGCCAACGGTGGATCTCAGCGTAAACACCGGCTGGAGCGATCAGGTGGTGCCAAGCCGCGACAATCACAGCGTTTCCGGAACTATCGGCGTTAGCTGGAACATCTGGGACAGTGGCGTTACCAAGGGAAAGGTAAATGCCGCCAAGGTGGATCTGGAGACGGCCAAGCTTACCCTCAGCAAGGACAAGGGTACTGTGGACATGAATGTCCGCACGGACTATAACAGTATGCGGGAAGCAGAAAAGCGCTTTGAATCCACCAAGGAGGCCGTTCGCGAGGCTCAGGAGGATTACTTTATTGCCAATGAGAAGTATAAGGCTGGCGAGGGTATAATGCTGGATATTATCGATGCCCAGGATGCTCTGGAACGGGCACAGCACAATTACTTTAGTGCTCAGTATGATTACGCAAGACACAAGGCTGCTGTGGAAAGTGATATGGGACTGGATGTTCATCCTTCCACCTCCACCCTTTCAAATGCTCCTGCTGAAAAATAAAGGGCTAATTCCCAAGTTAGAAAAGAGGCAAAACTATGAGAAAGAAAAAGACTTTCACCATAGCTGGCATAATAGTGGCAATTCTGGTGGTAATATTTGGCGGGTATATGTATTACAGCAACTCTCAGGCGGAGAAGAACAAGCCAGCCACTGAAATGGCCAAGGTTCAGCGCATGAAAATAAAGTCCACGGTATCCGCCACAGGCACCATCCGTCCTGTGGATTCCGTAGAGGTAAGCTCCAAGATTACAGCCCGTATCAAGTCGGTGCTGGTGAAGGAAAACGACCACGTAACGGCGGGGCAGACGGTGGCCATATTGGACGGCAAGGATTATGAGGCCTCCAATGACCAGGCGGAATTTAAGCTGATTAATGCCAAGGCCAAGTATCATCGCGTATCCTACCTTAATTCCATTGGGGCCAAGTCCCAGGAGGAGCTGGAGGATGCCCAGCTAACCTATGATACCGCATCCAGTAATTTGGAAAAAACCCAGTCCGATTTAAGTGAGACAGTTATTGTGGCTCCTATGGACGGCGTTGTGGTAGGGGAGCCTAAGAGTGCCGGAACCATGGCCGTTCAGGGCAACAGCAATCCTACTGTAATTATGACCATTGCAGATATGAGCAAAAAGCAGATTCTGGCCAAGGTGGATGAAACAGATATTGGCAGCGTGAAGGTGGGCCAGAATGCCACCTTTACCGTTGATACATACACTGGAAAAACCTTTAATGCCAAGGTTTCCAAGATTTCCCAGACCGATGTGACCAACAGCTGGAATACCAACTCCAGCAACAGTTCTGCTTCCTCCTCCTCCAGTGCCAGCGTAATTTACTATTATGTGGTGTTGGACGTTGATGATCCGGATAATCTGCTTTTGCCGGCCATGACAGCCCGTGTTGATATTGTGACCTCCGAGAAGGAGGATGCCCTGGTGGTGCCAATTTCAGCATTGAAAACTGATACCAAGGGCTCCTATGTTCAGCTGAGTCTGCCGGACGGCACTACTGAAAAACGCTATGTATCCACTGGCATCTACAGTGATGAATTTGTGGAAATTGAGGATGGCCTTTCAGACGGAGATACCGTTGCCATTACCTATAAGGCCAAAGCCAGCAGCTCCACTGCCTCCAGGGGTGGTGGCCCGGGCGGACCTCCAATATAAGATCGGAGGTTGATAACTAATGGGGAATATTGAAAAAATTACTATCAGCCTTAGGGGAATAAAAAAGCTGTATAAGGTGGGAGACCAGGAGGTGGCGGCCCTCAATGGCATCGATCTTGACATTAAGGAAGGGGAATTTGCTGCTCTTATGGGGCCATCAGGCTCAGGCAAGTCAACGCTTATGAATATTCTGGGATGCCTTGACCGCCCCAGTGTAGGATCCTACAGACTGGATGGTCAGGAGGTGGCCCACCTCAGTGACGATATGCTGGCCAAGACCAGAAATCAGAAAATTGGCTTTGTTTTTCAGAATTTCAATCTGCTTTCCAGAATTTCCGCCTTGGAAAATGTGGCCCTGCCTTTGGTGTATGCCGGGGTGGACTCAGATGAGCGGGAGGAGCGGGCCATGTATTTTCTGGAGCAGGTGGGTCTGGCGGATCGGGCGGACCATCAGCCCAACGAGCTTTCAGGTGGCCAGCGCCAGCGTGTGGCCATTGCCCGCGCTCTGGTAAATGATCCCCAGATTATCATGGCGGACGAGCCAACAGGCAATCTTGATACCAAGTCCACCAAGGAGATAATGGAAATATTCCAGTCCATGCACGAAAAGGGACGTACCATTATTTTGGTAACCCATGAGCCGGATATAGCAGTATGTGCCAGCCGTCAGCTGCTGGTACGTGATGGTGTTATTACCAGAGATGAAGGGAAGGGCGTGGTTTTGGATGTTGTTTAAGGAAAGCTTTTCCATGGCCTTTACAGCCCTTTTGGCCAATAAAATGCGTTCCCTTCTCACCATGCTGGGCATAATCATCGGCGTTGGTGCCGTTATTGCCATGGTTTCTGTGGGTATGGGTGTAAAAAGCGACGTGGTAAGCAGCATTTCCTCACTGGGAAGCAATATGCTTATCGTATCCCCTGGCTCCACCGACCGAGGCGGTATCCGTGGGGCGGCGGGCTCCCGCACCAATCTGAAATATGATGATGCATTGGCTATTAAGGAGAAGGCAAAGAATATCGATTTCGTATCTCCTTCTGTGTCCCGTTCCTACCAGATTGTCTACGGCAATCAGAACTGGAATTCCTCGGTAATGGGTGTGACCCCTGAATACATGTCCATCCGTTCTCTGGAGGTGGGCACCGGATCCTTCATCACAGAAAATGACAATAACAAGAGAAACCGTGTGGCGGTTATCGGCAGTACCGTTGCCACCAATCTTTTTGGCACCAGCAATCCTGTGGGACAGAATATTCGCGTCAACAATCAGCCCTTTAAGGTAATCGGAGTTCTGGAAAGCAAGGGCCAGTCCTCAATGGGCCAGGACCAGGATGACGTGGTTATTGTGCCACTTACCACTGCCATGGAGCGCCTTATGGCCATGGATTATGTGTCCTCAGTAAATATTCAGGTGTCTGATTCCAATAAAATGGATCAGGTTCAGGAGGATATCGAGGTGCTGCTTCGTCAGCGTCACAAAATCATCGGTGGCAAGGCGGATGATTTTAATGTCCGCAATATGACAAGTCTTATGGAAACCATGAATCAGACCACCACCATGCTTACCATTTTGTTGGGCAGCATTGCGGGAATTTCCCTGGTGGTAGGTGGCATCGGCATTATGAATATAATGATGGTGTCAGTTACGGAGCGTACCCGGGAGATAGGTATCCGCAAAGCCTTGGGTGCCACCTTCCAGAATATTATGATGCAGTTTTTGATAGAATCCGTGGTAATCGGCGTAATCGGCGGCATTATAGGCATTGGCATTGGCTGCGGCCTGTCCATGCTGGTGGGGAAGTTTGGCAATTTCACCACGGTTATTACTCCGTTGCCTGTTTTTGTGTCCTTCAGCTTCTCCGTGGGTATCGGCCTGTTTTTTGGCATTTATCCTGCCAGGAAGGCTGCCAAGCTGGACCCTATTGAGGCTTTAAGGTACGAGTAAGTTTCCAAATAAAAAAGTTGTGGATGCATTTGCATTCACAACTTTTTTTATGTCATTTAATTTTACTTTGTATCTGACTTATTTTGCGTTATATTCCACAATCTTGATGCCCCGATGCTCATTCAGGTCAATGATATTGTCCTGGTCAATCTTGATAAGTGGATGAATGGCCAAATCATCAGGATAACGGAGGATGGTGCCGGTGAGGCCGTTGTTGAGAACTACAGTGGAGCCCAGGAAGGCATCCTTGATTCTCTTCAGTATTACGACGCAGATTTCAGGGTCCAGCTTGCTGTACATGAGCTCTGTAATCTTGGCAATGGCCGCAAACGGTGTCTGACGGACAAAGCCCTCGCGCTCTGTGGTAATGTTGTCGTAAAGATCAGCAATGGCAATAATACGGGCAAACTGATGAATTTTGTCACCGCTGATACCATCCGGAATGCCGGTGCCGTCCATTGCCTCATGGTGCTGCAGTGCGGCCTGCTTTATTCCCTCGGAAAGCTCAGGGCTGGTGGCCAGAATCTTGTAGCCATCGTATGTATGCTGCTGATATGCCTCGAAATCTTCACCCTTGAGGGTTTCCACCTGGCGGTTCTGTAATCTTTCAGGGAAATGAACCTTACCAATATCGTGGAGGAAGCCGGCAGTAATCAGATCGGTTACCTGTCTGGATGGCATGAGCAGCCATTTGCCGATAACACCTGCCAGAATGGATACGCGAATGGAGTGGTTATATACGTCATCAGCCATGTGATTGAGCTCATAGAGATAATCAATGGCACCGCTCTGCTTGGACATAGGCATCAGGTCTTCCTTAACCAGCTCCTTGGTCTTTTCCGCCGGAACCTGATTATCCTTCAGGGTGGAGGTAAAGATATCGTTTACCTCGTGAACTACCTCCCGATACTGGGCTGCAAATGCGTTGCTGCGATTGAACATCGCCATAACATTCTGGTAGTTCGGGCTGAGTTCATATTCATCCTTAACGTAAACGTAAGGAACGTTAAGGAATTCCAGTCTGGTAATGTGAGCCTTGGTCAGCAAAGTATTTTCTGACAGAACAACAACCATGTCATCGTTAAGTATTGTACGGGCCAGTTCCATACCCGGTTCTAATTCGCTAATAGTTAATTCTTTCATACACAGCCCCTCCGTATTCAATATTTACCCTTGTACATTTCTATATCATACAATAAAAATCCTACTTAAATGTGAAAAAAACTAAAAAATAATTTATAACTGGACAAAAGTCGGGGAAAATGTACCAGAAATTTTAATATTTTATCATTTTTCTCTTGCAATACATTAACGAACTAAAGTATAATATGCGTATTGAAAATGCAATTATTTATTTCAAAAAGGAGTGTATTGGTTTATGAAGAAGATTTTGGCTATTTGCATGATGCTGGTTCTGGCTATGGCGGCTCTGGCCGGCTGCGGCAATGACACAGCAAAGAAGGATGCCACACAGAAGATTGTGGTTGGTTTGGACGACAACTTCCCACCTATGGGCTTCAAGGATGAAAAGAATGAAATCGTAGGTTTTGATATTGATCTGGCCAAGGAGGCTTCCAAGCGTCTGGGCTGTGATGTGGAGTTTAAGGCCATTGACTGGAACTCCAAGGAGGCTGAGCTGAAGAGCGGCCGTGTGGATGTTCTCTGGAACGGTCTTGATATCACCGAGAAGCGCAAGGAAAATATGCTTTTCTCTGACCCTTACATGAACAACCGTCAGATTGTTTTCGTAGCCACCAACAAGGGAGTAAAAATTGCTTCCGAGGCAGATCTGGCCGGCAAGGTAATCGGTACCCAGAGCGGCGGCACCTCCGAGGAATATTTCGAGGGCAAGAAGGAACTGAAGTCTTCCATGAAGGAAGTAAAGTATTATCCTGATTTCATCAATGCATTTATGGATCTGGAAAATGGCCGTATTGATGCGGTAGTAGGTGATGAGATTATCGGCCGTTACTACATCAGCAAGCACCCTGAAAAGATTACTGCCATTGATACCGTTATCGGCGATGTAAGCCAGTTCGGCTTTGCCTTCCGCAAGGATGACCAGGCTCTCCGTGACAAGGTACAGAAGGTCTTTGATGAAATGATCAAGGACGGCACTGTGGCCAAGATTTCCGAGAAGTGGTTCGCAAAGGATATTACTCTTAAGAAGTAAGCCTTCCCCTCTGGGGAAGCACCCTTCGGGTACTAGGCTTCGCCGTCGGTGCCTACACTCAGTGACCGGATGAGGTTCATAAAAGGACTGTTGCATGTTTGCAATAGTCCTTTTTTTGATGTAAAATATATAGGCTTGATGCTTTGCTACGGTAAAGCGCAAAATTGATAAAATAATTTAAAAGGGGTTTCAAATTAATTATGGATAATTTGATGCACACTGTTGTCCTGATGCTGGAAGGCACCCAGGTCACATTGCAGATATTCTTTATTACGCTGATTTTTTCATTGCCGCTGGGATTGCTGGCTGCCTTTGGGCGCCTGTCCTCCCTGAAGCTGGTAAGCCGCTTTATGGAATTTTACATCTGGCTTATGCGTGGCACTCCTTTGATGCTGCAGCTGCTTTTCGTTTATTTTGCCCTGCCAATGGTGGGCATTATGCTGCCGGATCTGGTGGCGGCTCTTTTGGCCTTTACCCTGAATTATGCCGCCTATTTTGCGGAGATTTTCCGTGCTGGCATTCAGTCAATTTCCAAGGGCCAGTATGAGGCGGCCAAGACCCTTGGCATGACCCACAAGCAGACCATGCGCCGCATTATTATTCCACAAATGATCCGTTATGTGCTGCCTCCTGTAAGCAATGAGACAATTAATCTGGTAAAGGATACTTCCCTCATTTATATACTGGCCATGAACGACCTGCTGAGGGTGGCCCGTACCATCGTACAGCGGGAGTTCGACATGACACCTTTTGTGGTGGCAGCAGTTTTCTACCTTATTATGACAGCCGTACTTACATGGGGCTTCAAGAAGCTGGAGGCATATTATGGAAAATATGACAAATAATGATGTAATGCTGCGGCTGACGCAGATTCATAAGCGCTTTGGTGACCTGGAGATTTTAAAGGGCATCAATCTGGAGCTGAAAAAGGGTGAGGTAATGGCAGTTATCGGCCCATCCGGCTCCGGCAAGAGTACCCTTCTTCGCTGCATTAATCGCCTGGAGGAGATTGACTCGGGGAAAATCGAGATCAAGGGCCGGGTGCTGGCCCAAAATAACGGGGAAAACGTGGCGGAATACGTTTCCGAAAAGGAATCACGGAATATTCTCTCCTGCACCGGCATGGTGTTCCAGCAGTTTAATCTCTTTCCCCACATGACCGTTATGCAGAATCTTCTGGAGGCCCCGGTACAAGTGCAGAAACGGAAGAAGGAGGAGGTAATTCCCGAGGCGGAGGCCCTCCTGAAAAAGGTTGGTCTTTTGGAAAAAAAGGACTGGTATCCTTCCCGTCTTTCCGGCGGTCAGCAGCAGCGTGTGGCCATTGCCAGGGCCCTTTGCATGAAGCCGGATATTATGCTCTTTGATGAGCCAACCTCCGCCCTGGATCCGGAGCTCACTGGGGAAGTGCTGAAGACCATGCGGGAGCTGGCTGATGAGCACATGACCATGATGGTAGTTACCCACGAAATGAACTTCGCCAGAGAGGCGGCCAGTCACGTGGTATTTGTGGAGGGTGGCGTCATTGTGGAGGAGGGGCCTGCCCGTCAGGTCATTGACAACCCACAGGAAGAGCGGACACAGGCTTTCCTCAAGAACATGCTTTAATTTTTCAGAATTATATGATAAACTTTCTAGTTAGAAATTTATTCTCATATATTATATTAGAAGAAATTGGAAATTTTAGCGTGTTTTAGGGGCGTAAAAGCCCGTTTTTGGGGGAATATATATTATGCATTTTCTTAAGGCTAAGGGCATTTTTCTTCATTTTGCAGGGATAATGCTGCTTTTGGCTGGTTTTCTTATGTTTTTTGCTTCCTCAGAAGCACAGGCAGCCACCTTCGCCCAGCGTATGGCCAATATGGCGGAGATTAAGGATATACGTGTAAGCTCCAACGGGGACAGAGCCCGTATTGTACTGGATACCACGAAGGATGTTACCTTCAAGACCAGTGTCCTCAGCAATCCTCAACGTATAGTAGTGGATATTCAGGGGGCCTGGATCAGCTCGGATTTAAAGAAGACTATTAACGTGGGCAGCCGCTTTGCCAAAAGTGTACGGCTGGCCCAGTTTGACCCTAATACAGTGCGGGTGGTTATTGAAAGCTCCATGAACGAGAGCAACCGAAATTTCTTTACCCTTAACGGGGGAGACACAGGGCATCGCCTTGTTTTGGATTTCGGTAATGTGAGCAAGGGCTCAGGAGGGGCGGCCATAGATTTTGGCAAGAAGGGCTCCGAAACCGGCAATAAGGATAATACGCAGCCATCATCGGGGGATGATACCATTACACCTTCCACCAACCCTGAAGAAAATAAGGACAAGAAGGAAGAGGTTATCCCTGTTGTGGAGCCTGAATTTACTCCCGGCATCAAGGGGAAAAAGATTACCATTGATGCAGGTCACGGTGGCAGCGATGTGGGTGCCATTGGACCAACAGGGGTTACAGAAAAAAGCATTACTCTTCGCATTGCCCAGGAGCTGCAGCGTCAGCTGAAAGCAGAGGGGGCCGAGGTCATTATGACCCGCATCAAGGATACTGAGGTATCCCCAAAGAGAGGCAAGGCAACGGATATTGAGGAGCTTCAGGCCCGTTGTGACGTAGCCAACAAAAATAATTCGGACATATTTGTTTCCATTCACATGGATTCCTTTACCAGCAGCAGCCCAAGCGGTACCACTGGTTATTACTATGGCAAGGGCACCAAGGCCTCTGTCCGGTTGGCCCAGTGTATCTCTGATGGGGTGGTATCAGCCCTTTCCACAGGCCATAGAGGAGTCAAGAGCTGTAATTTCTACGTTGTAAGACACACCACCATGCCGGCTGTTCTGCTGGAGACCGCCTTTATTTCCAATGAAAAGGAAGAAAGGCTGCTGAATTCCGATGCGGGCATTAAAAAGGCCGCTTCCGGTATTTTGGCGGGAATCAGAAAATTCTTTGGCTAATGGAAAATTTGATAAATTATATAATATGAAAATATGTGAGGTTGAGTGATTTGGAATTTACCTTTTCTGATGAACAATTTAATGAAGTAATTGCGGAGCAGAAGGCAGAGCGCATGAAGAGCCTTCGTCGTCATAAGCTTCCAGCCAAGCTGACTTTGGAGGAGGCCCTTACCGCCCTTACCAAGACAGAGCTGGAGGATATACAGTATAATTTGAATCTTCCCGTTGCTGCCAACATCAACCGCGTAAAGAAGGCGGAGATGGTGGAGGCAGTAATGCCGGAGGTTATTAAGTTCGCCCAGCGCTGGTTTGTCAGTGCCTTTGAGGACCAGAAGGACGTTTTCGACTATGCGTGCAAGAACAAGGGGTTAGCCACTGATCTGCAGCTTGATGATGGCCGTCTGGATTATCTCCGTGGTATCGGCATTATGTACTGCGGCCTTTCTGATGGCAAGCTGGTATGGTATATGCCAAAGGAAATCCAGAAGGAGTACAGCAAGATTAATAATGCTGCCTTCCAGCAGGCAACTGCCCTCAATACGGAGGTTATCCGTCTGGCCTCCGGCCTGGTATTCTATTACGGCGTAATGGATTACGATCAGCTTTATGCCAAGGTTTGCGAATATATTGACGATGAGCTGGAGTTTGCTGATTTTATCGGCATTATCCTTAACGGTGGCTGCTGGTATGACAATATTCAGGCCGGCAAGCATGAGCTCATGTATTCCGAGCTGATGAATGTGGAGGCCCTGCAGTCAGCGCAAATGCAAAATACCACCATTGATTATGCTGAACTGCCATACGATAAGGTGTGGGATGCGGGGCAGGAATCCTACGTGGAGTCCACGGGTGCCTACAGGGCATTGGCCCAGTTCCTGATGAACAAGTGTAATTTGGACGTTCTCCAGGCCGCAGAGGCTGTCCGTTCCATTAATATTATTATCCAGAATGGTTATGGTATGAAGGAAATCGTGGGCTTTTTGAAGGACCAGAAGCTGGTGCTTCCGAAGCTGGAAGAGACCCAGGAGCTGTATGGCCTCATCGGCCGCTACAACAAGACCCTGCCTAAATGGGTTCTGAAGGGGCATACAGAGGACGAGCTGGCAAATATGCCACGTCAGACTGTAGTGCGCGGTGGCAAGAAGGTTGGCCGCAACGATCCGTGCCCTTGTGGCAGCGGCAAAAAGTACAAGAATTGCTGCCTTGACAAAAATTACTAAAAAAATTCAAAAAATGCTTGCATTTTATTTTGAAATGCAGTATTATATCACTTGTCGACGTCACCGACACAAATGATTCCTCGATAGTTCAGCCGGTAGAACGACGGACTGTTAATCCGTATGTCGCAGGTTCGAGTCCTGCTCGAGGAGCCAATGGCGCGTTGGTCAAGTGGTTAAGACACCGCCCTTTCACGGCGGCTTCACGGGTTCGAATCCCGTACGCGTCACCATTAAAAAATAGAGGGGATTACCCAATCCCCTTTTATACGGGCGCTTAGCTCAGCTGGGAGAGCGTCTGCCTTACAAGCAGAATGTCAGCGGTTCGATCCCGTTAGCGCCCACCATTTAAAAATCAAGACTACTATTTTTAGTAGTCTTTTTTATTTGTCCATTTGCTTTTTTCATAGAGCTTTACTACAATGAAATAAAGGGGGGGAATTTTTATGGACACTCAGGAACGTCGGGACCTGCTTTTGGAAGCGTTGAAGCAGGCCAAGGGACCTCTTACGGGAGGGTATCTTTCCAAGAAATTTAATGTTAGCCGCCAGATTATTGTGGGGGATATCAGCGTAATCAGAGCCGGCGGTGTTACTGTATATGCCACCCCAAGGGGCTATGTGCTGCCGGAGGATGGGGAGGTTCACGGCATAGTGGGGATTATTGCCTGCAAGCACGGCCCGGAGCTTATGCGACGGGAACTGGAGATTATTGTGGACAATGGTGGCTATGTGCGGGATGTTATTGTGGAACACCCACTTTACGGTGAAATAAGGGCTGATCTGATGCTGAGAAACCGCCATGATGTGGAGGTTTTCGACAGCCGAATGAAGGAATGTGCGGGAATGCCCCTTTCCATTGTGACCCAGGGGGTGCATCTCCACACCATAGAGGTGCCGGATCAGGCCTCACTGGAGCGTATCAAGGCCCAGCTCAGGGCGGAAAACATCTGCGCCAACAAATAGAGCAGTATTTTTTCAGCTAATAATCAGATGATATTGCTATTATATAGGGCAGTAAGGGGGGAGAAGCATGTCCTTCTTAAGTGATTTGTGGCACAACTTTGTGCTGAAGGACCGTACCACAACTGAAAAGGGCTATGTCAGTGCCGTGGAAAAATCGGAGCTGGTGGGCTGCAAGGGCATTGTGTCCCGGGAACTGAGGCCCGCGGGAACGGTTATTATTAACGGTGAGCCTGTGGACGTGGTCTCCGAGGGGGATTATATCCCCAAGGGACAGGAGGTCAAAGTTATTGCTGTTAACGGCAACCACGTGGTTGTCAGATAATATAAAGTTGAAAGGGTGTATTTTATGGACGAAATTTTTGATTTTTTAATGGATTTCAGTGGTCTGTGGATTTTCCTGGCCATTGTATTTCTCTTTGTATTTTTGCACTTTGTGCCTCTGCGCCTGTGGATTGCAGCCAAGGCGGCCAACGTGCCCGTGGGAATCTTTACTCTGGTAGGTATGCGCCTGCGTCAGGTTATTCCTTCCCGCATCGTATATCCTCTTATTAAGGCAAACAAGGCTGGTCTTAGCGTGGAGGTTAACCAGCTGGAGGCCCATTTCCTTGCCGGCGGTAATGTGGACAAGGTGGTAGATGCCCTTATTGCTGCCCACAGAGCCCAGATACCACTTCCTTTTGAGCGCTCTGCCGCCATTGATCTGGCTGGCCGTGATGTGCTGGAAGCTGTACAGATGAGCGTTAATCCAAAGGTTATTGAGACTCCTGTGGTTTCCGCTGTGGCCAAGAACGGAATTGAGCTGCGTATCAAGGCAAGGGTTACTGTCCGTGCCAACATCGACCGCCTTGTGGGCGGTGCCGGTGAGCCAACTATCATCGCCCGTGTCGGTGAGGGTATCGTTACCACTGTAGGTTCCTCTGTGAGCCACACCGATGTGCTGGCAAATCCTGATGATATTTCCAAGACAGTGTTGGGCAAGGGCCTGGATGCAGGTACTGCCTTTGAGATTCTCTCCATTGATATTGCCGACGTTGATGTGGGCAGAAATATCGGTGCCGAGCTTCTGACTGATCAGGCCGAGGCCGACAAGCGCATTGCCCAGGCCAAGGCTGAGGAACGCCGTGCTATGGCCGTAGCCAAGGAGCAGGAGATGAAGGCCTATACCCAGGAGATGGAGGCCAAGGTAGTAGAGGCCCAGGCAGAGGTGCCACACGCCATGGCTGAGGCATTGAAGAACGGCAATTTGGGGGTAATGGATTATTACAATCTTAACAACGTAAAGGCTGATACTGATATGCGTGACAGCATCAGCCGCAGTGCCGATGACAGTCCACTGACCCCACCACCAATTAAGTAAGCAGGTGAAATGCTATGGATTATGTTATTCCAATAGTGGTATTTGCCTTTATGGTTATACTGGGCAATGTGCTGGACAAAAAGAAGCCACCGGCCCAGCCTATTCCAAAGGACTGGACACCGCCGGATATAGGCAGGCCCCAGGAGCCGCCTCCGCCCCAGCACAGACCTCATCATCCCAATGAGTATGCCCAGGTCCATAATCCCTATCAGGAGTATCTTACCCGTCATACGGACGATTATGAGGAAAAGCATGTGGAACCGCCCCAGGACCCTTCCTATACCACGGAGCATAGGAGAAAGCCCATGAGTGGTATGGCACAGGCCGTAGTCTGGGCGGAAATATTGGGAAAACCAAAAGCAAGACGTAACAGAATAAGGTAAATAAAGATAATTTAAAACGGGGCTGTTCCCTGATGAAAGTCATCAGCTGGGACAGTCCCGTTTTATTGCAAAAGTGAATCGGTCTGGTCAACCCGGTCCGATTTTTACTTTCGCCCAAAGGCGAAGATTTTTACCATAAGGAAGGTAATTGGTATTCCAAGTATTGCAGCTATAAGGTAGCTGACAATTGGCGGATAGTCCAGCCAGTTGTAGAATATTATTACGATGATATTCTGAATGATATAGTTGGGAATATAGGATATAAAGAATTTGACAAATCGGCTTACGGACAATGTATCATGGAAGACAAAGCGGCTGTTCATCCAGCAGGCACAGAGATTAGCCAAAATGTAACCAATGTTGAAGGTGAGATTGGCATCGGTTATAAGGAAGGAACAGAGCCAGGCCAGAAAAGTGCAGTTAAAGGTGTTGATACAGCCAATAACCAAAAAAAGGAAAAATTCCTTGGTTAAAAAGTGATGTTTTGTTTGTTGGATTAATTTCATTATGCTCCCCTTTGGAATTTTGTGTTGAGAAAAACTCCCGCTGCTATTATAATATTTAGGTATTAAATAGTTAGGGTATTTTGTACTGGATTAAAAAATAGAAAAGAGATAACCATGAAGATTATATCAGTTGTTGTTCCTGTATACAATGAAGAAGATAATATAGAGCATTTTTATGAGGCCATTGTTGACGTGTTTGACAAGCTGGACTATGAATTTGAGCTGGATTTTGTGGATGACGGCTCCAAGGACCGCAGCCGTGAAATACTGCGGGAGCTGGAAAAGAAGGATTCCAGGGTTCAGTCCATTTTCCTTGCCAAAAACTCTGGCCATCAGCTGGCCCTCACCTGCGGCCTTGATCACGCCGACGGTGATGCGGTTATTATGATGGATGGGGATATGCAGCATCCTCCAGAGCTGATTCCTGAGCTGCTTGCCAAGTGGGAAGAGGGCTATGAGGTGGTGCAGACCATCCGCAAGACCACGGAAGGGGTTTCAGCCGTGAAAAAGCTGACCTCGACCTATTATTACAAGCTGCTGAACATGGTTTCCACCGTACATATTCAGGAAGGTGGGGCAGATTTTCGCCTTATGGATCAGGTGGCGGTAAAGGCCTTCCGCCGTTATCGTGAGCACGCCCGCTTCATTCGTGGGATGATAGGTTCCATGGGCTTCAAGCAGACCTATATAGAATTTGTGGCCCCAAAGCGCTTTGCGGGGGTTTCCAAGTTCTCCCCCAAGAAAATGCTTCATTTGGCCATTGATGGTGTAATGGCCTTTTCCACCTTGCCATTGCGTATGGGCATGTATATTGGTGTTTTCTGCGGTTTCATAAGTATACTGCTGTTTTTGCACGTTTTGGTATCAAAATTTGTCTATGATGATGCGGTAGCTGGTTGGGCTACCATTACGGCCTGCATAGTATTCTTCGGGGGCATGCAGCTGACGGTGCTGGGCATTCTGGGAGAATACATCGGCCGCATTTACGAGGAAGTTAAAAACAGACCGTTATACCTCGTCGGCCGCGGTCGTCCCAAGGATGAAGAATAAATTAAATAAAGTGTTGTAAACTGCCTTTGGAATATTGTTTTCCACCAGAAAAGGGATTCCCTGTCCTCGGGGAATCCCTTTTCTGGTGTGTGTGTATTATATTTAGGAGAGTTACGGCTTTTTTCAAAGCCTGGATATAATATAGCATAAATGAAAATGATTTTCAATACCCAAATGAGAAAAAATTTCAAAATTTTTTTGAGAAATTTAAAAATGGACTGACAGGCCAGGGAAATGCCCCGCTGTCAGTCCATTTTTACTATGAAAAGCCCTATGCTTTCATCTTGCTTATGCTATCAGATTTCTGAATGCTGTACGGAATCAAACATATCCGTAATTTCCTTGGAAGGCTCCTTATCCAGCTTGCTTACAATATAAATTGCAAGCAGGGAGAACAGGAAGCCCGGAATAATCTCGTAGAGGCCGAAGAGGGCAAGCTGCTTCCAGATAAGCACGGTAAGGCCACCTACACAAATGCCTGCCAGTATGCCGTTTCTGGTGGCCCTTCTCCAGAACAGGGACATAATCAGAGCTGGCCCAAAGGCGGCGCCGAAGCCGGCCCAGGCGTATGAAACCATATCCAGAATGAAGCTGTTCGGGTTCATGGCCAAGCCGATGGCCATGGTGGAAATAACCAGCACTGCAGTGCGGCTTACCCAGATAAGCTCACGCTGTCCTGCCTCTTTGCGGAAAACAGAGCGGTAAAAATCCTGTGAGAAGGCGGAGGCAGCCACCAGCAGCTGGGCTGATGCGGTACTCATGATTGCAGCCAATACAGCAGACATTATAAGGCCACCAACAAATGGGGTAAACAGCTCTTCGGTCATTACCAGAAATACTGTTTCAACCTTTGGACCCGTAAGAGTTTCCGTGAGATAAACGCTGCCCACAATACCAACGGCCACTGCTGCGGCCAGGGAAATTGCAACCCAAACCATGGCAATATGCATGGCACGGCTCAGTTCATTGGAGGACTTGATGGCCATGAAACGAATGAGAATATGTGGCTGGCCAAAGTAACCAAGGCCCCAGCCCATAAGGGAAATAAATTCAATGAAGGAAATGGTTGAACCATCAGGACCCATGAATGGATTGAAGAAGGTTGGATTCATAATGTTTACAGCAGTGGCTGTGTTGGATATACCACCCAAAGCATATACTGCCACGGAAGGAACCATAATAATGGCAAAGAACATCATAACGCCCTGAATAAAATCAGTCCAGCACACGGCCATAAAGCCGCCGGTGAGGGTGTAGAATACCACCACAAAGGCACCAAGAAGCACGGCTGTGGAGTAGTCCAGCCCAAAGAGGGTACTGAACAGCTTGCCACCGCTGACAAAGCCTGAGGAGGTATATATTACGAAGAAAATAATGATAAAAATTGCCGGGGCAACCCGCAAAATATTGCTGTTGTCATTGTAGCGGTTCTGGAAAAAATCCGGCAGGGTCAGGGAATTGTTGGCAATTTCCGTAAACTTTCTCAGTCTGGCCGCAATAAATTTCCAGTTGGCGTATGTGCCAATAGCCAGCCCCACTGCAATCCAGCCGGCGTTAAGCCCCGCCAGATATGCTGCGCCGGGGAGACCCATCAGCATCCAGCCGCTCATATCAGAGGCCTCGGCGCTGAGGGAGGTTACCCATGCCCCCAGCTTTCTGTTGCCTATGATATAGTCGTCCATGTTGTTTGTCTTCCTATAATAATATAATCCGATAAACATCATCAGGCCCAAATATATAACAAAGGCCGAAATTATTAATATATTATCCAAATGTTATTCCTCCTATATCAAAACATAATACTTTCCTATTATACAAAGAAGAATTCCTTTTTGGCAAATCGGATTTTAAAGAATGATAAATAAAATTGAAATCAAAGAAGGATTTTTTAATTTTTTAAAGAATTTTAATAGTTAATAACCCTTCAAAGTGTGGGGCGGTTGGGACGTTTTTCCTTGAATTGCCCTGCTAATTTTTGTATACTAGAAGAAACACATATAGTTTTTTCGTAGTTTTAGAAGGATTTTCACTTTTTTGGCGAATATTTATAGTGAGAGTAAAATACACGAAAAGCGCAGGTGATTGTTTGTGGAAAAAGTCAAGGTTATGGTAGTTGATGATTCAAGGATTAGCCGTATGATGGTTAGCTCCATGCTGGCCAAGACTAATTTTGAAGTATGCGCAATGGCTGAGAATTCTGCTGAGGCAGTAGCTCTTTATGCTAAGACTAAACCAGATGTTGTTACCATGGACATGAATTTGCCGGATGCAGATGGTATTGAGTGCACCCGTCGTATTCATGCGATAGATCCAAAGGCAAAGATTGTTATGATCAGTGCCATGAAGGATGCCAAGCTGATTATGCAGGGCCGTATGGCCGGTATCGGTTCCTTCCTGCAGAAGCCAGTCAGCACAAATGAGCTGATTGATACGCTGATGATTATGTGTAATGAGAATGTTGGTGCAGTGGCCGTTTACAGGGAGTCCTATGTGACAACCTTTGCCAAGGTGCTCCAGCAGAGCCTTATGTCTCTCTTTGGTATTCAGAGTGAGATTGAGATTGCCCAGAATGAGGATTCTGTCCTCAAGGTGGACGGCGTGGCAGCTGTTATTGGTATTGTTGGTGAGCCTAAGGGCAGGGTGGCTCTTTATATGGATTCCGATACCATGTACAATTTGAGCAAGGCCATGTTGGGCATGGATCCACAGGATGATTTGTCTGCTGATGAGGCAGAGGCTGCTATTGAAGAGGCAGGTAATATTATTACAGGCCGTGCTGTTTCGCGGGTAAATGACGTATTTAAGGACAAGGAAATGCGTATTACGCCGCCGGGGACAGTTATTGGTTCGGATATTATTCTGTCCAATCCTGAGCTAATTTCGTTTAATGTAAAAGCTAAGACCTCTTATGGGGACGTACATATGAATGTTGGTTTTGCGAGGGGAGTATAACTTATGGATGTAAAACTGGTTAATCCGTTTATCGATGCATTTACGACTGTACTTCCTCAGATGGGCTTCCCAACACCACAGCGTACAGGTATGACCGTAAATAATCAAAACGCAGTAAGTCAGGGCGTAGCTGTAATTGTTGGTTTTACCAAGGAAATAAGAGGAAACGTCGTTTATAATATGAGTGAAGACACCGCAAAGTTTATAGCTTCCACCATGATGATGGGGATGCCGGTGGAGAACTTTGATGAAATGGCCCAGAGTGCCATTTCCGAGATGTCCAATATGCTGACTGCCAATGCGGCCACCAATCTGACGGCCCTGGGCCTGGAGGTGGATATTTCCACCCCGTCCCTTACTGTGGGTTCTGATTTTCAGATTAAGATCAGCAATGAGCAGTATCTGTGTGTTGTGATGGATGTCAGCGGCCACCAGGTGGAAATTGATATTGCGGTTCAGCAGTAAGCTCATAAGAAAAAATAAGATTCAAGGGATTGCTTCGGCAGTCCCTTTTCAATTTGGCCGGCTGGGGAAATATTATCCTGAAAACGGGTGAATATTATCCTGAAAAATATTAATAAATTTCTTGGCAATAATATGTCTTTTGGGTATAATAGGTATAGTTTTGTTTAAACGCAGAACCGAATATATGTTCTGCAATTAGTAAGGACGAAAAGGACCATTATGAACAAGGTTAAAGTGGTTACCTCCGGCTTTCAGAAGGACCTGAAGGGCCAGAGGGAAAAGGTTGCCCACTTGGCTGAAGGCCAGTATTATTTCCGCAATAAAAAGCATTACATTAAATATGATGACAGCGCCATGGACAAGGAGAATGTTATTGCCACCACCATCAAAACTGATGGTGACAGGCTCACCCTCTTCCGTCGTGGGGCGGTGGATACGGAAATGACTTTTTCCCATGGTGAAATGACCCGTTCCATGTACCATACCCCTTATGGGCCCATGGAGCTGGAAATAAATACCAGACAGCTGGAAATACACATGGACGAAGTAGGAGCCAACGGTGAAATTGACCTCTTTTACGATTTGACCGTTAACGGGTCACCTGTTGGTGAGTACGAGCTTCATATAAAAATCAGCAGATCGGATAAATAAGATCTGCTGAAAAGATAGATATTATATAGATAAACAGATTAATAAAAAAGTTTGGGAGGCTATGAATTTTGGATATTAAGGATACTTTATTAGCCGCTATTGAGGAGGCTGCCAAGGCTGCTATTGCCGATGGTGTTTTCCCGGAGGCGGAGTTGCCAAATATTATTCTTGAGGTTCCGCCAAAGAAGGAAATGGGAGATTTTGCCACTAACTTCGCAATGCAGTCCGCCAAGGCCTTTCGCATGAATCCAAGAAAGATTGCGGAGGAGGTAACTGGCCGCATCAAGGGTGATTGGCTGGAGCGTGTGGAAATAGCCGGCCCGGGCTTTATTAATTTTTTCCTGAAGGCCAATGTTCTTTATGATGGACTTAAGGCTATTATGGACCGTGGTGAGAACTTTGGTCAGCTGCCAAAGAAGGATATGAAGCCGGTTCAGGTGGAATATGTAAGCGCAAACCCTACGGGTCCTCTCCACGTGGGTCATGGCCGCGGTGCTGCAGCAGGCAGTGCTCTTGTTAATGTAATGAGAGCTGCAGGCTACCCTGTAACCTCTGAGTATTATATTAATGACGCGGGAAATCAGATTAATAATCTGGCCCTTTCCGTTGACCACCGTTATTTGGAGCTTCTGGGCAAGGCCACTGAGGATACCTTCCCGGAGAACGGCTACCACGGTGCAGATATTATTGATACTGCCCAGCGCATTATCAAAAAGGACGGGGACAAGTACCTTAATATGTCCGAGGAGGAGCGCCTTGATATCTTCAAGGAGCTGGCCTTAAAGGAAAAGCTGGCAGCCCTGAAGGAAGATCTGGCGGCATTTAACTGCGAATTTGATGTATGGTACAGTGAGCGTACTCTCCATCCGGATAAGGTGAAGGCTGCCGTTGAGGTGCTTCAGAAGAATGGCAAGATTTATGAGGAGGGCGGCGCTCTCTGGCTTAAGTCTACGGATTATGGTGATGACAAGGACCGCGTTGTAATTCGCGACAACGGTGTTCCTACATATTTGGCTGCGGATATTGCTTATCACAAGGATAAGTTTGAGCGTGGCTTCGGCAAGCTGATTAACATTTGGGGCGCAGACCACCATGGCTATATCTGCCGTGTAAAGGCAGCCATGAGTGCTTTGGGCTTCAATGCTGATGATTTGGATGTACTTCTTCTCCAGATGGTTCGCCTTCTGAGAGGCGGCGAGCTGGTTAAGCTCAGCAAGCGTACTGGTCAGACAGTTACATTGGCGGAGCTTATTGAAGAGGTTGGCACCGATGCTGCCCGCTATTTCTTCATTATGCGTTCCATGGACAGCCAGCTTGACTTTGATCTTGATCTGGCCAAGTCAAAAAGCAATGAGAATCCTGTTTATTATATTCAGTATGCCCATGCCCGTATTTGCAGTATTTTCCGTCAGGCCCAGGAAACTGGTCTTAAGGTTACTGATGGGGTTGATCTTTCACTCCTTAAGGATGAGACTGAGATTGATATTATCAACAAGCTTCAGGAGTATGAGGAAGAAATTGAGCGTGCGGCGGCAGAATATGCACCACAGCGTATTGCCCGTTATGCCTATGAGCTGGCAGGCAAGTTCCACAGCTTCTACAATCAGTGCCGTATTTTAGGCGTTGATGACAAGCTGGCTGAGGCACGTCTGGCCCTGGTAACTGTTACTGCCCATACCATTCGTCATGCTTTGGGAATTTTGGGAGTTTCTGCTCCGGAAAAGATGTAAGAAATTTTGATTTTAATATATAATATAAGGAGATTTTTAAAGTGGATTATTTAAAGAGTACCGATGTAGAAGTTGCTGCTTATATTCTGGCAGAGCATAACGCTGATCTTGGCAATGTGGTGGATTCCTCCGCTTATGAGCCAATGTATTTCAAGGATCTGATTCTTGAGGTTATTAAGAGAAAGAAGAAGCCTGTTCAGTCTCTCCCAGAGGCTATTTCCGAGATTTACACCCAGATTAACATGGACAGCCGCTTTACCTATAGAAATGATGGCATGTGGGGCCTCACTGAGTGGTACCCTGTTGAGAAGAAGAAGACTGCCCGCAGTGTCCGCACTGTATCCAAGGAGACTGCTGCTTCTGAAAAGAAAAAGGCCAACGACACCCACAAGTTCGAGAGCATTCAGGAAAATATGTAATTTTTGTGTATAGGAGGATTAAGACATGGCAAAGTATATTTTTGTCACCGGAGGCGTTGTTTCTTCTCTTGGTAAGGGCATTACTGCAGCTTCACTGGGCCGTCTGCTGAAGAACCGCGGTTATAACATTACCATTCAGAAGTTTGATCCATATATTAACATCGACCCTGGTACCATGAGCCCTTATCAGCATGGTGAGGTTTTCGTTACTGACGACGGTGCTGAGACTGATTTGGACCTGGGCCATTATGAGCGTTTTATCGATATTAATCTGACCAAGGGTTCCAACATCACTGCTGGTAAGGTGTATTGGAACGTTCTCAATAAGGAGCGTCGTGGCGACTACCTTGGCAAGACCGTTCAGGTTATTCCTCATATCACTAACGAAATTAAGCAGCGCGTATACGATGTGGCTGCTGAGAGCAATGCTGATGTTGTTATCACCGAAATCGGCGGTACCGTGGGCGATATCGAGTCCCTTCCATTTATGGAGGCCATCCGTCAGGTGAAGAAGGAAGTAGGCAAGAACGATGTACTTTACATCCACGTAACCTTGGTTCCTTATATCTCCGCTGCCGGCGAGCTTAAGACCAAGCCTACCCAGCACAGTGTTAAGGAGCTCCGGGGTATTGGTATCCAGCCGGATATTCTGGTATGCCGCACTGAGAAGCCTCTCACTGATGATATGAAGGCGAAGCTGGCCATGTTCTGTGACGTGGACAAGGAAGCTGTTATCGAAAACAGAACTGCCTCCACCATTTATGAAGTGCCTCTTATGATGCAGTCCGAGGGTCTTGACCGCATTGCCATGGAAAAGCTGAACATGGATTATGTTCCTGTAAACATGGACAGCTGGGAGCAGATGGTTCATAGAATCAACAACCCTAAAAAGCGTGTTAAGATTGCTGTTGTGGGTAAGTATGTTGAGCTTCCGGATGCATATATTTCCGTTACTGAGGCTCTCCACCATGCAGGCATCTACAATGAGGCTGACGTTAAGATTCATTGGGTAAATGCAGAGACCCTGGAGAACACCAAGAATCCGGATCTTGATGAAGTATTTGCAGGCTGCAAGGGTATCCTTGTACCAGGCGGCTTCGGCGATCGCGGCGTGGAAGGCAAGATTATGGCAATTCAGTATGCCCGTGAGAACAAGCTGCCATTCCTTGGCCTGTGCCTTGGCATGCAGTGTGCAGTTATCGAGTTCGCCCGTCACGTATGTGGCATGAGCGATGCACATAGCTCCGAGTTCTGCCAGGAAACCACCCACCCTGTTATCGATCTTATGGAATCCCAGGTGGATGTGGAGGATAAGGGCGGCACCATGCGTCTTGGTGCATATCCTTGCAAAATCCAGGCTGGTACAAAGACTGAGGCTGCTTATGGCACTCTGGAAATCAGCGAGCGTCATCGTCATCGTTATGAGTTTAACAACAAGTATCGTCAGGAGCTTAAGGATGCAGGCCTTGTTATTGCCGGTACTCTCCCTGATGACAGCCTTGTTGAAATCGTTGAGGTTAGGGATCATCCTTGGTTCGTGGCTTCCCAGTTCCATCCGGAGCTTAAGTCCAGACCAAACAACCCACATCCATTGTTCCGTGATTTCGTAACCGCAGCTTTGGATGTAAAATAATCCCAAGATAATAATCTCAAAAAAATAAGTGCAAAAAATAAATGCAAAAAAATCGGATGCAGCCATTATGACTGCATCCTTTTTTGTTAGGGTGTGTTACTCCTCTGTATTGGCAGGCTTTGTATTGATGCCCATTTTCTCAAAGAGCTCATTGAAGCGCTTGGTGATCTCATCATGGGTATCGTGGGTAATCTGTGGCATATCATCCTGTCCGATAGCTTCCTTCCAGGTGATTCCAGCCTGGCGGAATCCTTCTTCCACAGCTTCCTGCATCATCTTTAATTTTTCCGGGTCATTCCCTGCAATGGAGGTAGCCATATCCATGATACGGGTTGCCACTGCATCTACGGAATACTCGCCACCCTCGCCAACAGCCTTGGCTGCTTCCTCAGGGGTGGTTGCCACTTCCGGCAGTACAAATTTGTCCAGACCGATTTCTACACCGTCAAAGTCAAATTTGAAAAGACCCTGGTCAAGGTAGCCCTGCAACGTGGTGTTTTGCTCTGTCAGGGTCTGAATCATTAACATGTAGCTTCTGTTAATGCCCTCCTGTAAGGCGTCAACCTGTTCAGGGGTGAGCTTGCCCAGTGCAGTGGAGGCTTTTTTCACTTCCGTGGAAATATCCAGGGAAAAAGCCTCGGTGGTGGTGGTTTCGTTTGTCGCTTCATTGGTGGTAGTAGTTTTTGTCATATTGGCCTTCACCGATGCTGTTTGCTGCGACAAAGAAGAAATCATATTAACATCCATGTTCATCTTCCTCCTTCATCCTTAAAAGAAAAATTAAATACAAAGACAGAACACCTAATCCTATCTAATCTCTATATCGTAATTATAATTCGGGAAAATTAAATATAATAGAATGTATACAGTATTTTTTTCTAGTACAAAAGTTGCAGAAAAAATTGGCAAATGTTACACTAGCATAAGTGCAAGTTTGAGCAAGGAGTGGAAGATATGCAGGATAATGGAAAGAAAATATTTCTGATTTCAATAGGGCTGGTGGTAGCTATAGTAGTGGCTATTTTCGGCTATCAGGGTTACAAGGCTAAAATGGAAGAAAAGCGTCATGCCGAGTATCATGAGACTAGTCACAGCAGTGCTGTGGAGTATATAAAGGCAGGAAAATGGGATTATGCCAGCTACACCTTAGAATCCCTGGATGAGGATCGTTGTGTCGATTGTGATACATTTTTGCTATATGCCTATGCTATGATCAAATACAAAAATGGTCAGGCTGATAATGCTGGTATTGAAAGTGCCCATGACTGGTTTGAACAGATCAGCACTGACTATTCCGGTGAGTTGGCCGATGATATCCGCCGTGACCGTGAACGAGTCAATGATGATTATGAGAAAATGAAGGCCCGCCAGGCTGAAATAAAGCGCCAGGAGGAAGCTGCCCAAGCTGCCAGAAAAGCCGCTGAGGAAGCAGAACGGGCCAATAATGTATATATAGGCGACTCTGAGGAAAAGGTACGTAGGCTTTTCGGTACCCCTGACCATGTAGGCCGCGCAGTGGTGGGAGACACTGAAACAAAGCAGTTTGTATATTACGCCCCAGGCCGTAATATCATCATTTACCTCCAAAACGGCAAAGTGGCTGGGTTTATGGAGTAAATGGAATAATTGTATTTGATTGAAAAATAAGGAAACCGTGTATTTTATTGCAGGTAAGTGCAATAAAGTCCACGGTTTTTTGTGTTCAGTGCACATATTCTTTTATTGATAAATTTGACTTCTGTGGCCAACGCCAATAAGGATTATAACAAGTTTTTCGTCCTGTATTTCAGCTAAAATTCTGTAATCACCCACACGGTAACGCCACTGGCCGCTTCTGTTGGGTATTAGTTCTTTGCCGTGCTGTCGGGGATTTTCGGTCCCTACCAGATTTTTTTCTATCCATGCCTTTATCATTTTTAGAATTGATTTATCCAGTTTTTTGAGTGATTTTATAGCTTTCTCTGTATATTCTACCCTATAGTTCATAAATCAAGCTCTTTCCAGGCGTCTTCATGCGAGTAGGTTTTTACAGTACCGGCAGCCTTGTCGTTTTCGTATTCCTCAAAAACACTCATATCGTATTCATCTTCAATTCGTTCAATCATTGTGCGGCGTATAATTTCAGATAAGCTGCTGCTATTGATTTTTGCATAGTCTTTGAAGATGCTTAATTCCCGATCAGGTACCCGTAAACTGATGGTTGCCATATAAATCGCCTCCTTGTATTACAAATGTATTACAAGGAGAATAAAATGTCAATTAGAGTATTGGGCATATCGCTAATGATTAATATTGTAATTGTGCAAGAGGTTGTTGCACAATTTGCATGGTAATCAAGGACTCATAACGGAGTCATTTTTTTATGACCCTGCCCCCCAGCCGTGGCCACAGCTGCACACAACCATTAAAAAAAGCGCAGCCGCCCCCACGGCATATGCCCCACCCATAATATAAATCGTTGGTAAGAACTGCCACATCATGCTATAATTTTTCAAACAATACAGCCCTATTAAATAGCTATTAAACGAGGTTATACTATGCAATACAGAATTATCGATGGTGCAGAGAATTTGAACATTAATGATGTTGTAAGACTTTTAAAGATGACCTACTGGGCGGATAAGCGTCCTATTGAAACCATTGAAAAATCTATGCAAAATTCGGCGTGCTATGGCATATACATTGATGCAGAGAAAACGCTGGTTGCCTTTGCAAGAGTTATCAGTGACTATGCAACAACGTATTACTTGTGTGATGTAATTGTTGACACGGCATATCAGCACATGGGAATTGGCACAGCTTTAATATCATATATCGAGGCTTTGACTGAATATACAGGGTTGAGAGGCGTTTTGATTACAAGGGACGCACAGGGCCTGTATAAAAAATTTGGATATGAAGTTTTAAATGACCGTGCTATGGTTAAGCAATTGCAGGTAAGAAACCAAAATGATAAAATCAAACTAAGAAGGGAAAATAGTTAAATTTGTAGTTGGGGGATATTATGATTTACCCAGTTATGACTTTGGAAGATGATACCGTTATTACCCACACTGAAATGCGGGATGATGGTACTGTTAAAGTTTATATTGAAACTCCTGATGAACAGGATTGTTTTCACAGTATGGAATGTATATTGCCGGAGTATATAGTGAAGAATGTTAAAGGCTACTCAAAAGATGAGGTGGAACATTATTTGTCCTTAGTCAGAAGTGTAGCAAATCAAATCAATAGTAAATTCTAATTGGTAAATGGTTAATGCTTGATATAAAAATGCAACGAAAAGATTTTCGTTGCATTTTTGTTATGCATATTATATGATAATTGCAACATAAATGAAACAAAAAGGGAGGGATGGAACTTGGAAGGTTCAAATCTACATTTTGAGGAGCTGGCCTGCAAAGATGAGCAGCTTAACTTTGACTATTTTGGGAAAAAGCTGAAGGATATATTAGGTGTAACCAAGCTCACAGATGATATTTTACGGACCTTTGGTTTTTACAATGAGGAAAAACGATATAATATTGCGGCGGCTTTATTTGCAGATGAAAATAAATATAGCGGTATTGATATGGCCAGATTCGGCAATAGTATCAGTGAAATAATGGATAGAGAAACCTATTCGGGGGTATCTGTATTAAAGCAATATGATATGGCCGTGGCCATGTATGAGCGGTATTATCAATACGATAAAATTGATGGCATAGAGCGGAGAAAGGTTGAGATTATCCCAGAGAAGGCTTTTAGGGAAGCTGTGGCCAATGCCTTGGTTCATCGGACCTGGGATATTAACTCTCATATCAGAATTTCCATGTTTTCCGATAGAATAGAAATCGCTTCTACGGGAGGATTGCCAAAGGGCCTTACCAAGGAAGAATATATCAATGGTTTTATCTCCGACCTTAGAAATCCGATAGTGGCCAATGTCTTTTTTAGATTGCGTCTCATTGAGATGTTTGGAACTGGTATCAAACGGATAAAAGAGGCTTATAATGGTGCAACCCGGCAGCCTTCCTTTGATGTGACAGAAAATGCAGTATTTGTGGTGCTGCCATCTCTGACGACTACATACGAGATAACCACGGATAATAAAAAAGTAATGGAAGCATTGGAGGGGGGCATGAGGTTTTCCAGCAGCGAAATCGCCAATAAACTGGATTGGAGCAAGGCCAAAACCATTAGGGCACTGAATACTCTTCATGCCAGCGGATATATTCAACGAAGGGGCAACGGCCGGGGAACAACATATTCCATACAGTGAACTTGGTTGCATGGTATATATTAAGTACCCTAACCAGGTGTTTTGTGATATGATATAGGCGGCGTTTAAGAATAGAGAATTTAGATACAAACAGAAAAGTGTAAGGTGAAGTAATGCAGAATTTGTTATCTGTCATGTTAAAGGACAGTTCAATAGAGCAAATGAGCACCTGCTATAACAGAGGAAAGGGGCAGGCCTTTGTGTACGGTTTATCCGGTACCCAAAAGCATGCCTCCTTTTGTGCTTGTTATGCAGAAAATCCAAGAACGAGTATAATCATCACCTATGATCAGGACGAGCTGGGGGCATGGAAGGAAAATCTCATGGCCCTGCTTCCGGAGGTTGAGGTGGTGGAGCTGCCAGTTCTGGATATGGTGGACTTTAATGCGGCGGCCAAGGGTATTGCCAGAAATTCCCGCCGAATGGAAATATTGGGAAGTCTCCTTAAGGGGGATACCAGAATTATTTTGGCCACGGCCCAGGCGGCGGCCCAGAAGGGTATTTCACCAAAGCAGTTCAAGGCCCTCAGTCTTAAGCTGAAGGTGGGCACCGTTATAGAGCGTGAGGATTTGCTGGATCAGTTGGTAAAGATGGGCTACGAACGGGTGGACCAGGTGGATATGCAGGGAGAATTCTGTGTCCGTGGCGGCATTGTGGATGTATTCCCCGTAAATAGTCATGCTCCATATCGTATGGAATTCTTTGATGATGAGGTGGATTCCATACGCTTTTTTGATGTGGAAAACCAGACCTCTATTTCCAAGACAGACAAGGCGGAAATACTGCCCTTTGATGTTTTTGACGACAAGCATCGCAAGGCCATGTTTACTGAATTTATTACCACCGAGGCGGCAGTTATTGTTGACGATCCCCTTAAGGTTCGTGAGGAAATTATAAAGCTGGCCAAGGAAAATCCTGATATAAAGGGACGTCTCTTTTCCTGGGAGGATTTTCTGGGAAAGATTAATTCTTATAATGTAATATATATGGCCATGATGCTTCACAGCCTTCACAGTATAAATCTTGACCACCTTATTGGCGTTTCCGTCCAGGGTGTGGCCTCCTATCAGCGGCAGTTTGATATGCTCACCAATGATATGGAAGGCTGGTTGGGAGATAAAAATCAGGTCATTGTAACCCTTGGGGATATGGCCAAGGTGTCCTCTGTGCGGGAAATATTGGGCCGTAACCGTCTGGCCTCAGTGGAGGGGGATGCAGATACTGCCCTTAGGCCAGGAGTGGCAACGGTAGTTAAGGCAAGCCTTTTAAATGGCTTTGAGCTGCCGGGGGCCAAATTGGTGGTTGTTACAGAAAAGGATATTTTCGGCCGTCAGAAAAAACGTCTTTCCCGTGTCAGCAAGGAGGAACGCATTCACCACTTCCGTGAAATAAACGTGGGGGATTATGTGGTTCATTCCCAGTATGGTATTGGTAAATACTGCGGCGTAAAAACCGAGGAAATCGATGGCATTAAGAGGGATTACCTTTATATTCAGTATGGGGGTGAGGACCGTCTTTTCGTGCCTACTGACCAAGTAAGCATGCTGCAGAAATATATCGGCAAGGAGGGGGAGGTGCCACGGCTTCATAAGATTGGCAGCTCCAGCTGGACCAAGACCAAGAACAAGGTCCGTTCCTCTGTCAAGGATATTGCCAAGGAGCTTATCAACCTCTATGCCAAGAGAAAGCGGGACGAGGGCTACGCCTTTTCTCCTGATACAGTTTGGCAGCAGGAGTTTGAGGATGCCTTCCCTTATGAGGAAACCCATGACCAGCTGACGGCCATTGCAGAAATCAAGGCGGATATGGAGCGTCAGCAGCCTATGGACCGCTTGTTGTGTGGTGACGTGGGCTTTGGCAAAACTGAGGTGGCCATTCGCGCCGCCTTCAAGGCTGTTATGGATGGCAAGCAGGTGGCAGTGCTGGTGCCTACCACAGTTTTGGCTCAGCAGCACTACCAGACCTTTGCGGAAAGATTCCACAATTTCGGTCCCACAGTGGAGGTTATTAACCGTTTCAGAAGCCTAAAAGAACAAAAGGCTGTGGTGGCAAAGGTGGAGGCCGGCCAGGTGGATATACTCATCGGTACCCATGCCATTTTAAATGCCAAGAAGGTGAAATTCCATGATCTGGGCCTTCTCATAGTGGACGAGGAGCAGCGCTTCGGCGTATCCCAGAAGGAAAAGATAAAACAGATGGCCATAGGCATCGATGTGCTTACCCTCAGTGCCACCCCTATTCCGAGAACCCTCCACATGTCCCTGGCGGGGGCACGGGATATGAGTGTTATTGAAACGCCGCCTTTGGAGCGGTTCCCGGTCCAGACCTATGTGGTGGAGGAAAATGACAATATTATCCGAAATGCCATTAACAGGGAATTAAAGCGTGGTGGACAGATTTATTTCGTTTATAATCGGGTGGACAGCATTTATGCCATGCTGGACAGACTGGAAAAGCTGGTTCCCGAAGCCAATATCCGGGTAGGCCACGGTCAGATGCCGGAGGCCCAGCTGGAGCGCGTAATGGTGGAATTTTACGAGGGACAGTTTGATATTCTCCTTTCCACCACCATTATTGAAAGCGGTCTGGACGTGTCCAATGCCAATACCATTATTGTATATGATGCGGATAAGTTCGGTCTGGCCCAGCTCTATCAGATGCGGGGCAGAGTGGGCCGTTCCAGAAATATTGCCTACGCCTATCTCCTGTATAAGCAGGATAAGGTGCTGTCCGAGGTGGCAGAGAAGCGTCTTCAGGCCATTAAGGAATTTGCGGAATTAGGGGCCGGCTTTAAAATTGCCATGCGGGATCTGGAAATCCGTGGAGCGGGAAATCTTCTGGGTGCCCAGCAGCACGGCCACATTGCCAGTGTGGGCTTTGAAATGTATTGCCGTATGCTGGATGACGCAGTGCAGGAGCTTAAAACCGGCAAGCCAGTGGAGCGTCAGACAGATCCATTGGTGGAGATAAAGGTTCAGGCCTATATAGATAACGAATACGTGGGAGATGCCATGCACAAGATTGAGATTTATCAGCGGCTGGCAGCTCTTAGAAATAACGAAGCCCTTGAAAGACTCATGGATGAGATGGTGGACCGCTTTGGTGACCCGCCTAAGTCCGTGATGAATCTCTTTACAGTTGCCCGTATCAGAAATGAGGCCCGTCTGGCAGGAGTGCAGCGCATTACCGAGGGCAGCCAGTATCTGGAAATATATTTTGCGGGAGAGCCAAAATGCCCGGTGGAAAATCTTCTGGAGGTTTCGGGGATGTATGGCAATCACGTAAAATTCGATAATCAGGCCAAGGCCATGCTTATAGATTTGGCCATTGTGCCAAGGGCTACCATTCACGATTTTGTGCTGATAATTATGGAAATATTAAATGGCAAGGCTGTGGCCGGTGCCGCTTCAAAATGAGCATGATTTTGTAATATTATTTCCAAGCATAGATTGATAGTTGTTTATTTGGATTTATTCAACAGGAGGATTTTATAAATGGGCAGTATTACTGTTATCGGCCTTGGTCCAGGAGATTTCGGCCTTATAACCATAGACAGCTGGGAGCGTATGAAAAATGCACAGCATTTATATTTTCGCACGGAAAAGCACCCAACGGTGCCGATGATAAAGGAACGGGGCATCACTTTTACTTCCTATGACAGCTTTTATGAGGGGGCGGAAAGCTTTGAGGCCCTTTATGACGCCATCGCAAAGGATTTGGTGAAGAAGGCTGGGTCAGAGGATTTGGTGTATGCGGTTCCGGGGAGTCCCATGGTGGCTGAAAAAACTGTGGTCCTTTTGCGGGAATACTGTCAGCAGGGGAATATTAAGCTGGATATACAGCCGGGCATGAGCTTTGTGGAGGTGCTGTACAGCAAGCTGGGCATTGACCCTATTGATGGCATGACCATTATTGACGCAGAGGATTTTGATCAGCTGCCAGTGGATATGCCTACGGGACTGGTTATTACCCAGGTTTACAGCCATCAGATTGCCTCTGATACCAAGCTGAGCCTTATGGAGGTATTCCCCGATGAATATCCCATTACTTACATTCACAAGCTGGGAATGCCAGATGAAAGTATCCGCAATATAGAGCTTTTTGAGCTGGACCGCCAGCCGGATATAGATTATCTCACCAGCCTTTACATACCTCCTTTTAAGCATGAGGAAGAATTTGATATTATCCCATTAAAGGATATTGTTCATACTCTCCGTTCCCCGGGGGGATGCCCCTGGGATATTGCCCAGACCCATGAAAGCATTCGCACCAATCTTATTGAGGAAACCTACGAGGTTATTGAGGCCATCGACTTACAGGACCCTCATCTTATGTGCGAGGAGCTGGGGGACTTGCTTCTCCAGGTGGTATTCCATGCCCGTATGGCGGAGGAAACGGGAGCTTTTTCCATGCAACAGGTAATTGACGAAGCTACGGAAAAGCTGGTTCGCCGTCACCCCCATATATTTGGGGACGTGCAGGCCTCAGATGCCGGGGCGGCTGTATTGGCCTGGGAATCCATAAAGAAAAAGGAAAAGAAGGACAGGGAATCCGTATTAGATGGTGTTCCAAAGGGTCTGCCAGCCCTGATGAGTGCACAGAAGCTTCAGCATAAGGCGGCAAAAGTGGGCTTTGACTGGGATGAAATCGGCCCAGTATGGGACAAAATAAAGGAAGAAGTGGATGAACTGAAGGAAGCCCAGGCAGAGGGTGATCCCAAGCATATTGAGGAAGAGCTGGGAGACGTGCTTTTTACAGTGGTTAATCTGGCCCGTTTCCTGAAGGTGGATTCGGAGCTGGCCCTTATGAATACAAACAGAAAATTTACAACCCGCTTCCATTTTGTGGAAGAAAAGGTAAAAGAATCAGGCAAAAAGTGGTCAGATTTCACCTTAAATGAGCTGGATGAGCTGTGGAATGCAGCAAAATAGTGCTAAAATTCAAAAAAATTCAATAATTTTTAATACTTTCCTTGCAGAAACCCAGTGTTTATGGTATATTTGAGACAGTGAAGGGGTGAAAACCTAGTAATTATGCGGGTTTTCAGTTATACCTAAAAAAGAGGAGGATGTATATGAATAAGTCTCAGTTGGTTGCAAAGGTTGCAGAAAAGGCTGGCCTTACCAAGAAGGATGCTGAAAAGGCAGTAAATGGCCTGTTTGCAAGCGTACAGGAAGCTCTGGTAGCTGGCGACAAGGTTCAGATGATTGGTTTTGGTACTTTCGAGGTTAAAGCTCGTGCCGCTCGTACCGGCCGTAACCCTCAGACTGGTGAGGAAATCAAGATTGCAGCTTCTAAGAATCCTGCATTCAAAGCTGGTAAGGCTTTGAAGGACGCTGTTAACCCTAAGAAGGGCGCAGCTGCTCCTAAGAAGGACAAGAAGGCTAAGAAGGGCAAGAAAAAATAATATTCTTATGAAATGAAATACAATCTGGCTGCCGCGATTTTCTGGGGCAGCCTTTTTGTTGCCTTCCTAAATGGAAAGGTATGGTTAAAGGAATCTGATATTATGGCAAATAAAACTGTTATTATTACCGGTGGCACGTCGGGCATTGGCTTGGCTTTAGCTATGCGGTTTGCAGGAAAAGGAAATAATGTGGTTTTGCTGGGACGGGATGCTGACAGGGGCCTCCGTGCCGTAAAGACCGTTATGGAAAGGGTCAGCGGGGCAAAATGCTCCTATATACCCTGCGATGTACGAAATATTCACGACTGTAAAAATGCTGCTCAAAAGGTTGCAGATTTATATGGGCATATTGATGCGCTGGTAAATTCTGCGGGGATTTATTTTGAACGGGCCATTGAGGATATGACTGAGGAAGATTTTTATCTTATTATGGATATAAACTTCAAGGGCACCTATTTCATGACCCAGCAGGTGGCAGCAGAAATGAAGAAACAGGGCTTTGGAGTTATTGTCAATATATCCTCCGATGCCGGGGTCCATGGCAATATGCTGTGCAGTGCTTACTGTGCCTCCAAGGGGGCAGTAAATCTTTTTACCAAGGCCATGGCCCTGGAGCTGGCACCTTGGAATATCCGGGTCAATAGTGTATGCCCTGGGGATGTGATGACTCCCCTAACGGAAAAACAGTTGGCTCAATATCCAGATCGGGAGACTGCTCTAAATGAAATGAGTTCCGTATATCCTTTGGGGAAAATAGGCACACCTGAGGAAATTGCCGGCGTCGTTGAATTCCTGTGTTCTGATGATGCAGCATTTGTTAATGGTGCCATCTGGAGCGTTGACGGCGGGATTACTGCCTAGTGATAAATGGAATATATTGATACTTTTTTGGCGGTGTGATACAATGACACCGCTATATTTTTTTAGAAAAAATTAAGGAGGTATTGGTGCATGAATTCAGGAGCAAAGTCCTTTCTCATCGTAACGGCGTCTGTGGGCTCCGGACACGAAAAGGCAGCAGCTGCTGTGGCTGAAGCCATTCAAAGCCAGCATCCCCATGCTGTCATAAATATTATTGATTTCATGTCCATGAAGACCTCCTGGATAAATGCCCTTATGAAGAACTGTTACCTCAACATGCTGCACTTTGTGCCTAATCTTTACGAGTTTATGTACCAGTTCACCGCCGGCAAAAAGAAGGGCGGCTTTGTAAAATGGGCTATGAGCTCTGTTATTGTGTATTCAATGAAGGCCATTATAAAAAAATACAGGCCGGATACCATTATCTGCACTCATCCTTTTCCGGCAGATGCCGTTTCACATTTGCTGGAGCACAAAAAAGCCGATTTTGATTCCTGCGCCATAATTACTGATTATTCCGTGCATCAGATGTGGGTCTGTCCAAAGCTGAACCATTATTTTGTGGCCATTGATTCCATGAGGGATCAGTTGGTGGAATTTGGCATTAGCAAGGATATTATCCACGTCAGCGGCATTCCCGTTTCACAGCCCTTCTGCCATAGCTATGACAAGGCACAAAGCCGCAGGGAGCTGGGGCTTTCCATGGATATGCCTGTGGTGATGATGATGGGGGGCGGTCTGGGCCTTGGGGGTATGGATGCTGCCATGGACCAGCTGGAGAAGATTAAGGAGAAGCTGCAGCTTCTGGTGATTGCCGGCCGCAATGAAGAATTAAAGAAGAAGGTGGAAGCCCTCGCCCTTAAATCTCATCATAATGTTATTCCATGGGGATATACGGACAAGGTGCCGGTTATGATGGCTGCCTCTGATGTTCTTATTACCAAACCAGGGGCACTGACACTGACTGAGGCCATGTCCCTGGGACTGCCTATGGTACTCCATGAGCCTATTCCGGGTCCTGAAACGGATAATGCCCGCTTCATGTCCGAGGGGGGCATGGCAATATGGCTTCATTCCGGGGACAGTCTTTCAAAGATTATTGGCGATCTGCTGGCCCATCCTGAAAAACTGGCCCGGATGTGCCAGAATTCCCTAAAATACAGGCGTACTGACGCCGCCAACCACATTGCCAGGTGTATGAGTTAAGTGATAAAAAATTAACTTATAATGGTAATTTTTTTTAGTATTGTAGTTTTAAATTTCATGCTATAATAAACATGTAAAACTGTCTGGAAATTTCTGGGGAGTTTCTATTTTTCTATTTTTGCAATTAATATTATTAATGCTATAGAAAGCGTGTGGTGGTTAAGGTGTCAGTTACCGCATTGGAGAGTGGAAAAGATGGGGCTCTTTTGTGCCCGGAGTGCAAAAGGCCCTTAGTTTATAAAGATGGTGGCCAGGTCAGGGTTGTTGATGGCAAGGTTGACTATGAAAATATTAAGCCGCGCCATGTGTGCTTTTACTGTCAGAAGTTCTACAGAGAAATGCTTCATTCCGGCTTCTATGATGTCTTTGATTTGGATGAGGAGCTGAAGGAGGAAGCCAAAAGCCTTCACTTGGATATTCCCATGGCCGAGGAAGGGCCAGGGGAAGAAAAAACAAAAGAAGTTGATAATGTTGTTCACCTTATTAAGGGACAGGGAGGCAGCTTTAAATGTCCCCGCTGCAACAAGACTCTTCGGTGTACCGAAGGCAGTGCCATAAAAGTAGTGGGCGACAAGGTGGATTACGAAAGTATTAAGCCAAAATTTATCTGTGACAGTTGCAAGGTATTCTATCGTGAACTTCTGACCTCTGGTATGTATGATACCTTTCCTTTGGAGGAGGGGGATGAAAAAAAACAGTCAGAGGAGCATACGGTAACGGATATTAACCCGGTGGTGGCCCTGGCCAAGAATGGCTCCGGTCATTATCTTTGCCCTGCCTGCAATCAGGAGCTGGAGTTCTCTGACGGAGGACAGGTGCGGGTCGTTAATGGCAAGGTGGACTATGAAAATGTTAAACCGCGCTATATATGCAGGCGTTGTGAAACCTTCTATCGTGAGCTTTTAAATTCCGGCCTTTATGAAAGATTTGATCTTGATGAGCTGACCCTTCCGCCGGAACGGAAACGTATTATTGGTACAGGGGATTTGGAGCCTATGCAGCTTAAACGGGATGCAAATGGAAATTGTTCATGTCCCCGCTGTGGCGCCAATATGAAGTATCTGGAGCCGGAGGCAGTTAAGATTATTAACGGTCGTGCCGATATGAGAGATACTGTGGCACGTTTTGCCTGTGATGACTGCAATTCTATCTACAGGCGTATTGCCACAACAGATTATTATCAGTGGAGTGAAAATTAATTGCTTGTTAAGAACCAGAAAGGAGGACGTTTGTGAGCAGGACAAAATTACATAGTGTAAGGCCTCAGAGGCGTCAGATTAACTGGTTCGTTATTATAATGGCAGTGTTGTTTTTGCTGGCGGCCTTTAAATTGGGGGAACAGGCCCTTACCTACCATGATCTGAGCCAGGACAAGGTCCAGGCCGAGGCCAGACTTAAGGCGGCCCAGGAGGAAAATGAGCAGCTGCAGGAGGAAAAGGAACAGCTGGTGGATCCTTCCTATGTTGAAAAATTGGCCAGAGAGGATCTGGGCATGACAAAACAGGGAGAAATCCCTTATATTTATCAAAAAAAGTAAGTGCCACAAAGCCTTGAAATTCTTGACACTGAAAGAAACAGGATAGTATAATACTTGTATTAGTGTTGTATTATCTAAGGAGGAAGTATTTTGTCCATTGAAGTAGGCAGTATTGTTGAGGGCGTAGTCTCCGGCATTACTAATTTTGGTGCTTTTGTTAATCTGCCAGAGGGTAAGGTTGGCCTCGTGCATATTTCCGAGGTTGCAGATGTTTATGTCAATAATGTTAGTGAATTCCTGAAGGAGCAGGATAACGTAAAGGTCAAAGTACTTTCCGTTGATGAAAAGGGAAAGATTGCACTTTCCATAAAGCGTGCTCAGGAGAAGAAGCAGGAGGAGCAGAGCTTCGAGAAGAAGCCTTTCGAAAAGAAGAATTTTGAACCACGTCCTGCAGCCAGCAAGCCAGCTGGTGGTTTTAGCCGCAGTGCTGCCGGGCCTCGTTTCAACAATGCCACTGCATCCTTTGAGGATAAGCTTTCCAGATTTCTGAAGGACAGTGACGAACGGCTTACAGATCTTAGCCGCAAGACCGATTCAAAACGCGGTGGCCGTGGCGGTGGCCGCAGAAGATAATTTTTTGCGAATTTAAAACTGGACTGTTTATCAGTCCAGTTTATTTTATATTTTGGAGGGAATTATGAGTCTGGAAAAACGCCTAATTGAATACTGGCAACGTAATTCCCTGACAAATGGGGGGGACACTGTAATAGTGGCCTGCTCCGGCGGCCCAGATTCATTGGCACTGTTGGATCTATTATGGAAGCTGAAGGAAGGGCTGGAAATAAGGGTGGTTGCCGCCCATTATGAGCATGGTATACGGGGACAGGCGTCCAGGGAGGATGAAGCCTTTGTAAAGAGATTTTGCCATGAAAGGGACATTCCCTTCTATTCGGAGTCTGGCAATATCCCCCAGCTAAGCAGGGAAAGTGGGGAATCTCTTGAAACCTGTGCCAGAAGAATGCGCTACGGATTTTTACATAAACTTTCCCAAAGGTTTGATAACGGCATAATTGCTACTGCCCATCACGCCGATGATCAGGCTGAAACAGTGATGATGCATTTTTTGCGTGGTACGGGGCTTAAAGGGCTGACGGGAATTTTGCCAAAGCGTGACAACATCATTCGCCCACTTCTGCCCTTTGTCAAGGCGGAACTGGTGGAATACTGCCATAAGCAGGGGCTGGAACCAAGACAGGATGCCACCAATGATGAGACCGACTGCACCCGCAATAAAATCAGGCTTCATCTGCTGCCACTTTTGAAGTCTGAGTACAACAGCAATATTACTCAGGGAATGTGTAATCTGGCGGCAACTGCCTCAGCCGAGGAGAAACTGCTTCATGATCTTACCTGTCAGACAGCGGCTAGGCTATGTTCCCAGGAGGGACAGGAAAAGGGCTGTTATAAATTTTCAGCTTCTGAATTTTTAAAGGAGCCATTGGCCATCAGACGGCGGCTCATTCAGTATTTGGTTCAGAAAATAAGTCATGGGACAACCCTCACTTTTAGGCAGGTGGAGGCCATATTGGAGCTTATAGAAAAAAATGTCACCGGCAGCTCTCTTGATCTTCCCAATGGGTGCGTTGCCAAAATCAGTTATGGTATTTTTAATTTATTAAAAAAAACTGAAAATATTTTGCCAAGTCATGGTACAATAGAAGATACACCATATAAAATAATTCTTAGTTTGGGAAGTACTGTAGCATTGCCCGGAGGCGGTGCTATATCTGCCTATGTGACTGATTCATTGGAGGGGGAAGGTCCTTTCTCCAAGGATAAAATATATTGTGATGCTGACAAGTGCGGTATAGAGCTTATAGTGCGTTATCGCCGGGAGGGTGACAGAATCAGACTTAAGGCAGGCAGCAAAAAGCTTAAGGATTTCTTCGTAGATGCCAAGGTGGAACGAAGCAGCCGGGACCGTATGCCTCTGGTTGTGAGCCCCGTTACGGGTGAAATAATCTGGGTGGCAGGCCTGAGACAGACGGCAACGGCACTGGCTGACGGGAATACAAAGCAGTATGTAATACTTTCTTATGTAAAAGGAGAAAAATAAAATGAAAAAAGATTTGGAAAGTGTAATGTTTGATGAGAAGGCTATTGCAGCAAAGGTTGCTGAGCTTGGTCAGCAGATTGCCAGGGATTATGAGGGCAAGGATGTGGTTGTAGTAGGTATCCTGAATGGTGCAGCTGTATTCTTCACCGATCTTATCAGACAGATTAAGCTGCCAATCAACATTGATTTTATTGCGGCCTCCAGCTATGGCGATGCTGCAGTTTCCAGCGGCAAGGTAAATATTAAGAAGGATCTTAACAAGGATATTGCCGGCCGTCATGTACTCCTGGTGGAGGATATTATTGATTCCGGCATTACTATGAGCAATCTGATGGCTATCCTTAATGAGCGCAAGCCGGCCAGCGTGAAGCTCTGCGCCCTTCTTTCCAAGCCATCCCGCCGTCAGGTGGATGTTAAAATCGACTATTGCGGCTTTGAGGTTCCTGATGAGTTCCTGGTGGGCTATGGACTTGATTATGCTGAAAAATACAGAAACCTTCCTGTAATTGGTGTTCTTAAGAGAGAAATTTATTCATGATATTTTCATGATACTGTAAGATAATCTTTCAATGTGGTATAATACTTAGTTGTGAAGATTATAATGCCTTTTTTAGGGGGTTGAGGTTTGAATAAGTTTATCCGTAATGTGGGTTTTTACCTGCTAATCATTCTGGTTGCCATATCATTAATTGATTATTTTTCTGCCAAGGGTCCTTCCAAGATGGAGATGAATTATTCATCTTTTGTGCAGGAAATCAATGATGGCAAGGTAGCCAAAGTTATAATTGTAGAAAACATAATTAAGGGTACCCTAAGTGATGGTACCGAATTTACTACGGTTCTGCCTACTTACCCTAGTGAGAACAGCGATGTTATCAAGCTGCTTTCCGATAAAAATGTGGATATTAAGGCAGAAAATCCGCCGGAGCCACCATGGTGGTCCACCCTGTTATCATCTGTACTGCCTATCCTGTTGTTGGTGGGTGTGTGGTTCTTTATCATGCAGCAGAGCCAGGGGGGCGGCAGCAAGGTTATGTCCTTCGGCAAGAGCCGCGCCAAAATGAGTGGCGGGGACAAGGTTAAGGTCCGTTTTGAGGATGTGGCCGGTGCTGATGAGGCAAAGCAGGAGCTGGAGGAAGTTGTAGAATTTCTGAAGCATCCGGGCAAGTTTAATCAGTTGGGTGCCAAGATTCCAAAGGGCGTTCTTCTCTTTGGGCCTCCGGGTACTGGTAAAACCCTTCTGGCCAAGGCTGTTGCTGGCGAGGCAGGGGTTCCTTTCTTCTCCATCAGCGGTTCTGACTTTGTGGAGATGTTTGTGGGTGTTGGTGCTTCCCGTGTCCGTGATCTCTTTGATCAGGCCAAGAAGAACTCCCCTTGTATTGTATTTATTGATGAAATTGATGCCGTAGGCCGTCAGCGTGGTGCGGGTCTGGGTGGCGGTCACGATGAGCGTGAGCAGACTCTTAACCAGATGCTGGTTGAGATGGATGGCTTTGCCGCCAACGAGGGCATTATTATAATTGCGGCCACCAACCGTCCTGATATTCTTGATCCTGCCCTTTTGCGTCCAGGCCGTTTCGACCGCCAGATTGTGGTGGACAAGCCGGATGTTAAGGGCCGTGAGGCGATTCTTAAGGTTCATACCAAGGATAAGCCAGTGGACAAGGATGTTGATCTTAACGTGCTGGCAAGACGTACTCCTGGATTTACTGGTGCGGATCTTTCCAATCTTGTTAATGAGGCGGCGCTGCTGTCTGCCCGTCGTGACAAGAAGACCATAGCCATGCAGGAGATGGAGGAGTCCATTGAGCGGGTAATGGCAGGTCCTGAACGTAAATCCAAGGTGATGAGCGACAAGGAAAAGAAGCTTACAGCTTATCATGAAGGTGGCCATACTTTGGTGGGGATGCTGCTGCCAAATGCTGATCCTGTCCATAAGGTTACCATTATTCCTAGAGGCAGGGCTGGCGGTTATACCCTCATGCTTCCTAAGGAAGACCGTTCCTATGCTACCAGAAGCGAGCTGCTTGATCAGTTGAAAACCCTGCTGGCAGGCCGTGTGGCTGAGGAAGTGGTGCTTAAGGAAATCAGCACTGGTGCCCAGAATGATATTCAGAGAGCATCACAGCTGGTAAGAAGCATGATTACCCAGTATGGTATGAGTCCTACCCTTGGTCCTGTGGCCTATGGTGAAAGCCGTGACCATCAGGTATTCCTTGGCCGTGATATCAATAATCAGAGAAATTATTCTGAGGACGTGGCCAGCGATATTGACAAGGAAGTCCGCAAGTACATCGAGGAGGCTTACGAAGCCTGTCGTGTAATCCTTACAGAAAATATCGATAAGCTTCATGTTATTGCTGAGGCACTCATTGAGAAGGAAACTTTGGAGGCCTCCGAACTGAAGGAGCTGGTTGGCTTTGGTAACGTTACCGAAAAGGAAGAGGCTGAAAAGAAGCCGGAAGAACCTAAGGATGACGATGATGAGCCAAAGCTGATTCCTTTGGAGCCAGCAGATCAGACCCCTGTTGAGGGTGATGAAACGGCTGACAAGGATGAGGACGAGGTGGAGGTTCCTTATACTGAACCGGAACCAAAACTGAATAGCACTACTGAGAAATAAGTATCCGATAAGTATTCATAGGGGCTGAAGCATGAAATAATTAATGCAGCAGCCCCTTTTGATGGTTTTATGGAAATAAGCGAGGTTTAGTTTTATGCGACAGGGGATTTTGGAGCTGCTCAGGGGAGCAGGTGACCGTTATCTCTCCGGTGAGGATATTGCCGAGAAGCTGGGTGTATCCCGCACAGCCGTATGGAAGCATATAAATGAGCTGAAGTCGGCGGGTTACAATATTGAAAGTCAGGCCAGAAACGGCTACAGACTGGTGGGGGCCCCTGACAGGCTGTTGCCTGAGGTTATCAGCCATGGTCTGGGGAACAAAATTATTGCCACAAATATTGTGGCCTTTGAGGAAATTTCCTCCACCAATACAGAGGCCAAACGCCTGGCGGCCCAAGGTTCTCCTGATGGCACCATAGTGGTGGCGGAAAGCCAAAATACCGGAAAGGGGCGGCTGGACCGTAGTTTTTTCTGTCCCAAGGGGGGGATTTGGTTTTCAGTCATATTAAAGCCGGATTTTCTGCCCCAGGAGGCACCAAAATGCACCTTGATGGCGGCCGTGGCCATTGCCGAGGCAATGCAAAATGTGGGGCTGAAGGCTGGAATAAAATGGCCAAATGATATATTATATCAAGGTCGGAAGCTGGTGGGGATTCTCACGGAGATGAGCGCTGAAATTGACCGCATAAATTATGTGGTTATCGGCATGGGCATCAATGCCATTATTGCTGCCGAAACCTTCCCGAAGGATATTAAGGACAAGGCAGGATCCATGTCCATGTTTTTGGGAGAGTTTGACAGGGTAGCCTTTTTTCAGGAGGTGCTTCGCCGTTTGGAGGCACATTATCTTGAGGTAAGAAAAAATGGTTTTGGCGCTGTGCTGGACAGATGGCGCAGTCTCTCCGTAACCCTGGGTGAAAATATAAATGTTTTGGGTATTAATGAAACCTTTGCCGGAGAAGCAGTGGATATTGCCGAGGATGGTGCACTGCTGGTGCTGCCGGAGGGCAGCGATGAAATCCGCAAGGTGTATGCCGGTGATGTATCAATTCGCCCGAGAAAGTAAATAAATGTCCGAAAGTTTGGAGGCAAGTATGCTTTTAGTAATAGATATTGGCAACAGTAACGTGGTGTTGGGAACTTATGATGGCAAGAAGCTGTACCGCCATTGGCGCGTATCTACCGAACGCCAGAAAACCAGTGATGAATATGGTATGGAGATAAACAATCTCTTTTTGTATCACGGCATCAAGATGGAGGACATTACCGCTGTAATCATATCCTCTGTAGTGCCGCCATTGGTAGTGCCTATGGAGAAAATGTGCGAACGCTATTTTCATTTAAAGCCTCTTATCGTAGGTCCTGGTATAAAAACCGGTATTCGCCTGAAATATGAGAACCCACGTGATATTGGTGCTGACCGTATTGTAAATGTGGTGGGGGCCTATGAGCAGTATGGCGGTCCGCTTATAGTAATTGATATTGGTACTGCCACCACCTTTGACGTGGTGGATGAAAACGGCGATTTTTTGGGGGGCGTCATTTCCACCGGGCTTGGTACCTCAGCTGAGGGCCTGTTTCAAAAGGCGGCCAAGCTCCCAAGAATCGAGCTGGTTACCCCGAAAAATGTAATTTGCCGTAATACCATTACTGGCATGCAGGCGGGCATTATTTTCGGCTTTGTGGGGCAGATAGATGAAATTGTCCGCCGCATTAAGCAGGAGTACGGCAAGCCAATGAAGGTTATTGCCACCGGCGGTTATGCCAAAATGATTGCCAAGGAGTCCCAGACTATTGACGAAATCGACCATTTCCTCACACTTACAGGTCTGCGGGTTCTATATGAAAGGAATCAGTAATTAATGAAAATAGGAAACTTTGAATTCCCTATCCCTGTCTTTTTGGCTCCCATGGCTGGAGTTACGGATACCCCATACAGAATACTGGCCCGGGAAATGGGCTGTCCTCTGGTGTATTCGGAAATGGTCAGTGACAAGGGAATTAACTACCGCAATGAGCATACCCTGAAAATGCTTCATACCGAGGAGGCTGAGCGGCCTATGGCCATGCAGCTCTTTGGGGCGGAGCCTGACAGTGTGGCTCGGGCGGCTGAATACATAGAATCATTGGGCTGTGCCGATATACTGGACTTTAACATGGGCTGTCCTGCCCCTAAAATCGTGAAGAACCATGAGGGCTCAGCCATGATGCTGGATCCGGAGCGGGCCTATAAAGTTCTGAAAGCCCTTGTGGATACAGTAAGCATGCCAGTTACTGTAAAAATGCGTATTGGCTGGGATGAAAACCGCATTAACGTGCTGGAAATGGCCAAGCTGGCCGAGGAAGCAGGCGTTAAGGCGGTGGCAGTACATGGCCGTACCCGGGAGCAGTTCTATCGGGATCACGCCAACTGGAGAATTATCCGCAAGGTGAAGGAGCATTTGAATATTCCTGTCATTGCCAACGGGGATATCAGAACTGTGGATGATCTTATAAAGATTCGTGAAATAACTGGCTGTGAGGCCGTTATGGTAGGCAGGGCAGCCCAGGGCAACCCTTGGATTTTCCGCCAGCTAACCCAGTATTTAAAGACCGGGGAACGTCTCCCAGGTCCAACAATGGAGGAGCGTAAGGAAATAATCCTTCGCCATCTGGATATGCTGCTGGAATTCAAGGGAGATTACGTGGGCCCAAGGGAAATGCGCAAGCACGCCACCTGGTACACCAGAGGCATAAAGGGCAATGCGGAGCTGAGGGTTCTCTTCAACAAGGCCGAAACCCGCGACGATTTTTTACGTATTCTTGCCAAGATGAAGTGATTTGATTGATTACAGGTCCTGTGGGGAGGTACAATGGGGAACGCTCTCGCTCACTAGTTTGCGTAGTGGATACTAAGTTCATCCTGCGCCTCTGGCTTGGATTTACTAAGTACCAACGCAAAATACGTCCCCATGTGCACCTCCCCCACGAACCTTTCATGAATTATTGATATTATTTATTTGACGGTGGGCTGGTGACTAGAACATTTTGTACTGGTACGGCGTGAAAGTTATAGTCCACTGACCAAATGTTTTATTAGGAGGAACAAACATGGCTAAAGATAAGAAAAAAGACGAGAAGAAGACTCCTGTTTGGAATAAATACTCTGAAGTAGAAAAGAAGGCCCTCCACAAGCTGAACGAAGGCTACAAGAAATTCCTCAGCCAGTGCAAGACTGAGCGTGAAAGCGTGGTTGAGGCCGTAAAGCAGGCTGAAAAGGCTGGCTATAAGAATCTTGATGACATTATAAAGTCCGGCAAAAAGCTTTCTGCCGGTGACAAGGTTTATGCCACTTGCATGGGCAAGGCCATAGCCATGTTCAATATTGGCACGGAGTCCCTTGAGGATGGCATGGCCATTTTGGGGGCCCATATCGACACCTGCCGTCTAGACTTAAAGCAAAATCCCCTTTACGAATCCGAGGGGATGGCTTATTTTGATACTCATTATTACGGCGGCATCAAGAAATATCAGTGGGTAACACTGCCATTGGCACTTCACGGCGTGGTGGCACGGTTGGATGGCAGCGTGCAGGAAATCGTCATCGGCGAGGATGATGGGGATCCTGTATTCTGCGTAACAGACCTGCTTATCCACCTGTCCCAGGAGCAGATGGAAAAGAAGGCCAGCAAGGTGGTTACAGGTGAAAATCTGGATATTCTTATTGGCAGCTATCCATTAAAGGGAGAGGAAAAGGACGCTGTCAAGGCGGGTATCCTTAAGCTTTTAAAGGATAAGTACAATATTGAGGAAGACGATTTTATTTCCGCTGAACTGACCATGGTGCCTGCCGGAAAGGCAAGGGATCTGGGGCTGGACCGCAGCATGGTATTGGCCTATGGCCATGACGACAGAGTATGTGCTTACACATCTTTGGTGGCCATGCTGGAAACAAAGAAGGTTAAGCGTACATCATGCTGCTTGCTGGTGGACAAGGAGGAAATCGGTTCCGTGGGGGCCACCGGTATGCAGTCCCGCTTCTTTGAAAACACCGTGGCAGAGCTGCTCCATGCTTTGGGTGGCTACAATGCCATTTCACTGCGCCGCTGTCTGGCCAATTCATGGATGCTGTCCTCTGATGTAAGCTCTGCTTACGATTCCCTTTATGCCTCTGCCTTTGACAAGAAGAATGTGGCATATCCGGGGAAGGGCATGGTATTCAATAAATTTACAGGCCGTGGGGGCAAATCTGGCTCAAATGATGCCAGTGCAGAATATCTTGGCAGGATCCGGGCCATTATGAAAAAGCATAATGTTACCTTCCAGACTGCTGAGCTGGGCCGTGTGGATCTGGGGGGCGGCGGCACCATCGCTTATATTATGGCTCTCTATGGCATGAATGTAATTGACAGTGGTGTGGCTGTTCTCAGTATGCATGCTCCTTGGGAGGCAGTAAGCAAGGTAGATGTATACGAAACCATGAAGGGTTACAAGGCTTTTTTGCAGGAAATCTAAACAATTATTCCAGGTGAATGGTATATGAAAATGAAATTAATATTTTTGTTGGTTGTGTGCTTGATAGTGCTATCACAGCTTCCCATAAATGCCCATGCGGACAGGGGCAACAGCAAGGCTATTCCAATGCGTGGTGTGGTGGAGGGCTTTTACGGGGAACCCTGGACCCATGAGCACCGTCTGGACATGCTTAAATTTATGGCCTCGAAAAAGCTTAATGCCTATATTTATGCCCCAAAGGATGATGAGTATCACCGCAAGTATTGGCGGCAGCCATATCCTGAGGATAAATACAGGGAGCTTCAGGAGCTGACCCAAAAGGCCAAAAAACTGAAAATTGATGTGATTTTTGCCGTTTCTCCTGGTAATGATATTGCCTTTTCTGGCCAGGATATGTATGAAGACCGTTATGCCATGATTAACAAGATGCAGGCTATGTATGATATTGGTATCAGACACTTTGCCCTGTTTTTTGATGACATTCCAACCAAGGATGCCCATGGCCAGGCGGAATTCGTTAACTGGGTAAATGATAACTTCATAAAGGTCCGTCCCGACTGCAGTAATCTGATTCTGGTACCTACGGAATATTATCTTCGTGATATGACCAAGGGGGGCTATGTGTCCGACTATACCAGGATTCTGGCTGATGAGCTGGACAAGGATGTACTGGTGCTTTACACCGGTGAAGAGGTTTGCCCTGACGGCCTTACGGAGAATACTATCCAACAGACCAACAGAATTTACAGAAAGCCAATGGGAATCTGGTGGAATTATCCTGTGACAGATTACCAGAAGGAAAAGCTGGCCCTGGGCCCTTTGGACAAAATGGATAAGGCCATGGATGCCAAGGATGTTCCTGCGTTTTTCATAAATCCTATGGAAAAGGCGGAGCTTTCCAAAATTGCCATTGCCACCGGGGCTGATTTTGCCAAAAATCCGGGCAAATATAATGAGGGAAAATCCTGGGACTTGGCCCTTGAGGATTTGTTTGGCGATTTGTACGAGCCCATGAGAATTTTTGCCAGTCACTCCCAGCGTCTGGAAAATAAATGGGCCCATATTGGCCGTCCCGATGCTATTAATTTACAGGTGCTGTACAAGAACCTTTGGGGAACAGTAAATGGTAGGGATACTATTCCAAAAAGAAAGACCATGGATGACCTAAAAAAGGACAACCGTAAGCGGGAAAAGGCCCTGGCAAAGCTCCATGCCAAGCTGCCAAAGAAGTACCTTAGCGAATGCCAGCTTCAGCTGGAACAGCTCCAGACCCTTACTGAGGCTGAAAAATACGCTTTAATGATATTGGATCAAAAACCATCTGAATATAAAAAGCCGGAATTGTATCAAAAATTCAAGGAGGCAAAAGCCAAATATACACAATATGAAGCCTATGCCAAAATTTCCAACGAAGCTGTGTGGAAGTTTGTAAGGGATTTTGATGCTTGGTATATGACCAGTGTAGGTGATGACAGTAATGCTGACTGATGTTCTCATAAAACGCTTTGTAAAAAACAGTGACCAGATAAATGATACCAATGTGCGAACCAGCTACGGTTATCTAAGCGGTGGCGTAGGCATAATGGTTAATGTTATCCTGTGCCTTATCAAGCTGTTTATCGGTTTTGCTTCCGGCTCCATAGCCATTATCGGTGATGCTATTCACAATTTGGCCGATGCGGGAGCTTCTGTTATAACTATTTTAGGGTATCGCATGTCTGCCAAGCCGGCGGATCCGGAGCATCCCTTTGGCCATGGCCGCATAGAATACATTGCGGGGCTCATCATAGCAGGCGCTATTTTGGTTATTGGCATTGAGCTGCTCCATTCCTCCGTGGAAAAGGTGCTTAATCCGGAGCCAATGGATACCTCTGTCACCGTCATTGTGATTTTGGCCTTGTCCCTTATGCTTCAGCTGTGGCTGGGGCTGTTTAACCGCGGACTGGGAAAGCGGATAGATTCCCCTGCCATGCTGGCAGCGGCCACCGACAGCCTCAGCGATTGTGTGGCCACCTTTGTGGTTATAATCTGTCTCATTGTGGATCTCACCACGGGGCATGATTTTGATGGCATGGCTGGTATTGTGGTGGCGCTCTTTATTATCCACAGTGGTTGGGGGGCAGCCCGTGACACACTGCAGCCACTGTTGGGTGAGCCGCCTGATCCTGAATTTGTCAGGGCCATCACCCGTCGTACATTGGAAGAGAAGCAGATATTGGGTGTCCATGATGTTATCGTTCATAACTATGGGCCGGGAAGAATTTTCGTATCCCTTCATGCTGAAGTGCCTTCGGATATGAGCCTCATGGAAGCCCATAACATAATAGACAGTCTTGAGGAATCCATCAGGGAGGAATTCAAGGTTTCCATGACCGTTCATGTGGACCCTATGGTGATTGGGGACCCAATGCAGAATGAAATCAAGGAAAAGCTCTATCATATTGTGGCCTGTGTGGACCCTCTGATTACTTTCCACGATTTCCGTCTCACCTCCTCGGGAAGAATCCTCTTTGATCTGGCTGTGCCATATAGCTGTAAATTCACTGACGAGCGGATTATTGAAATGGTGGAGGAAGATATAAAAAAGGATTACCCAGATAATGAGGTAACTATTCAGGTTGACAGATTGTGATAAATTATTAATTGAAATGGAAAAATGTGTAATTATATGTTGACACTTTTTACCATAAGTGCTAGTATCATATTCGTAAGATGAATTAAATAATGATTGGAACAGGTGCCGAAAGGCCTAATAGAGAAGCTGGTCAAATGCCAGCACGGTCCCGCCACTGTATCAGGGAGCGATTCACATTTATGTCACTGGATTATATCTGGGAAGGCGTGAGGAGCTATGAACTGGAGTCAGGAGAACTGCCTGTTTAACAATCACCGTTTGACCTGCGAGTGATGGGGATGGGGATTTAGCAACGTAGATTGTTTAAATCCTGGCTAAGTGTCAGGATTTTTTATTTGTATTGCCAAAACCTTTCGCTTTCAGGTCACTGAATAAGTCGAAAGGTTTTTTCTTGTGGTTTCAGCGCTGCAAGGAAAAGCATTGCTCATACATTTCATTTCATTCATTGGTTGCCTGGTGCAACACTAGCTTTCGGATAGGTGGAGCTGTCCGAAAGCTATCTTTCTTTTCACCTGGGTTAATTGAAAAAATGTAAATAATTGTTTGAACAAAAGTTTAAAAGCATAATGTTGATAACTTATAGTTATAATTAAGGCCAAAACATGAAAAAAATATATAATTTGCAAAAAATTAATACCTACTGTTAAGTTTATCTTGACAATTATCTTTCAGACTGTTTTAATATAGAAGCTGACTCTAAAACGAGGAGTCGCTAACAACAATTATCTAACAATTTTAGGAGGAGATTTTGTAATGGACACAGCAATAATTCTTATTGCGCTTATCGGTCTTATGTACATGGCATATCGTGGTGCTTCAGTAATTCTGGTTGCTCCCCTTTTTGCCGTAGTTGCTGCACTTGGAAGTGAACATGCTGTTTTACCAATCTTCAGTGAGCTCTATATGACAAAGGCTGCTGAATATGTTAAGAACTACTATCCAATCTTTCTGTTTGGTGCTGTTTTCGCCCGTCTTATGGAAAAGGGCGGCATGGCAGCATCCGTTGCAGGCAAGATTATTGAGATTTTAGGTGTAAAGCGTGCGGTATTGGCAGTACTTTTGGGCTGCGGTGCCCTGACCTATGGTGGTCTTTCTGTATTCGTAGTTGCATTCGTTATGTATCCTTTCGGTGCCGTAGTATTTAAGCAGGCTGATATTCCAAAGCGTCTGTTACCTGCCGCATTGTGGATGGGTATCTTCTCCTTTGCAATGGTTGCTTTACCTGGTACTCCGCAGATTCAGAACATTATTCCTTCTTCCTACTTCGGTACCTCCACATGGTCCGGCGTGGGCATTGGTTTGTTCGCATCCCTGGTATTCCTTCTCATGGGCTGGGGCTGGATTTCCTTCCGTGCAAAGCGCCTTAAGGCCAATGGCGAGGGCTATGGACGTCACATCGAATTTGGTCAGAGACGCCACAAGCTTCCAAATCCAAACTGGAAGGTTTCCTGTATTCCTCTTTTGATGGTTATTGTCCTCAATGTTATTCTTTCCAACCCATTTGGTTGGGAGTGGGGCTTCCATTGGGATCAGAATTCACTGGAGTCCCTGGGTGGACTTAAGCTGTCCCTCCTGGCTCAGTCTGTAGCCAAGATTTCCGCTGGTTGGTCTATCAGTATTTCCCTGATCCTCAGCTCCATCGTGGCAGCCTTTATTGCCCGTCGTCACCTTCGCCTTCAGGATGGTATGCTTCCTACTATTAATGGTTCCGCAGTATCCTCCTGTAGTGCTGTACTGAACGTTGCTTCCGGCTATGCTTTTGGTTGCGTAGTTGTAAGCCTTGGCGGTTTCGCTGTTATCAAGGATTTCCTTTTGAATCTTGACTTCGGTGGCGGTCCACTGTTCTCCGCAGTGCTTACCACCAACGTAATGTGCGGTATCACTGGTTCCGCATCCTCCGGTCTCACCATTGCCCTCTCCATGCTGGGTGAACAGTGGGCACAGATGGCCACTGCTGCCGGTATTCCTCTTGAGGCTCTCCATCGTATTGTGGCAGTTGCTTCCATCGGTATTGACCCTGTTCCTCATGCAGGTGCGCTCGTTACCCTGCTGGCAATCTGCGGTCTCAGCCACAAGGAATCCTATGCTGATATTATTGTACTGATGGGTATGAAGTTCCTTGTACCTTTCCTCTGTATCTTGTTCTACATGATTACAGGTATTGCTTAATAGATAAAATTGCATTATACTATCATTAGTCGAATATATGGAACAGGTGCCAAGGCCTAATCATTAGGCTGGCCTAACATGAGAAACCGGTTAAAAGCCGGTACGGTCCCGCCACTGTATCAGGGAGTTGGGTGTTACGATGTCACTGGATTATTCCGGGAAGGCGACACCATGATGATGATCTGGAGTCAGGAGAACTGCCTGTTGAACAATCACCGTTATTACCTGCGAGAGATAGGAAGGGGATTATTTACAGGTTTTTCATGAATTTGTAAGTATAAAGCTCTTTCGCGAGTATTCGCGGAAGGGCTTTTTATATTTAAAAAATTTTATTTTAAAAGAGAGGTAATTAAAACATGAAGAATTTAAAGAAAATGGTTGCATGCTCCCTGGCTTGTGCCGCACTGTTCGCTGTTAATGTAAACAGCTCTGAGGCTTCCTATGCACTGAACCCAGAGGTTACCACAGCTACCACTGCCCTGAAGAACGCTTCCCAGATTGGCGTTATGGTGAACGAGAATAAGGCATTGGCTAACAAGGCCAACAAGGATGCTATCGTTGTAATGAGCTTCGGTACCACCTACAAGGACAACCGTGACAAGACTATTACCCAGACTGTTGCTGATATTCAGGCAGCTCATCCTGGTGTAAAGGTTGTTACTGCGTTCACTTCCCATATTATCATTGACCGCATCAAGGCCAATGAGGGTATTACCTATCCAACTCCTGAGGAGGCTCTGGAGCAGCTGAAGAAGGAAGGCTACACCCGCGTAGCTCTCACTACTTTGGATGTAATTCCTGGTATGGAGTATTCCTATGATGTGGCTGTATTCCATCAGTACAAGAACGACTTCAAGAAGATGACCATGGGTACTTCTCTCATGTATTGGATGGGCCAGGAGGAGCAGCGTGACGATATTATGGAAACCATGAACGCTTATGCTACCCAGTTCCCTAAGACCGGCAAGGAGGATGCCGTTCTGATTCTGGAGCATGGTACTCCACATCCTGCAAATGCTTATTACACTGTAATGCAGAATCGTCTGAATCAGCTTGGCTATGACAATGCTTACATCTACACTGTAGAGGGCTGGCCTTCTTTGGAGACTATTATTCCTCAGCTGAAGGAAAAGGGCATCAAGAATGTAACCCTCATGCCTATGATGATGGTTGCCGGTGACCATGCCAACAACGATATGGCTGGTGATGAGGAAGATTCCCACAAGTCCATTCTGAAGGCTGAAGGCTTCAACGTTGATACCTATATCCACGGTCTTGGCGAGAACAAGGCAATCCGTGAGATTTATGTTGAAAGAGCAAATGAAGCTTGGGATGCTTTGCTGGCTAAATAATTTATTTAGTTAAATAGCTAATTAAATACTCATGAATGACGCAGTACCCCCTTGGTTGTGATATACTAAGGGGGTAATGTTTTTGCCCGAATTAATGTAAGGAGGATTTTTTGTGGATTCAATAATGACCGGAATAGAGTTTTTTCATAAGGGTGGTCCGGTAATGTATTTGCTGCTTTTGTGTTCCATATTTGTGGTGGCCATTGCCATAGAACGCAGCATGTACTTTAATGCCAAGGATCCTGGCCGCAGCTTTGCCCGTAATTTTGCTGATATGCTTAGTCAGGGGGATTGGGAAGGTGCGGCTTCTATGGCAGGCTCCACAAAAGGAATTATTCCTTCACTTTTATCCAAGGGTATGGCCTTCAGTGGCAATGAAAATGTGCCTCTTACTACATTTTTTGAGGTCCAGTCCGGTATAGCCCTTACCCGGTTCCGTAAGCGCCTATATTATCTGAATGTAATTGTTACCATGGCACCACTCCTTGGACTTTTGGGTACTATCAGCGGTATGATTTCAGCCTTTAGTGTGTTTAATATTGAATCAGGACAGGCGGTGGCCATTACCGGCGGTGTTGGTGAGGCCCTTATCGCTACCGCCATGGGCCTTTGTACGGCTATTATTGCACTGGGGGTTCATGCCTATTTTACCCAGCGCATTGACAGCATCATTTCCGACATGGAACAGTGCTTCTCTTTGGTGGAGGGCATGGCAGAGGAGCGTGATTGATTATGCGCATCCGCGATCGTCATGATTTTCATAAGCCGGAGGTCATGATTATTCCAATGATAGATATCATGTTTTTCCTCTTGGTATTCTTCATGCTCAGCACCCTTTACATGGTTAATTTAAAGACAGTTCCCGTCAATATGCCCAAGGCCCAAAGTGCGGAAACCCAGATGAGCGTAAATTATCTTGTAACCATGAAAAGCGACGGTTCCCTGTGGCTGGAGGATAAGCTCATTGGGGAAAAGGAGCTTATAGCCAAGGCCAAGGCGGAAAATGCCAAAAATCCGCGGTTTGCAGTGGTGGTAAGAGCTGATCAGAATCTTGATTATGGTATGGTCATTGGCCTTTTGGATAAGTTTAAGGCCGCAGGCATAACAAAGTTCGGCCTGGCGGCGGAGTCCGGAGGTAAATAAGATGGCCCCGGACAAAAATGATTCAGATAAGAGACGTGAATATAGGGCTTGGATGGGGTCTTTGCTTGTTCACTTGGTTATATTTGTCCTTGTATGCTTTACGGGCCTCTTTGTGGTTGTATCACCCCACGGGGAGCAGCCCGTGGATGTAAGTCTTTATGATGCTGATGCTGGTGCTGGTGGAGGTCATAACGCTGGGGGAGCCCAGGCTCCTGCAGAGGCAGCCCCTGCTTCTGCGGCACCTTCCATTGAAGATGTTGTGCTGGACAAAAATAAGGAAGAACTCCTGCCAAAGATAGAGGAGTCCTTCACCAGGGAACCGGAAAAACAGGAGATGTTCAAGAAAGAGCATAATGCTCCTGTGGCTCCGACGGCAGTTACATATCCCACTGGTAACGTAAATGGCAATGGAGAAAGTATTTCTGCCAATAGTGGTAGTGGCAGTAGTAATGCTGGAAACGGCTTTGGCAGTGGTCCGTCGGGGAATGGTAACGGCGGCAGCGGCAATGGTAATGGGGATGGGCCTGGTAACGGCGATGGGGACGGCAAGCGTCCTGCCATAGCCCCAGTCCTTATAGAAGCCCCGGAACCGGTTTATCCTGAAAGCCTTCGCCAACGTAATGTTAAGGGACAGGTCATAGTCCGCATTGTGGTGGGAACTGATGGCAGTGTAATGAGTGCTGATATTGAGTCCTCCTCGGGCTACGGCGAAATGGACCAGTCTGCCCTTAATGCAGCGTGGGGATACCGCTATACTGTTGCCTATAACGAATACGGCCAGGCTGTATCTTTTCAGAAGCGAATAAGGATTACTTTTAAATTACGTTAAACAGAATTTGCGGCGGATAATAATTAATATATATTTTTACGGAGTACCCATTTATGATAAAAATTCAAGGTCTGATAAAGGAATTTCAAGTTAAGAATAAAGAGAAAAAAACTGTTACCAAGCGGGCGGTGGATAATCTTTCCCTTAATGTAAGGCCAGGGGAAATATTTGGTATTCTGGGGCCAAACGGTGCCGGAAAAACCACCACTATTCGTATGCTTACCATGGAAACCAAGCCTACCCTTGGAGAGATTTATTATAATGGGGAATCTATAACCCAAAATCCTTTGGAAATAAAGAAACTCATTGGTGTGGTGCCCCAGCATATTAATTTTGATAATGATCTGACTGTGGGGGAAAATATGGAGCTTCACGGCCGCCTTCATCACATGAGCTCTGAAAAGCGCAAACAGCGCATTCAGGAAATGCTGGAATTTGTGGAGCTGGGGGATACCATTAATCGTATGCCCCGTTCTCTTTCCGGAGGTATGAAGCGCCGTCTTCTTATTGCACGTTCCCTTATCCATGAGCCTAAGATTCTGTTTATGGATGAGCCTACTGTGGCTTTGGATCCCCAGGTGCGCCGTCGTATCTGGGATCTTATAAGGTCTTTGGCGGCCAAGGGAACCACGGTTGTTATTACCACCCACTACATTGAGGAGGCGGAGGCCCTCTGTAATCGGGTGGCCATAGTAAATAAGGGCAAGCTCATTGCCATCGATACCCCTGAGGCTTTTTGCAACAGCCTTGGGAGGATTACAGTGGAATGGGATGATCAGGAGGGACATCAGTATCAGTTCTTTGAAAGCCGTCAGGAGGCGGCAGCCTTCGCAGGAACCCTTGAGCATGGTGCCCATATCAGAAGAACCAATCTGGAGGATGCCTTTATCGAGCTTACCGGCAGAAAGGAGGGGGTATAATGCTGCAGGATATTTGCACCGTTTTTTGGCGTGACTGGGTGGTGTTGAAACGCCGTCTGCCTAAATTTATCCTTAGCCGCATGGTGGCCCCTATGCTGTATCTGGTGGCCTTTGGCTGGGGGCTGGGAAGAAATATTCAGGTGGGCTCCGGCTCATATCTGGATTTTCTTGTGCCTGGTATTATGGCCCTTAATTCCATGAATATCAGCTACAACAGTCTTACTCCTCTTTGTACGGAGCGAATTTATCACAGAAGTATCGGGGAATATATTATTGCCCCTATGCACTTTAATGCCTTTATTATCGGCAAGATTTTGGCAGCTGTGCTGCGTGGGCTTATTTCTTCTGCAATTATTATGATTTTGGCCCTGGCCTTTGGGGCAAATCTCAATATTACCCCCTTGTTTGTGGGAATCCTCATATTAAACTGCATAATATTTGCGGAGGTGGGCTTTTTCGCCGCCATGAAAATGGACAGCTATGAGGAGCTGTCCCAGGTGAATACCTATGTGCTGTTGCCCATGTCCTTTTTGTGTGGTACATTTTTCAGTACACGTACCTTGCCGGAGGTTTTTCGCTGGTTCATCGATGTATTGCCACTGACCCATACCTCCTATCTTTTAAGAGGGATTTCCACCCAGAGCCCCGTGGCTTTGGAGTCAGTTGCGGTGTTGGCGGTTTATGCTATAATAGGTTTTATATTAGGCAACAAGGCCTTTCGCGATCAGTTAAAGTAAATTGTAGGCCTATTCAGTTAGCATTCTATATTCTGACTGAATGTAGAGTAGTTTTATGTGTTAAGGAATATTGGGAGATGTAGCTGGGGACGTATTTTGCGTCGGTACTTAGTGAATCCAAGCCTATGGGCGTAGGATGAACTTAGTATCCGTTACGCAAACTAGTGAGCGAGAGCGTTCCCCAGTACATCTCCCAATGATTCTGTATTATAAAGCAGGAAGAATAATATGCTGAAAAGATTATTTAGGCACACTAAAGGAGAGGGCAATGACTGCTCCAAGCTGTGCTGTACCAAAATCGAAAATTTCACAGTTAAAGTAGGTAAGCTGACTATATTTGAGGATGTGAATATTCACGTTCACTGCGGTCAGCTTACGGCTGTTATTGGACCAAATGGAGCGGGGAAAAGCACCCTTCTTAGGGCTATTTTAGGGGAGATTAGTCATACCGGAACCTTAAAATATGCCGATGCCAAGGGAAAGCGTACGGGAAAGCCGATTATTGGCTACGTTCCCCAATATCTTAAATTTGATGTCAGTGCCCCTATTACGGTGCTGGATCTGTTTTCTGCCTGCCGCTCCCGTCGTCCTATCTGGCTTTTGCCCTCCAACATTCGTAGTGAGGTGGAGGAAAGTCTGAAACGGGTTAAGGCGGCTGATCTCATTGATCGCCGTTTGGGGGCTCTTTCTGGTGGAGAGCTTCAGAGGGTGCTTTTGGCCTTAGCTCTAAATCCAATGCCGGACATTCTCCTTTTGGATGAGCCAGTATCTGGCGTGGACCAGAATGGTCTGGAAATCTTCTATAATATTTTGGAGGATTTGCAGAACAACGAGGATATGGCCATTATCCTCATATCCCACGATCTTAATATGGTGGCCCGTCACGCTGATCAGGTGGTGCTCATGAATAAGGGCGTGGTATGCTCCGGCACCCCGGAGGAGGTTTTCCGTGACAGCAGAACCCGAAAGATTTTTGGTATGCTTACAGAGGGCGGTGTCAATCACGGAGGTACTGGCTTTGTTTGGGTTGAGCATAAGAAGAAAAAGCATCAGCAGGGCTGTGGGTGCCCTGACTGTGCAGCAACTGAGGAGGATGGAGAATAATGGATTTTATTTACAGTATCCTCGGCTCTTTGCCATTTTCCTGGCTGGAATATGATTTTATGAAAAATGCCTTTTTGGCAGTTCTTCTGATAACCCCCTTGTTTGGCTTGCTCAGCACTATGGTGGTGTCAAACCGCATGGCCTTCTTTTCAGATTCTTTGGGACATGGTGCCTTTACGGGACTGGCCATTGGTGCCGTGGTGGGGATTATTTCACCTATGCAGTCACTGATACTGTTTTCCGTGACATTTGCCCTGCTTATCACATGGATTAAAAATAAAAGCTCAGCCTCCACAGATACCATTATCGGCGTTTTTTCCTCCACCGGTATTGCAGTGGGCCTTATGATGATGTCCTACGGCGGTGGCTTTAATAAGTTCAGCAATTACCTTGTTGGCGATGTTTTGAGTATTACCCACCAGGAGCTTGGCTCCCTGTTGCTGGTGCTGATTATGGTATTTGTCCTTTGGGGCATTATGTTCAATAAATTGCTGGTACTTAGCATCAACCAGTCCTTTGCCCGTAGTCGTGGTATTGATGTGATGCTTACTGAGGGCATTTTTGCCGCCATGGTGGCGGTGGTGGTGGCCATCAGCATTCAGTGGGTAGGTCTTTTGATTATTAATTCCCTGCTGGTGCTTCCTGCTGCTGCTGCCCGCAACGTGTCCAACAGCGTAAAGCAATATCACGCTGTATCCATCGGCAGTGCCATGATTTCCGGCATTTCGGGACTTATATTGGCATACCATTTCAATATGGCTGCGGGAGCCACTATTGTGGTAATATCTGCCTTGATTTTCTTTGTAACTTTACTGTTGAAGCCTCGCTTTGTGCGCTAGTCCAGGCCGGGGATACTTTATCTTGCGGATTGTGACAGCGAATGGTATAATATGCTTTGTGAGAAATTTCATTCCGCAATGAATAAAAAGCGCTCGTAGTCCAGTGGATAGGACGTTAGCCTCCGGAGCTGAAAGCGTGGGTTCGACTCCCGCCGAGCGCACCAAGTAGATTTTTAGCCTAGTGTATTTTCACTGGGCTTTTTTCATGCCTGGATAAAAACGAAATGTTTTCCATGCCCTTGACTCTAACTCCTATATTTGCTAAAATTCCTCTTAGCGATGAAGAAGAGGAGTAGTCCTTTAGGAACTGTCACGGAATAACTCCTGTATCTTGCTTGTCTAAATATTCACTGTCTGCGTTGTCGTCCTTCGTCATAGCACCACTATGACTCACTTCTCCGCCTAGACAGTAAATATTTATTCTTCGCAATATCCTAGGATTTACTCCGTGACAGTTCCTATCAAGCGATGCAGGGGTGGTGTGAGCCTGCTGTTGGGACGAATGGCACTTTGGAGCGTAAGTAAATATCCATTGAGGCGGAATGCTTTGGCATTCAAGCAGGGTGGAACCGCGGGTTATCTCGTCCCTGTAACATTATTAACCGATGTTACAGGGGCGTTTTTTATTGTTTCTGTAACAAATCAGAAGGAGGCAAACTCTTATGAAATATCAGGAAATGATCCTGGCCCTTCAGCAGTTCTGGTCCGAGCAGGGCTGTATTCTGGGCGAACCTTATGACGTAGAAAAGGGTGCCGGCACCATGAACCCATTCACTTTCCTCAGAGTTCTTGGACCTGAGCCTTGGAATGTGGCTTATGTGGAGCCTTCCCGCCGTCCGGCAGATGGCCGTTATGGCGACAATCCAAACCGTCTTTATCAGCATCATCAGTTCCAGGTTATTATGAAGCCGTCCCCTGACAATATTCAGGAGCTTTATTTGGCATCTCTGGAGCGCCTTGGCATCAACCCTAAGGAGCATGATATCCGCTTTGTTGAGGATAACTGGGAATCTCCAACTCTGGGTGCCTGGGGCCTTGGCTGGGAGGTTTGGCTGGATGGCATGGAAATCACCCAGTTCACCTATTTCCAGCAGGTGGGCAGCCAGGATATTAAGCCAACTGCCGTTGAGATTACCTATGGTCTGGAGCGCCTTGCCATGTACATCCAGGGCGTTGAGAATGTTTACGACATTCAGTGGGTTGGCGACTACACCTATGGTGATGTATTCCATCAGAACGAGTTTGAGCAGTCCACCTATGCTTTTGATCTGTCTGATGCAGATCTGCTCTTTGACCTCTTTGACAAGTATGAGAAGGAGGCTGTCCGCGTAATCGACAAGGGTTATGTTCATCCAGCCTATGACTATGTATTAAAGTGCTCCCATGCATTCAACATGTTGGATGCCCGTGGTGCTATTTCCGTATCTGAGCGTGCTGCCTTTATCGGCCGCGTTCGTAAGCTCGCCCGTATGTGCGCCGCATGCTACTTGAAGCAGCGTGAGGAGCTGGGCTATCCAATGATGGGAAAGGGGAATAAGGCATAATGAGCAAGACTTTATTATTAGAAATTGGTACTGAGGAAATTCCAGCCTATGCAATGCCTGGTATTATCTCTCAGCTTAAGGAAAATGCCGAGAAGACCTTCACTGACCTGCGTCTTACCTACGACAATGTAAAGACCATGGGTACTCCACGCCGTTTGGCTCTCATCGTTGAGGGACTGGCTGAAAATCAGGAGGACCTTTCCAAGGAGAACCGCGGTCCGGCTGTTAATATCGCCTTTGATGCCGATGGCAATCCTACCAAGGCAGCTCAGGGCTTTGCCCGGGGCCAGGGTATTGATGCCAAGGATCTGGTTACCAAGGATGGCTATGTATACGCTATGGTACATGAGGTGGGCGGCAAAACAGTTGACCTTCTCAGCGATACATTGAAGGGTCTGGTGGATGGCCTGAATTTCCCAAACAATATGCACTGGGCAGATCTGGACTACAAGTTCATTCGTCCGCTCCGTTGGCTGGTGGGCCTCTATGGTGAGGAAGTTATTGATTTTGAAACTGCTAATGTAAAATCCGGCCGCATTTCCCGTGGCCACCGTTTCCTCTCCGAAGGTGATTTTGAAATTAAGAGTGCTGATGATTATGAGAAGGCTTGTGAGGAGCAGTTTATTATCGTTGACCATAACCGTCGCCGTGAGATGATTCGTCAGCAGATCGTGGAGCTGGCTGAGTCCAAGGGTGGCAAGGCTCAGATTGAGGAAGGTCTGCTGGAGGAGGTTCTCTATCTGGTAGAATATCCAACAGCTCTTTGTGGCACCATTGATGATAAGTATCTGAAGCTCCCTGCTGAGGCTGTTATTACCCCAATGCGTGACCACCAGCGTTATTTCCCTGTATTGAAGGATGGCAAGCTGATGCCTCTCTTTATTACTATCCGTAATGGTGGCAGTGAGCATCTGGAAATCGTACAGCATGGTAATGAGCGCGTACTTCGTGCCCGTCTTGAGGATGCCCAGTTCTTCTTCGATGAGGACCGCAAGAAATCCCTGGAGGAGCACGGCGACAAGCTGAAGACCGTAGTATTCCAGGAAGGCCTTGGTTCTATTTACGACAAGGCTGGTCGTTTGGAGAAGCTGGCAGCATATATTGCTGATGAACTTAAGGTTTCTGATCAGGAGAAAAAGGATGCTGTTCGTGCAGCCAAGCTTTGTAAGGCTGACCTTGTAACCGGTATGGTAACTGAGTTCACCGAGCTTCAGGGTATTATGGGTCGTGAATATGCCCTCCTTGATGGTGAGAACCCAGCAGTAGCCCAGGCTATTGACGAGCATTATATGCCAAGAAGCGCATCTGATGGACAGCCTGCTTCTGTAGCTGGCCGTATCGTTTCTATGGCTGACAAGATTGATAATTTGGTGGCAACCTTCAGCCGCGGCCTTATTCCAACAGGCTCCCAGGATCCATTTGCCCTGCGTCGTCAGGCCCTTGGTATGGTGAATATGCTGGTGGAGGCCAAGTACCACATTTCCCTTTCCGGTCTTGTGGCAAAGGCTATGGAGCTTCTTAACATTAATGACTCCAAGGCTCAGGCCAAGATGCAGGATGATGTGGCTGATTTTATGAAGCTCCGTCTGAAGAATGTTCTTTCCGATGCTGAGATTCGCTATGATGTGGTGGATGCAGTATTCGTTGATGTGGATGATATTTATTCTGTAACCCTCCGTGCCCAGGCTGTAAACGAGGCGGTTAAGAAGGAAGGCATTGAAGAGACCATTCAGTCCTTTAATCGCGCCGGCAACATTTCCCGCAAGGATGAAACCGTTGCAGCTGGCTGTGATGCGTCCCTCTTTGTGGAGACAGCAGAGGGTGTGCTGAATGATGAGTTCAAGGTGGCTTCTGCCAAGGTGGGAAGCTTGTTGGCAGGTCAGGATTACGCTGGTGCCATTGCTGAGCTTACCAAACTGGCAGCTCCGATAGATGGATTCTTTGATGCTGTAATGGTTATGGACAAGGATGAGAAGATTAAGAACAACCGCCTTGGTCTGTTAAAGGCTGTTGATCAGCTCATCTGCAAGGTGGCAGACTTCAGCAAGATCGTTTTAGGCTAATTTTAAGGGCGCAGGGGCAGTGGCTTTCACAATGTCACGATACTAAAACTTTTTCTTGCTTTTATATAGTGCAAAAAATCATAACTCGCTTCGCTCAAACAAATGATTTTTTTCACTAATATTAAGGAAAGCAACAAAAAGTTTATTAACGCATCGTGACAAACTGTTCAAGCCATCTGCCCCTGCGCTATAATAATCAGGCAATAAAAAATGCTGCTCCTTTCGGAACAGCATTTTTTTAATAGATTTAAATTAGTCTTTTACAATCTCAGCCAATGTAGCTGCTACGGACTTGCTCATGATGTCCAGAGCAGTATCAACAGCCTTGAGGAACATGAGACCGCCGTCAGCAACACCACGACCGTTAGAAACAGCGTTCAGGTCGATATATTCATGAACTGGCAGCTTGCCGCGCTCTTCAGCAATCTTTGCTTTGAGAATTGCTTCGATAGATTCCTGAGTCATTTAGAACTCTCCCCTCTAAATCATAATAAACATAATATGTCATATTATATCATAGAATAATAGTTTTGTGTACACTGTTTTTAATTAAAGAAACCTCCAAACCTTGACATAAGTGGGTTAAAATGGTAAACCATAAAATGAGATTTATTTTTTGATATAGAGACTATGTAAAAGGCGGTGCGAAATATGATGGTCAGGGAACGTACTGAGGAAATGGAATATGAGATGCTTTCTCCCTTGGCGGCCAAAAGTCGTGATGCAGAAAGGGAACGGCCGGAGGAGGATTGCGAATTTCGTACCAGATTCCAGCGGGACCGGGACCGCATAATTCACTCCAAGTCTTTCCGCCGCTTAAAGCACAAGACCCAGGTCTATATTATTTCCGGTGATCATTACCGCACCCGCATGACCCATAGTCTGGAGGTGGCCCAGATAGGCCGTACTATTGCCAGAAGCCTGCGCCTTAATGAGGACTTGACAGAGGCCATTGCCCTTGGGCACGATGTGGGGCATACCGCCTTCGGCCATGCAGGGGAAGCGGCTCTGGACAGGCTCACAGGCCACTTTGCCCACAATGAGCAAAGTCTTAGAGTTGTCAAATATCTGGAAAAGGGCGGAAAAGGCCTTAATCTCACTAAGGAAACCATGGACGGCATCCTTCACCACAGTGGCGGCATCAGTCCTTTTACTATGGAAGGAAAAATAATCCATTGGGCTGATCGTATTGCCTACCTCTGCCATGATTTTGATGACAGTATGCGGGCAAATATTTTGCAGCCTGACAGTCTGCCGAAGGTGGTTATCGAAAAAATTGGCAATGACACCTCCAGGATGATTACCGCCATGGTATCGGATATGATTCGCTCCTCAGAGAAAAAGGGCGATATTGCCTTTTCGGATGAAATGAATGAGGCCATGAGTATTTTCAGGGAATTTATGTTCGATAGTATATATCATTCAGAGCGTCTGGCTACGGAACGCAATCAGGCGGTATTTGTTATTGAACAGCTTTTTAAATATTTTATGGATAATCCTGACAAAATGCCACTGGAGTTTCAAAAACGGCAGAGCCAATGGGGACTGGAGCAGACAGTGGTGGACTACGTGGCCGGCATTACAGACAGCTATGCAGTACAGCTGTTTAATGATATTTTCATGCCTCCTGTTGGAGTTATGGTGAAGTGATCTGAAGCTTATTTTTGCAATTTCGCTCAGATTCGCTAAGATTTCGTTCTAAAAAAAGGATATTTTGAATTTATATTGAATATTAATAGTGCAAGGGATTTGAATAAGGCTATACAAAAATTTAGCAGCATCTTGCAGGATTTTTAGGTTTAGCCGCGAATTATACCGTGGTATCTTTATGATAACAGGTATAAAGGTATGACAAATCTTTGCACTGTTTTTATGCGTTGGAAAAGGATGAGTACACATGGCAACCTGGCTGACAGATGAATTCGTGGAGAGAGTTCGGTCAGAATCAGATCTTGTTTCTGTAATATCCACCTATGTACCGTTAAAGCGCAAAGGAAAACAGTTTTGGGGCTGTTGCCCGTTTCACAATGAAAAAACACCTTCCTTTGCTGTGACCCCGGAGAAGGGATTTTTTTACTGCTTTGGCTGTCACGCAGGTGGGGATGTTTTTAAGTTTATATCCATGATAGAAAGTATTTCCTACAGGGAAGCTATTATATTTCAGGCGGAGAAGCTGAATATTCCCCTTCCTGAAAGAGAGCGGAGCCCTGAGGAAATAGCCCGTGAAGAGAAGCTGAAAAAGCTTCGTGAGGCCCATGAGATGGCCAGTAAATTCTTCCATAATTGTCTTACCATGACAAAATATGGAACTGCCGGTTTGGAATACTTTCATAGTCGTGGAATAAACGACAATATAATAGAAGAATTTAACCTTGGCTTTGCCCCTGATGCCTGGGACAAACTTACCACAGCCTTTGCCAAGCGTGGCATTGACACAGAGATTTTGCTGGAAAGCGGTTTGGTGGTGAAAAGGCAGAAGGGTCAGGGAGAGTATGACAGATTTCGTAACCGTGTGATGATTCCGATTATGGATGAGCGGGGACGGGTATGTGGTTTTGGGGGGCGTGTTATTGATAATGGCAATCCCAAATATCTAAATTCCCCTGAAACAATTCTTTTCAACAAGCGCAAGCTTCTCTTTGGTCTGGACAAGGCCCATAGGGCCATTGGTCAGGAGGGATTTGCCCTTGTGGTGGAAGGCTATATGGATGTTATTTCCGTGGCGGCAGCCGGTATAAAAAACGTGGTTGCTTCATTGGGGACGGCATTTACTATAGACCAGTGCAAGAAGCTTTTAAGGTATGCCCCTGCTGTTTATTTTTGCTATGACAGCGATAATGCCGGGCAGGAGGCTATTTCAAGGGCCATTGGCATAGCTGCTGAAACCTCTGCTGCCATAAAGGTGGTTCAGTTGCCTGATTGCAAGGATCCTGATGAATATATCAGGAAATATGGGGTTGAGGAATTTCGGAAGGTGGTCAGTCAGGCCGTTTCCGTGGTGGAGTTCCGCCTGAAGCACATTATGGCCCACAGCGATGTTTCCGGGCTGGAAGGAAGGCTCAGGGCTCTGTCGGAAATGTTGCCAATATTGGCTACAATCAGAAATACAGCGGAGCGTTCAGCTTATGTGTCAAAGGTGGCACAATTGCTAAGTGTGTCAGAAAATGATATACTTGTAGAGTTAGGCAAAAAAAGTCGTTGGGCCGGTGACAACCAAGGTACCACCAAAGCAATCCGAAGCGTGGTGCGGCAGGTTGACAATGCAGAACGGCGTGCGGGCAGGGTTATTATCCGTATGGTATGGGATGAGCCTGCCATCATTGACCATTTTGTAAGCTTGGTGCCTATAGATTCAGTGCCTGATGAGATTCACAAAAAAATATTGATTGCCCTGATGGAAAAATACAGGGCTGGCGAAAAAATAAGTGACATTATGGGAATGGCCAATTTAGGCGACGAAGCTGTTGAGGAATTATCCCGGGCAGTAGTCGAGGACTTAGGAGAGGAAGACCATTCCATATTATATGAGGCTTGTGTGCGCCAATTGCGGAGAAATTATCTGGTGAGCCAGTATGAAGTGCATTCAAGAAATGCCGAGAAAATGTATCGGCAGGGTGATGCAAAGTATTTGGAGGAACTGGCCATTAGTCAGAAAATAAAACATGAAATGGATGAATTACAAGGTGTTAATTGATTTTCAACTACCAAAATTCTGAGAAAGGAGGTTTATCAATGGCTGAGAAAAAGAAAAAGACTACCACTACTGAACAGGAAGATACCAAAGCAGCATCTACCCAGAAAAAAGTAAAATCCACCAAAGCAGAAGCACCTGCAGACAAGAAGACTGGTAAGACTGCTGCCAAGAAATCTGCCAAAACAACAGCTGCCAAGACTGTAACGACTAAGTCTGCAACTGCCAAGGCTGTGACGACTAAGGTTTCAACTGCCAAGTCTGCATCCACCAAGACTGCAACGACTAAGGCAACATCCGCCAAGTCTCCATCTGTCAAGTCTGCATCCACCAAAACTGCAACTGCCAAGAAAACAACTACCGCAAAGGCTGCCACCAAGACAGTAAAGAAGACAGTCGCCGAGGATAGCGAAAACAAGAAGAACGAGACTGCCAAGAGTGAAAAGCCTGCTAAAACCACCCAAACCACCAAAACAGTCAAGAGCACCAAAGCTAAAGAAAATGCTAAGACCAAGGCTTCAGCTGAAGCAAATGATACTGTGGACAATATCCCAGAGATGGAAGGCGGCAATTTAGCTGATTTAGTAGAACGTGCTCGTGATAATGGGAATAAGATAACAGCAGGGGAGATTATGGAAGCTTTACAGAAACAGGATATATCTCCGGAAGAGTTGGATGAAATCATTGTGGACAAGTTCAGTAAGAATGGTGTGGAAGTTTCTTTTGACGAAACCGACTCGGACGATGATGTTGATAAACCTGAAGATGAAGATGATGTTGACGTTGAGGTAGGTATTAATATACCTGACGGTGTAAATATAGATGACCCGGTTCGTATGTATTTGAAGGAGATTGGCAGGGTGCCGCTTCTTACGGGTTCAGAGGAGAAGGAATTGGCAGAGCGTATGGAGGACGGCGTTTCTGCTGAAATCCGCTTGGCCGCAGATGAAGTTGTCAGACATGATGCTGAGACAGGTACTGACAGTGTAAGACCTTTGTCAGAATGGACTGAGCTTTTGCAGCTTGATAACAATGATGTTACCCGTAAATACCTTCATGTGGACAATGATAGCGTAAATGCTATCGTGGAACAGTACAAGGAGGATATAGACGGTCTTGAGGACTTCGACAGTGAGCTCTTTACCAATTATAATGAAGCATTAGGTTATGCTGAACTTGAGGTGGAGCCTCTTTCCAAGAATGACATAATCGCCATGAATACGGCTAAGGCCTTTGGCGAGGATGCCCAGAAGCGTCTGGCAGAGGCTAACCTTCGTCTGGTTGTAAGTATTGCCAAGCGTTATGTAGGTCGTGGTATGCTGTTCCTGGATTTGATTCAGGAGGGCAATCTGGGATTGATTAAGGCCGTTGAAAAGTTTGACCATACCAAGGGCTATAAGTTCAGTACCTATGCTACATGGTGGATCAGACAGGCCATTACCAGAGCTATTGCGGATCAGGCAAGAACAATCCGCATTCCGGTTCACATGGTGGAGACCATCAACAAGCTTATCCGTGTTACCAGACAGCTGGTTCAGGATTTGGGACGTGATCCAAAGCCTAACGAGATTGCCAAGAAGATGGATATCAGCGTTGAACGTGTTCGTGAAATAATGAAGATTGCCCAGGAACCAGTTTCCCTGGAGACTCCTATTGGCGAGGAGGAAGACTCCCACCTTGGCGATTTCATTGAGGATCACGATGCACCGGCACCAGCAGAGCAGGCATCTTTCATGATGCTTAAGGAACAGTTGGCGGAGGTCCTGGATACCCTTACTGAGCGTGAACGCAAGGTTTTGGTTCTTCGCTTTGGTATTGAGGACGGTCGTGCACGTACGCTGGAAGAAGTGGGACAGAGCTTTGGCGTAACGCGAGAGCGTATCCGTCAGATTGAGGCCAAGGCCTTGAGAAAGTTGCGTCATCCAACCCGTAGCAAGAAGCTCAAGGATTTCCTCGACTGATAATATGTTTATATTGCGTATTAATGAAAGGGGACTGCTTATGCTGTCCCCTTTTAGGTTATGTTTTAAAGGGGAGAGTACTGTTTTGAGCAATTAGGGCACCTCCCCAAATAAAATAGAGGTGAACTTATGTTAGATGACCGTTTGAAGGCTGTGGCGGAATTTGTGCCTATTTCAGACAGTGTGGCTGATATTGGTACGGATCATGGCTATCTGGCCATTGAACTCTTCAAAATTAATAATGCCCGCAGAGTAATCGCCGCAGACTTAAACTCAGGCCCCTGCCAGGCTGCCAGACGTACCATTTCTGAGGCAGGATTTAATGAATCGATAGCTGTTCGCCAGGGTGACGGACTGGCTGCCCTGACTGCTGGAGAGGTGGATACTGTTTGTATTGCCGGAATGGGGGGCAAGCTGGAGGCAGATATACTGGAGGCACGGCCGGAGGTAACAGACCAGTTGAAATGTCTGGTGCTTCAGCCACAAAATGGTTTTGAATACCTTAGAGGCTGGCTTTATGACAACAACTGGCTCATAGAAGATGAAAAACTTGCCAAGGTTGACGGCAGGGTATATCAGATAATAAAGGCTGTCCGGGGGATGGCGGAGCCACTTAACGAAGCAGAACTTATTTTGGGGCCTGTGCTCATAAAAAAACGTCCGGAGCTTTTCACTGAACATGTTCAGAACAACATTGCCCAGCTTGACAAAATTCGTCAGGGGCTTCAGAAGGGTGGCAGCCATACAAAGGAAAAACTGGCAGAGATTGAAGCCAGGATAAAGCTGTTGGAGGGATATACATTATGAAGTGTCAGACAATAATGGGAATTATGGAAAAACTGGCTCCCAAAAAGTTGGCAGAAAACTGGGATAATCCCGGTCTTCAGTTGGGCAGTCCCGAGCAGGAGATAAGCAAGATTTTTGTGTGTCTTGATGTAAGCTTGCCAGTGGTTGATAGGGCTATTGAAATTGGGGCGGATATGATAATCTCCCATCATCCGGTAATGCTCTTCAAGGGGCTCCTAAGTATAAGAACTGATACTTATGATGGAGGTATGCTCCAAAAGTTGCTCACTCACAATATCGCCGTATATTCTGCTCATACCAATCTGGATATTGCCCAGGGGGGCTGTAATGATATTTTGGCACAGTTGTGGAAGCTGGAAAAGGTAGAAGGATTAGCTATTACTGATGCGGAAACTGGTGACAGTTTAGGACGAATTGGCTACCTTCTCGAGCCAATGTCCATAGAAAAGTTTTCCACAATGCTTTGCGATACCTTAAAATGCAATCATGTCCGCCTTGTGAGAGGCGGCAAGGATACGGTAAGGAAGGTGGCACTTTGCAGCGGTGCCGGTGCTGAATTTATTGGCAAGGCGGTGTTTAAAGGTGCCGATGTTTATGTAACTGGCGACATAAAATACCATGAAGCACAGCAGGCTGTGAAACAGGGCATTAATCTTATTGATGCCGGTCACTTTGCCACTGAGTTCCCTGTGGTAAATGCTGTGGCAAAATACCTTCGCCGGGAGCTGGCTTCCATGAAGCAGGGAACTGAAGTGGAGGTTTGCGAGGATAATATCTCCGAAGATTTCTTTTATGTAGTTGGCGGGAAAGAAGGCTGATTATGACAAGACGGGAAACCATGGAGCTCTTCAGGAGCTTTCCTATTTACGGAATCACTGCGGAAAAAGCTTCTTTGGGACGAAGTAATTACGAAGTGGTAAAGGCCATGCTGGAGGCAGGTATACGCTTTGTGCAGTATCGGGAAAAGGAGAAGAGCGGTCTGGAACGTTACAAAGAATGTGTGGAGCTTCGCAGGCTCACCCGAGAATACGGGGCGGCATTTATAATTGATGATTTCGTGGATTTGGCTTTGGCAGTGGAAGCAGATGGTATTCATGTTGGTCAGGAAGATTTGCCTGCGAAAGTTGTCAGACAAATTGTGGGTAAAGACATGGTTATCGGACTTTCGACCCATAATCCGGGTCAATTAGAGGCGGCCAACCGTATAAAAGATGTGATAGATTATGTGGGGGTAGGTCCTGTTTTTGCCACGCAAACCAAGGCCACTGCTGAGCCCGTGGGCTTTTCCTACGTTGAGTACGCAGCCCAAAAATCTCTTGTGCCTTTTGTAGCAATTGGGGGCATAAAAACTCAAAATATTTTTCATGTATGGGAACATGGAGCAAAAAATATGGCTGTGGTTACCGATATAACGCAGGCTGACAACATCGAACAAAAAATACAAGAGTTACTCAAAAAACTCAAAAGTTAACCAATACATTACCATTATATGACCAATTCCCTCCTATGCAGTTTGACACTATTTTTTCAGAATGATATAATTACATTGTTATGAGCGTGAAAGACAATCGCTGACGATTTATTTCGTTTGAGGAAAGTCCGGGCTCCACAGGGCAGTGTGCTGGATAACGTCCAGCGAGGGTGACCTTAGGGAAAGTGTCATAGAAAAGGAAACCGCCTGGTTCGCCAGGTAAGGGTGGAAAGGTGCGGTAAGAGCGCACCAGCAGTCAGGTGACTGGCTGGCTTGATAAACCCCACATGGAGCAAGACCGAATAGGGAAGGATATGAGGCGGCCCGCTGACCTTCCGGGTGTGTCGCTAGAGCTGTCAGGCAACTGGCAGTCCAGATAAATGATTGTCACCGCTTCGGCGGAACAGAACTCGGCTTATTGATCACTCATAGCATTTTACAATCTAATATGATGGGCATACATATCTATAAAAAGCCTAATCCAGCCCATGGAGCGGGGGAACCAAATTTTTGGGGTGAATGAAAATCAGCTGTTGCAGCATGGATGCTGCACAAGTGGATCTTAAAGGGTAGTCTTTCTCAACCCTAACCCGGCAGCTAACCTCGTAGGCGCATAGAGAGAGGAGTGTCTTTTTGGGTAAGTTTATGCGCATTTTTGCGCTATCCATGATGTTTGTGTGCGTTTTTTCCGTGTGCAATGCTTCAGCATTTCGTATGGGAGATCAGGGAAGTGAGGTAGCAGAGATTCAGGGGCAGTTAGCTAACCTTGGATACGATGTTGCCGCTGATGGTGACTTTGGTCCGGCTACTGTGGAAGCAGTAAAGATGTTCCAGAGCAATCAGGGACTTACTGCTGATGGACTTGTTGGCCCTTCAACTTATTCAGCTTTGATGGGTAGGGATATGCCGCAGGTAAGCCGTAGCTTTAATTCCATTTCCCGCCGTATCATTTCCAATTCAATGGCCTACATTGGTGTACCTTATGTATTCGGTGGTACTTCCCCAAGTGGCTTCGATTGTTCTGGTTATGTACGTTATGTATTTGCCAATGCTGGAATTTATCTTCCACGCACTGCAGATGCACAGTACGAGGTCGGTATGCCGGTATCCCGTGGTGAGTTAATCCCGGGTGATCTGGTATTCTTCTCCACTTACGATTATGGTGCATCCCATGTTGGTATCTATCTCGGCGATGGTTCCTTCATCAATGCATCTTCCAGCCGTGGTGTTGCTGTGGATTCCCTGTACAGTGGTTATTGGGGTTCCTGCTACATCGGCGCACGCAGAGTAATTTAAAACTTCTATTTGGCGGAGCCTTGTGCTCCGTCTTTTTTTGTCTTTCCCACAATAAAAGAACCTGTACTTCATTGTACAGGTTCCTTGTATTTTTGAAGGTACTTATTCAGCTTTACGTACAACTTCAATCTCAACGCAATCCAGGGCACCGGAGATAGGCACATACTGTTTGCGGATTGTTACCTTGACTTCAGCTACAATCTGATTGTTGGCAATCAGTTTATCACCGATATGTCCGCCTAAGGCTTGCAGCAAATGGAATTTTTTGTTTTCAACTGCATCCTTTACTATGGAGTAAATGGTACTGGAGTTGATGGTGTCCGCCACATCATCGCTTTCCACGACTTTGTCGTTCTTGGTGGTTACCTCAACATCAAAATAGAACTTCTGGCCCTGCTCACGCTCGTACTCATACTGACCGTGGAAGCCGTAAAACATCATATTGAGAATTCTGATTTTTGCCACATAAATCAACTCCTTTGGATTATTTTGTCGTATAGGTAATACTTCGCCAAAGGTAATTTAATTCCTGCCTAAAATTTTATATATTTAAAAACTCTTTTTCAATTTTTTGGGCAATGGTCTTCAGCCCCCAGGGCTGCTCCTTAAGACGTGGTACAGCCTGTCGTAGTTGTTTTGTGGTGGCTCCGATAATTACATGGGTATGGGAGGCACTGAGATTTATAGTGGATGCGGAAACTGCAGCTTCTGCCCCCTGACTCAGCATGGTTTGCTTTAGAATATTGGCTGCCCTGGTGTCCACATCGGTGATTTTGAAGCAGTGAAATGTTAGTTTTTCCTTCATTATATTTATGCCCCGGGAAGATACCCCGATTTGCTCCATTTCCTTTTCAACTTCAACTGTCGGCTGAGAAGATAAAGTTATAATATTGCTTTCCATTGGAAATCTCCTTATTTTATTTGCGTTTGTTGTGCTTTTCATTGTATCATAATACCGTACGAGAATAAACTTGGCTTCATCAGGAGTGTGGGGCGGTTAATTTTTAGGAGGCATATTTTATGACAAAGAAGCGGCTTAATCCAGAAAGCTTTGATTTTCCGGTAGATGAGATTAAGAGCGGACTGTATAGTGACATATATTTTCTCCGTACTCAGGAGATTCTCAATCACGCTGATTATCATCCAACTGTAACCATGCAGATTTTCCAGCGTGACTATGCCACCCTCTGCGGTATTGACGAGGCCATTGCCCTTATTAAGCGGTGCGCCTATCATCCTGAAAGGATAAAGATCCGTGCTCTCCATGACGGTGATAAAATCGAGCCATGGGAGACTGTAATGACTATTGAAGGTGATTTGGCGGATTTCAGCCACCTGGAAACAGTGTACCTGGGGATTATTGCCCGCCAGACCAAGGTGGCCACCAACTGTGCCAAAGCGGTAGAGGCAGCCAACGGCAAGCCGGTATTGTTTTTCCCGTCCCGTTTTGACCATTATGCAGTTCAGAAGGGAGATGGCTATGCGGCAAAAATTGGTGGCATGACCAATGTATCAACCCCTGCCAATGCCCTTACCTGGGGAATAGAGGCAGCAGGCACTATTCCACATGCTCTTATTGCAGCCTGTGAGGGAGATACCCTGAAGGCCACTGAGATGTTCGATAAATATATTGACCCTAAAATTGGCCGGGTGGCGTTGGTGGATTTCAACAACGACTGTGTAGGTACAAGTCTCAAAGTGGCCCGTGCCCTGGGTGACAAGCTGTATGGTGTGCGCCTTGATACATCAGATAAGATGGTGGATAAGTCCCTTATCGGCCAGATGGGACATTTCAAGCCTACCGGCGTAAATGAGCAGCTTGTAAGAAATGTTCGTGAGGCACTGGATGCAGAGGGCTTCAATCATGTGAAGATTATGGTTTCCGGCGGCTTCAATCCGGAGCGCATCCGTCTCTTTGAAACCAACAATGTACCTGTGGATGTATATGCTGTAGGCAGCAATATTTTCGCTACCAATGCGGATTTCACCGCTGATATTGTGCTTGTGAACGGTAAACCATGTGCCAAGGCAGGCCGTGCCTATAGTGACAATCCAAGGCTTGAGGAAGTGGATTAATTATGGGTGATGTTATCATCTTAATATTGGTATTTCTGATGATTCTCTACGCATATTGGGATAAGCTGTTTACAAACTAAATTAGCAAGATGAAAGCATATGGGCTTTCACCAGCCCTTATACGAAATCTATAGTTCATTTTCATCTTTCAGATTCCATTCCCAAATATTTCATAGTAAAAAATGGCAGACTGCATATTGCAGTCTGCTTTTATATACCTATAAAAACAAAAAAATACTTCACAAAACGACATATATTTAATAATATATATGTAATAAATTAAATATATAAAATGTGAGGTATAAAATGGAAAAATATTATTTAGGAGTTTTGCAGAATATCCCTGGCATGACTGGCGCAATATTGGATAAACTTTTGGGGATATTCAAAAATGGGGAGGAGGTTTGGCGGGCATCGGAGCAAGAAATTGCCTACACCAAGCTCTTAACGGATGATAAATTGGAGAGCTTCTTCACCTTTCGCAGGGACAACTCCCGTTGCCCTGAGAAGTTAGCGGAAATGTGCCCAAAACAGCACATAAAACTGATTTCAAAAAAAGATGATGATTACCCGACTTTATTGAAGGAAACCTTCGATCCACCCCATATATTGTTTTGTAAAGGGCGCTTGGATAATGATCATTTTCGTATTGCCATGGTGGGGTCCCGTAAAATAAGTCCTTATGGAAGAGCCGTGGCGGAAAGATTTTCCGGTGGCCTGGCTTCCCTTGGAGTGACTGTTGTTAGTGGTGCGGCCTATGGTATTGATACGGAAAGCCATAGGGGGGCACTGGCTGTTGGGGGAATAACTGAGGCTGTCCTTGGCTGTGGAGTGGATGTGGCTTATCCCCGTTCCAATAAAAGGCTTCTGGAAGAGATTGCCGAAAGGGGAGCGGTGATTTCAGAGTATATGCCTGGTACCCAGCCCAACAAGTTTACTTTTCCCGCCAGAAACAGAATTATAGCCGGAATGTGTCGGGGAACCCTGGTGGTGGAGGCTGCACAAAAAAGCGGTGCCCTTATTACCTCTGACTGTGCTCTTAGGGAAAATAGGGATGTTTTCGCTGTGCCTGCAGGGATTTTTACCCAGGGAAGTGCAGGTTGCAATAAGCTGATTCAGCAGGGGGCCAAGCTGGTACTTGACACTAACGATATAATATCAGAGTACAGTGATTTTATAAAAAACAAGACTTTATCAGCAAAAAATGATAATATGGAAAAGAAATTTGCATTATCAGAGGAAGAAAGGCGTATTTACAGCCTCCTTACTCCTGATGTACCATTATCAGTTGATGAAATCATTTATAATTTACATGGCAGCGATGCTGCCAGTGTAGCCTTTTTGCTGCTCCAGATGGAAATACGGGGGATAATAAAAAGTAATGAGGCTCATTCGTATGTAAGGAAATAAAGGGGGACATTTTGTGACTGAAACGCAAAATGAAGACTTAAAGGAAAAGAAGGCAGCAACTAAAAAAACTGCTGCAAAAAAGACTGCTAATAAGAAAACAACCAGGAAAACTGTAAAAAAGACCACCGCTAAATCCAAGACTGACAAGGAATCCAGGAATACTCTTGTGCTGGTTGAGTCTCCGACCAAGGCAAAGACAATTGAGCGTTACCTTGGCAAGGGCTATGTGGTTAAGGCTTCCATGGGACATCTTCGCGATTTGCCCAAGAGCCAGTTTGCCATTGATGTGGATAATAACTTTGAGCCAAAGTACATTAATATCCGTGGCAAGGGTGACCTTATCAAGGAACTGAAAAAAGAAGCCAAGAAGGCTGATAAAATATATCTGGCAAGCGACCCCGACCGTGAGGGAGAAGCTATTGCATGGCATTTGGCACATCTTTTTGACATCGACAGCTCTTCTGACTGCCGAATTGTATTTAATGAGATAACAAAGCCGGCTATTCAGGCCGCTGTTAAGGAGCCCCATCCCATTAATCTGGATATGGTGGACGCCCAGCAGGCCCGCCGCATGCTGGACCGTATAGTGGGCTATAAGCTTAGCCCGCTTCTCTGGAGGAAGGTAAGGAAGGGCCTCAGTGCCGGACGTGTTCAGTCCGTAACTGTAAAGCTTATCTGTGACCGGGAAAAGGAAATAAAGGATTTCGTGTCCGTGGAGTATTGGACCATCGGCACCAAGCTGAAAAAGGGTACATCTCCTCAGTTTGAGGCGGAGCTTTCCCAAATTAACGGCAAAAAACTGGAAATCAGCAAGGGCGATGAGGCCAGAGCTGTTCAGGAGAAAATGGAGGCCTGCAAGTGGAAGGTGACTGAAATTAAGGAACGCCAGACATCCCGCAAGGCTGCACCGCCATTTACTACCTCCAGTCTCCAGCAGGATGCTGCAAGAAAGCTGGGCTTTACTTCCAAACGTACCATGATGGTTGCCCAGCAATTGTATGAAGGTATTGATTTGGGCCGTAAGGGGCCTGTGGGTCTTATTACATATATGCGTACAGATTCAGTGCGTATTTCCGAGCAGGCTCAGCAGGAAGCCAAGGAATATATTATGGAAAACTTTGGGGATAAATATTATCCTGCCAAGGCTAATGTATATTCCGTTGGTAAGAAGGCTCAGGATGCCCATGAGGCTATTCGTCCTACCAGTGCCATGATGGTTCCGCAGCAGATTGAGAAATATCTTAGCAAAGACCAGTTTAAGCTGTACCAGCTCATCTGGCAGCGTTTCGTGGCCAGCCAGATGGTTCCTGCCGTGTTCGACAGACTTGGTGTAACTATTACCAATTATGGGACGGACAAGGCGGTTAAGGAAGTATTTACCTTAAAGTCCACAGGCTCCAAAATGAAATTCCCTGGTTTCACTGCTGTTTATACCATGGCAGATACCAATGACAAGGATATAATCCTGCCTGATATGGCTGTAGGCGATGATATTAATCTTTTTAAGGTTAACCCTGTTCAGCACTTTACTGAACCGCCGCCACGCTACAATGATGCCTCCCTGGTTAAGACCTTGGAGGAAATGGGTATTGGACGTCCAAGTACCTATGCACCTATTATTGAAACAATATTGGCTCGTGGCTATGTACAGCGTATCAGCAAGTCCTTCCAGCCAACTGAGTTGGGAGATATTGTGGTGGATATGCTGAAGGAATACTTCAAGGATATTGTAGATGCCAAGTTCACTGCCGATTTGGAGGGGAAGTTGGACAGCGTTGCCGTGGGCAAGGTGGATAAAACGGATCTCCTTCGCGAATTCTACGGCCCCTTTGCCGAAACTTTGGAAAAGGCTGATGAGGCCATTGGTCATGTGGAGCTCCCAGTGGAGGTTTCTGATGTGCCATGTGATATTTGCGGCCGTATGATGGTGGTTAAGCAGGGGCGATTCGGCAAGTTCCTGGCTTGCCCTGGTTTCCCGGAGTGCCGCAACACCAAGGCCATTTTGAAGGATACGGGGGTAAAGTGCCCTAAGTGTGAAGGTCATATAGTAGAGAGAAAATCCCGCCGTGGCAAGGGCTTCTATGGTTGCAACAACTATCCTGAGTGCGATTTCGTAAGCTGGGATGCGCCAATTGCTGAGCCATGTCCGGAGTGCGGTTCCCTGCAACTGAAGCACTATTACAGAAATGGCCGTGGCCTGATATATTGCTACAATGCAGATTGCAAGACCAGAGCAGACCATCCAATTAACAAGGAACTTTTAAAACAGGCCAAGAAAGCCCAAAAGGCTGAGGAGGCCAAGAAGACCAAAGAGGAACAGAATGGATAAAATTATCGTAGTTGGGGCTGGTATGGCAGGCAGTGAAGCTGCCTGGCAGGCTGCCAACAGAGGCATAAAGGTTGATTTATATGAGATGCGCCCTGTAAAGAATACCCCGGCCCACAAGACTGATCTGTTTGCGGAGCTTGTTTGCAGCAACTCCCTTCGGGGTGCTGGTCTGGAAAACGCCGTGGGTGTTCTTAAGGAAGAAATGCGCCGTCTGGGATCTATAATTATGGAGGCAGCTGATGCCACCAAGGTTCCTGCAGGGGGAGCCTTGGCTGTGGACCGTCTGGGTTTTAGCAAATATATTACCGACAAGGTGAGCAACCATCCTTTAATCAATGTTATCCATAAGGAACTGGAAGAAATTCCTTATGAGGAAAATGCCGTTACTATTGTGTCTAGTGGTCCTCTCACAGAGGGTAAGCTGGCGGAAAATATTGGCGAGCTTATGGGGCAGGAGTACCTTTATTTCTATGACGCTGCAGCGCCCATTGTCACCCTTGAATCCATCGATATGACCAAGGCTTGGAAGGCTTCCCGATACGGTAAGGGCGAGGCAGCTTATATTAACTGCCCAATGACTAAGGAAGAATACCACAAATTCTGGAGAGAGCTGGTAAATTCCGAGAAGGCTCCAACCCATAACTTTGAAAAGGAAAAATTCTTTGAGGGATGTATGCCTGTGGAGGAAATGGCGTCACGGGGGGAGGATACTCTGCTATTTGGTCCTTTGAAACCTGTGGGGCTGGAAAATCCAGCTGACGGCAAGCTGCCTTATGCAGTTGTTCAGCTTCGTCAGGACAATGCGGAAGGAACTCTATATAATATTGTGGGGTTTCAGACACATCTTAAGTGGCCTGAACAGCGCCGGGTGTTTGGCATGATCCCTGGCCTTGAAAATGCAGAATTCGTTCGATACGGGGTAATGCACAGAAACACTTTTATTAATTCTCCTGAAACCATGCGTCCCACCATGCAGTTTAAAGGAAATGACAATCTTTTCTTTGCAGGTCAGATGACTGGTGTTGAAGGTTATGTGGAATCAGCCTCCTCCGGCCTTGTGGCTGGCATTAATGCTGCTCGCATATGCAAGGGATTGGAGCCAGTGGTATTTCCTCAGGAAACCGCTCACGGCTCCCTGTGCCATTACATCACTACGGCCCCTGCAAAACACTTTCAGCCAATGAATGTAAATTTTGGCATCATGTCTCCCATCAAGGAAAAAATTCGCGACAAAAAGCTCAAGAAACAGCGTATTGCAGAACGGGCCCTGGAGACCCTAGAAAAGTTTAAGGAGCAATTATAAATGGAAACACAATTTCACGCAACCACAATAGTTGCAGTTAAGCATAATGGCAAAACTGCCATCGCCGGTGATGGTCAGGTTACCTTTGGTCAGAATACTATAATGAAGGCAAGTGCCAGAAAAGTTCGCCGCTTATATCATGATAAGGTTCTGGCGGGATTTGCAGGTTCTGTGGCTGATGCCTTCACACTTTTTGAAAAATTCGAGGCCGCGCTGGAATCTTATAATGGCAATTTGCCAAGGGCTTCTGTGGAGCTTGCCAAGCAGTGGCGTACTGACAAGGTTCTCCGTAAACTGGAGGCCCTGCTTTTGGTGGCTGACAAGGAAAATCTTTTAATGATTTCCGGAAACGGCGAGGTTATTGAGCCGGACGGCGGTGTGGGTGCCATTGGATCAGGGGGCTTTTATGCCCTTTCAGCGGCCCGTGCTTTGATTAAGCACACAGAACTTTCTGCTGCGGAAATTGCCAAGGAGGCCCTCACTATTGCAGCTGATATTTGCGTATATACCAACCATAATATCAAGGTTGAGGAACTGGACTGATTTTAGTTAATAACGGAGGATTTTATGATGAATGAACAGACTCCAAAACAGATTGTTGAGGAATTAGATAAATATATAGTAGGCCAGAAGGCTGCCAAGCGGTCCGTGGCTATTGCACTGAGGAACCGGTGGCGCAGCCGTCAGTTGGACAATGAAAGCATGAAGGATGATATTATTCCAAAGAACATCCTTATGATTGGCTCCACTGGTGTGGGCAAAACTGAAATTGCCCGTCGCCTGGCCAAGATGGTGAAGGCTCCATTCATTAAGGTGGAGGCCACCAAATTTACTGAGGTGGGTTATGTAGGCCGCGACGTTGAATCCATTATCCGGGATCTGGCGGAGACCTCTGTGCGTATGGTGCGTTCTTCCCGTTTGGAGGAGGTACAGGAAAAGGCTGCGGAATTGGCAGAGGAACGTATTCTTGATGTTATGGTGCCTCAGCCAAAGAAATCCGTTGTAAATCCATTTGGACAGCTTTTCGGCAATTCCAATGATGAGGAATCCGAGGGAGTTTCTGATGAGGAACCAAAGCAGTATCAGGCAGGCCGTGAATGGTGCCGTAAAAAGCTATTGGCTGGTGAGTACGAGGACAAGATGATTGAAATCGACATCGAAGATAACAATAAGCCGATGGTAGGCATGTTTGCCGGATCTTCCCTTGAGGGTATGGGGGACAACATTCAGGATATTATTGGCAGTATGATGCCAAAGAAACATAAAAAGCGTAAGGTTACTGTTGAAGCAGCCCGCAAGCTGTTCCAGCAGGAAGAGGCCATGAAGCTTGTGGATATGGAGGAGGTTACCGAGGAAGCTGTGAAGGTGGCAGAGAACAGCGGTATCGTATTCCTTGATGAAATTGACAAGGTGGCCTCCAGCGGTGGTCATGGCAACAACCATGATGTGGCCCGTGACGGTGTACAGCGTGACATCCTGCCAATCGTTGAAGGTTCCACAGTAATGACCAAGTACGGTCCTGTAAAGACTGACCACATTCTCTTTATTGCTGCCGGTGCCTTCCACACCTCCAAACCATCAGATCTTATTCCGGAGCTTCAGGGCCGTTTCCCTATTCGCGTGGAGCTCACATCGTTGGAGAAGGAGGACTTCAAGCGCATTCTCACTGAGCCTCAAAATGCCCTTATCAAACAGTATAAAGCTCTTATGGGAACGGAGGGTATAGATCTGGAGTTCACCGATGAGGCTATTGACTGTCTGGCAAAGCTGGCCTGCGATGTGAATAACCAGAATGAAAATATTGGTGCCCGCCGCCTCCATACAATTTTGGAGAAGCTGCTGGAGAATCTTTCCTTTGATGCGCCGGATTTGGATGAAAAACACGTTGTAGTGGACGAGTCCTACGTTAAGGAAGCCCTTTCTGAAATAGTTGTTAATCAGGATGTTAGTCAGTTTATTCTATAAATAAGCAAAAATACAGAATTATATCCTGAAATAGCAAATGTATCAAAAAAGAAGAATATTTTAAATATAAATAATAAAAACAAAAATAATCACAATTTTGTGTGATTATTTTTGTTTTTTGTGGTAAAATTAATTGCACTAAAAGAATGACAAAAAATTGGGAGGGAAAAGAGTATGGCTACTCTTTTGGAAAGAACAAGAAAGATTAACAGAGTATTGCAGCGTTTCCACAATGTGGAATACAAGGAAATTGCAACTGTACTTAGTAATGTGATAGATGCAAATGTATATATTGTTGATACAGAAGGCAGTATATATGGTTATGCTTTTCAGGATGATTTTGAATGTGATTTGATGGTTGATAATGTAGTGTCTGTGGGCAAGTTCCCCCGCCATTACGTAAACTGGCTCAACAAGATTGATGAGACATCTGCCAACCTTCGTTCCAAATCAGGCCTTTGTGCTTTTGTGGATGACAGTGAGACCAAGTGCAAGTTCCATGGCAAAAATACTACCATTGTTCCTATTTATGGAGTTGGTGAACGTATCGGCACGTTGGTAGTGGCAAGATACAATGAAGATTTTACCAATGACGATTTGCTGTTGGCAGAATATGGTGCTGCTGTTGTGGGGATGGAGATGCTCCATGACCGCTCCCGCAGAAATCAGGAGGAAAAACAGAAGAAAGAAAATGTCAAGATGGCTCTTGACACCCTGTCCATTTCCGAGGCAATGGCTACCATTGAGATTTTCCGTGAGCTTGGGGGCAAGGAGGGTGCCGTTAATGCCTCGAAAATTGCCGACAGCCTGGATATTACCCGTTCCGTTATCGTCAATGCCCTTCGCAAGCTGGAATCTGCCGGCGTTGTTGAACCAAAATCACAGGGTATGAAGGGGACTCACATTAAGGTTAAGAACGATTATCTTTGGAAAGGCATCGAGGATTTGGCAAAAGAGACCGAATAAGGTATCTTTTACCAGCAGTTAAGTAAAAAATCTGTTGGTGACAATGGATGGTTGCCAATTATGACTATTATTAAAGCAGGGAGCTTGTTTTCTTTAAGTTGCAATCTCCCTGTTTTTTATTTCCTTAATAAATAATAATAATTAGCCATTTGCGTTTAAAAAGAATAGTGGACGATGGTCACAAATGTCTATATACTCTGGAAAAAACATGAAAATTTCTTCGTGATTTATTGAGAATGTGTTAAAATAGACAAGGATTTTTTAATTATTTGTAGAATGTTAGTAGTATATCGAATTATGCCCTTTTACGTTTTATGATAAATATTTTAGGAGGAAATGAGCCCATGTTGGATCAGATTTTTAATACCGCAACCATGGATTACCTGTCCCGTGGTATGTCTGCGGCAAACTTGAGGCATGAAGTTATCAGCAATAATATAGCTAATGTAAATACTCCTAAGTTTAAGAAAAGTGATGTCGTATTTGAAAGCCTACTGGCCAAGGAATTAGGCCTTGACAAGAAGCTGGGACTGGAAATGGTACGTACCCACGACCGCCATTTGCCTATTCCTATGAAGGAAAGGGCTGAGGCCACTGTAGTTATGGATGAAAGTACCACAATGAGAACAGACAAGAACAATGTTGATATTGACAAGGAAATGGCAAATATGGCCAAAAACCAGATTTATTACAATGCCATGACCAAGGAGATGGGAAGTTTTATTCAGAGGTTAAAGACTACTATTTCCAGCAAATAAAAGAGTAAATAATGAATTCTTTCATAATATATAGAATGGAGAACAGCTTATGAGTATGTTTGGTGGCATAGATGCAGCTGCTTCCGGTTTGACAGCTGAGCGTCTCAGAATGGATGTCATATCCAACAATATTGCTAATGTCAATACTACCCGTACTGAGAACGGGACCCCGTTCAAGCGCAAGTTTGTGGTATTTGAACCTAGAGAAATGCATAATAAGAATTTTGCCCGGGTCCTCTCTGGTGAGATTTCCAAGTCGGAGTTTGGCAAAAAGAGTGGCGATGGCGTTCGTGCTGTGGCTATTCAGGAGGATAACACCCAGGGTAAATTGGTATATGATCCAGGCCATCCGGATGCCAATGCTGATGGCTATGTTGAATTGCCAAATGTTAACATTGTAAACGAAATGGTAGACATGATTACGGCTTCCCGTGCTTATGAGGCCAATGTTACTACCATTAATGCGGCGAAGAGTATGGCTACACAGGCCTTAAGTATCAGTAAATAAATGAGGTGACATGATGCAGATAGAACCATTGAAGATGACTCCGGTTTCTATGCATGCTGAGAGTCATTTGGGAGAAACCCAGGAAGCGCCTGTAGTCAAAACCTTTGGCGAATATCTTGGGGATGCCCTTGGCAATGTAAATGCTTTGGAACAGGAATCAGAAAGAATGAACGCCTTGCTGGCAGCTGGTCAGGTTGAAGATATATCCCAGGTTGTAGTGGCAGCTGAAAAGGCTGACATTGCGTTGCAGCTTACGCTCCAAGTCCGCAACAAAGCTGTGGAAGCTTATCAGGAAATTATGCGTATGCAGGTATAATTTCTTGGTAAAAAAAGGCAAAACACAGCGAAGGGATTGAGATAATGGGCGAGTGGAAAGAAAAATACCTTCAGCTTTGGGAAAAAACCACTAAAAAACAGCGTTATATGGCCATCGGTGGTATTGTACTGCTGGTGATTCTGATAATTGGTGCCAGCTTCATGTATGGCGGGAAGCCCGATATGGTTCCTTTGTTCACCAACATGGAGACAAAGGATGCTGGCGAAGTAGCGGCAAAGCTTAAGGAAGACAAAATAGAATACGAGGTTCAGGAGACAAAGCAGGGGACCACCATTCTGGTTCCGTCTGCTAATGTTCATGAAGCCAGACTGCAGCTTGCCACTGAGGGCCTTCCTCATGGCAACAAAGGCTTTGAGATTTTCGATGACAGTAAGCTGGGCGTAACGGAGTTCCAGAACAAAGTTAACTATCTCCAGGCATTGCAGGGTGAGCTGACTCGTACTATTGAACAAATTGAGGCTGTAGAGAAGGCCAGAGTGCATATTGTACTCCCGGAGGATAGCCTCTATAAGAAAAATGAGAAACCGGCAACAGCTTCCATTATGCTGAAGTTGAAACCGAATACACAGCTGAACAAAAAAGAAATAAAGGGCATTGTTAACCTGGCTTCCAACAGTATCCAGGGGCTTTCGCCTGAAAATATTACTGTAGTTGACGAAACTGGAAAAATTCTCAATGACCCGGATGATGAGGAAGAGAACAGCGTTAGCGTCAAGACCATGACCCAGCTGGAGATGACCCGCAAGGTTCAGGACCGCATGCAGAAGGATGTTCAGACAATGTTGGATCAGGCCTTGGGCGAAGGTCGTTCCTATGTAAGGGTTAATGTGGAGCTGGATTTCGACCAGCGCCAGACAGATACTCAGACCTTTACTCCTGTAGTAGATGATTCCGGCATTATTCGTAGCGAACAGACTATAAACGAGTCTTATAATGGCACTTCCAATACTCCTGGAGGGCCGGCCGGTACCCAGTCCAACGTGCCGGGATATGTGGCTACTGAGAATAATTCAAATGCTGAGTACTCAAAGAAGGAAACCACCAAGAACTACGAAATTAACGAGGCCAAGGCGAAGACTATTGCTTCTCCTGGTTCTATTAAGCGTGTAAATATTGCCGTTCTGGTAAATGACGATATTACTCCTGCCCAGCAGGAAAGTATTTCCCGTTCTGTATCCTCTGCTGTAGGCATCAATCCGGACCGTGGTGACACAGTGTCTGTTGAGCCGTTGCCATTTAGCACCGAGTTGGCTGACAGACGTGCTGCTGAGGAACAGGCGGAGAAGGACCGTCAGGCCAGAAATATGTATATTACCATCGGTCTGATACTCCTGGTAATTGCTTTGGCTGTTGCTTTCTACATCAGAAGAAAGCGGGAGAAGGAGCGTCTGGCAAGAGAGGCTGCCGAGGAGCAGGCAAGACTGGAAGAGGAAGAGAGAATGCGTTTGGAAGCAGAGCGTGCTGCTGCTATTGAGGCTGGCACAGTTGAACCGGACGAACTCACTCCAGAGGAACAGGAACACATCAACGAGCGTCAGGTTATCGAGGAACTCATCCGCACCAAACCTGCCGAAGTTGCTTTGCTTGTTAAGACCTGGCTGTCGGAGGATTAAGAATTATGGATATGTATGGTGACAATGAACCAGAATTAAATAACCAGCAAAAAGCTGCGATTCTGTTTATAACCCTCGGCCCAGAGTATTCTGCCATGTTGTTCAAGCACATGAACGATGAAGAAATCGAAAAGCTGACCTTGGAAATTGCCAATCAGAAGCAGGTTTCTCCGGAGCAGAAAAGAGCCGTAATAAGCGAATTTTATCAGATGGCCATGGCCAAGAACTACTTGTCCTCCGGCGGTCTGGAATATGCACAGAACGTATTGGAAAAAGCCTTGGGCTCCGAGAAGGCATCTGCAATTATCAGCCGTCTCACTACCAGCCTTCAGGTGCGTCCATTTGACTTCTTGCATAAAACTGATCCGAGCCAGCTGTTAAACTTTATTCAGAACGAGCATCCTCAGACCATAGCCCTGATTATGGCATATCTTGAACCAGATCAGGCCGCTACCATATTGGCTTCACTGCCGCAGGAAAGGCAGGCCGAGGTTGCCAAGAGAATAGCCATCATGGACCGTACATCTCCGGATGTGCTCCGTGAGGTGGAAAGAGTGCTGGAACGCAAGCTGTCTGCTCTGGTTACTCAGGACTTCACCGATGCCGGTGGTGTTAAGGCTATCGTTGAGGTACTGAACCGTGTGGACCGTGCTACAGAAAAGGGTATCGTGGATGCCCTGGAAGTGGACAATCCGGAACTCACCGAAGAAATCAAGAAGCTCATGTTTGTGTTCGAGGACATCGTAATGATCGACGACCGTTCTCTCCAGATGGTACTCCGCGAGGTGGATACCAAGGATTTGTCCTTGGCCCTCAAGGCAACCAATCAGGATGTTCAGGCCAAGGTCTTCAAGAATATGTCCAAGCGTGCCGGCGATATGCTGCGTGAAGAAATCGAGTACATGGGCCCTGTTAAGATTCGTGATGTTGAGGAAGCTCAGCAGCGCATCGTAAATGTCATCCGTCGTCTGGAAGAGAAGGGCGAGATTGTAATTTCCCGTGGAAAGGGTGACGAAATGATTGTCTAGGGTGCTGAAAGGTGTAATTTGGCAGGAGGATCCCCATATAGTGGCGCCCCCAAAATTTGAGCGTCCCAAGGAGCCCGTTGAAGAAGAAACTCCTGAAATGAGCGAAGAAGTTCGTGAGAACATAATGGCTAATATCCGCCGCAAGGAGGAAGCCGCTATTCAGAAGCTCAAGGATGCTGAGATTGCCGGCGAGATTACAAGACAGGAAGCCAGGGCCGAGGCGGAAAGAATTATTTCCGAAGCCACAACCCAGGCAGATAAGATAAAAGAAGAAGCTAGGGAAGCCGGACATCAGGAAGGCTTTGAGGCCGGTCGTAAGGAAGGCATGGAACAGATAAAAGAGGAACAGCATCAGATAATAGTTGATGCCAATGCTAAAGCTGAGAACACCATTAAGGTGGCGCAGAAGGAGGCCCTTGATTATGTTACTACGGCCGAAAATACCATTGCTGAAATGGTTATTGCAATAGCTAACAAGGTTATTCCCCAGCATTTCATAGATGTACCGCAGATGGTTTTGCCACTGGTACAGAGTGCTATAGAAAAGGTTAAGGACCAGCCACAGGTCACCATAAGGGTTTGCCCTGATGCCTATGAGCTGGTATTGATGGCCCGCACAGATTACCTCACCACCATGGAGGGCAAGTGTGAGCTTTCCATTGAATCCGATGAAACCTTGAAATTAGGTGATGTGGTTGTGGAATCGCCTAATGGAACCATAGATGCCAAGCTGACTACCCAGCTTGAGGTTATTGAGCAGTCTATTAGGGATGTTATGAAATAATGGAAATCAACCTGAAAAAGTTTACTAACGCAGTTGAAAACAGCAAGCCTATGCGTATGATAGGCAAGGTGGTTCAGATGGTTGGCCTGGTTATTGAGTGCCAGGGGCCAAACGTCAGCATGGGAGAGTTATGTTATGTTAAATCCCACTTCCCGGATGTTGAGCCTGTTCCATCTGAGGTAGTAGGCTTTCGGGATGGCAAAGTTCTTTTGATGCCCTTAGGGGATTCCAAGGGCATTGGCCCGGGCTGTGAGGTTGTGTCCGCCCAGAAGGTACTTCAAGTAAAGGTTGGTCCTGAGCTTTTGGGCAGAGTAATCGATGGTTTAGGCAATCCTATAGATGGCAAGGGCCCTATTCTCTGTCGGGAGGAATATCCACTCCAGGCGGACCCACCAGCCCCACTCGACAGGCCGGTTATCAAGGAATCCCTCTACGTTGGTGTAAGAGCGATTGATGGCCTTATTACCATGGGGCAGGGACAGCGAATTGGTATTATGGCGGGCAGCGGTGTTGGCAAATCCACGTTGCTTTCCATGATAGCCCGAAATACAGAAGCTGATATCAGCGTTATATCGCTGGTAGGAGAGCGTGGACGTGAGGTAAAGGAATTTATCGAGCGTGATTTGGGGGAAGAAGGACTTAAACGTTCTGTGGTGGTGGTAGCCACCTCGGATAAGCCGGCTTTGGTGCGTATCAAGGGGGCCATGACAGCCACTGCTATTGCGGAATATTTCCGCGATAAGGGCCGTAAAGTTATCCTTATGATGGACTCAGTAACCCGATTTGCCATGGCTCAGCGTGAGGTGGGACTTACCGTTGGTGAGCCGCCGGCCACCCGAGGCTACACTCCTTCTGTGTTTGCCCTCCTTCCAAGACTTCTTGAGAGGGCGGGAACCAGTGAGAAGGGTTCCATTACGGGGATATATACAGTATTGGTTGATGGCGATGATATGAATGAGCCAATAGCCGATGCAGTGCGAAGTATTCTTGATGGCCATATTGTTTTGTCCAGAAACATTGCGGCCCAGAATCATTTCCCGGCCATAGATGTGTTGGCCAGTGTATCCCGTGTAATGTCAGCTGTGGTGCCTGATGAACACATGGATGCAAACAGGAAACTCAGGGCCCTTATGGCAGTATATAAGGATGCTGAGGATCTGATACATATAGGCGCTTACGTCAAGGGTTCCAGCCCGAAAATTGACGAAGCCATTCAGAAAATTGATGCCATAAATGACTTCCTTTGTCAGGGGGTATTCGAGGTCCAGGGCTTCGATGAAACCATTGAACGTTTGGAAGCTATATAATAATACAACTGGTGGAGGCAGTGAACCATGAAGAAATTCCGGTTCCAGTTGGAAACCCTTCTGAAGGTTACCAAAATGAATAAGGACCAGGCCCAGGTTGAACTGGCCACCGCCACCAAAAAGCTGGAAGAAGCAAGACACCATCTGGAGGAATTGCTGGAGCAGATGGCCCAGGGGCACAAGGACTATGATGCCCTTACAAGCAAGGGAACCATTACAGTGGGAACACTTATGACCTACAACAGCTTCTTCAATTACAAGCGTGAACAGATTGAGCAACAGCAGCATTTCATTATGGAATGCCAGGCTGAAAGGCAAAAGCGAATGACGGAGCTTGTGAAGATAATGAACAAGCTCAAGAGTATTGAGCAGCTGAAGGAAAAGCGCCTACAGCAGTATATGGCAGAGCTTCTCTTTGAGGAACAGAAGGTACTGGATGAAATCGGCGGCCAGCTCTACTTCAGAAATATGGGTTAAGGCATCTGTGAGGGTGATTGAATATGATGAGAATAGAAGGTCTGGAAAATGTTGTCCAGCGTATTAATGAACTCAATGACAAATTTGGTATCAGCAAGCCGGCGTACAATGCCAACGCCACCGGCAAGAATTCCTTTGCTGCAGAATTAAAGGCAGCAGAGGGCAAGCTGGACCCTACCAAGGATTTTAGTGGAACCAGGGTGGAGTCTACCAGCTTTGGAGGTGATACCACTGCCCTTATTAATGAGGCCGCCACCAAGTATCACGTAGATCCTCGTCTTGTGGCTGCTATTGCCCAGACCGAATCCGGTGGCAATCAGGACACTGTATCTTCCGCAGGGGCTGTTGGAGTTATGCAGCTTATGCCGGATACTGCTGCTTCTCTGGGGATTGACCCATATAACAAGCAGCAGAACATCGACGGTGGTACCAAGTACATCAAGGAGATGCTTGATACATTCAATGGGGATGTGAAGAAGGCTGTGGCCGCATACAATGCCGGCCCACAGGCTGTTAAGGATTATGGTGGGGTTCCCCCATATATTGAGACCCAAAATTATGTAAATAAGGTACTGGATATTTATCGATAATAGTTATATAGGGTGGATTTGATGGAAGAGAATCAGAATGGCGAGGCTGAAAAAAAGCCGGGCAAATTCAAAAAAATATTGAAATTTCTCATTATAGCCCTGGTGCTGTTTGTGCTTATAATCGTAGGCTTCTTTTTGGGAATTTATTTCAGAATTATAGATACCAATGAAGCCAATGAAAAATATGGTCTCTATGAGTTGCCGATTGTGGGGGAATATTTTGTAAGACCTGCCGAAGACGGCGAATCTTCTGTGGAGGAAGCAGTACAGCGTACTGAGGCCAAAAAGGAAGAAAAAAAGGCAGAGGTTAAGCCAAAATCCAAGCCAGTTGTTCTATCCAAGGAGGAAATAGAAAAGCAGACCAAGGAAAGACAGGCTGCAGAAAAGAAACGTGTTTCCAAGCTGGCCCGTCTCTACAATGAGATGAAGCCGGAGGAGGCCGCCAAGATTATGGAAACTATGGATGACGATATAGTTATTTCCATACTCCAGCGCATGGATGAGTCCCAGGTATCCCAGGTGCTTACTAAATTTGATACAGACCGGGCAGCCAACATTACAAAGATTATGTATAACGGCGCACCGAAGCGTGTTATGCAAAACCCGCCACAGCCTGAGCAAAACCAGGAACAGGGCGGTAATGGCGAGTAAAAATAAAATTATAACTAATTAATAATTTTTATTAATTGTACTTTAATCTTCATTTGCTAGAATAAACTATAGGGGTGATTCCCACCATTAGGTGGTTATCATATATATATCTATTTATTATTCAAGGAGGTGAATTCATGGGAACAAATGTAAGTGCAAATCTTTTTACAGCTGCTCCTGCAGCACCACAGGCCAATGTTCAGCAGAAGAATGTCAATACGGCCTTTGAGGGACGTAAGGCATCTGCTGGCAAGCAGGGCAAGGACTTCTCATCTGAGCTGAAGGATGTTACAAAAGACGCCACCAAGGATGTTGCGAAGGATGATAAGCTGGCCCAGCTTACCAAAGAGGCTGTGGAAAATCCAGTGGGCGACAAAGGTCTGCAGAATACATCTGACCAGGCCGATGCCAAGGCTGATGCTGATGTGAAGGACACAGCAGCCGTTGCAAAGGAGGCTGTTGCCGAGGTGGTGGATGAAGCTGCTGAAGAAATGGCAGCAGAGGCCATAGCAACCACTGCAGTACAGCTTCCATTGGCAGAGCTTACTACTTCCAACCAGCCAGCCCAGAGTGAGGCCCAGACTGTGGAAATACCAGTAGCCAATGAGCAGCAGCCAGTTCAGGAAGTGGTGCAGATGGAGACCACTGCTCCGGAAATCAGCACTGCAGCCCAGGAATTGCAGCAGCCAGCCACTGCCACGGAGATTAAACAGCAGGATAATCGGGTTAACACTCAGATTCAGAATGCTGCCAAGGAAAATGTGGTAGTAGATGACACTGTAGTATCAGAGTCAGAGGTACAGACCCAGCCAATGGTTCAGAGCGAAAATGCTCAGACTCAGTCAGCCCAACCGGAGATGCATCAGCCTAAGTCCATTGAGGCACTGTTAAAGCCAGTTCAGCCAGTGGAAAAGGTAACGGCACCGGATGGCTCCCAGATTGTAAATTCAGGGGATATGACAAAGGAACAGCAGATGCTGGCAGTTCTGTCCGGCAGAGTTGTAGCCCAGGAGACCAAGAGTACTGAGGCAGCTCCTCAGAAAACCACTGTGGAGGATATGAACAACCTCATTGGTCAGCAGACCCAGGTGGTAACTGGTAATGACGCCAAGCAGGGCTTAAATCCAGATGGACAGCAGTCCCAGCAGGGCTTCCCACAGGAGACAGAGGCTGAGACAGTGGCAGCACCACAAGCTCAGACTCAGCCAGCAGAAAGTGAAGAAGCTACCTTTACCAACCGCATGGATGCAGCCCAGGCCGCAAATGTTTCCAACATTCAGACCCAGACCGCTGACAACACAGCCCAGATTCCGGGGCAGCAGAATGTGAGCCAGACCAGAACTGATTATCAGATTAATCAGCAGATTGTGGAGCAGGCCAGACTTCTCCGTAATGCTGAGAACACTGAAATGGTCATTAAGCTGAATCCAAGACATCTTGGTGATTTGACTCTGAAGGTTGCCGTAAACAGCAATGGCGGTGTAACAGCTACCTTCCACACTGATAATGCCCAAGTAAGGGCAATGCTTGAAACATCAATGATCCAGTTGCAGAAGGAACTGAACGAGCAGGGCATCAAAGTTGACAGTGTAGAGGTTCAGACCGGCTTATCCGATGGACAGCTTCCGGAGGGACAGAGCCAGGGATATTACCAGCAGCAGGAACAGCAGAATATCAGAAGCCAGCAAATTGATTTGAAGGATTTTGAGGATGATGTGGAGAATCTTGCAGCAGAGCCTGTAAACAATGCTACTGAGGTTATTCGTGACAGTGAAGGCAATAAGATTTCCGACGGCGTTGATTACGCAGTATAAATTTTTGGAAAGGAGACGATAAAATGGCAAGTTCATTAAATACCATTACCGTAGACGGCAAGACCTATGATCTTGATACCTACAAGACTACCCAGGGGGTAAGTGCTTCCGAGGTAGGCAAGAAAAACGAGTTGGACAAGGATGCATTCCTTTCCCTGCTGGTAACCCAGATGCAGTATCAGGACCCACTTTCTCCAATGGACAACACCGAATATCTGGCCCAGCTGGCCCAGTATTCTTCTCTGGAGCAGATGACCAATGTGGCTTCCAAGCTTGGTGATGTACTTACCTTGGTTGAAAATATTGATTCCTCTGTACTGGTGGGACAGCTTAGCAGCATGATTGGCAAGACCATTCAGTGGCATGATGGCAGCAACAATTATTATGAGGGCAAGGTTAGCGGCGTAAGCGTTACTGATGGCCAGACCTCTGTTATTGCCACCGTAGAAGGGGCTGATGGTACTGAGATGCAGACCAAGGTAGAAATTGCCAATATCACCCGTGTGGGTGATGGTGTATAAGAATAGTGGAGGCAAATATGAGTGACTCTCGAATATTTTTCCCGTCACAACCTATTTTGCCAGTGGAAAATTCCAGTCTCAGCCGTCGCCGAACCACTGCTGATGCAGCAGTAACAAAGGGAGCATCCTTTGCTGATTTATTGAAGGAAAGCTCCAACAAGGTGATGTTTTCAAATCACGCAATTCAGAGATTGCAGGATCGCAATCTGAATTTCAGTGATGAGGACCTTGCAAAGTTGGATGACACAGTAGCCAGGATGGCTGAAAAGGGAGCTAAGGAATCCGTTATCTACATGAACGATACTGCCTTGGTTGTCAGTGTTGCCAACAGGACTGTAATTACCGCCATGGATGGAAATAGTGCAAAGGAAAACATTTTTACGAATATTGATAGTGCGGCCATATTATAAGCTTGGACCTAAATGGAGAGCTTAAAGGACGGAATGACAGATGTCCTTTATCACACAGCCGCATCAGACAAAGAAAAGGAGATTGATTCATTATGATGCGTTCACTTTTTTCCGGCGTTTCCGGTCTTAAAAATCATCAGACCCGTATGGATGTTATTGGTAACAATATTTCCAACGTAAACACCACTGGTTTTAAATCCTCCCGTGTAAACTTCGAGGATACCATCAGCCAGACCCTCAGTGCAGCTTCCTCTGGCGGCGACAATGTGGGTGGTACCAACCCTAAGCAGATTGGTCTTGGCTCCAAGATTTCTGCTATTGACGTAAACTTCAAGGACGGTTCCGTGCAGAGCACAGGTATAAACACCGACTTGTGCCTTTCCGGCAATGCTCTTTTCGTAGTTAAGCAGGGCAACCAGACCTTCTATACCCGTAATGGTGCCTTTAATTTTGATAATCAGGGTAATCTGGTTAATGCAGAAGGCTTGTATGTTCAGGGCTATATGAATGAGTCCACCACTGAGCACAATACCGTTAATACAGCGGGTTCAACCACTGCTATAGCTGTTCGGGCTGGTAAGACCATGCCGTCATCCCAAACCCAGACTGCCAATTATGTAAACAATCTTAATGCTTCTGCACCAACTATTACAGGTATTACTGCTACTGATAATAATGGTCAGCCAGTTTCCCCTGTTCCGGATCCATGTACGGTGAATGGAACAACCATTATGGCTGCGGTACTTACCATGTCTGATGGTACTACTCAAACTGTTACTTCCGGTACATACAAAACTGGTAACAGTATACCACTTTCAACAACTATAAAAGTATATGATTCTCAAGGTGGGGCTCATGTGGTTCCGGTTACTGTAGAAAAAACACCAAAAGCACCAGATGGTAGTGGAACTATGGTAGATAGTAAAAATACTTGGGTGGCAAAAAATGCAGCACCAACGGTTACTGCTACTAGCTCTACTGAAATTACACTTTCTAATGGGAAAACAGCTCCTGTTATAGGTGGATCAACAACACTTCAAATAGGCGATCACGTTATTGTAGAAGAAGATGGTACATTTACAAAAGTTACTATGGATGATGCTTACATTAAGTTTAAAGATACTGGTGCTTATCAATCTGGTAGCGGTTCTTTGAAGCTGTCCTATTCTAATGGTAATGGTGCTTCTGATCAGACAGTTGCAGTCACCTTTGACAATCTTACCCAGTATGCAAATTCCAGCACCATTAATGCTGAGGCCGACGGCTATGCCTCTGGTACCCTTGATACTGTAACCATTGATGAGTCTGGTACTGTAGTTGGTACCTATACCAACGGTATTCTCCGCAAGGAGGCTCAGATTGCTGTAGCCCAGTTCACCAATGCTTCTGGTCTTACCAAGAAGGGGAATTCCCTTTATGTTGAGTCCAACAACTCCGGTACTCCTAATGTTGGTACTGCTGACAATTTCGGTGCTACCATCACAGCTGCTGCCTTGGAAATGTCCAATGTAGACGTGGCGGAAGAATTCAGTAACATGATTATTACCCAGCGTGGTTTCCAGTCCAACTCCAAGATTATCACTGTATCTGACGAGATGCTGGAGAACCTTATCAACATGAAGAGATAATTAGCGAAGGATAATTAAATAAGTCCTATCCGTTGGGACTTTAAAAGGGTTTTACAAATATTTATTGGCAGGTGCTTCCTGCACCTGCCAATAAGTATTACAATGTTCTAAGGGGGAGCTTATTATGATTAAGCTTACAAGATTTAATTCGGAGAAAAAACAGAAAGCAGAATTTGTCTTAAATGCCGAAATAATAGAAACTATTGAGGAAACTCCAGATACTGTTATTACCCTTACTAATGGCAAGAAGATTATTGTGGAAGAGCCAATGGAAGAGGTAGTCCGCCAGGTCGTTAAGTATAAGAGGGCCTGGTTTAAATAATAAATAGTTGTATTTTGTGGGATAATTGGTACAATAATAATGTTGAATATATTTTGGTGAGAATGGATTCTCGTCAATGGTATAGATAAATTGAGAAGGAGTGACATAGAATGGCTGATGAAGAAAAAATCGAGGAACCGGCTCCCGAAGCAGGTGGCAAAAGTAAGAAATTTCCTATAATTATTGTAGTTGTTCTTATTCTTTTTGGCTTGATACTGGCCGGCGGTATTTCCTTTTTCATTACCACTCAGGTGATGTCCAACGGTGCCAATGTAGCAGGCGGTGAAGTGAAGAACCACGACCCTGGTGTATTTATTAAGCTTGGCGATCCCAAGGAAGGTATGATTGTCAATGTTGGTGGCATTAAGGCCAGCAGATTCCTTAAGGTTGGTATCGTTATGGAACTTAATCCTGAGAAGGAAGAGGTCGTAAAAGAGGGCAAGCTTGTTCCTATGGCTGAAACCAAGATTATGGACTCCACCCTGCAGATTCTTCGTACTGTGAAGATTGAGGAATTGGATGCCAACAAGCAGGATGATTTAAAGGCTAAGATTAAGAGTGAGGTAAACAAGGCTCTTGGTGAGGGCAGTGTTTATGATGTTTACATCACCAGCTTTATGCTTCAGTAAAAAAATTATTATATATATCTTGAGAAGGAAAGGGGGATGAAGCTTGGCAGATGATGTACTCTCACAATCTGAGATAGACAAACTATTGGCCCAGTTCGCTTCAGGTGAAGCTGACGCTGAGGAAATGAAGAAGGAAGAAAATCAGAAAAAGATTAAGACTTACGACTTCAAGCGGCCAGATAAGTTTTCTAAAGATCAGATTCGAACACTAAATATGCTGCATGACAACTTTGCACGACTTTTTAATACATACTTGTCCACGTACTTGCGTGCGCTGGTATCAGTAGAGGTTGTGTCCGTTGAGCAGTTGACATATCAGGAATTTGTCCAATCGCTTTCAAACCCTAGTGTTATTGGAATATTGGCAGTACCACCCCTTAAGGGAAATATCATTTTGGAGATGAATTCCGGTATTGCATTTTCAATTATAGACCGGGTATTTGGTGGTCCGGGAGATAATACCATTAAGTCCCGTGTCCTCACTGAGATTGAGGAGGCCGTTATCAGGAGAATTTTTGACAAGGCTTTGGGGCATCTCAGGGAAGCATGGTTCAATGTTGTCCAGTTTAATCCTAAGATGGAGGCAATGGAGTCGAACCCCCAGTTTGCCCAGATTGTTCCACCTAGTGATATGGTTGTTATTATTACGCTTAAGACACAGATTGGTTCAGTGGAAGGCTTTTTGAATATTTGTATTCCTTATCTTGTGCTTGAACCTATTATGTCCAAGCTGACCACGACCTTCTGGGTATCTGCCAATGTCAGCAGGGAAGAACACCCGGAAAATACTGATATTATCAAGGAAAAACTTAGGAAAACCAAGGTTCCTGTGATAGTTCAAATGGGACAATTCGATATTTCAGTTCGTGAATTCCTGTCATTAAGCTATGGTGATGTTTTACAACTGGATACCAAGGTTAATGACGAGCTGAAATGTATCATAGGAAGTGACACAAAGTTTTTGTGTCGGCCGGGTACCTCCGGCAAAAGATCTGCTGTGCAGATTACGAAATTGATTAAGACGGAAGGAGATGAAGGCACTAATGGGTGATATGCTTACACAGGAGGAGATCGATGCGCTGATGAACGGCGGCGGTGGATCTTCCGAAAGCAGTGATCCAGAGCCTGCAGAGGCGGCACCGGCTCCTTCCGATGCTGGAGCAGATGTTGATGGCATGCTTTCAGATATAGAGAAAGATGCATTAGGAGAGATTGGTAATATTTCCATGGGGAGCGCGGCAACAACCTTGTCGGTGCTCTTGGGACATAAGGTAAATATTACTACTCCTACTGTCTCCATGGCTACCATGCAGATCATCAAGGATGAATATCCGATGCCTTATCTGGTAGTTGAGGTAGGTTACGTTATTGGTATCAATGGTAACAATATCTTGGCTATTCAGGCCCAGGATGCTTCCATCATTGCTGATTTGATGATGGGTGGCGATGGACTTAACCCACCGGGGGAACTCACTGAGATTCACATGAGTGCAGTGGGTGAATCCATGAACCAGATGATGGGTACAGTTGCTACCTCATTGTCTACCATGTTCAACAAAAAAATCGATATTTCACCACCTAAGGTTAATCTGGTTGACTTCGGCATGGAGCCAAACAGCGAAGTAAGTGAACTCCTCAGCCAGAGTGAGCCTGTGGCAAAAATATCCTTTAGAATGGAAGTGGATGGTCTCATCGATAGTGAGATTATGCAGATACTTCCAGTAGATGTGGCCAAGGAAATGGTTGAGTTCCTCATGAATGGCGGAGCACAGCCAGAGGAAGAGCCAGAGCCGGAGCCAGCTCCTGCACCTGCACCAGCAGCACCTGCCCCAGCGGCAGCGCCTGCTCCTGCACCAGCTCCAGCAGCGGCACCACCTCCACCTCCACCACCTCAGGCGGCACCAATGGCACCGCCACCACCTCAGATGATGGCTGCGCCACAGCCAATGTACGCTCCGCCGGCACAGTATGCAAATTCCGCTGTGGTGGGTGCCGGAGTTCCAGTACAGAGCGCACAGTTTGCCCCGTTGACCAACGAACCTACCGTGGCCAATACCGCAAACATCAGCCTCATTCAGGATGTTCCATTACAGGTTACAGTTGAATTGGGACGTGCCAAGAAGTCTATTAAAGAGATTTTGGAATTCTCCACTGGATCCATTATCGAGCTGGACAAGCTTGCCGGTGAACCTGTTGATATTCACGTTAACGGGCAGCTTACAGCAAAGGGCGAAGTGGTTGTAATTGATGAGAACTTTGGCGTTCGTATTACGGAAATTGTAAGTCCGATGGAAAGGGTACAGAGCCTTTAATTCCATAGATTCGTTACAAAACAGTAATACTTGTTAAATCTCGTTGATTAAGATATAATTAGAAGTATATTAAGGTAAGTATAATTTCAATTCAGAATATGAGAATATTTAATGAGGAGAGATGACAAATGGCAGTAAGAGTATTAGTAGTTGATGATGCGGCATTCATGAGAATGATGGTAAAAGATATTTTATCCAAGAATGGATATGAAGTAGTTGGCGAGGCAGAAAATGGCGCCAAGGCACTTGAGAAGTATCAGGAGCTGAAGCCGGACCTTACCACTATGGATATTACCATGCCAGAAATGGACGGCATCAGCGCAGTTAAGGAAATCAGAAAGATTGACCCTAACGCAAAGATTGTTATGTGCTCCGCTATGGGCCAGCAGGCAATGGTTATCGAGGCTATTCAGGCCGGTGCCCGTGACTTTATCGTAAAGCCTTTCCAGGCAGACCGTGTTCTTGAAGCTGTTCGTAAAGCAGTTGGCTGATGATTGACTGGAGACGTTTCTGCTCCATGGCATCTGTCCTATGTATTTTTATATTGGTGTTATCAGTGCTGTCGCCAGATTGTCTGGCGGCAGCCGATTCAGCAGGTGGCGGTGGCTATTTAGCTGGATATGAGAATGCTGATCCAAAACCTTCTCAAATGTCATGGTGGTCGACATTGGCATATATTATCAGCCTTGTGGTTGTATTTGCCTTTGTGGTTGTCATGGCATATTTTGCGTCTAAATTTTTAGGCGGAAGATTTGGTCAAAGCATCAATAATAATGGTGGCAGGATGTTGGAGCACTTACCTTTGGGGCCACATAAATCAGTATGTGTTGTTGAGCTGGCAGGAAAAATATTGATGTTGGGTGTTACGGACCAGCAGGTTACCTTGTTAGGCGAAGTGACTGATCCTGAAGAAATCGAACGGCTAAGGAGACTGTCAACAATTCAGCCTATAGATACGGGAATGTTTGCCAGCCAGCTATCATCCCTGGATGAGCTGACCAAGAGGGTTCCTTCGTTTATCCGTGATGGTTTTAATCGCAGAAGATAGGGGTTGTGAGGCTTGACAAAGCTGCAGCGGCTACTCTTTGTAGGAGGAAGCCTGCTTTTCTTTTTTTTATTTGCAGGGGATGCCAGTGCGGCACCTCTTATTCCTAATGTGAATATTGATGTTGGATCTTCGGATAATCCTCAGGATGTTGCAGTGACTCTGCAGCTCATGGCGGTATTGACCATTTTATCCATCGCACCTTCAATTCTGATAATGACTACAGCCTTTATTAGGATTGTTGTTGTACTTGGATTTCTGCGTAACGCCATGTCCACACAGACAACACCGCCAAACATGGTAATTATAGGATTATCCTTATTTCTTACATTCTACATAATGGCACCTTACTGGAACCAGGGCTATGAAAATGGCCTCCAGCCATATATGGCTGGGCAGATAACCCAGGAGGAAGCCCTGGATAATGTGGTGGAGCCAATAAGGGAATTTATGTTCAAACAGACCAGAGAAGCTGATCTGGCAATGTTTGTAAATTTGGCTGATGCCCCACGTCCTAACGGACCTGAGGATGTATCCACCTTCACGTTGATTCCAGCCTTTATGATAAGTGAGTTAAAGACAGCATTTCAGCTGGGCTTTATGATTTATATACCATTTATTGTAATAGATATGATTGTGGCCAGTACCCTCATGTCCATGGGTATGATGATGCTGCCGCCGGTAATGATTTCGTTGCCGTTTAAGATATTGCTGTTCGTTCTGGTGGATGGATGGCACTTGCTGATAAAGTCCTTGATAATCAGTTTTCATTAGGGGATGATTAAGTGTCAGGAGATCTCGTTATACAGATGGCCCAGGAGGCACTGAGAGTTGTGCTTTTGGTTTCTGCCCCGATGCTGGGCCTTGGCTTGGCTGTTGGTCTTATGGTCAGCGTGTTTCAGGCCACCACCTCCATTCAGGAGCAGACCTTGGCCTTTATTCCGAAGATTGTGGCTGTATTTGTGGCTATATTGATCTTTGGCCCTTGGATGCTCAGGATTATGGTGGAATATTTTACAAATGTTTTTGTAAATTTGCCAATTTATATAGGTTAGATTCAATGAGGTAAAATAGGTGGATTTTTTTGATTTATTGCAAAATCATGCCGCTGTTTTCCTGTTAATGATGACGCGGCTCAGTGGCCTGTTCCTGATAGCACCATTTTATGGCAGTCAGAATATACCAATATATTTTAGGGCCGGTGCTTGCTTTGCCATATCGCTTGTTATGTTTCCGGTGATAGACCAGAACTACCCCATTGAGGCACCCATGTCATTGTTTGCATATTCCCTGTCAGTCCTTTCAGAAATGTTTGTGGGCTGGCTTATAGGCTTTGTGAGTTATGTATGCCTTCAGTGCGTTACCATGGCAGGTAAGATAATGGACATGCAGGTGGGCTTTGCGGTGGTAAATGAAATGGATCCTACATCAGGGCAGCAGAATCCGCTGATTGGTACGTTTCTTTACTATCTCACCATGATAGTATTTTTGGTTACAAACGGCCATCATATGCTGCTAGCGGCTCTTATCCGCAGTTTTGATGCCATACCAATGGTGGGTATACATTATGATGCCGCCATTACAGATTTAATAATAGATTTTACCGCTAATATCTTTTTAACAGGCGTACAGATTGCAATGCCAATTACCTTTGCCATACTTCTGACAAATGTATCTTTGGGTATTTTGGCCAGAACAATGCCTCAGATGAATATCTTTGTTGTAGGTATTCCGATGCAGATAATGATTGGTACCTTTACCCTGGCTATTGTAATTCCATTTTATATAATGTTTTTGGATGTGTTGTTCAATGAGATGTATGGAAACATCACCATCGCCTTACGGGCAATACAATAGAAAATATAGACAACCACTTTTCCAATTTGACCTGCAGCTTTTTGCCGGAGAAAAAACAGAGGAGCCAACTGCCAAGCGTAAGGCTGATGCCCGCAAAAAAGGTCAGGTAGGTAAAAGTCAGGAAATAAACGCAGCCTTCGTATTGTTGGCTGGTTTTATGGTTCTTAAAATTCTCGGTGGCAATGCCGTGGCAGAGATTATGAATTATTCCACCTATATTTATGGCAATTTGAATGTTGACATAAATGAGGAATCTATCATGCAGATGTTTATAGGAATGATAATTCTTTTGGCCAAGACATCCATTCCACTAATGGTCTTTATTATGATTATTGGTTTGGCCATGAATCTGGCCCAGGTAGGTATTAATTTTTCCACAGAAACAATCAGCTTTGATCCTAACAAGCTCAATCCTATTAATGGTGCCAAGCGAATGTTTTCCAAGCGTTCCTTGGTGGAGCTTATTAAATCACTGTTCAAGATTATTATAATAGGTTATTTTATTCTCACCTATCTTTCGGATGAGATTTTTCAGATTCCGAAGTTAATTTATATGGATATTTTTGCAGGTCTCAATAAAATGTCGGATACTATATTTTTCTTGGCCTTTAAGATAATTGGCGTGTTTATAGTGATGGCGGTATTGGACTTTGCTTATCAGAAATGGCAGAATCTGCAGGATTTGAAAATGTCCAAGCAGGAAGTAAAGGAAGAATTCAAGCAACAGGAAGGTGACCCTAAGATTAAGGGCAAGATTCGTCAGAAACAGCGTCAGATGGCCATGGCCCGTATGATGCAGGAGGTTCCTCAGGCTGACGTAATCGTTACCAACCCTACACATTTTGCTGTTGCCTTAAGATATCAGTCTGGCATGTCTGCTCCTATTGTTGTAGCTAAGGGACAGGATTTGGTTGCCCAAAAGATTAAGGCTATCGCCAGAGAAAACAAGGTTCCCATTGTGGAAAACAAACCTTTGGCACGAGCTCTTTTTGCCGCCGTGGAAATCGGCTCCGCCATTCCTCAGGAGCTTTACAAGGCTGTGGCTGAGGTACTGGCTTATGTTTACAGGCTAAAGAGAAAAACCAGATATTACGCTTAAGATTTGCTTTTTAATATACTAGGAGATTATCAACTATGGCTGCTCCCGAAACGGCTGCCCAGGAGAAGGGCAGTTTTATAACTAAATACAGTGACGTAATGGTAGCAGTGGGTATTGTTACCATAGTTGTTATGATGATTATTCCGCTGCCAACCATGCTGTTGGACCTGCTGTTGTGTATGAATATAACACTGGCCCTTATCGTAGTTATGGCGGCTATATATAATGTTGAGGCACTGGATTTATCAGTGTTTCCGTCCCTTTTGCTGATAACTACCCTGTTTCGGCTGGCCCTGAATGTATCTTCCACGCGACTTATTCTGCTTGAAGGTTATGCCGGAGAGGTTATTATGTCCTTCGGTAATTTCGTTGTGGGTGGTAATGCAGTAGTAGGTTTCATTATCTTCATAATTCTGATTATCATTCAGTTTATCGTTATTACCAAGGGTGCCGAGCGAGTTGCCGAGGTTTCCGCGCGATTCACACTGGATGCAATGCCCGGTAAGCAGATGTCCATTGATGCTGACCTTAACCAGGGTGCTATTACTGATGCCGAGGCCAGCGAGCGTAGAATGAAGATTCAGCGCGAGGCTGATTTCTACGGTGCCATGGATGGTGCCAGTAAGTTCGTTAAAGGTGATGCCATTGCGGCCATCATCATTATTTTGATTAATATAACCGGCGGATTTGTAATTGGTATGGTACAAAGGAATTTGACTGTTGAACAGGCACTTTCCAATTATACCTTGCTAACAGTAGGTGAGGGCCTTGTTAACCAGATTCCGGCCCTTTTGATTTCCACTGCAACTGGTATTATTGTTACCCGTGCGGCTTCTGACGATAATTTGGGTCACGATTTGGTTACTCAGTTGGGACGCCATGACCGGGTATTCTTCATTGTCGCCGGAGTGCTTTTGGCATTGGCACTGGTGCCAGGTCTGCCAGGTCTGCCATTTAGTATTTTGGCTGCGGTCTGTGCATTTATTGGTTATCAGAAGACACGGGGGCAAAAGCAGGTGGAGGAAACTGCCACTGTGCAGAAAAAGGAAAAAAGCAAAACCGAGGCCACAAAACCGGAAAATATTGTTTCACTTCTGCAAGTTGACCCCATGGAGCTGGAAATTGGCTACAGTTTGATTCCTCTTGTTGATACCGGCCAGGGCGGTGACCTTTTGGACCGTATCGTTATGATTAGGCGTCAATGTGCTCTGGAACTGGGTTTGGTGGTTCCTACCATCCGTATTCGCGATAATATTCAGATAAAACCTAATGCATATATAATAAAACTTAAAGGAATTGAGATAGCAAAGGGCGAATTATTACTAGACCACTTCTTAGCGATGAATTCAGGAACTGTGTTTGAGGAAATTCAGGGAATCGAAACACAGGAGCCTGCTTTTGGCTTGCCAGCACTTTGGATTCCGGAAGCGTCCCGTGAGCAGGCTGAGTTGAATGGTTATACAGTTGTTGATGCCGTATCAGTTTTGGCAACCCATCTTACAGAGGTTATCAAGGCTCATGCTGATGAAATACTCGGTCGTCAGGAGACCCAGAACCTTATTGATAATGCAAGAAAGACAAATTCAACCCTTGTGGACGAAATTGTGCCTGATCTTATGAACGTAGGTGAAATTCAGAAAGTATTGGCAAATCTCCTGCGTGAAAGAGTTTCCATCAGGGATATGGCTACTATTTTGGAGGTATTGGCGGATTATGCCCGTGCCACCAAGGATACTGAGATTTTAACTGAGTATGTTAGACATGCTTTGTCTCGACAAATCACTCAGCAATATACCCAGAATAATCAGCTAACATGTATCACTCTTGATCCTACCATCGAGAATCGTATTGCTGGTGCTGTTCAGCGTACCGATCGTGGTTCCTACGTAAGTCTTGACCCGGATACCATGCAGAAGATATTGACTTCACTTGGAGGAGAGTTACAGAAGCTGACGGACATGGGGTATCAGCCAATAGCCCTTACAAGCCCAACTGTGCGCCTGTATTTTAGAAAATTGGTTGAAAGGTCCGTTCCTGGGATTATAGTTCTGTCCCATGCAGAGATAGAACAAACTGTAGAAATACAGATTATTGGGGTGGTGAAGATCTAAATTGAGAATAAAAACATTTAAGGCACCGACACTGAAGGAAGCCATGGCCAATGTTAAGGCTGAATTGGGTATAGATGCTGTTATATTACATACAACTCGTTCAAAAAAAGGCGGTCTTCTTGGCTTTGGCAGCAAGGAAGTCGTCGAAGTTATCGCTGCGGTGGAGGATGAGCCACAGCAGAAACCGGTAAAGAGAGTACCAGAAAAAAAATCTGCTCCCCGTGCCACTAAGACACCACAGACAGCACAGCCTGGTGGAGCAAAGACTGGGGCTGCAGCAGTACCAAAGTCGGTAACTGCTAAGGGGACATCGGCATCGGAACCAATGGTTCCTCCAATTATTCCCAGAAAGGCTGCGGTTTCCCAATATCAGACAGCTGGCACTCAGTTTAGCGTAGATAATGCACAGTTAAAGGCGGCCCAGTATGATGCTGGCCAAAGTGCAGCTCAGAGCAGCGGCCGTAATGCACAGGGACCTCAGATACAGTCATCTTTTGAAGATATTTTGTCTTCCCTTGACCGCATAAAGGCGGCAGATAATGGAAACGTCCAGACTGCCCCAAATTCATCCGGCGTATCCAAGGCAGATGAAAACCTGATTACCGTGAGCCGAATAATTAAGCCCATGGAAAAAAAGCCTGAGCCTGTCAAGTCTGTTGAAGTTGCTGTTGCAGAGACAGCAGCTTTGGCAGAGATAACTGCCAAGGAAGAAGCCTTTGCAAAGGCTGCAAAACAGGTCGAGGATGACCAGGAAACCATTCAATCCCTGCAGAATGAACTGGATGAAATGAAGGAAATGCTGGCCCGTATGGGCAAGGCAAGGGCAACTGAAAATGAGGAGATTTCTCTTCAGCAGGCTTTACGTGAATGTGATATTGATGAAAAAATAATTCAGGACATGGTTCGCCGACTTTCCGGGGCGGAGATATTGGCAGGCAAAACCACCGAAAAGGCCCATCGTTCCCTGGAGAAATTTCTTAAAAAGACGGTTAGGGTGGCTTCGGGTATTACTCTTTATTCTGATAAACCTAAAATTGTGGCCCTTGTTGGCCCAACAGGTGTTGGTAAGACCACAACTCTTGCCAAGATTGCCGCTAAATTTGTTCTGGAAAGGGGTGTAAGTGCAGCACTCATAACTGCTGATACATACCGTATTTCTGCAGTTGAGCAGCTGAAAACCTACTCAGATATTTTGGGCCTGCCTATAGAGATCGTATATTCTCCTGAGGCATTGCAGCAGGCTATAGAAAAACATTCTGATAAGCAGCTTATTCTTATTGATACTGCCGGAAGAAGTCAGTATAACGAGTTCCAGATGAAGGAACTGATGGGACTTCTTAAGGCCAACAAGGATATTGAAAAACATCTTGTACTTAGTTCTACTACAAAGAATAGGGATGCTGAGGAAATTCTGAATCGGTTTATGCCTTGTCAGCCTGAAAGGATTATATTTACCAAGACAGACGAGACAAGCTCTTTAGGACTTATTATGAATCTTCTTTACAAGAAAAAGATTGCTTTGTCCTATGTTACCCATGGACAGAGCGTTCCAGATGATATTACTCCGGCCAGCTATTCCAAGCTGGTAGAAATGCTGCTGAGGTAAGAATTATGAACGATCAGGCAGCAAATCTCCGTCGTCTGGTGGGGGATAAGAATACTTATCCCGATCCGCCAAATACCCAGGCGACCGAGAAAAAAACAAAACAACAGGCGGAATCCAAAGGGCCACGTACCATTGCCATCACCAGTGGCAAGGGTGGCGTAGGAAAGACAAATCTTACAGTTAATCTGGCCATTGCCCTGGGTAACATGGGCAAGAGGGTAATTATAATTGACGCAGATATGGGTATGGCCAATGTGGATATTTTGTTGGGTACCTCATCCAGAGTAAATCTTATGAATTTGCTGGATCCGGATGTGGCACTGGAGGATGTCCTGCTCAGAGGCCCGTATGGGGTTAGTTATATTTCCGGCGGATCAGGAATGGAGCACGCAGGAGAGCTTTCAGTAACTGAGCGGGATATACTCTTCTCCAAGCTGGAGGACTGTGCGGATTGGGCTGATATTATATTGGTGGATACGGGGGCCGGTATTGGCAAGAATGTACTTGACTTTATCGTTTCTGCTGATGAGGTGCTTTTGGTCACCACCCCTGAACCAACATCATTAACTGATGCGTATGCCGTTATGAAGGGCTACAGCAAAACAACCGAGAATCCAAATCTTAAGCTTATCGTAAATCGGGTTATTGACGAGCCGGAGATACGTGAAGTGGTCGGCACTTTATCAAGGACTGCAGAAAAGTTCCTTAAACTTAACGTAGAGTGCCTTGGATATATATATGATGATCAGATGATGGTAAAGTCGGTAAGATCTCAGGTTCCTATATTGTCTGGGCATCCTGATGCCTTAGCCGCAAGATGTATAACATCTATTGCCAATGGTCTCGTAAATGGACGCCAGGAGAAGATAAAACTTGGTTGGCGCGGATTCCTGAGAAAGCTGTTTAGGAAGTAAAGCTTCTTGGACTTTTGACTCGGAAAGGAAAAATTATGAGGAAAGCAGAAATTGTCAAAGCCAGTAAGGTGCTGAAATATGGGCAAAGGGCCCAGGTATCTCTCATGGATGATACCCGTTTCTATAACACCAGAATCGAGGACATAAAAGACGATTACATGGTTCTGGCTATGCCTGTGGATGATAAGCATCGTCCTTTGATACCGGAAACAGGCACCAGCATTATCTGCAAGGTTATAGATGAGCGCTGTTTCTATATTTTCCGTGGTGTCTTTATGGATAAAGGCATAGAAAATATTCCGGTGTGGTATATCAGTAAACCCGAGGATGTGGAAAAGGCCCAGCATCGTGAATTTGTTCGCGTAAAAGCCACTTTGCCGGTGGTAGTGCGTCCTGTCGACAAGGAGGGGGCTCTTGAGCAGATGGTCCTTACCAGTACCGTTGACTTAAGTGGCGGCGGTATATGTGTTGCCTTTAAACGACCTCTGGCTGTGGATAGCAAGATAGCTATCGAATTGGATGATATACCTAATATTGGCCTTTTGCAGCTCATGTGCCGGGTAGCACGTTGCGCTGAAATTGATGTAAACGGCGAAAAAGTTTATCATATAGGTACGGAGTTTTTGTCCATTGACAGGAACGTCCAAAACCGTCTAATAAAATTTATTTTTGATCTGCAACGGAGAGGATTAGCCAAGGGGATTGAGAAAATTTAGGGGGTGTCGGTATGATTCGCGTAATAATAGCTGATGATTCGTCCTTTATGAGAAAGGTTCTGTCAGACTTATTTACAACGGCTCCTGATTTTGAGGTGGTGGCTACTGCCTCGGACGGAAGTGAAGCGGTAAAATTGGTTTCCAGATTGAAGCCTGATTTGGTTACCATGGATGTAAATATGCCGCTTATGAATGGTTTGCAGGCGTTGGAAATGATAATGGAAGCATGTCCAACACCTGTGATTATGATTAGCAGCCTGACCAAAAAGGATGCTGATGAAACCATTAGGGCTCTACAACTTGGGGCGGTAGATTTTATCACTAAAGCTGGCGGATCAGTATCGCGAATAGACACCATTAAGGATGAAATTCTGGAAAAAAGTCGTAGTGCGGCAACTGCGAAAGTAAAAAAAATTGTAAATAATGAGAATATTCTAGGAAAAAAGCAGGAAGCAGCGAATTTAAAGCGAATAAATATACTTGAAAGAAAAGGTGTAACTACACCTAATCGGGGGATTAATTCCTCCTCAGTCGTTGCAAGCCGCTTGAAACCTGTGTCTCACGTGACTGCAACCTCCAGAACGTCCTCTGTTTTATCCCATCATAGCTCTATTACGGAGAAAATTGCAAAGAGGGATAATCCATACCTAAAAATGCGTCAGGCACATGGAGGTGCTTCTGGAGAACGTAAGCTCATTGCTTTGGGGACTTCCACTGGCGGTCCCAAGGCTTTGCAGTATGTTGTTCCCAAGCTGCCGGCCGATATGCCGTGTGGCATGGTAATAGTACAACATATGCCCGCTGGCTTCACCAAATCATTGGCGGAGCGTTTGGATGACATGTCCCAGGTGAAGGTCAAGGAGGCTGAGGACATGGAGCCAATTTTACCGGGTTGTGTTTACATAGCTCCAGGTGATTATCACATGGAGATCACTGGTAACGGTTCACAAAGAGTAATCTCACTGAATCAGAACCCACCTTTGGCGGCCCATCGCCCGGCAGTAGATATTATGTTTGATTCTGTTGCCCAGTACGGCGGTGATGTGGTGTCCGTCATATTAACCGGTATGGGGTGTGATGGCACCGCTGGAATGAAGAAGATCAAAAAGGCCGGAGGATACGTTATAGCAGAGTCCCAAGAGACCTGTGTAGTGTATGGGATGCCAAAGGCCGTTGTGGATGCTGGTTTGTCTGACGAGGTCCTGCCCGTCCAGAACATAGCAGAAGCAATTATGAACGCAGTTAGAAAATAAGCTAATCAGGGGGAATAGAAATGGAAACAAATCAGTACATGGAAATGTTTTTGGACGAGTCGCGGGAACATTTGCAGTCTCTGAATGATGGCCTGCTGAGTCTGGAAAATGATCCGGAGGATTTGTCCGTCTTAAATGAAATCTTCCGTAATGCTCATACTTTAAAGGGTATGTCCGCCACAATGGGTTATACAAAGACGGCTGAACTGACCCATGACATGGAAAATTTGCTTGATATGCTCCGTAAGGAACAGTTGAAGGTTAGCCCTGAAATTATAGATGTAATCTTCAAGTGTTTGGATACCTTACAAGAAATGGTAGAGAATATCAGCAATGGTGAGTCTGAGGACTTGGTGGATGTATCTGATCTTGTTCGTCAGGTAAATGCTATCGCTAAGGGCGAATCCGCTGATGCTGCCGCCCCTGCCGAGACCGCACCTGCTGAGACAGCTGCTGATACTGGTACCACAGGCGGGGCCATAGAAATCAATGATACCGAGAAAGGTGTAATAGTTGAGGCAAAGAACAGTGGGCTTATCCCATACCATGTTCATGTGGAGATTTCCGAGAACTGTATTTTGAAGTCTGCCCGTTCTTACATGGTGATGAACGCACTGGATGAAATCAGTGATGTTATTAAGTCTGTTCCACCAGCAGAGGATTTGGAGCAGGAGAAATTTGACCATAGCTTTGATGTTATTATTGTCAGTGACGCCGATGCCAAGGCTATTGAGGGGGCAGTCTCTGCCATTTCCGAGATTACCGTGGCAAATGTTACTGAGTTTGACCCTGAAAAAGTGGCAGCTCCTGCTCCAGCTCCAGCGGCAGCCCCAGTAGAGGCCGCTCCGGCAGCAGCTCCTGCACCGGCTCCAGCTGCAAAAGCAGCTCCTGCACCAGCCAAGAAAGCTGATGCTAAGCCAGCGGCAGCAAAGGATGCAAAGAAGGCTCACGTTGGCGGCCAGTCAGTACGTGTGGATATTGAAAAACTGGATACCCTCATGAATCTGGTGGGAGAGCTTGTTACCAATAAGGTTCGCCTTGAGCAGATTGGTATGACCCACAGGCTGACTGATTTGACTGAGACATTGGAACAGATGGACAGAGTTACCACTGACCTCCAGTCCGTTGTTATGAAAGTCCGCATGGTGCCTGTAAGTCAGGTATTTAACAGATTCCCTCGTATGGTTCGTGACCTTACCAAGGAACTGAACAAGGAAATTAATCTTACCATCGAGGGCGAGGACACAGAGCTGGACCGTACCGTTATCGATGAAATCGGCGATCCATTGATGCATTTGCTCCGTAACTCCCTTGATCATGGTGTTGAGCATCCTGATGAGCGTGAAGCAAAGGGCAAGCCTCGTACTGGCGAGGTCGGACTCATTGCCCGCCATGAAGGTAACAACGTGGTTATTATGGTTACTGATGATGGTTCCGGTATTAATGCAGACAAGATTCGTAACAAGGCCGTTGAGAAGGGGATGATTAGCCGCGAAGAGGCAGATGCACTGCCAGATGCAGATGCAGTACGTCTGATTTTCTTGCCAGGCTTCTCCACTGCGGAGGTTATCACCGACGTATCTGGACGAGGCGTAGGTATGGACGTTGTTCGCAGCAAGATTGAATCTTTGGGCGGTAATGTAGACGTTGAGACCAAGATTGATGAAGGTTCTGTATTCAAGATTAAGTTGCCATTGACTCTGGCTATTATCCAGGCAATGCTGGTTAAGGTTCAGAACGAAATGTATGCAATCCCTCTTGGTTCCATCGACAGCACCATCAACATTACTCCAGATGATATAAAAACTGTTCAGAACAAGGAAGTTATTGTTCTTCGTGGCGAGATTATTCCAATCGCACGTTTGGGTGAAGTTCTTAGCGTACCTAAGGGCGAGGAAACCGATGAGGAGGACATCTTTGTGGTTGTTGTACACGTTGGTGACCACAAGATGGGTATTGTGGTTGATAATCTCATCGGTCAGCAGGAAATCGTTATTAAGACACTTGGCAAGCTCCTGTCCGGTCTGAAGATGCTGGCTGGTGCTACTGTTCTGGGTGATGGTCATGTTGCTATGATCCTGGATGTAAGTTCATTGATGTAATCATAGGAGGGGTGAAAAATGGCTAACATAGAAGGACAGGTAGTATCTGACGGCGAGGTTCAGGTAGTTGCTTTTAAGCTTAGAAACGAAGAATATGGATTTAGTATTTTGAATGTTCAGGAAATAAAAGGCCTGACTGATATTACCCGAGTTCCATTTGCTCCTGAATTTATCAAGGGCGTTATAAATCTTCGTGGTAGTGTTTTGCCAGTAATCGATTTGAAGCGTCGTCTCGGTTTGGAGGATACTCCATATACTGCAAATACACGTATCGTTATTGTCCAACTGGATGAAGTTTCTGTAGGAATGCTGGTTGATGCAGTTACAGAGGTTCGAACCATCGATGCAGATGATATTGATTCTACAAGAGCTGTAACCGGTACAGATGCAAATTCAAGATTTATATCTGGTATTGGCAAGGTGGATGGAAGACTGATTATTCAGCTTAACATTAGCGAGATTATTGGTCTTACTGGCGAAGAGTAATTTTCTGGATGGGGTGAAGATATGTCAGATGATGTTGCAAGCTTATCTGCAAACCAGATGGATGCGCTACGTGAGATTGGTAATGTTGGTGCTGGAAACTCAGCTACTGCTTTATCCCAGATTATAAGCAAACGCATCGATATGAATGTACCAAGAGTATCAATCGTGCCTCTTGGTGATGTTCCGGACCTGGTAGGCGGACCTGATGTTATGGTTGTGGGAGTCTTCCTTAGAGTTTATGGCAAGGCTCCTAGTAATATTCTGTTCCTGTTACCAAGGGAAAGTGCTTTCTATCTCGTAGATATGCTCATGGGCAAAAAGCATGGTGACACACAGAAGCTTGACTTTATGGATGAGTCAGCACTTATGGAGATAGGTAATATCCTGTCCGGTGCATACTTAAACGCGTTGTTCAATTTTACAAATATATCCCTGTTGCCATCTATTCCGGCTTTGGCAATGGATATGGCTGGTGCTATTTTAAGTGTAGTTTTGATACAGCTTGGTCAGATGGGTGACCATGCATTAGTTATTGAGACTGAGTTCAAGACCGATGATGAAGGTATCAAGGGACACTTCTTCCTGGTACCAGATCCTGGTTCATTGGAAACTATACTGTCTGCAGTGGGAGTTGAATGATATGCCAGAATTAGTTAAGGTTGGAATGGCTGACGCAAAAGTCGGTACAGCTCCAGCAACATTAATTAGTTATGGACTTGGTTCATGTATTGGCATCTCACTATATGATCCGCAGACTAAGGTCGGCGGCCTCCTTCATATAATGTTGCCGGACAGTACTCAGTCCAGAGCTAACGAAAACAGGGCAAAATTTGCAGATACTGGCATACCTGATATGCTGAATGAGGTACTTAAATTAGGTGCTTCCAAGAGCAGACTGGTTGCCAAAATTGCTGGTGGTGCCCAGATGTTTGCTTTCGCCAACGCCACAGATATAATGCGCGTTGGTCAACGAAATGCTCAGGCGGCCAAGGAAGTTCTTGGCGGTTTGGGAATCCCTATTATCGGTGAAGATACGGGGGGCAGTTACGGTCGCACAGTATCCATCGATTTATCAACTGGTGTTTACAAGGTCAAGACCATTGATAAGGGTGAAAAAGAGATTTAGATGGTGATTGATGTGTTTAAGCTAGGTGCAGCTTCAGTTTGCGGGGCTATAGCAGCATTGACTGCTATAGTCGCAGGACTGTTATCAGATGCCCGGTTGCAGATTGTTCTTGGCCGGGCATTTTGTAGCTTTATAGTGTCCGGAGTAGTTGTCTATATTGCCATTTTTCTGTTTGACCGTTTGGGGTACGCCTCAATTATACGCGATTTTGAGGAAAACTGGAAAAATGGTGAAGCTGATGAAGCAAAGGCAGAGGATGACACTCATGGGGGAAATGAGGAATTAGAGAATTCAGATGTGGAAGAGACCCCACAGGAGGACTTCGTGTCTGCTGAGGATGGGGGATTTACCCCGCTTCAGGCTGACGAGTTGCGTCATGTGGCAACTGATCAGGAAGAGTAAGTTTTTGATGGTTTTTTATAATGGTGGTGAGAGACGTTGCAGCGCACAGAGTTAAGTCCTGAGGATGTAAGACAGCTTTGGATAGAGTATAGTCGTGACAAGGATAACATAGACATCAGGAATCAACTGGTAGAGCATTATCTCCCACTGGTGAACATTATAGCGGGCAGACTGGCCATCAGTCTGCCAAGTCATGTGGATACCGATGACCTGAAGGTCAGCGGCTATTTTGGTTTAATGGATGCAGTTTCCCGATATGATTACAACCGGGGTAATAAATTTGAAACTTATGCTGGTATCAGAATCAGCGGTGCCATGAAGGATGACCTTCGTGCCCGGGATTGGATATCAGTTTCACTGCGCCAGAAAATAAAGAAATACGAAAGTACGATTATAAGTCTGGAGGGAAGTTTAGGCCGCACTCCAACAGATGAAGAGTTGGCAGACGCTTTGGAGGTAACTATGGATCAGCTTCATGCCTTGGAGCAGCAGGTAAGTGCCTCTACAATTATTCCTCTGGGAGAATATATAAAATTTGAAACAGCATCTTCTGCTGTCAATGACCCTACGAAAAGCCTGGAAACAGTTGAAATGAAAGAGACATTGGCCAAGGCTATAGACCAGCTTTCCGAAAAGGAACGTCTGGTGGTATCCCTATATTATCATGAAGAATTGACTATGAAGGAAATTAGCCAAGTATTGCATTTGTCAGAAGCCCGTATTTGCCAGCTGCATACAAAGGCAGTATTTAAATTGAGGGGCTTTTTGGCAAATGAGGCTATAGATCTTTAAAATAAATCAGTTTACAAATGCACGGAAGCATTTGATTGGTTGTCTCTCTGGAGAGGGTGGGATAACCGAGGGAGGGCTGTTTATGGATAATACAAGTTCAGTCTCTAAAGTGGGTAGCCGTGATTCTGGTTATGTATTTGAATTCCGCAATGACGGTGTTTATTTGACCGTATATGATTCTACAGAACCAGGAATTCAGTTTGAATTATCAGATATGCGTCAGATATTAAAGGAATTCAGTGTTGAAGACTATAATCTGGAGCTTTTGGCCAGATTGGTCCGGGAAGCAAATGGTATTCCTACGAAAATATCTGATAAGTTTGTGGTTCCTGATAATTATAAGGAGGGCGGCCATACTGATGTGCAGCTCACTACTCAGGAATTAACTGAAAACAGGGAATATGGTAACGTTTTCGTGGACGTTTCCAAGGACAAGCTGGAGGTAACAGTCCGTTTTGATATCAGGGACAATCAGGCTGTTCCTACTGCAGAAATGATTAAGGAAGCTCTGGCTGTAAAGAACATTGTTTTTGGCATTGATGAGGAAGCTGTTCAGGAGGCGGCCAAGACCGGCCGAATAACAAAGGTTGCCTTTGGTATTCCACCTGAGCATGGCCTTGATGCCCAGATTATAAAAAAATTTGATATGAGCATCACTGGTCGCCCAGTAGCGGATGAATATGACCGGGTGGACTACAAGAATTTAAATATTTTCTTGTTGGCAAAAAAAGGTCAGGTGCTGGCGGAGCGAATTCCTCATACCCAGGGCAAGCCAGGGACCAACGTGCATGGTGCCACCATACGTCAGAAGCCAGGGAAGCCAAAACCAGTCCCTGCGGGCAAGAATACAGTTATCAAGGACGAAAACTTTGTGGTTTCCGAGATTGATGGCCAGATTGTGGATAATGGGAACAAGATAAGCGTTGATCCACATCTGGATGTAAAGGGTGACGTGGGCATGGCCACTGGAAATATCGATTTTGTTGGTGGCGTTACTGTAAATGGCAGTGTTCAGCTTGGATTCCAGTTAAAGGCCACCGGTGATATTGAAATTAAGGGTATGATTAGTGGCGGAGATGTTATTGGACGTAATATTGTCGTTAAGGGCGGCGTTCAGGGCATGAGCCGTGGCACTGTTCGGGCGGAGAATGACTTCCAGGCAACTTTTGTTGAAAATGCGGATATTGAGGCCGGCGGTAATGTCATTATTACTGATGTAGCAATGCACTCCACCATAAGAGCTGGGCATACCCTTGTTGTAGAAGGTAAAAAGGGCCTTGTTAACGGGGGCAATTTGGCTGCCGGAGAGGAAATCAGGGCCACGACTGTGGGCAATGCTTCCAATGTGGTTACCAGACTTACTGTTGGTGTAAATCCGATGCTTCAAAAGCAGTATCAGACTGTATTAAAAGAATATAATGAGGCAAAAAAGCGCCTTGATCAAGTTACCAAGATGATTAACACCCTTGGTAAGCTGGATATAAGTCAGTTGCCACCTGATAAGGCAGAACGCTTTAATGCTCTGATTCGTTCCCAGTTCCCATTGGCTGGTACTGTGGAGCGTAATGAACGCCTATTGAAAGAGCTTGATACTGAGCTTCAGAAGATGAAGCGAGGGAAAATACGTGTTAAGGATACAATGTATCCTGGGTCAAGGCTTAGCATTAATTCCATCATGAAGAACGTTCAGGTGGAGGAGAAATGCTGTACCCAGTACGTGGAGGATGACTTCATAAAAATTGGTGCATATTGATAGTCGAAAGGGGCTGTTTTTATGGATTTTAGCCCAATGAATATAAGAATGACTGTACCGCAGTCTGCCGATGTTGGACAGATTCAGCACAATATGAACCAGCATGGCGCCGTGGTGCATGATTATCAGGCTGTAAAGGACCAACAGGAACAGGAACATCTGCAACAGCAGGTTCGCAGCAAAGAAGAAGCTGAAGGACAGAAGATTAAAGATAATCCTGATGAGGAGCGGGGCAAGGGAGGCTATAGAGGCAAAAAGCGTAAGTTTGCCGCCGCGGAAATCGAGGAGGAGGTCCAGGAGGCTGAGCCGGAAAAAATGGCTGTTGACCAATATAGAGGTCACAATATCGATATAAGTTTTTAATGGGAGAGTTAGATGACCACTGAGATTTTAGGTTTTATAATTATTGTCGGAGCGATTATTGTATTATTGGCTCGCTGGCAGCTCCAAAAGGCAGAGGAGGATCCGGAGGTTATGGAAGCATCAGCCGGAAGACTTCGCTATGAACTGGAGCAGTCAGCAGATGAGATAATTAATCGTATGGCAGGCCATATAGATCATTTGGAAGGGTTGCTCCGGGAGGCTGATTATAAAGCGGAAATGTTGCAGCAGCGAATTAATGAGCTGCAAAAAATGCAGATGGACAGTCCAGTGGATCAGTCGGCGGCAGAGCCTCAGCCAGAAGCAGAGCACAATCTGGAGGTTGAGCCACATTTTGCAGATGAACATCAGCTAATGGATATATCGGAGGATGCTGTTTATGAAGAACATAAACTTGCTGAAACTTTGATTGCTGATGAATCACAGAACGAGGGACAAGATTTTTCTGAATTGTTGGAATCCAATATTCAGGATCCAAATCTGGCAGTGCCTGAAAATGTGGAATATATTGATGATTCTGATGCTCAGGAATACATTGAAAAAACTGATACTGAGGAATATATTGAAGGGTCTGAGGTTGAAGAACATTTGGAGTCTGGAATGGACAGTGGAATTTCTCAGGAAGCTCAGCTGGCACTGGAGGCCTTTCGCGAGGTTTCCAAAAATTTGGAAGCTGCCCAGAATGATATGGGACTTCATATAGATATTAGTTCTGAGCCGGAGGAAATGTCTATGATGGATTCTGGCTATGAAGCTGTTGCAGAAAATGAACCGGTACCAGAATCCGGATATGAAGCTGAACAGGGACAAGTAGCTGAGTCTTTGGAGGACGGGCAGGAGTCCAAGGAAGAGGAAACCTTTATTGAGGATCCGGAAATAGAAGACAAGGACGATGCTACGGAAATAGCCAAAAAGCTTTTAATGGCGGGTTATACCCCAGAGGATGTGGCACGTTTTACTGGGTTGGGCATGAATGCCATAGCTCTCTTGCGGCAAATCCACAAAATCTAAACATGAAATTATGTGAAAATCATATTGACACAATGTTCTAGTTTTCATATAATGAACCATGTTTGGAGTTCATTTGCTTAACTTCAAAGACAAGCAAGATACGCAATTGTATTGCTAAATGTTGAAGTTGCGCAGGATTTTTATCACAGTACGAGGCGCGATGATGAGTCTGACCGAGACGTATAGAAACATACGTCGACCGAAGGCGAGGAGGAGCAACGAAGTAATGGGATAAAAAGACAAGCAAATGGGGGCGTAGCTCAGCTGGGAGAGCACCTGCCTTGCAAGCAGGGGGTCAGGAGTTCGATTCTCCTCGTCTCCACCATATTGCAAAACTAAGCCTCAGGTAAATCTGGGGCTTTTTTTATGAAATTTTAAAAGAGAAGGGGTATAAAAACATGGAAAATATCATGCCAATGGTGGTTGCCGGTATTTTCGCACTGCTATGCGTAATGGGTGTAGTTTATGTAAAAGTGTCAGATCGGGAGTTGCTGCAGGAAAAGGAAGAGGGGATTAAGACCCTGAATGGCGAAATGCAGAAGCGTGACCAGGAAATTGAGGCACTGGAGGAAGAAATTCGGGAGCTGAACAGAAACAAGGAAATTCTGGATTACGTTAAGGTAAAGTATCCTGTTATTGGTGACCTTATTGAAAAGGAGCATCTTGATGAAGGAACAGTGGTAAAGCGTGATGAGGCGTATAACGATTATCAGCACGCCTTGGAAAACTTCAAACCTGCCACTGAATATGAGGCAGAAATTCAGAAGCTGAAGGATGAGCTTTATGTGGAGAAAATGGAGGGAGAGTACCTTACCGTATTCAGGAACATTGTTATCCGCAACAGTGAAAAGCTCACCGATGAGGTCGTGGTAAACAGCAGCTACAATTATGACAAGGCCATAAAGGGTGAGCCTGGGCATGCTGCCGGCTTCGATATAGATATTGATATTCTCAAGGGGGATATTAAGAAATATCAGCACAAGATGGAAGATAAATAAAGGTATACTAAAAGGGACCGCATTAGCGGTCCCTTTTGAAATGTAAACATTGGGTTCAAATAGCAGGTGTTACATATATCAGAAGTGGAAATAGTTCATCATCTTCATGGTGATAGGCTTGGCCTCATCGTTCTTATGCTCAAGGAGATATTTCAGTGAACCGTAGAAAAAGAAGGCGTTTATTGGAATGTAGCGTTTGCGTTTTTTGAAGTTGGCCCAATAAATAAGCTTGTCAAAGATGACAACATAATCTTCCTCAGTGGCATTGTATTTTTTTATAAGCCCCTTCAGGCGAAAGTCATTACAGGCGTATTGATACATCTGGTGAATAACTTCCTCCTTGGAAGTAGTCTGGTAATCATAAAAGCCCAGAATCAGCTCGTTGATAACATTGTCCCGTTTCAAAATGCGTCGCATCACTATAAAGAAAATGACAATGAGTCCAATGAGAAAAGCATATGAAATGATATGTGCAATCATAATTCAGGTTTCTCCTTACGGTATAAATATGAGTTCAGCCAAAGCAGGATAGCCGGCATCAATTACCTTGGCCCTGAACCGTTCAAGACGGCCTACAAGTGGTGCCATATGAAGGCGAATCCAAAATCTTGGCATCACAAGATGCTGGGAGCCGAATATGGCAATGCGGTTCATGGTATATGGATCGTCACCCTGACGGACGTAATCGTTGAATACAGTGAATCCACCTTTGTAGCCAGCTTTTTTTACCTCAGATAGAACCTGTTGATTGTAAAATCCACCAGGGTAGGCAATGTATTCACAGAATTTAAAAGTTTTCCATTCCACTGCCAGCTTGCCTCCCACCAGCTGATTTACCAGCTCACGCTGTTCGAGGGGTGTCAGCTCAAAGTGACTTAGGGTATGGCTGCCCATATAAATATGGTTTTCGCTCATTTCGTAAACCTGATCCCAGGTAAGATAGTTATCAAAGCGGCCCATAAAGTCAGAAACCAGAAAAATGGAAGCCTTCATATTATGTTCCTTTAAGATAGGATAAGCATATTGGTAGTTGTCGGCATATCCATCATCAAAAGTGATGAGAATAGGATTATCGGGGAGGGGCCTGCCGTCCAGCAGAAAACCCTGAAGCTCATCTGGGGAAATGGTGTTGTAGCCATGATTATTCAGATATTGCATTTGGGCTTCAAAATCATCGGTAGGCACAGTCAGTGGACTTTTTTCCGACGGATTAATCTGATGATAATTCAGTACAGGAATACCACCCTTGCTTTCCCTGATACTCCATAGGCATAACATTAAAAATAGACAGAAAACCACATATATAATAGTAGTAATTTTATTTTTTATTTTCAAAATACAGGACGATCCTTTCATATTATCCTACAGCTCAATGGGTGAGCCGTTAAATTTTATTGTAATACCCTGTATATCCGATGTCAATTATTGGTCAGATATTAAATAATTAGCAAGTGGGGAGGTAAGGCAGAAAATACTTGCCACTTCCCAATTACTATGTTTAAATAAAGAATGGACTACAGTTTATTGAAAGGAAGCATTCAAAAGAATGAACAGAAATGATTTATGCTGGTGTGGCAGTGGGCTGAAATACAAGAAATGTCATCTTGATTTTGATGAACGTATTGATTCCTACAAATATGATGTGTTTAAATCCCAGTGCAAGCCACCTCATAATATAATACTTACTCCTGCAGAAATTGAGGGAATCAGAAAAAGTGGAGTGATAAATGATGCCGCCCTTGATCTGGCAGGAAACATGGTGGAACCTGGGCAGAATACTGAGGCTATTGATACAGCGGTAAGGGAATTTATTGAAAAAAATGGTGGCATTCCTGCCTGTTTGAATTATGAAGGGTTCCCAAAGAGTATCTGCATATCCATTAATGAAGTTGTGTGTCATGGTATTCCTTCCAAGAAGACCATTCTGAAGGAAGGGGATATTGTGAATATTGATATTACCACAATTTTGGACGGTTATTATGCTGATGCCTCCCGAATGTTTATCGTGGGCGGCAAGACTACTCCTGAGGCGGAAAAGCTGGTGCGGGTTGCCAAAGAATGCATGGAGCTGGGCATTGAGGCAGTAAAGCCTTGGGGCTGGCTGGGTGACATTGGTGCCGCTGTAAATGCCCATGCCAAAGCAAATGGATACTCAGTAGTTACAGAGTTGGGCGGTCATGGCGTAGGTAAGGATTTCCACGTGGAGCCATTTGTGCCACATGTAGGTCAGCCAGGTACAGGAATGCTTTTGGTGCCTGGAATGGTGTTCACCGTGGAGCCTATGATTAACGCAGGTAAATACAAGGTTACTGTTGACAAGAAGGATGGTTGGACCGTACGCACCAAGGATGGTTCTCTGTCCGCCCAGTGGGAGAAAACTATACTTGTTACTGAAAACGGTATTGAGGTATTATCCAGCTAAAATGTTATAGTTTGTGAAAGTATTTTGTATAAGGAGGAATGGAATTGCGGGGATTACGCGGAGCTACTACTGTAGAGGAAAATACCGCCCAGGCAATTTGGGCTGCAACCCAGGAAGTTGTCAGCGAAATGCTGAAACGAAATGATGTGAAACCAGAGGATATCGGGGCGGCAATCTTCAGTGCCACTGAGGATATTACCGCGGCATTTCCGGCTTCCGGTGCCCGGAAGCTGCCCGGTTTTGATGCAGTTCCTCTTTTCGATGCCCGCCAGATGGATGTGGAGGGGGCCATGGAAAAATGTATCAGGGTACTTTTGCTGGTGGATACTAATCTGAAACAGCGTGAAATTAAACACGTATTTTTAGGCAAGGCAGCCACGCTGCGTCCTGATTTAGCAAATAAGAAATAATTATTTATTGTTTATCTTGCAAGGAGGATTAACTATGAACGAGATTATTGCGACTACAAATGCGCCAGGTGCCATTGGCCCATATTCCCAGGCCGTTAAAACTGCTGGCGGCATGCTGTTTGTTTCCGGACAGATTCCGTTGGTACCTGCCACCGGTGCTGTTGTGGAAGGCGGTATTGTGGAGCAAACAACCCAGGTCCTTGAAAATCTCAAGGCTATTGTAACTGCGGCTGGCTACAGCCTCTCTGATGCGGTAAAGACCACCGTTTATATTACCAATATGGGGGACTTCGGCAAGGTAAATGAAATTTACGGCAAGTATTTCACTGAAAACTGCCCTGCTCGGGTATGTGTTGAGGTGAGCAAGCTGCCTAAGGACGTTTTGGTTGAAATTGATGTAATTGCCTCCAGATAATATATTGAAGTGAGTTTAAGGAGTGAATATCTTTGAGTAATGTAGAGAAAAATAGCGTAAATGCTATACGAATATTGGCTGCTGAAATGATTCAGAAGGCCAAGTCCGGTCATCCTGGCCTGCCAATGGGTTGTGCACCAATTGCCTATGAACTGTGGGGCAAGCATATGAACCATAATGGCAAGAATCCAAAGTGGGCCAATCGTGACAGATTTATTCTCTCTGGTGGTCATGGTTCTGCCATGCTGTATTCCCTGCTTCATCTCTTTGGCTATGGTCTTACTATTGATGACCTGAAGAGTTTCCGTCAGTTGGATTCCCTTACTCCTGGTCATCCTGAATACGCCCATACCGTAGGCGTTGAGGCTACCACCGGTCCTTTGGGTGCCGGTATGGCAATGGCTGTGGGTATGGCGATGGCAGAAGCACATCTTGCTGCTGAGTTTAACAAACCGGGTTATGAAGTGGTGGATCACTATACCTATGTTTTGGGTGGTGACGGCTGTCTCATGGAGGGCATTTCATCTGAGGCCTTCTCGTTGGCTGGTACTTTGGGCCTGAACAAGCTCATTGTTATTTATGACAGCAACCGTATTTCAATTGAGGGCAGTACGGATATTGCTTTTACTGAGGATGTTATGAAACGCATGGAGGCTTTCGGCTTCCAGACCATAGATGTGGCTGACGGTACTGATTGTGCTGCTATTGGTATGGCTATTGAAAAAGCCAAGGCTGATACTGTCAGACCTTCATTTATCCGCGTTCATACTGAAATTGGCTATGGCTGTCCTGCTAAGCAGGGTACCGCCAGTGCCCATGGTGAGCCTTTGGGTGAAGAAAATCTCCAGGCTGCCAAGGAAAATCTCCAGTGGCCGGAGCAAGAGGCATTCAAAGTTCCGGACGAGGTTTATGCTGATTATAAGGAACTGGCATCAAGAGGTGAAAAGGCTGAGGCTGAGTGGAATAAGTTTTTTGCGGCATATTGCGCCAATTTCCCGGAGGAGGCCAAACGTTGGGAGGAATTCCATGCACCAGTTGATGCAGGGGCTCTTCTTAACAACGAAGATTTCTGGGCCAGAAATGATAAGCCGACTGCCAGCCGTGCCCTTTCAGGCAACCTGATTAACAAGCTGAACGGCATTTTGCCAAATATGTTTGGCGGCAGTGCTGATTTGGCTCCTTCCAATAAGACCGAGATGAAGGGGGAGTCCTTCTTTGCCAAGGATAATTATGCAGGCAAGAATATTCATTTCGGCGTCCGTGAGCTGGCAATGAGTGCCATCGCCAATGGTATCACTCTTCATGGCGGTCTCCGCACTTTTGTGGGTACCTTCTTCGTATTCTCCGATTATTTAAAGCCAATGATTCGTTTGGCCTCCATTATGGGGCTGCCTGTTACTTATGTATTGACCCATGACAGCATTGGCGTGGGCGAAGATGGTCCTACCCATGAGCCGATTGAGCAGCTGGCAATGTTGCGCAGTCTGCCAAATATTAATGTATTCCGTCCGGCAGATGATATTGAAACTGCAGCGGCATGGTACAGTGCTATTACCAGCACCAAGACGCCTACTGCCTTGGTTCTGACCCGTCAGAATCTGGTTCCTCTTGCTGGCAGCAGTAAGGAAGCACTTAAAGGTGCCTATGTTGTATCCGAGTCCTCCAAGGAGACTCCTGATGGTATAATTATTGCCACTGGCTCTGAGGTAGCACTGGGTATTGAAGCCCAGGAAATACTCAAGGGTGAGGGCATTGATGTCCGCGTTGTATCCATGCCATGTATGGATATTTTTGAACAGCAGAGTGAGGAATATAAGGAAAGTATTCTTCCTAAGCATGTTCGTGCCCGTGTGGCTGTTGAGGCCGGCAAAGACTTCGGTTGGGGCAAGTACGTGGGCCTGGATGGTGCCACTGTGTGCATGACTTCCTTCGGCGCCTCTGCGCCAGCTGCAAAGCTCTTTGAGAAGTTCGGCTTTAACAAGGAGAAGGTGGCTGAAGCAATGCGTAAGGTTATTGCTGAATTAAAGTAAAAGAGAAATGTATTTGGGCAGGCAATGGCAGCCTATCGCAAGAACTCTTCACGATAGGCGACCATCACCTGCCCCTCTTTATTTTTGGTATGATTATCATAATGTACTCAAAAAAATACAAAAAATTAATAAAATATTTTAGTAAAGCTTTTTGAAAATATGTGCAAAATGAGTTGAAAATAAGTAAAAAATGGGTAAGTGTTGGGTAAGTGTGCCAGAAAAAACAAATACTGTTCACAATACAAGGACAAAAGTACACAATACGTGGTGTGCGTGTAACTTATGATACACCAGACCACGTGTACAATGAAATACTAGAAAAATAAAGTGTTGACATTGGTTTTAGGGGGTGCTAAAATACCTTTGTGCCTAAGGTATGAGGATTTCCAATTATAGGAGTGAAGCGTATGCAGCTGGATGAATTGAAGAGGGCAGAGCATGTTACAGGTATCAAACAGGTAACCAAAGCCATCAACAAGGAACAGGTTGTGTGCGTTTTTCTGGGTGCCAACGCAGAGGGCAGGGTTACAAATCCCTTAAAAATACTCTGTGAGGATAAAGAGATCCCAGTGGAAGCAGCATATACCATGGAGGAGCTGGGCAGGGCCTGCTCCATCGGGGTGAAGGCTGCTGCAGTGGCGGTTCTCAAACAGGGCCATTGTTAAAAATTTCATATCACTTGCCATAGGCGGCGATGTGGGATTTGAATAAATACTAAATACTCAATTTGAAGGAAGGAGGTGCATGTATGCCTACAATTAATCAGTTAGTTCGCAAGAGCAGACAGAGCATGCAGGATAAATCTACAGCACCGGCATTAAAGAATTGCCCACAGAAACGTGGCGTTTGCACAAGAGTTTACACTACAACTCCTAAGAAACCAAACTCCGCATTGCGTAAGGTTGCCCGTGTTCGTTTGACAAATAGCATTGAAGTAACCGCATACATCCCAGGCATTGGCCATAATCTGCAGGAACATAGCGTTGTTTTGATCAGAGGCGGACGTGTTAAGGACTTACCAGGTGTACGTTATCACATCGTTCGTGGTTCCTTGGATACCGCAGGTGTTCAGGATCGTGCTCAGGGTAGATCCAAGTACGGTGCTAAGCGCGCTAAGGCTAAGAAAGCATAAGATCTGCTAAAAAACAATTCTAAAGACTGAAGATTATGGAAGGAGGCAAAAACAGATGCCAAGAAAAGGTTCAGTACCTAAGCGTGACGTATTACCGGATCCAGTGTATCATTCCAAGATCGTCACCAAGTTCATCAACAAGGTAATGCTTTCTGGTAAGAAGGGCGTTGCTGAAAGAGTAGTATACGATGCATTCGAAATTATTCGTTCCAAGACCGGCCAGGATCCACTGGAGGTTTTTGAGACTGCATTAAAGAATGTTATGCCAGTTCTGGAGGTTCGTGCCCGCCGTGTTGGTGGTGCCAACTACCAGGTTCCAGTTGAGGTTCGTCCTGACCGTCGCATGACCCTCGGTATCCGTTGGACTGTTAACTACGCAAGACTGCGTGGCGAGAAGACCATGGATGAGAGACTTGCCGGTGAGCTGATGGATGCAGCCAACAACACTGGCGCAGCAATCAAGAAGAAGGAAGATACCCACAAGATGGCAGAGGCCAACAAGGCTTTCGCACATTATCGTTGGTAATCTTCTTATAGTAGTTAAGTTTTAAGGAGCGATATACAAGTGGCAAGAGAGTATAGTCTCGAAAAGACTCGTAATATCGGTATCATGGCTCACATAGATGCCGGTAAGACAACCACTACTGAGCGTATCCTCTTCTATACAGGTGTCAACCACAAGATTGGTGAGGTTCATGAAGGCGCTGCTACCATGGACTGGATGGAGCAGGAGCAGGAGCGTGGTATTACCATTACTTCCGCTGCTACCACTTGCCATTGGAAGGAACATCGTATCAATATTATTGATACTCCGGGCCACGTTGACTTTACTGTAGAGGTAGAGCGTTCTCTGAGAGTATTGGACGGTGCCGTTGCAGTTCTCACTGCCCGCGGCGGCGTTGAGCCTCAGACTGAGACCGTATGGCGTCAGGCTGAGAAATACAGCGTACCACGTATGGCTTATGTAAATAAGATGGATATTACTGGTGCGGATTTCTATAACGTAATCAACATGATGAAGGAGCGTCTCCAGGCCAATGCAGTTGCTATCCAGCTGCCAATCGGTGCTGAGGATGACTTCCAGGGCATCATTGACCTGATTAAGATGGAAGCTATCATTTACGAGGATGACCTCGGCAAGGTAGCTGACGAAGTTGAAATTCCTGCTGATATGAAAGATAAGGCAGATGAGTATCATGAGATTCTCATGGAAGCTCTTTCCGACTTCGATGATGAGTTTGCAATGAAGTACCTTGAGGGTGAGGAAATTTCCGAGGAGGAAATCAAGTCCGTTATCCGTAAGGCTACCATTGCTTGTAAGATGTGCCCTGTAACCTGCGGTACTTCTTACCGCAACAAGGGTGTACAGCCTATGCTGGACGCTGTTGTTGACTACATGCCTGCTCCTACTGATATCGCAGCCATCAAGGGTGTTAACCCTGAGACTGGTGAGGAGGATTCCCGTCCTTCCAGCGATAACGAGCCATTTGCTGCATTGGCATTCAAGATCATGGCTGACCCATTCGTTGGTAAGCTGGCATTCTTCAGAGTTTACTCCGGTACCCTTTCCTCCGGCTCTTATGTGTTTAACTCCACTAAGGGCAAGAAGGAGCGTATCGGCCGTATCCTCCAGATGCACGCAAATAACCGTAAGGAACTGGAGATTGTATACAGCGGTGATATCGCTGCTGCAGTAGGTCTCAAGGACACCACTACTGGTGACACCCTCTGCGATGAGAATGCACCAATCATTCTGGAGTCCATGGAGTTCCCAGATCCTGTTATTTCTGTAGCAGTTGAGCCTAAGACCAAGAACGACCAGGAGAAGATGGGTATTGCCCTTCAGAAGCTGGCAGAGGAGGATCCAACCTTCCGCGTTCGCACTGACGAAGAGACTGGTCAGGTTATTATCTCCGGTATGGGTGAGCTTCACCTGGAGATTATTGTTGACCGTATGCTCCGTGAGTTCAAGGTTGACTGTGTAGTAGGTAACCCTCAGGTTGCTTATAGAGAGACCATCCGTAAGGAAGTTGACTGCGAGGGTAAGTTCGTTCGTCAGTCCGGTGGTCATGGCCAGTATGGTCACTGCAAACTCCAGCTCATTCCTCAGGAGCCAGGTGCTGGCTTCAGCTTTGAGAACAAGGTTGTTGGTGGTGCGATTCCTAAGGAATTCATCAACCCAATCGAGGCTGGTATTAAGCAGGCTATGGAAGCCGGCGTACTCGCTGGTTACCCAGTTGTTGATGTTAAGGCTATCGTTTATGATGGATCTTACCATGAGGTTGACTCCTCTGAGGCTGCGTTCAAGGTTGCCGGTTCCATGGCATTCAAGAACGGTGCTCTCAAGGCTGATCCAGTAATTCTCGAGCCTTATGTTAAGGTTGAGGTTATCGTACCAGAAGAGTACATGGGCGATGTAATCGGTGACCTGAACTCCCGTCGTGGTCGTATCGATGGCATGGAAGCACGTAATGGTGCCCAGGTTATCAACGGTTTCGTACCACTTTCCGGTATGTTCGGTTACTCCACTGATTTGCGTTCCAAGACTCAGGGCCGCGGTAACTACTCAATGGAAGTTTCTCACTACGAGGAAGTTCCTAAAAATATCGCAGATGGCATTATTGCCAAGAATAAAGGCGAATAATAAGGAGGAAATAATCCAAAATGGCAAAGGAAACATTTGAAAGAACAAAACCACATGTTAACATTGGTACTATCGGTCACGTTGACCATGGTAAGACCACTCTGACTGCTGCTATCACCAAGGTTCTCTCTGAGAAGGGTATGGCTAAGTTCGAGGACTATGCTAACATCGATAAGGCTCCAGAGGAGAGAGAGCGCGGTATTACCATTAACACCGCTCACGTAGAGTATGAGACTGAGGCTCGTCACTATGCACACGTTGACTGCCCAGGCCATGCTGACTATGTAAAGAACATGATCACTGGTGCTGCTCAGATGGATGGTGCTATCCTGGTAGTATCCGCAGCTGATGGTCCTATGCCTCAGACTCGTGAGCACATCCTGCTTGCTCGTCAGGTAGGCGTACCTGCAATGGTAGTATTCCTTAACAAGGTTGACCAGGTTGACGATCCTGAGCTCCTCGAGCTCGTTGAGATGGAAGTTCGTGAGCTGCTCTCCAGCTACGAGTTCCCTGGCGATGATATTCCAGTAGTTGCTGGTTCCGCTCTGAAGGCTCTCGAGGGTGATGAAGAGCAGAAGGCTAACATCCTCAAGCTGATGGAAGAGGTTGATGCTTACATCCCAACTCCTACCCGTGATACCGATAAGCCTTTCCTGATGCCAGTAGAGGACGTATTCACCATCACTGGTCGTGGTACTGTAGCAACCGGCCGTGTTGAGCGTGGTGAGCTGAACCTCAACGACACTGTTGAGATCGTAGGTATTGCTGAAGAGACTCGTTCCACTGTTGTAACTGGTATCGAGATGTTCCGCAAGCTGCTCCCTAGCGCACAGGCTGGTGATAACATCGGTGCTCTGCTCCGTGGTGTTGACCGTAAGGACATTCAGCGTGGTCAGGTACTTGCTAAGCCAGGTTCCATCAACCCACACACTAAGTTCAAGGGTCAGGTTTACGTACTGACCAAGGAAGAGGGCGGCCGTCACACTGCTTTCACTTCCAACTATCGTCCACAGTTCTACTTCAGAACTACTGACGTTACCGGTGTTGTAACCCTCCCTGAGGATGTACCAATGGTAATGCCTGGCGATAACGTAGAGATGTCCGTAGAGCTCATCACCCCAATCGCTATCGAGGCTGGTCTCCGCTTCGCTATCCGCGAGGGTGGCCACACTGTAGGTGCTGGTCGAGTAACTGAGATCGACGCTTAATCAATAAGCAGTTAGTCTTAGTAACTAAATAGATTCATTTAAAATCCTTATATAGTAAGGGCGGCCCTTGGGTCGCCCTTATAATAAGGTTTATGGTACTCTCCATATTGACATTTTCAGTATGGTATATATAATAAGAAGCGGTGTGCTTCTAAGTACCCCCAATGCGATGACGTGGTAGATGGCTTGCAACGCTGCGGGCGTTAGTAAGGGAACTACTACGGAGAAATGTTTGGGCCTGGAGCCCGGACGAGAAGGAGGAAAATAAATTGTCTAAGCAGCAGAAAATCAGAATTCGTTTGAAGGCTTATGATCACAAGGCATTGGATCAGAGTGCAGTTAAGATTGTTGAAACTGCAAAGAGAACCGGTGCACAGGTATCTGGCCCTATTCCGCTCCCTACTGAGAAGCAGGTTTACACAATTCTGCGTTCTCCACACGTTAATAAGGATTCCCGCGAGCAGTTCGAAATGAGAACTCACAAGCGTCTTATTGATGTTCTGGAGCCAACCCCTAAGACAGTTGACGCTTTAACCCGTCTTGAACTGCCTGCAGGTGTTGATATCGAGCTCAAATTATAATTAGGAGGTGGAATAATTGGCTAAAGCAATTTTAGGTAGAAAGCTGGGCATGACTCAGATCTTCACTGAAGAGGGTCAGGTTGTTCCAGTTACAGTTGTTGAGTCTGGCAACAATGTTGTTGTGCAGAACAAGACTGTTGAAAATGATGGTTATAATGCAGTACAGCTTGGCTTCGGCGTAGTCAAGGAAAACAAGGTAAACAAGCCTATGAAGGGTCATTTCGCAAAGGCTGGTGTTACTCCTGTTAAGTACATCCGCGAGATGCGTTTGACTGATGCTTCTGAATATAACACTGGTGATGTAATCGGTGTTGATATATTTTCCGCCGGAGAATTAGTTGACGTTACTGGTACTTCCAAGGGCAAGGGCTTTGCTGGTGGTATCAAGCGTCATAATTTTGCTCGTGGACCAATGGGACATGGTTCCAAGTCTCATCGTGAGCCTGGTTCTACAGGTGCGATGATCAGTGGTCACGGTGGTCGTGTTCTTAAGGGCAAGAAGCTGCCAGGTCAGATGGGCGGCAACAAGGTTACCGTACAGCGTCTCTCCATTGTAAGAGTTGATGCAGATCGTAACCTGCTCCTTATCAAGGGCGCAATTCCTGGTCCTAAGAAGGGTCTCGTAATTGTAAAGGCAACCGTTAAACCGGGTAAAAACTAATTCGGAAGGAGGATAAGTAATAATGCCTATAGTAGCAATTTACGACATCGCTAACAAGAAGGTTGGCGATCTCGAATTAAATGAAAATATTTTTGGCGTAGAGATGAACGCAGGTCTGGTACATCAGGCTGTAGTTATGCAGCTTGCTTCCCAGCGTCTTGGCAATCATGCTACCAAGACCCGCAGCATGGTTCGCGGCGGTGGCCGTAAGCCTTGGAAGCAGAAGGGTACTGGCCGTGCACGCAGTGGTTCCACCCGTTCCCCAATTTGGGTAGGTGGCGGTACCGTATTCGGTCCATCCCCACGTTCCTACGCATTCAGCATGCCTCGTAAGCAGCGTCGCCTTGCTATCATGTGCGCTCTGTCTGACAAGGTTGCTAATGGTGAAATCGTAGTTCTCGACAGCATTAACTTCGACGCTCCTAAGACCAAGGAAGTTGTTAAGATGCTGGAGAGCTTCAGTGTAGATAACAAGGCTCTCATCGTTACTGCAGACTATGCAGAGAACGTTGACAAGTCTTCCCGTAATATCCCAGGTGTTAAGACCATTAACACTATCGGCCTGAATGTATTTGACATCCTGAACGCTGACAAGCTGTTCATCACTAAGGATGCCATCGCTCGTATTGAGGAGGTATACGCATAATGGAAGCACGTGATATTATCATTCGCCCTCTCATTACTGAAAAGAGCACTACTCTCATGGCTGAGGGCAAATATGTATTTGAGGTAGCAAAGGCTGCCAACAAGATTGAAATTGCCAAGGCAGTTTCTACCATCTTCAACGTAAAGGTTGCTGGTGTAAATACCATCAACGTTGAAGGTAAGAAAAAGCGTATGGGTCGCTTCGTTGGAAAGCGTCGTGACTTTAAGAAAGCTATTGTTAAACTTGCAGCTGGCGAAACCATCGAGTTCTTCGAAGCGTAAGATAAGGGAAAAGGAGGTTAATTAAGTGGCAGTAAAGAGTTTTAAACCATATTCTGCAGGCAGAAGATTCATGACTGTAGCATCTTTTGATGAAATCACTACTGATAAGCCTGAGAAGTCCCTCGTTGAGCGTCTGAAGAAGCACGGTGGCCGTAATCAGCAGGGTAGATTGACCGTTCGTCATCAGGGCGGCGGCCATAAGCGTTTATATCGTATTATCGATTTCAAGCGTACCAAGGATGGTATTCCAGCTAAGGTTGCTACCATCGAGTACGATCCAAACCGCAGTGCCCGTATTGCACTTTTAAATTATGTAGACGGTGAGAAGCGTTACATTATCGCTCCTAACGGTCTTAAGGTTGGAGACGTGGTTGAGTCCGGTCCTGATGCCGACATCAAGCCAGGTAACTGTCTCCCATTAAAGAACATTCCAGTAGGTACCGAGGTTCACAATGTTGAACTGAAGATTGGCAAGGGTGCTCAGCTGGTTCGTTCCGCTGGTGCTTCTGCACAGCTCATGGCAATTGAGGGTGACTATGCAACCCTTCGTATGCCATCCGGTGAAATGCGCAAGGTACATGTTAACTGCCGTGCAACTATCGGTGTAGTTGGCAATGCCGAGCATATGAACATCACTATTGGTAAGGCTGGCCGTAACCGCTGGTTGGGTATCCGCCCAGAGAACCGCGGTGTAGCTATGAACCCTAATGACCATCCACATGGTGGTGGTGAGGGTCGTTCCCCAGTTGGCCGCAAGCATCCTGTTACTAAATGGGGTAAGTGCGCTATGGGTGCCAAGACCCGCCGTAAGAAGGCTTCTGATAAGTTAATCGTTAAAGGCCGTACCAAATAAGAGATAATCACCGGAAGGAGGATATAAATTGTCAAGATCAGTAAAAAAGGGACCTTATGTTCATGAAAGCTTAACTAAGAAGATTGATGCCCTGAATGCAGCTAACGACAAGAAGGTCGTAAAGACCTGGTCCAGAAGCTCAACTATTCTGCCAACTTTCGTTGGTCACACTATCGCTGTACACGATGGCCGCAAGCACGTTCCAGTTTATGTAACTGAGGACATGGTTGGCCATAAGCTTGGTGAATTTGCACCAACTCGTACATTCAAGGGTCATGCCGGTGAAGAGAGAAAGACCGGTCTTAGATAAGATTTTGAAAGGAGGATTCCTCTGTGGAAGCAAAAGCAGTTGCTAAATATGTTCGCATTGCACCTCGCAAGGTACGCGTAGTTATGGATCTTATCCGTGGCAAGAGCGTTGCTGATGCATTTGCGATTTTAAAGTTCACACCAAAAGTTGGTGCTGAAGCTATAGAAAAGGTTCTCAAGTCTGCAGTAGCAAACGCTGAGAACAACTTTGATATGAATGTTGATAACCTCTATGTGTCTTCTTGTTTCGTTGATCAGGGACCAACCATGAAGCGTATTCATCCGCGTTCCCGTGGTCAGGCCTTCAAGATTTTGAAGCGTTCTTCCCACATCACTGTAGCAGTAGACGAAAAGTAATAAAAGGAGGTTATAAACTTGGGTCAGAAAGTAAATCCACATGGTATAAGACTTGGCATCGTAAAGACTTGGGATGCTAAGTGGTATGCTGGCAAAGATTATGCAGCTAATCTGCATGAAGATATTAAAATTCGCCGTTACCTGAAGAACCTTCTTCAGAGCTCCGGCGTTTCCAAGATTGAGACTGAGCGTTCTAAGAACCGTCTTAAGCTGACTATCCACACTGCAAAGCCAGGTATGGTAATCGGCCGCGGTGGTTCCGGCATTGAGCAGATCAAGGCTGGTCTCAAGAAGTTCACTAACAGCAATGTAGACATCAGCATTGAAGAGATTAAGAATCCAGACATGGATGCAACTCTGGTAGCTGAAAATATTGCAGGCTCCCTGGAGCGTCGTATCGCCTTCCGTCGTGCTATGAAGCAGGCTGTAGGCCGTACTATGCGTCTTGGTGCAAAGGGTATTAAGATTATGTGCTCCGGTCGTCTCGGCGGCGCTGAAATCGCACGCAGCGAATCCTATCGTGAGGGTTCCATTCCTCTTCATACTCTGAGAGCTGACATCGACTATGGTACTGCAGAGGCAGCTACCACTTATGGCCGTATCGGTATCAAGGTTTGGATCTTCAAGGGTGAGGTTCTTCCTGAGAGAAAGCAGCCTGTTGCTGCTGTTGAAGGGAGCGAAGCTTAATGTTATTACCAAAGAGAGTAAAATATCGTAAACAGTTCCGTGGTCGCATGAAGGGTAAGGCTCAGCGTGGTAACAAGGTTTCTCATGGTGAGTATGGTCTTGTAGCTCTCGAGCCAGCATGGATCACTAACAGACAGATTGAGGCAGCCCGTATTGCTATGACTCGTTACATTAAGCGTGGCGGTAAGGTTTGGATCAAGATTTTCCCTGACAAGCCTGTAACTGCAAAGCCTGCTGAGACTCGTATGGGTTCCGGTAAGGGTTCACCAGAGTACTGGGTAGCAGTAGTTAAGCCAGGCCGTGTAATGTTCGAAATGGACGGCGTTTCTCGTGAGGTAGCTGCTGAGGCTATGCGTCTTGCAGGCCACAAGCTTCCAATCAAGACAAAGTTCGTAGTTCGTGAAGATTTAGAAGCAGAGGGCGGTGAAGTAAATGAAGGTTAATGAAATTCGTGATTTGAGCGCTGAGGAACTTAACCAGAAACTTGCTTCTCTCAAAGAGGAGTTATTTAACCTCCGTTTCCAGCTCGCTACTGGCCAGTTGGAGAACCCAATGCGTATCAAGGAAGTAAAGAAGACTATTGCCCGTATTAAGACTGTACAGACTGAACAGGCTAATGCTTAATTAATCGAATTGATATGCAGATGAAAGGAGGCTCCCTAATGAGCGAAAGAAATGAACGCAAGACTAAAATTGGTAAAGTAGTAAGCGACAAGATGGACAAGACTATTGTAGTAGCAGTTCTTGACATCGAGCAGCATGCATTATACAAGAAGGCCGTTAAGAAGACTGTTAAGTTCAAGGCCCATGATGAAAATAACGAGGCTCACATTGGTGACACTGTTTCCATTATGGAAACCCGTCCACTTTCCAAGGATAAGCGTTGGAGACTTGTAGAGATCGTAGAGAAAGCTAAATAATTTCCTGATGATGGAAATTCTGGTTGAGGAGGTTAACTGATGATTCAGCAACAGACTTTACTCAATGTTGGCGACAACACCGGTGCTAAGGAAATTATGTGCATCCGTGTTCTTGGCGGTTCTTATCGCAAGTATGCCAACATTGGTGATATTATTGTGGCTGCAGTAAAATCTGCATCCCCTGGCGGTATGGTAAAGAAGGGTGACGTTGTTAAGGCCGTTGTAGTTCGCAGCAAGAAGGGCCAGCGTCGCAGCGATGGTTCTTACATTCGTTTCGACGAGAACGCTGCCGTAATTATCAAGGAGGATAAGACTCCAAGAGGAACCCGTATTTTTGGACCAGTTGCAAGAGAGCTTCGTGATAAAGACTTCATGAAGATCGTTTCCCTGGCTCCAGAAGTTCTTTGATAGTTAGGAGGTGCTATTTTGTCCATTACAAAACTGCATGTAAAGAAGGGCGATACCGTTCTGGTATTGTCCGGCAAAGATAAAGGCAAGCAGGGCAAGGTTATCCAGGCTCTGCCTAAGAAGAATAAGGTTGTAGTTGAGGGCGTTAACAAGGTTAAGCGTCACACTAAGCCTAATCAGAGTGCCCCACAGGGTGGCATCCTTGTTAAAGAGGCTCCTATGTTCGCAGCAAAGGTTATGCTCGTATGCCCAGCATGTGGCAAGGCTACCCGTATTGCTCACAAGGATGTAAATGGTAAGTCTGTACGCGCCTGCAAGAAGTGCGGCGAAGTTATAGACCAGACCAAATAATAAGGAAAGGAGGACCATCTAGTGGATAGATTACAGGAAAAGTACATTAAAGAGGTAGTTCCTGCTCTGACCGAAAAGTTCGGTTATAAGAATGTTATGGAGCTCCCAAAAATCTCTAAGATTATCATTAACATGGGTGTTGGTGAGGCTGTAGGTAATCCTAAGGCTCTTGACTCCGCTGTAAATGATTTGACTATTATCGCAGGCCAGAAGCCAATTCTCACCAGAGCAAAGAAATCTCTGGCTGCCTGGAAGCTTCGTCAGGGCATGCCAATCGGCGCAAAGGTTACTCTTCGCGGCGTTCGCATGTATCAGTTCCTCGACAAGTTCATGAATGTTGCACTTCCACGCGTTCGTGACTTCCGTGGTATCGGTTCCAATTCTTTCGACGGTCGCGGTAACTACGCAATCGGCCTGAAGGAGCAGCTCATTTTCCCTGAAATTGAGTATGATAAGATTGACAAGCTCCGCGGTATGAATATCGTAGTTGTAACAACTGCCAAGACTGATGAGGAAGCTCGCGAGCTCTTGAAGCTCATGGGTATGCCTTTTAAAGCGTAAAGAAGGAGGTACTGACTGTGGCCAAGAAGGCAATGATTGAAAAGTGGAGCAAGGAACCAAAGTTCCCTGTTCGCAAGTACAACAGATGTAAGATTTGCGGTCGTCCGCACGGTTATATCAGAAAGTTCGATATGTGCCGTATTTGTTTCAGAGAGCAGAGCTACAAGGGTGCCATTCCTGGCGTAACCAAGGCTAGCTGGTAACTTAAAGGCGAAAATGAAAGGAGGATATCGGTTTAAATGGTAATGACTGATCCTATTGCAGATATGTTGACTCGTTTGCGTAATGCAAACTCCGTTTATCATGAAAAGGTTGAGATTCCTGGTTCCAACATTAAGAAGGCCATCGCTGGCGTTCTTAAGGAAGAGGGCTTCATCAATGACTTCACTTTCACTGAGGATGGTAAGCAGGGTGTAATCACTGTATCCCTGAAGTACGGTCCTAACCGTGAGAAGGTAATTACTGGTATTAAGCGTATTTCCAAGCCAGGCCTGCGCCAGTATGCAAAGGCTGCTGAGCTCCCTAGAGTTCTCGGTGGTTTGGGTATCGCCATCATTTCCACTTCCAAGGGAATCATGAGCGATAAGAATGCTCGCAAGGCTGGTCTCGGCGGCGAGGTTGTAGCTTACGTTTGGTAATTATTTAGAAGTCAGGAGGTGTACAGATGTCTAGAATTGGTAGAGCACCTATTACTATCCCAGCTGGCGTAAACGTTAAGATTGAGGATGGCAATAAGGTTACCGTAAAGGGCCCAAAGGGTGAATTAGTTCGTTCTTTCAGCCAGGATATGAATATTAAATTAGAGGACGGTGTACTCACTGTAGAGCGTCCTTCAGATAATAAAGATCACAGATCTCTCCATGGTCTTACCCGTACCCTGATCAACAACATGGTTGTTGGTGTAACTGAGGGTTACGCAAAGACTCTTGAGATCAATGGTGTTGGTTACAGAGCACAGCTCCAGGGCAAGAACCTGAACCTGTCTCTGGGTTTCTCTCACCCAGTTATTGTTGAGCCACCTACTGGTATCGTTTTCGAGGTACCAAATCCTACCAAGATCGTTGTAAACGGTATTGACAAGGAAGTTGTTGGCGCTATCGCAGCTAAGGTTCGCGACTACAGAAGACCAGAGCCATATAAGGGCAAGGGTATCAAGTACGAGGGCGAGCACATCCGCCGCAAGGTAGGTAAGGCTGGCGCCAAGGGTAAGAAATAATAACCAGAAAGGAGTAACCGACAGTGTTTGTTAAGGAAGATAGAAATAAAGCTCGTCAGAAGCGTCACCTGCGTGTACGCAATCATATTTCCGGTACTGCTGAGAGACCACGTCTTAACGTTTTCCGCAGCTTGAGCAACATTTACGCTCAGGTTATCGACGATGTTAATGGTGTTACTCTCGTATCTGCCAGCACAAAGGATAAGGATTTCCAGAACTACGGTGGTAATATTGAGGCTGCCAAGGCAGTTGGCGAGGCAGTTGCCAAGCGTGCTCTTGAGAAGGGCATTACCGAGGTAGTTTTCGACCGTGGTGGTTATGTATATCATGGCCGTGTTGCAGCACTTGCTGAAGCCGCTCGTGAAGCTGGCTTGAAATTCTAATATTTGTAAAGGAGGTACATAGATGGCTAGAATGGACAACGAGACTCCTGAGTTCCAGGAAAAAGTTGTATATATTAATAGAGTTGCCAAGGTTGTTAAGGGCGGCCGTCGCTTCTCCTTCAGCGCACTTGTTGTTGTTGGTAATGAGAAGGGTCAGGTTGGTGCAGGCCTGGGTAAGGCTGCAGAGGTTCCAGAGGCAATTCGCAAGGGCGTTGAAGACGCCAAGAAGAACCTTATTGATGTTTCTCTGAAGGGTACTACTATCCCACATGAGATGATTGGTATTTTCGGTGCAGGCCGTGTACTGATGAAGCCAGCTGCAAAAGGTACTGGTGTTATCGCTGGTGGCCCAGCTCGTGCAGTTCTCGAGCTTGCTGGTATTAAGGATATTTTGACCAAGTCCCTTGGTTCTTCCAATCCTAATAACATGGTTCGTGCAACCTTGAAGGGTCTTGAGCAGCTGAAGCAGGCTGAGAAGGTAGCTGAGCTTCGCGGTAAGACCGTACAGGAACTTTTAGGTTAAGGAGGGTTTTGAAATGGCAAATTTAAAAATTACTCTTACCAGAAGTCTGATCGGTAGACCAGCTACTCAGCGTGCTACTATTAAAGCATTAGGACTTAAGAAGTTAAATTCCTCAGTTGAGCTTCCAGACAGCGAGTCTCTCCGTGGTCAGATCCACAAGGTAGAGCATCTCGTAACTGTTGAAGAGCAGGCTTGAGATTCAAGGAGGTGCACTTAAAAGATGAAGTTAAATGAATTATCTCCAGCTCCTGGTTCCCGCAAGAACGCTTTCCGCGTTGGTCGTGGTCTGGGCAGCGGTAATGGTAAGACTTCCGGCAGAGGCCAGAAGGGTCAGAAGTCCCGTTCCGGCGGCGGCGTTCGCACTGGTTTCGAGGGCGGTCAGATGCCTTTATATCGTAGATTACCAAAGCGCGGTTTCAAGAACATCTTTGCTAACGTTTATGCAGAGGTTAATGTTGAGACTCTGAACCGTTTTGAGGATGGTGCTACTGTTGATGCTGTTGCATTGATTGAGGCTGGTATCCTGAAGAACGTTCGCGATGGTGTTCGCATTCTTGGCAACGGTGAGCTCACCAAGAAGCTGACTGTTGTAGCCAACGGCTTCACCAAGTCCGCAGAAGAAAAGATTACTGCAGCAGGTGGAAAAGTTGAGGTGATCTGATTTGTTATCAGCTCTCTCTAATATCGTTAAGATTCCGGAGCTACGGGCAAAGATCACTTTTACGCTGATTATGTTCGCCATCTTCAGAATGGGTACTCATATTCCTGTTCCAGGTGTAGATCCTTCAGCGATCGAATCACTGTTCAACAATGGCAGTCTTTTCGGTTTACTGGATATGTTCTCCGGTGGTGCTCTCAGTAAGTTCTCCGTATTTGCTATGAGTATTACGCCTTATATTAACGCTTCCATTATCATTCAGCTCTTAAATGTGGTTGTACCAACATTGGAGCAGTGGTCAAAGGAAGGTCAGGAAGGCTATAAAAAAACCACCAAGGTTACAAGATATTTCACAGTATTACTTGCCTTCTTACAGGCCCTGGGTATGTCCATAGGCTTGAAGCAGGCTATCCTAAATCCTGGTCCAGTGTCAATACTCATTATTGCGATTACACTGACAGCAGGAACAGTTTTCCTCATGTGGCTTGGTGAGCAGATAACTGCCAACGGCGTAGGAAATGGTATCTCACTGATCATTTTCGCCGGTATAGTTGCTGCGTTGCCAAACAACATTGGAAAGATTTATAATTACTTACAGACAGGAACCATTACTTATATTAATGTTTTCTTCTTCGCAGTGATTGCTGTAGCGATGATTGTGTTCGTTGTTGCAATTCACACAGCTTATCGCCGGGTTCCAGTATCTTATGCGAAGAGGGTTGTTGGTCATAGATCCTATGGCGGACAGTCCAGTCATATCCCGCTTAAGGTTAACACTGCGGGAGTTATTCCAATAATCTTTGCGTCATCCGTGCTGATGTTTCCAGTAACTATTGCCCAGTTTATTGATATCCCCTGGGTAAAAACTATTGCCGGGTATTTTGCGTGGGGTACACCGCTACAAACAACAGTTTATGCACTGTTGATTATCTTCTTCACGTATTTCTACACCGCGGTTACTGTAAAGATATCGGATATGGCAGAGAATCTGAAAAAATACGGTGGTTTTATCCCGGGCATTCGTCCGGGTGAGCCAACGGCAGTATATTTAGATTATGTCATGACTCGAATTACGCTTGCTGGCGCGTTGTTCCTGGCTCTTGTGGCTGTTCTTCCAACCTTTATTGCATCTGCAACTCATCTTGAAGGTGTAAACTTTGGTGGAACTGCTCTGCTGATTGTTGTAGGCGTTGGCCTTGACACCATGAAGCAGATAGAGTCCATGGTGGTTATGCGTCATTACCAAGGTTTTATGAATTAGGAGGATTAATTAAATGCATTTACTTTTAATGGGCCCTCCGGGTGCCGGAAAAGGCACTCAGGCTGCTAACCTGGTGAAAGAGTTTGGTATTCCACATATTTCCACTGGCGACATGTTCCGCGCCGCTATCAAGGAGGGTACTGAGCTCGGAAAGCAGGCGAAGGCATGTATTGATGCCGGAAACCTTGTTCCAGATGAAATTACTATTGGTATTGTCCGCGAGCGTCTTGCTCAGGACGATTGCAAGAAGGGTTTCATTTTGGATGGTTTTCCTCGTACAGTTGATCAGGCTGATGCCCTCACCAAGATTTTGGCTGAGTTGGGTCTTAGCTTGAAGAGCGTTGTTAATATCACTGTTCCTTCCTCTGATCTCGTTGAGAGAGCAGTAGGTCGCAGAATCTGCAAGAGTTGTGGTGCCACTTTCCACATTAAGTTTAGTCCATCAAAGGTTGAAGGCAAGTGTGATGAGTGTGGCGGCGAGCTTTATCAGAGAGCAGATGACACCGAGGAAACTATGAAGAATCGGTTGTCAGTATACGAAGCTCAGACAAAACCATTGATTGACTATTACCAGAAAGCTGGTTTATACTTAGAGATTGATGGACGTCAGGCTATCGACAAAGTTTTCAGTGACATGGTTGATGCGCTGAAGGCTTAAGAGTTATGACAGGCATTTTGCCTGGTACTACCGAATTATTATAGAAGAATCGTGCAGCGAAAGCTGTGATGCCGGAAAATGGGGCCGCTCCTGCGGCCACCTTTCCTAGGTTATGACACTAAGGAGCAATACCACTTATGTCTAAACAAGATGTAATTGAAGTTGAAGGTAAAGTCCTGGAAGCACTGCCAAATGCAATGTTCCAGGTGGAGTTGGAGAACGGTCATGTTGTCTTGGCGCATGTTTCCGGTAAGATTCGAATGAATTTTATACGCATTCTGCCAGGGGATAAGGTCACTATTGAGCTGACACCTTATGATTTAACTCGTGGCCGTATCACCTATCGTTTTAAATAATCTTTGAGTAATCAAGGATAGTACATGAAAGGGGCATAACGCAATGAAAGTTAAACCATCGGTTAAACCAATTTGTGAAAAATGCAAGGTTATTAAGCGTAAGGGTCGTGTAATGGTTATTTGCGAGAACCCAAAACATAAACAGAGACAAGGATAATTAAGAAGGAGGTGCTTGATGTATGGCACGTATTGCCGGTGTAGATTTGCCACGTGATAAGAGAATTGAGATCGCATTAACATATATCTATGGTATTGGTCTTACCACTTCTCAGAAGATTTTAAAGGAGACTGGTGTTAACCCAGATACTCGTACCCGTGATTTGAGCGAAGATGAGGTTATTAAGCTTCGTGATATCATTGATAAGCAGGTAGTAGTAGAGGGTGACCTTCGTCGTGAGCAGTCCCTTAACATAAAGCGACTCGTTGAGATCGGCTGCTATCGTGGTCGTCGTCATCGTATGGGTCTTCCTGTACGCGGACAGAACACAAAGAATAATGCACGTACCCGTAAAGGCCCTAAAAAGGCTGTTGCTGGTAAGAAGAAATAAGGAGGGCTAGAGAGTGGCAGTTAAGAAATCTGTACGTCCTAAGAAGAAGGACCGTAAAAATATCGAATTTGGTGTTGCTCATATCAGCTCCACCTTTAATAATACTATCGTTACCTTGACCGACAAGAACGGTAATGCACTTTCCTGGGCAAGCGCTGGCGGACTTGGTTTCCGTGGCTCCAGAAAGAGCACTCCATTTGCAGCTCAGATGGCAGCAGAGGTTGCTGCAAAGGCTGCTATGGAGCATGGCTTGAAGCAGGTTGATGTTTACGTTAAGGGTCCTGGTGCTGGCCGTGAGGCTGCAATCCGTTCCCTGCAGGCAACTGGTCTTGAGGTTAGCATGATTAAGGATGTTACCCCAATTCCTCACAATGGTTGCCGTCCACCAAAGCGTAGAAGAGTATAATGGGAGGTGCAAACTAAATGGCAATTGATAGAGTACCAGCACTGAAGAGATGCCGTTCCCTCGGTATCGAGCCAGGTGTTATTGGTCTGAATAAGAGTTCCAACCGTCAGCCACGTCGTACCCGCGGCAAGGTTTCCGAGTACGGTGTTCAGCTGAAGGAAAAGCAGAAGGCAAAGTTCATTTACGGTGTACTGGAGAAGCAGTTCCGTTCTTACTATAACAAGGCTAAGAAAATGCAGGGTATCACTGGTGATAACCTCATCAGCCTTCTCGAGAGAAGAATCGACAACGTAGTATTCCGTCTTGGTCTTGCTTCCACCCGTAAGCAGGCTCGTCAGCTCGTTCGTCATGGTCATATCACCCTGAACGGCAAGCGTCTGGACATTCCATCCGCTCTTGTTGATGTAAATGATGTTGTAGCAGTTTCCGAAAAGGCTCGCTCCAACGCTTTCTTCAAGGAGCTGGCTGAGTCCAATAGCGCTCTTAGCGTTCCAGCATGGATTACTGTAGGTTCCGACAACTTTACCGGCACCATCAACAGATTCCCAGCTGCTGATGATTTCGATATTCCTGTTGACAGCCAGGCAATCGTCGAGTTGTACTCCAAATAATATCTGTGTATTAATTGTCGTATTTGTACATATATGCATTGATTTATTGAGGAGGGCAATTCCAGATGATCGAAATCGACAAGCAGAAGATTGAGATTCAGATAGAGGAAATCAGTGAGGACGGCCGCTATGGTAAGTTTATCTGCGAGCCTTTGGAGCGTGGCTATGGCATTACCCTTGGTAACAGTCTCCGCCGCATTCTCCTGTCCTCTTTACAAGGTGCAGCAATTACCGCTATCAAGATTGATGGCGTGTTGCATGAGTTCTCCACTGTTCCAGGTGTTCGTGATGATGTGTCCAACATCATCCTTCACCTTAAGGAGCTCTGCCTTAAGATGCACAGCGATGAACCTAAGACAATCCGCATCGAGGTAAAGGGTGAGAAGGAAGTAACAGCAGCTGATATTATTCACGATGCTGATATTGAGATTCTTAACCCGGATCTGCATATCGCAACTGTTAACGAGACAGGTTCGCTGAATATAGAGATGACTGTAGAGCATGGTCTTGGCTATGTTCCGGGTGACAAGAACAAGAAACCTGATCAGTCTATTGGTGAGATTCCTATTGACTCTATTTTCTCCCCTGTTCGTCGTGTTAACTACAGAGTTGAAGATACCCGTGTGGGTGATACTGTCGATTATGACAAGCTTACAATGGAGGTTTGGACTGATGGTTCCATTACTCCGGAGGAGGCTGTCAGCAAGGCAGCAGGTATCCTGATTGCAAGACTGAAGCTCTTCAGCAATCTGATTATTGATACTAAGCCGGCTGCTACTGCAGAGGCCTCAGAGGCTGCTGCTGTGGGCGCTGACATGACTGATGCTCCAATTCTTGACAAAAAGGTTGAGGAACTTGAGCTTACTGTTCGTTCTTATCACTGTCTGATGAGAGCTGAAATCAAGACAGTTCGTGACCTCATCAACAAGACTGAGGCTGAAATCATGAAGGTTCGTAATCTTGGTAACAAGTCCTTGGTGGAAATCAAGAACAAGCTCCAGGAACTGGGCCTGTCACTTAAGGAAAATGATGGATCTGCCGATGATTTGGCAGATGACTGATTGACATTTCGAGATTAAGATATAGGAAAGAGGGAAATAAATGGCTTACAGAAAATTAGGTCGTAACTCCAGTGCTCGTAAGGCACTGTTCAAGAGCATTCTGACTTCCTTCTTCAAGCATGAGCGCATTGAGACTACCGAGGCTAAGGCCAAGGAGATCAGCGGCCTTGCAGAACAGCTCATCACTCTCGCTAAGCGCGGTGATTTGGCTGCTCGTCGTCAGGCTCTTGCTCAGCTTGCTGATGAAGATGTTGTTAGAAAGCTGTTCGGTGAAATCGCTGAGCAGTGCAAGGATCGTCAGGGCGGCTATACCCGTATCCTGAAGCTGGGCCCACGTCGTGGTGACGCAGCTCCAATGGTTATCCTTGAGCTGGTAAAGTAATTTACAGCTAAGACATATGAAAGAGACATTCCTTATGGAATGTCTCTTTTTTGTTTATCCTAGTATATTATTAATTGCAAAAAAGAAGCTGGAATCAATTAATATGATTCCAGCTTCTTTTATTTGAGATTATTTTTGTTTAAACTATTGGCTTAGTTTAAAGCAGAGGTGTCAACACTTACATCATTGGCAGCTTCACCGGCACTTGTAGCATTCTGCATAGTAGCAGTATCTACAGTTTCAACAGATACGGTTTTGCCATCTTCAACCGTATTAGTCTCATTCTGCTTTACCGCAGTAGCAGTAGGGGTATATGAGTTAATTATAGTCAACTGCAGAGCCTTCTTTTCTGTATCGGTAAGATTACCATTTCTATTAACTTGGTCAAGCATGCCGAGAACGGTAGCTGCCTTGGCACGGCCAGAAATATTACTGTCATTAATAACGTCAACCAATTTGATGGTGGCCTGCTGTATGGTATCGGTAGTGTTGTTGTTTAAAAGGTACTGCATCGCAGATTGGCCATTCTTGATATTCTGAACATCATCAGCGGTGAAGGAGGAATTCTGCTCCTGGTTGTTGTTTTGTGGTTGACTTGAATTTTCAGTTATTGTAGTCCATGGAGTGCTACCAGAAATAACTGTGCCTTCAATAAGAGATTTTTCATCTTTGGTTTGAGTGTTGGAAGAATCACTCTTGATATTTTTGATAGTCACGCCATTTTCTGTATCTTCAGCAGTAATCTCGTTGGCAGTAATTGTCATAATTTTGTCGGAAGCAGAAATAATGGAGTTTTCTACATTTATCTTACCAGCAATAAGATAAAGTTCCTTTCCTGTTACATAACTGTCTTTGACCTCAATAGCATTGGATGCGTTGGCAGTAGCAGTCGATCCGTTATTACCCAAAGCGGAAACAGCATGCATAGATATGGTGTCTCTATTAGATACGGTGCTGTTATTTAGTGAAATTGCCCCAGCATCAATAACTGTTTCATTGTTTGTGCCAGAAATGATGGTATTGTTTAAAGAAACAACATTGTCTTTACTAGCCTGAGTCAACATTCGGTGATCACCATTTTTGTCGGCCTTAATCTCTTGCCCAGCATAAATGTTAATGTCTCCATCTTTCCTGGACATAGTAATATCAGAATTGTTCAGTTGAACGTGTCCACCAGCGATAACGTCAGCTTTTCCACCAGATATAGTCAGATTAGTCGCGGTAACCTTATTGTCTGCAGTTGCTGATAAACCTTCTTGAGTATTACCAGCAATAATGTAAGTTTCAGACCGTTCATTCATATTAATTTTGGCGTTATCCATATTTACTGTACCGCCATTCACATGTAAATTGGTGTTTCCAATGCTATTCTCGCTGGCATTATTAAAAGTGCCATGGAATGCTACTGTATTATTCTTAGTAACATTTATACTGGAAATTTTGTCATGTACATCATCTGTATCCTTAACTGTCATACTATCAGCAGCAGCAATTTGAATCATAGAGTTATTATCATTTCCGTTGGTAGTGAAGGTTACGCCATCAGCAACTTCTACAGTACCACCGGCCATAATTAGGATGTCATCAATATTAACGCTGGCCCCTTTTTCAACGGTCAGTTTTCCAGCACCTTTATTCGTATCAGTGGCAAAAGTACCAGTCTGACCAGAAGTAACACTATTAATGAAATTGGCATCATTGATGGCCAAAGTGGAAAGCACCAGAGCACTGGCATTAATAGAAGCACCACCACCAACTAAAATACCATTAGGATTTACAATAAACAGCGGGTTGCCGCCAGTCTGGGTTAAAGTACCAAGAATTGAGGAAATGTCAGTACCGGTAACTCTATTAAGTAAAGCACCACCATTAGTATCAAAATGGAAGGCTTGGCCATTCTTTACACTGAAAGAATCCCAATTGATGATACTGTTTTCATAGACCTTAAAAGAAGCAGTAGCACCGGTAACATCAATGCCACTAGCTCCAGTATTATAGTTAGTGGAATCTATAGTGACATTACCCATGGTAACATTACCCCCAGTGGCGTCTGCAAAGCAGGTGCTGGACAGGGATAAGGCAATCATGGTAGCCAGTGCCGCCGTACGAATTTTACGATTAAATTTCATTATGTTCCCTCCTTAGAAGCTCATGTTAAGCATTACATTCCATCTCTTATGGTTATTGGTGTTGGTCAGGGTACTGTCCAAATCGTTGACTACCTTGGCATAATCAATGGCCAAAGTGATACCGTGCTTGGTATCCGTATAACGATAACCTATACCAACAGAAGCCAAGCTGGCACAGTGGAAGGCAGCTCTATCTCGGTTGTTTGTAAGGTTGCCATAATCGCTGAATACAACAAAACGGGAATTTGGTACAAATTCCGGAGTGAATACTTCAACACTGCCTACAACACCAGTATCTGCACTGATGCTGTTACTGAATCCACGAACTGTGTTCATGCCACCGGCACCAATCTGCATAAGTCCAACAAGATTGTTGGTAGTGTACTGACCGTGCATACGGGCACCGAAAATCCAATCGGATTTGCTCTTTATCTGGTAGTTTACGCCCCCTTGATAAAGTACAAAATGGTCATCATATCTGCCAAAGCCAGGACCCGCCCAATTACGGTTGTAAGAAGCATCACTGCCGCCAAAGTTAGTAACGATACCAACATTGTAGGAAAGAGAATGATTAGTATCCCGATTATTATGCAGGAAACTCAAGGAAGCAGTTTTTACGTTATAGTCCTCTTTCTGGTTACCGAGAGTTGCAGGACCAGTGGTTAAAAGACCATCGGTGCGTACGGAGCGGTAGTCTATACCGAAATCAATGATATCCTTCTCACGGGATGTGTATGCAAGGTAATGCTGGTAATGAAGTCCGGTATTAAAGCCTTTACCAGCACTCTGACTGTTAATCAAACCGCTGGTGACAATAATAGGTGCTTCATCCTGATTAATATCATAAATGCTGGCATTAAATGTTAATGCACCATTGGCCTTTGGTAGTAACGTACGATAAGAAACAGCACCCATTTTTACATCGCTGAAATGATTGTCTGGTGAAGTAATGAAGGCTGCGCCAAAGGTATCTGCGTGTCCAAAAGTATTATTGTTTACATAGCTTAAGGTAGTACGCCAATCACCGGAATACTCGTTACCGGTATTGCTGAAGCTAATCCCATATTTGTCATGCTTCTTGTCCTCATTGGCAACCTTTACAGCAAAAGTTCCATCCTGATTAGAAACAAAAGTAGCACCAACCTTGGCTGCACCAGTATCATTTAACAACTGAATCTGCTTGGACAATTCGTGAATGTTAATCTGTTTCTTATTTAATTCAGGCACCAAGGTGCGGATGGCATCTTCGTCCAACCCGTTTGTTCCTTCCACGGATACAGAGGTGACTGGTACAGTTACCTTATCAGGTCGAACTGCTTGGGCAGTATCTTTTTCAACATTCTTCTTTGCCTGGTCAAGTTCTTCCTTGGCCTTATCCTGCCCCACAGTCTGCTCAATCTGGTCATTTACTGCTGCATACACCAGTGAAGGCGATGCACCATAAACTGTTGCCGCACTAACACAAGCTATACCTAGTGTTACAAAACGGCGAAGACGTTTCTGACCCATTAAATTTTTCAATTCCCTCGTCCTTTCCTTGTTGCGGCATAATAATCCTATGCCTTATTCCTCTTCAGACATGATTCCTACCAAGGTCATAGTTATTTAGGCAAAATGATTTATCATTCATTATTTATAACCATGGTTAAAAAACATAATCCACTGTTAATTTTAAAGTTAACAAGATACTTAGTCAAGACAAATTACCTATATAATATACACCATAAATAAAAAGTCTTATAGTTTACACAATCAATTATTAACAATTATGATTTATGGTTAACCATTACGGTTTATTGCGTTGACCATACAAATATCTTATAATATTAACTTAGAGGTGTTTAGCATGAGTTTTATTGAATGCATTGATTTAACACACATTTATAATGCTGGTATGGAAAATGAGCTGCTGGCAGTTGAGAATGTTAATATAAATATCGAAGAAGGAGAGTTTGTGGCTATACTGGGCACAAACGGTTCCGGAAAGTCCACCCTGGCCAAGCATTTTAATGGCCTTTTGGTGCCATCAACTGGTAAGTGTCTGGTGGATGGCATGGATACAGCTGATGAGATTCTGACTTATGATATCAGAAAGCAGATTGGTATGGTTTTTCAGAATCCGGATAATCAGATCATTGCTGCTATTGTGGAGGATGATGTGGGGTTTGGCCCAGAAAATATCGGTCTGGATCCCCATGAAATACGCCGTAATGTAACGGCGGCTCTTAGGGCGGTGGATATGGAGGAATTTCGATATTTTTCCCCCCATCATCTATCAGGAGGGCAAAAACAGCGTGTGGCCATAGCCGGGGCACTGGCAATGAATACCAGATGCCTTGTATTGGACGAGCCTACAGCCATGCTGGATCCAAGAGGACGTCATGAGGTCATGGATACGGTTTCGCGGCTAAATAAGGAACGGGGGATTACTACCATTTACATCACCCACTTTATGGAAGAAGCTGCACTGGCTGACAGAATATTTGTCATGGATCAGAAGCATCTGGTGGCCAGCGGTACACCAAGGGAAATATTCAGGGATATTGGAGCTATGAAAAAACGCGGACTGGCGGTGCCTATGGCAGCGGAAATTGCCTACCGACTGCAGCAGAAGGGTGTCAGAATAGATGAGTCAATTATTAACACAGAGGATTTGGTGAGGGCATTATGTCAATAGAATTAAAAAATATATCATATACATATATGCCCAGAACGCCCTTTGAACGTTTAGCTCTTGATAATATCAGTATTACAATTCCTGAGGGAAAGATAACAGCCATAGCTGGCCATACGGGCTCCGGCAAATCTACTCTTATACAACATTTCAATGGACTCTTAAAGCCGGATACAGGCTCTGTACTGGTTGATGGGGTGGACATTGGCAAAAAGAATGCTGTGGCCAAAGAGGCCCGCCGCAAGGTGGGTATTGTGTTTCAGTACCCTGAATATCAGCTCTTTGAGGAGACGGTAGCCAAGGATATTGCCTTTGGACCGGTTAATATCGGTTGTGGCGAGGTTGAAACTATGGAACGGGTAAAGCAGTCCATGGATTTTGTAGGCCTTGATTATGACAAGTATGCTAACCGATCTCCTTTTCACCTCAGTGGGGGACAGAAACGTAGGGCTGCCATAGCGGGAATTCTGGCATTAAAACCAAAGTACCTGGTACTGGATGAGCCTACTGCAGGTCTTGATCCAAAGGGGCGTGAATCCCTTATGGAAAAGTTCAGAAAGCTCCATAAGGAAAGTGGTACAACTATTGTGCTGATTTCCCATAATATGGATAACATTGCCAGCTATGCGGATAATGTAATTATCCTTAATAAAGGCAAGATAACCCTGGAGGCACCTCCTGATGAAGCTTTTTCACAGCAGGAGGTAATAAGCAAAGCCGGGCTGGAACTGCCGGAAGTGAAAGCCATTTTGAACGAATTGGCAAAAAATGGTCTTAACATACGAAATGATGCTTATACCATGGAAAAAGCGGTACAGGAAATTGTGGAAGCACTAAGGGGGCAGAGAAAATGTTAACTGATATAACACTGGGACAGTTTTTCCCGGGAAACTCGCCTCTCCATAGTATGGATGCCAGGGTGAAAATAGTTTTGCTGTTCATTTATATTGTGGCCATTTTTCTCTTTGATAATCATATTAATTACGGTATTATGACTGGGGGAGCCATTGGGGCGGTAATTTTGTCCAGGCTGCCTTTGGGCATGGTATTAAAATCCATAAAGCCATTGTGGTGGATTATTCTTTTTTCCTTTACCATTCATCTTTTCAGCACACCGGGGGACCCTATATTTAAGGTGTGGACCTTTGCTATGACAAAGGAGGGGATTATACAGGGATTTTTCATCAGCCTGCGCCTTGTGCTGATGATTGCAGTATCATCATTGCTTATGTTTACCACCTCTCCCCTGAAATTGACAGATGCCTTGGAATCCCTAATGTCACCATTAAAAAAAATCGGCTTTCCTGCCCATGAGCTGGCTATGATGATGACTATTGCCATGCGGTTCATTCCTACCCTGTTGGAGGAAACGGACAAGATTATCAAGGCCCAGCAGTCAAGGGGATCAGATATCGGCGACGGTAATTTTTTCCAACGGGCCAAGGGAATGATACCTGTACTGGTTCCTCTTTTTATCTCGGCCTTCAGAAGGGCTGATGAACTGGCAATTGCCATGGAAGCCAGATGCTATCAGGGAGGTGTGGACAGAACCCGCATGAAGCAGCAACGTCTTCACGACATAGATTTTTGGGCAGGGGGAATCTTTGGTATATTCCTAATCACTTTAATCATAGTGCAGTTTCTGTTGTAATAATTTGTAGAAGGATGAAATATGAAGCCTGAGCATAAGGAAATAATGAAGGCGCGGAAGCGCAATATACGTCTGACGGTGGCCTACGACGGTACCAATTATAATGGCTTTCAGCGGCAGAATCCGCCCGCCATTGCAGTGCAAAACATTTTGGAGGACAGGCTCCGGAAAGTTTTTGGGGATACGGTGGAGCTGGCGGCATCCGGACGCACTGATGCTGGGGTCCATGCCAGAGGACAGGTAGTTAACTTCTTTACGGATGGATCCATCCCCACGGACAGGGTGCCAAGAGCTGTAAATAGTATACTTCCTCCCGATATTGTGGTTTTGGAAGCAGCGGAGGCAGACAGGGAATTTAGTGCCCGCCACAGTGCTGTAAGCAAAATTTATAAGTACCGAATTTTACAGGGGGATATTCCCGATCCCTTTGAGCGGAATTACAGCTGGAACATACGTAAAAAACTGGATGTAGAGTCAATGAGGGCTTGTTTGGAATTTATAATGGGAGAGCATGACTTTAGTGCTTTTAGGGCAGCCGGTGGACCTCCTGTAAGTCCGGTGAGAACTATTTATGAGGCAACCCTGGAGGTTCAGCAGGGGGGACGTATATTGGAGCTTACCTTCCATGCCAATGGCTTCCTGTATCACATGGTACGGAATATTGTGGGGACTTTGGGTAACGTGGGCCTAGGCTGGAAATCTGTGAAGGACTTTAAAAGGATAATGGAATCTCTGGACAGAAAACAGGCAGGAGCTACGGCACCTCCCCAGGGCCTGTATCTGGAAAAGGTGTTTTATTAAGAGAAAAATTCATAATAAAAGGACAGCATATTGTGGGCGTTTCGTGCCACAAATTTGCTGTCCTTTTAATTTTTTTATAGTACAGTCAGTTATCAAAGTTGTACTCCCAGCCCGGTTTTTGCATACAACATTCAAAAATTGGATTGTTTTTATTTTGTCAGCCCTTTTACATATAATATCCTGAAAAAAAAGAAGGCTGCAGGAACAGCCTTGGTAAATCAACGATTATTATGTTACATGTTATGTTTGCCCATTGCCCTTAAATCAGCAGTGGAATTAAGCTTTTGTTTAATATCATCCAGCACGGTGTTAAGCTGTTTTACTTCATCCTTCATGCCGCGAACATCCAGCAAACAGCTATGAATTTGTTCTCCTAAAGAATAATAGTCTTCAAAATTCATAATTTCCCCCCGTAAATTATTATCCACTAAGAAGATTATATACTAATTGAAAAAATATTCAATGATTTTATAGAATTTTTACATTTGTTCAAGATCTACAATAACCATATTTTTGGAAGGTATCTGGGTACGGCAACAGATATTGTATTTGTAATTGTCATCCAATTCGGGATGCGAAAAGATAAAGCCGGGAATTACTGTGGCACTGCCATAAAAGAGACTTTTCATATCTGACTGGGTGGCCTTGGCATAGCTTTCCAGTCTGGTCCACTTATCTGCCGTCATATTGTATTCATCCAGATATTCAGCCAGCTCCTTGGTGTTTTCTTCTACGTCACAGCCAATTTCAGCCCCTAAAGGGCCGTCAGCAACAGCCAGGGCACACATAGCCCGGTCCCCTGAGTATGCCAAACTAAAATCCAGCTCGGGGTGCTTGGCAAAGAAAGGCTTGCCATTGTTGTTAAATTTTAATTCCAGTGTCTGCTGGTCGTAACCGGCCTCTTTTAAAGCCTTGGTAAGAAGCACTCCGGCAGCCAGTGCGGACTGCTTATCACGCTGTTCCTGAATCTTATCTACTTTGTCTTTTCTGTATGCAGTGGCATTATCATAGAAAGACTTAAAGAGCTTTGGATTGTTGAGCTTTGAGCTGTCGGCAATATATACTTTAACCTTTATATTATGAACCATATCTGACATCTAAATATTTCCCCCAAACGTTTCAAATTAACACATCCATTTTAACACATATTAAGATAAGATTTTTCCATAAATGGAAAAAAATGAACAACTGCGTTATAATATACATTAGGGTAGGTAGACCTGTTTTTTGCAGGCTTTTAGATAGTTTTATGTTCACGGGTGGTGAAAGAATGAATTCTCTTTTGCGGGTTGGAATTGATGTTGGCTCCACCACAATTAAAGTAGTAGTTCTCAACAAGGAAAGAGAATTGGTATATAAGAAATATGCACGTCATTTTTCCGAGATCAATTCTGTTTTGAAAGAAAATCTTCATGCTTTAAGCAAGGTTATTGAAGACAAGAAGTTTTCCCTTGCTCTCACTGGTTCGGCCGGCATGGGTATTGCTGAGCGCATAGGATTGCCGTTTGTTCAGGAGGTTATTGCCTGTGCTTCTGCTGTAAAGTCCCTAATACCGCAGACTGACACAGTTGTGGAACTGGGGGGGGAGGATGCCAAGGTAACCTACTTCGGTGAGGCCCCTGAGCAGCGCATGAACGGCGTTTGCGCTGGTGGTACAGGCTCCTTTATCGATCAGATGGCATCTCTTTTGTCCACTGATGCCCAGGGACTAAATGCATTGGCTGAGAAGGGAAAGCAGATATATACAATTGCTTCACGGTGTGGAGTTTTTGCCAAGACTGATATTCAGGCTCTGATGAACGATGGTGCTTCGAAAGCGGATATTGCCCTGTCCATTTTTCAGGCAGTGGTAAATCAGACTATCAGCAATCTGGCTCAGGGGCGGCCTATAGGTGGCAATGTGGCCTTTTTGGGTGGCCCACTTCACTTTCTTCCAGAGCTGAAAAAGCGTTTTATTGAGACATTGAAACTGGCTGCGGAGAACGTGGTAAAGGTGGATGAAGGGAATTACTTCGTTGCCGTAGGGGCGGCTATGAGCGAGGAAGCTCGCCCGGTGGAATTTAGTGAGCTCAAGGAAAGTATTAAGAAGGCTGAAGATGTAATGGCCTCCGAGAGCCATCAGGCTGATTTCGTTCTCTTTGAGGATGAAAGGGCTTATGCAGAATTCAAGTCCCGTCATGACAGGGACAAGGTACCAAAGGCCGATATGGCAAAATATAATGGTCCTATATATGTGGGCATAGATGCAGGATCTACTACCACAAAACTGGCAGCTATTGGTCAGAACAAGGAACTCCTTTATACTTCCTATGGCAGTAATCACGGTTCTCCTCTGAATACTGTGGTAGATGAAATGAAAGAGCTCTATGCAGCTATGAATGAGGATACATATATTGCTTCAGTAACCACCACCGGTTATGGGGAAGCAATAGTTAAGGCAGCTCTTCATGCAGATAAGGGTGAGGTGGAGACTTTTGCCCATCTTAGAGCAGCCCAGGAATTTTGTCCGGATGTGTCCTTTGTGTTGGACATTGGCGGCCAGGACATGAAGTGTTTCTATGTAAATAAGGGCAGCATTGGCAGTATTACCCTTAACGAGGCATGCTCTGCGGGCTGTGGCTCGTTTATTGAAAATTTTGCCCAAAGTCTTAAGATGACAGCCGGGGAATTTGCAGCCAAGGCCTTGGAATCAAAGGCTCCTGTTGATTTGGGTACCAGATGCACTGTATTTATGAATTCTAAGGTGAAGCAGGCCCAGAAGGATGGTGCCTCTGTAGGAGATATTTCTGCGGGTATTGCTTTATCTGTTATAAAGAATGCCCTGTTTAAGGTGATGCAGCTTAAGGACGTAAGCTCCCTTGGGGAGAATATTGTGGTACAGGGCGGAACTTTCTACAATGATGCAGTCCTTCGTTCAATGGAGCTCTTGTTGGAGCGCAATGTTATCAGACCGGATATTGCAGGGTTGATGGGGGCCTATGGCGCAGCTATTTTGTCATTGGAGTCCGGTATCAATCACTCTTCAATTCTGCCGTTGAATGAACTGGAGAGTTTTAATGTAAAGAGCAATTCCTTCCGCTGTCAGGGCTGTGGAAATTCCTGTCAGGTAACAGTGCAGATCTTCCCGGATGGAGGACGTTATTTCTCTGGTAATCGCTGTGAGCGGGGAGCCGGCAAGGAGAAAAAGGAGCGGAAGGCGGCAAATATCTATCAGTTTAAGTATGATCGCCTATTTAACCATTATGAGCCTTTGAAAGAAGCAAAGAGAGGCAAAGTAGGTATTCCACGGGTTCTTAATATGTATGAGGATTATCCCTTCTGGTTTACATTCTTTACAGAACTTGGTTACCAGGTAGTGCTTTCCAGTGAATCCTCGGCCCAACTGTATTACAGTGGTATGGCTACAGTGCCATCAGACTCTTTATGCTATCCGGCCAAGCTGGTTCATGGCCATATTATGGATTTGGTGGAGCGTGGCATTGACAAGATATTCTATCCGTGCCTGCCATATAATATGACTGATGATATGCACCCGTCCGATAATCACTTTAACTGCCCGGTGGTGGCATCTTATGCCGAAAATATCCGGGGAAATATGGATATTTTACAGGAAAAAAATGTGAAATTTTTGGAGCCATTTCTGCCGATTAACGATAAGAAAAAAATGGTGAAGCGTCTTAATGAAGAGCTTGGCAAGCTTGAGGGACTGAAGAAGTCCGATATTGCCAGGGCGGCGGAAAAGGCCTATGCTGAATTGGATTCCTATCGTGAGGAAGTGCGCCAGAAGGGTGCAGAAATTCTCCGTGAGGCAGAAGCCAGGGGACAACATGTTATTTTGCTGGCTGGGCGTCCTTACCATGTGGATCCGGAGATAAACCACGGTATTCCGGAAATGATTCAAAGCTATGATTTGCCAATTATTTCTGAGGATGCGGTCTACCATTTGCCAGTTAAGACGGAGCCATTGAAAATTGTAAATCAGTGGAGCTATCATGCAAGACTTTACCATGCAGCCCATTATGTGGCAGAACATGATAATGTGACATTGATTCAGTTCAGCTCCTTCGGCTGTGGTCTGGATGCCCTGACCACTGGCCAGGTTAAATCCATTTTGGAGGACCATGAGCGGATTTATACCATGATTAAGCTGGATGATGTAAGCAATCTGGGCGCAGCCCGTATAAGGCTACGTTCCCTTATTGCAGCGTTGGCCCGCAGGAAGCCTGTGGAATATCAGCAGCTGGAGATTTCTGAGCGGCCTCATTTTACAGAGGAATGTAAGGGAACCCATACTATTCTGGCACCTCAGATGGCGCCAATTCAGTTTGAGCTCTTTGAGTCCGTGCTTAACAAGCATGGCTATAATGTTATAATTCCGGAAATGCCTAGAAGTGCCATCGATGTGGGACTGAAATTCGTTCATAATGATATGTGCTATCCGGCTATTGTGGTCATTGGTCAGCTTATCAATGCGGTTCAGCAGGGTAAGTGCGATCCTGACAACACATCTATTATGTTATTCCAAACATGTGGTGCATGTCGTGCCACAAACTATATCAATGTGTTGAGACAGGCCCTGAAGGACGCTGGCTATCCTCAGATTCCTGTATTTGCTTGCTGGGGCCTGGAAACAGATGCCTTCCACTTTACCAGAGACAGTCTTACTGATGCCATTAAGGCGGCGGTTTATGGCGATGTACTGATGAATGTGCGAAATCGTACCAAGCCTTATGAGCTGAATCTGGGTGACAGTGATCGGCTCTATGACGAATGGATGGAGCGGTGCAAGGCTGATCTCAATGAGAAGAAGGGCAGCTATAAGCGGTTTTCCAAAAATATTAAGGCAATTGTTGATGATTTTGAGGCCATTCCTATTGATGAAAATATGTGGAAGCCAAAGGTCGGTATAGTGGGTGAGATACTTGCCAAGTACCACCCTGTTGCCAATAACCATATTGAACGTCTTCTCTATGAGGAGGGGGCTGAGGTGGTAATGCCTGATTTTGTGGACTTCTTTATGTATTCTGCTTATGACGCAGTGGTCAAGCGGGAGCTATTGGACGGCAAACTGAAGAGCAAGCTTATTTCACAGATGTTTATCCAGCTTATGGAATTCTATCGTCGTCCAGTCAGAAAGGCCATGAAAAACAGCAAACGGTTTATACCGCCTCATACCATCAAGGAGATTGCCCAGATGGCTCAGGAGCATGTTTCTCTTGGCAATATGGCCGGTGAGGGTTGGTTCCTCACAGGTGAGATGGTTAAATTAATAAAGAACAACGTGCCAAATGTTGTTTGCCTCCAGCCATTTGGCTGCCTGCCAAACCACATTACCGGCAAGGGGGTTATTCACGAACTGAGACGTCACTACAAGGGAGCCAATATTCTGGCCATTGATTGTGATGCCGGGGCCAGTGAGGTTAACCAGATGAACCGAATTAAGCTGATGCTGTCCGTGGCCAAGGAAAGAGGCCCAAAGGCAGAGGCTGTTTCTAAGAAAGCATAAATTAAAGTGCTGTCAGAGGAGAGGCATATTGCCTTTCCTTAGGCAGCATTTTGAATGTTCGAGGTAATCAATGAAGAAGAAATACAAGGCTACAGTGGCACTGGCCATAAGCGTGCTGGGGGCGGGAGCAACCATGTCCTGGCCTGCAAACTACGGCTTTTGGGGCGGTGTGTTGCACAATGGCTTTTTGGCAGCGACCATAGGCGGTATGGCTGATTGGTTTGCGGTAACTGCCATTTTCAGGAAGCCACTGGGAATTTCTTATAAAACGGAAATAATTATCAGAAACCGCCAGCGAATAATGGATGCTCTGGTGGAATTCGTGGGCCATGACCTTCTCAGCACCGAAAATGTCATGCAGTTTGTGGACAGGCAGGATGTGGCAGGGCTGCTGGCCAAATATATTGATTCTCAGGGTAAGGAGCGTTTGTCCTCTTTGGCTGAGGAAATTACCAATGTGATATTTAGGGATATGGATGCCCAGACCATGGCCAGAAAAGTGACTCCTTTTATTAAAGAAGCTGTGGACAACAAAATCGTTCCGGCTGTTTCTGATGACATAATGGACCGACTTTCCTCCAAGGAAGTATCTGATATTGTCCTTAAAAGCCTATTGAATGCAGGGGAGGAACTTCTTAAAGATGAGAAGCTTCTATCAATTTTGAAGGAAAATGTGGGAGAATTCCTTAAAAAATATGAGGGAGACGGCTTGGGCCGCGGCTTCGTTATGGGACTTATGGGGCTTGATAAGGAAAAGGTCACCGGCCTGCTGGTGAAAAGAGCCCAGAAATGGATAGATGCCGTAAAATCAGATGAGGAAAAATGGGGTTCTGTTTCCCAGTGGCTTCTGGTTCGAATGAAAATGTTATGCCAGAATCAAAGGATTAGGGATAATCTTGAGAGTGCGCTTCGGGAATATTCTTCAGGGGAAAAAATAGAAGCCATGACAGAGAAATATCTTTCCGAAGTAGTTGCCAATAATGAAATGGGTGATAAAGTCCATAGGGCTGCCCAGAGCTTTCTGGAAAAGTTTGTGGAAAATGATGAGTGGAAGGAAAAAATGGATGCTGTCATAAAAGGCTGGATGGCAAAGGAACTGGAGATACATCATCATACTATTACCAACATGATAGAGGAACGCCTCAAAGGCCTTTCTGATGAGGAGCTGGTGGAATTTACCGAGGAAAAAGTGGCTGATGACCTGCAGATGATTAGAATCAATGGCTCCGTAGTTGGTTCATTGGCAGGTATGGCATTGTATATTGTAGTATATTTGGCAGGGCAGGTGATTCACCCATGATATGGCAAAACTGGAACAAGGCCGACAAAACCCTGCTGGGGGCGGCGGTAATATTTCTTTTTACCCTGTGCCTCCACATTGAATACCCTGATAACCTCTTTGCCAGCGGATTGCTGTTTTGTGCCGAGGCGGCTTTGGTAGGCGGTATTGCTGACTGGTTTGCGGTAACGGCGCTGTTTAAAAAACCGCTGGGGTTTCCGTATCATACGGCCATACTGCCAAGACGGCGGGATGCCTTTGTGGAAGCCACGGGCAAGATGCTGCAAAAAGAGTTTTTTTCAAAAAAGAAGCTGTTAAATAAAGCAAAGTCCATTGATTATTCGGCCAAGATAGGCGCATGGCTTTCCAAAGAGGAAAATCGCGACACAGCAGCCAAATGGCTTCAGGGAATTTTGGCAGAAAATATTAACGATATCAAGATATTGGCGGCCAATAAGCTTGATGCCTGGTTAAACAGTCCAGTCATGGCTGGGAAGCTGATAGAGGAATTAAGTAATGGTAGCGGAAACAGCGATGTTTTGGAGAGACTGGCCGATGAATTTATTAAGGGTACAGGCCGTTATGTATCTCAAGATAGCTTCAAGGACAATCTTGTGGACTATTTGGATTCGTATATTGAGGGAAAGCTGAATAGTCCAATGGCAAAAATGATGATGGCAGGGGCCCAGAATTCCAATCTGATCAACGTTGAAGAAGCGGCAGAACTTACCCAGAAGCAGGGCATAAAGCTTTTGGAAAAGCTGGCAACTCCGGAAAGCGGGGAGCGTCAGACTGTGATTTCTTCTTTAACAGATGTAGTAAAAAAGACCCTAAATAATTTGGAATTAAAGCAGGAATTTTCCGGTATTTGGTCGAACTCTAAAGAAGAAACTTTTTATGTAAGGAATTCTACGGCCAAAATTGATTTTGTCGGGGATGATGAAGCAGGCAAATTCATGTATTGGCTGGCAAAAGTTTTGGTAGATACCTTCTGGAAGCTTCTTGATAATAAATCTGGCATAAATGATTACATTAATGAAACTGTGTATGGAATTACCGGGCGTGGTGCCCTTCAGGCGCAGGGGATGCTGGGGGATATTACAAGGGAGGTTTTGGGAAGTCTTACTGACGACCAGATGAACCATCTGATTTACGACAAGGCGGAGCCTGATTTGCTGTGGATCAGAATGAATGGGTCAATTGTTGGTGCAATAATAGGCTTGTGTATCTATTCAATTTCATGTATGTTTATGTAGTAAGTCTTGCTTAAAAAGCATCATTTAAGGATAAAAAGGGGCGATATAGGGAATGAAATCAAAACTTATTTTATGTCAGGTTCTTAGTGCAGCTGTTGGTTGTATTATCGGTGCATTGCTGGGGGGGGGCCTTGGCATTGTTGCCGGTATTGTTGTCGCAGGGGGTATTGGTGCAGTCGGTGTTAATTCCATCTTGAAGGGTGGGGAGCCTGTAGCTCAAAGACCTGCCATGAGGCCGGCAGACAGAATTGCCAAAGATACTGCTGTTGTATCCAAGCAGGCTAAACCAGATGTGGACATGCTGGGCATTTCCGAGGAAATGGCTTATGCTTCCCAGCAGTTATTGTGGGGTATCGGCCAGTTCAGAAGTACTCTGGACAAACTGGATAAATTGGCATTATCCATAAGCTCAAAGAGCCAGGTAAATGCCAGCAGCCTTGAGGAGGCATCTGCCAGTGTAATGGAAATTGCCGGATCTGCACATAATGTATCCGATACAGCGATATCCAGTCTGGAGCAGTGCAAGGAATCTTCTTCACTGGCTGAACAGTATCGTGATTCCATTAATGAGGTAAGTAAGGCTATCAACAATGTTGGTGAAGTGGTACAGACTGCTGTTGCTGATATTGACGAGCTGAATGTGGCCTCTGAAAAGATTGAAAACTTTGTTGAGAAGATTCGGGGCATTGCCAGCCAGACCAATTTGCTGGCATTGAATGCTGCCATTGAGGCTGCCCGTGCCGGTGAACATGGTAAGGGCTTTGCTGTAGTAGCAGAGGAAGTTAGAAAGCTGGCTGCTGAAAGTGAAGAAACCACAAAGGAAATAGAGGAAATTGTTCGTGAGATTACAGGGACCACCTCCGGTGTTACCAAGAGCATGCGTGAAGGCTCTCAGCGCTTGACCTCTGTAGAGACCATGGCATCTGAGTCCTCCGCGGCTATGGGTGAGATGGTGAACAATATCCGCACCATCGAGAATGTGGTAAGCTCTCTTAGTGAGATGTCCAACAAGCAGTGTGCAACCACTGATGAAATGGCCAAGGTTATTGAGACCATCGGCCAGGCCACTGTTGATATTGCCGGCAATACCCAGGAGACCAGTTCTTCTGTCAGCCATCAGTTGGCCAGTCTGGATGAAATTGGCGAATATGCCAAGTCCCTCCTTAAGGTTAGTGACAGCCTTCAGAGAGTGGCTGTACAGTTCAAGGACAAGGATGAGATTATCTTTGCAGTAAATCCATTCACCGCTCCTGAGAAAATTCGGGCAAGTCACATGCCTATTTTGGCCCAGGTTGCCAAGAGTATTGGCCTGAAGGCAAGAACCATCATCGTAAACGATTATGAGGCATTGGGCAATGCTTTGAAGAACCACATGGCTGATGTGGGCTGGTTCTCACCGGCGGCTTATGTTTCTGCCAAGAACACCACCAATATTACTCCATTGGTAACTCCTAAGGTAAATAATGCCACCAATTATACTGGTTATATCATTGCCAAGAAGGGCAGCGGTATTAACAACTTGAATGATTTGCAGGGCAAGTCCTTCGGTTTTGTTGACAAAAAATCTGCCTCTGGCTATGTTTATCCTAAGGCAGCCCTTATTGAAAATGGCAAGAATCCGGACACCTTCTTTGGTTCCACCCGATTCCTTGGCAGCCACAACAAGGTAATTGAGGCTGTACTGAACGGTACAATTGAGGCTGGTGCCACTTATTCCGAGGCCTTTGAACAGGCTGGTGCAGAGGCAGCCAACAATCTGGATATTATCTTCATGACAGATCCTATTCCAAAGGATGCCATCGCTGCAGCTCCTGGTGTAGATCCAGAGCTGGTTAAGAAGCTGACTCAGGCCTTTGAGCACATGACAGACAGTGATGCTGCTGTGGGCAGTATCATGAAGAACGTTAAGATTAACGGCTTCGTTGAGGCCCATGATGGCGATTATGATGTAGTCAGAAAGGCTGCGGCTCATAGTTAATATTTGAAATGAAATTAAAAAGGGATAAAACCAAAGCGGAAGCTTAGGTTTTATCCCTTTTTTGTTATGTTTATAGGATGAATCTGAAGGATTTGCCCGGAGTCAAATATTTTATCAGCAACTTCTCGTCATTTGACAGAGAAGCCACAATGTTTACGCGATGGTCGGCAGGCAAGAAATCCTTTAAGATTTGCAGTTCTCCCTGATAACGTCCATAATTTTCATTATCTATAGTAACGTAGCCCGCGTTTCTGGGACCACAATTGTCACCCTTTATGATTATACCCGCTTCTTTGACAAATTTGCGGCTTTCCTGAGTGCGGATAACGTCCCTTGCTTCATCAGGGCGAGTGGTAAATGGCTTCTTAAGCAGATTTATGATATCAGCATCAGTTGTCCAAGGTTCAGGCCGGAGCAGAACAGCATCAGTGTTTGAATATGTCCCTAAAAGCTCTATTTCCTTATCAGCAGGGAGAGAATCACCTACAAAGACGGAATCAATTCCCATGGCCAGAAGGTGGCGCAACGAGAAGCTGAAGCTGGTTTTACGGTGGAGTTCAAGGGTTGGAAGTCCGGCAAAGATTGGTGACCGTGGTCGGTTAAGACTTGGTATAAAAGCACTTACCTTAATGCCGTATTGGTGAAGCAGTTGGGTTTTTGTGTAAACAAACTCCTCCGAAAGCCCTGTATTTTCTCTGGGGAAGAAATTATGCATGGCTTCAAGCTTTGTCATATTTGTGCCATTTTCCTTAAGCGTTTCCAGAAGATTCTTGGTTATGGTGGAGGCATTAAGCTGTATATTTATGCCTAAATCATTTTTACTCATAGAGATAATTTCATCAACGGTGAATCCATCGTCAAGCCGTAGAGTTCCGATGCCAAGTTCAGCGAAATGAGTTAGGGAGAATCCAGCCATCCCAAGAACCTTCATGGCTCTGGGGGAAACATCGGAAATAACACTCATATTGCATTCCTTGGCCAGATCGAGAATTTCCTTAAGCTCTGCCCTTAGTACCTCAGTATCAGCCTCAGGAATGTGCAGAGAGGTAAAAATCCGTTTTATGCCGGCTTTGGAGGCCTTTTTAATAAGTTCAATGTTTTCATCAAAATGATTGTCAAGACCAAGATAAACTGAAATACCAGTACTCATATTAATCACTTTCCTCCTCAGGGTCATCAAAACCTATAAGCCAGGTGGCTGTAAAGCCAGCTATATAGGCAATTATAAGACCAATAAGATAAACAGGAATATTATTGGTGGTGGCAGCCAGTGGCAAACCGGAAATACCCATGGCGGAAGCACCGACCATAAATGTTGCCTGAACTGCACCGCCAAAGGCACCGCCAATGCAGGCACCTATAAAAGGTTTGCCTAGAGGCAGGGTAACACCATAAATAAGAGGCTCCCCAATACCCATTATACCAACTGGCAAAGCAGAAAGAATTGTTTTTTTGAGAAAATTATTTTTTGTTTTTACATAAACGGCAATGGAAGCTCCAATTTGGCCTGCTCCGGCCATAGCCAGTACCGGCAGAAGAATAGTAACACCGTATTCAGACAAAAGTTGGGCGTGGATAGGCGTCATGGTCTGGTGTACTCCCAGCATAACCAGCGGCAGCCAGATCCCTCCAAGGATAAAGCCGGTAACCATACCACCATGCTGGATAGCGGCGGTAGCCGCATTGCCAATAAATTCAGCAATAACCTGTCCAACAGGCTGTAAGAGGAAAATAGCTACTGTACCGCCTATAAGCAATACTAAGAGAGGTGTTAAGAACAGACTGAACATTTCAGGAATAACACGTTTAAGGAAATTTTCCAGATAAGCTCCCATAATAGCCACCATCAAAACTGCGATTATACCGCCGCGACCGGGTACCAGTTCTGTGCCCATAAGATTTATATTGGCCAGGTTGGGATGACTGAGCACGATGGCAAGAATAGCACCCATGGTGGGGGAGCCACCGAATTCTTTGGCAGCGTTATGGCCCACCAAAATATTCAATCCAAAGAAAATGGCATTGCTCATTACAGTAAGAAGCTGAATAATTGGCCAACTGGTGAGCTCAGGATTAATCTTAAATGAAATACCCAATATGCCGGTAAGAAGACCACAGGCAATAAACCCGGGGATCATTGGGATAAAAATGTTGGCAATACGTTTGGTCATCAATTTGAATGGTGTGGCGTTTTTTGCGCGGATTTGTGCGTGTAGCTCTTTGCCATCACCTATAGCCGCTTTCTTTTTCTTTTCTGCCTGTACAGATCCCTCCCCATTCCGGGAAGTGGTATTGTTCATAATATTTGCAAATTCACCGTAAACGTTGTCAGCGCGGCCCGGTCCAAGGATAATTTGAAATTCATCTTCATTAAGATTGGTACCCATAACACCTGTGATGTTTTTTATGGCTTCTTTATCTGCTTTATCATAATTATTTAGCTTCAACCGAAGTCTGGTCATGCAGTGAGTGAATGAGACAATATTATCCTTTTCTCCCACCAAATAATATATGTTTTGAGCAATATCCTTATAATTCATTTTATACCTCACAACTTCAATTATATGAAAATTTTTAAGTTAAATTTATAGAGTCAGATTTTTTATGGCCTGTCCAATGTAGCCGTCTGCCTCATTCAAAAGCCTCTTGGAATTTTCAATTGTTTCCCCGGAAATTATGTGAAAAATGGCCAGTTTGGCTTTTCCCTTGGCATTATTCAAGGCCTCAACAGCAGTTTCACGGTCACAGTCAGTGACCTCCATAACAATACGGGTGGCCCGTTCCGTGAGTTTTTGGTTTGATGCTTTTACATCCACCATTAAGTGCCCGTAAACCTTGCCTAATTTAATCATTGTTCCAGTTGATAACATATTAAGAACCAATTTTTGGGCAGTGCCCGCCTTTAATCGGGTGGAGCCCGTTATAACTTCCGGGCCTGGCTGAACAACTATTGCATATTCGGCAGCCTCCTCCATAGGAGAATTTGGTGAGCAGGTCAGGGAAACAGAAGTGGCTCCCAATTCCCTGGCATATTTTATAGCAGAAAGAGTGTATGGGGTTCTGCCGGAAGCGGCAATTCCCACCAGTACATCCTTGTGATTAAAGCAATATTCATTTAGGTCTCCAAGAGCGAGCTCTGTGGAATCCTCAGCCCCTTCCACAGCCTTGAAAATGGCAGGGGTACCTCCAGCGATGATGCCTATAACCAGTTCAGGATCTGTACCAAAGGTAGGGGGGCATTCCACCGCATCCAGTATGCCCAGACGACCGGATGTACCGGCACCAATGTAAAACAGGCGGCCCCCCTGTTTGATTTTATATGCAATTACATCAACAACATCTGCTATAACAGGAAGGGCAGGTTCCAACGAACAGGCCACCTTCTGGTCTTCAGCGTTAATAGTTTTAAGCATATCTATGGTAGATAGCTCATCAATATGTTTGGTAGCAGGATTTGCCTGCTCAGTTGCAATTTGAGATAGATTGATCATTAAATTTAAATCCTCCAGTTTGGGCGTTTACGCCACGAAGATACTCTAAAATTATACTATTTTATGGGACAAAAACAAAAGAAAAAACAATAAAAAGTAATTAGATGTTGACATTGGGACACGAAAAGTGTAATATAGGACAAGTCGTCACCTGATGCGCAGGAATGGTCAGTAGAAGGTGAATATAAGTATATAACTATTTTTTCTAAGCTTGAAAAATATTTCAAAAAAATCATTGACAATGATGAGGAAAAAGGTTATATTATAAAAGCTGACTCACGAAGCAACAGCTTCAGAGAAAGCAGGGTGTTCTTTGAAAACTAAACAATGCAACAAGAATCATGCACACATGATTCAAGCCAGATGATGGTACTGTTTTTTAAAAACAGTAAACATACAATAGTTTGTTGGAGCAATATCCAAGAGCTTTTAGCGATTGGTTAATATTGCCCACGTCAAAACATCCCAAGCAACAAGTCGCTTGCGACGCAGTTGATTGGCTGATGTTGACGACGGACCAAACTAAAATTCCTTTATTAAAAGGTAATTCTAGAAACTTTAAGAGCCATTCAGGTTCTTCAAAATAATTTTTTGGAGAGTTTGATCCTGGCTCAGGACGAACGCTGGCGGCGTGCTTAACACATGCAAGTCGAACGGGAAGACATTTCTAACACCGAGTAACTGAGTAGATGACTGTCACTGAGACAGCGTCGTGAGGCCCCCCGAAAACAGAGCCTCACCACACTTTATTTAGTGATTAACACTTAGAGACTGGGTGTTAGAAATGGATTCTAGTGGCAAACGGGTGAGTAACGCGTAGGCAACCTGCCCTTCAGATGGGGACAACATTTCGAAAGGAATGCTAATACCGAATGACGTGCATTGGTCGCATGACCGATGTACCAAAGGCCGGGCAACCGGTCACTGAAGGATGGGCCTGCGTCTGATTAGCTAGTTGGTGGGGTAACGGCCCACCAAGGCGACGATCAGTAGCCGGTCTGAGAGGATGAACGGCCACATTGGGACTGAGACACGGCCCAAACTCCTACGGGAGGCAGCAGTGGGGAATCTTCCGCAATGGGCG
>NZ_JHWV01000001.1:4593-416542 GCF_000622005.1 Anaerovibrio sp. RM50 | reverse complement strand
GGTGTATTCTCCACTGCAAATGCTTGCGGTAACCAGATGACTGGTTTCCTCGGCGAGTTTATCGCTACCTTCTTCCTGATGTTCGGTATTTGGTGCATCTTCTCCAAGGGTGTTCAGGGCTCCATCGGCCTTGCTCCTGGCTTTGGCCCTTATCTCGTAGGTTGCTTGATCTGGGCTCTTGGTCTTTCCCTTGGCGGCTGCACTGGTTATGCAATGAACGCAGCTCGTGACCTTGGTCCAAGAATTGCTCATGCAATTCTTCCAATCCCTGACAAGGGTGACGGTAACTGGGGTTATGCTTGGGTTCCAGTAGTTGCTCCACTCTGCGGTGGTGTTGCAGCTTATGTTGTATCCAGCGCTCTTGGTATTATCTGATAGCATTTTGCTAGGTTAGGTCAATTAAACATCCCCACTTGTGACTTCATGGGTGGGGATGCTTTTATTAAACAGGGGTATTAGTATTTATTAACTTTTCAGGAGGGATTTTTGTGAAGAAGCTTATTAACGAAGTCGTAAATGTTGAAGAAGAAATGATTCTTGGCTTGGTAAAATCTGCACCAGACAAGCTCCGCAAATTGGATTGCGGTACTGTTGTAGTAAGAGCCAACAAGAAAGAGGGCAAGGTTGCTCTGGTTTCCGGTGGCGGCAGCGGTCATGAGCCTGCACATGGTGGCTATGTCGGGGAAGGCATGCTGGATGGCGCAGTAGCTGGTGCAGTATTTACATCTCCTACTCCAGACCAGATTTATGAGGCAATCAAGGCTGTAGCAACTGACAAGGGCGTTCTTTGTATCGTTAAGAACTACACCGGTGATATCATGAACTTTGAGATGGCTATCGATATGGCCAAGGATGAGGGCATCAAGGCTGATTATGTAGTAGTTAATGATGACGTAGCTGTTAAGGATTCCCTTTACACTACTGGCCGCCGTGGTGTAGCTGGTACTATTCTGGTACACAAGATTGCCGGTGCAATGGCTGAAAAGGGTGCAAGCCTGGAAGAGGTAAAGGCTGTTGCTGAGAAGGTAATCGCTAATGTACGTACCATGGGTATGGCTATTACTGCCTGCACTATGCCTGCTGCTGGCAAGCCTGGTTTTGAGCTGGCTGACAATGAAATGGAAATCGGTATTGGTATCCATGGTGAGCCAGGTACTTCCCGTGAGGCTCTGAAGCCTGCCAATGCAATTGCAGAGGAGCTGCTCACCAAGATTACCGATGATATTGACTTTGTAGGCAAGGAAGTAGCAGTTATTGTTAACGGTATGGGTGGTACTCCTCTTATGGAGCTGTACATTGTTAATAATTTCGTTCATGATTATCTGGACAAGAAGGGTGTTAAGATTTATGACACCATGGTAGGAAACTACATGACCTCCATTGAGATGGCTGGTTTCTCCATTACTTTGCTTCGTCTGGATAATGAACTTAAGTCCTTGTATGATGCAAAGGCAGATACTCCAGCTCTGAAGCGCTAATTTCCTGAGGGGAGCTGTTTAAAACGATTACTAATTCACAGATGATTGACATCTTGAAGGCTATTGCTGCCAAGATTGATGAAGAAAAGGATTATCTCACCGAGCTTGACAACGAGATTGCTGATGGTGACCATGGAGTAAACATGGCCAAGGGCTTTGGAGCCGTTGTAGCGAAGCTGGATGGCCTTGCTGGCAAGGATATCGGGAGTATTCTTAAGACCACTGGTATGACTTTGGTATCCACTGTTGGTGGTTCTGCCGGTCCTCTTTATGGTACTGCTTTTATGAAGGCTGGTGCCAAGCTGGCTGGCAAGAACGAGATGGATGGCAAGGACCTTGTTGATGCTATGGAAGCAGCCATTGGCGGTATTCAGATGCGCGGTAAGGCTACCACTGGTGAGAAGACCATGCTGGATGCTTTGTGCCCTGCTTATGATGCTTTAAAGGCAGGTATCGAGGCCGGTGAGGATATGAAGGATGCTTTGGCCAAAGCTGTTAAGGCGGCTGAAGATGGCGTGGAGTATACCAAGACCATCAAGGCTACTAAGGGACGTGCAAGCTATATTGGTGACCGCAGTATTGGTCATCAGGATCCTGGTGCGACTTCCGCATTCTATATGCTGGAGACCCTGTTGGCAAACATCTGATAATTAAGTTATTCAAAAGCCAGGCTTAGGGGGGAGCCTCTTAGTCTGGCTTTTCTATTTAAGGAGATTTGAATATGGTTGGTGTAGTTATCGTGTCCCATAGCCAAACCTTGGCTGAGGGGGTTGTTGAATTGGCAAAGCTGATGGCGTCTGACGCAAAAATTGTTGCAGCAGGTGGCCTTGATGATGGTTCTCCCGGTACCAGCTTTGAGAAGATTTACAATGCTGTAGAGGAAGTTTACTCTGATGATGGCGTTGCTGTTCTCATGGATATGGGCAGTGCTGTAATGACAACTGAAATGGTTATTGAGGCAATGGAAGGCCGCAAGATTCTTATGCTTGACGGTCCTGTTGTTGAGGGTGGCGTTGTGGTTGCCCTGGAGGCATCTCTGGGAACTCCTTTGGAGGAGCTTCAGGAAAAAGTTGACGAAGCAAGAGATACAAAAAAATTAGATAACTGATCGGGTTTCACACATAATGATATATAACCTGAGGCTGCGGAGGTGTACATCTGATGTCATTTATCCGCAGTTTTTCTTTTGATAACAGGAAAATGGTAAAATGGTCCATCATTTAAAATAGAAATTTACAGGGTGAGTGAAATAAGGCAGGAAAATGGCTAAAAAAATTAGCAAATAGATGATTTGAAATTGTGAAAATATTCGTTTTTGTTTACAAAATATGCTATAATGAAGTAGTCGGGAGGGGTAGCATTTGAAGCTGAGAGGAAGTATTTGTCTGTTGCTGGCAGCCTTTATTTGGGGTATTACCTTTGTGGCCCAGCTGGTAGGAATGGACAATATTGGCCCCTTTACCTATGGTTTTGCCCGATATGTGGTTGGCTTTATGGCTATATTAATTATTTGGTATGGCTTTAAAGGAAAACGTAGGGATGCCAAGGAAAACGGTGAGTATTATTCCGGCTGGAAGGCTGGTATGGGCGCCGGGGTGCTGATGTTTGTTGCATCAGCCTTTCAACAGTGTGCTTTGCAATACACCACCGCAGGGAAAACGGCATTTATTACCTGTTTATATATAATATTTGTTCCCATTATTTCAGTGATAGTAGGCAAGATACTGAAGCTGGAAAACTGGATAGGTGCCCTGGCCGCATTGGTGGGCTTGTATTGCCTGTCCATAAAGGGAGCTTTTGATTTAAATTATGGAGATGTTTTAGCTTTTATCTGTTCCATATTTTGGTCATTTCACATTATGTATATTGACCGTTTTGCAGATAAAAGAGATAACATAGATATATCTGCATCCCAGTTATTGGTATGTATGGTGTTAAATGGCATAACAGCCTTTGCCGTGGAGAATGTGGTATGGCGGGATGTGCTGAATGCCTGGTTTCCAATAGTATTTGCCGGGGTTATGTCTTCCGGAATAGCCTTCACCTTACAGATTGTGGGGCAGAAATACGCAGAACCGGCTCATGCTGCTATTATAATGAGCCTGGAATCAGTATTTGGCGCCGTGGGGGGCTGGTTTATCCTTAATGAGCAGATGAGTCATATGGAGGTATTTGGCTGTATGATGATGCTTATGGGCATGCTGATTACCCAGGGAAGCGTTATTCTTAGAAATCATTCGTTTAAAATATAGAATAGTATAGAAGAAATATGGGATTCTTTTACACTATGGGGAGGATTGCAAGTATGACTGAATCTAATTCTTCAATAAGAGGTGCAGTTGTTACTATAAAAATCGTTGGTGTTGGTGGCGGCGGCAACAATGTACTGGCTCGTCTGGCCGAGGATGGTATGGACAAGAGTCAGCTTGTGGCTATAAATACTGATGTTCGTCAGCTGAGAATTTTGGATTCAGCTGGTATCCCTGCAGTTCTTATAGGGGCAAATTTAACCAGAGGACGTGGAACCGGTGGCGATCCTGAAAAGGGACAGTCAGCAGCTATTTCTGATGCAGAGCAGATTGCTGATGCCATTCAGGGGGCTGATTTGGTATTTATTACTGCGGGTATGGGCAAGGGCGTTGGAACTGGTGCTGCACCTGTAGTTGCCAAGATTGCACACGATATGGGAATCCTTACTGTAGGTATGGTTACTTTGCCATTTTCCCATGAGGGCAGCCGGAAGATGGAAGTAGCCCGTGACGGCGTAAAGCTTTTGCGGGAGCACATGGATGCCCTTGTTGAGGTTAAAAACGATAATATTCAGCGTTTGCCGGAGTTCAGACAGAAGTCTGTGGGTGAGTCCTTCAGCATGGTGGATGACGTACTGCGCCAGTCCATCAGCAGCATTGTTGAGATGATTCAGACCACAGGCGTTATTAATGTTGATTTTGCAGATGTTACTACTATTTTCAAGAGTGGTGAGAACTGTGATGCCGTAATGGGTATGGGTGAAGGTGCCAATGCCCTGGAGGCCGTTCAGACGGCTATCAGCTCTCCGCTTATTGAGACTTCCATCAAGGGAGCCCGGGGGCTGATTGTTAATCTCACTGGCAGCAGTGCCCTGCCTCTTCATGATGTAAGGGAAGCTAACGAATTCCTTTATGACAATACTCATCCTGATGTGGAGAATATCATTGGCCTGGTGGTGGATGATACCATGGGGGATAATGTCAGGGCAACTGTTATTGCCACTAATTTTGATTCGGAGGTACTGGCTGAAAAGAACAGTATTGTAAAGCCTATCCAGTTTGGCAAGGTGGAAAAGACTAAGCCTATTCCGCCACTTTATGTGGACAAGAAGCCTGAGCCACAGCCAGATGCCGAGGGCAATACGCCAAACACTGATGGTCCTGAGCTCATTGGCTTTATGAAGCGTCCTGCTCACATGGGCGGTGTCAGTGTTAATACAAGCAGTACAGAAGATGTGAAAGAATAATATATTTATGGAAAGTCGTTTTGGAAGAACAGAGCTGCTTCTGGGGGAAGCAGCTTTGACGAAGATGTCCGGTAGCCGTGTAGTTATTTTTGGTGTTGGTGGTGTTGGTTCATATACCGTTGAAGCCTTGGCCAGATGCGGTATCGGGCATTTTTTGCTTATTGATAATGATGTAGTCAGCGTAAGCAACATTAACAGACAGCTTCATGCCCTTACAAGTACGGTGGGGCTGTTTAAGACCAGGCTTATGGCTGAGCGCATAAAGGAGATTAATCCAAAGGCGGTGGTAGAAACAATTGAAGATTTTTATCTGCCGGATAATCGGGATAAATTCTTCAAGGGGAAGATTGATTACATTGTGGATGCCATAGACACAGTAACGGCCAAGATTGATTTGGCAGTGCAGGCTGATAAGATGGGAGTTCCCATTATCAGCAGCATGGGTGCTGGAAACAAGCTGAATCCGACGGAATTTGAGGTTTCAGATATCTATAAAACCAGCGTGTGTCCATTGGCAAGAGTGATGCGTCAGAAGCTGAAAAAGCTGGGAGTAAAGAAGCTTAAGGTGGTTTATTCCAAGGAAGAGCCCATTAAGCCCAAGAGAACGTCTGGGGAGACAGACGATGCTTCCAATGGTGCATCCCAGAAGGCTGTTCCAGGCAGCGTGTCGTTTGTTCCTTCAGTTGCCGGCCTTATCGTAGCCAGTGAGGTAGTGAAGGATCTGTGTAGTGGGTTGATTGAACGATAAAATTGACCTATGTGTTGGTTATTTCCGGGTATACATTATAACTTAACATTTTTGTTATACTTACTATGACAATAAAATAATATTATGATATAATATTATTTGTTGTATACCAAAACTTTTTAAGGGGTTTTGAGGTGTAAATGTATAAGGAGGAATAAGAAATGAAACTGTTTGGCAAACTTTCTCTGTTGAGCGTCATGCTGGTGACCATAATTGCACTGGTTGCTGGTTGTGGCAGTGGTGATGGCGGCAAGAAATTCCTGAACATCGCTACTGGTGGTACTGCTGGTACCTATTATCCAATCGGTGGCGCAATGTCTGAAATTCTGAACAACGAGATTAAGGGCATGAACGCAAGTGCTCAGAGTACTGGTGCAACTGTAGCAAACATCAACATGCTTAAAGAAGGTCAGGTGGATCTGGCAATTGTTCAGAACGATATCACCTACTATGCTGCTAATGGCACAGAGATGTTCGAAGGCAAGAAGGTAGAGAATATTAAGGGTATTGCTACTCTGTATCCTGAGACCTGCCAGATTGTAACACTTGATGGTAAGGGCATCAAGTCTATTGCTGATTTGAAGGGCAAGCGCGTAGCTGTTGGTGCTATGGGTAGTGGTGCCGAGGCTAATGCACGTCAGATTTTGGCCGCTTATGGTATTTCCTATGATGATATTGATGAGCAGTTCCTTTCCTTCAGTGAGGCAGCAAGTGCATTAAAGGACGGCAACGTTGATGCTGCATTCCTCACCGCTGGTTATCCTACCGCTGCAGTACAGGATATCGCTTCCCAGAACAAGGTTCGTCTGCTTCCTGTAGAGGCTGCAAAGGCTGATGCTTTGATTGCCAAGTATCCATTCTACACCAAGGTTACTATTCCTGCAGGTACTTATGGCATGACTGAGCCTGTAGAGGCTATTTCCGTTATGGCTATGCTGGTATGCTCCGACAAGGTTGATGACGCTCTTGGTTATGAAGTTACCAAGGCTCTCTTTACTCACCTTGACCGCATCCAGGCAGCACATGCCGCAGCAAAGGCAATCAGCAAGGAAGGCGCAGTTAAGGGTATGCCAATTCCTATGAATGCCGGTGCTGAAAAGTTCTTTAAAGAATAAGAGAATATGAAAGCTATGGGAGCTGTTATAGAAGCTATTCTTTCAGCTCCCCTTTTTTAAAATGATAAGCAAAAAAAGTGTATTATGTGTGCTGGCGTTGGTCTTGTTGAGCACCGGCTGGTGGCTCAGCAGGCCAATGCTTGGCATATATGGTAATGAAACACAAAAAGTTGTGACCATGGAGGTCACGCCAGAAACCAAACTGGAAATAAGCTTTATACACTCGGTGCAGAAGACCTTAGTGGAGGAGTTTCTCACCCCAGATGAGAAGCTAAAGGGCTTTGTACTGAATTCCACCAAATATCATTCTTTTGGTGTTGGATTGCCTTTTATGGAGTCAGACGGCAATTTCCGTCAGGAAGGAAATGCCTTTATTATGGATGATATGAACCGTCACTTCAATGAATTGAACCTACGTACTGGAGTAGGAACCAAGCTGACGGTTACGGTTGATGATCAGAAATTTGAGCTTTATGAAATGTTTGAGCCTGGTCAAAAAATAGATATTATTATCGTGCCCAGATACAAGACCTTTTTAAGGTAACGGTAAGAAGGAGGGACTATACAGCTATGGCAGAAGAAAAAGATGAAAAAGAACTGGCCGCCGAAGTGCTGAAAAAGTACGATAAAGAGTCAGATACTATGCTGTATACGGGGGTTATGGCCAAAATTGTTTCGGCCATTGCAATTACGTTTTCAGTATTCCAGTTATATACCGCTATCTTTGGCGTACTGGATGCCCAGCTCCAGAGAGCTGTACATTTAGGCTTCGCCTTGGCGCTGTCATATTTGCTTTATCCTACAAGAAAATCCTGGTCCAGGACCAAGGTGCATCCTTTGGATGTACTGCTGTCAATCCTGGGTGCCGCGGCACCTGCCTATATCTGCATTATGTACCGTGAGCTGGCCATGCGTGCCGGTATGGTAACACCTACAGATATGGTAATCGGTGTTTTGGGCCTGCTGCTGGTGGTAGAGGCCACCCGCCGCGTGGTTGGTATCCCGATGGTTGTAGTTGTTTTGGTATTTTTAACTTACGCATTTGCGGGACCTTATATGCCTGGTGTTCTTGCTCACAGAGGATTGTCCATTGAACAGCTGGTAGGTCATTTGTACTTCACTACGGAGGGTATTTTTGGTATTCCGTTGGGAGTATCATCCACCTTCATATTCCTGTTTATTTTGTTTGGTGCCTATTTGGAATCCACCGGCCTTGGCAAATTCTTTATCGATATTGCCAATGCAATTGCTGGTTGGGCCAGCGGTGGTCCGGCGAAGGTAGCAGTTCTTTCCAGTGCTCTTATGGGTACTGTTTCGGGAAGCTCCGTTGCAAACGTTGCCGGTACTGGTAGTTTTACCATTCCAATGATGAAAAAATTGGGCTATCGCAAGGAGTTTGCGGGAGCCGTTGAGGCAGCCTCATCCACCGGTGGTCAGCTGATGCCTCCTGTAATGGGCGCAGCAGCCTTCCTTATGGCGGAGTTTGTAGGTGTGCCTTATATCGATATCGTAGCAGCTGCAGTAATTCCGGCTATTTTGTATTTTACTGGTTTATGGCTGGGTGTTCATCTGGAGGCCAAGCGCAACGATTTGAAGGGCGTTCCGCGGGATCAGCTGCCAAAGGCGTGGGTTATCTTTAAGGAACGCGGACATTTGGCAATTCCATTGGTAGTTATCGTTTATTTGCTGGTAACCGGTTATACGCCAATGCGTGCAGCACTGGTAGCCATCGTGCTTTCCATTGTTGCTTCTGCAATGAGAAAATCCACCCGCATGAAGCCAATTGAAATTATCAAGGGCCTGGAGGCTGGTGCCCGTAATGTTTTGGGCGTAGTTATTGCCTGTGCTTCCGCCGGTATTATTATCGGCGTGGTAACCAAGACTGGTATTGGTTTGAAGCTGGCTTCCGGTTTGCTGGCATTGTCCGGAGGCAATTTGCTGCTTACCATGTTCTTTACAATGATAACTTCTATTATCTTGGGCATGGGTGTTCCTACCACAGCAAACTATGTAATTACCTCCACCATCGCAGCTCCGGCTCTGGTTCAGATGGGTGTGCCTGTATTGGCGGCTCACATGTTTGTATTCTATTTTGGTATAATCGCGGACGTAACGCCACCGGTTGCTCTGGCGGCCTATGCGGCTTCTGGTATCAGTGGCGGTAAACCCCTTATGACGGGTGTAAACGCGTCGAAGCTGGCTATAGGCGCCTTTATTATACCGTACATATTCGTAATGTCGCCGATGATTTTGATGATAGATGCCACGGCCTTTGGCCTGGTGTTCTCAACGGTTACGGCAATATTGGGAATGGTTGGTGTAAGCTCCGCTATGATTGGCTATCTGGCCGATCACAGCAAGCCTATTGAGAGAGTAATTCTGTTTATAGGCGGTATTTTGATGATTATTCCGGGAGTTGAAACTGATATTCCTGGTATGATTATCTTAGTGGCAATTATGCTGTTGCAGAGAAAACGCCGCGCCAGCAGAGAAGCCGCTGAGGCGTAACACTTGAACAGTTGATTATGTACAGCATCCTGGGTTACTTTGGAAAATGTAATTCAGGGTGCTTCTTTTTTGGCTAAAAATATTGAATTAAAAAAGGAATTTGTATATCATTGTACTTAGGAATGCAGTATCAACGATTGGGAGATGAGTGATACAAATGAATAAGCGTACTAATATCCCACAGGGCTCTGTTCTGAGAAGAATATCCTTATTTTTCAAAATGATTCAGCGGACCACGGATGATTACTATTTTGCCACAGACATTGATGAGAATATGGTTATGGTGTCGGCAAATATGGTAAATGATTTTGAGGTTCCCAGCGAGTGCTTCCATGACATGGACCAGTATTGGATTCCTTTGATTCATCCCGATGATCTGGAAGGGTTCTATGAATCAATGAAGATGCCGGAATCCAGAAAAGCCAATATTGGTCACGATTATGAGTATCGTGTGAGGAACAGAAAAGGTGACTATGTCTGGGTGCGCTGCCGTGGGCAGTATGCCTTTGATACCCGTACTGATAAGCCGTTCCTGTTTATGGGCTGTGTCAAGAAGCTGGGCCAGCGCAATCATGCAGATGAGCTTACGGGTCTGTTGAACAAGTATCAATTTGAACATGCTGTCAAGGTAGCCTTGAACCGGTATCGCGTGGATGGAACCGGCGGGGCATTGATGGTTCTCGGCATTGACAATTTCAAAATCGTCAATGAAACCTATAACCGTCATTACGGTGATGAGGTACTTAAGCTGGCCGCAAAGATGATTTCTGATGTTTTGCCGGCCGGGGTTATGCTGTATAAAATGGACGGAGATGAATTCGCTCTGGTTATACAGGATGTGGACACAGATAAGGTGGAGGATATCTACGGAAGTATACAGAGGAGCTTTGCCCGCCCTCATAATATTGATGGTAAGCAGTTTTTCTGCACAATTTCCTGTGGTACCGTGCTGTTCCCGCAAGCGGGAAAGGATTATCTTGTGCTTCATAAGCATGCTGAGGCTGCCCTGGATTTGGCCAAGAAGGATGGCAAAAACAAAAACTGTATTTTTTCCAAGGAAAATTACAATCGCTGGATACGCTCACTGAGTATGCGGGATGACCTTAGGGTCAGCATCGAACGGGGCTGTGAGGGCTTTTCACTGTTCTATCAGCCACAGGTCGGCGCCCAGGAGAACAGAATTATAGGTGCGGAGGCCCTGCTTCGCTGGCGCAATCCTAAGGGGCGTATGGTTTCACCAATGGAGTTTATCCGTATTCTTGAAGAAACCAAGATGATTATTCCTGTGGGCCATTGGATTTTTGAAACTGCCGTTAAGCAGTGCAAGGAATGGCAGAAGATTAATCCTGATATGAGTGTAAGCATTAATCTTTCTTACGAGCAGATTAAGGATGCTTCCTTCAAGGATTTTGTGGTGGACTGCCTGAAGCGTTATGATATGAAACCGGAGCTGGTGGTTTTGGAGCTTACTGAATCCACCATTGTGTCTGACTGGAGCAATATTAACCGCCAGTTTGATGATTTCCGCAAGCTGGGCATCAGGATTGCCATGGATGACTTCGGTACAGGATATTCGTCCCTGGCTTACCTTAAGAATCTGTCCTGCGATATTGTAAAGATTGACCGTGCCTTCGTTACTCATATTACTGAAAAGGACAATAACTTTGACCGCCGTCTGGTGGGAGTTACTGTGGATTTGTGCCATAGTGTCAATATTAAATGCTGCATTGAAGGTGTGGAGACTGAGGAGGAATATACTCTTCTCAGGGATATTTGTCATGCGGATTCTATTCAGGGCTATCTGTTTGGACGTCCTGAGTCGCCGGAGAATTTTGAATTAAAATATTTTAAGGGCGAATCAGTGGATGAAGAATAAGCATTTTAGTAAGAATTGGATTGTTTTTAGGAGTTTTTATGCCAAGAGATAAGGAAGAAATGCCGGAGATTACCCTGTTGGGCAATCAGAATACAAAATATGGTTTTGAATATGACCCAGGGGTACTGGAGACCTTTGATAACAAGCATCCGGATAATGATTACTGGGTTAAGTTCAACTGTCCGGAGTTTACCAGCCTTTGTCCCATTACGGGCCAGCCGGATTTTGCCACTATTTATATTTCTTATGTGCCGGATATAAAGATGGTGGAAAGCAAGTCACTGAAGCTTTATTTGTTCAGCTTCCGCAATCATGGTGATTTCCACGAAGATGTGGTAAATATTATCAAAAAGGACCTGATAAGGCTGATGGACCCTAAATATATTGAGGTTTGGGGCAAGTTCCTGCCAAGGGGGGGGATTTCCATCGACCCTTATACCAATTATGGCCGTCCCGGCACAAAGTTTGAGGAGCTGGCATGGCACCGTTTCCAGCAGCATGATTTGGCCTTTATGGACAAGGTAGACAACCGATAAATAATAAATAATAATCTGTGATACTCCTGCATTTATTGTGCAGGAGTATTTTGTTGCAAAAAAATAGTAAATAAAAACGGATTGATATTGAAAATATTTAATAATGATATATAATTTAATTTAAAAAGAAGGGAGAAAAAACATTATGCTTAGAAAAATTTTGGCAGCCCTGGGAGTGATGCTGTTAATTGCGGTTGTTGCCACTTACTGGCAACTGGAAGGTGATGATTCACATGAATCTGGAGCTGTCAGCGGCCAGTCAGCTGAGAAGGCCATAATGGAAAATGGCGGAGATAATTATGCCGTATACGTCTGCGGGGCGGTGAATAATCCGGGAGTGGTGATGCTTAGTCCCAACAGCCGCGTGGGGGATGCAATCAATAGCTGTGGGGGACTGCTTCCAAATGCTGATGCAGAAGCAATTAATCTGGCAGAGGGAATAAAGGACGGAATGCAGATACGGGTTCAGGGGAGAACTAATAATTCTGTTCCAAATACTGAGGGACAGGGGGGAACCATATCTGGGGCATCGGCATCAGCTGATGGAAAAATCAATATAAATACAGCGGGCCTTGAGGAGCTGACCAAAATTCCGGGGGTGGGAAAGGCCACTGCCCAAAGAATTATCGACTACAGAACGCAAAACGGGCCCTTTGCCGCCATTGAGGACTTAAAGAAAATCAAAGGAATTGGGAAGGCAAAGTTTGAGAAAATGGCACCTACAATTTCAATTTAAAAGTGTTTAGTGATATTTGGTGCGGAGAATAATGGGGAAGGATATGTTTAATAATGGGCTGTCGCCAAAGCTGCTGGTGAATCTGCTGCTGGTACTGCTTGTGGCGGGAATAATTTTGGGGCGGGAGTTTAATTGTTTGCCTGGCATGAAGATGGCCCGGAATGACATTGGCCAATGGAGGGAGCAGGAGATTACCGTTTTGGGGGAACTGGAGAATGCTCCTGTAATACGTATTGATGATGAGGGTAAAAGTCATATTAAATATCTGGTGAACTGTGAGCGGGTACTGTCTTCCGGAAATAACTTGGACACCCAAGGGAAAATTATCCTCTATGCAAATGATGATTCCTTTGATGACCATAGGGGAAAATTGCATGAAAGAGAATATGAGGAAGAAAAATATGGCCGGTCCGGGGATAAAATCAAAGTAAGCGGGAAACTGATGAAGCTCCATGATTATCAAAATCCGGGGCGCATGGATACGGTAATGGCCAATTATGCCCAGGGGATTCACGGTCAGATGCGGGCTGGGAAATACAGCATTGAGCTTACTAGCCAGGATAAAAATATGGTTTCACGGATAGCCGAAAGGATACGCCATATTTATAGAAGCCAGATGGACAGCGTTATGCCAAAAGGGGACAGTGCGGCCATATTTGCCATGCTTTTTGGCGGCTACGGAGGCATAAGGCCAGAGCTGCTGGAGGCCTTTACGGTAACGGGATTGATTCATATACTTTCAGTATCCGGTTCCCATATTACCCTTATGGCAGGTACGGCCAATGTTATTGGTAGACTGTTGGGATTATCCGGGGGGCTTACTTCAGTATTGGCAACCTTGATTATTGCTGTGTACAGCCTTTTGGCGGGATTTACCACCCCGGTTATCCGTTCGGCCATAATGGGGGTATTGACAGTTTTGGCCCTTTCTTTGGGGCGGGAAAAGGATGCCCAGCACATTTTGAGCCTCACGGCTTTGGGAATTTTGCTGCTATGGCCCCTGTCCCTTTTTGATATATCCTTCCAGCTTTCCTTCGGTGCTACAGCGGGATTGCTTTACTTATCGCCGAAAATAGGCAGCTTTTTGCGGAAATATATGCATCGATATGTGGCAGATTCACTGGGGGTGACCATGGGGGCCCAGCTGGCTGTTTTGCCCTTTATGGCATGGTACTTTAATGTAATATCCATAAGCTCCCTTCTGGCAAACCTAGTGGTGGCGCCCATTGTGGAACTGATTATTGTAATAAGTCTGCTGGCAGGAGTAATTGTGGGGGTTCTCCCGATACTGGGGCAATTTATCTTTATTATATCCTCCATGCTGCTGGGACTGGCCTATGAGCTGACCCGTCTTATAGCCAGGCTGCCGGGCAGCCAGATTTATATCCCAACCTTCAGCCTTCCCATGTGGGGAATTTATTATCTGTTACTGCTGTCGGTTATTATGCCTGAGAAAACACGGCTTTATTATAAGGATCAAATCCTTAGTTTGTGGCTTAAGACAAAAAATAGCAATAAGGGCAGGTATATAATATGGGGCGGGGCGGCTTTGATGATGGCTGCTATTGTAATGTTATATGCCATAAAGCCCAATGAAATGCAGGTTCATTTTATTGATGTGGGCCAGGGGGATGCTGCCCTGGTTATAACTCCCCACGGTCATGCTTTTATGGTAGATACGGGAGGCACACGTCAGGGAGGCTACGATATAGGTGCCAGGGTAGATATACCCTATTTGCTCCATTATGGGGTAAGAAAACTGGATTTTATAATGCTTACCCATGCCCACGATGATCATGCCAAGGGTGTAGGGGGGATATTGGGAAAAATTCCCGTGGGAGCAGTTATGATAGGACATGAAGGCCGTGAGGCCTATTTAAAGACCTTTGGGGGGGCAAATCCTGCGGTGAAAACAGAGCCTTTAGTTACTCTGAAGGAGGGAAAGGAAATGACACTTGATGGGGTACGGATCCAGATATTATACGCTCCTGAGGAGAATAAAACCGGGGGAAGCACGGGAAATGAATTTTCCAACCTTATACGGGTATCTTACGGGAATCATAGCTTTCTCTTTACCGGGGATTTATCTCTGGAGCATGAAAGCATATTGTGCAGCAGGGGAACGGCCTTGGAAAGTACGGTCTTAAAGGTGGGCCATCATGGAAGCAGCACCTCCAGCTCGGAGAATTTTCTGAAGGCAGTAAAGCCCCAGTGGAGCATTATCAGCGTGGGATATGGTAACAGCTTTGGACACCCCAAAAAGGAGATTTTGGACAGGCTGGAACAATGTACTGCCAGTAAAATTCTTAGAACTGATGAAAATGGGGCAGTCGTTTTTTACACCGACGGGGAAAAATTGCGCGTTAATACGCAAATAGTGTATGATAAATAGACAGTGAGGATAAAAAAGGTGATTTTATGAATTTTGGGGAACTTAAGACACGCTTAAAAAAGGGAGACATGAGCCGGCTTTATTTGCTTTCCGGCGAAGAGTCCTATTATATACAGAAGGCTGAGGAGGCAATTTTAAAAGCTTTGTTTCCCCAGGGACACAATGTTGAGGACGTGCAGATTGTGGAAGGCAGCAGTCTGTCCATTATTGATTTTGTGACCATGGTTGAAACGGTGCCGTTTTTTTCGCCAAAGAATGTGATTATTGTGAAAGATGCCCTTTGGTTTAAGGCTAAGAAAAGCGGGGACAAGGAGGGGGAGGATAAATCCCTTGCCAAGAAGGGGGCGGCAACGGAGGAACGGCTGTATGAGCTTTTTGCCAATATGCCTGATTTCAGCATTGTTATTTTTGAGCTTAGGGGCAAGGCTGACGGGCGGAAGAAAATTTATAAGGAGTTTTCCAAGCACGCCCATATTATGGAGGCTGAGGCGGTAAAGGCGTACAATATTGATGACTGGCTTCAGGGTAAGCTTCAGGAGATTCATAAAAATATGGATGGTGAGGCTCACGCCTATTTTGTGCAGATTGTTGGCATGATGGAAAATATTCCTCTGGGCTTTTTGGATAAGGAAATGGAGAAGCTTTCCTTATTTATGGGAACGGAGCAGAAGCTCATAGACCGTAATACCCTGGTTCAGGTTTTTTCTGATATGCCGGAGGTTTATGGCTTTGCCATGAATGATGCCATAAGCAATCATGACATAAAAAAAGCCCTGTACCTGTTTAACAAGCAACAGGAGCAGGGAGTATATATAGTACCTATAATTGGTCAGCTGGTACATTTCGTCCGTCAAATGTGGCAGGCGAAAACCATGCTGAAAAAGGGACTTAGGGACAGGGCCCTGGGACAGGCCATTGGTGTGTCCCACCCATACATCATAAAGAAGATAATAAGGGAATGTCAGGGATTTTCCGAGGAGACCCTTAAAAATGCATTCCTACAGCTGGCGGAATGTGATCTTGGTGCCAAAACAGGCCGCCTGGATAACGCCGAGGTGGAAGGGGTAATCATAAGTCTTTGTACCGATAATAAATAATTTGCAATGTAATAAAGCCTGCCTCCAACGGAGACAGGCTTTTATTTCATGCGAATCATTATGCCATTGCGTTAACCTTGCGAGCTAAACGGGACTTCTTACGGCTTGCACAATTCTTGTGATATACATGATTTGCAGCAGCCTGGTCGATAGTCTTGCATGCAAGTGCAAGGAGGGCCTTAGCTTCTTCAACGTTACCAGCTTCAACAGCGTCCATAACCTTGCGGGAAGCAGTTCTTACGCGAGACTTCTCAGCCAGGTTCTTAGCATGGCGCTTCGCGTCAGTCTTTACACTCAGAATAGAAGATTTAATGTTTGGCAATTAGTTCACCCCCTTGAAATTTCAGTACCTATGTATTCTAGCATGGCGAAATGAAAAATGCAACATTTTATTTTTGATAATTTTTTTGTCAAGAGGAGTTTTTTTTATATTAATATGGAAAAATATGAACAACTGGGTTATAATAATTTGACTATTTGTGTTTACTTTTAACTCGAAGGGAAGAGATTATGGATACAAAGAAAATTCGTAATTTTTCAATTATAGCTCATATCGACCACGGCAAGTCCACTATTGCTGACCGTCTTATCGAATATACCGGTACCCTTTCAAAGCGTGAAATGGAAAACCAGGTACTGGACAACATGGATTTGGAGAGGGAGCGCGGCATTACCATCAAGGCCCAGACTGTACGCATAGATTATAAGGGCAAGGATGGGGAAATGTATTGCCTTAATCTTATTGATACCCCAGGACATGTGGATTTTACATACGAGGTTTCCCGCAGTCTGGCGGCCTGTGAGGGGGCACTGCTGATCGTGGATGCTGCCCAGGGGGTTGAGGCCCAGACCTTGGCCAATGTTTATATGGCATTGGAGCATGATCTGGAAATTATTCCAGTTATTAACAAAATCGATTTGCCAAGTGCTGATCCTGACAGGGTGAAGCAGGAGATAGAGGATGTTATTGGCCTTGATGCCTCCGAGGCAATTTTGGCCTCCGCCAAGACCGGCGAGGGCATTGAGGAAATACTTGATGCCATTGTGGAGCGTATTCCAGCCCCTTCCGGTGAGATGGACAAGCCGCTCAGTGCCCTTATTTTTGACTCTTATTTCGATTCCTACAAGGGGGCCATTGCCCATATTCGCATTATGGATGGCGTCCTTAAAAAGGGCATGGGACTGAAAATGATGGCCACCGGCAAGGTGTTTGAAGCCACGGAAATTGGCTGCTTCCGCCCCCAGACCACGGAGCTTCAGGAAATGGGCCCGGGCTCTGTAGGCTATCTGGCAGGATCCCTTAAGCAGGTCCGTGATGTGAGGGTGGGCGATACCGTAACCCTGGCTGTAGGAGGCGTAACTGAGCCATTGCCGGGATATCGTGGTGTTACTCCAATGGTTTATTGTGGTCTTTATCCGGTGGACAGTGCGGACTACGATAATCTGAAGGATGCTTTGGAAAAGCTCCAGCTTAATGATGCGGCACTGGTTTTTGAGCCGGAAACCTCCATTGCCCTTGGCTTTGGCTATCGCTGCGGCTTTTTGGGCCTTCTTCACATGGATGTTATCCAGGAGCGCCTGGAGCGTGAGTACAACCTGAAGCTTATTACCACTGCCCCAAGTGTTATTTACCACGTATTTAAGACTGACGGGGAAATGGTAACGGTGGATAATCCATCTGACCTGCCTGATCCTACCACCATTGATCATATTGAGGAGCCTTTTGTAAAGGCTACGGTTATTGTGCCAAAGGATTTCGTTGGTGCCGTTATGGAGATTTCCCAGAACAAGCGGGGAGAGTTCAAGAGTATGGACTATCTTGATGTGAACCGTGTTATGGTAATCTACCATATTCCTCTCAGCGAAATTATTTATGATTATTTTGATAAGCTGAAATCCTCCACCAGAGGCTATGCTTCCTTGGATTATGAGCTGGCGGATTATCAGACGGCGAAGCTGGTCAAGTTGGATATACTTATGAATGGTGAAGCTGTGGATGCCCTTTCCACCATTGTTCACATGGACAATGCGGCCTCACGTGGCCGTTCCCTGGCAGCCAAGCTGAAGACCATTATCCCTCAGCAGATGTTTGAGATTCCTATTCAGGCAGCAATCGGCAATAAGATTATTGCCCGTGAAAACGTTCGTGCCCTGCGCAAGGATGTTTTGGCCAAGTGCTATGGCGGCGATATTTCCCGTAAGCGCAAGCTGCTGGAGAAGCAGAAGGAAGGAAAGAAGCGCATGAAGGCTGTGGGCAGGGTAGAGGTGCCACAGGAAGCATTTATGGCTATATTAAATATTGACTAAAGGAATATGGGGGGACTTTTTCAGCTTCATCGCTCTGTCAAATCAGCATGTAATAAGCGGAGTGCTTCTTCAATAGCGACAAAGTCGCACATACATCGAGGCTTAAATTGCTTTAGTGCCCATGCTGAGCCTTCGGCAGGTGACGCCGCTCTTGCAGGTGAAAAAGTTCCCCCCTGTTTCATATTTTTTGTGGCTGTTAATGTAACAGTCACTTTTTACTATGAAATCTTAGTGAATCGAATCTGAAAGATGAAGATGAGCTTTAGATTTCGTGTAAGGGCAAGATGAAAGCCTGTATGCTTTTATCTTGCTTGTTTATTGGTGGATAAAAATGAGTAAAGATTATGGCGTATATATTCATATTCCCTTTTGTAAGCAGAAGTGCTTTTACTGCGATTTTCCCTCCTTTGCCGGGAGAGAGAAGTATATAAATGAATATCTTCACAGCCTACGGCGCGAAATGGAGCTGGGGGCAGAGAGATTTGGCATACATGGGAAACTGATGCCCCACACTGTTTATATTGGGGGCGGTACCCCCAGCCATTTGAATTTTTCCCAGATGGAAATGCTGTTTGAAGGCATTCATGCCAATATGCAGGCGTATGGGGCGGCGGAATTTACCATGGAGGTCAATCCATGTACTATAGATGAAGAAAAGCTCCATTTAATGAAGGATAATGGTGTAAATCGCATAAGTATCGGCGTGCAGAGCTTTGATGATGGATGCCTTAAGTGCATCGGTAGGGTTCATACAGGTGATATGGCACTGGAAAAGGTGAAGCTGGCCCAAAGCTCCGGTTTTCAAAATATCAGCATTGACCTTATGTATGGTCTGCCGGGTCAGACCTTGGATACTTTGAAGATGTCATTGGATAAGGCTGTGGAGCTGGGCGTTCAGCATGTTTCCATTTATGGCCTTCAGCTGGAGGAGGGGACAGTGCTGGCGAAGCAACAGGAAATGAAACGGCTGGAGCTGCCTGACGATGAAGCTGTGGAGGAAATGTACGATTATCTGGTGGACTTTCTGCCGACCAAGGGCTTCAACCGCTATGAAATTTCCAACTACGCCCAGGAGGAATATCATAGCCGCCATAATACCCTTTATTGGCAGGATATTCCCTATCTTGGATTTGGCTCCGGAGCCCATTCCTACTGGCAGGGGAACCGCTATGAAAATCCTGTGGACATTGGGGAATATATTAAGGCAATAGCAGATGGTAAATTCCTTAATATTATGGAGGAGTTTGTCAGCGAAAAAGCCCACATGGAGGAATTCTGCTTTCTTGGCCTGCGTATGACCAAGGGCATTGATAAGAAAAAATTCAGGCAAACCTTTGATAAAGACATTCATGAAATCTTTGGTGGGGCCATAGATAAAATGGTTGCCAGGGAGCTGCTGGCAGAATCGGGGAGTGCCATATTCCTTACACCATTGGGCATGAAATACGGCAATGTGGTATTTGGGGAGTTCATCTTGGAATAAAAAATAAGCAAAAAAATAAGCAAGATGAAAACATACGAGTTTTCATCAGCCTTTACACTTAATCTAAAGCTCATCTTCATCTTTCAGATTTGATTCACTAAGATTAAGTAGCAAAAAGTCAAATATTTTGTCTTGACTTATTGACTTTTATGTTCTTTAGGTTTATAGTCTTTATAGAAGTTAGCACTCAGCAACATGGAGTGCTAACAACAGGAGAGATTGTTATGATTGATGAGAGAAAGCAGCATATACTGCAGGCCGTCATTCAGGATTATATATCATCAGCGGAGCCCGTGGGATCAAGAACCTTGGCCCGTAAGTATGATTTGGGCGTAAGTCCTGCAACTATAAGAAATGAAATGGCAGACCTTGAGATGCTGGGATATCTTGAACATATTCACACATCATCAGGCCGTATCCCTTCTTCCAAGGGTTATCGTCTTTATGTAGACTCTCTTCTGCCAGTTAAGCCTATGACTGATGCTGAAAAGGCTATCATTGATAAGTGGTACAAGACCAAGGTTCAGCGCATAGACCAGGTTTTCCAGGAAACGGCAAAGCTGATTTCCAAGATGACCAAGAATGTGTCCCTGGTGTTGGCACCACAGATTTCAAAGGCAGCTTTTAAATGTATGCAGTTCCTTCCATTGGATGATCACCGGGTCATTGCGGTATTGATGACTGATGCGGGCTTTGTGGAAAACCGCATTATGGAAATGCCGGATGGCGCGTCCTTTGAAGATTTTCAGCGTATGGCTCAGGTGGCCAATGGCCATTTATCTGGTCACACACTAGAAACCATTCATACCAAGAGCTTGAAGCAGATAGAATCCGCTATAGGCGATAAGGGCCTTTATGATTCAGCCTTTGACCTCATTAGCAAGGCATTGGATTCAGACCGCAAGGAGCGCCTCTATTTGGGGGGCACCACGGAGCTGATGACACAGCCGGAATTTCACAATGTGGATAAGGTTAAGGAGATTCTGCTCATGCTGGAGGAGGATCAGCTCATGAAGGATATTCTTCGTTCCCATTTGGGAGATGGTCTTACCGTATCCATAGGACAGGAAAACGAATACAGCGGCATTAAGGATTGCAGTATTATTACTGCAACATACCATCTGGATGGAGAATTGCTTGGCTCATTGGCAGTTCTTGGCCCAACCAGAATGGAATATGGACGCACAATGTCCCTTCTAAATTATATGAACCAAAATCTCAATGAAGTCGTAAAAAGGCTGAATTGGTAGAATACTAAAGAGGTGAAAAAACAGAATGCCTTTCGATAAAGACAAGCTTAAGAAAAAGGATGAAGAAAAGTTAGAGGAAATGCAGAGGGAGATTGATGAACATGATGAATCTTCTGAGGAGCTTGCCGATGCTGAAGCTACAACTGAGGTCGTAGAGGATGTTCCAGAGGAAAAGGACGAGCTGGAGGAATTAAAGGAAAAGCTGGCTGAGGATGAGGAAAGATACAAACGGCTTCAGGCAGATTTTGAAAACTTCCGTCGTCGTACCCGTCAGGAAAAGGAAGAGCTGTCAGCTTTGGTGGTGCAGAATTTCATTACCGAGCTTTTGCCTTTGGTTGACAACTTTGAACGCGCCATGGCCGCTGAGGCTACTGATGCCGCAGCATTCCAGCAGGGCGTGGATATGATATTCAATCAGCTCATGGAAATTTTGAAGAACCGGGGGCTGGAAAAGATTGAAACCAAGGATGCCAAGTTTGATCCAAACTTCCATCAGGCAGTTATGCGTGTGGAAAATCCTGAGCTGGAGGATGATACAATTTCCATGGAGCTCCAGAAGGGTTACATGGTGAAGGGAAAGGTTATCCGCCCTTCCATGGTTCAGGTTGTATCTAACTAAGGTTTGTTTTAATAAATAGTTTGTTACTTTTAAGGAGGAAATATAAAATGTCTAAGATTATTGGTATTGACTTAGGAACAACTAACTCTGTTGTATCTGTTATGGAAGGCGGCGAGCCTACAGTTATCACTAACCCAGAGGGCAGCCGTATTACCCCATCTGTTGTTGGCTTCACCAAGACCGGTGAGCGTCTGGTAGGTCAGCTGGCAAAGCGTCAGGCTGTGTCCAATCCGGACCGTACCATCGCTTCCATTAAGCGTCACATGGGCGAGAAGAATTACACTGTTACTGTTGATGACAAGAGCTATACTCCACCAGAGATTTCTGCTATGGTTCTTCAGAAGCTGAAGGCTGATGCAGAGGCTTATCTCGGTGAGACCGTTTCCCAGGCAGTAATCACTGTTCCAGCATACTTCAACGACAGCCAGCGTCAGGCTACCAAGGATGCTGGTCAGATCGCAGGCTTGGAGGTTCTCCGTATTATCAACGAGCCTACTGCTGCTGCACTGGCCTATGGTATTGATAAGGAAGATGCTCACACCGTTCTGGTGTTCGACCTTGGTGGTGGTACCTTCGATGTATCTATCCTCGATATTGATGGCGGTATGTTTGAGGTTCGTGCTACCAATGGTGATACCCATCTGGGGGGCGATGACTTCGACCAGGCTGTTATGAACTGGATTGTTGAGGAGTTCAAGAAGGAAAATGGCATTGATTTGTCCGCAGACAAGATGAGTGCACAGCGCGTTATTGAGGCTGCTGAGAAGGCCAAGATTGAGCTGTCCAGCATGATGTCCACCAACATAAATCTGCCATTTATCACTGCTGATGCTTCTGGCCCTAAGCACCTTGATCTTACCCTTACCCGTGCCAAGTTTGATGAGCTGACTGCTGATCTGGTTGAGCGTACCATGGTTCCAACCCGTAAGGCTATGGAAGATGCTGGCCTCACTGGCAACGATATTGACAAGATTCTGCTGGTTGGTGGTTCTTCCCGTATTCCTGCAGTTCAGGAGGCTATCAGAAAGTATCTTGGCAAGGAGCCACATCGTGGTATTAATCCTGATGAGTGCGTATCCGTTGGTGCTGCTATCCAGGGCGGCGTTCTCTCCGGTGATTATGATGAGAAGGGCGTAGTTCTTCTGGACGTAACACCACTTTCCCTTGGTATTGAAACCTTGGGCGGCGTTTGCACCAAGATTATTGAGCGCAACACCACCATTCCTACTTCCAAGAGTCAGGTATTCTCCACTGCAGCCGATAACCAGCCAGCAGTTGAGATTCATGTACTTCAGGGCGAGCGTGAAATGGCAGCAGGCAACAAGACTCTGGGCCGCTTCAATCTCACCGACATTCCACCTGCACCTCGTGGAATTCCTCAGATCGAGGTTAAGTTTGATATCGACTCCAATGGTATCGTACACGTATCCGCCAAGGATCTTGGTACTGGCAAGTCCCAGAATATCACCATTCAGTCTGACAGCGGCATGAGCAAGGAAGATATTGACCGCATGGTTAAGGAAGCTGAGGCTCACGCAGCAGAGGACAAGAAGCAGAAGGAAAACATTGAGATCCGCAACAACGCTGACTCCATGGTTTACCAGGCTGAGAAGGTTGTCAAAGAAATGGGCGATAAGGCTGATGCTGCTCAGATCGAAAAGGTTAAGGCTGGCATAGAGAAGGTTAAGGAAGCACTGAAGGGCACAGATAACGAGGCTATCAAGAAGGCCACTGAAGAGCTCCAGCAGCCACTTTATGAAATCAGCGCTGCAGCATACCAGGCTGCACAGCAGGCTCAGCAGGCACAGGGCGGTCAGTCCGGTGCAGGTGCCCAGCAGGCTCCAAAGGATGATAATGTAGTGGATGCAGACTTCACTGAGGTTAAGGAAGATAAATAATCCCGACTCAATTTAAGGCAGGAATGCAGCTATTGCATAAAGCATAAAATTATTGTAGTATATATGGGCTGCTGCCTTATGGCGGCAGCCCATACTTGATAGGATAAGGTGGATTATATGAGCGAAAAGCGAGATTATTATGAGGTCCTGGGGCTCCAGAAGGGTGCTTCCGAGGCTGAAATAAAAAAAGCATATCGCAAGATGGCTATAAAATATCATCCTGACCGTAACCGCGACAACAAGGAAGAAGCAGAGACCAAGATGAAGGAAATCAACGAGGCCTATGATGTTCTGAAGGATCCTCAGAAGAAGGCCCAGTATGACCAGTTTGGCCATGCAGCCTTTGAAGGTCCCGGCGGCGGAGCCGGTGGCTTCGGTGGCGGTTTCGGAGGCTTCGGCGGAGGAGACTTCGGAGATATATTTGAAACCTTCTTTGGTGGCGGTGGCGGCTTCGGCGGTTTTGGCGGCCGTTCCCGTCGTCCAGGTCCTGAGCAGGGGGCAGACCTCCGTTATGACCTGGAGATTACCTTTGAGGAAGCTGCATTTGGTAAGGAAGTGGAGCTTAATGTTCCACGCACTGAAAACTGCGAGAAGTGTCATGGCACCGGTGCCGCCGAGGGAACCTCCCCTGAGGATTGTCCACAGTGTCATGGAACCGGACAGGTTCAGACTGTCCGCAACACCCCGTTGGGCCGTATGATGAGCACCTCCACATGCGGACGTTGCAGTGGTACTGGCAAGATTGTAAAGACTCCATGCAAGGAGTGCGGTGGCAAGGGCCAGAAAAAGGTTCAGCGTAAGATTAAGGTTAATATCCCGGCTGGTATAGATGAGGGACAGCGCATCAGAGTGGCTGGCGGCGGCCAGGCAGGCAAGCGCGGCGGTGCCAATGGCGATCTTTATGTATATATCTACATTAAGCGTCATGAGCTCTTTACCAGAGAGGGGGCTGATGTAATGTGCGAAGTACCTATTTCCTTCGTTCAGGCTGCCCTGGGTGACACCATTGAGGTGCCTACCATTCATGGCAAGGTTGAGATGAAGGTGGCAGCGGGTACTCAGTCCGGCACTATTATGCGCCTTCGTGGCAAGGGGATTCCTATTCTGAGACATTCCGGCTCCTTTGGCGACCAGCATGTCCGCATTAAGGTTCTGACCCCGCAGAAGCTGTCTGACAAGCAGAAGGAACTTCTGAAGGAGTTTGGCGAAATCAGCGGAAAAAAAGTTAATCCTGAGCAGGACAGTTTCTTTAACAAGATGAAGAAGTTGTTTAAGAATTGATTGATGTATTTACCCTGGGCGTATTTTGCGTCTGGGGTATTCGTCATGTATAGGAGAAAAAATAAGGAGCTGTAATTATGAAATGGTGTGAAGTAAGCATTCAGACAACCCATGAGGCTACGGAGCTTATTGCAGAGATTTTCAATGATTTGGGAGCCACAGGGGTGGTTATTGAGGATCCGGAATTGGTGAATGACTATATCACCTCCGGCAAGTGGGATTATACAGATATTCCTATTGCCACAGAAACTGAGGTGGTTACTGAAAAGGCATATTTGGCTGTGGATGGTGAACTGGAGGGAAAGCTCCAGACCTTCAGACAGGAGGTCAAGGCCCTTGAAGAACGTGGCGTCAGCATTGCCCCGGGGATTATTTCCACCAGCGAGCTGGCAGATGAGGACTGGTCTGATACATGGAAGCAATATTTCCATACTGAAAAGCCGGGAGACTGCATTGTAATTAAACCTAGTTGGGAAAACTATGAGCCCAAAGAAAACGAAATTGTAGTGGAGCTGGATCCGGGTGCAGCCTTTGGCACCGGTACCCATGCTACCACCTCCATGTGCATCTGCGAACTGGAAAAGCTGGTAAAGCCTGGCATGAAGGTGTTTGATGTGGGTACGGGCTCCGGAATATTATCAATTATCGCCGCCAAGCTGGGGGCAAAGGATATACAGGCAGTGGATTACGATGATTCTGTATTGAAGATCGTACAGGAGAATCTGGAGGAGAATCATGTGGAGAATGTGATTTCCGTTGCCCAAAGTGATCTGATGCAGAATATTCACGGCAAGGCAAATCTGGTTATTGCCAATATTGTGGCCGATATTATCATTCGCCTCTTTGACCAGCTGGATGAGCATCTTGAAGAGGATGGCACTCTTCTAACCAGTGGTATTATTGAGGATCGCATTGACGATGTAATTAATGCAGCTGCAGCTCATGGCTACGGTGTGGTTAAGCGTATGGAAAACAAGGGCTGGGCGTGCATAACCTTTAAGAAGCGGGCTTAATAATGAGAAGAATTTTTATATCTGACTTATTAAAAGAGAATATTACAATAACCGGCCCTGATGCTCATCATCTTTCCCGTGTAATGCGTTCAAAAGAGGGGGACCACATTGTGGTGGCTGATGATGAAGGCAGGGTTGGGGAATACGTTATGACCGGCTTTACAGAGGATAGCGTGGAGATGAAGCTGGTGGAATACATTGATGAAAATACCGAATCCAGTGTGGAGATAACTTTGGCCCAGTGTCTGCCAAAGGGAGATAAGCTGGAGCTTATAACCCAAAAGGCCACGGAGCTTGGCATAAACTCCATTGTGCCCCTGACCAGCGATAACTGTGTTGTGCGCTATGATGCCAAGAAGGGCAAGGCCAAGCAGGATAAGTGGCAGAAAATAGCCAACGAGGCTGGGAAACAATGTGGCAGAAGCCGTCTTCCAGAGGTGGAGGAAATACAGCCATTGAAGAGGTGGCTGGAGGAAATGGCGCCTCATAAAGATGATGTGGCTCTTTGTATGTGCTACGAAAATGAGGAACAGACCGGTATAAAGGAGTTTTTGGCAAAGTGCAGCCAAAAGCGCTTTGCGGTGGTTATTGGTCCTGAGGGTGGATTTTCCCTTGATGAGGCAGAGTATGCCAAAAAGCTTGGGATACCTTCCGTAAGTCTGGGCAACAGAATCCTTCGGGCAGAAACAGCGGCTATTTCCGCCATGACTATTATTCAATATGAAAAAGGCGACTTGGGAGGTAGAAATTAATGTCAACAGTGGCGTTTATAACGCTGGGCTGCAAGGTTAACCAGTTTGAGACGGAATCCATGGAAGGGCTGTTTAAACAGTCCGGCTATGATATTGTTCCCAATACCGATGCAGCCGATGTGTACGTAATTAACACCTGCTCTGTTACCAGCTTCGGTGATAAGAAGTCCCGTCAGCTTATCCGTCGGGTGCAGCGCCTTAATCCAAAGGCTGTTATCGCCGTTACGGGTTGCTATTCCCAGGCGGCTCCTGAGGAAGTAAAGGCCATTGAGGGGGTCCGTGTTGTTCTTGGCACCAGTGATCGGGCCAATATCGTTAATTATGTGGAACAGGCTATGGAAGAGGACGGTATCATCGACAGGGTTGATGATATTATGAAGGTGCGGGAGTTTGAGGATATTCCCCTTTATGAAATGCCAACCAGAACCAGAGCTTTCCTTAAGATTCAGGAGGGATGTACCAATTTCTGCAGCTATTGTATTATCCCTTATACCAGAGGCCCTCTTCGTTCCCGCAAGCTGGAAAGCATTCGCAGTGAAGCCAAAAAGCTGCTGGACCACGGCTTTAAGGAAATCGTGCTGACTGGTATTCACCTTGGGGCCTATGGCAAGGATTTTAAGGATGGCACATCCCTTTATGATGCGGCTAAGACCATTCTGGATTTGCCGGGACTGAGAAGATTGCGCCTTAGCTCTCTGGAATCCATTGAGCTTTCTCATGAGCTTTTGGAGCTTATTAAGACTCATCCTAAATTTAGTCATCACCTGCATCTGCCATTACAGGCGGGTTCCGATGAAGTGTTGAAAAAGATGAACCGTCACTATAATAGGGATGAGTTCACTGCACTGATTAAGAATGTAAAGGAAAGTGTTCCTGGTGTGGCAATATCCACCGATGTTATTGTGGGGTTCCCGGGGGAAACTGAGGAAATGTTTGCTGATAGCCTTGAGTATATCAAGACCCTTGGCTTTGCCAGAATGCATGTATTCCCATATTCCCCGAGGACTGGTACTCCTGCAGCCAAGATGACAGATCAGGTGCCGGAGCCAGTGAAAAAGGAGCGGGTACACAGACTTCAGTCCCTGGCCCAGGAGATGGCCAACGACTTCCATAGCCAGTATTTGGGTACTGTTCAGGAGGTCCTTTTTGAGACCAATAATGACGGTATTACGGATGGTCTTACTGATACCTACATTCGTGTTTACACTGATGATGAAGTTGAGACCGGGGAACTATATAAAGTGCGCCTTGAAAAATTGTATAAAGACGGTGTATATGGTACAATATACAAGTGTGAGTAACATTTAAGCATTATGTAAAGGGAGGTGTACCGAAATGGCAGATTGTATTTTTTGTAAAATTGCAAATAAGGAAATTCCTTCCACTGTTGTATACGAGGATGACCAGGTCATTGCTTTCAAGGATTTGGATCCTCAGGCACCAGTACATGTGCTTGTTATCCCTAAAAAGCATGTTGCCAGTATTGCAGCATTAAAGGCTGAGGACAAGGAACTGGCAGGCCACATTATCTGTGAGGTTATTCCTGAAATTGCAAAGGAACAGGGGATCTCAGAAAGTGGCTTCCGTGTGGTTGCCAACACTGGCGCAGAAGGCGGTCAGACCGTCAACCACTTGCATTTTCACCTGTTAGGCGGACGTTCCATGCAGTGGCCTCCGGGTTGATATACACAATTGGGCCATGGGGATTAATTCCCATGAAATATTGACATGGCTAAAATCTTTGTGTATAATAATCGGGTGTAGTTATGAAATACACTCCCAAGTCAATTGGAGGGGGGGAAAAATAGATGGCAAACGAAATTAAAGTTGGTAAGAACGAGAGCATTGACAGCGCACTCCGCCGCTTTAAGCGCATGAGCCAGAAAGCTGGTACCATCGCTGAGGTTAGAAAGCGTGAGCATTATGAGAAGCCAAGTGTTCGCCGTAAGAAGAAGTCTGAGGCAGCTCGTAAGCGCAAGTTCAGAGCTTAATTAAAAGCTTAATAATGAAATTTAAAGGCTATAATCTTTCTGTATTTCCAGAGAGATTATAGCCTTTATTAAATTTAAATTATAAACACTTAAAAACTAAATTATAAAATCAAGACCCTTATTAAACTTCTGTTAAATAAGGGTTTTTGTATTGATATGGGAAAATTGTCGTGTTATCCTTTTTGTAAGAAAAGCTACTGAGCAAAAAAATATGAAAAGGATGATGGATATGAAAAAGAAGCTGGCAGTGACTATTGCTCTGGCTTTAGGGTTGAATCTGGGCTTGGGGCAGATAGTACAGAATGATTTTACCGCCAATATGGGACTGAACAACAGGGCAGAGGCATTTAATATATTCAGCCTCTTTGCCCCATCGCAGAAGGAGATTCAAAATTCCTACAAGAAGATGATTTCTTACTATATGGCGGGTTTTGAACTGAGCAGCAGGGCAGCTGCCATTTCCCATGAACTGCTTAATGATTACGGTGTGGAGGCGGAGCTGGTAAATGTCAACGGAATCAATGCTTCCACAGCCGGCTATGATTCCTCAGTGAATATGGTAATGCAGAAGGGGAATTCCGGAATGACGGTAAAAATGCCGGAGATAGATGCAAACAGGTTCTTCAATATGATACCTGCCGAAGATGTCCGTTTGGCAGAGGCCAAAAAGCTGGTTATGCTGAAGGATGAATGCTTTGCCCGTGGACGGGACGAGGGAACCTTCCTGGCAGCCCAGGCCCTCCTTTGCGGTGGGGACCAGACCAGAAATATTGCCATGCTCATTGGAAGTGCCATGCTGTTAAATGAATGGAAGGACAGTGTGGATAGCAATGCGGGAGTAAATTATCAGAACTTTGAGAATTCACTGAAGGCTATGAACAAGGTGGATGTGGACAGGAGAAAAATAAAGGAAGCCGCCGACCGCCTGCGTAAGGGATAAAAAACAATAAAGAGAAGTTTTTAATTTTTTTCTAATTAGCCTCTAATTGCCCTATAGGGCAAAGGGGCTATATTTATTACAAAGAAGTTGATGTTGCTAACTAATGGGGGATGGAATATGAGGTGGGTGCTGTTTTTCATATTGATATTGGCTGTGGCAGCAGCATTCCCGTTTAAGAATGCATCAGCGGGAAAACCGGTGGTTACCATTCAGCCGGCCCTTACATACGAAAATTCTATCAATAAGATATATATTGATGAGGATACCCGCCGTCAGGTGGAGCGTATAATTGGTGAAAGGCTGAAGCAGATGGCCGATGCAGGGGATTTACCCTATGAAGTAGTGGTTGCAACAGCCGATCACTATCATAGCACCAATGAGCATATTACAGACAGTGACCAGATCTTTCTTTACCCCACCATAATGGTGAGCACATCAATAGATACGGTCAACAATAATTCTTTGGAAAACGCCTATACTTCAACGGTTATAGCGGGAATATCACTGCTGTTCTGTATGCCGGAGGAAAATTTGGATATAGGGAAGGTAACAGAAGCGGGGAATCCCGTAAGCCTAAGACTTTTGGGGATTGTGCCTTTGGTGGAGGCCGAAACAATAGGACTTTCCAGATACAATCAAAGCACCGACAGATGGCAGAACATTCACAGTGATCCCATAAGTGACGGTGAGAAAAAAGGTAAGTTTATTTCCCTGGTGCGTCAGATGATGAAGGCGAATATCAGCTTTTCAAATATTACGAGCAACCTAAGGGATGACAGGGCGAAGCTGGGTATGGACACCTACCAGGTAACTGATGTTGATATATCATCTGAGAGGGCCCGGGAACTATTTACGGGAAAAGAAGCTGAGGATCTGAAATTTTTGGTGGGCTACTTTTTCACATCAGCCTATCAGAAAAAGACAAAGCGGGTAATGTATCCCCCTGCAGTGGGAGGTCAGGAGCTGGTGGGCAGCATGATAAACGGAGCCTATAAGCTAAGTCTTGACAGCGCCAACGGCAAGGTGGACGTGAATATGAGTAATCCGGGGCACCCCATTCGGCTGGATATATCCGGTCTGGCCAGTGAGGTGGTGGACTCAGGATATAACGTGTACACAACTTTGCACAAGGTGTGGCTCACCAAGAGCCCGGTGGAGGGCAAGGAAAAAAGGGAGCTGAGCCGGCTACATGAAAGAACAGTGAAGCTGCCGCCGGGAACCAGCAGCGATTCCGATGATAACCAGATTTATGCCGCATTGCTTCTGGGACTGGCCCAGGAGCTGGGTGGACAAAATAAATAGCATTTACCACAGTTCTAAGGAAAAACAGTGGACAAAAAATCCAGTAGCAAAAAAAGCCAGAGGGCAGGAAAAGGATGATGGGAATATGATTAGATGCATAAGGAAAAAATGGATGATTCCTATAATGGCGTTTGGATTATTCCTGCTTGGTGGTGGTTTCATTGATCAGCCAATATGCTCCGCAGAAATTGTGGAGGGAGTAGCCATATATAACGGTGATACCCAGAAATCCAGGGAACTGGCACTTCGGGATGCTATGAGAACCCTTCTGGAATCCAAGGTGGGAATATATATCCGCAGCAACAGTGAGGTGGATATGGGGGTATTGGTGGTAGACAGAATAGTAGCCCGTTCCACCGGATATGTAAGGATAAATGAGATAGTGTCGGAGGGCATTGAAGGAGATGTGTATATAGTAAGGGCGGACCTGGATGCTGATGACACCAACATTGAAACAAAATACAAGGATGATGTGGCCAAGGCCATGGCAGCTGCACTGGAGCCAAGGGTGGCAAATGTGGCTGTGGTGGATTACAGCATAGATGGCAGTGTGAGAAGGGATGAAAGAGCTGTAAATATTGTGGGCCAGTACCTCAGCGAAATGGGGATACAGCTGGTGGAAAATGAGGGGGTAGCCCAGTTATTATCCCACAGTATTAACCCCTATCCTTCAGATCTTAGAAGACTTGCCAGAAATGATGGGGACAATGAAGCAAACTCCGTATTGGCAGGCTCCATGAGAGATGTGAATGTAACCCGTGACAGCAGCGGTTATTACAAAGGGGTTGTGGAAGCCAGCTTCTCCTTTGTGGGAATTCAAAATGGATACGCCAATAGTTATATGGAACAGTTTGTGGGACTTGGAAAAACTGCAGATGAAGCCCTCTTTGCAGCCAGGCGGGAAGCGGCGGCTACAGCTACTGAGTATTTGGCCAGAGCGGCGCTGAAAACAATGCAGTTTGAAAACAGGGGCGGCGTAAATAATCTTAATACAACAGTGGAAATTCACGGACTATGGGACAGGGCAAATCAAAGTGCTTTTTTTAACAGCCTGTTGGAGGGAGCAAAGTGCCGAATTACCAGGGCCGGGTTTTCTGCAAATGGTGCTTATAAGGTGAAGCTGATAGCACAGGGCTGGGAAAGCCTTTATGAACTGTCACAGGAAATAGTAATGGCAGCAGCAAATAATGGTATATCCCTCGTTCCTTTGGAAAGCACCACAAAGATTATTCTTCAGGTCCAGTATTAGTCTAATGTATCATGACTGCCGTGGAAGGAGGATGGGCACCATGAACAGACGCTACATAAGAATGAAATGGCAAATAGTATTTATTTTCCTGCTGGTATCCTTGCTTTGTGGCATAGTGAGCCATGGAGAAACGGAAGCATCACCCCTTGATGTGGTGAAAATTAGCGGCAGCGCCCCGGCGGGCATGGTTAATAAGGCTGTGGAGGATGCCAAAAAACGGGCGGTATTCAAGGTCCTTTCCCATGAAACAAGGGCGGAAGGGGATCCCACCAGTATATTTTCACAGATGATTGACCGCTATGGGGATTATGTCAGTGACTGCAAGGTGCTGAGCAGGGATACCAGCAATGCCAAAATGATGGTAATAGCTGAGGTTACAGTAAATCATTCTAAGCTCAACAAGGATTTTCAGGAATATGTGGGCAACAAACAAATAAAAAATGATGCAATGACCGCCAGCATATTAATGAGAGCGGTGAATACCTCAGATAATCAGGGATTTAGTGACAGCCTCCATGAAGCCTTTAACCACAGATTTAGCAATTCGGGATTTCAGACAGAGGTGGAAGATGACGATATAAGTATTGTGAGGTCTTTGTCCGGTGCTGAATCCTATGGCAAATATCTTGGTTCCGTCAGAACACTGATAGAGAATAACTCAATAATGGCAAACTTCGCTATTATTGGTGAGGCCAGCATTGACAAGCTGGAAGCCGCTCCGGCAGGAACGGGCTATATTGCAAAGTCATCAGTGAAGGTTCAGGCCTATGACTGCATGAGAAAAACGGTTTTGAATGGATTTTATGAAACCTATGAAATTCTTGCCAATACTCCTCAGGAGGCAGAAAGACTGGCTGTAGAAAAGGCAGGACTGGATGCGGCAGAGGAGATTGCCAATGGAACACTGAAGTATTGGCGTACACATAAATAAGCAGTTTTAATAAGTGGTCATAAAATGTTACACATAAATTTTAAAAAATAATTTGGGAGGAATTTTTATGAAAAAGGTATTTTCTGTAATTGTTGCTTTGGCAATGATGCTCATGGGTTGTACCGCCTTTGCGGCAACTGACATCACAGACGGTGTAATCAAGGTTGAGGGGGTGGGTGCCCTGCAAAATCCTAATGCGGCGGCAGGTTACAGAGCCGCTAAGATGGATGCTATGCGCAATGCACTGGAGGAGGCTCAGGGGGTATATATTGATTCTGAGACCACCGTTCGGGACAGCGTTCTGGCCAGCGATGTAATCAAAACCCGTATTAACGGCATGATAAAGGGTGCTAAGGTAGTACAGAGGTTTATGGATGCCGATGGCTATCACGTAGTTATTGAACTCCCTGTTCATGGTGCCCAGTCCCTGGCAGCGGCTGTAATGCCCGCAACTGCCACCACTCCGGCTCCTCTTCCGGCAGCCACCACTTTTGTACCAGAGATTCCTGTAAGCACCGGCCCATACACCGGTCTTATCGTTGACTGCACCGGTCTTGGCCTTGAAACTGCCATGGCACCAGGAGTATTCACTGCTGATAATCAGCTGGTATACGGCAAAGCCAACTACAGCTATGACCAGATAGTAAACAAGGGCTATGTGGGCTATTCCAGAAGCATTCACAGTGGTGTATCCCGCGCAGGTTCCAACCCGCTTATCGTAAGAGCCCAGTCTGTTCAGGGGTTCGTAAATCCAGTGGTATCCTCCGCTGATGCAGCTAAAATACTCAGCGAAAACCAGATTACCGGCTTCCTTGGTCAGGGCAACGTGGTATTTGTGAAATAATAGAATAAAATTTGCGACAAATGGAACTGGAGGCTCTAGCGTTAAGAACCTCCAGTTTGTTTTTCACCATTAATATGTGATTGTTAGCAAGTCAATTTCCAAGGATTATACCGCCATGAATAAAAATAGGCGTTCCGTTGGCAGCAGTCCAGGTGGGAACCTTTGTTGACAGCTTATAAGGGGTGTCTGCAATATAGGCAGTAACAAGAATAGCACTGTCCTTTATTTTGTGAAATATTTTACTGTCCATTTCTGCTTTATAAACTTCAAAGCTATGGGCGTCAATGGAAGATGAAGTCAGTGCCTGGGTAAAGACCATGTTATCGGACCATTGCCATAATTTTTCACCGTTTTTATCAGTAATAATAAAATCATAAAGTTGTCCGTCCCTATGGCTCATATTGTAAGGCAAATCACCACTGTTGGTAACCTTGAGCTCCATAAAAAGTGTTCCGTTACGTTTTTCAACGGTAAGCTCCTGAATAATATTATCAAATTGGATAGCGGCGTAATTACAATTAGTGTTTGGAACACTGGATCCGGAGCCGGACACAGGGAAGGTGATACCGATTCCCGTACCAAAGCCAGCATTAGCTATGCTGGGGATACAAATGGTAATTGCCACTACAAGGGTCAATAAAAATTTATACATAATGCATCACCTCATGGAATATAGTTTTATAACATTTTACACAATTTGATGGGCTTAGGGAAGAACAATGTGGATTATAAAAATAGTAATGAAATATGATGTGATGTGAGATTTCAAAATGCTTCATGTTATGTTATACTTTTTTTACAGCAAATGCAGGTTTACTAAAGCTAAGGAAATAAGTTGGTGATTCCTATGAACGCAATATATGAAAAGCTGAATAATGCACTCGATGAGTTCAATTCGTTGGGTGTATCTAATCAGATAGATTTTGCAAAGCTATATTTGTATTCGATTATCACTCATTCAACGGCCATTGAGGGCTCAACAGTGACGGAGACGGAAAATACTCTTATGTTTGATGAGGATATTGTCCCGGTGGGGCATAGTGTCACTGAGCAGATGATGAATCTGGATTTAAAGCAGGCCTATGACTATGTGAATGGTTTGATTCCAAAAAAGCCAGAGATTACTGTTGAGTGTTTGAGGCATTTAGCTTCATTGGTAATGAAGAATACTGGCAGCGTGTACAATACTGCACTGGGCAGCTTTGATTCTTCAAAAGGGGATTTACGACTGGTTAATGTGAGTGCCGGTCGTGGTGGCAAGTCTTATTTAAGCTATCAGAAAATCCCTCAGCGGTTGGAAGATTTTTGTGAATGGCTTAATGGGGAGCGGGAAAAGAAATATGAAGACTCTGCTTCCATATATGCCCTTTCCTTTGAGGTTCATTATAGGCTGGTGTCAATCCATCCTTGGGCGGATGGTAATGGCCGTACCTGTCGTTTGCTGATGAATATGATACAGATGGAAAATAATCTCCTCCCCAGTATACTGCGTAAGGAAAATAAGTCTAAATATATTGAAGCCTTATCTACCAGCCAGGAGCAGAAGGACAGTACCATATTTGTTAATTTCATGATGGAGTCAATGACAGAATTTATTATGCAGTGCATTGAGGATTATAAAAACAGTGATGAAATATGATATGGTGTTAGATTTCAAAATACTTCATATTATGATATACTTCTATAAGTAACCTACTAAAGGGGCTGTGGATACAGCTCCTTTGTTTTTACTTGTAAAATTATAGAAGAATCGAATATGAATAATTAAGCGGTGATATAGATGAAAGAAATTGTTAAAAGAGCCCATATTTGGATGGACAAATACGTTAAAACCTTCTATGAGGATGATGAGGAGGTTATGCTGGGCATAAAAACCAAGGAACTCCATACAGGGTATGTAACCTCCTATGCACGGGAACTGGCACAGCATTTGCAGCTTAATGAACATGATGTGCTGCTGTCTGAGCTGGTGGGCCTTTTTCATGATGTGGGCCGTTTCCGTCAGTGGAAGCTGTACCGCACCTTTTCAGACGCCCTGTCAGAGGACCATGCCAACCTTGGACTGAAGGTTATTCAGGAGCTGCCTTTTTTTCAGGAACTATCTGATGAGGACAGGGATATTCTTCTTTTTGCCATTGGCAATCATAACAAGAAGGATATAGCCACACCTCCTTCCAAGCGGCATCTGCTTTTTGCCAGAATTATCCGTGACGCTGACAAGCTGGATATTTTCCGGGTGCTGGAGCCTTATCTTACGGGAAAGAAAATCCAGACCTTTTCCAAGATTCAGTTTGAGGACGAAAAAATGCTCTTTGCCCCCGGTTTTATAGATAAATTCGTCCGTGGCGAGCAGGTGGATTACAACGAAATCCGTACCAACAACGACCGTATTTTGGTAAGGCTCATGTGGGCCTACGATATTAATTTCGCCTGGACCATGATCCGTATTCGTGAAAAGGGCTATCTTCCGCGGGTTATGGAGCATCTGCCCCAGATAGACAAGGTTAAGGAAGGCTATGCCAAGCTAAACAGATATGTGGAGGAAAAATGCAACTCCTCGGATTTGGATATGTTGGACTAAGGTGGTTTTTTAAAATTCAGTAGTGGGACAAAAACTCCTACTGAATAGTCTCATTTTGTGGTATACTTAAAGTTACTGATGGCCCAAGGGGCATCAAAGCCCGTTTTGTGGGGTAAAAGAAAGAAGGAGCGATTGATATATGGCTGAGAACACTTCTGTTGGTTCCAACTTTATACAGAATGAAATAAATGATGATTTAAAGAACGGTTATTACCCTGAAGGCGTACACACCCGTTTTCCGCCGGAGCCAAATGGCTATCTGCACATTGGCCATGCCAAGTCCATTTGCCTGAACTTTGGCCTTGCAAAAAATAATGGCGGTATCTGTAATCTGCGTTTTGATGACACAAATCCTGTAAAGGAGGACGTGGAATATGTAGATTCCATTCAGGAGGATATTAAATGGCTGGGCTTCAGCTGGGATGACAGAATGTTTTTTGCCTCTGATTATTTTGGCAAGCTCTACGATTATGCGGTGGAGCTGATCAAGAAGGGGCTGGCTTATGTTGACGACCTTACCGCCGAGGAAATCCGTTCCTATCGTGGAACCCTTACTGAGCCGGGGAAGGAAAGCCCTTACCGCAACCGCAGTGTTGAGGAAAACCTGGAGCTTTTCCAGAAGATGAAGGCTGGCGAGTTCGGTGATGGGGAGAAGGTACTCCGGGCCAAGATTGATATGGCATCACCAAACATCGTAATGCGTGACCCGGTAATTTATCGCATTGCCCATGTTTCCCATCATCGTACCGGCGATGAGTGGTGCATTTACCCAATGTATGACTTTGCCCACCCACTTTCCGATGCCATTGAGGAAATAACTCATTCCGTATGTACCCTGGAATTTGAGGATCACAGACCATTCTATGACTGGCTGCTGGAGGCACTTGACTTCAAGGTTGGTGCCCGCCCGCGCCAGATTGAGTTTGCCCGTCTGAATCTCACCAATACTGTAACCTCCAAGCGCAAGCTCCGTCAGCTTGTGGAGGAAGGCTATGTTTCTGGCTGGGATGACCCTCGTATGCCTACTATTTCCGGCCTGCGCCGTCGTGGCTATACCCCAAATTCCCTCCGGGCCTTCTGCGAGGAAATCGGTGTGGCCAAGGCCAACAGCCTGGTGGACGTGGCTATGCTGGAGCACTGCGTCCGTGATGATCTGAATAAGAATGCTGACCGTATAATGGCAGTTCTTCACCCATTGAAGGTGGTTATTACCAACTATCCTGAGGGCCAGAAGGAGTTTATGGTGGCTGACAACAACCCTAATACCTCTGCCCATCGCTATGTACCGTTCTCCCGTGAGCTGTACATTGAGCAGGAGGATTTCATGGAGGATGCACCAAAGAAATTCTTCCGTCTGAAGCCGGAGGGTGAGGTTCGGTTAAAGCACGGCTATATAATTAAATGTGAGGAAGTTATAAAGGATGAGTCAGGGAATGTGGTGGAGCTCCACTGCACCTATGACCCAGAGTCCAAGACTGGTGGAGCCACTGCCAACCGCAAGGTTAAGGGCACTATTCACTGGGTGTCTGCCGAGGATGCCATTGAAGCTGAGGTCCGCCTTTATGATTATTTGATTGAAACTGATGAAAACGGCGAAGTGCCGGCAGACTTCCTGGCTGCTGTAAACAAGAATTCCCTTGAGGTTGTGGAGCACGCTCTCATTGAGCCAAGTGCCAGCTTCACTGCTGCGGGAACACATTACCAGTTCCTGCGCACCGGTTATTTTGTGGTTGACAAGGATACCACTCCTGAAAAGCTGGTATTCAATCGGGTAGTAGGTCTGAAGGACAGTTGGGCAAAGGCCAAGAAGGGCTAAGCAGAAATAGGAAAGGATAAGACTATGGGAAAGATACCAAAGGGATTATCTGACAAGGATATGCTGGATGGTTATGTTGAAGAAGTAACCATGGAAGCACAGTTTATGGCGGCGGAGGCCGCCGAGGACAAAAAGCGTCGGGAAAAGATTTTCGGCACCGGGAAGAACAGTCTTTCCATGTCCGGCCTTGATGACGAAACCCTGGAAAAGCTGGGGAGAAAGCTCCTTGAATTAAAGATGGAGCTGTTTCGCGAGGGCATCAAAAATTATACTCTCAAGGTAAAACGTGAGGACTGGGATATCGTTATCACTCCTGTGGTAAAGGGACAGTCTATGAAGAAAAAATAACGAGGTGAGCATATCCCTCACCTCGTTGAAACGCTGATTGGAAGATTTTTCTTTTCTTGGAGAAAAGAAAAATTTGAACAATAGCGTTATAAAGTCGATTTAAAATAAAGAATTAAAAATATGGGGGGCTTCACTGTGGAGAAATACATGCCACAAAAAATTGAAAAGAAATGGCAGAAAAAATGGCTTGAGTCCAATGCTTACAAGACTGAAATGGACCCTAAAAAGCCAAAATATTATACTCTGGAGATGTTCCCATATCCTTCCGGAAATCTTCACATGGGTCATGTGCGCAACTATTCCATTGGTGATGTGTTGGCCCGTTACAAGACCATGGAGGGATTTAATGTAATTCATCCAATGGGCTTTGATGCCTTTGGTATGCCTGCGGAAAATGCTGCTATCAAGCACGGTGTAAAGCCAGCGGATTGGACCTATTCCAATATGGACAACATGAAGCGCCAGCAGCGTGAAATGGGCCTGTCCTACGATTGGGACCGTGAGGTGGCTACCTGCCGTCCTGATTATTACAAGTGGACCCAGTGGCTGTTCCAGCTTTTCTACAAGCGTGGTCTGGCATACAAGAAAAAGGCCTATGTAAACTGGTGCGACACTTGTGGTACTGTACTGGCCAATGAGCAGGTTATTGATGGCCTGTGCTGGCGTTGTGACAACGAAGTAGTAAAGAAGGACCTGTCCCAGTGGTTCTTCAAGATTACCGATTATGCGGATGTACTGCTTAAGGATCTGGACCTCTTAAAGGGCTGGCCGGAGCGCGTAAAAATCATGCAGGACAACTGGATTGGCCGCAGTGAAGGACTTGAGCTGAACTTTGAGGTTCCAGAGCTCAATGAGACACTGTCCGTATATACCACCCGTCCTGATACCGCCTATGGTATCACCTTTGTGGCATTGGCTGTTGAGCACCCGATGGTGGAGACCATCTGCAAGGCAAAGCCGGAAAAGGCAGAAGAAATCCGTGCCTTCGTAAAGAAGGTTCAGAGCCAGTCTGATATTGAGCGTACTTCCTCCGAGTCCGAAAAGGAGGGCGTAGGCACTGGCGTATATATGATTAACCCATTTAATGGCAACAAGGCTGAGATTTGGGTTACCAACTATGTATTGGCAGATTATGGTACTGGTGCGGTTATGGGTGTTCCTTCTGAGGACCAGCGTGACTGGATGTTTGCCGAGAAGTACAATTTAGATGTAATTGTTACCCTTCAGCCCAAGGGTGTTGAACTGAAGGTTGAGGAAATGACCGAGGCCTACACCGATAAGGACGGTATACTTTGCAATTCCGGGGAATTCAATGGCCAGGATATTAAGACTGCCAGCAAGGGGATTATGGACAAGGCCGAAAGAGAAGGCTTTGGTAAGCGCCGCGTAAATTACCGTCTCCGTGACTGGCTGATTTCCCGTCAGCGTTATTGGGGCGCCCCAATACCAGTAATTTATTGCGAAGACTGTGGGGAGCAGCTTGTTCCTGAGGATCAGCTTCCTGTAATGCTGCCGGAGAATGTAAACTTTGAGGCTGGCACAGTTTCCCCACTGGCTCAGTGTGAGGAATTTGTAAATTGCACCTGCCCTAAGTGCGGCAAGCCGGCCAAGCGTGAAACTGATACCATGGATACATTCATTTGTTCCTCTTGGTATTATCTCCGTTATACTGATCCGAAGAATGACAAGAAGGCCTTTGACTCCGAGAAGGCAAATTATTGGGCTCCTGTTGATCAGTACATCGGCGGTATTGAGCACGCCATTCTTCATCTGCTCTATTCCCGGTTTTTTACCAAGGTTCTTCGTGATGAGGGCCTGGTAAACTTTGCGGAGCCATTCAGCAATCTCCTGACCCAGGGTATGGTTCTGAAGGACGGCAGCAAGATGTCCAAGTCCAAGGGCAATGTTGTTTCCCCTGAGGAAATCATCGGTGAATACGGTGCAGATACTGCCCGTCTCTTCATTATGTTTGCGGCTCCTGTGGAGCGTGATCTTGACTGGAGTGACGAGGGTGTTGCGGGGTCCTTCCGCTTCCTTAACCGCGTATGGCGTATTATCAGCCAGTTTGAGGACAAGATTAAGTCTGCAGCTGATGAATATGACAAGAAGGCTCTCAATGATGCTGAGAAGGAGCTGCGCCGCGTTCTCCATACTACCATCAAGAAGGTTACCGAGGACATTCGCGACCGCTTCATGTTTAACACTGCCATCAGTTCCATTATGGAGCTGGTTAACGAGTTCTATAAGTTCCAGAACGATGATAATGTAAATGCAGGTCTTGTCCGTGAGGTTTCCCTGAATCTCATTAAGATGCTGGCTCCATTTGCTCCACATATGACTGAGGAGCTGTGGTCTGAGCTTATTGGCGAGGAAAGCAGCGTTCACGCCCAGAAGTGGCCTGTATGTGATGAGGCTGCCACCGTTAAGTCTGAGGTGGAAATCGTTCTCCAGATAAACGGCAAGGTCCGTGACCGCATTATGATTGCCACCGGCATCAGCCGTGAGGAAATGGAGGAGGCTGCCAAGAACAACAGCCGTGTTCAGGAGCTTACCGAGGGCAAAAACATTGTAAAGATGATTTGCGTTCCTGATAAACTTGTAAACGTAGTTGTAAAGTAATAGGCACTAACTGAAAACGTTGATAAATGGGCCCTGTCAAAGATGTGTATTTTTGACAGGGCCTATTGTATTTATGGGAGATATCCACATGGGAAAGATTTTTAGTATATGTGTCCACATAGAGTGGATTTTTCTTGACATAAATGTCTCGTACCAGTAGAATATGTACTTAGGTGGTGTACCACCTAGGTTTAATATTTTAAAATAAGGAGTTTATTTTTTATGGTAACAGCATTCAGAAAATGGCAGAGCATCAGTTTGATTCTGCGTATTGTATGTGGTCTGGTTTTGGGTATTATTTTGGCCCTTGCAATGCCGGACAATGGAGTGGTTCCAATTTTTGGTAACCTGTTTGTGGGCCTGCTGAAGGGGATTGCCCCTGTATTGGTATTTATTCTGGTAATAAGTGCCCTGGCCAATGCCTCCGGCGATATTGGGGCCCGTTTTAAAACAGTAATGTTCCTCTACGTTGCCGGTACATTATTGGCTGCAGCGGCAGCAGTTTGCTTCAGCTTTGCCATGCCGGTTGGTATGGTTCTTACCGATGCAGCAACCAACACACCACCAGGTGGTATTGGGGAGGTTATCAAGACCATTCTCACCAACATGGTGGCCAATCCTGTGGCTGCTCTTATGAATGCTAACTATGTAGGTATTCTCTGTTGGGCTATAATTTTCGGTATGGGCTTCAAGAAGCTGGCTTCTGAGGGCACCAGAGAAATGGTGGCAGAGTTTGCTGCTGTAGTATCCCGTGCCGTAACCTGGATTATCCAGCTGGCCCCATTCGGTATTATGGGTTTGGTTTATTCCGCCGTATCTGAAAACGGCATGTCCATCTTCGTTGACTATGGTATGCTGCTGGTGGTTCTGGTAGGTACCATGTTCCTTATGACCTTTATTGTTAATCCGTTGATTGTTTTCATGTTCCTTAAGAAGAATCCATATTCCCTGACCTGGAAGTGCCTCCGCACCTCCGGTGTGACTGCTTTCTTCACCAGAAGCTCTGCAGCCAATATTCCTGTAAATATGGAGCTGTGCAAGGAACTGGGACTGGAGGAGGATTTCTATTCCGTATCCGTTCCTCTCGGCGCCACCATCAATATGGAGGGGGCAGCCATCACTATTACGGTTATGACTTTGGCTGTGGCCCACACCTTGGGCATACAGGTTGATATTCCTACTGCTATTATTCTTTCCGTTCTGGCAACTGTAGGTGCCTGCGGTGCTTCCGGTGTTGCCGGCGGTTCCCTGCTTCTGATTCCAATGGCCTGCTCTCTCTTTGGTATTTCCAATGATATTGCCATGCAGGCAGTAGGCGTTGGCTTCATCATCGGCGTAATTCAGGACTCCTGTGAGACAGCCCTTAATTCCTCCACCGATGCCCTTTTTGCGGCAACTGCAGAATTCAAGGAGCGCCTTGATCGCGGTGAAGAAGTAAATATGAATTTTTAACAAATAAGTTAGTCTGAAATTTAATTTGGAAAAAAAGAAGGATTTTCTATCTTGGCGGTAGAAAATCCTTTTTGATTGGAAAAATAATTTCTGAATGAAATATAATTCTGAATTAAATGAAATAACAAATATATTTGGGCAGAACAGGAGAGGTCCTTATGAGTGTTTCAAGTGCAAATTCCGTGTGGCTGAGCAGACCAGAATCCTTTATTAACCCTCAGGAATTCAAGATTTTTTCCGGCGGTGATGAAACGGTCAGTTATTTGTTGAACCAGTATATGGACGCAGTGATTTACTTCACCTATGAAAATGATGTAATGCGGCTGGAGCTGACCAACGACAAATACGAAGAAAATATTCTTCCCCAGGCTTCCTTGGACAGGGTAGGAGTCGAGGGACAGTGGCAGTTTTCCGATGATGAGGAAAAGCAGAAATTCAACAGACTTCTGAAACGTGCTGAGCGGAGTAAGACCTATGAAACAGAAGAGATATGGTTCCGTTCCTTTTCCCAGTGCTGCGGCTATCAGGAGTGTTGCTTAATTTTTCAGCTTCGCATGGTTGCAAAGCAGGGCAATGAGGTGCTGTACTGTGCTTTGCTGTACAATGATACGGAAATGCAGCATTCCTTCAAGGACATATCCGATAATGAGGCAAAATTCCGCATGGCGGCGGAGCAGGCCAATATTTACGCATGGGAATATGATATTGCTACCCATGAAATGAGGCCTTGTACCAGATGTATGAGGGATATGGGGCTGCCACCGGTGCTGGAGAATTATCCTGACCCTGTTTTTGAAATGGGTATATTTCCACGGGATTATGAGGATATGTACCGCAACTGGCATGAGCGCCTGGCCCAGGGTGAGGCCCAGATTCAGGGGGTTATTCCCCTGACCCCGGATCGGATTCCTTTCCATGTGCGTTATATCACAGAATTTGATAAGGATGGTAAGCCGGTAAAGGCCTATGGTTCGGCCACTCTGGCGGTGGACAATGAGAAGGAGGTTCAGCTGCGGGAGATTATTTCCTCCCTTACCATGAGGTATGCCACTGTACTGAAGGTGAACCTTGATACGGCTGAGACAGAGGTCCTTAATGTGGGGCAGGAGTCCTCAGTCCAGGTTCAGAATCTTTTTTACGAGAACAAGACTTTCAGCTTTGAAGACATAAAAGAGGATTATCTGGAGAATTATGTTTTTGATTCTGATGTGCCAAAATTAAGTGAATTGTTTTCCCTGGATTCCATAAGGAGTATTTTGTCCAGGGAGCAAAACTTTACCCATAGCTACCGCATTGTGCGGAAACAGAAGACAGTCTATATGCAGTGCCGCCTTTTCAGAATGGCTGACAATAATAGCGCCATTATCGCCATTCGCAATGTGGACGATATAATGAAGCTGAAGCAGGAGTCTGAGGATAAGCTGAAGCTGGATGTTCAGAATTTCAGTGAAGAAATGGATGTGAACAATGCGGTTATCAATAATATGGGGGATAATATGTCCGATGTGATGTACATTCTGGAGCATATTGTTGAAGGAAAAGAATCCCTTGACGCAGTAGATGTAGATCATCTTCACATGAATTTTGCCCTTATGGAGGAGCTGGCCCAGGATATCAAGAAGGCCAGTGAACTTAAGGCTATAAAGGATCAGTCCGAACCGGAGACCTTTGACCTTTACGATATTTACAAGTATGTTAAGGCCTTTGCCGGGCCTATTGCCAAGAAGAAAAATATTGAGCTCTATGCTGATGAGAATATCAGCTCCCTAAAGTATTCGGAAGTGGTGGGGAACATGCTCTACGTAAAGCGTATACTGTTTAATATAGTTCACAATGCCCTGAAATACAGTCCAGAGGGGACAGAAATCCATTGTTCTGCTGAGGCCAAGGCCCACGGAGGCAGGATTAACTGCAAGGTAAAAATTTCTGATGAGGGAATTGGTATATCTCCGGAATTCCAGAGCAAAATGTTTGATGCCTTCACCCAGGAAAACCGTCAGGTGGATCCATGGGCCAATGGACAGGGACTGGGGCTTTACGTGGTCAAACAGCTGCTGGACAAGATCGGGGGAACTATAGCTGTGTACAGTGCTGTTGATTTGGGCACCATCGTTACCGTGACCATGTCCTTCGATATTGCTTAAAGGAGAATTGTTTAAAAAATGGGGCGGGAGACAGTCAATGAGCAAGGGCTGTTTCCTGCTCTTTGGTTATTAAGAATAGTTTTCTTTTAAAAAACAATTTCCTCAGGGTGGCGATATTTAAAAAAATGGAGTATAATAACGATAATATGTTCTGTTATGGTGCGTGAAATTTTTAGGGGGTAGGGAAATGGCAGAGGTCCCTAAATTGAATAATATAGATTTTGGGGAGGGGATTCCCTTTAAGGTGGTGGCTCCCTTTGAACCCATGGGGGATCAGAACCAGGCCATTGAGGACCTGGCTGGGGGCATTGAAAACGGTCAGGAGGCCCAGGTGCTGCTGGGTGCCACCGGAACAGGAAAAACCTTCACCATAGCCAAGCTCATAGAAAAGGTTCAGAAGCCGACCCTTGTCATTGCCCACAACAAGACCTTGGCGGCCCAGCTGGCCAGCGAGTTCAAGACATTTTTCCCCGACAATTACGTGGGGTATTTTGTTTCCTACTATGATTATTATCAGCCAGAGGCTTATATTGCTTCCACTGATACCTATATAGAAAAGGACGCTTCCATAAATGACGAAATTGATGAGCTGCGCCATTCTGCCACCTGTTCCCTCTTCGAACGGCGGGACGTTATTATTGTGGCCAGCGTGTCCTGTATTTATGGCCTTGGTTCCCCTGAAAGCTACCATGAAATGGTGCTTTCCCTTCATAAGGGGCAGGAGATAGACAGAAATGATATTTTGCGGCGGCTGGTGAATATGCAGTACGACCGCAATGATGTGGTACTGGAGCGTGGCCATTTCCGGGTTCGGGGCGATGTGGTGGAGATTTTTCCGGCAGGTTATAACAACCGTGGTGTCCGCATTGAGATGTTTGGGGATGAGATTGAGCGCATTGTGGAATTTGACGTGCTGACTGGAGAAATTTTTGGTGAGCGTATTCATTCCATGGTTTTCCCGGCCTCACATTATGTAACCCCCAAGGAAGATCTGGAGATTGCCATGGGCACAATACGGGCAGAGCTGGAGGAACAGATAAAGTTCTTCAAGGAGCATAACAAGCTGATTGAGGCCCAGCGTATTGAACAGCGCACCAACTACGATCTGGAAATGATACAGGAGATGGGATATTGCTCGGGCATCGAAAATTATTCCCGGCACCTGACCCAGCGGGCTCCAGGGGAGGCACCATATACACTTTTGGACTACTTCCCGGAGGATTTTATGATGGTTATTGACGAGTCCCACGTTACCTTGCCCCAGCTGCGGGCCATGTATGCAGGGGACCGTTCAAGAAAGGAATCCTTGGTGGATAACGGCTTCCGCCTGCCATCGGCCTTTGATAATCGCCCATTGAGATTTGAGGAATTTGAACAGAGGATTAATCAGATAGTTTACGTGTCCGCCACCCCTGCCAAGTATGAGCTGTCAGGAGCCCAGCAGGTGGTTCAGCAGATTATCCGTCCTACGGGACTCCTTGACCCGGAGGTGGAGGTTCGTCCTTTGGAGGGGCAGATTGATGACCTTTTGGGAGAGATAAAGCTGCGTGTTAAGAAGGACCAGCGGGTGCTTGTAACCACCCTTACCAAAAAAATGGCAGAAAATCTCACGGAGTATCTTAAGGAAACCGGCGTCAGGGTGCGGTATCTCCATTCGGATATTGCCACCTTTGAGAGGGCGGAAATAATCCGGGATTTGCGGGCCGGAGAATTTGATGTGCTGGTGGGCATTAATCTTCTCCGTGAAGGATTGGATATGCCGGAGGTTTCCCTTGTGGCCATTCTTGATGCAGACAAGGAGGGCTTCCTCCGTTCCGATGCATCGCTTATTCAGACCATTGGCCGTGCTGCACGTAATGCAGAGGGAAAGGTTATTATGTATGCTGACAGAATAACCGATTCCATGAAGCGGGCTATGGATGAAACGGAACGCCGTCGGGAAATTCAGCAGGCCTACAATAAGGAACATGGCATTGTGCCAAAGACAATTATCAAACCGGTTAAGGCGCTGATTGAAACCACTCTTGTGGCCGAGACGGCAGCCACATATAGAACTGATGATGGAAAGAAGAAAAAGAAGCTCTCTGCCAAGAATAAGGAAGCTCTCATTAAGACCCTCACCAGAGAAATGCAGCAGGCCTCCAGGGCACTGGAATTCGAGAAGGCTGCAGAACTCCGTGATATGATTTGGGAGCTTGAGGGCAAGAATTAAGAACGAGAATAGGAGGTTTAATCATGTTGAGAAAAAGATTTACGGGTATCAGCTATTTTCTTGCGGGACTGATGTTTTTGCTGTGCTTTGTGGTGACCATGCCAACTGGGGACGCCAAGGCCCAGGTTACCCGGATTATTCTGGTTCGTCATGGGCAGACCGATTATAATGTAAAGGACCTTTATCAGGGAAGCTTGGATATTCCTCTAAATGAAACGGGCCTTAAGCAGGCGGATATGCTGGCGGAAAGCATAAAGGACCTTCCTATAGATGTGTTTATTTCCAGTCCATTGGAAAGGGCCTATGTAACCACGGAAAAATGCGCCAAGGCCAAGGGCATGGAAATAAGCTATACTGACCCTCGCCTTACGGAGATAAGCTATGGTGACTGGACAGGCCAGTATAAAAAGGATGTGGCAAAAAAATATAAGGAATTGGCAAAAATGTGGAAAAAGGAGCCTTGGAATGTACAGATTCCGGGGGGAGAAACTCTCCAGCAGCTTCAGGAGCGGTATCGGGCAGCTCTGGATGATGTCGTACAGCGTTATCCCGGCAAGACCATATTTATTGGTGCCCATTCCAAGGGAAATATGACATTGATGTGCAGTGTTTTGGGAATTGGACTGGAGCATTATTCACAGTTTAAACAGGATAATACCTGCATAAATGTCTTAGAATATAAAAAGGGTCAATGGAAGCTGGTACTTTTGAATTCCATTGCCCATACAGGCAAGTTATATAAGTATTAGAAGAGGTAATTAAATGGAAAAATATATCAGAATTAAGGGGGCAAGAGTCCACAATCTGAAAAATATAAATGTAGATATTCCCCGGGACAAAATGGTAGTGGTCACGGGGCTTTCCGGGTCAGGGAAATCTTCCCTGGCCTTTGATACGGTATATGCAGAGGGACAGCGGCGTTATGTGGAGTCACTTTCTTCCTATGCCCGAATGTTTTTGGGCCAGATGGACAAGCCGGATGTGGATTATATTGAGGGCCTTTCCCCTGCCATATCCATAGACCAGAAAACCACCAGCCGGAATCCCCGCTCAACAGTGGGAACTGTAACGGAGATTTATGACTATCTTCGTCTCCTTTTTGCAAGGGCGGGGCGGCCTCACTGTCCAAAGTGTGGCAAGCCCGTAAACCAGCAGTCCATTGACCAGATGCTGGCCCAGCTGCTTGAGCTGCCGGAGCGCACCAAGCTGTTGATAATCGCTCAGGTGGTTCGTGGAAAAAAAGGTGAACATAAAAAACTGCTGGAACATATCCGCAAGGAGGGCTATATACGTGTCCGCATTGACGGGGAAATTATGGACGCCAGCGAAGAAATTAATCTGGAGAAAAATAAGAAGCACACAATTGAAGTTGTGGTGGACCGCCTTGTTATCCGTGAGGAAATTCGCCAGCGCCTGGCGGAGTCCATGGAGGCGGCGTTAAAGCTGGGTGAGGGTGTTGCTTACGTTCAGATAGTGGACGGGGACATGCTTATGTTCAGCCAGAATTTTGCCTGTGTTGACTGTGGTATCAGTCTGCCGGAAATTGCGCCCCGCATGTTTTCCTTCAATAATCCTTTTGGTGCCTGCCCAGCCTGCAGTGGCCTTGGCAGTCACAGCGAGTTTGATATAGATCTGGTAATGCCGGATACATCCCTCAGTTTGGCTGAGGGCCTTATTGCACCCCTTACCAATAATACAAAATCATATACCATGTGCCAGATGGGCTCCGTTTGTGAGGCCTATGGGGCCACCCTTGAGACACCTTGGGAGGATATGAAACCGGAGCTTCAGGAGGAACTCCTTTACGGCACCGGGGAAAAGAAATACAGCTTTGGCTATGAGAATATGTTTGGTGTGTACAAGATTCACACTGGTCCCTTTGAAGGAGTAATGCCTCTTCTTGACCGCCGTTATCGTGAGTCAGACTCCGATGCCATGCGGGAGGATCTGGAAAATTATATGACCATTCATAAATGTCCTGTATGTAATGGTGCCCGCTTAAAGCCGGAGTCCCTGTCCGTAACTGTGGGGGAGAAGAATATTCAGCAGGTGACGGAGATGACAGTGCGGGACTGCGCCACCTTCTTTGATGAGTTGGAGCTGACCCAGCGGGAGCAGAAAATTGCGGCCCAGATTTTAAAGGAAATCCATGCCCGTTTGGGATTTCTTGTAACAGTGGGCCTCGATTATCTTACACTTTCCAGAGCGGCGGGAACCCTATCAGGCGGTGAGGCTCAGCGCATCCGTCTGGCCACCCAGATAGGCTCCGGCCTTGTTGGCGTGCTGTATATTCTTGATGAGCCAAGTATCGGCCTTCATCAGCGGGACAATGAACGGCTTCTTTCTGCATTGAAAAATCTTCGGGATTTGGGCAACACCCTCCTGATTGTGGAGCATGACGAGGACACCATGTTTGCGGCGGACCATATTATAGATATTGGCCCTGGTGCGGGAACAAATGGTGGCACCGTGGTGGCCCAGGGTACAGCCAAGGAAATCATGGCGGTGGATGAGTCCGTAACTGGCCAATATCTCAGCCGTAAAAAGTATATCCCTGTGCCAAAGGAACGCCGTGAGGGTAATGGGCTTTTCGTGGAAATCATCGGGGCCCAGGAAAATAATCTGAAGAATCTTTCTGTAAAGCTGCCACTGGGCACTTTTACCGTGGTTACAGGGGTTTCAGGCTCCGGAAAGAGTACCCTCATTAATGAAATCCTATATAAGGGCATTGCCTCCAAGCTGTACCGCACCAAGGGAAAGCCGGGGCGTTTCAAGGAAATCAAGGGACTTAAGAATATTGACAAGATTATCAATATAGACCAGTCACCTATTGGCCGTACTCCTCGTTCCAATCCGGCCACCTACACTGGCGTATTTGATATGATCAGAAGTCTGTTCAGCCAGACCACGGAAGCCAAGCTGAGGGGATACAAGCCAGGACGGTTCAGCTTCAACGTAAAGGGTGGGCGATGTGAGTCCTGTCGTGGTGACGGTATTATAAAGATTGAAATGCACTTCCTCCCCGATGTATATGTGCCTTGCGAGGTGTGCAAGGGAGCACGGTACAACACGGAAACACTGGAAGTTAAATACAAGGGCAAATCCATTTCTGATGTGCTGGATATGATAGTTGATGAGGCGGTGGAGTTCTTTAAGAATGTGCCCCGTATTGCCAACAAGCTGCAGATAATGCAGGACGTTGGACTGGGCTATGTGAAACTGGGACAGGCTGCTACCACCCTTTCCGGTGGTGAGGCCCAGCGTGTAAAGCTGGCCACGGAGCTTTCCAAGCGTTCTACGGGAAAGACTATGTATATTCTGGATGAGCCAACCACTGGCCTACATGCCGCTGACATTCACAAGCTGCTGGCTATCCTTCAGCGGCTGGTGGATGGGGGCGACACCGTGGTGGTTATTGAGCATAATCTTGATGTGATAAAATCCGCAGACCATATAATTGACCTTGGCCCTGAGGGGGGCGACAAGGGCGGCACCATTGTGGTGGAGGGTACCCCGGAAAAGGTGGCAAAAACCAAAAAGTCCTACACAGGCCAGTTTTTGAAGCCACTGCTGGAGGAAAAGCACAGAGATTAAATGCAACTTTGTTTATGGACGGGGGGAATTTTTTCGCCTGCAAGAACGGAGCTGTACTGCCGGAGGCTCATCATGGGCATTAGCCATTTTTATGTTGCGATGTGAGAACGGCCCTGCCGGCCCCGAAGAAGCAATTACATACCGTGCATGATGATTACAGCGCAGTGATGAAGCCGAAAAAGTTTCCCCTGGCCAGACAGTATAGTTAACATGATTTGGAAAGGATGTGACAGAATGAACAACATAATAGAGGAAAAGCTGGTCCTTCTGCCACATTCTCCCGGCGTCTACATCATGAAGGATGCCAAGGGCAAAATCATATATGTGGGTAAGGCCATAAGCCTTAAAAACCGTGTTACCCAGTATTTCCGCCAGAACAGCAGCCATTCCGCCAAGGTGAAGGCCATGGTGGCCCGCATTGAGGATTTTGAAACTATCCTCACGGGCTCCGAGGTGGAGGCACTGATTTTGGAGTGCAATCTTATAAAGAAGCACCGTCCAAAGTACAATATCAGCCTTAAGGACGACAAGAACTATCCATATTTGAAGGTTACCACCAACGAGGTTTTTCCCCGCGTTCACATAACCCGACGGGTAACAAGGGACGGGGCCAAGTATTTTGGCCCATATACCAATGTTACAGCCCTTCACGAGAGTTTAAGGCTTTTAAAAAAGCTGTTCCCTTTGCGGAGTTGCCGTCGTATGGATTCAGACCGTCCGTGCCTGGAGCATCATATTAAAAGGTGTTTGGCACCCTGTGCTGGAAAAATATCCCCAGAGGAATATAAGCTCATGATAGATGAGGTGCTGTTGTTCCTTGAGGGGCGTACAGAACAGGTGGAATATAATCTTAAGCAGCGGATGACAGCAGCGGCGGACAATCTGGAATTTGAACGGGCAGCCCGTCTGCGGGACCAGCTTTTGGCTGTACAGAAGATTTCCGAAAAACAGCGCATTATTACCGGGGTGGGGGATCAGGATGCCATTGGTATGGCCCGTTCCGGTTTGGGCGTTTGTATGCAGATTTTTTACGTTCGTAGTGGTAAAATGGTAGGCAGGGATTATTTTCTTCTTGATGGCAGTGAGGAAGAAACAGATGAGGCACTGCTTATAGCCTTTTTGAAGCAGTATTACAACCAGGCCACCTTTATACCAAGGGAAGTTTTGCTTCCTATGGAAGTAGAGGAACAGGAGCTTTTGGAGGAATGGCTGGGAGAGCAGACCAAATACAAGGTATCCCTCAGTGTGCCCAAGCGTGGCACCAAACGGGATATTGTGGAAATGGCCATTGGCAATGCAGAAAAGGCACTGGCAGATGAAAGTGCCCGCCTGAAGCAGGCCAATGCCCAGACTGTGGGCGCCGTTCATGAGCTGGGAAAATACCTTGGGCTGGTAAATCCACCAACCCGTATGGAATGCTTCGATATTTCCCATACCCAGGGGTCGGAAACAGTGGCTTCCATGGTGGTATTTGAGGATGGGGTACCGAAAAAATCCGACTATCGCCGCTTTAAGATACAAAGCACGGAAGGAAAGCCCGATGATTTTAAGTCCATGCGGGAGGTCACCATGCGCCGTTATGGCAAGGCAGATGCGGAAATGCCGGATCTTATTATCATTGATGGTGGTAAGGGACAGCTAAGCTCCGCCTGTGAAATAATCCGGGGAGCAGGTCATCTTACAGTTCCAGTGGTGGGACTGGCCAAGCGATTCGAGGAGGTTTATCGGGAAGGGGAATCAGACCCCGTGATACTTCCACGCAGCAGTCAGGCCCTTTATCTTATTCAGCGCATTCGTGACGAGGCCCACCGCTTTGCCATTACCTACCATAGAAAGCTCCGGAACAAGCGGAATCTTGTTTCCGTGCTGGATAATGTGGAGGGAATTGGCCCAAAACGTAGAAAAATACTTATGGACCATTTTGGCACCATAGAAAAGATAAAACAGGCCTCCGTGGAGGAAATGGCCAGTCTTGATGGCATGAATACCCCATCCGCAGAAGCTGTACATAATTATTTTAAGTTTCGGTAAGACTAATTCCGTCGCACTTGCCTTCCACTTTGGGGAAGGGGGACCGCTTGCGGTGGATGAGGTCAACAACAAGAGGATTGATTTTATGATAGATTTACATGTTCATTCCACCGTTTCAGACGGTACCTACACCCCAAGGGATATAGTTGATTTGGCCAAGGAGAAGGGCCTGGAGGCAGTGACTCTCACCGACCACGAATCCATTGCAGGAAATGGGGAGGCAGCAGATGAAGCCAAAAAGCTGGGAGTTAATTTCATAAATGGCATGGAAATGACCGTGGCATACCAGGACAACAAGATGCATATTGTGTGCCTTGGCTTTGATGAGTCAAATTCTGACTTTAAACAGCTATATGCCAAGATTCGCCATAACAAGGAAAAGAATATGGACCAGGTGGTGGAATATATTCAAAGCAAGGGCTTGGATATCACCATGGATAAGGTGAAGAAGCATGCTGCTGTTCATTTGGACCGTTATGCCATTATGCGTACTTTGGTGGCTATGAATCTGCCATGCAAGATTCAGACTCTGTGGGATGAATATCTAAATCCAGGCCTTAAGGAAGCAGGCGTTTATGGTGATATTTCCGCTGAGGAAGCCCTGCCGGTAATCAGAAAAGCAGGTGGCGTAACCTCTTTGGCCCATTACCATAAGGATATTGGCATGAAGGGCTGGTCCTGGGAGAAGAAGGAGGAATCCCTAAAAGAGCTTATGTCCTTCGGACTTGATGGCATGGAGCGGTATTATCCAAATTATTCCCCAGAGGATGCGGAATTTGCAGCCCGCATGATAGAGAAGTACAATATGCTGGCCACCGGCGGCACCGATTTCCACGGCGCCAATCGGAGGGGCATAGAGCTGGGCACTGGCCACGAGGGCAATATGAATGTGCCATATGACTTCTATGAAAAAATACTGGCCCACATTGGGCAGAAATAAGAAAAACTAAGTTAATAAAATGCCCAAAGAGCAGAAAACTGCGGTTGAGATGAATAATCATTTTAACCGCTTTTTCTTTTTGCAGTTACTTTGGAAAAGCAAGACTGTAGGGGTCTGGAGTCTGTCAAGGATACTCAAATGTCTTGCGGGGGGGGACAATGGTGCTATAATTTTCTCATATTAATAACTGTTTAAGAGATAGGAGGGCAGTGGGGGTATAGGCTGCTTTATCAGCAACAAAGGGCAAGTTAATCAATTATCATGGGGGAAAGTATATGAAATTACGAAGAATTTTGGCAGGACTGTGGATAATCCTGCTTCTGTTGGCTGGCACCTGCTATGCCGAAAATTCGGATAATCCAATAGTGGCCAGAACAGAATATGGGTATTTACGGCTCAATATTCCTAGTGTGAAAAAGATAGAATACTATGGTCGTTTCTATATTGCGTGTACTTATACAGGCCATACGGAATATTTCGTTTATGGTGTTCCTGTTGTGGAAGAGTATGGCACATATAATTGTTGGTTTGATCCATCCAAGGATAAAGTATTGGAATTTGGAAAATCTTTCAGAGATGCCAGCAGTGTATGGATAAGTGTTAATCATTATTCAAAAGATATTTCAAAAAATAACTTGTCTATATATAGTTACATAAGAAATAATTTTCCAAAATTATGTAATGAAGTTATAACTGATAATAAAATAGCTGATGAAAAATATGGCAGTTACATAGAAAAAGCTTTTGAAGCCCACGAGAATAAAGATTGGGAAAAAGAATACACTTACTTGAAGAATGCCTATGATAATGGCTGTCAATCCCAAGCTATACTCCATGATTTGGCAGAGGCCTGCTGGAATTTAGGCGATTATGATAATGCCATAGAATGGGCCAGTAAACGAATAGATTTAACAAATTCAGCTTTTGCGTACAAGACACGGGCATACTATTACTATTTGCTCGAAAAAAATGATTTGGCCTTGGAAGATGCCAAATGGGCTACTATGAAGGTAAAAGATAATCCAGGTATTATAGACACTAGAGGGATGATCTATACTGCTTTAGGTCAGTATGATAAGGCTCTTGCAGACTTCAATGCAGTATTAAAAATAAATGATAAATATGCATCCGCTTATTATCATCGTGGTAAATGCTATGAAGCTCTAGGTAAAAAAGATAATGCTCAGTCTGATTTTAAAAAAGCAAAAAAATATGACCCTGAAATCACTGATGATAAAGCAGATTTTGCAAAACAGCGTAGTCAGAATCAGGCACTGAAACAGCAGCGCCAGTACCAGAAGCATGAAAAGTACAAGGAAGACTTAAAGAAGCTCAATGATGCAGTATATGTGCATAACAATGCTGAAAACTTCCCTGCCAAGGTCGTATTTGAAAACGATGATATTATTATCACCGTTATCGGCAATATTAAAAATAACGAGTCGGAGCAGTTCTATCAGGAGGTAATCCCACAGGAAGTCCGCACCAACTACGAATCTGGTGCCTACCAGCAGCACTACAACCAGATGAAGGCACAGGTAGAGGCTGAACAGGCCACCCAGCAGGAACAGCAACGTGCCGCAGCCCGTGCTTCTGGATATACACTGGGTGTTCCGGTTACAATTAACTTTAACCCTAATAGTATCCATTGGAGTGATGTTGTAGCAAAATTTGAAGGTATAAACTCTGTTACTACTTTTAGAGAGGCTCAAATAGGAGAAGATTTATTCCTTGTAAAAGCAAAACGGGAGGAGTTTGGTCCTGCTAATTTAATTCGTTATTCTTATGGATTGCATTCTAAAAACGGAAAATATTACATGGTTCAGTATGATACAATCTGTCCGGTACTCACTAGAGATGGCGGAGAAAAGGGAGAATTGCTCCATACCTTTATGACGGTAAGCTTTTATGATAAAAACTATTGGGATGGTGTAGATGAATTATGGCTGTACAAGGAAGATAGAGATGCCTCAGATGCCGCTCTTAAGAATATTCAGATTAATTATGTGGAGGATATAACTGCTTCATGTAAATATGGTGGTAAGTTTAATCTTGAAGGGTGTGCAAATGCCGTAGCTGGTTTCTTTAGCAAAGTGCATGATCATATTAAAGAATGTTATGCAAATGGAGCGTATTATCCTTCTTGGGCACCAGAAGATGAGATAAATAACCCGAATATGTATTTATTTTCTCCAGAAGGATGGGCACGGTGGATTAAAGAACGTTCGGAATTTAACGAAGAATGATTTATCACTTCAAATGCTCCGTAGTGAGGTTTAAAAGAATGTGCAGTTAATTAAGTAGTGATGGGGGCTGAAAATCACAGCCCCTTTTTTTTTTAGGAGGTCGGTGGATTTGCTTGAGTGGAGATTAAAAGTCGAACAAGAAGATGGTAGCAAAGGAACTATTTTTTTTAAAAACTTTAGTACAGCGTTTTTTTATTTGCTTGTCTTATTAGCTATAGCTAATTATATTATTGATTTTATTCCTAAAAGCAACGATGGTTGTATCAAATCATTATTGTTGTTTACGGTGTTACTTGTTTTGATTCTATATATTTTTTATTTACAGTATGTGTTATATGAAATGATGAGACATCAGAATGTTAAGAATAAATATAAACAGATAAACACTTTATTTACAGATGATAGTATACATAATAAAAAACTTGATTTTTTAGAGCATAAAATTGAGAAGAAAGCTAATACTGGTAGTAGAATAATAAAAGGAATGCCATTTGTTTTTACAACATTTTATCCGGTTGTTAAGAGCATTAGTGGGGTGATTAAAAAAGATTCAGCTGGAGGTTTATCAAATAATGGTATTGATATTATCATGGCTATTGTAGTACTGATTTTCTCACTCTGTATTTATTGGGAACTCCAGAGATTAAATGACATCCAAAATCTTATTGAAAAAACAGCATTTGACGATTTTTTTGAGACTTATAAAAAGAATGATAATAATGAGCAACAAGAATCAGTATGAGTTTGGTAACGACCTGTTAGTGAGGCTATTGAATTTGAACAGAACTATTGATAAAGAAATTATTTAAGAAGTTTTGCGTCACCCTTGCAGAGCTTCTTTTTATATGGGCAAAAATATCATGGCAGCAAATGCATAAAATATTGATGCGTGGCTAAATTTTAGATATAATTTATATACAAATATAACCATAGTGCGTTGGGGGTGAGGTTATGCAGATTGTTCCAATGAGAGACTTGAAAAACACCGTAGAAATAGAGCGTAGATGTGCCGAGTCCAATGAACCAGTATTTGTTACTAAAAATGGTTATGGCCGGCTTGTAGTTATGGATATAGGGTATTATGAGCGTCTGGTGGGAAAAATAGACGAGGCTCGTATGATAAATGAGGGGATAGCTGATTATGAAGCAGGTCGTGTAGTAGATGGCAAAAAATCTCTGAAAAAGATGAGGGACAAGTATGGCATCTGAAAAGTATGATTATGTGTTGACTGATATTGCTGAATCAGACATTGACGAAGCATTCTCTTATATTGCAATTAATTTAGGGAATGTCGTTGCAGCTTCATCTTTAGCGGATGCATTTATGGAACAGATTGAAAATTTTTGTCTGCACCCAAGAGCAGGGACTACTGTTGAAAATGAATTTCTGAAACGCGATGATGTCCGTTATTTTTTGGTTAAAAATTATATTGTTTATTATGTTGTTGATGATGTTTCAAGGAAAATAGTGGTATTACGGTTTGTTTATGGAAAACGCAATCAGGATAATATTTTAAGTGGCTTATAATATATCAAGTCATAAGAGCTAAACAGAAAGAAGGCGACCTATATGACTTTTCAGCAAGAAGCAATGGAATTTGAAGCTCGGGGTGAACTTAGAATGGCAATTCAGACAGTAAAGAATGTAATGTCCAAAAATCCTCAAAAGGATGTTAATGCTGTCATGGATGATCTGTGTTATGAAGGCGAACTTCGTGAGCAGATTATAAAGCATATCGTACAGTAATCCATATCAAAATTAAGACTGCGGTTGAGAATTGATTATTTCATAAGTATTTGTTATAATATCATTAGTTCAATGTTCAGATTGTGACCATACGCAGTCTGTCGTAAATAAAAGGAGGAATTGTAAAATTATGAAAGTTACAGTTGTAGGTGCAGGTAACGTAGGCGCTACCGCAGCAAATGTTATTGCAAGTGCTGGTTATGCTAGTGAAGTAGTACTTCTCGATATTAAAGAGGGTGTTTCCGAAGGTAAGGCTATGGATATGATGCAGACCGCTCAGATCCTTAACTTCAACACTACTATCACTGGTGTTACCAACGATTACTCTGCTACTGCAGGTTCCAAGGTTGTTGTTATCACTTCCGGTATTCCTCGTAAGCCTGGTATGAGCCGTGAGGACCTTATCGGCACCAACGCCAAGATCGTAGGCAGTGTTATTGAGCAGGCTGTAAAGTATTCTCCAGATGCAATCTTCATTGTTATCTCCAACCCAATGGACGCAATGACTTATCTTGCATTTAAGAACTCCGGCCTTCCTAAGAACAAGGTTATCGGTATGGGTGGTATGCTTGACAGCTCCCGCTTCCGTTATTTCCTGTCCTGCGCACTGAAGAAGAAGGGCTATCCTGCAACTCCTACCGACATTGAGGGTATGGTTATCGGTGGTCATAGCGACAAGACCATGGTTCCACTCGGATCCATCGCAACTTACAAGGGTATTCCTGTAACTCACTTCCTTAGCGAGGCTGAGCTTGAGGATGCTATTGCACAGACCAAGGTTGGCGGTGCTACCCTGACCGGTCTCCTGGGCACTTCTGCTTGGTATGCTCCTGGTGCTGCAGCTGGTGAGTTGGTTAAGTCCATCATCACTGACGGCAAGAAGCTCATTCCTTGCTGCGTATACCTCGAGGGTGAGTATGGCGAGGATGACCTCTGCATCGGCGTTCCAGTAATTCTGGGCGAGAACGGCATTGAGAAGATTGTTGAGCTGAAGCTCGAGGGCAAGGAGAAAGAGCGTTTCGCTGAGTCCGTACAGGCAGCTCGCAACACTCAGAACAACCTGGGCGATGCACTGAAGAAGTAATTTTACTTCTAAACATCATATTTAATATGTACATGAAAGGTCTGCAGATTTCTGTGGACCTTTTTTGTATATTTGGAAAGTATACACGTATTTTTCAGAATACAATGTTAATTTATAGTCAAATAGTAACGATATATGTGGCAAGAAGAGATAATTAGTTAATTTTGGGGGCTTATGTCAAATGGTTTAGTGAATTAATAAAGTGAGGTGATCATCATGTTGGAGAAAATTGAAAGAGTAGCAAGAGTAAAAGGCGTTGACTGCGATGTGAACAGCCCATTCCTGCGGAAAAATAGTCGTGATGATCAGAATAATGGTAAATCCCCGTTCCACAAAATGCTTACCGAAAAGATGAGACAGCAGCGGGAAGATGCCCCGATTTCAGAGGCTTACGTGCTGGATTGCCAGCAGGTAACTCAGTCCTTGTTCTATCAGGGTGGCGTGGATTTACGGTTCTTTAGAGGAGGAGCTGAGGCATAAATGATATTAGATGATGAAAAGTATATGAATCTTGCCCTGGCTGAAGCTCAAAAGGCTTATGAGCTCGGGGAAGTTCCTATAGGTGCCGTCCTTGTGGCCAAGGACGGCACTACTGTTTCTGTGGGACACAATCTGCGTGAAACAGCCAAAGATGCTACTGCCCATGCGGAGATAGAGGCCATTCGGGCGGCAAACAAAAAGCTGGACAGATGGCGCCTTACGGGCACCACCCTTTATGTTACCATTGAGCCTTGCCCTATGTGTGCCGGGGCCATTGAGAACAGCCGTATTGACCGGGTTGTATACGGCGGGGCAGATATGAAGGCCGGGGCGGTGCATTCCATATTTAACGTTCTGACCAACAGCAATCTCAACCATCAGACGGAGGTTACTGCCGGGGTGCTGGAGGATAAATGCTGCGGCATTATTAAGGATTTTTTTAAGATGCGCCGTGAACAAAATAAAAAGAAAAGGCAAAATAATCCTACGGGCTGTGAATAGTAGATAGAGACATTTGTATACTTGAGCAAGAATGGTATAATAGGAGTTGACATTTTAATATATTTTGGGTATCATACTAAACATATAAGTTTTACCGACTTACTAGGTTGGTGAAAATGTTTATGTGAAAGAGGGGGAAGGATATGTCCAGTGAAAATGATGTTCAGAAGAAGGCCCAGGAGGCCATAAAACAGACTGACCAGAAGGCTCAGATAAGGCAGATGATCTTGTGGTTTTCGGCCCTTATAGTGGGTGGTGTCCTGGGGTGGCTCAATATTCCGGTGCTTAATGACTTGTTCAATTTTGTTGCCACCGTATTTACCCGCCTGTTCCAGTTCGTGGCAGTTCCAACCATTGCCCTGGCAGTTATTACTACCCTGGCAACCTTGGGCACCAAGAAGGAAACGGGCCGCATCTTCGGCCATGCTGTGGTCTATACCATACTGACCACCATTGCAGCGGCAGCTGTGGGTCTGGCATTATACATTTTTATTGCGCCTGAGAATTTGCCGGCTGATGTTATTGGTGCCGGGGTGGCAGAGGTTCCTGACAAGCTGGGGAAGCTGTCATATTATGACCATTTCCTGTCAGTAATTCCAAATAATCTGCTCCAGCCGTTTTTGGCAGGCAATGTTTTGTCTATTTTGCTCATTGCCTTTGCTGTGGGCTTTGGTTTGGCCCACATGCCAAAGACTGAAAATGCCCAGATGCTGTTAAAGGCCATTAATGGTCTTCAGGAGCTGCTTTTTACCCTTATTAAGGGCATTGTATATGTGCTTCCTATCGGTATCGTGGCTTTTGCGGGGCAGCTGGCCGCCCAGATTGAGGCCGGTGTTATCGTAGGCTCCCTTGGCAAGTATGTGGCTGTGGTTATGGGTGGAAACGTAATCCAGTTCTTCATTATTTTGCCAATATTCCTGCTGCTAAGAGGACTAAATCCATTCACAGTATTTAAGAAGATGTCCCCGGCCCTGGCAGTGGCCCTGTTCACCAAGAGCTCCGCTGCAACATTGCCTGTTACCATGGCCTCTGCTGAGGATAACTTAAAGGTAAACAAGAAGGTTTCCCGTTTTGTTTTGCCAATCTGTACCACCATCAACATGAATGGTTGTGCCGCTTTTATTTTGGTAACCTCTCTGTTTGTAATGCAGAATGCGGGCTTTGAGCTTTCCATGGGCACCATGATTACATGGCTCTTTGTGGCAGTGTTTGCCGCTGTGGGCAATGCAGGTGTACCAATGGGCTGCTACTTCCTGACCCTTTCCCTTATGTCCTCCATGGGGGCACCTCTGGGAATTATGGGTGTTATTCTTCCTATCTATACCATTATTGATATGATAGAAACTGCAGAAAATGTCTGGTCTGACTCCTGTGTATGTGCCATGACCAATAACGATTTGAGGGACAGCCTCGACTGATTGGCGTCCCCAAATATCTGCATTAAGATTTCCGTCGGCTGTCAAATGACAGCCGACTTTTTATTGGGATAATACAAATGGAAATCAATTTCCCAGCCTATTGACTTTTATGGTACCTGCTACCATAATTATTTGATAGGAGTTGGTAAAAATGTTTGATATTTTTCTTGAAAATAGATGGGCATTTTATGGCTTGATTGCCGGTATTTTTCTGCTTGTGAACGCTGTGGCCTATTTATTATTGAAGTATATTCTTCCATGGCAGGCCATGCGGACCCTTAAAAAGTTCAATATTCATGCCAGAAGCCGTAAACTGCTTCCAGTGCTGAATCTGACGGGGCAGCTGGTAATGGGCCTTTCCGGTGCCGTTACCAAGGGTGTGCCAATGATTTATGATATAATTCCCGCGGGGATTGCCCCTTCCAAGCTCATGACCTTCGCGGCAGCTGCCGAGGCTGGTATAAAGCATCCTTTGGCGGAGGCAATTGCTGAGTGGGCCGATGAAAAACGGCTGGAGCTTCCCGAGGCATCTGCCAGCAATATGGTACCCGGCAAAGGTGTTGAGGCCCTAATTAACCATCAGGAGGTTCGGGTTGGTACAGCAGCTTTTTTGCAGGACCATGACGTGAAAATTTCCGCTGAGATATTGACTCGTGCCGATCAGCTGGCAGGAAAGGGAAATGTGGTTTCCTTCGTCAGTATCAGCGGTTATTGCCGAGGCTTTATTGTGTTTAGTGATGCCCTGCGGCCAACTGTTCCAGGAGCGGTCCAGACCCTTAGGGATTATGGTATTTCCACCTTGATTATGACCAGTGCCGCCGGCAGTACAGCCAGAAATATTGCCCGACAGGCCGGTATTAATAATGTCAGTGCTGAACTGGATACCATGGAGAAGGCCAAGAAGATAACCATTATGAAGACATCTGATTCTCTTATTGGTGCCGTGGCCACCACCAGCAATACCCAGGTTTTGGCCCAGTCTGCTGATATCAGCTTTGCTCTCAGCATCACCGATGAGTCTATAAAGGATCAGTGTGATGTTTATGTGGACAGCGTGGATTTCGGCAATATTATGAGTGCAGTGGATATTGCCCAATATACTTATGGCAAGAGAAAGACAGGCATAATTGTTACAGTGCTGTTTAACCTTGTTTTGGGTGCTGTTACCAGCTATATTGTGGCTGAGGCCTCCTTGCCTTTTTTTGCACCGGTGCTGCCGATTCTGGCAGGAGTGCTGTTTCTTATTGGCATTATCGCCAACCAGTTTACCTATAATTATTAATTACGAAGAAAAATTTGCAACTTTAACAGTTTAAAATATAAAAGTGTTAAACACGATAATAAGGAGTAATTATTAAATGGATAAAGAAGAATTTTCCGAATTAGTAGATATGGTTCTTGACAATACAGCCCGTCCGCCTCAGGAGCTTTTTGCCAATGGCTATGAGGATTGGCATTGCCGTGCCCGCTTGGGCCATTTTTTGGCGATGCCGGAGTTTAACCGTCTTGATGCCGCCAAGGAGCTGTTTATGTCTGTGCTGGATGTGGAGCCTGACGAGGAAAACAGCCAGGATGTGGAGGAGAAGGCCTATGCTCTCCAGCATCTCAGCCAGGTGGAAAAGGACCAGAAGATTTATAACAAGGCCCTTGAGCACATTAATATGGCCATTGAGACTGCGGAATCCTATGACTACCTTTATAAGTACATTCTTAGAGGTGAGCTTTGGGCCCAGCGCTGGAATATTATGCATCTCATGAAGCAGACGGAGGATGCAGAGGCTGAAGTGGATGAGCGCATTGAGGTGTTCAGGGATATTCCTATAGAGCATAACAGCTACCTTTATTACGGATACCGTTTCAAGGCCCAATTGGCAGCTGAGCGGGGAGTACCCCTTGTAGCAAAGGATTATATGCACATGGCTCTCCATAATATGGAGATTGATGACCATCACAAGAAAAATCTGGATAAGGCCTTTGCCGCTGACCATGACAATATTTCCTGGATTTTGTCAGAAATCGACAAGGCGACACCTAATCCGGATAATCTTCACTGGGATATTTAAGCTATATTAAAGGAGTGGGAACAGTGAGTTCCGATAAAATCGAAATCAAGGCAAATGCAAAAATAAATCTGACTCTGGATATTTTGGGTACCAGAGATGATGGTTACCATGAGGTGGCCATGGTTATGCAGGAGGTAAGCCTCCACGATAATCTGTATATGGAAAAGGCTGACAGCGGTATTGAGCTGGAAATTCCCGGCTCTGATTTGCCTGGGGATAAAACAAATCTGTGCTATAGGGCAGCTGCACTTATTATGGAGGAATGTGGCATAAAGGGTGGAGTAAAAATTACTCTGGACAAGCACATTCCTATTGCAGCCGGTCTTGCAGGGGGCTCTGCTGATGCGGCGGCTGTGCTGAAGGGCATGAATCAGCTATACGGACTGGGGCTTTCCGAGGAAAAACTCTGTGAGCTGGGGGCACGTCTTGGTTCCGACATTCCTTTCTGTATAATGGGGGGCACCATGCTGTCCACCGGCCGTGGAGAGATTTTGGAGCGTCTGCCGGATTTCCCGGAGGCGGATATAGTGCTGGCCAAGCCAAAGGTGGGAGTCTCCACCGCCTGGGCCTACAAAACCTATGATGCGGGCTATAACGGGCCCCACCCTGATAATAAGGCCATGATAAGGGCCATTGAGCAGGGGGATATTTTATCTGCAAGTAAATTGTTGTGTAATGTGCTGGAAAGTGTTACTATAGAAAAGCATGCCATTATCGACAGATATAAGAAGGAAATGCTGGACAATGGGGCATTGGCAAGTATGATGTCAGGCAGTGGTCCTACGGTGTTTGGCATAGCTCCTGATGAATCAGTGGCGGAGAAAATGGCAGCGGCAATTAAAAATATAGATAATGAGGCGGCTGTGTTTACAGCAAAAACTGTTGGCAGAAATAGAGGTTAATTATGGACACTAAATTATCACCTATTAAATTGGATAGCTACCAGCCTCTCCGGGAGGTAGTTTGTGAAACACTCCGGGATGCTATTCGCAAGGGAAAACTGAAGCCCGGCGAAAGACTTATGGAAATCCAGCTGGCAGAGGATCTGGGCGTTAGCCGTACCCCGGTCCGGGAAGCAATCCGCAAGCTGGAGCTGGAGGGCTACGTAATTATGATGCCACGCCGTGGCACTTATGTTGCCAATTTGTCCATCAGGGATGTAAATGAGGTCTTTGAAATACGTACATCTCTTGATTCCCTGGCCAGCGGTCTGGCTGCAGAGCGCATTACCGAGGAAGAACTGGAAAGACTGCAGCGCCTGTTGGTGGCCATTGGAGGCTATATTGAGGAAAATGACATGGACAAAATCGTTGAGTGCGATACTGAGTTCCATGATCTTCTGTATCAGGCCAGCCGCAATTCCCGCCTGGTGGGCATTATCTTTAATCTTCGTGAACAGCTTACCAGATTCCGTTCAACCTCCATGGCATTTCCGGGCCGGCTGAAGGCCACCTTGGAGGAACACCGCCGCATTGTGGAGGCCATTGCCCAGGGTGACGTGGCTGAAGCCAGGGCGGCTGCGGAGTATCACATGGAGAAGTCTGAGCAGACCCTTCTTGAGAGCATGGAAGCCATGAAAAAACAGGGATAATTTCAGATATAATTAGCAAATAATCAGTATAAATTAATTGGAGGCAATTTTAATGCTGGATTTAGTAACAGTAATTTTAGCAGCTGGCAAGGGTACAAGAATGAAGTCCAAGCTGCCAAAGGTTTTACATAAGGTCGCAGGGAAGTCTATGCTGCAGCACGTACTGGATGCCGCCACCAAGGCTGGTTCCAGACGGAATGTGGTAGTGGTTGGATTTGGCGGTGAAACTGTAAAGGAAGCCATTGGGGACCAGGCTGAGTTCGTGGTACAGTCTGAGCAGCTGGGTACTGGCCATGCGGTAAAGCAGGCGGCACCTCTTCTTTCCAAGGAAAATGGCACTGTCATGGTGCTTTGCGGTGATACCCCGTTGGTTACTGCCGACCTTATCAGCAAGCTTTATGAAGGCCATAAGGCCGCCGGTGCCAAGGCAACCGTTCTTACTGCAATTATGCCCGATGCCACTGGCTATGGCCGTATTATCCGTACTGCAGAGGGTGATGTTGCCCGTATTGTGGAGCAGAAGGATGCCACTGAGGAGGAACGCCAGGTGAAGGAGGTTAACTCCGGCATTTATTGCTTTGAGTGCAAGGATTTGTTTGAGGCTCTGGAGAAGGTGGGCTGTGACAATGCCCAGGGTGAGTATTATCTCCCGGATGTTCTGGGAATTCTCCGTGAGCAGGGTGAAAAAATCTGGGCTGTGGCCGCAGACGATTACGAATCCACTCTGGGCATCAATTCACGGGTTCAGCTTTCCGGTGCCGAGAAGATTCTCCGTCGTCGTAAGAACATTGAATTAATGGATAACGGAGTTACCCTTATGGATCCTGACAGCACCTTCGTTGATGCTGATGTGGAGGTTGGTCCTGATACGGTTATTTATCCTTTCTCCTGGCTGGAGGGCAATACCAAAATTGGTGCAAACTGCGAGATTGGCCCTAACTGCCGCTTTACCAATGTTACCATTGGTGACGGTGTAAAGGGGCATTTTGCCTACGGCCATGACTGCATTGTTGATGATGGCGTTGACTTTGGACCTTATGTTCATCTCCGCCCTAATACCCATATTGGCAAGGACGTCCACATCGGAAACTTTGTTGAGGTTAAGAACTCCAATATCGGTGAGGGAACCAAGCTGCCTCACCTTCAGTACATTGGCGATGCTGATGTGGGAAGTCATGTAAACTGCGGCTGTGGTACTGTTACTGTTAACTACGACGGCAAGAACAAGCATCGTACTGTTATTGGTGACAATGCCTTTGTGGGTTGCCAGACGGCTCTGGTGGCTCCTGTAACCGTTGGTGAGGGGGCATATATTGGTGCCGGTTCCACTATCACCAAGGATATTCCGGCCTCTGATCTGGCCATTGCCCGGGCTCACCAAAAAAATATAAGTGGTTGGGCAGATAAACGAAAAAATTAAAGTGGATATTTCAGTGGTTTACTGATAATATATATACGGAAATTTTACTATGGCAAAATTTCCACCAAAAGAAATTTGTTTTATTAAAGTTTGGAGGCTTTATAAAAAATGTCACAATCTGCAAAGAGTAACATGCGTCTTTTAGCTGGTAATGCGAACCCGGCACTTGCCCAGGAGATTGCCGAGCATCTTGGTATCAGTCTTATTGAGGCTCAGGTGGGTCATTTCAACAATGGCGAAATCCAGGTTATGATCAGTGAAAGCATTCGCGGCAAGGATATCTTTATTATCCAGCCTACCAGCCAGCCGGTTAATGAGAATCTCATGGAGCTTCTCATCATGACTGATGCTTGTAAGCGTGCCTCTGCTCATAGCGTAACTGCCGTAGTTCCTTACTATGCCTATGCCCGTCAGGACCGCAAGACCCGTGGACGTGAGCCTATTTCCGCCAAGCTGGTTGCCAATCTGATGCAGTCTGCTGGTTTGGACCGTGTAGTTACTGTTGACCTTCATGCCGGCCAGATACAGGGCTTCTTTGATATTCCTGTGGACCATCTGGCAGCAGCTCCTGCAATGGCTGAATATTTTAAGGAGCTGAATCTTGAGGATGCTATTGTTGTATCCCCGGATTTGGGCGGTGTTACCCGTGCCCGCAGAATGGCTGACTTGCTGGATGTGGGTATTGCCATCGTGGAGAAGCGTCGTCCACGTCCTGGTTGTGCTGAGGTTATGAATCTTATTGGTGACGTTAAGGGCAAGACCTGCATCATGATTGATGATATGGTTGATACTGCCGGTTCCCTGTGTGAGGGTGCCAAGGCTCTTAAGAAGCTGGGTGCCAAGGAAGTTTATGCTTGCTGCTCCCATGGTATTCTTACTGATCCTGCAGTACAGCGCATCAATGATTCTGTTATTAAGCAGCTTGTTATTACCAATACTATTCCATTGGCTCCGGAGAAGCGTTCCGAAAAGATTGTAACCATTTCCCTGGCACCAATGCTGGCTGAGTTCATTGATTGTATCTACAACAATGGTTCTGTAAGTAAGCTCTTCAAATAATAATTAAATAAAGCAAGGGGCGAATCTAGGTTCGCCCTTTTCGTTTAGCAATAATTAGGGGTGAATGAAGATGGAATTTGCAAAAAGAATGGAACAGTTCGGGGAAGGGGTATTCTCCAGATTGGCAGAAATGCGCAAGGAGCGTGTAGCTGCGGGAAAAAATGTAATTGACCTCAGTATCGGCGCACCAAATATTCCGCCTGCAAAGCGGATTATGGAAACAATGGCCAAGGCTGTAATGGACCCTGCAAACTACGTATATGCCATTTCTGACAGAAAGGCCATGCTGGATGCGGTGGCCAAGTGGTATCAGCGCCGTTACAATGTAACTCTGGATCCTGACACGGAAATATGTTCTCTTTTAGGCTCCCAGGACGGTTTGGCACATATTGCCCTTTCGATTTTGGATCCGGGGGATATTATGATGGTTCCGGACCCATGCTATCCGATTTTTGCTGATGGACCACGCTTCGCCGGGGCAGAGCTTTATTATATGCCCCAGAAAAAAGAGCATGATTATGTGATTCAGCTTAAGGATATTCCGGAGGAAGTGGCCCGGAAGGCCAAATTTATGCTTGTTTCATATCCAAACAACCCTACTGCCGCCATGGCGCCAATAGAGTTCTATAAGGAGCTTATTGAGTTTGCCAAAAAGTATGACATTATTGTTTTGCATGATAATGCATATAGTGAGCTTGTATTTGACGGCCGTCAGTGGGGCAGTTTTCTGGAGCTTCCTGGGGCAAAGGAGATTGGAGTGGAATTTAACTCCTTGTCCAAAACCTATGGCCTGGCCGGGGCCCGCATAGGCTACTGCCTTGGCAATGCCAAGGTGGTGGGAATGTTAAAGACCTTAAAATCCAATATGGATTATGGAATGTTCCTGCCAATTCAGGCGGCAGCCATAGAAGCCATATCGGGGGACCAGTCCATAGTAGCAGAAACAAGGGCAGCTTATGAGCGTCGCCGTGATGTTCTCTGTGATGGCCTTATTGAAGCAGGGTGGCAGATGGACAAGCCACCTGGAACAATGTTTGTTTGGGCACCGATTCCTGCCTCCTATGAAAATTCTGAAGTATTTGTCAAGGATCTGCTGGACAAAACCGGGGTATTGGTGACACCGGGCAGTGCCTTTGGCCCGTCTGGGGAGGGCTATGTGCGCATGGCTTTGGTGCAGTCTGAGGAGGATATGCAGCGGGCCGTGGATGAGGTACGAAAATCCGGCATATTTGCCTGATGTAGACTGTCAATGGACGTTTGTTATGCTTAATTGTTATATTAAGTGTACGAAATATATATTTTTAGTTGAGAAAAACTTTATTTTGTATTAAAATAAATGAGTATTTATTCACAATATAGAAGAAAGTAGGAAAAAACACATGGTAGAATCTGTTTGGTCAATATTGCCACCTATAATCACTATTGTGCTGGCATTGGCGACAAAGGAAGTGTATATGTCACTGCTTATCGGTATTTTCTCCGGTGCTTTGCTATATACAAATTTCAACGTAATTGAAGCTGTTATGACTATGTTTGATGTGCTGGCTGATAAGGTGGGCGGCAATGTCAATATTTTGGTCTTTCTGGTAATTTTGGGTATTATTGTGGCGGCCATTACACGCTCCGGTGCTACCCGTGCCTATGGTGAATGGGCGGCAGAGAATATCAAGGGCCGTCGAAGTGCAATGCTTTTGACTGCTATTCTTGGTATTGTTATTTTCATTGATGACTATTTCAACTGCCTTACTGTTGGTACTGTAATGCGTCCTATTACGGACAAGTTTAAGATTTCCCGGGCCAAGCTGGCTTACATCATTGATGCCACTGCGGCACCTATTTGTATATTGGCGCCCGTGTCCAGCTGGGCAGCAGCAGTTGGCTCATCCCTGCCGGAGGGCAGTGAGATTGATGGCTTTGCCCTGTTCCTCCAGACCATTCCGTTTAATCTTTATGCATTGTTGACCATGGCGTTTATGGTGTTCATTATCATTTCCCAGCGGGATGTATTCTCCATGGCGGCCTATGTCAGAAAAAATCAGGATAATTTTATTGTTCCTAAGGAGTATCGTGACAGTGAGCAGGAGGGTCCTACCGGCAACGGCCGCATTATCGACCTGGTTCTGCCACTGCTTGTTCTTATTGCAGCCTGTGTATATGGCATGCTCTACACTGGTGGTATTAATGAAGGCAAGACTATTGCCGATGCTTTTGCGGACTGCGATTCTTCCAAAGGCCTGGTATTCGGCTCCTTCACCGCCTTTGTGTTTACAGCTTTGCTGTATCTGCCACGCAAAGTAATTTCCTTTAAGTCCTTCTGCGAAACTTTTGTACAGGGCTTCAAGGCCATGACCCCTGCCAATCTGATTCTCTGCTTTGCCTGGACCCTTTCAGGCATCTGCAGCGACAAGTATCTGAATCTTGGGGGCTATGTGGGTATGCTGGTAAGTGCCAATACCGATGTGGTAATGTTCCTGCCGGTTATCTTCTTCGTGGTAGCTATTATTCTGGCCTTTGCCACAGGTACCTCCTGGGGTACCTTCGGTATCCTTATTCCGATTGCAGTAGCTGTAATTGGGCCAAGCGATGTTAATATGCTGTCCATTACTGTGGCGGCTATCCTTTCCGGAGCAGTTGGCGGTGACCATGCTTCACCTATTTCCGATACAACTATTCTGGCTTCTGCCGGTGCCCAGTGCAGTCATCTTGACCACGTATCCACTCAGATTCCTTATGTTTTGATTGTTGCCAGTGCCAGCTTTGTGGGCTATATCGTTGATGGTTATACCATGAATGGCTGGTATGGTCTGGCTGCGGCAGCTGCTATTCTGGCAGTTGTTATGGCAATTATATGCGCCAAGGTTAAGCCTGTGGATGTTGACCATTGATTTAATTTTTTAATATGTTTAGGACACCTGTACATTTTTGTGCAGGTGTTTTATTTTCGCCTTGACATTCAGTTGGTATCGTTTTATTCTAAATAAGTTGTAAAAGATTGAAAAAATGAGGAGATGATGTTGTGGTAACAACAGTACGCCACAAGGTTAACTTTTATGACACAGATGCCATGGCTGTTGTGCATCATTCCAACTACATCAGATGGTTTGAGATTGGCCGTGTGGAGTTTCTTCGTGAAGCGGGTATTACCCTGAATCAGCTTATGGATGATGGATATGTTTTTCCCATTACCGAGGTTAGTGCCAAATATGTTAATTCAGCTAAATTTGACGATGAATTGATTATTGAAACAACCCCGGAGGCTCTCACCAAGGCAAAGATGGCCTTTACTTACCGTATTTTGCGGGCATCCGATGATACCCTGCTGGTAACGGGCAGGACCCAGAATGTTTTTACTTCGATGGACACCGGCAAAATTACCCGTCTGCCGGATATTTACTATGATAAATTAAAAGCAATGCTGGACTGATTAGTCATGAGGCATTAACAAATTTGGAGGTATAATTTATGGAAAACATATTATTAGGTATTATTGCTGCAGCAGTTGTGCTGGTGGCTCTGGTAAAGGCATATCTTAATCATCTTGGGCTTGAAAATGTTATAGCCAAGGTTGACAGCCGCAGCCCATTTGTGGTGGACGAGCAGACTGAAAACAGCCTGACCTTCAGCACAAATGTTGAATATGTAAACGAGGGCCCTCAGTGTGCAACTATTATGGATTGCCTTGTTCGTCCTCAGCTCCCTTATGAGCAGTACGATGGCCTTGAGACCAGAGGCCATGCAGAACTGGTATCTGCTCCCCGTGAGGACGATTACTTCGAGGCTTATATCATTCAGGGAAAGGGCTATGGCCAGGATCTGGACCGTACCTTCATCAAGGCACAGGTTAAGCTTATCGCCCGTCATGGCATGACAATTAAAGAAGCAATTTCTAAGATGCCTGACTTCAATTTCCAGATTATCTGGCTGGAGACCGGCCGCCTTGTGGCTCACTATCGTCAGGCCCGTATTGAGGTTCCTGCGGCTGAAATTGCCAAGCTGGCCGGCACTGAACTGGTGGAAGTATAAGGAGGGCTATTGATATGAGTAATGATGTTAAGATTGAACTGATTCCAATCCCTACCAGAATTCTCACTGATAAGGATGATATTATTGATACAGTGGAGCGTTATACGAAGGGTAAGATAGGCCCTGATGATGTTATTTCCGTGGCAGAGAGTGTAGTGGCCATTACTCAGGGCCGCGCTGTTCGTCCGGAGGATTTGAATATTACCAGAGTAGCCAAGTTTTGTTGTCGCTTTATTCCTGATTACGGCTCTTTGGCCAGCCCACATGGCATGCAGTCCCTTATGGATGTGGAGGGCAAGTGGCGCGTAGCTGGTGCTCTGTTACTGGGCTTTTTAGGCAAGCTGGTAGGTGCTAATGGTCTCTTTTACAAGTGGGGCGGTGAGCAGACTGCCCTTATTGATGATGTTACCGGTACTATGCCACCATTTGACAAGCATATCGTCTATGGTCCAAAGGACCCTGACAAAGTAGTTGAACAGCTTAAGGAACGTCTTGGCTGCTTTGGCGGTCTTATTGCGGATGTAAATGATTTGAAGCGTTCCCGCGTGGTTGGGGAGTCCAAGGGCCTTAACGGCCTTATGGCAGCTAACCTTCTCATTGATAATCCGTTTGGTAATGCTTCCCAGAAGACCCCAATTGTTATTATCAAGAACTTTAGACAGTATCAGGAACAGAACAGCTAAGTATTTTTGTGCCCCGTCGCCAGTATAGGTGGCGGGGATTTTTGCTAAGAAATCTTAGTGAATCAAATCCAAAGGATGCAGATGAACTTTAGATTTCGTGTAAGGGCTGATGAAAGCCTGTATGCTTTCATCTTGCTTTCTAAGGAGGAAAAATATGGAAAGAAAAGATGGCCGTAAGAATGACCAGCTTCGCAGATATGATATGACCCGTCATTTTCAGATTCATCCCGCAGGTTCTGTTCTTATTGAAATGGGCAAGACCAAAGTGATTTGTGCTGCCACCATTGAGGATCGGGTGCCCAGCTTTTTGAAGGGAACGGGGGAGGGCTGGCTTACAGCAGAATATTCTCTGCTGCCAAGTGCTACCAATACCCGAACTTCCAGAGAGGCTGCCCGTGGGAGACAGACTGGCCGCACCCAGGAGATCCAGCGGCTCATTGGCCGCAGTCTCCGTTCAGTTATGGATTTGAAGGCCTTGGGAGAAAGAACTCTCACAGTTGATTGTGATGTTATTCAGGCTGACGGCGGTACCCGTACAGCTTCTATTACAGGGGCCTTTATTGCCGTGGTGGAGGCCTGCGCAACTATATATGACGGCACTAAGCCATTCCCGGTGAAGGATTTTCTGGCAGCTATCAGCGTGGGAATTTCCGCTGAGGGGGAGCCAATCCTCGATTTGAATTACGAGGAAGATTCCAGCTGTATTGTGGATATGAATGTGGTGCGCACAGGCATGGGGCAGTTTGTTGAGGTGCAGGGAACCGGCGAGGGAAGACCTTTCAGCCGTGAAGAAATGTACAATCTTCTGGCACTGGCGGAAAAGGGCACCGATGAACTTATTTCCTACGAAAAGGATATTTTGGGCAACGATTTGGTCTGGAAAGTGGGCCGCGAATAAAAAAGTTTTAATATTTTTTTAGTTGGTAAGATATGCTAATGATAAGGTGGATATTCTATAAACACCGATTATCACTGAATTATCAGACAACTGAAAGAAAATTACGAATACCATTCATCTTTTTAGGGGCAAACCCTTGTGGTTATTGGCTTGAAAGCACATTAAAAGTATGATAATATGAGATATGTATGCGAGTGTATTTTTTTATTATATTAGGGAGGGTTTAATTTGCGTACGATCAATGTTGAACAGATCACAGCAGAAGTAGCGCAGATGTGTAAGGAAGCTGCCTACTATTTACCTCAGGACGTGTATGAAGCTCTTAAGAAGGGCCGTGAGACTGAAGAGTCTCCAGTTGGTCAGGTTGTTCTTGATCAGATCATTCGCAACTCTGAGATTGCCAGAGCTGAGGATCGTCCTATCTGCCAGGATACTGGTATGACCATTATTTTCCTGGAGGTAGGTCAGGATCTTCATATCGAAGGCGGCGATCTGACAGAAGCTATCAACGCTGGCGTTGCCAAGGGCTACACTGAGGGTTATCTCCGTAAGTCCGTTGTTGCTGAGCCTTTATTTGACCGTAAGAATACTCAGAACAACACACCAGCTATTATTTATACCAAGATTGTACCAGGCGATCAGCTGAAGATTGAGCTGACCTGCAAGGGCTTTGGTTCCGAGAACAAGGGCGGCATCAAGATGCTGGTTCCTGCTGATGGCGTTGAGGGCGTTAAGAAGGCTGTTCTGGATATTATCCAGCATGCAAGCTGCAACCCATGCCCACCAATGGTTGTTGGTGTTGGTATCGGCGGTACTATGGATCAGGCCGCTTATCTTTCCAAGCGTGCTCTCATGCGTAAGATTACTGAGCGTAATGCTCACCCTGATTACGCTGCACTGGAGAACGAGCTCCTCGGCCTTATTAACAAGACCGGTATCGGTCCTCAGCTTGGCGGTACAACTTCCGCACTGGCTGTAAACATCGAGTGGGGTCCTACTCATATTGCCGGCCTGCCAGTAGCAGTTACCATCTGCTGCCATGCTTGCCGTCATTCCCATCGTGTTCTTTAATATAGGAGGTTTATATAATGGCTGAGACAATTCGTATAACTACTCCTCTTAAAGAAGAGGATTCCCGCAAGCTCCGCGCTGGCGACAGCGTGCTCATTACCGGTACTATCTACAGTGCCCGTGATGCTGCACACAAGGTTATGACTGAGGCTCTGGCTCGTGGCGAGAAGCTGCCAATTGACTGGAATGACCAGATTGTTTACTATCTTGGTCCTACACCTGCAAAGCCAGGGGATCCAATCGGCTCCTGCGGTCCTACTACTGCCGGCCGTATGGATGCTTATACTCCTACCATGCTTGAGCAGGGTATCAAGGGTATGATTGGTAAGGGCTCCCGTGCCCCTGAGGTGGTTGAGTCCATGAAGAAGAACGGCGTTACTTACTTTGCTGCTGTTGGCGGTGCTGCTGCCCTCATTGCAAAGTCTGTTAAGAAGTACACCGTTATCGCTTACCCTGAGCTGGGTCCAGAGGCTCTTGCTGCTCTTGAGGTTGTGGATTTCCCTGCAATCGTGGTTATCGATTCTGAGGGTAATGACTATTACGAGATTGGTCAGAAACCATATCGTAAGTTATAAATTATAAATACTTTCCTGTGTGAAAGAAAATTTTAGGAGGTCAAGAATGATTAACGTATCTTTTTATCTTCGTCGACTGCATTCCCTTTGCGGACTTGTACTGCTCGGCGGTGTGCTGATTGAGCATTTGCTTACAAATGCATCAGCAATGGGCGGCCCAGAGGTGTTCAACAATGGCTTGGCAATGATGGAGTTGATTCCACCACCAATTTTCCTTGGTATTGAAATCTGTCTCTATGCTGTACCTATCCTGTTCCATGGTATTTACGGTATTTACATTGCACTCCAGGCTAACAACAACCCTAGCGATTACGGTTATTCCCGTAACTGGAAGTTCGCTCTCCAGAGATGGTCTGCTTGGTATCTCGTAGTATTCCTCATCTGGCATGTTGGTTACCTTCGTATTTACACTAAGGGCATCATGGGTGAGCATATCAGCTATGCATTGGTTCAGTCCACTTTGGCTAACCCAGTTGTATTTGCTCTGTATGCTATTGGTATGTTTGCTGCAATCTTCCATTTCTGCAATGGTATTACTACCTTCTGCATGACTTGGGGTATCACCAAGGGACCTCGTTCCCAGTGTGTTGTTGACAAGGGTGCCATGGGTCTGTGCGTACTCATGTGCCTGTTCACTTTGGCATTCATGTCTTCTTACTTCATGTAATAAAGTAAGAGTGTCGTAGTAGTAAAGATTTATTTATAAGGAGAGAACCTACGTGGCTAAAAATAAGATTATTGTAGTAGGTGGCGGCTTATCAGGTCTGATGGCTACCCTTAAAATTTGTGAAGCTGGCGGCGAAGTAGATTTATTCTCTTACTGCCCAGTAAAGCGTTCTCACTCCCTCTGTGCACAGGGTGGTATCAATGCTTGCATGGATACCAAGGGTGAGCACGATTCCATCTATGAGCATTTCGATGACACCGTATACGGTGGTGACTTCCTGGCTGACCAGCTGGCTGTTAAGGGCATGGTTGAGGCAGCTCCAAAGCTCATTAAGATGTTTGATCGTATGGGTGTACCTTTCACCCGTACCCCAGAAGGTGTTCTTGACCTCCGTAACTTCGGTGGACAGAAGAATAAGCGTACTTGCTTTGCTGGTTCCACCACTGGTCAGCAGCTCCTCTATGCTCTTGACGAGCAGGTTCGCCGTTGGGAAGTTAAGGGCGGCGTAACCAAGTACGAGTTCTGGGAATTCGTAAAGATCTTCAAGGATAAGAATGGCGTTTGCCGTGGTATCATTGCCCAGAGCATGAACTCCATGGAAATCAAGGCTTTCAAGTCTGATGTTGTTATTCTTGCAACCGGTGGTCCTGGTCAGGTATTTGGCCGTTGCACCGCTTCCACTATTTGTAATGGTTCTGCAGTTTCTGCAGTATATCAGCAGGGCGCAAAGATTGCCAACCCTGAGTTCATTCAGATTCACCCAACTGCTATCCCAGGCTCCGACAAGAACCGTCTGATGTCCGAGGCTTGCCGCGGTGAGGGTGGTCGTGTATGGGTTTACAGAGATGGTAAGCCTTGGTACTTCCTTGAGGATATGTACCCAGCTTATGGTAACCTCGTTCCTCGTGACGTTGCATCCCGTGCAATTTTCAAGGTTTGCGTTCACATGGATCTGGGTATTAACCATGACCGTCGTGTATACCTCGATCTGTCCCATATTCCTGCAGATTATCTGGAGCGCAAGCTGGGCGGTATCATTGAGATTTACACTGAGTTCGTTGGTAAGGACCCTCGTAAGGTTCCAATGGAGATTTTCCCTTCCGTTCATTACTCCATGGGCGGTATCTATGTAGACAGAAAGCATTTCACCAACATTCCTGGCCTTATGGCTTCCGGTGAGTGCGACCATCAGTATCACGGTGCAAACCGTCTTGGTGCTAACTCCCTGCTGTCCGCTGCTTATTCCGGCACCGTTTCCGGTCCTGAGGCTATGAAGTGGGCCAAGGAGAACGTATCCAAGCTGTGCGAGATCACCGATGCTGAGATTGAGGCTGCACGCAAGGAAGTTCAGGATGAGTATGACAAGATCCGTCAGATGAACGGTCCTGAGAATGCTCACAAGCTCCATCAGGAAATGGGCGAAATCATGTACGAGTATGTATCCATTGAGCGTGATAACAACGGTCTGGATATCTGCCTCGGCAAGCTGAAGGAAATCCTGAAGCGTTGGGAGAACATCGGCGTAACTGACCATGGCAACTGGGCTAACCAGGAGGCTATGTTCGTTCGTCAGCTCCGTAACATGATTATTTACGCTATGGCTATCACCAAGTCTGCTCGTTCCCGTGATGAGTCACGTGGTGCACATGCAAAGATTATGCTGGATGAAAACGGCAAGCGCATCGAGAAGGATGGCGAGTTGCAGTTCTATCCTCGTAACGATGAGAAGTTCATGTTTACATCCGTTGTAAGCTTTGATGCAGCAACTGAGGAGCCAGTTGTAACTTATGAGGAGTTTGAGCACTCCCTCATTAAGGCACGTCCTCGTAACTACGCTGTTGCAAAGAAAGAGTAATAGGGGGATAAAATAGAATGGCAGAACAGAAGAAAACAGTTAAGTTTATTATTGAGCGTCAGGACAGCCCTACCAGCAAGCCTTACACTCAGGAGTTCGAGATTCCATATCGTCCTGCTCTGAATGTAGTAGCTTCCCTGATGGAAATCCAGAAGAACCCTGTAACTACTGATGGCAAGAAGGTTGCCCCAGTAGTTTGGGAGTGCAACTGTCTGGAGAAGGTTTGCGGTGCCTGCATGATGGTTATTAACGGCAAGGCACGTCAGGCATGCTGTGCACTGATTGATGAGCTGGAGCAGCCAATTCGTCTGCAGCCAGCAAGAACATTCCCTGTAATCCGTGACCTCCACATTGACCGTTCCGTAATGTTTGAGTCCCTCAAGCGTGTACAGGCTTGGGTTGAGGTTGATGGTTCCTGGGAAGTTAAGGATGCTCCTATCCAGAATCCTTACACTGCAACCACTGCTTATGAGATTTCTCACTGCATGACTTGCGGTTGCTGCTTGGAGGCTTGCCCTAATGTTGGACCTCAGTCCGACTTCATCGGTGCATCTCCATCTGTACAGGCTTACCTGTTCAACCTCCATCCACTTGGAAAGTTCGACAAGGAAAAGCGTCTTGAAGCTCTCATGGGCAAGGGCGGTATCACCAGCTGCGGTAACTCCCAGAACTGCGTAGAGGTTTGCCCTAAGAACATTAAGCTGACTACTTATCTTGCACAGCTGAACCGCGATGTAAATAAGCAGGCTCTTAAGAATATTTTCAATAAGTAATTTAGTATTTGTTGAATAGAAATGACTGTCGCATTGATTTTCAATGCGGCAGTCTTTTTATATAAAAATAAAGGTATTAGCGTCTCCTTTGTCGTAATTATGCTACAGAAAAAGAATCTGGAGGTGTTGACATGTCATTTCTTGGAGCTTGTGCTGTTCCTCATCCCCCTCTTATTTTGCCGGAGATTGGCCGCGGGGAGGAAAATAAAATATCAGATACTATTGAAGCATACAAGAGTGTGGCTGATTGGATCGTGAAAAATAATCCTGATCTTGTGGTTATTACAAGCCCTCACGCTACCATGTACGGGGATTATATGCAGATTTCCTCCGGGTCCACAGCAAAGGGGAGCTTTGCCAATTTTGGACATCCTGAGCTGGCCTTTCATGTTGAATACGATGAGGAATTCGTTCAGCAGGTTTCAAAGACTGCCGGGGAAATAAAACTGCCTGCGGGGACGCTGGGGCGCCAGGGCAGTGAGTTGGATCACGGAACGATGATCCCCCTGTATTTCTTGCAGATGGCTGGATACGAAGGGAAGATTGTTCGCATAGGTCTTTCAGGCCTTTCAAATATTCATCACTATACTTTGGGTGTTCTTCTCAGGGAAACGGCGGATATTATGGACCGTCGCATGATGATAGTGGCAAGTGGAGATTTATCACATAAACTGAAGGCCGATGGCCCTTACGGATTTGCCAAGGAGGGGCCGGCTTTTGATCAGCGTATGGCAGATTGCTTTGACAAAGGAGATTTTCTGGAATTGCTGACAACTCCTGCCAAATTGGCAGAAGGTGCCGCGGAGTGCGGCCTGCGTTCATTTTGGATAATGGCAGGGGCATTTGATTGTCTGGATGTGGAATCCGAGCTTTTATCCTGTGAGGGCCCTTTTGGTGTTGGCTATGGTGTGGCACGATTTACCCCAAGAGGGGAGAATGGAAGACGCAATATAGGTGAGCAGGTCCTGGAGGGGCATAAAAGGGAAATGGAGGCTCTCAGAAAAAAAGAAGATGACTATCTGAGGCTGGCCCGTAAAAGTCTTGAAAGCTTTGTCCGTTATAATAAGCGCATAGATGTGCCTGATGGATTGCCTGCAGAAATGATTAATACAAGGGCTGGAGCTTTTGTATCCATAAAAAAAGCCGGACAGCTACGGGGCTGCATTGGCACAATATTGCCAGTACGTGAAAGTCTGGCAGCAGAAATAATAGCCAATGCAGTTTCGGCGGGCACGGCTGACCCCCGTTTCCCTGAGGTAACAGAGGAGGAACTGGAGGATCTGGTATACGATGTGGATGTGCTGTCAGAGCCAGAGCCTATAGAAAGTCCGGCCCAGTTGGATGTGAAGCGTTATGGCGTGATTGTATCCAGCGAGGACGGGTATAGACGGGGACTGTTGCTGCCAGATCTGGATGGGGTGGATACAGTGGAGGAACAAATTTCCATTGCACGCCGCAAGGGTGGCATATCACCTGATGAAAGGGTTAAATTACAACGCTTTGAAGTGACCAGACATGAATGATAATATATCCTGATAAATAAACTTTATTTGAAAAACACTGCGATATATAGTAGAATTATTAAGGCTTAGTTTATTTGTGTGAGGGATAGAATTGGCTAACAAGTTATTTGAAATTATAAAGTCAGATTTGGCTGAGCTGGAAACGGCTTTGCATGAATCTGTTGTATCTCCGGTTGCCACCATCACCGAGATTGGCAATCATCTTATAAAGGCCGGGGGCAAGAGATTGCGCCCTGCAATGTTTTTTCTGGCTGCCCGTTGCAGTGAAAATTTTGATTTGAAAAGGGTTATGCCGTTGGCTGTGGCATTGGAGCTTATTCATATGGCTTCACTGGTTCACGATGATGTTTTGGACAGTGCCGCCACCCGTCGTGGTGAGGCCACTGCCAATTCCAAGTGGGGCAACCAGCTGGCTATTTTGGCAGGGGATTATCTCTTTGCCAAGGCCTTTGTACTGGTAACGGAAAATGGCTATGGAGAAAGGGTTAACAACCAGCTTTCCAGACTTTTGGCGGATTTGTCTGCAGGTGAGCTGATTCAGAATAAGGAAATCTATAAGGCTTCCTGTGACACTGAGGAATACTATGAGCGTATTGCCATGAAGACTGCCAATTTCCTGGCGATCAGCTGTCAGCTGGGCGGTCATGTTATGGGACTTCCGGAAAAGGATGTTCAGGCATTGTACGATTATGGTTACTGCGTAGGTATGGCCTTCCAGCTTACTGATGATCTGCTGGATCTTACAGGGGATTCCAAGACCATTGGCAAGCCAGCAGGCAATGATATCCTTCAGGGCATTATTACATTACCGACCATCAGAGCCCTGGAAGTATCTCAAGATAAGGATGAGCTACTTTCAATAGTGACTGACCGCAATATGACAAAGGCGGACTTGGACAGAGCTCTGGAAATTGTAAGAGCATCCGATGGCATTGATTTTACCAGGAAAAAGGTTGATGAATATCTGGAAAGAGCAAGAAATGTTCTGCCGGAGAGTATTCCCGGGGATGTTAGATTGGCCTATGTTACAGCTGCTGAGTTCATTGCCGGCAGGAAATTCTAAAAAAGATATGTTTATTTCACGGAGGTAACCTGATGTTTGGCATAGGCGTACCAGAGCTTATTATAATTCTTATAATCGGTCTTATCGTGTTTGGACCCGGCAAGCTGCCCGAGCTGGGCAGAAGTCTTGGCAAAACCATAAGGGAGTTCCGTAAGGTGTCCAACGGCATCATGGATGATGAGCCAACGGAAAAGCCTGTTAAGAAACTGGAGGCTTCCACCGGAGAGGAAAAGAAGGTGGATGGAACCGTTGAATCATCCGGTGTGGCTGCTGATAATAATAAACAGTGATAATTGTATATCCCCTTCACTTTTTGGAGGGGATATTTTTTTAGAGATTTTCCTTTAGTAAGGGAAAATTTTGAACAAATAGGGTATAATTAAAGAGAAATTATGTGTTCGTAGGAGGCATATTATGTTTGGCGGATTTGGTGTACCAGAACTTATTTTAATTTTGATTATTGGTCTTGTTATTTTTGGACCTGGCAAGCTGCCTGATATTGGCAAGGCCTTTGGCAAGAGCATCAAGGAATTCAAGTCTGCACAGAATGGTAGTGAGGACAAGGACACTATCAACATCACTGCGGAGTCTAAAGATAAGTCCAAGGATGAAGCGTAATCATGGCTGCAGTTGAAGAAAAAATAGAGGAGATTGAGTCTGAGGGTATGGCCGAAGATATGAACATTAATCCTGAACATGATGATGAAATGTCCATAATCGACCATCTGACAGAGCTGAGACGGCGGCTAATACACTGTGTTGTGGCTGTGCTTGTGGGCAGCTGCATAACCTATGCCTTTGATGAGGAAATAATGCAGTTTTTGCTGGCACCTGCTGGTAAGCTTTATTTTATGCAGCCTGGTGAGGCCTTTTTTTCCTACGCAAAGGTGGTTTTGTTTTCCGGATTTCTATTGGCTACTCCGGTGGTTTTTTATGAAATCTGGCGTTTTTTTGTGCCGGCTTTTACAAGAAAAGAGCGGATGGTCTTGGGAATTATGGTTCCAAGCTCCATTTTGCTGTTTTATGCGGGCCTGGCCTTTTCCTTTTTCCTCATCGTTCCTATTGGCATAAAGTTCTTTATGGGTATGGGTTCGGAGGATTTGTCGCCACTGTTTTCTATTGAAAAGTATCTTGATTTTATAATTACATTCCTGCTGCCCTTTGGTTTGGCGTTTGAGCTGCCGCTGGTTATTATAATAATGGCGGCCATCGGGCTTGTAACTTCCCAGCAGCTCAAAAAGTATTTCAGGTATGTATTTTTTGTTTCATTTATCATTGGTGCCCTGCTGACACCGCCGGATATAATCTCCCAGATTACTCTGGCACTGCCGCTGACGGTACTGTATGGAATCAGTTATTTGGTTGTTAGATTTGTTTTGAGAAAGTAGGAGGCTAAGCATGGCTTTTAAGGATTTGCGGGAGTTTATTGCTGAACTGGAGAGCCGCGGTTTGCTGAAGCGCATTAAGACTGAAGTGGACTGTGAGCTGGAAATCACAGAGATAACGGACCGGGTATCCAAAATGGAGGGGGAGAAAAACGTTGCCCTTCTCTTTGAGAATGTTAAGGGCTACGATATGCCGGTGCTCATGAATGCTTTTGGCAGCATGGAGCGCATGTCCATTGCCTTTGGTGTGGAAAAACTTGATGATATAGCAGATGAGCTGAGGGAAATTTTGCGTCTTCCTTATATTTCCGTTTCCCATAAAATGGATTTGCTCAGCATTATTCCAACGGCCAAGGGTGCTATTAATTTCCCTAAATACGTGAAGAAGGCCCCTTGTCAGGAAGTGGTTATTACTGATAATCCATCTCTGGACAAGTTTCCGATTTTGAAGTGCTGGCCTCAGGACGGCGGACGTTTTATTACCCTGCCGTTGATTTTCACCAAGAATCCAAATACGGGTAAGCGCAATGTGGGCATGTACCGCCTCCAGAAGTACGACAGCAAAACCACCGGTATGCACTGGCATATTCATAAAAATGGTGCGGACAACTACCGTGACACAAAGGCCACCGGGGCTCAGCGCATGGAGGTGGCTGTGGCCATTGGTACTGACCCTGTGGTAACCTATGCTGCAACAGCACCGCTTCCTCGTGATATTGATGAAATGGTATTTGCGGGTTTCCTGCGCCACAAGAGCGTGGAAATGGTCAAGTGCAAAACCGTTGACTTGGAGGTTCCTGCCCACGCAGAGATTATTCTGGAGGGCTACGTGGACGTGGATGAGACCCGCTGGGAGGGGCCTTTTGGTGACCATACAGGCTACTATTCCCTGGCAGATTATTATCCTGTTTTCCACATCACCTGCATTACCCACAGAAAGAACCCTATTTACCCATCCACCATTGTGGGGAAGCCGCCTATGGAGGACTGCTTCCTGGCCAAGGCTACGGAGCGTATATTCCTGCCCCTTCTCCAGCAGGCGATTCCTGAGATTATTGATATAAATATGCCACTGGAGGGTGTATTCCACGACTGTATTTTTGTATCTATTAAAAAGACATATCCTATGCAGGCCAAGAAGGTTATGAACGCCCTGTGGGGAATGGGCCAGATGATGTTCATAAAGATGATTATCGTGGTGGATGCCCATGTGGACGTGCAGAATCCGAAGGAAGTATGGTGGCGCGTATTCAATAATATTGATGCCAAGCGTGATCTGGTAATGGTGGAGGGCCCTCTTGATGTCCTGGACCATTCCTCCCCAATGGCAAAGTGGGGTACCAAGGTGGGCATTGATGCCACCAAGTCCTGGCCGGAGGAAGGCCATACCCGTGAGTGGCCTGATGAGATTGAGATGACCCAGGATATAAAGGATTTGGTGGACTCAAAGTGGAAGGAGCTTGGACTTGACTGACAGTATGAATAGTTTTTGGCAGAAGATGGATGCCCATCTCAATAATGTGGCATTTTATCAGACTGTATTTTCCCTTCCCTTTGCTTATATGGCGGCCTTTTTGGCGGCTGATGGCAAGCCTGATATTATGGTAATGGTATGGATTACCCTTACCATTGTGGCGGCCCGCAGTGCGGCCCTGGCCCTGGATAATTTGATAGATTTAAAATACGATGTGGATCAGCCTCGTTTTAAGGGACGTCCCATGGTGGCAGGCCAGCTGAATAAAAAAGACATTTATCTGCTGGTGGCTCTTTGCTTTGCAGTGTTGATATTTTCTGTGTTGCAGTTGGATCCAATCTGCATTAAACTGCTGCCAGTGGCGGCGTTGCCCTTTGTTGTTTATCCATATATGAAGCGTATAACCTGTTTTTGTCACTATGTATGCGGTATTGCAGTGGCCATGGCTCCTGCCGGGGGCTGGGTGGCTGTGACAGGCACCATTGACTGGCCCATGATTGTGCTGTTTGTGGCAGTAGCTCTCTGGATAGGGGGCTTTGATGTGGTATATGGCGCCCAGGACGAGGAATTTGATAAAGCCCATGGCCTTCATTCCATGGCTACCGCCATTGGTGCCAAGAATGCCCTTATTTTGGCAAAGCTCACCCATGTGGTATGCCTTGGTATATTCGTTTATATGGGTACTCTCTTTGAATTGGGGGCTATTTATTATTTAGGTGTAGTAGTTTCTGCGGCTGTGCTTTATTATCAGCACCGCCTTATTGCCATCAAGGGCTTTGGTGCCTTTACAAGAGAGTATTACATGCGAAATGGCATAGTATCTGTGGCCATGTTTTTCTTTACCTTGGCCAGTGTTTTTTTGAAGTAATAAAGCCTTCCCCTTTGGGGAAGGTGCCGAGCTTGCGAGGCGGATGAGGTGTTACAGCCTTGGTTCTCTCAGTTAGACTACTGGCTGAGGGGGTAACCAATGCGGAATTAAAGTTGGAGGTAAGTTATGACGGCAAGATTATTGGAAGGCAAGTATTTTGCGGCAAAAATCCGTGAGGAGGCAGGCAGGAGAGCTGCTCAGCTGAAGGAAAAGTATGGTGTTACTCCGGGTCTGGCAGTTATTATTGTAGGGGAAAATCCCGCTTCCCAGGTTTATGTAAGAAATAAGCACAAGGCCTGCACTGAGCTGGGCTTTTATTCCGAGGGCGTGGAAATGCCTGAAACCACCACCCGTGGGGAGCTCCTTTCTGAAATTAACCGTCTTAACAATGACTCTAAAATACATGGTATTTTAGTGCAGCTGCCTCTTCCAAAGGCATTGCAGCCTTATGAGTCCGAGGTGCTGGAGGCAATTAATCCACTGAAGGATGTGGACGGCTTCCATCCTGTTAATGTGGGACGTCTGGTAACTGGCCAGAAGGCTCTGGTGCCATGTACTCCCCATGGATGTATCCGTATGCTGGAGCTGGCTGAGATTCCTATGGAGGGTGCCAAGGCTGTGGTTATTGGCCGCAGCAATATTGTGGGCAAGCCAATGCTTCACCTGCTTTTGGGCAAAAATGCCACCGTTACCATTTGCCACTCCCGCACCAAGAATCTGGCTGAGGTGGTAAAGGAAGCTGATATCGTGGTTGCTGCCGTGGGCAAGCCAAGGTTTGTCACTGCTGACATGATTAAGCCAGGGGCCACCGTAATTGATGTGGGTATTAACCGCATTGCCCCTAAAAAACTGGTGGGGGATGTGGACTTCGATGAAGTTAAGGAAGTGGCCGGTGCCATCACTCCTGTGCCAGGGGGCGTAGGGTTATTGACTATAGCCATGCTGATGCAGAACACTGTGGACGCTGCAGAGATGCAGCTGAAATAAGTAAATGTATAATTTTTGACAACACGAAAAAAGCTCGTTACCAGAGAACTTGCAATCTCTGTAACGAGCTTTTAAAATACATTTTTTCGGATTACCGAACCTGGCCCACCAACAGCTGGATTTCTTCCTCAGTGAGGCTGGTGTACTGAATAATCTTTTCAATAGGCTCCTCAGCCCTCAGCATGCGCATGGCAGTACGGCGGTTTGCGGCATTCTCGCCCTTGATGATGCCCTTGGACAGGCCATCGTTGTATGATTCCATAAGTTTCAGTTCAAGATTCATATTTATCACGCTCTCTATAAGTTGTGTTTTATAAATTATACCATTTTTGGGGCATACATAAAAAGCTAATTTTTAATATATGCGAATACTTGTCTGATAATATCACTTGTGGTGGTATAATGTCAATCAAAAAACTTTGTAAATCCTTGGAATAACAGAAATTTTTTTAAGGGCTAAATGCACTTTGTTGGCATGGTGTTTCATTTATAGTATAATATTTCAGTGTACTTTTACACTAAGTTAATATGAGCGATAATTGGATTGGATTTTAGGAGGATGCTAAATGAAAACTGATGTTGAGATTGCCCAGGAAGCCAAAATGCAGCCTATAGCCCAGGTGGCCAAGTCCCTGAACATTGCAGAAGATGATTTGGAGATGTATGGTAAGTACAAGGCCAAGATTTCCCTCGATGCCTGGAATAAGGTAAAGGACAACGAGGATGGCAAGCTGATTTTGGTTACCGCAATTAATCCTACTCCTGCGGGAGAAGGAAAGACTACCACCAGTGTTGGTTTGGCAGATGCCTTCCATAAGATGGGGAAGAACATTGCTGTTGCTCTTCGTGAGCCTTCCCTTGGACCATGCTTTGGCTTAAAGGGTGGTGCTGCAGGCGGTGGTTATGCCCAGGTGGTTCCTATGGAGGATATTAATCTTCATTTCACTGGTGATTTCCACGCCATTACCACAGCCCACAATTTATTGGCAGCGGTTATTGATAACCACATCCAGCAGGGTAATGCCCTTGATATTGATGTTCGCCGTGTTGCTTGGAAGCGTGTGCTGGACTTGAATGACCGCGCTCTCCGTCATGTGGTAATCGGCATGGGGGGCAAGGCTCATGGTGTGCCTCGTGAAACTGGCTTTGATATTACTGTAGCTTCTGAAATGATGGCTATTTTGTGTTTGGCTACCGATCTGGAGGACATGAAGAAGCGCCTTGGTCAGATTGTGGTGGCATATACCCGCGATGGTCGTGCTGTTCGGGCTGATGAGCTGAATGTTACCGGTGCATTAACACTGCTCTTTAAGGATGCCATTAAGCCTAATTTGGTACAGACTCTGGAAGGGACTCCTGCTCTCATTCACGGCGGTCCTTTCGCCAATATTGCCCATGGCTGTAATTCCGTCATGGCAACTAAATTCGCTCTTAAATTTGCAGATATAGTAGTAACTGAGGCAGGCTTCGGTGCTGACCTTGGTGCTGAGAAATTCCTTGATATTAAGTGCCGCTTTGCCGGCCTGAAGCCTTCTGCAGTGGTTATTGTAGCTACTGTCCGTGCTTTAAAGATGCATGGCGGTCTGCCTAAGACAGAGCTGGGCAAGGTTGATATGTCCGCATTGGAAAAGGGTCTTGAAAATCTTATCAAGCATATTGAAACTGTTAAGGCATTTGGCCTTCCTGCAGTGGTTGCAATTAATGCATTCCCTACTGATACCAAGGAGGAGCTGGACTTCGTTGAGAAGAAGTGCAACGAGCTTGGTGCAGAGGTAGCTCTTTCCGAGGTTTGGGCCAAGGGCGGCGAAGGTGGTATTGCCCTTGCTGAAAAGGTGCTGGCTGCAACTGAAAAGCCTAACAGCTTCAATTTTACCTATGAGGTGGAGCAGTCCATACTGGAGAAAATTGAGGCCATTGTTAAGCGCGTTTACGGCGGCGATGGTGTGGTATTCACTGGCCCTGCCATGAAGCAGCTAAAGGAAATTGAGGAGCTTGGGCTTGATAAGATGCCTGTATGTATGGCCAAGACACAGTATTCCCTGTCTGATGACCCAACCAAGCTGGGCCGTCCTAAGAATTTTAAGATTACCGTCAAGGAGCTTCGTATTTCTGCGGGAGCAGGCTTTATCGTGGCTCTTACAGGGGATATTCTCACCATGCCTGGCCTTCCTAAAAAGCCGGCGGCAGAGAATATGGATATAGATGTAAATGGTAAAATTACCGGTTTATTCTAAAGTTTAATTTGAAAAGAAGTGAAATAATTGGGTAGAATTTCCGTTGAACTTATTCCCCGCAGCGAAGAAGGCCTGCGGGAGGATTTGCAGATAGTAAAGAAGAATGCTCCGGGGGTGGAGCTTATCAATATTCCGGACCTGCTGAGATTTGATATGAGAAGCTGGCAGGGGGCGGCCATTGCCCAGGAGTATTTCCCTGCTGTTATGCCTCATATTAGGGCCATTGATGTGGATTTGTCCCAGCCACTTTCCATGCGGCCTGAGCTTCGTCAGAGTGGTATAACTGAGGTATTGGTTATTGAAGGCGATCCACCTCAGGATATGAGCCATAAATTTTACCCTACTGTCACCACTGATGTTATATCCAAGTTCCATCAGGAGATGCCAGAGGTTAAGGTTTATGCTGGTATTGACCAGTACCGTGGAAGCATGCGCCAGGAGCTTTATCGCATTCAGCGAAAGCTGCAGGCGGGAGCTGTGGGCTTCTTCACCCAGCCTTTCTTTGATATTCGTTTTATGGAAATGTACGCGGATATGCTGGAGGGGCAGAATGTTTATTGGGGTGTATCCCCTGTTATGTCCGAGCGTTCCCAGAGTTATTGGGAGCTTAAGAATAATGTAATTTTCCCTAAAGGATTCCAGCCTACCTTGGAATGGAGCATTGAGTTTTCCAAGAAAGCATTGAAGTTTGCTGAGGAAAGGGATGCAAATCTTTATCTCATGCCTATTAAGAGTAATCTGGAAGCTTATCTCCAGGGTGTTTTAGGTTAAGTGTATTAAGGAGAGTAGACAATGTTTAAGATTATGTACAAAAAGGAGCTGTCTCCTGGTATTTTCCACATGGATATTGAGGCTCCAAGAGTGGCTAAAAAGGCAAAGGCCGGCCAGTTTATCGTATTGCGTGTAGATGAGAAGGGGGAGCGTATTCCTCTTACCATTGCTGATTTTGATGTGGAAAAGGGTACTATTACCTTGATTTTCCAGGTTCTTGGTGCTTCCACCATGCAGCTCAGTGCCCTTAATGAGGGGGATTCCATTGTGGACTTTGCTGGTCCTTTGGGACAGCCTTCTGAAATTGATGGTAATATGGGAACCGTTGTGTGCATTGGTGGCGGTATTGGTGTTGCCCCTGTTTATCCTATTGCCCGTGCTATGCATGAGGCTGGCAACAAGGTTATTTCCATTATGGGTGCCAAGACCAAGGATATTTTGATTTTTGAGGATAAGATGCGAGCTATTTCCGATGAGGTTATTATTGCTACTGATGATGGCTCTTATGGTGTGAAGGGCTTTGTTACTACTGCACTTCAGCAGCTGGTGGACCGTGGGGAGAAGATTGACCAGGTTACTGCTATTGGCCCTGGCATTATGATGAAGAGCGTCTGCGATGCTACCCGTCCGCTGGGAATTAAGACTATCGTTTCCTTGAACCCTGTAATGGTAGATGGCACCGGCATGTGCGGTGGCTGTCGCGTGCAGGTGGGTGACGAGATGAAGTTCGCTTGTGTTGATGGCCCTGAGTTTGATGGTCATCTGGTAGATTTCAATAATCTCATGTCCCGTGGCCGTATGTTCCGCGAACAGGAAGCAAAGGCCAAGGATCATGTTTGCAATATCGGTCTTGGGAGGTAATTGGTAATGGCTCTTGTATTGGAAAAGCATAAAATGCCGGAGCAGGACCCACAGGTTCGCGCTCATAATTTTCAGGAGGTAGCTTTGGGCTATGATGAGGAAACTGCCGTGGCTGAGGCCAACCGTTGTCTCGGCTGCAAGAATCCCCAGTGCCGTCCTGGCTGTCCTGTAGGTATTGATATTCCTGCCTTTATCGGCAAAATCAAGGAAAGAGATTTTGACAGTGCTATCAGCATTATCAAGGAGTCCAGTTCCCTGCCAGCAGTTTGTGGTCGTGTATGCCCACAGGAAAACCAGTGCGAGAAGAACTGTGTTCTTACTCATAAGGGGGAATCCGTGGCTATCGGCCGTTTGGAGCGTTTTGTGGCTGATTATCAGCTGGACAAGAACGAAGAAGTTAAGCCTATTGAGTTTGCTCCTGATGCCCAGAAGGTGGCCATCATCGGTGCTGGTCCTTCTGGTCTGACTTGTGCTGGTGATTTGGCTCGCAAGGGCTACAAGGTTACTATTTTTGAAGCACTTCATGTGGCTGGCGGTGTACTGTCCTATGGAATTCCGGAGTTCCGTCTCCCTAAGGACAAGATCGTTAAGCGTGAGATTGATAATCTTCAGAAGATGGGTGTTACCATTGAGGTTAACTCCATTGCTGGCCGTCTCTTTACTGTAGATGAGTTGATGGCTGAGATGGGCTTTGATGCTGTATTCGTTGGTACTGGTGCTGGCCTTCCTCATTTTATGAATATTCCGGGTGAAAGCCTCAATGGTGTATATTCATCCAATGAGTTCCTTACCCGTTGCAACCTCATGAAGGCTTATGATTTCCCAAATCATGCAACTCCAATTGCCATGGGCAAGAAGGTGGCTGTAGTAGGTGGCGGTAATGTTGCCATGGATGCTGCCCGTACTTCTCTGCGTTTGGGTGCTGATAAGGTTTATATTGTATATCGTCGTAGTGAGGCTGAGCTTCCAGCCCGTGCTGAGGAGGTTCATCACGCCAAGGAGGAGGGCATTGACTTTAAGCTCCTCAATAATCCTGTGGAAATCATTGGTGATGAAAATGGTTGGGTTAAATCCCTAAAGTGCATCCGCATGGAGCTGGGCGAGCCTGATGCTTCTGGCCGTCGTCGTCCTGTGGCTGTGGAAGGCTCTGAGTTTGAGCTGGATGTGGATACTGTAATTATGGCTATCGGTAATGGCCCTAACCCTATTGTGGCATCCACTACTCCTGGTATGGATACCAACAAGCGTGGCAATATTATTGCTGACGAGGAAACTGGTGCCACCACCAAGGAAGGCGTATTTGCCGGTGGTGATATTGTTACCGGTGCAGCTACTGTTATTCTGGCAATGGGTGCCGGCAAGAAGGCTGCTGCAGCCATTGATGAGTACCTCAAAAGCAAGAAATAAAGTGAGTGTGTAGATCCAGTGGGTTGGTGCTGTTATTGCATCAGCCCACTTCTGTGTAAGTATAAGGTTTGAAGTTTTAAAATGATTTTAGTTTCATCGTGTCTATTAGGCAATAAGGTTAAGTATAGTGGGGGATCCAATGACAATGAGCTTCTGATGCGTTATAGTCACTATTTGACGGCTATCTGTCCCGAATCTGCAGGTAATTTGCCTATACCACGTCCACCAGCTGAGCTTCAGAATGGTGATGGACGTGATGTGCTGAGGGGAACAGCAAGGGTAGTCAATAAAGATGGTAAAGATGTGACAGCACATTTTACCCAGGGGGCCAAAAATATTCTGGATATTGTGAAAAAGCACAGAGTTCAGGTGGCTATTTTAAAGGCGAACAGCCCATCTTGTGGTAAGGATGTTATTTATGATGGCAGCTTCAGTGGTAACAAGATTGATGGAGAAGGGGTTACGGCTGCACTGTTAAAGCAGAATGGAGTAAAGGTCTATTCTGAAAAGGATCTGGATGAAGACATGTTACAGCGGATAATCGCAATGTATCGGGAGGAATAAAAGATGAGCAAAAAGGCAGAAATTTTCCAGGAGTATTTAACCAGTCATAATTTAAATATGTTTACCCGCCAGGATATGAACGACCAGCTGAATACATCAGTATTTCGTTCCGCCTTCAGTGTGGAGGGACAGAACATTCCATTTATTATCATTGTTGATGAAAGTGCCTTTTCAATAATTCAGGTGCAGATTGCCAGCGGAGTAATGAATGACACCAATAAGATTAAGGTTTTTGATGCGGTCAACAACTGGAATATCACCCTTAAGCCTTTCAAATATATTGTGGATAATGATGGCAGTCTGATTCTCACCTGCTGCATGATGAATCCTGACGGCCAGATGGACGGGGACAAGGCCAATGCCATGATGAACATTATTTTGAATTATCTCACCAAGGAATATAAAAGCATTTTGTCTGCCGTAAAATAAAATGAGAGATGTATAGGAGAGGGCCATGAATATTGTTGTTGCTATTGACTCATTAAAGGGAAGCCTCACCTCCCTGGAAGCCGGCAAGGCTATTGAGACCGGCATTAAAAGGGTATTTTCCGGGGCAGAAATCAAAGTGCTGCCTCTGGCTGATGGGGGCGAGGGTACAGTGGAGGCCCTGACCCTTGGTATGGAAGGGAAGTTACAGAATATTGAAGTTACTGGGCCTTTGGGGGATAAAATCACGGCTCAGTATGGAATCTTGCCCGATGGAAATACTGCCATTGTAGAAATGGCTGCTGCTGCGGGAATTACCCTGGTGCCGGACAATAAGCGCAATCCTCTTTATACTACCACCTATGGGGTGGGGGAGATTTTATTGGATGCTATCCATAAGGGCTGTCGTCATTTTATAATCGGAATTGGGGGCAGTGCCACCAATGATGGTGGTCTTGGCATGCTCCAGGCCCTTGGCTATAAGATGCTGGATGCCGATAATAAGTCGGTTCCATATGGAGCGGTGGGATTAAAGGCCCTTTGCCATATTGATGACAGTAATGTGGCGTCTGAGCTGAAGGAATGTACCTTCCGCATAGCCTGTGATGTTACCAATCCTCTTTGTGGTGATAAGGGCTGCAGTGCCATTTATGGCCCACAAAAGGGTGCCACTCCTGAGGATATAGCTTTGATGGATAAGTGGATGGGAGATTATGCCCGTCTTTCCAAGGAAAAATATCCTCATGCTGATGCCAATGCTCCTGGAGCCGGGGCGGCTGGTGGCTTGGGCTTTGCTTTTCTCACATTTACCAATGCCACACTGGAATCCGGAATTGAAATCGTTTTGGCAGAAACCAAGCTGGAAAATCATATAGAAAAGGCTGATTTGGTGATTACCGGTGAGGGGCGCCTTGATGGTCAGACAGTTATGGGTAAAGCCCCTGTGGGGGTGGCTAAAATTGCCAAAAAATATAATAAGCCAGTGATTGCCTTTGCCGGGTGCGTAACCCCGGAGGCCAAGGCCTGCAACGAACACGGCATAGATGCCTTTTTCCCTATTCTGCGTGGAGTTGTTTCCCTTTCTGAGGCCATGGAGGCGGAAACTGCAAGACAGAATATGATTGACACAGTGGAACAGACCATGCGGCTTTTGAAGGTAAAAATATAACAGACCATATTCGTCAGCCTTGACAAAAAAGCCTAAAGATTGATATACTTAGTAAAGTTTGCGGGCGTGGCGGAACTGGCAGACGCGCTGGACTTAGGATCCAGTGCCGCAAGGCGTGGAGGTTCGACCCCTCTCGTCCGCACCAAAATGACAACTAAATATAACGAAGGATTTTTTGCCAGTATCGAGGAACGAAGAAATTCACAAGAGAAGATGTACTTTATTTGTACATCGAGGGAAGTGAATGATGAGTGACAAAGATAATGGTGAAAAAGACAAGTTAGAGACGATGAAAAAGAGGAGTATCTGTAAATGCAGCCCAAAAGAGAGGAAGGGTTAGGTGAGAGCCTTCCGGGTGTGCGGCAGAGAAGGTAGCTTTGGAGTTTCCTGGCTGAAAGTATAGTAGGTTGGGACGCGGAAACGGCGTTATGTAAATGAGCTTAAAATCTTTGTGATTTTAAGGAATTTAGGTGGTACCACGAAAGCAGGCACTTTCGTCCTTTAAGTAGGATGAGAGTGCTTTTTTGTATTTTATGAAAAATTTGTATTATGGAGGAAATGACTTATGGAAGAAAACAATATCCCTAAGGTATATGACCCAAAATCCTTTGAGAAAAAATGGTATGGTTATTGGGAAGAAAACAAGCTGTTTCACGCAGTGGTAGATGAGGAGAAGGAGCCTTACAGCATCGTTATCCCACCTCCAAATGTAACTGGCCAGCTTCACATGGGTCACGCCCTTGATAATACCCTTCAGGATATTCTTATCCGCTGGCGCCGCATGCAGGGCTACAATACCCTGTGGATGCCGGGCTGCGACCATGCAGGAATTGCTACCCAGGCCAAGGTTGAGGGAGCTCTCCGTGAGGAAGGCACCAACCGCTATGAGCTGGGTCGCGAAAAGTTCCTTGAAAGAGTTTGGCAGTGGAAGGAAAAGTTTGGCAGCCGTATTATGAGCCAGCTTCGTTCTCTGGGCTCATCCCTTGATTGGGACAGAGAGCGCTTTACTATGGATGAGGGCTGCTCCAAGGCTGTTCGCGAGGTATTCGTAAGCCTTTATGAAAAGGGCCTTATTTACCAGGGTACCCGTATTACCAACTGGTGTCCTGATTGTAATACCGCTATTTCCGATATTGAAGTAGAGCATGAAACTGAGCAGGGGCATCTGTGGCATATCCGCTATCAGGTGGAAGGTGAGCCGGACAAGTATGTGGAGGTTGCCACCACCCGTCCTGAGACCATGTTCGGTGATACTGGCGTGGCTGTTCACCCTGATGATGAGCGCTATAAGGATTTAGTTGGCAAGAATGTTATTTTGCCAGTTGTTAATCGCGTAATTCCAGTTTTTGCTGATGAATATGTTGATTCTTCCTTTGGTACTGGTGCCGTAAAAGTTACTCCTGCCCATGACCCTAACGACTATGAAATGGGACTCCGTCATGATCTGGAGCAGCTTAAGGTTCTGTCCAACACCGGCAAGATGATGGAAGGTGCCGGCAAGTACGAGGGGATGGATCGTTATGAGTGCCGCAAGGCTCTGGTTAAGGAGCTGGAGGAAATTGGTGCCCTGGTTTCCGTTGAGGACCATGAGCATGCAGTAGGTCATTGCTCCCGTTGTCATTCCACCATTGAGCCATTGATTTCCACCCAGTGGTTTGTGAAGATGGATACTTTGGCAAAGCCGGCGGCTGATGCTGTAAGAGATGGTCGCATTAAGTTCGTTCCAGAGCGTTTCAGCAAGATTTATTGCCAGTGGCTGGACAACATCCGTGACTGGTGTATTTCCCGCCAGCTGTGGTGGGGCCATCGTATCCCTGCATGGTATTGCGATGACTGCGGCGAGACCTCTGTATCCCGTGATGATATTTGCCAGTGTCCTAAGTGCGGCAGCAAGAATGTACGTCAGGATGAGGACGTGCTGGATACCTGGTTCTCCTCCGGTCTGTGGCCATTTGAGACCATGGGTTGGCCTGAGGAGACTCCTGAGCTGAAGCATTTCTATCCTACGGCTACTTTGGTAACTGGTTATGATATTATTTTCTTCTGGGTTGTCCGCATGGTAGTTATGGGATTGGAATTTGGCAAGGATATTCCGTTTAAGACCGTTTATATCCATGGCCTTGTAAGGGACAGCCAGGGCCGCAAGATGTCCAAGTCCTTGGGCAATGGTATTGACCCGCTGGAAATGATTGAGGAATATGGTGCAGATTCTCTGCGCTTTATGCTGATTACCGGCAATACTCCTGGTAATGATATGCGCTTCTACAACGAGCGTGTTGAGTCTGCCCGTAACTTTGCCAACAAGCTGTGGAACGCTTCCCGCTTCATGCTTATGAATCTGGAGGGCTTCGACAAGAGCTTTGTACCGGCACCTGAGGATTACACTATGGCAGATAAGTGGATACTGTCCCGTTTTGCCAAGACCGCCCAGGGTGTTACCGAAAATCTGGAAAAGTACGAGCTGGGTGAGGCTGGCCGTCTGATTTATGAGTTTATCTGGAGCGAGTTCTGCGACTGGTATATTGAGCTTTCCAAGGCCCGCCTTTATGACAAGGAAAATGTTAAGCCTCGTCAGACAGCCCAGTATGTATTGGGTTATGTTCTGGAGCGCACTCTGCGTCTGCTGCACCCATTTATGCCATTTATTACCGAGGAAATTTGGCAGCACATTCCACACGAGGGCAAGAGTATTATGGTTTCCCAGTGGCCTGCTGAGGACAAGACTATTGCTGACCTTATTGACGAGGACAGTGAAAGCAGCATGACCACCATTATGGAGACCATAAAGACTATACGCGCCCTTCGTCTGGAGGTTAATGCGGCTCCAAGCAAGAAGAGCGAGGTTGTATTGAACTTTACCGATGAATCCCTGCGTCAGGTGTTTGCTGATAATGAGGGCTATCTTACTGTTCTGGCTTCTGCTGAGCCTGTTACCCACATGGCGGTTGGCGCTGAAAAGCCGGAAAATGCCATGGCTGGTGTCGTAAACGGTGTGGAAATCTTCCTGCCTCTTAAGGATCTTATCGATGTTGAGAAGGAAACTGCCCGTCTCAATGGTGAAATGGCCAAGCTGGAAAAGGAAATTTCCCGTCTGGACAAGAAGCTGTCCAACCAGGGCTTCCTGGCCAAGGCTCCTGCCGACGTGGTGGCAGGGGAGAAGGAAAAACTGGCCGGTTATCAGGAGAAGATGGACGCTGTGAAGGCACGCCTTGAGGATTTGGCCAAGCTTTAATGCATAATATATGGGGGACTGGAAGACAGTCCCCTTTTTGTTCATGGTTAGTGTACTGACGTAGTGATTTTTGAGCTATAAACGACGCCAGAGACGCTGCCAGTGCACTGTTATCAGGGGGATATTATGAATTATTCAGAGTCATTGCAATATTTGGAGGAGCTTAATGTCTTTGGTACGAGCTTGGGGCTGGTTCGCATCAAAAAGCTTCTGGAATTAATGGGAAATCCCCAAAACGAATATAAGACTGTTCATGTAACCGGCACTAACGGCAAGGGCTCCGTTACCTGTATGCTGACGGAAATCCTTAAAGAATCCGGAATAAAGGTTGGAATGTTCACATCGCCCCATTTGGATTCCTACACTGAGCGGGTTATTATTAACGGCGAAGAAATAAGCCAGGATAAATTTTCTGCGGCTATTACCGTGGTCAGTGATTTATGCGATTTTATGGTGGGGGAGGGTGATGAGCACCCTACCCAGTTTGAGGTGCTGACGGCGGCTGCTTTCTATATTTTTATGAAGGAAAAGGTGGAGTACGCCGTCATAGAAGTGGGCCTGGGGGGACTGTTGGATTCCACCAACGTCATTACCCCGGAGGTTTCCGTTATTACAAATGTGTCCTTCGAGCACGCAGATAAATGTGGGGGCACATTGGAGGGAATTGCAGAGCACAAGGCGGGCATTATTAAGGCTGGAGTACCTGTAATAACAGGGGCTGCGGGAAAAGCTCTGGAGATAATACGGGAAAAAGCTGCAGAAAATAAAGCTTCCATATACGTTGCAGGCGAAGATTTTGATGCCAAACCGACTAAACCCCTTGGTCAGCTAAGTATTCCGCCAAATCTTGGCAATGTTGGTAACGGCAGCATGAATCCTTCCATGATTGACTTGCAGATAGAGGCACTGTCTGCACTGCCATACGGCAGATGTGAGTCCGGGGATACAACCAAAACTCAGCTGGTGGAATTTACTTCCCATAACGACCAAATGGCATCCATGGATTACAAGCTGGCATTGATGGGCCTACATCAGGTGGGCAACAGCGGTCTGGCGGCAGCGGCGGCTATGCTTCTGGCTGTAGACGATTTGCGTATTACCCAAAGGGCCTTGAAAAAGGCCATGACTTCTGTGAAGTGGCCGGGACGCTTTGAGGTAATGGCCCGTGATGGCTTTGAGCTCATTATTGATGGTGCCCATAATCCTGCCGGCATAAAAACCCTTAGGGACAGCCTCGATTATTATTATCCTGGCAGAAAGCGGATTTTTGTTCTGGGAATTCTTAGAGATAAGGATTTTGAGGGGATGATGGAGGCTCTGCTGCGGCCGGAGGATACGGTTATATTTACCACACCCCTCTCTGAACGGGCGGCCCAGCCGGCTGATTTGCTGGAATATGCCAATGTAAATGAAAAAGAAGCCGTTGACGAGCCAAGGACAGCCCTGGAACGGGGCATGGCACTGGCAGAGGCTTCGGTGACAGAGGGAAAGGAAACGGTGCTTATTTGTGCCGGCTCCCTGTATCTTATAGGTTATTTGCGTGCCTTTTTAAAAAGTGAAAAGTGTTAATGGGGAATGGGACCGTTGTTTTGGTCCCATTTTTTTTGTATAATAATATGAATGTAATTATATATTTTTGAGGTGAATTCTTTTGAGCAGCTTGAATAAACTGGCGGCTTCCAGGGCTGTTAAGGATACAATATTTTTGACAATTCTGTTGGAGGCTTTTTTCATAGGATTATCACAAACTACTGCTATAGTATTTATGGGAATCGGCATAGCCTTGTTTTTATTTCGCTGGTGGAAGGATCCAAATTTCCACGTAAAGGCTACCACCTTTCATTGGCCGCTTATTGTGTACTTACTGTGCAGTGCAGCCTCCATATTGGTATCCCCGGATAAGATATATACACTGACAATATGGTTTGTGCTGGTTATAATCTATTTTCTGACCTATGTGCTGGTGACCCAGAATGTGGAAGACTGTCGGCAGATAAGATTGCTTACTTATTCTTTGGGGGCTTCTGCCGCCATTATTGTGGCCTACGGTTTTTTCCAGTTTATTTTCGGCATTGATACATCGGAAATGAAGTGGGTTGATGGTGAAGCCTTTCCGGAGCTTAGCAAGCGCGTTTTTTCAACTTTGGAGAATCCCAACATATTGGCTGCCTATCTTGATATGGTGGTTTGCGTGCTGCTGGGGCTTTTTGGCACTCTTACTGAGAAGCGTACCCGCATTGCCCTTGGTGTGGCCATGGTCTGCACTTTGGGCTGTGTTGCCATGACATATGCCCGTGGGGCCTGCCTTACCATTGCTTTTATTATGGCAGTTTATGGTATATTGAAGGACAAGCGGATATTGGCCGGGGTGGCAGTGCTGGTGGCAGGGTTCCTGTTGTTGAATCCGGTGCTGTTTGAACGCATGAGCACTATGTTTACCGTGGTGGATACCTCCTCGGAAATGCGTATTGCCATGTGGGAAAGTACAGTACAGATGATTCTTGACCACCCGATTTTGGGTATTGGCGGCGGAGCGTATTCTCTGGTTTATCCAATTTATGATACCTATATTGTGGATGGCAGTGTAACCTTGGTCCATGCTCATAATATTTATCTTAACTATCTAGCTGAAATTGGTATTGTGGGAGGCTGTGCCTTCCTGGTATTTTTCCTTGGATATACCGGTACTGCCCTGTATCCTCAAAAGACTATGCCCGATGAATTCTCCAAGGGCCTGATGCTTGGCTTGGGCCTGGCTTTGGTGTCTGTGGCTCTTAACGGTCTTACAGACGATGTATTGTATAATGTCCCTTCCTCCATGTATCTGTGGATGATTTGCGGACTTGTTTATGTTATGAAGGAGAAGATATAATTAATGACAATTATGACATTGGATTTTTGGACAGCTTTGTTTTCTATCGTAATACTTGATTTGGTTTTAGCCGGGGATAATGCGGTGGTAATTGCAATGGCAGCCCATCGTCTCCCGGATGAGCTAAAAAAGAAAGCAGTTTTGGTAGGTACTGCGGGAGCAGTGATTATAAGAATTATTATGACACTGCTGGCGGTTTATCTTTTGTCTATCCCATATCTACAGGCTTTGGGTGGTCTGCTGTTATTGCCGATTGCCATTAAGCTGTTGGCTCCAGCCAAGGAGGGCCATGTAGAGGAGGCGGATAATTTCGCCGGGGCTGTGAAGACAATTATCGTGGCTGATGCGGCTATGGGTATTGATAATGTACTGGCGGTAGCAGGTGCCGCCCATGGCAGCTTTTTGTTGGTAGTAATTGGTCTTGTTATCAGTGTGCCTATCGTTGTGGGCAGCAGCCAGATTATTGGCAAGCTGTTGGATAACTGGCCAGTGCTGATTTATCTTGGTGCCGGTATTTTAGGTTGGACAGGTGGCAGCATGTTGGTTCACGATGCCAGCATTGGCCCTGTAATCGAGGGTGCCTTGGGTTCCATGGCTTCCATTATTATTCCTGCTGTACTGGCCGTGGGTGTGTGTATTATTGGCTACAGCAAAAAGAAGCAAGTACAGCCTGAGTAAAACTTGTGTTGTGTGTAGGAGTGTTTTATGAGCTTAATGGGTTTAAGTTCTGCTGAAATTGAAGAACGTCGGGCCAGATATGGCAGCAATTCTTTGACTCAGCTTGAAAGGGATTCTCTGTTTAAAAAGATTTTTCAGGGGTTTAAGGACCCCATGATAATGATTCTGTTAGTCGCTCTGATTATTCAGGGCGTACTTTATTTTATGGGGCAGGCGGAGTGGTTTGAGCCAGTTGGAATAATGGTGGCTATTCTTATCGCCAATGGTGTTGCTTCTGTCAGTGAGTATAATCAGGAAGGTAAAGCTGTGACCCTGCGAAATGACGAGGCTGCCAAGGATATAACCAAGGTTCTTCGTGACGGCGAATTGTCGGAGATTCCTGTCAGTGAGGTGGTGTCTGGGGATATTGTATTTTTACAGGCCGGGGACCGACTTCCTACAGACGGATCGTTGGTTGAGGGCTCTGTGCATATTGACCAGTCTGTATTGAATGGTGAGACTGAGGAAATATTAAAATGTCCAGTGGATAATGAGGCCAGTGATGGCTATGATGCGGAGGATTTGCTTAATCCCCATTATGCTTATCGTGGTACGGTGGTGTGCAGTGGTGAGGCATATCTGGAAACCAGTGTAGTGGGGGATAAAACACTGTTTGGTCAGTTGGCTTTGGAAGCACAGTCTACGGCCCGCAGGACACCACTACAGGTGAAGCTGGATAAGCTGGCCCATCATATTTCTGCCTTTGGCTATATAGGTGCAATTGCTATTGTGCTGGGTATTCTCATAAAGACCTTTGTTACTGGGGAGGCTCCTGACAATTTATGGGGCTGGGTGCGCCTGATTATTGATGCGGTTACTGTAGCTGTAACTGTTATTGTGTGTGCTGTTCCTGAGGGCTTGCCAATGCTTACCTCCATGCTCCTTTCCGTTCAGAGTCTGAAAATGGAGAAGGACAATGTTTTGGTCAAGAAAATAAATGGTATTGAAACCTCCGGCAGTCTCAGCATTCTCTTCAGTGACAAAACAGGAACCATTACTGAGGGAAAGCTATCTGTGGTGGATATAGCACTGGGAGATTTAGTACATTTAAAGCATATTGGTAATCTTGAGCTGAAGAGCAATGAGGGAAGAGAGGCTTCAGGGGAATATATCAACAAGTTTATAAAAGCCGCTGGCCTTAACAATAGTGCCCACCCGGGAGCAGATTCTGTAATCGGCGGTAACAGCACTGATCGTTCCATAATCAAGGCATTGATGGATGCTGGTCTGACCGACGCCATAAATCGTGATGAGGCCCTTGGCTTTAAATATTTTAATTCTAGGGACAAGTATTCTGCAGTGGCAGTAAATGAAGATGATAAATGTATTTGTTATCTTAAGGGTGCCCCGGAGGTAATGCTGGAAAAATGTCATCAGTATCTGGGGGCGGATGGTTTACCCCACGCTTTAAATTCTGTCAGTGAAATTCATAAATATATTGATAAACAGGCCGGCCGTTCCATGCGTCTGTTGGCGGTGGCTTATGGTTCAGGCTCCGTTAATGAACATGGAGAAGCTGAGGCTGAGGGCAGCCTTACATTGATTGGCATTATCAGTATTCGTGACAACCTTCGCTCAGAGGCTATGGGAGCTATCCGTGAGGTCCAGAATGCCGGGGTGCAGGTGGTAATGATTACCGGGGATAAGCGGGAGACGGCTGTGGCCATAGCCAAGGAATCAGGCCTTATTCACTCTGATGATGATGTGGTGCTCACCTCCGGCGAAATGAAAAAAATGTCTGATGATGAGCTGAAAAAAATTCTGCCAAAGCTTCGTGTGGTAGCAAGGGCCCTGCCAACTGACAAGAGCCGTCTGGTGAATATTGCCCAGGAGCTGGATATGGTGGTGGGCATGACCGGTGACGGTGTAAACGATGCCCCGGCCCTAAAGAAGGCAGAGGTTGGCTTTGCCATGGGAAGCGGCACAGAGGTGGCCAAGGAGGCAGGGGATATTACTATTCTCGATGATAACTTCCGCTCCGTGGTAAAGGCTATTTTATATGGCAGATCAATTTTTAAGAGTATAAGAAAGTTCCTTATATTCCAGCTTACAGTAAACGTGGCGGCTGTACTTGTTTGTTTTCTGGGACCAATGCTGGGAGAGAATATTGTTCTAACGGTTATTCAGCTTCTTCTGATTAATCTTGCCATGGATACTTTGGCGGCCATTGCTTACGGCAGTGAGCCCGCCCTTCAGGAATATATGCTGGAAAAGCCGGTGGCCCGTCAGGAGAATATTGTAACCAAAAAAATGCTTACACAGGTCATCATAAATGCCCTGGTTATCACGGCAATTTGTCTGAGCATTTTGTTCTTTGAACCGGTGCGGGGACTTTTCGGCGATGTGACAGTAACCTATCTGAAGTCAGCTCTTTTTGCCACCTTTATGATGGCCATTACCTTTAATGGCTTTAACGCCCGCACAGACCATATAAATGTCTTTGAGCACCTTGGCCGTAACAATACCTTTTTGCTGGTAAGCTTTGCCATATTTGCCATGCAATGGGTATTTGTGGAATTTGGCGGGGAGGTTTTGAGCGTTGAGCCTCTTTCACTGAAAACATGGCTTATATGTGCCTTTATGGCAATATTGGTCATACCAGTGGATGTAGTAAGAAGAATAATTTTAAGATAGTAGGTATGCCTATGGTTATATAGTAGTATTTCCATAGGCATATTTTGTAATAATTGTCATACGAATATGCCTTTTGTGCATTGACATTTGATTTATAACGATTTAGAATGAAATTAATTAAATAGAGTGAGGACAGGTGTCTGTTTATCAGACTTAATAGAGAATCCGGTACAAGCCGGAGCGGTCCCGCCACTGTAATGGGGAGCGAAGTACAATTATGTCACTGGGTCACGGATAATGTGATCTGGGAAGGCGTACCAAGCATTGATCCTGAGCCAGGAGAACTGCCTGTTTTATCATTTCCGTTAGCGATATTTCAAAGGGCTGCCAGCAACCCTTTGATTTGAAGTATGCTTGTACCTGCGAGCGATGGGTAGGGGATGGAACTGTGATGGATGGAATATCTGCGATTTAGGCGATTCGTTTATCTGGTATCAATCTCCGGCTTATTTATTTAAGTCGGTTTTTTATTTTTACCGGAGGGATATTTCTTACATCAACTCCATCTGCACACTCTAGGCAGATGGTTTTTTCATTTTGCGTGAAGGAGGTAAATTCAATGAATGAGGAGAAAAGCGGTCAGGCCCAAGAAGAGCTGGATCTTCAGGCCATTCTGAAAAAGGCTGAACAGGTAACTGATTTTCCTGACGTGCCTTTGGATGAGTTTACACCGCCTACTTACGATGAGTGGAAGGAAGCCTGTATCGCCCTGCTAAAAGGTGCGCCATTTGAAAAGAAAATGTATACCAAAACCTACGAGGGTATCACATTTTCTCCAATGTATTTCAGGAAGGATACTGACCCAATCCTGCCTAAAAAATCCTTCCCTGGCATGGATGATTTTATGAGGGGAGCAAAGCCAAATGGTTACATAGAATCTCCATGGGGTATCGCTCAAGCCTGTGATGAAACAATGCCTAAGGAGAACAATGAGTTGTTGAAGCATGAAATAGACAGGGGCTCAACAATTTATAACATTACTCTCGACAAGGCTACTATTTCATGCGGGGATGCAAGGGAAGCAGATAAGCCCGGGGACGAGGGCTGCAGTGTAACCACTCTGCAGGATGTGCATGATTTGTTGGATGGATTAAAGCTGGAAAAATATCCACTCTACATTTATGCCGGCGCATCTGCTGTGCCTATGCTGTCCATGGTGGCAGCTGATTTAAAGTCAAGTGGCCAGTCAACCAATATTCTTAAGGGTATTATTGGTGCCAATCCAGTGGGAGAACTGGTGTCAACTGGTAAAAATAAACAGTCCCTGGCAAAACTGTATGACGAGGCCTATGAAGCAGCCAAGTGGGCTATAAAAAATGCCCCTGGAGTAAAGACCTGCTTTGTAAAGAGCGATGTGTTCAGCAATGGCGGTGCCAACGATATTCAGGAGGTTGCCTATAGTCTGGCTGTGGCCACTGATTATATCAGGGCAATGCTGGAGCGTGGTCTTACTGTGGACGAGGCTGCAGGCCAGATAGCCTTTGAATTTTCTATGGGTGCCAACTTCTTTATGCAGATTGCCAAGCTGAGAGCAGTCCGTCCTATATGGTCCCAGATTGTGGAGGCATTTGGCGGTAGCGATGAAGTACAAAAAATGTTCGTTCATGCCCGTCCAGCACGTTTCTTCAAGACCGTATATGACCCTTATGTAAATATGCTGCGCAATACATCGGAGATTTTCTCAGGCGTTGTGGGAGGACTGGATTCTTTCGAAAATCCTCCATTTGACGAGGTTATCCGCAAGGGTGATGAATTCTCCCGCCGTATTGCCAGAAATGTTCAGATAATGCTTCAGGAGGAATTTGGCTTACTTCAGCCAATTGACCCTGCTGGTGGCTCCTGGGCTGTGGAAACTCTTACCAAACAGGTAAAAGAAAAGATTTGGGATGAATTTAAAGTAATTGAAACCAAAGGCGGTATTGTTGAGGCTCTCAAGGAGGGATATCCTCAGGAGCAGATTGGCCTTATTTTGGCCGAGCGCTTCAAGAAGCTGGAGCTTCGCCGTGACCGCATTGTTGGTTCCAATATGTATCCTAATATGACCGAGGTGCGCCTTGACCCTAGACCGGAGGATTTCGGGGAGAACAAGAAGCTGCGTTCAGAGGAAATTTCCGCATATCTTAATGATATCGACACCAAGTTCTGTGATGAGGCTCTGGCCAAGATTAAGGATGAAAAGGGATCTATGGAATCCGTTATAGAGGCAGCCAAGGCTGGTGCCACTATTGAGCAGCTGAGAAGTGCCCTTACTTGCCCGAAATGTGCTGAAAATGCCGAGGAAGTTGAAAAAATAGAAAGACATCGCTGGAGTGAGCGTTATGAGGCTCTTCGCATGGTGACAGAGGCTTATAAGGAAAAGAATGACGACAATGTTAAGATTTTCCTGGCCAATATGGGCCCTATTCCACAGCATAAGGCAAGAGCAGACTTTACCACCGGCTTCCTGCAGGTTGGTGCCTTTGAGGTACTAGGCAATAACGGCTTCCCTACTGAGGAAGAGGCCGCTGCTGCCGCCAAGGAATCCGGAGCTGATGCAGTTGTTATCTGCTCCACAGATGCCACTTATCCTGATATTGTGCCTAAGCTGGCTCCTATGCTCCACGAGGCTTTGCCAAATGCCACTGTATTTTTGGCTGGTGAGGCTCCTAAGGACCTTAAGGAAACTTATGATAATGCCGGTATTGACAAGTATATTTCTGTCAAGGCAAATTGTTATGAAATCCTGCAGGCACTGCAGAAGAAGAAAGGGATGATTGAGTGATGGCTTCTTTTAACAATCCTGATTTTACCAGTATGAACCTTAAAGAAGCTCCAGAGAGAAGCCCTGAAGAATGGCGTAAGCTGTTTGAGGACGCTGCCGGTGCCAATTTCGACAAGCTGACTGGCAAAACAATGGAGCATATTCCTATAAAGCCGCTGTATAACTATGATGAATATGAGCACATGAATCATCTGGATTTTGCCTCCGGCATTCCACCATGCCTCCGTGGCCCATATTCCACCATGTATGTATTCCGTCCTTGGACAGTTCGTCAGTACGCTGGTTTTTCCACTGCTGAAGAATCAAACGCCTTCTACAGAAGAAATCTGGCTGCCGGCCAGAAGGGTCTGTCCATCGCCTTTGACCTTCCTACCCATCGTGGCTATGACTCTGATAACCCAAGAGTTTTGGGCGATGTTGGTAAGGCCGGCGTTGCTATTGACTCTATTTTGGATATGCGTATTCTGTTTAGTGGTATTCCTCTTGATCAGATGTCCGTATCCATGACCATGAATGGAGCGGTATTGCCAATTTTAGCCTTCTATATTCTCTCCGGTGAGGAGCAGGGCGTAGATAAGAGTGTTATGGCTGGTACTATTCAGAATGATATTCTGAAGGAGTTCATGGTGCGTAATACTTATATTTATCCACCGGAAATGTCCATGCGTATTATCGGTGATATTTTTGAATATACCACCAAATACATGCCTAAGTTCAACAGTATTTCCATTTCCGGCTATCACATGCAGGAGGCCGGTGCTACTGCTGATATTGAGCTTGGTTACACTCTTGCTGATGGCCTTGAATATATCCGTACTGGTGTGGCCGCTGGTCTGCCAGTTGACGCCTTTGCTAAACGACTCTCCTTCTTCTGGGCTATTGGTAAGAATTACTTCATGGAGGTTGCCAAGATGCGTGCGGCCCGTGTGCTCTGGGCGAAGATTGTTAAGTCCTTCGGAGCTACCAACGATAAGTCCATGGCACTAAGAACCCACAGCCAGACCTCTGGTTGGTCACTGACAGCACAGGATCCATTCAACAATGTATCCCGTACTCTCATGGAGGCCATGGGAGCAGCTCTTGGTCATACCCAGTCCCTCCATACAAATGCGCTGGATGAGGCCATCGCTCTGCCAACTGACTTCTCCGCCCGCATTGCCCGTAATACCCAGCTTTATATTCAGGATGAGACCAGCGTATGTAAGATTATCGATCCTTGGGGTGGTTCTTACTATGTTGAGGCTCTTACAAATGAGATTATTCGCCGTGCATGGGCTCATATTCAGGAGGTTGAGGCTCTGGGCGGTATGGCCAAGGCAATTAACAGCGGCCTTCCAAAAATGCGTATTGAGGAAGCTGCTGCCCGCCGTCAGGCCCAGATTGATTCCGGCAATGAGTCAATTGTTGGTCTGAACCGCTTCCGTCTGGAAAAGGAAGATCCACTGGAAATTTTGGCCATTGATAATACTGCTGTACGCCAGGCCCAGATTGAGCGTCTGGAAAAACTCCGTGCAGAGCGTAACGATGACGATGTCCGTCGTTGCCTTGAGGGTATTACCAAGGCTGCAGAGTCCCGTGACAACGGTAACCTTCTTGAAGCAGCCGTTGATGCGGCCCGTGCCCACGCTTCACTGGGTGAAATTTCCGATGCCGTTGAAAAGGTATCCGGACGTTTCCAGGCCGTTATCCATACCATTTCCGGTGTTTATTCCTCTGAGTTTACTGATAAGAGTGCTTTGGAGAAAGCACGTGAAATGGCTGATGAATTTGAAAATCTTACTGGCCGCCGTCCAAGAATATTCGTGGCCAAGATGGGCCAGGATGGCCATGACAGAGGCCAGAAGGTTATAGCTTCTTCCTTCGCCGATATGGGCTGGGATGTTGATGTAGGCCCTCTTTTCCAAACCCCGGAGGAAACTGCACAGGATGCCGTCGATAATGATGTTCACATGGTTGGGTTCAGTTCCTTGGCCGCTGGTCATAATACTCTCCTTCCACAGCTCGTTCAGGAGCTGGAAAAACTGGGCCGTGAGGATATCATGGTTTGTATCGGCGGTGTCATCCCGGTTCAGGATTATGACTTCCTCTACGAAAGCGGTGCCGTGGCCATCTTTGCTCCAGGAACCAATATCCCGGAGGCTGGCATTAAGCTGCTGACCCTTTTGATAGAAAGAGCCAAGGAAGATTTAGCAGAGGAGTAATGGTGACGAGTTATGGCAAAATACACCACTTCAAAACCGAGCTGGGTTCCTGATGAGCCCAATGAAAAGTTCGCCTGCAGTGTTATGGGCGGCATAGAGGGGATAAAGGACACCACTGTGGGCAACATTAATCCTAATCTGTTAAATGGAAAAATGAAGCCAAGACGGCGTCTGGTCTTAAGTGAGGATGATTATGTCAACGGTGTTCTTAATGGGGACCGCATGACATTATCCCGGGCTATAACTCTCATTGAAAGTAATAATTCCAAGCATTTTGCCAAGGCACAGCGGGTTTTACAAAGGCTTTTACCACATACTGGAAAGGCACTTAGAATAGGTATTACAGGTGTGCCGGGAGCAGGCAAGAGCACTATTATTGAAGCCTTCGGTAATATGCTCTGCGATGCCGGCCACAGGGTGGCCGTCTTGTCCGTTGACCCAACCAGCTCTGTTACCAAGGGCTCCATATTGGGCGACAAAACAAGAATGGGGACGCTTTCCCGTCGTCAGGAGGCCTTTATAAGGCCTTCTCCTGCGGGGGGGACCCTGGGCGGCGTTGCCAGAAAAAGCCGTGAAACCATGCTCATGTGCGAGGCTGCGGGCTATGATATTATTCTGATTGAAACCGTTGGTGTAGGCCAGTCGGAAACCACAGTACGTTCAATGGTAGATTTTTTCATGCTGGTGGTGCTGACAGGGGCCGGAGATGATTTACAGGGTATCAAGAAGGGTATCATGGAGCTGGCAGATGCAATAGTTATAAATAAGGCCGATGGGGATAATCTTCTGAAGGCCAAGGTTGCCAGAGCGGAATACGAGCGGATGATAGAATATATTCGTCCCGCTACAGAGGGGTGGCCAACCCACGCATATATGTGTTCTGCTTATACAAAATATGGTATCCCGGAGCTTTGGAAGGTTATCCAGGCTTTTAAGGAAATGACCAACGAGAGCGGTGTTTTCCAAAAACGCCGCAATCGTCAGCTTTTGGAATGGATGTACAGCATGATTGATGAACACCTTCACAGTCTGTTCTTTGATGATCCTGTGATAACAGGCAGAATGCCGGAGGTAAAGGATGCTGTGCTAAAAGGAATAATTTCTCCTACCCAGGCGGTGAAGGAGCTGGTGAATATGTTTGATGTGGACATGGCAGCCCGTCGTCAGGTGGATATATTCCATCCGGAAGCTGAGGTGAAATCTTAATGTATACTAAGAAAATATATTTTTCCGGTGGCAGCTTTCACGATTTGCAGGCAGTTTTTGAAGAACTTCCCGGGGTTGTAACAGTAAAAACTGGTTATATAAATCCGGAGTCAAAGGCTGTGGATTATGAGGCCGTGGCGGGAGGAAATGTTAAGGCTGTAATGGGGGTCTGTGTGGAGTACAACCCCAAGAAGACTGATGTTTCCTACTTGCTGGACATTCTTTTTTCCGTAACAGACCCCTATAGTGAAAATCGTCAGGGGAACTTAATTGGTCCGATGTTTATGTGCGGTGTATACCATAATACACCAGAAGATTTACCCCAAATACAACTTCATTTAAATTTCATGGCCAACAGGACCAATCCACCAGCGGTGGCGGGGAGCAATCTTACCATTAATGACCCTGTAAGCGACCAGAAGCAACGGCGAAAACTATTTGTAAGGTCTGAGGAAATAAAGATATTTGTGGAGGCTGAGGAGCCACATCAGGACTATCTTAAAAAGAATCCTTCTGCTATTACGCAAATAGATATTCAGAAGTTCAAGAATTATATTAAGATTCAGTAAAAAAAGGGGGATAGCGAAAGCTATCCCCTTTATTTGTATGACAATTTCTACATCTTTCCTTGACTCAAATCATCTGGAGTGGTAGACTTTGAGTGATGTATAATGTATATATGCGAGAATGTATAACTATGGTTTGAGCGTATTATAACCCAAAGTTATAATCACCAATCACAGGGGAAAAAGATAATACATCTCGCACAGAAAATTTTGAGTTGCAGCAATGCAACTTTAGGGGAGGATTTTCGATGATTGACATTCTCGACAGGGTACGCAACAAAGAACTGCAGTCCAGGATTGTAACTGCTGAAGAGGCAGCTGCTTTTATTAAGCCTGGCATGAATGTTGGTACCTCCGGCTTCACACCATCAGGTTACCCAAAGGCTGTTCCAATGGCTTTGGCTGCTCGCATGGAAAAGGAGCATTTCAAGATTAACCTTTGGACCGGCGCTTCTACCGGTGATGAAGAGGACGGATGTCTTGCAAGAGCTGATGGTATTGCTTTCCGCATGCCATATCAGACAAACAAGGATATGCGTAACGCTATCAATAGCGGTAAGATTGAGTATGCTGACCTGCATCTGTCCGAGTCCGCACAGCTGGCTCGTTACGGATATTTGGGCGGCAAGATTGATGTGGCTATCGTAGAGGCTTGTGCCATTACTGAAGAAGGTAACATTATTCCTACTACTTCCATGGGTAATACTGCATCCTATGTTCAGACTGCAGATGTAGTTATTGTAGAAGTTAACACTTCTCAGCCATTGGAGCTGGAGGGTATGCATGATGTATATGTTCCTCTCGATCCACCAAATCGTCTTCCAATTCCTGTTGTTAAGCCTAATGACAGAATTGGTACTCCTTATATTCCTTGTTCTCCAGACAAGATCAAGTACATCGTACCTTGTGATATTACTGACAAGGTTCGTCCACTTGGTGAAATCGATGAGAACTCCCGCAAAATGTCCCAGAACTTTATCGAATTGCTCCATGCAGAGGTAAAGGCTGGTCGCATGCCTAAGAACCTGCTGCCATTGCAGTCTGGTGTAGGCGCTGTTGCTAATGCTGTTATTAGCGGATTCGTTGAGTCTGATCTGAAGGATCTCTCAGTTTATACTGAGGTTATCCAGGATGGTATGTTTGACCTGATTGATGCAGGAAAGCTGAATTTTGCATCAGGCACCTCTCTCTCCCCATCCCCAGAAGGTTTGAAGCGTTTCTATGCTAATATCAAGGAATACAGAAAGCATATTGTGCTTCGTCCACAGGAGATAGCAAATAGCCCAGAGGTTGCACGTCGTATCGGTGTAATCGCCATGAACACCGCCATCGAGGCAGATATTTATGGCAACATCAACTCTACCCATATCATGGGTACCAAGATGATGAATGGTATCGGTGGTTCCGGTGATTTCGCCCGCAACGCTTACCTGACTGTATTCTTTACTGTATCTACTGCAAAGGATGGCAAGATTTCTTCCATCGTTCCTATGGTTTCTCATGTTGACCATACTGAGCATGATGTAGATATCATTGTTACTGAGCAGGGTCTGGCTGACCTTCGCGGCTTGTCTCCACGTCAGCGCGCAAAGGTTATTATTGAGAACTGCGCTCATCCAGACTTCAAGCCTATGCTGATGGATTATTATGAAAGAGCATTAGCAGAAACCAAGAGTGCTCATACTCCACACATTTTACATGAGGCACTTTCTTGGCATGAAAGATTTATGAAAACAGGCACAATGAAGAAATAATAGGAGGATATTTCACTATGAGCAATGAAAAGATTCAGGCTGGTTTAGATAAATATAATGCCAGCGTAGAAAAAGCTACTGCAAAATTCCCAGAGCGTCCAAACCTGCCAGAGCAGCGTCTGTACACTCCACTTGATATCAAGGACACTGACTATGCTGATGAAATCGGTTTCCCTGGAATGTATCCTTATACCCGTGGTGTACAGCCTACTATGTATCGTGGTCGTTTCTGGACCATGCGTATGTATGCTGGTTTCTCTACTGCAGCTGAATCCAATAAGCGCTATCGTTATCTGATTGAGTCCGGTGCTACTGGTCTCTCCTGCGCATTTGACCTTCCTACTCAGATTGGTTACGACTCTGATGACCCTATTTCTGAGGGTGAGGTTGGTAAGGTAGGCGTTGCTATCGACTCTCTGGCTGATATGGAAGTCCTATTCGACCAGATTGACCTTGGCAAGGTTTCCACTTCCATGACTATCAACGCTCCTGCATCTGTACTGCTTTCCATGTACATTGCAGTTGCTGAGAAGCAGGGCGTTCCTGCTGATCAGCTGAAGGGTACTATTCAGAATGATATTCTGAAGGAGTATGCTGCACGTGGTACTTATATCTTCCCTCCACGTCCTTCCATGCGTCTGATTACCAACATCTTTGAGTATTGCTCCAAGAATGTTCCAAAATGGAATACCATTTCCATTTCCGGTTACCATATTCGTGAGGCAGGATCTACTGCTTCCCAGGAAATCGCATTCACCATTGCAGATGGTATCGCATACTGCGAGGCTGCTATCAAGGCCGGCCTCCATATCGATGATTTTGCTGGTCGTCTTTCCTTCTTCTGGAATGCCCACAACAACGTACTTGAGGAAGTTGCCAAGTTCCGTGCTTCCCGTCGTGTATGGGCCAAGGTTATGAAGGAGCGTTTCCACGCTGAGAAGCCTAAATCCATGATGCTTCGCGTACATACCCAGACTGCAGGTTCCATGCTGACTGCTCAGCAGCCTAACAACAACATTATCCGTGTTGCTCTCCAGACTGCTGCTGCTGTTATGGGTGGTACCCAGTCCCTCCATACCAACTCCCGTGATGAGGCTTTGGCACTTCCTACCGAGGAGTCTGTAATGATCGCTCTCCGTACTCAGCAGATTGTTGCTTATGAGTCCGGTCTGGCTGACGTAATCGATCCATTGGCTGGTTCCTACTATGTAGAGGCCCTCACCAACAAGATTGAGAAGGAAGCTTGGGAATACATCAAGAAGATTGATGAAATCGGCGGTGCTGTTGCAGCTATCGAGAAGGGCTATATCCAGAAGGAAATCCAGGATTCCGCTTACAAGTGGCAGATGGATGTTGAGTCCGGTGCAAAGACCATCGTTGGTGTTAACAAGTTCCAGATTGAAGAAGAGCCACCTAAGGGCCTGCTGAAGGTTGATGCTTCTGTAGGTGTTGCACAGTGCAAGCGCCTGGCTGAGATGAAGGCTAAGCGTGACAACGATGCTGTTAAGTCCGCATTGGCTGATCTGAAGAAGGCTTGTCAGGATGAGAACGAGAACCTCATGCCTCATATTCTTAACGCTGTTCGCACCTATGCAACTCTCGGTGAGATTTGCGGCGTAATGCGTGAAGTATTTGGTGAGTATGAAGCTCATGTAAATCTTTAATTGGAGGTAATTGAGAAATGGCTAAAGTTAGAGTATTAGTAGCAAAACCAGGCCTTGATGGCCATGACCGCGGTGCAAAGGTTGTTGCCAGAGCACTCCGTGATGCAGGCTTTGAGGTTATTTATACCGGTCTTCGTCAGACTCCTGAGCAGATTGCTGAGGCAGCTTTGCAGGAGGACGTTAATGTTGTGGCTATGTCCATCCTTTCTGGTGCGCATCCACATCTCTTCCCTAAAGTTGTAAACCTGCTTCGTGAGAAGGGCATGGACGATGTTCTTATCATTGGCGGCGGTGTTATTCCTGAGACTGATATCCCAGCTCTTAAGGAAGCTGGCATTGCCGAGGTATTTACTCCAGGTACCCCAACCGGCGATATTGTTGACTTTATTAAAGCTAACGTAAAATAAGTTTTTATACAGCAGAGATGACGGCTGCTTCGGCGGCTGTCATCTTATTGCTGGTAACGGTGGTGCATAGATGGACATTGTAGAAGAGCTTTTAAAGGGGAATAGGCTGGCTTTATCCCGTGCGATTACAGCCATCGAAAATGAGTATGATGAAGCTATGGATATTATGAAAAAGCTTTATCCTCATACGGGCCACGCTTTTGTCCTGGGTATTACCGGCCCTCCGGGTGCCGGCAAGAGTACACTTACTGACAAGCTGGCCAGGGCTTACAGAGCACAGGGGAAGACAGTTGGTATTATCGCCATTGACCCTACCAGCCCATTTACTGGCGGTGCTATCTTGGGTGACCGCATCAGAATGAATGGTCTGACCATGGACGAGGGAGTTTTCATTCGCAGTATGGGAACCCGTGGAAGTCTTGGTGGACTTTCTCATAAGACAGCTGATGCAGTCAAAGCCATGGATGCCTTCGGTAAGGACATTATCTTCGTTGAAACTGTTGGTGTTGGACAGTCCGAGGTAGATATTGTCAAGGCGGCTGATACAACAATGGTTGTGTTGATTCCTGGCATGGGTGATGACATTCAGGCCATTAAGGCAGGTATCCTTGAAATTGGTGATGTGTTCACCATTAACAAGGCTGACCATGACGGAGCTGACAAGCTGGTTCGCGAAATGAACATGATGCTTGATTTGGACGGCTTAATGACAGATTGGCGTCCGCCTATCCAGAAGGTAATTGCCAGCCAGAATGAGGGCATTACCGAAACAATTGAAAATATTGAAAAGCATTTTAAGTATATCTCTGAAAACGGAATATTGGCCAAACGCCGTACAGAGCGTTCCAAGAACGAGATGCTGGATGTGCTTCATAGCAATATAGGTTCTTATATTACCAACAAGCTGGTTGAAACTGGCAAGATGGATGAATATGTAGAGCAGATTAAGGCTAGGGAGACTGATCCTTATACGGTTGTCAGTAATGTGATGAAGGATATGCTTAAGTAAGTGTGAATAAAAGATTTAGGGGGAAAACAAAAATGGCATTCAAGATTTTAGGCGTTGACCACATTGGTATTGCATGCAAGGATTTACAGGAGGGCAAGGACCTCTGGACCACCATTGGTCTGGCTTGCACTGGTGAAGAAACTGTTGCAGAGCAGAAGGTTACTACTACCTTCCATCCAACTCCAAACGGTTCCGAGATTGAGCTGTTGGTTGGTACTGCTGATGACAGCCCTATTGCCAAGTTCATCGAGAAGAACGGCGGCCGTGGCGGCATCCAGCACATCGCTCTCCGCGTTGATGATCTTCCTGCTGCAATTGCTGACCTTCAGGAGAAGGGCATTGTTATGATTGACAAGGCTCCTCGCAAGGGTGCTGGCGGCGCTGACATCGCTTTTGTTCATCCAAAATCTGCTGGTGGCGTTCTGCTCGAACTTTGTCAGCACGAGGACCGTTAATCACATAAGAAATACAGCCACTTGTGGCTGATTAGGAGGCAAAAAATGGCTACAGTTCAGGAAAAAATTGAACTTATGAAGGAAAAGAAGGCTCACATTGAGCTTGGTGGCGGCGAGGCCCGTATTGCCAAGCAGCACGAGAAGGGCAAGATGACTGCCCGTGAGCGTCTTGAGCTCCTCTTTGATGAGGATTCTTTCACAGAACTGGATGCTTTTGTAAAGCATCGTTGTACAAACTTTGGTCAGGAGAAGAAGGATCTTCCTGCAGAGGGCGTTGTAACCGGTTATGGTACTGTTGATGGCCGTCTGGTTTATGCCTTTGCCCAGGACTTCACCGTAGAGGGTGGTTCTCTTGGTGAAATGCACGCAAAGAAGATCTGGAAGGTTCAGGATCTGGCAATGAAGATGGGTGCTCCTTGCATCGGTATCAATGATTCCGGCGGTGCCCGTATTCAGGAGGCTGTTGACGCTCTCTCCGGTTATGCTGGTATCTTCTACCGCAATACCGCAGCTTCAGGAGTTATTCCTCAGATTTCTGTAATCATGGGACCATGTGCAGGCGGTGCTGTATATTCCCCAGCTATCACTGACTTCATCTACATGGTAGATAAGACCTCCCAGATGTTCATAACTGGCCCTGCAGTTATTAAGTCCGTAACTTATGAGGAAGTTACTGCTGAGGCCCTTGGCGGTGCTATGACTCACAACACCAAGTCTGGTGTTGCTCACTTCGTGGCAGCCGATGAGAAGGACTGCATTGAGCAGATCCGTTATCTCTTAAGCTATCTGCCAAGCAATAACATGGAGAATGCTCCAATGTTTGACACTGGTGATGATCCGGACCGTATGGACGACAGCTTGAACACCGTTATTCCAGATGACCCTAACCAGCCTTATGATATGAAGGATATCATTGCTGCAATAGTTGATAACGGCGAGTTCTATGAAGTTCATCAGCATTTTGCTACCAACATCATTACCTGCTTTGCACGTTTTGATGGCCGTAGTGTAGGTATCATTGCAAATCAGCCTAAGGTTATGGGCGGCTGCCTTGATATTGATGCTTCTGATAAGTCTGCTCGTTTCATTCGTTTCTGTGACGCATTCAACATTCCTCTTGTAAATCTGGTTGACGTACCGGGCTTCCTGCCAGGCGTTGGTCAGGAGCATGGCGGTATTATCCGTCATGGTGCAAAGATGCTGTATGCATACAGTGAAGCAACTGTTCCAAAGATTACTGTTATTACCCGTAAGGCTTATGGCGGTTCCTACATCGCTATGTGCTGCCGCGAATTGGGCGCTGACCAGGTTATGGCTTGGCCTACTTCCGAAATCGCAGTTATGGGTCCTGCAGGTGCTGCAAACATTATCTTTAAGCGTGATGAGCCAGATGTTAAGGCTCAGCACACCCAGGATTATGTTGATGAGTTTGCAACCCCTTACAAGGCTGCAGAGCGCGGTTATGCTGATATGGTTATTGAGCCTGTTGAAACCCGCCCTCGTATCATCACTGCACTGAATGCCTGCGCTTGCAAGCGTGAGGCTATGCCTGCCAAGAAGCACGGCAACATTCCACTTTAATTCAGAAGAAATACTTAAATTTGGAGGAAAGATTAAATGAAAAAGTTCAATATCAAAGTTAATGGTACCGCTTATGAGGTTGAGGTTGAGGAAGTAAAGGGCGCAGCTCCTGCAAAGTCTGCTGCTCCAAAGGCTGCACCAGCTGCTCCTAAGGCAGCTCCTGCTCCAGCTGCTGCACCTGCACCAGCTCCAGCTAAGGCTGCTGTAGCAGCAGGCGCTGGCGAGACTGCAGTTTCCGCTCCAATGCCTGGTAAGGTTCTGAAGGTTGTTGCTGGCGAAGGCACTGCTGTTAAGTCCGGCGATACTGTAATCATCCTCGAGGCTATGAAGATGCAGAACGAGATTCCTGCACCATGCGATGGTACTGTTAAGGCTGTTAACGTATCCGAGGGCTCCACTGTATCCGCTGGCGAGGCTATGGTTATCATCGGCTAATAAGCTGACGGGTATCTTTACGTAAATAAAATGGGCGTCTCTGAAATTATTCGGAGACGCCTGTTTCTTTTTATCTGTTTTTCATCGAGGTGGATGAATCCTTTGGAGCAACAAGTGATATAAAAAGAGGATTTTTATCTTATGGTGTAGAAGATAAAAAAGGTATTTGAATCCCTGTTGTTTGGGGAAAAGAGATGGAGGTAACAATATGGCAAAAAGTATTTGTGAGGTACTGGGGATAAAGTATCCGATAATTCAGGGTGGTATGGCCTGGATTTCTGATGCCAACATGGCTGCGGCTGTGTCCAATGCAGGGGGAGCCGGAATTATTTCCTGTGGTGGTCGTACCACAGAGTATGTAAGAGATGAAATTCGTAAGGCAAAGACACTTACAGGTAAACCTTTCGGTGTAAATATTATGCTGATGGCACCAAATAAGGATGAAATTCTGGAGGTTATCTGCCAGGAACAGCCAGCCTTTGTAACTCTGGGGGCAGGCAATCCGGTGCCATTTGTGGGGCCACTGCATAATGCAGGTATCAAGGTTATTCCTGTGGTGCCAAATGTTAAATTGGCCAAGCGGCTGGAACAGAATAATGCGGATGCCATTGTAGTAGAAGGTATGGAGGCCGGCGGCCATATTGGCGTGCTTACTACCATGGCTCTAATGACCCAGGTAATTCCGGAAGTAAATATTCCGGTGGTAATGGCCGGAGGTATCGCAGATGGCCGTGGTATTGCCGCAGCACTTCTTATGGGAGCAGCTGGCGTGCAGATGGGAACCAGATTCCTTGTGGCTGAGGAGTGCCCGGTTCACCCGAATTTCAAACAGAAGCTTATCGATGCTGTTGATACGGACACCATCGTAACGGGGCAGACCATAAAGAGCGCTGTACGTGGTCTCAAAAATAAATTCTCCGAGGAATACCAGGCACTGGAATTTTCCGGAAAGGCCACCAAGGAGGAGCTCCTTAAGCTGGCTACAGGCACCAATAAGCTGGCAGCCGTGGATGGCGATATGGAAAAGGGTATGATTCAGGCCGGCCAGAGCCTGACTCCAATAAAGAAAATTGAGCCAATGGCCGCTATCATAGAAAATCTGGTGGCAGAGGCAAGGGAGACCTTGAAAAATGCCCAGAAGATAGAAATTTGATTGGGTAAGTAAAAGATAAAAGTTAAATAAAAAGACGCTTGGGGCTGTGGCAGATACCACAGTTCCAAGCGTCTTAATTTTTTGTTATATTAAACTTCAGACAAATTGGGCTCTCTGATGGGCTTAATTACTGCTCAACAACGCTGTTGAGGCCCTCCATGAGCTTGTCAATATCGATGCCGTGGGCAGATGCACCCTGCTCGATGTTCTCGAAGTGTGCGGCAGCACAGCCGATGCAGCCCATGCCGCTCTCCATGAAAACAGGAACGGTATCAGGATATTTAGTAACAACCTCCATGATGGACATGTCCTTTGTAATAGTCATATATAACAACCTCCTTAATAATAATTATTAATTACACTCCACGATTATAACATAAATAAGAAAAATTTCCTAATATAATGTGGGAAAAATAAAATGATTGCGGTATAATGTAGTGGTGGTATTAATATGGAGGGAAATTATGGTTAATATTGATGAGTATATTCAAAAATATAGATTGGTTATAGTGGCAGGAATTATTCTTTTGGCTGTTGGTCTGATAGCTTTTATAGGCAAGAAGGAAGAGCCTGTGGTGCATCAGTTAGCTAAGACAGAGGATCATAGAGGAGTTACGGTTCTAAATTATCATAAAATTGACAATACATTTCATTCCCTCTCAGTTAGACCGGAAGATTTTGAAAAGCAAATGAAGTGGTTAAGCCAGCACGGTTATCATACTATTACACCTGATCAGCTGTACGAGTTTGTGACAAATGGTGCGGAGCTTCCGGATAATCCGGTCATGATAACATTCGATGACGGTTATGTTGACAACTATAAGAATGCATATCCCATAATGAAAAAGTATGGCTTTGTTGGTACCATTTTTGTAGTTACCACCTATTTGGAAAAGTATCCAAATTATCTTACCTGGAGTCAGGCAAGGGAACTGGAAGACAATGGGTTTTCTATTGAGTCACATACAGCTACTCATAAGTCCATGACTGAGGCCAGTGACGATCAGATTATGGAGGAGCTGACGAAATCCAAAGCAATGCTAAAGGAGAAGCTGGGAAAGGATTCCTGCTTCATTGCATATCCGACTGGGACTTATAACCTCCATATTGCGCAGTTAGTGAAGAATGCAGGCTATAAGGCCGGATTTACCATTAAGTATGATGCGGTCAACCGCAATAGTAATGTTTATGCTCTTGAGAGGGTACCTATATTTCATACAGAAGATACCAATAAGGACTTTTTGGAAAGAGTTTTATATCTCCCACTTATGAATAAGGATGGATGGATTAAAAAATAAATAATGTGTTTTAACGCCTTTGGCTTCATGCTGAAGGTGTTTTTTCTTTTATAAATTAAATCTTCTCAAACTGCCTGGAACGGGCTTCTAGGACATTTTTCCTTTTTTTTAATTTTTTGAAAATTTTGGCGGCAAAATTCATTAAAAAGTGGAAAAAAGTGGGGGATTGTGGTAGACTATGACTACAAGGTGGTGATGAAGGATGTTAATGGGCGAATATAACCATTCGCTGGATGCGAAGGGCCGAGTTATTTTACCGGCTGATTTTCGCAGTGAATTAGGCGAATCCTTCATTATTACCAAGGGATTGGATAACTGCTTGTTCATCTATCCTCAGTCTGAATGGGAGCAGCTTTCAGTAAAGCTTCGTCAACTACCTTTAGCAAAAACTGAAGCTCGCGCCTTTGTGCGTTTCTTCTTTTCAGGTGCCCGTCAGGTTGAGCTTGATAAACAGGGAAGATTCCTGATTCCTGCCACCCTCCGTGAGCATGCTTCCCTTAAGAAAGATGCTATACTTATCGGCGTTTCCAATCGTATTGAAGTTTGGAGCAAGGATGAATGGCTTAAGTACAATGAAGAAATTACTCCATCTGTTTCTGCTATAGCTGAAACCTTGGCAGAATTGGGAATATGAGGTAACAAATGAGTGAGAAATTTCATCATGTAAGCGTGATGCCGGAGGAAACAGTTGACGGACTGGTAACAAACCTGTCCGGAACCTATGTGGACTGTACCTTGGGTGGTGCCGGCCATTCCCGGATGATTGCTGATAAGCTGAATGAAGATGGCAGATTGATAGGTATTGACCAGGACACTTCAGCCATAGAAGCTGCAACTAAGCGGTTGACTGGAGTAAAGTGTCGCGTTAATATAGTAAAGGCGAATTTTTCCGGTCTGGAGACAATCCTTCAGGAGCAGGATGCAGAGTCAATCGACGGTATCCTCTTTGATTTGGGGGTATCATCTCATCAGCTGGATACAGCAGAAAGAGGCTTTTCCTACATGCAGGATGCCCCTTTGGACATGAGGATGAATCAGCAGGCGGATTTTTCTGCCTATGATGTTATCAACAAGTATGACTTGGATGCGCTTTGCCGTATCTTTAAGGAATATGGCGAAGAAAGATGGTATAAGAGAATAGCACAGTTCATCGTGGAGGCAAGAAAAACAGGGCCTATCAAAACCACAGGTGAGCTGGTGGATATAATAAAAAAGGCGGTTCCGGCTGCAGTGAGAAATGCCAAGGGAGGCCATCCTGCCAAGCGCATTTTTCAGGCAGTTAGAATAGAGGTTAATAACGAGCTGGGGATTCTTGAAGAAGCTTTCCGTACTGCAGTTAAGCATTTAAAGCCAGGCGGCAGAATAGCAATTATTACCTTCCATTCCCTTGAGGACAGAATTGCCAAGAACGTACTTAAGGAAATGTCAAGCAGATGTATTTGTCCGCCATCTCTTCCAGTTTGTGTATGCAACCATAAGCCAGAGATTAAGCTTCTTGTGAAAGCTGCTGTGGCTTCAGACAATGAACTGGAACAGAATTCAAGAGCTAAAAGCGCTAAGCTGCGGATAGCGGAGAAATTGGATTGACACCTAGTAAATAAGCACTGAAAGGAGGTTACTTGTGTGCTTGCCCGTCAATTAATTGAAGAAGAGTACTTTGAGGAACTTCCCCAGGAACAGCAAAGGATTATACGACGTAAAATTGTAAGGCGTAACGTACAGAAGGACCCTCGTCGTAAAAAGGCAGTTTGCTTTTTAGTTGTAAGTGCACTTATTTATGGTTTAATCTTATGGTTTAGCAGCTGTCTGGCAAGTGAAGTGTACGAAGTCGGTCGTATTCAGGCTGAAGCTAGTGCCCTGGAGAAAAGCAACGAAACACTCAGAGTAGAAAACGCAAAGTTAAAGTCTCATTCCCGTATCAAGGAAATTGCTGTGAATCAGTTGGGGATGACTGTACCACAGGAAAATTATTTTGCAGGGAATCAGGCGAAGCATTAAAAGGACTAATAGGCATAGTGAAAAGGGACTTGCGATAAGCAGTCCCTTTTCTATTGCAAAAAATGGGGAGTTTATTTTTAGTTGCACGGTATGGGTTGCGGCGTTATAATAAATTAGTTGTGTTATGACATAAATTAGGAGGAAATTCTAATGGAAAAAACATTGGGTTCACTGGCGGCACTTATTGAGGGTTCTGAGATTTTTGGCAGCAGTGAGACTGTAATTAAAAATATAGAGCATGATTCCAGAAAGGCTGTTGAAGGTACCCTTTTTGTATGTATGGTGGGGGCCCATGTGGATGGCCACGACTTTATTCCCCAAGCTCAGGAGAAGGGGGCTGTAGCCATTATTACAGATAATGAGAACGCCTTTATGCCTGTGGGGATGGATGTACTGCTGGTACCGGACCTGAAGGAAGCCCTTAAGGTCATCGTGCCATTTTTTTATGATTACCCGGCCCAGCGCATGCGCGTAATCGGCATCACCGGTACCAACGGCAAGACCTCCATCAGCTATATGATACGGGCGATGCTCCGTAAGATGGGCTTCAGGGTGGGACTTATCGGCACCATTCAGATTATGATAGAGGATGAGGTGCTGCCAATTCACAATACCACCCCTGATGTGGTGGAGCTTCAGCATACCATGCACATGATGCTGGAGAAGAACATGGATTACGTGGTTATGGAAGTATCCTCCCATGCCCTTGATCAGGACAGGGTTGCCGGGGTGGAATTCGATACTGTGGTATTCACCAATCTAACCCAGGATCATCTGGACTACCATAAGACACTGGAAAACTACAAGCTGGCCAAGGCAAAGCTGTTCGAAATGGTCAGCAGCCCTTCCAATGTTAAGAATGGCAAGACTGCCATTGTAAACATTGATGATGAGGCTGGAAAATTTATGCTGGATCACGCTGACTGCCGTCATATTACCTATGGCATTGAAAATGAGGCCTCCTTAAAGGCTGAAAATATTCAGGTTCTGGCCAGTGGTGCCAAGTTCGATATTAAGCAGCAATTTGGTTCTCTGCCACTGGATTTGAAGATTACAGGCATCTTTAACGTGTATAACGTAATGGCGGCTGCGGGAGCTGCCATGGCTGAGGGAGTGCCACTTCCGTTTATTAAGGCTGCCCTGGAGGAGTTCAGCGGCGTGCCGGGCCGTTTTGAGCTGGTTCGTGGCGGTCAGGACTTTGCTGTAATCGTGGATTATGCCCATACTCCTGACGGACTGGAAAATATTCTCCACACCGCCCGCAAGATTTGCGACAACCGTATTATTACAGTATTTGGCTGTGGCGGTGACCGTGATCGCACAAAGCGTCCAATAATGGGACGTATTGCCGCGGAGCTTTCTGATATTATCGTTGCCACCTCAGATAATCCACGTACTGAGGACCCTTCCTTTATCCTCAGCCAGGTTGTAGAGGGAGTTGAGCAGGCGGCCGGCAATAAGCAGCATGAGGCTATTATTGACAGACGTGAGGCTATCTTCAGAGCCGTGGAAATTGCCAAGAAGGGTGACATTGTGGTAATTGCCGGCAAGGGTCATGAGGATTACCAGATTCTCAAGGATAAGACGATTCATTTTGACGATAAAGAGGTGGCTGCAGAGGCCATCAAAGCGAAAATGGGAGAATAATTATGCCTGAGTTTTCTTTAAAGGATATAGAAACTGCCTTAAATGGTGCAGAAATACTGGAGCATGGCAAGGAGCTCTTTTCTGAAATTATTACTGATACCCGCAAAATCATTCCGGGCTGTTTGTTTATAGCCCTGAAGGGAGAGCGTTTCAATGGCGAGACCTTCGCTGAGGAGGCTTTGAAGCTGGGGGCAAATGGTGTTCTTGTCAGCAATGAATACCAGATGCCACAGACAGAGCTTGGGGGTACCGTTATAAAGGCTGCCACTGATACCCAGAGGGCATATCAGGAACTGGCTCATTTTTGGCGCATGAAGTTTGATATTCCTGTGGTATGCATTACCGGCTCCAATGGCAAGACAACCACCAAGGACCTTACGGCTTCCGTGCTGTCGGCCAAGTTCCCGGTTTTAAAGACCCAGGCAAATTACAATAATGAAGTTGGCCTTCCTATGACTCTCCTCAACATGAATGAGACTCATAGGGCGGCAGTGGTGGAAATCGGTATGCGGGGGCTTGGCCAGATTGCGGCTTTAGCACCGATAGCGGCTCCCACCATCGGTATTGTTACAAATGTGGGGGAAACCCACATGGAGCTTCTGGGCTCCATGGAAAATATTGCCAAGGCCAAGGCTGAGCTGGTGGAGGCTATTCCCTCCGGCGGAACTGTTATTTTGAATAATGACAATGAATATACAGCTGCCATGAAGGATAAGTGCAATGGCGGTGTAAAGGTTATTACCTTTGGCATTGACAATGAGGCAGATATAAAGGCCTTTGATGTGGAGGGCGGCCTTAACAGCACAACCTTTAAGTGCCGTTTGGGCACCAACGGTCCTGTTGGGGACTTTGAGCTTCCGATGGTGGGCCGTCACAATGTTTCCAATGCCTTGGCGGCTATTGCGGCAGGCTATGCTTTGGGAATGGATGCTTCTGATATTCAGAGGGGCCTTAATGGTCTGGAAATGACCGGCATGCGTTTTGAGGCAAAGCGTATAGGTCAGTACAATATTATAAATGACGCTTATAATGCCAGCCCTATGTCCATGGAGGCGGCTATCAATACGTTGGGCGAAATAACAAAGGGCCGTCGTATTGCTGTACTGGGAGACATGCTGGAGCTGGGGGATGTATCTGTGACAGCTCATCAGAAGGTGGGCCGTCAGGTGGCAGAAAGTGGTGCTGTGGCTTTGGTGGCATTTGGCCCAATGGGCAGGGAAATCGTCCGAGGTGCCACGGAGGCCGGTATGGAAAATGTATTCCATGTGGACAGCCATGAGGCGGCTGCGGCAAAGCTGAAGGAGCTGCTTCAGCCGGAAGATACGGTGCTCTTTAAGGGTTCCCGGGGCATGAAGATGGAAGCGATTATTGATCTTATTTAAAGAAACAGGATAGTTTTAGTTGAATTATTTGGAGGCTTTTACAATATTATGTTGGAATTTACAATAGCAGGCACCGCCATTGTCCTGCCTATGAGTGCAGCCTTTGCGCTGGCCTTAAGCTTTATTCTGGTGTTGGGGGCCGGCCCTTGGCTGATACCTCAGCTGCACAAGCTGAAGTTTGGGCAGGCCATTCGCGAGGAAGGTCCCCAGAGTCATCAGGCCAAAAGCGGAACTCCTACTATGGGCGGTATGATGATTGTTCTGGGGCTGGTGCTTTCAACTCTGGTATTTGCAGATCATACTGTGGAAATTTTGCTTGCATTGTTTGTGATTTTGGGACATTTTGCCCTGGGCTTTCTTGACGACTACATAAAGGTGGTAAGGAAGCATAATGAGGGCCTGAAGCCACGTCAGAAGCTGCTGGGACAGATTATAATGGCAGCTTTGGTGGCAGTGTTTGGTGGACTTCCCACTGACCTTTGGGTGCCATTTGTTGGCAGCATAGATTTGGGCTACGGCTTTTATGCCCTGCTGTTTTTCGTTATGGTGGGGGCCACCAATGCAGTAAACCTCACCGATGGTCTTGATGGCTTGGCCTCTGGTACCGTGGTTGTGGCGGCATTTTTCTATATGCTGGTATGCTTGGCAATGGGAAAAGCAGATTTGGCTATTCTTTGCGCAGCCACCATTGGTGCCTGTCTGGGATTTTTGAAGTTCAATTATCACCCTGCCAAAATTTTCATGGGAGATACTGGATCACTTGCTTTGGGCGGCGTTATGGCGGCCCTTGGCATTCTGACCCATACGGAAATTTTGCTGGCAGTTATCGGCTTTATATTTGTTTGTGAGGCCCTGTCTGTTATAATTCAGGTTATTTCCTTTAAAACCACTGGGAAAAGAGTATTTTTGATGAGTCCTATTCATCATCATTTTGAGCTGAAGGGCTGGAGCGAGGTTCGTGTTGTATGGACCTTCTGGTCTGTGGGGGCTGTTGCAGGGGCTTTGGGCCTGGCATTGTATATTTTTGGAAAAATATCCTAAATATCGGTAATTATAGGAGATGTGAGAAATGGAGTTCATGGGAAAAAAGGTGTTGGTTATTGGTGCGGGCATCAGCGGCAATGCCGTGGCCAAGATTGCCAAGAATATGGGCGCGGAGGTTACCCTTAGCGATTCCAAGGCTGAGGCTGATATCAGCTATAATATGCAGGAACTTCGGGACGCTGGCATAAACCTGGTGTTTGGAAAACAGGAGCCAAGTCTTCTTGACGGGGTGGATATGGTTATTCTTTCCCCGGCTGTGCCCGTCCGCATTCCTGTGGTTCAGGAGGCATACAAGCGCAATATTCCTGTTACCACCGAGGTGGAAGTGGCTTATAATTTGGCAAAATCCCCAATTTTGGCCGTAACCGGCACAAATGGCAAGACCACCACCGTAAGCCTTCTCGGCCAGCTGATGCGTACCAGATATCCAAATGCAGGGGTAGGGGGCAATATTGGCATTCCCCTTTGTGAGGAGGTCCTTAAGGCCGGCGAGGGGAGCTGTATTGTAGCAGAGATTTCCAGCTATCAAATGGAGGCCTCCGAAAACTTCAATCCCCATGTGGCTGTGGTATTAAATGTAACTCCTGACCATGTGGTTCGCCACGGCAGCCTTGAGGTATATCAGGCCATGAAGGAGAAAATGTTTAAAAACCAGGGGCCGGATGATTATCTGGTGCTTAATTATGATGATGAAAAGACCCGTGATATGGCCAAACGTGCCAAGGGCAAGGTGTTCTTCTTCAGCCGCAGGGAAATCCTCAAGGAGGGTGCCTTCGTTAACGATGGCTGGCTTACCATTTCCTGGAACGGCCAGACCTGTAAGCTGTGCCGCACTGATGAACTGAAAATAAAGGGCGGTCACAATATCGAAAATGCCCTGGCAGCTGCTGCAGCGGCATACTTGGGCGGTGCGCGCCTGCCTAAAATAGGGGAGAGCCTTAAGTCCTTTAAGCCAGTGGAGCATCGCATTGAGCCGGTGGCCACTGTAAATGGAGTTCCATACTTCAATGATTCCAAGGCCACCAATACGGACTCTGCAATAAAGGCATTGCAGAGCTTTGAGGGACATCTCATCCTCATTGCCGGCGGCGACGACAAGCATACTGATCTCAGTGAGTTTATGGCATTGGTGAAGGAGCGTGTGGATGAGCTGATTCTCGTGGGTGACGCTGCTGCCCGCTTTAAGGAAAATGCCATTGCATCGGGCTACAGTCCGGAGCACATCCATGAGGCAGGCTATTCCATGGAAAAGGCTGTGGAAATTGCCCATAATATTGGGGGTATTCCTCAGACTGTACTCCTTTCCCCGGCCTGTGCATCCTTTGATATGTTTTCCGGCTTTGAGGAGCGCGGTCGTGAATTCAAGCGTTTGGTAAAGGAATTACTTAAATGAAAATAATCGTATCCGGCGGTGGTACAGGAGGGCATATTTATCCCGCTGTAACCATCATACGGGCATTGCAGAAAAGAATAGATAATCTGGAGGTCCTTTATGTGGGAACCAGCAAAGGGCTGGAGGCCGATATTGTTCCCAAGGAAGGATTTCCATTTAAAACCGTGGATTTGCAGGGGTTCAAAAGAAGTCTGAGCCCGGTCAATTTGATTCGGGCCGTTAAAGCCATAAAGGGCGTGGGCAAGGCAGCGGGAATAGTCCGCTCCTTCAAGCCCGATGTGGTTATTGGTACCGGCGGCTACGTTTGCGGTCCCGTGCTGATGGCAGCAAGCCTTATGGGGATACCGACGCTTATTCAGGAGCAAAATGTGGTTCCCGGCATTACCAACAAAATTTTATCCAATTTTGTTTCCAGAATTGCCACCGGGGCCATTGAAGCCAATAAGCATTTCCCCCAGGACAAGGTGATTTTTACCGGCAATCCCATTCGCAATGAGGTGGTAAATACCCAGCGGGAGCCAGGTTACAGCACCTTTGAGCTGGACCCGTCCAAGAAAACAGTGCTGGTGTCCGGAGGCAGCCGTGGGGCCAGAAGCATTAATCGTGCCATGGTGGGGGTGCTTAAGCATTTTGCCGGCAGCAAGCGGGTCCAGATCCTTCACGCCACCGGCAAGGCAGAGCATGAGGACATTTTAAGGCGCATTGCCGAGGCAGGGGTGGATTTGGATAAGTTTTCCAATCTGAGGGTGTATCCATATCTGTACAATATGCCTCAGGCCATGGCAGTGGCAGATCTGGCTGTGTTCCGGGCTGGTGCCACCGGACTGGCAGAGCTTACCGCCAAGGGGATTCCGGCGGTGCTGATTCCATACCCTTATGCGGCGGAAAATCATCAGGAGTATAATGCCCGTGCCATAGAAAAGGCCGGGGCTGCAAAGGTTATTCTCAACAAGGATATCAGTGCGGAAATATTGATTTCCACCATTGAGGAGCTGCTGGCAGATGACCGCAAACTGCAGGAGATGGCTGAAAGAAGCCATAATCTTGGTCATCCGGAGGCAGCGGATACCATTGCGGAAATGATTTTAGAGTTAGCCCGCAACAAACAAAAATAATTTTTTGAAGGGAAGTATTATAGTGCTTACAGGCATTAAGAAGGTTCATTTTGTAGGTATTGGCGGTGCCGGCATGAGCGCGCTGGCCAAGATTTTGGTGGAAAAGGGATATACTGTTTCCGGCTCAGATGTTAAGGAGTCCGTTATGACTGGCGTCCTCCGTGATTTGGGTGCCAAGGTTTTCATCGGTCAGCGTGCAGAGAATGTTCAGGACACAGAGGCGATTGTTGTTTCCAGTGCCATTCGTGAAGAAAATCCTGAGGTGGTGGAGGCAAAGCGTCTTGGGCTGAAGCGTCTTCACCGCTCCGATGTAAACGCATTTCTCATCAATAATTCCAAGGGCATTGCCGTAGCCGGTGCCCATGGCAAAACCACAACCACCTCCATGCTGGGTGTCTCACTGGATTATGAGGGGGTATCACCAAGCATTATTATCGGCGGCGAGGTGGACTACCTTGGCAGCAATGCCAAACTGGGCAAAAGTGATTATCTGGTATCTGAGGCCGATGAAAGCGATGGTACCTTCCTGAAATATTATCCATACATTGGCATTGTCACCAATGTGGAAAATGATCACATGGACCATTACGGTACCATGGAAAATATTATTAAAGCTTTTACCCAGTTTTTGAACCAGATCCGTGAGAATGGCTGGGGCGTTGTGTGCTTCGATAACGAAAATATCAGAAATATTGTCAAAAATGTTAACCGCAAAATCGTATCCTATGCCATTGACCATGAGGCGGATTACATGGCTGCCAATATTAAGGCAGATGCCAGAGGTACTTCCTTTGACGTTATGCATAATGGTGAGAATCTGGGCACAGTAAAGCTGAATGTTCCGGGACGTCATAATGTGCTCAATGCAATGGCCTGCGTGGTAACCGGTATTACCATGGGCCAGACAGTGGCCCAGATGGCCGAGGGCCTTACCATGTTTAACGGGGCAAAGCGCCGTTTCCAGACCAAGGGCAAGGCTCATGGTGTATGGGTAGTGGATGATTACGCCCACCACCCTACGGAGATTGCCACCACCTTAAAGGCTGCCCGCCAGACCCAGCCAAAGCGACTGGTGTGTGCCTTCCAGCCACATCGTTACAGCCGTACCCAGCTTTTGCAAAAGGAATATGGCAGCTGCTTTGAGGGGGCTGACCTTCTGGTGCTTACTGATGTGTATTCTGCCGGGGAGGACCCTATTCCGGGGGTTGATGGAGAGCTTCTGGTAAAGGAAGTGGCTCAGCAGACTGGTCAGAAGACTGTGTATATCCAGGATAAGAAGGATATTGCCGCCTATCTCAAGTCCATTGCCCAGGAGGGTGATCTCATTATGACCATGGGGGCAGGGGACATCGTTAAGTGTGGCGAAGAACTGGTAGAACTTTTAAAATAATATCGCTTAGATAGAATGAGTGGGAGTTATTAACAAGAATGAGTAAGAAAATTGTAGTTGTAATGGGTGGGCCATCCAGCGAGGGGGAGGTATCCCGCCGCAGTGGTACTGCTATTTTAAACGCCTTAAAATCCAAGAATTATAACGCCGTGGGCCTGGAACTGGTTCCGGAGACCTTTGTGGACGAAATCAGGGAAATGAAGGCAGATTTTGTATTCAATGCCCTTCATGGCAAGTTTGGCGAGGACGGCATTATTCAGGGCACTCTGGAAATGCTGGGTATTCCGTATACCAGCTCCGGGGTTTGTGCTGCTGCGGTTACCATGGACAAGGTGGCCACCAAGCGTTTTTTCCAGGCTGGTGACGTGCCTACTCCAAGGTCTCACACCTATTTCCGCTTTGAGCATAAGCAGCGGGATTTGGCCAAAGAGATTCAGGAGGAATTTGATATTCCCGTAGTTGTAAAGGCTGCTGCCCAGGGCTCCAGCATAGGTGTGGTTATTGTTAGAGAAGCCAAGGATCTGAAGGAGGCCCTTAATGAGGCCTTTAAGTATGATAACGCCGTTCTGGTGGAGGAATATATCAAGGGCCGTGAGCTCACTGTGGCTGTTTACGGCAATGAGGAAAAGCAGGAGGTACTGCCAATTATTGAGATTACCACCTCTGAGGGCTGGTATGATTACGTAAACAAGTACAAGGTGGGCGCTTCCCAGCATATTATCCCGGCACCAATAAGTGATGAGCTTACGGAGGAAATCAAGAATATTGCCAAGCGTGCCTTTGCAGTATGCGGCTGTTGTGGTGTAGCCCGTGTAGATTTTATGCTCAGTGAGGATAATAAGCCTTATGCCATCGAGGTAAATACCGTACCGGGCATGACAGAAACCTCTTTGGTTCCTGATGCCGGCCGTGCTGCGGGACTGGAATTCCCTGAGCTCTGCCAGAAAATACTGTATATGGCTGGTTTTGAGGACTGAGAATAATGAACTTTGACGACATGGATAATGCCGATAACAAGGAAATAATTGACAATACAATGGAATATAAACCGCTGATAGCAGGGGAATCTATCAGGGCGGAAAATGATGAAAACATTACCGCAGAATCCATAGATAATACTGTAATCAGAGGAAATGTGGGCAAATCGGCAAGGCAGGAAGCCAATGGCCAGCCCAAGCGCAAAATCATCACTCGTCGAGGTTTGATTCGGGTGTTGGGGCTTTTGGCTGCTTTTTTGGCGTTTATAGCCATTGCACTGTCCCCGGTGTTTGTGCTGAAACATGTAAATATTCACGGCAATGTCTACCTTAGTGAGGAGGAGATCGTTCGGATATCCGGCATAAATATGGGAGAAAATCTCTTTCAGCTGGCCACGGATGAAATCATGCAGACCATGGCCAAGGATATTCGCATTGATCAGGCAATTGTGAAACGCAAATTTCCGGATTCCTTGGATATTCAAGTGGTGGAGCGTGTTCCGTTGGCTATCATAAAATGTGATTATGGCTATCTGGAGGTCGGCCGGGGTGGCATTGTTCTGGATGCACACAGGACCCTGGCCCAGATTCCTGTACCAATTGTCAGCGGGGTGGAGGTGGCTGATCTCTTCGTAGGAGATACTGTGGAGAATGAGCAGCTTTCAAAGGTTCTGGCCTATCTGGACAAGCTGAGCCATGATACAGCCATTGGCATTGCAGAGATAAATATTGCTGATCCTGCCAATGTGACAGTGTATATGAACCGTTCCGTGCAGCTGAAGATGGGGCATATTGACAGCCTTCAGAAAAAGCTGGATATTACGGAAAGTGTCAATCGCGAGGTTAAGCAGGCAAAGCATCCTATTGAGTATGTGGATGCCAGATTTGATGGTTCCTATTCCATTAAGCTAAAGGAATAGTCGGTATAGGAGGAGAAAAATGCATTTTGAGAAAGGGCGATTGTCTATTGCCTGCGTTTGCATGGTTCTAGGATTTATGCTGGTTATCCAGTTTAGGAGTACAGAGGACATAAGGGCTTCCCAGCCAACCCAGCGTGTGGAAGAGCTGGCGGCCAGACTTCATCAGGCCGAGGCAGAAAATCAGGCCTTGGAGGCTGAAAACCGTGATTTGAAGGGTATGTCCGGCGATGCCAAATCAGAGAAAATTACAGATGATATTATGATGATTTCCGGCATGACTCCGCTGGAGGGGCCGGGGATCGTTATTACCATTGATGACAGTGCCAAGAAGGCCAAGGTGGAAAATGACCCAAATCTTTATCTGGTTCATGATGAGGATATTTTAAAGGTCGTGAATGAACTTAGGGCCGCAGGAGCAGAGGCTTTGTCCATCAATGGCCAGCGATTGACGGCAAATTCTGAGATTCGTTGCGCCGGACCAACTATTTCCGTGAATAATGTTCGTTCAGCACCTCCTTTTGAAATAAGAGCTATAGGTGACAAGGATAATTTGACAAATGCCATTAATATGCGCGGCGGTGTGGCAGATTCCCTGAAGGTATGGGGCATCAGCCTGAACATTCAGCCAATGGACAACGTGTGGATTCCGGCGTATAAGGCGACGGCCAAATACAAGCTGGCAAACAGGTCAAGCAAAGAGGAGGAGACAAAATGATTTACGCAGTAGTGGGCCTCCTTATTGGCGGAGCCTTGGGCTTTTTGGTTCCATTTGGCATTCCCGCAGGCTATTCCAGCCTCTTTTCTGTTGCCCTAATGGCCTGCCTGGATTCAGTATTCGGCGGTATTAAGGCTGCCTGCAGCGGCAATTTTGATGACAAGATTTTTATTTCCGGATTTTTCACAAATTCTTTAATGGCTGCATTCTTGGTATATGTGGGTGACAGGCTGGGAATTGATTTATATTTTGTTGCTCTGTTAGCTTTTGGCTTAAGAATTTTTAATAACCTTGGGTTTATCCGCCAGCATTTGCTTAAAAAGCATTAATTTCGGATGATCAAACTATGGATTTTATAATTGATAAATGGTATAATGTTCCATGTATGATTATGTAAATAATATTTCTGAGTTAAAGTATATACGTGGGGGTTTTTTGAGTGCCAATAGAGTTTGACAATTTTGATGATTATGATGACAAGGCCGTAATTAAGGTTGTTGGTGTCGGCGGTGGCGGCAGCAATGCTGTAAATTGCATGGTTAATGCAGGTGTCAAGGGCGTTGAGTTTATTGCCGTAAACACTGATTCCCAGGCATTGCAGCAGTCTTTGGCTTCTACCCGTATTCAGATAGGCGGAAAGGCTACCCGCGGTTTGGGTGCCGGTGCCCGCCCTGAGGTTGGTGCCAAGGCGGCTGAGGAAAACCGTGAGGAAATTTTGGAAGCACTGCAGGGTGCTGACATGGTATTTATCGCAGCTGGTATGGGCGGCGGTACCGGTACTGGTGCAGCTCCGGTGGTGGCAGAGTGTGCCAAGCAGGTTGGCGCTCTTACCGTGGGTGTAGTAACCCGTCCGTTCTCCTATGAGGGCCGTATGCGTTCCAAGCGTGCTGAAGCTGGTGTAGAGGCACTGCGTCAGCGTGTTGATACCATCATTACCATTCCAAATGAGAAGGTTTTGAACATTATTGACAAGTCCACTTCCTTTATTGATGCGTTTAAGGAAGTAGATGATATTCTTCGCCAGGGTGTACAGAGCATTTCCGATCTTATCAACGAATCCGGCTATGTAAATCTGGATTTTGCCGATGTTGAGGCCGTTATGAGCAATGCAGGTCCTGCACTTATGGGTATCGGCGAGGCTTCCGGTGACAACGCTCCTATGGCTGCCCTTCGCGAGGCAGTTAACTCTCCATTGCTGGAGGTTTCTGTAAGTGGTGCAAGAGGCGTTATTATCAACTTTGTTGGTGAGACCTCCCACCTTAATATGATGGAGCTTAACGAGGCCAGCCAGAGCATTACTGCCGAGGCTCATCCGGATGCCAATATCATTTGGGGCGTTTCCGTGGATGACACCATGGGGGACACCATTCGCGTTACTGTTGTAGCCACCAACTTTGAATCCGAGCAGGCCAACCAGACTAACCAGGCCCAGACCATGGCAATGCCTAACGGAATTCGTCCACAGCAGCCTCAGAGTCAGCCATCTGGCATGAGAGTTCCGGTATTTGGCAATCAGGGTGCAAATGCAGCCAACATTGGCGTTCCAAAGCAGGATTTCTACAAGGCAAACGGAATTGATATTCCGGTGTGGATGCGCTCAAACAAATAATTAAGTTTAAATTGCAAGTCCTGCAAGGGTGTTTCATTTCCTTGCAGGATTTTTACTATGAAATCTTAGCGAATCGAATCTGAAAAGTGAAGATGCGCTCTAGATTTCGTGTTCTTTATTTTCGATTTTTCGTGTTTCTGAATCGATGGTGTATAGTATATGAAAAGATATTCAATGCTGCTCCTGACTTCCTTCCTTATGATTGCAGCCTCCATATTCTGTGCCCTTTATTTTACCAATAGCAGTGGCTATGACGACAGCCGTTTGCGGGGCAATATTGTGGTTTATACCACATTGCCGGCGGAGAATGTAACAGCCATGGCTGAGGTTTATGAGAAAAGCCATAAGGTTCGGGTTAATTTCGTTCCCATGACTGAGAAGGAACTGACAGAAAAGATCAAGGATACGGGGAAGGCTGATCTGATAATGACAGACAGCCGCGTATTGAGAAGGGCAGCCAGTGAAGGGTGGCTCCAGCCATATCTATCTGAGCATGGCGATGTGGTCAGTGACCGATTTAAGGACGGATTGGGCTTTTGGACAGGTCTGTGGTATGACCCGGTGGTATTTTGTATAAATACGGATTATATGCATCGTCTGCCTCATGTTCCGGCCTCCTGGAGGGAGCTGGGCCAATTGCAGAATTATCGTCTGGGTATTACTGATTTGATGGCTGCCGACAATGCTGCCAATATCTACATGTTTATGGTGGCCCAGAACGGGGAGGATAATGCCCTGAATTACATGAAACAGCTTCATCCCCATGTGGTGCAGTATGCCAAATATTTGTCAACCCCCGCCCGGATGACCGGCATGGGGGAGGCTGATATTTCCGTGGTAGTCCAGAGCGAGGCCCTGCGGTATATTGGAGACGGCTATCCATTGAAGATAATCTATCCCGAGGAGGGAACCGCATATACTCTTACGGGAATCGGGCTTCTCATAAATTGCCCCAACAGCGATAATGCCAAGGAATTTATTAATTGGATGCTGACGGATGAGCCTCAGCTGGCCATGATGAATAACGGCTTTTATTTCATGCCCGCCAATGGCTCCCTTGTGGCTGCCAAGCAGTTCGCTGGTAAAAATGTGGTTTTATATGACCAACTGGCAGATTATCTGGAAAAGGACCGCCGTCAGTTTTTGGACCGCTGGCTCAAGGAAGTCAGATTTGGTAGATAAAGCAGATTTCGTTAGGAGGTAAAGCTTGAAAGCAGGATTTGTTAGTCTTGGCTGTTCCAAAAATCTTGTGGACACAGAGGTTATGCTGGGTCTTATTAAGGAACGGCAGATTGAACTGGTAAATGATCCATCTGATGCTGATATTCTCATTGTTAATACATGTGCATTTATTCAGTCAGCAAAAGAGGAATCCATAAATACGATATTAAATATGGCCCAATACAAGGAGCCGGGGAAGGGCCATTGCAAGAGCCTTATTATTGCAGGCTGTCTTGGCCAGAGATATGGCCAGGAGCTTTTGGACGAGCTGCCGGAGGCAGATGGCATTATTGGTACCGAGGCCTGGGGCCGGGTTACTGAAGTAATTGACGAGACTCTGAAGGGAAACCGTGTGGTGGTAAAAGGGGACGAGACCATCTATGATGCCTCTGTGCCACGTATTCCCACTACTCCGAAGCATACGGCCTATATTAAAATTGCCGAGGGCTGCAACAATCGCTGCGCTTTCTGTGCCATTCCGCTGATTCGCGGCAAGTTCCGCAGCCGTAAGCTGGAGGATATTGTGGCGGAGGCAAAACAGCTGGCGGACACTGGAGTAAAGGAAATCGTGCTAATTGCCCAGGATACCACCAACTATGGCCATGATATATACGGTGCCCCCCGTTTGGCCCAGCTTTTAAAGGAGCTGTGCAAGGTGGAGGGCATTAAGTGGGTCAGGACCCTTTATAATTATCCACGGTTCCTTAATGACGAGCTTATTGAGGTGATGGCCTCTGAAGAAAAGATTGTCAAGTACGTGGATATTCCGTTGCAGCACGCCAGCAATGATGTGCTTAGAAAAATGCGCCGTCCGGATACCAAGGAGCAGATTGTGGCATTGCTGAAAAAGCTCCGTGAGCGGGTGCCGGGGGTGGTAATTCGTTCCACCTTTATTGTGGGCTTCCCTGGGGAGACTGATGAGCAGTTCCGGGAGCTGAAGGAATTTGTTCAGGAGCAGCGATTTGATCATGCGGGCTTCTTTACATATTCCAAGGAAGAGGATACTCCCGCCGCCACAATGGAGGACCAGATTGCTGAAGATGTTATGCAGGACAGATACCACGAGATTAAGGCCATTCAGAGCCTTATTTCCCAAGAGATTAACGAGTCACTGGTGGGAAAGGTGCTGGATGTAATGGTGGAGGGGCACACCGACGAAGGGATGCCTTACGGACGCTCCTATCGTCAGGCGGATGACGTGGATGATCTTGTATATATTGAAGGCGATACCACCAGCCAGGTGGGGGATATGGTGAAGGTTCGTATCCTTCAGGGGTTTACAGAGGATTTGGTGGGAGAATTGGCAGAGTGAGGGGATAATGATGCTACTGGAAGAACAGGTGGGAAAGCTCCTGTTGGATTCCCATCAGACCATAGCCTGTGCCGAGTCATGTACGGGGGGGCTGTTAACCAGCCGTCTTACAGATGTGGCCGGCAGCTCGGCCTACGTTATGGGCTCAATAGTTTCCTATACCAATGAGGTGAAAATGTCCCATCTGGGAGTGAAGGCAGAAACCCTGAAACAGTTTGGCGCAGTTAGTGAACAGACGGCAAGGGAAATGTCAGGTGGAGTCAGGGGGAGAATAGGTGCTGATATCGGCGTTGGCATAACGGGAATTGCAGGACCAGGTGGAGGAAGTGTGGAGAAACCGGTGGGCTTGGTGTATATTTCCGTAGCCGGCCCAAAGGGAGTAATCGTCACGAAAAACCTTTTTAAGGGCAGTCGCACCGAAATAAAAAAACAAACTACTGACAAGGCCTTGACAATGCTGATAGAATATATTGTGTGATTCTAATGGTTATTTAATTTGGTTTTCACCATTTTTTCAAAATAGTCCACTAGAATAACCGTAGTAAGATTCAAATGTTAATTGAATTGTGGGGGATAATAATGAAAATAAAAAACGTGTTAGTTAAAGGTTTTATGGCAGCCGTAATGGGGGCATTCCTCATGGTACCGGCTATGTCTTCCGTGTCTGCTGAGGAGGCAGCAGCGCCTGCAGAACAGGCAGTGACAGCGGATGCCAATGGTGGTACTGTTGTATCAGTAGAGCTTCCGTATAAGTATACCAGCACACGCTATGGCTACAGCATTATGTGCCCAACCCAGCCGAATGTGGTTCCGGCCAGCCTGTTTGATGAGACAACCAAGGGTGACCTCCTTATTTTTGAGGGCGATGTTGACAATGTAAAAAAAGCCTGGCTTGTTCTCATTAACGCTTATGAGGAGGCAGATCTCCCGGCCAATATTGGAACTGTCAGCGATGCTGAGCGTAAGACCCTGCTGGAGAATTTTGCCAATAAGTCTATGCTGGTAAACTGCCGCGTGGTTGAGGTGGCTGAAAAAACCTATGGAATTTACGGCTATACTCCAAAAGAGTTCGAGGTAGATACCGATGGCGATGGTAAATTTGATGACACTGTTACAGCTGAGAACCAGATGATAAAGACCTATATGCCAGGTGAGTTTGGCGGTCATTTCATGGTAATGCTTATTGATAACCCTGAGCTTTCCGCGGTTGGTGCGGCAACCTACAATGCTGCCCTTACTACCTTTAAGCAGTGGCCAACCTCTGAATATCAGGAGTTCCTGGAGCTGTCCAAGCTGCCAAAGAAAAAGAAGAAATAATTGATATTTGAATTTGGGGACCTGTACTGATAAAGTACAGGTTCTTTTTTTCTTATATTTTTGACATTTTTGACTTTTTGATGTATTATAGCAATTGTGAGTTAGCACTCATGTATTGGGAGTGCTAAAAATTATCAATAACAATTTTATATAAAGGAGTCTTTATAATGGCAAAAGAAACCCATGAATTCCAAGCGGAAACAAAACAGCTGCTGAATCTGATGATTCACAGCATCTATACAAACCACGAAATTTTCCTTCGTGAGCTGATTTCCAACGCCTCTGATGCCATCGATAAGCTGCATTTTGCTTCCCTTACCGATAAGAGTATCCTGGAGGGCAATGACGACTATGAGATTTTCCTCATTCCGGACAAGGACAGCCATACTCTGACCATTTCCGATAACGGCATCGGCATGAACAGGGAAGAGGTGGTGGAAAATCTTGGTACCATCGCCAAGTCCGGCACCAGGGCTTTTCTGGAGCAGCTTAAGCAGGAAAAGGAAAATGCCGGCAATGCTGAACTCAGCGACAACCTTATTGGTCAGTTCGGCGTAGGCTTTTATTCTGCCTTTATGGTGGCTGAAAAGGTTACCGTTGTAACACGCAAGGCCGGGGAGAAGGATGCTGTACGTTGGGAATCCACCGGTGACGGCTCCTATACCATGGAGGAGTGCGACAAGGAAAACCGCGGTACCACCATTACTATTACCCTTGGCAAGGATTTCTATGGGGACAGTGCCGAGGAAAACTTCACTGACAACTGGAATATCCAGAGCCTTGTTAAGAAGTATTCCGACTATGTACGTTACCCAATCAAGATGAACTTCGAGACCGAGGAGACTCCTCGCGATGAAGAGGGCAAGGAAATTGAGGGCGCAGAGAAGATCAAGAAGACTGAGGTTCGTACCCTTAACTCCATGCAGCCACTGTGGACCAAGAACAAGTCTGATATTACCAAGGAGGAATACAGCAAGTTCCTGAAGACCCAGTTCCATGAGTGGGATGAGCCAATGGAGGTATTCCACAACAAGGCAGAGGGTACTGTGGAGTATACATCTCTCCTGTACATTCCGTCCAAGGCCCCATTCAATCTTTATCACACCGACTATGAGCCAGGCATTCAGCTTTATTCCCGTCACGTATTCATTATGGATAAGTGCAAGGACCTGTTGCCTGATTATCTGGGCTTCGTAAAGGGACTGGTGGATTCTCCTGACCTTTCCCTGAATATTTCCCGTGAGCTTTTGCAGCAGAGCCGTGAGCTGAAGACCATCGGCAAGAATATGGAAAAGACCATTCTTAAATCTCTGGAGAGAAAGCTCAGCAAGGACCGTGAGGGCTATGAAAAATTCTGGGCTGAGTTTGGCAAGTCCTTAAAGATTGGTATCTATAACAGCATGTTCACCGGCAATGATATTATCAACAAGCTGAAGGAGCTGCTGCTGTTCGTATCCTCAAAGGAGGGCAAAAATGTATCCCTGAAGGAATACGTGGAGCGTATGCCTGAGAGCCAGAAGAAGATTTACTACGCTACAGGTACCGACCAGTCTACCATTGAGAAGCTGCCACAGATGGAGCTTCTGAAGGAAAAGGGTATTGAGGTTCTCTATCTTCTGGATCCGGTGGATGAGTTTGCCATTGAGGCTATCCGCACTTATGCTGACAAGGAATTCCAGTCCATCAGCCGCGGTGATCTTGATCTTGATGATGCTGAGTCCCAGGAGGTTAAGAAGGAAACTGAGGAGCTGGCCAAGACCAATGATGACCTTATTAAGGACATCAAGGAGGCTCTTGCTGACAAGGTGGCTGAGGTTAAGATTTCTGCCCGTTTGAAGTCAAGTGCTGTATGTCTTGTGGCTGATGCCCAGGGTCCGTCCCTGTCCATGGAGCATACCTTTGCGGCTATGGATAATCCAATGTTCAAGGCAAAGCGCATTTTGGAGATTAATCCGCACCACGCACTCTTTAGCCGCTTGCAGGGCCTCCATTCTGCCGGCAAGGACAGCCAGGATTTCAAGGATTATTGCGACCTTCTCTATACTCAGGCACTGATTATAGAGGGGATTATGCCTGAGAACCCAGTTGACTTTGCAAATAAGATCGCCGAACTAATGGCTAAATAAGCAAGATTAAACTAATGCAAATTAAAAGTACCTCCAAACAGGAGTTTGATATGTTCCTGCTGGAGGTATTTTTCTGTGTTTTTTTAATTGCGGCGGTATTCCCGGGCGGACATTTTGAACTGCTTTTTAAATTCACGGGAAAAGGCAGAGTAGTCCTTAAATCCACACTGAAAGCAGATATCGGTAATGGGCATTGAAGTGGAGGAAAGAAGCTCCTTGGCCTGTATCAGACGCTTTGAGTTGATGTACTGGTGGATGCTGTAGCCTGTTTCTGCCTTGAATTTTCGCATAAGGTGGTATTTGCTCATAAATACCGTGTCGGAGAGCATATCAATGGACAGGTCCTCCGGGAGATGGGCGTTGATATATTCAATAATCTGCTGCACCTTTGGGTCGTAGGTGGCCTCGTGGAGCTTTTCAAGTTCATTGGACATGAGGGCGCGGTTCAGCAGAATCATAAATTCTATAAAAAGAATTTCCGTGTACAGCTCGTTGGCAAAGCCCTGGCCCTTGTCCACCTTTTCAATCTTCTTCATGTGAAAGAGAAGGTCATGCTCAGTGCCCTTCGGCATGTGCATAACGCTGGAGCTTTCCCTGGCCCGCTGAAAGCAGTTGGAAAGATCAATCTCACCATCATTCCATTGTTCCTCCTGCCAGTGGGCAAGAAAGTCCTGGGACACATAGATAACAATGCGTTCGTAGAGTTTGCCGGGGTAGGTGACAGGGCGGTGGATTTCCCCGGCACTGACAAAGAGAATGTCTCTGGGCTTCAGGGGATAGTTTTTGCCCTCGATAATGTACTGGCCCTCACCATCAATGAATATAATGATTTTGTGAAAGTCGTGATAATGAAAGGGAATTTCCTTCATGGCGGTATCCTTCAGGTGAAAGATACGAAAATGCTGGTGCAGGAACCCCTTCTTTTTATAAGTAGCCATTTCTGTGCCTCCTTTTTTACAATTATAGCACTTTTTGCAACATAAAAAGCAATAATTTCATATTTTATGTAAAACGTGCCTGCTATAATAAAACCATAAAAGGTAAGGAGGTAATGACCATGCAGATTGTATATGGCTTGGATATAAATGACCTGAAGTACTTGGTAATGGACTACAATGAATCCCTGATGAACGGCGAGACTGTCCGCAAGCTGGCTGCCTTCCGCAGCGGCGTAGGTGCAGACAGGGTGGTATTCATGGATATGGTTCATGATACTGTTATTGCCATCTATAATGCAGAGGGTCATAACGTGGTTCCTGATCTGAACGATTTTAAGGCAGCCAGAAGTATTTCTGCCGGCAAGTTCGAACGTGAATATCATGTAACTGATTATTATTTGAGCACGATTGTATCCGAAAAAGTACTTATAAAAGCAGCTTGTTAATACCAATCAATTTGAACTAATTTAAGCACTGTTAACAGGGGAGATAAAGGCCTCCTTTTCGTTGACAGTGTTTTATTTTTGATGATATATTGTATGGGTAAGTTATCGTCTGTCATATATTTTTAGCAGAGGAGTTGAGAATACATGAAAGCATCCATTATTATGGGAAGCGATTCAGATTGGCCAATTTTAAAGCCTGGTTATGACCTTTTGAAGCAGTTTGGTATCGAGGCAGAGGTTACCGTGGCGTCAGCTCACCGTACCCCGGCCAAGGTTAAGGAAATAGTGACTACTGCACCTGAGCGAGGTGTAGGAGCATTCATATCAGCAGCTGGTGCTGCAGCCCATTTAGGTGGCGTTATTGCTAGTTATACCACCCTGCCAGTTATTGGAGTACCTATAAATGCTACTTCCTTAAACGGCATGGATGCATTGCTTAGTACAGTTCAGATGCCTTCTGGCATACCTGTAGCTACTATGTCAATTAACGGAGCAAAGAACGCCGCTATTTTTATTGCAGAAATTTTCGCTCTCTCTGATAAGGACATCAGGGAAAAACTGGTGAAGTACAGAGAAAAAATGGTTTCCGATGTTGAAGCAAAGGCAAAGCGTGTTGAGCAGCAGCTCAACAAGGACTAAGCTTTTGACTTTTACATATAGAGTTATTTTTAAGGTTTAATTAATTGGAGGTTATTTAAACAATGGAAAAGAAGAACGCAATCTACGAAGGCAAGGCAAAGATTTTGTACGCAACTGAGAACCCTGATCAGCTGATTTGCTACTACAAGGATGACGCTACTGCTGGTAATGGTGCCAAGAAGGGTACAATTGTGGATAAGGGTATCATGAACAACAAGATTACCATGTTCTTCTTTGATTTGTTGGCTAAAGAGGGCATAGAGAACCATGTGGTAGAGGTTATTGATGACCGCAATGTTCTGATAAAGAAGCTGGACATCGTTCCGCTGGAGGTTATTATCCGCAACGTTGCTGCCGGTTCTCTGGCAAAGCGTCTCGGCCTGGAGGAGGGCACTCCTATGTCCATGCCTGTAATTGAGCTTTGCTACAAGAATGATGATCTGGGTGACCCAATGGTTAACCGCTATCATGTACTGGCCTGCAAGCTGGCCTCTGCAGAGGAGCTGGACGAGATTGAGGCCCAGTCCCTGAAAATCAATAAGATTATGGTGGATTATCTTAAGACCAAGAACATTGACCTCATTGACTTTAAACTGGAATTTGGCCGTGACAAGGATGGCAAGATTGTTCTGGCCGATGAGATTTCCCCTGACAACTGCCGCTTCTGGGATTCCGTAACCAAGGAGAAGCTGGACAAGGACCGCTTCCGTCGTGACCTTGGCAATGTTGAGGACGCATACAAGGAAATCCTTAAGAGATTGACTGGTGAAGTTCGCTAAGTCAGAACAAGGCGCAGACTGATCCATTATTATTTACTTCAGATAGGATGGTTTTAGAGTGATTGATTTAGAAGAAGACAAGATGAAGGAGGAGTGCGGCGTCTTTGGCGTATACTCCCGGGAATTCAATGTCTCCGAATTGACATATTATGGGCTGATTGCCCTGCAGCACCGTGGCCAGGAAAGTACGGGCATCGCTGTAACTGACGGCGCCTGGATGGATGTGAGCCGTGGCATGGGCCTTGTGCGTGAGGTGTTCCGCCATCAGATTCCCCAGATGGAAAATCAGTACATTGCCATTGGCCATGTACGTTATTCCACCACTGGTTCCAGTCTTTTGGCCAATACCCAGCCATTAATGGTTTCCTACTCCGGTGGTAAGATTGCTCTGGCCCATAACGGCAACCTCACCAATGCGGGGGAAATCCGCCGCAAGCTGGAGGAAAGTGGTACTATTTTCCAGACCACTATTGATTCCGAGGTTTTCGTGAATCTTATTGCCCGCTCCAGAAAGGTTACCATTGAGGAAAAAATCATAGATAGCCTGAAAAAAATCAAGGGTGCCTACTGTCTCACAATAATGACTGAGGACAAGCTTATTGGAGCCAGAGACCCTCAGGGCTTCCGTCCTCTTTGTATCGGAAGGCTTGAGGATGGGGGCTATGTGCTCAGCTCCGAAAGCTGCGGCCTGGACGTAGTTGGTGCAGAGTTTATCCGTGATGTGGAGCCTGGTGAAATGGTGGTTATTGACGAAAATGGTATTGAGTCACATCGTTTTGCCAAGGCCAAGCCATCCATGTGTATTTTCGAGTTTATTTATTTTGCCCGTCCTGATTCCATTATTGATGGCCAGAGTGTTCATGAGTCCCGTTTTGAAATGGGGCGTATCCTGGCCAAAAGGGCAAGATGCAAGGGCGATATTGTAATATCAGTTCCTGATTCGGGAAATGTGGCTGCCTCAGGCTATGCTTACGAGGCGGGGCTCCCTTATGTCAGCGGACTTATTAAGAACCGTTATATTGGCAGAACTTTTATTCAGCCTAGCCAGAAGCAGCGTGATACTGCTGTAAAGCTGAAGCTGAATCCTGTAAAATCCGTGGTAAAGGACAAGTCTGTTATCGTAATCGATGACTCCATTGTTCGTGGTACCACCTCCGGGAAAATCGTTAAAATGCTGCGGGATGCGGGAGCAAGGGAGGTTCACATGGTTATCAGCTCCCCGCCAATAGGTTATCCTTGCTTCTATGGCATTGATACATCAGCCCGCAAGGAATTGATAGCCGCTTCAAAGTCCGTTGAAGAAATCCGTGAGTATATCGGGGCTGATACCCTGCATTTCCTGGATTTGGAGGACCTTAAGAAGTGCGTGCCGCTGCTTAACGCCAAAAATATGTGTTTTGCCTGCTTCAACGGCGGTTATCCTATTCAGCAGAAGACCCAGTCTCCGGCTGAGGCGGACAAGTATATTTTTGAAACCAGAAAGAAAAAGACAGATTGTTAATGGGGGATATAAATGGAAGAAAAGCTCACTTACCGTGACGCCGGTGTTGATATTGATGCCGGAAATTACTCTGTAAAGCTTATCAAGGATAGTGTAAAGGCTACCTACCGCCCTGAGGTGTTGGGGGACTTGGGAGGCTTTGGTGGCCTCTTTGCCCTTAATATCGGCAAATACACGGAACCAGTGCTGGTTTCCGGAACTGATGGCGTCGGTACCAAGCTGCGGCTGGCATTTATGCTGGACAAGCATGATACCATTGGGCAGGATGCGGTGGCCATGTGTGTCAACGATATTCTTGTACAGGGTGCTGAGCCCCTTTACTTCTTGGATTATCTTGCAGTTGGCAAGCTTGACCCTGAGCAGGTGGCTGATGTGGTAAAGGGCGTTGCCAACGCCTGCAAAGAATCCGGCTGTGCCCTTATTGGCGGCGAGACCGCTGAAATGAGCGGCTTCTACCCTGTGGGTGAATACGATATTGCAGGCTTTGCAGTGGGTGTAGTGGATAAGTCCAAAATTATCACCGCCGAAAAGGTGAAGGCTGACGATGTGCTGTTGGCTTTGCCATCCTCCGGTGTTCATTCCAACGGCTATTCCCTTGTACGTAAGATTGTTTTTGAAAAGATGGGCTACAAGGGTGACGAGTTCATTGATGAGTTGGGCAAGACCATTGGGGAGGAGCTTCTGACTCCTACCAGACTCTACCCAAAGACCTGTCTGCCACTTATAGAAAAGTATGATATTCACGGCATGGTTCATATTACCGGCGGCGGCTTCTACGAGAATATTCCACGGGCCCTTCCGGAAGATATGGGCTGTGTGGTGGACACCACTGCCTGGGAGGTTCCTGCCATCTTCAAGCTACTTCAGAAGTGGGGCAACGTGGAATGGAAGGAAATGTACCGCACCTTTAATATGGGTATTGGTATGGTTCTTATTGTTTCCCGTGAGGATGCTGAGGCTATCAAGGCTGACCTTAAGGCCAAGAATGAGCCTGTATTTGAGATCGGCCATGTAACCAGTGGCAATCACGAGGTTATTACCAAAGGCGGCGTGTTCAATGAGTAAGCATATATTAGGTATTCTCTGCTCCGGTCGGGGCTCAAATATGCAGTCTATTTTGGCTGCCATTAAGTCCGGCCAGATTAAGGCTGAGGTGGGAATCGTGCTTACCGACAAGCCTGAGGCTAGGGCCCTTACCGTGGCCAGGGAAAATGGCATTAAGAGTATCTGCATCAACCGCAAGGAATGTAAGGACCAGCAGGATTTTGAGGAGCAGCTGGTGGCTGAGCTCAGAAATGCCGGGGTAACTCTGGTTATTTTGGCTGGCTTCATGCGGATTTTAAGTCCATATTTTGTTGGGGAATACAGACATCAGATTTTAAATATTCACCCATCCCTTCTGCCATCCTTTGGGGGCGCCCATGCCCATCGGGACGTATTGGCTTACGGCACCAAGGTATCTGGCTGTACCATTCATTTTGTGGATGAGGGTATGGATCATGGCCCAATTATTTTGCAGGATACTGTGCCTGTTTTGGAGAATGATACAGAGGAGACCCTGGCAGCCAGGGTGCTGGAAAAAGAACACATCCTTTATCCAAGGGCCATTGAGCTTTATGTTGACGGAAAGCTGGAGCTGGTGGGCGAACGTCATGTACGGATAAAAAATTAATTTTTAATAATAAAGGAGACTTTACTATGAAAATCAAACGCGCATTAATCAGTGTATCTGACAAGACTGGTGTGGTTGAGCTGGCAAAGAAGCTTCACGCTGCAGGGGTGGAAATCGTATCTACCGGCGGTACCATGAAGGCCATTAAGGATGCCGGGATTCCGGTAATCTATGTCAGCGATGTTACTGGTTTTCCGGAAATTATGGATGGCCGTGTAAAGACCCTGAACCCAATGATTCACGGTGGTATTCTGGCTGTCCGTGATAACCCTAATCACGTACAGGCCATGAAGGAACACAAGATTACTGCCATTGACATGGTTGTAGTAAATCTCTATCCATTTAAGGAAACCATTTCAAAGCCGGAAGTTGCATTGGCTGAGGCTATTGAGAATATTGATATTGGCGGTCCTGCCATGATCCGTGCAGCTGCCAAGAACTTTAAGTACGTAACCGTTATTACCAATCCTGACCGTTATGACCAGGTGGCCGAGGAGATTGCCAAGAATGGCTGTGTAAGCGGTATGCTTCGTATGGAGCTGGCTCAGGAGGCCTTTAAGCACACTTCTGAGTATGATGATTGCATTCAGAACTATCTTATGGAGCAGGTGAATAAGTAATGAATATTTTAGTAATCGGCAGTGGCGCAAGGGAGCACACTTTGGTATGGAAGCTGAGCCAGAGTGCCAAGGCTGACAAAATCTACGCCATTCCCGGCAACCCGGGCATGACCTCTCTGGCAGAGTGCGTTTCTGATATTTCCATTACCGATAATGAGTCCATGGTGAAATTTGCCAAGGAAAAGCAGGTGGAGCTGGCAGTGGTGGGCCCTGAGGTGCCTCTTACCAACGGTGCAGTGGATGCCTTTAATGCTGCCGGCATCAAGGCCTTCGGCCCCGTAAAGGCTGCGGCTGAAATCGAGGGCTCCAAGGCCTTTTCCAAAGGACTTATGAAGAAATATAATATTCCTACTGCCAAGTACGAGGTATTTACTGATGCGGCAGCAGCCAAGGAATATATCAAGTCTGAGGGTGCCCCAATAGTTATTAAGGCCGACGGCCTGGCTGCGGGCAAGGGCGTAATTGTGGCCATGACTCTTGAGGAGGCTCTGGGGGCCATTGATGAAATCATGGGGGACGGTGCTTTTGGCAGTGCCGGAAGCCGTGTTGTGGTTGAGGAATTTATGGAAGGCGAGGAGGTTTCCGTACTTTGCTTCACCGATGGCAAGACTATCATTCCTATGGTCCCTTCCCAGGACCACAAGCGTGTTAACGACAATGACCAGGGACCAAACACCGGCGGCATGGGGGCCTATGCCCCAGCCCCGGTGGGAACTCCTGAGCTGTTGTCTGCAACCCAGAAATTGATTCTCGATCCAACCATTAAGGCCATGGAAAAGGAGGGTCGCCTCTACAAGGGCTGCCTCTATGCAGGCCTTATGGTGACTGATGGCAAACCACGGGTCGTGGAGTTCAACGCCCGTTTTGGTGACCCTGAGACCCAGGTGGTTCTGCCGCTTCTGGAAAGCGATTTGGTGGATGTAATGCTATCGTGTATTGACGGTACCCTGGCTGACACTGAGGTGAAGTGGAGCAAGGGGGCGGCTGTATGTATCGTTATGGCAGCCGGAGGCTATCCAAAGAGCTACAACAAGGGTGATGAGATAACTGGTCTTAAAGAGGCTGAGGCTGGCGGCAACATCGTGTTCCACGCCGGTACCTCAGAAAAGAATGGCCATATCTACACCAATGGCGGCCGTGTATTGGGCGTGGTGGCCAAGGCCAACGGCATTAAGGAAGCAGTGGATTCCGCCTACGCCTCCGTGGACAAGATTCACTTCAAGGATGCCCACTTCCGCCACGATATCGCACATTGGGCTTTGGAACGCTTGAAGAAGTGACAAAACTGCTGTATACTTGAAGCATAATCTAATGAACGGAGTGAGCTCGATGGTCGTTAATGAAAATGTTAATGAGAACGTTAATAAATTGGTGAAGGACCATGCTGTGAACAGACCTGAAAAGATGAGAAGTATGGCGGAGATTACTGCCAGATACAATCTTTCCTGCCAGAAGTATAAAGAGCTTAAGTCTGCCAAGGCAGAATTTCGTGAGCAGAAGGTTATGGTATATGCAGAGCTGAAGGTTCTGGGCTGGGTGCTGGGCAAGAGCGAACAGACCATTTCCAAGGACTCTAACTGATAGTTGTATTTTTGACTGCCCTGTGATTTTTTCATGGGGCAGTTTTTGTATGTCCCGGTTTTTATAAATAGGGGATTTTATGCTATACTTATTACGTTAGTGAGCAATTAAGGAGGTCATTTTTTTATGAATGTAAATGACGTTATTCATGGCTTTAAGCTGATAAAAACAGACCATGTGCCGGAGGTAGCCTCAGACACATTTGAATTTAAGCATATTAAGAGCGGTGCCCGCCTTTTATATTTAAAGAACAAGGACGACAACAAGGTATTTTCCATTGCCTTCCGCACCCCGCCAACTGATGATACTGGCGTGCCACATATTATTGAGCATTCCACCCTCTGCGGTTCCCGGAAGTTCCCATTAAAGGAGCCCTTTGTGGAGCTGGTGAAGGGTTCCCTCAACACCTTCCTCAACGCCATGACCTATCCGGATAAGACCGTATATCCGGTGGCCAGCTGCAATGACAAGGATTTCCACAACCTTATGGACGTATACCTTGATGCTGTTTTCTATCCTGTAATGCTGGATACCCCAGAGATTCTTATGCAGGAGGGTTGGCATTATGAAATTGAAAAGCCCGAGGAGCCTTTAAAGTACAGTGGCGTTGTTTATAACGAAATGAAGGGGGCCCTGTCCTCTCCTGAGGATTTGCTGGCCAATGAGATAATGCGTGCCCTTTACCCTGACACCACCTATTCCAAGGAGTCCGGTGGAAATCCTGCCGCTATTACAAGCCTCACCTATGACCAGTTTAAGGAGTTCCACAGAAAGTATTATTCCCCAGCCAACAGCTATATCTATCTCTATGGCGATATGGATATTGAGGAGCAGCTGAAGTTTATTGATGAGGAGTATCTCAGCCACTTTGATATTGTTGAGGTGGATTCCACCATTGGGGAGCAGAAGCCTTTCAATAAAATCAAGGAAGTGGTGGCTGATTATCCAATTGGTGAGGCAGAAACCACCGAGGCCAAGACCTTCCTGTCCTATTCCGTAGTTGCGGGGGATACTGACGAGGTGGAGGATTTGATGGCCATGTCCCTTTTGGAGGAGGCTCTCTTGAAGAATCACGCTTCCCCACTGCGTATGGCCCTTATTGAGGCAGGCATAGGCCAAGATGTGTCCTCCAGTTTTGATGGGGCGATGCTCCAGCCATTCTTCAGTATTGAAATGAACGGCTCTGAGCCCCGGCATGCGGATAAGTTCGTGGATGTTATCCGTACCACCCTCGCCAAAATCGTTAAGGAGGGGGTTGACCGCAATCTTTTGGAGGGTACCCTGAACCGCATGGAGTTCCGTCTCCGTGAGTCGGATTTTGGCACTGCACCAAAGGGACTTATCTACAATTTAACCCTTATGAACAGCTGGCTTTATGACCGTGACCCATTGATTATGCTGCGTTACGAGGACTTGCTTGTTTCCCTGCGGGAGAAGCTGTCCACCAGATATTATGAGGAACTTATTCAGACCAAGCTGCTGGACAATAAGTTTGGAGCCCTGGTGGTGTTAAAGCCAAGTGTAACCATGGCAGCTGAAAATACCAAAAAGATGGAGGAGAAGCTGGCCAAGGTGAAGGCTGGTATGACCCCTGAGGAAATTCAGGGTCTTATTGATGCTGCGGCAAAGCTGAAAAAACGTCAGCAGACTCCTGACAGCCCTGAGGCTTTGGCTACAATTCCCCTCCTTAAGATTTCCGATATTAATCCGAAGGCCCGTGTGTTCCCATTGGAGGAAAAGGAAATTGATGGGGTGAAGGTGCTTTTCTCCGATGTGGATACAAAGGGAATTGTATATTATTCCCTATACTTCGATATGGATGTTATTCCACAGGAGCTGGTGCCTTACGCCTTCCTCTTCAACGACCTTATGGGCCGTGTGGATACCAAATCCAATGATTACGTGGAGCTCAGCAAAAAGATGACCTTCTATACCGGAGGTATGGGTGGAGATATTGACGTGTTCCCTATTGCGGGAAAGCCGGATGAGTTCCGTCCGATGTTCAGACTTACCTCCAAGGTGTTCTACCGCAATCTGCCTGTTGCTGTGGAGCTGATGAACGAGGTGGTTAATGAGACCATCTTTGATAATGACACCCGCCTTAAGGAGCTGATTATCCAATCAAAGGTGGGCATGGAAATGGAGATGCTGAATTCCTCCGTGTCCGTGGCCCGCAGCAGACTTGCCTCCTTTATTTCCAAGGACGGCGTGTTTGAGGAAATGGGTGAGCTGTCCCTTTATCCAATATTGAAGGATCTGGCAGATAATTTTGATGACCGATTTGAGGACTTTAAGGCCAGACTCCAGCAGATTCAGAAGCTGCTCTTTAGCTCCAAACGCCTTACAATTGGTGTTACTATGCCTAAGGCTGATTATGGCATGTTCGAAAAGGAAATCAGGGGCTTTATCGATAACTTGAAGGCCAACAAGGAAGCTGACAAGGCTGTTTCCTGCGCCTACGAATTGCCGGTGGAGAACCATCGGGAAGCACTTTTGTCCTCCAGTCAGGTACAGTATGTGGGCAAGGGTGCCAACCTTATTAAGCTGGGCTATGACGTGCCTGGCTATCTCCGGGTAATGGAGGTAATGCTGAAGTACGAGTATTTCTGGATTAAGATCAGAGTTCAGGGTGGTGCCTATGGAGCTATGACCAGCATTAACAGCAACGGCAATGTAATGTTCCTGTCCTACAGAGATCCTAAGCTGAAGGAAACTCTGGAAGTCTTTGATGGCACCGCTGATTTTCTGAGGAATTTTGATGCGGACGAGCGGGAAATGACCAAATATATTATTGGTACCATCAGCAACGCGGATATGCCCCTGACTCCAAAAATGACAGGCAGCTTTGCCCAGAGTCTGTATTTCAGAAAATATAGTCAGGAAAAGCGACAGAAGGTAAGGGATGAGATTCTTTCAACCACTCCGGATAAAATCAGAAATCTTGCCCAGGCCATTGAGGCTGCCATGAAGGCTGACAATATTTGCGTTTTCGGCAACGAAACCGTTCTGGAGGAAAACAGGGATATATTTGACAGAATGACCCGGGTAATGGACTAAGAATTGTAACGGTTATTGTGGACTTTCATTGACTTTGTCCATCTGCCGTGTGATAATTAACTTGGTTATGTAACATGACAATGTTTGGAGGTTTTTTTGTGAAGGATGTTGTTTTTAGAGGTGCTGGCGTAGCCATTATTACACCATTTACCGAAGATGGAATCAATTTCGAGGAGCTGGGCCGTATTATTGAGGACCAGATTGCAAAGGGCACAGATGCCATTGTAATTACCGGTACTACTGGCGAGTCAGCTACAATGTCTGATGAAGAACATAAAGCCGCTATTAAATATGCAGTGGAGAAGGTTGCCGGCCGAATTCCGGTGGTTGCAGGTACCGGCTCCAATGAGACTGCCTACGCCATTCAGTTGTCCCAGTACGCTGAGAAGGTGGGGGCAGATGCACTGCTGGTGGTTACTCCATACTACAATAAATGTACCCAGAAGGGACTTGTAAAGCATTATACTTCCATTGCAGATGCTGTTAATATTCCGATTATCGTGTATAATGTGCCTTCCCGCACCGGTGTGAATATTCAGATTTCCACTTTCAAGGAGCTTTCCAAACACCCACGCATTGTGGCTGTGAAGGAGGCCAGTGGGGATTTGTCCCAGGTTGCCAGGATTCGCCACGAGTGTGGTAACGATTTGGCAGTTTATTCCGGAAATGATGATCAGATTATTCCGATTCTTTCCCTGGGCGGCCAAGGTGTTATTTCTGTATTGTCTAACGTGGCGCCAAAGGAAACACACGATATTTGCCAGATGTTCTTTGATGGCAGGATTAAGGAAGCTTCTCAGATGCAGATTGATTTCATCGATCTCATTGGTGCCCTGTTCTGCGAGGTAAATCCTATTCCAGTGAAGGTGGCCATGCGAATGAAGGGCTACAATGCGGGGCCTTTGCGTTTGCCTCTTACTGAAATGGAGCCGGAGCATGAGGCTCTGCTGAAGAAGTGCATGGAAGCACATAATTTGCTTTAATTTTTTTAGTTACAATACAATCCTAAAAATGAGTTGTAGGATTGTCGGGAGTTTGGTGTCGAGGGCTGCAACTGTATAGGTTGCGGTCCTTTTATTATGTAGGGAGTCTTTGAGGGGAAAGCTCACTGCGGGGTATTTAGGAGGTTATTATGAGAGGAGTTTTTGACATTGTAGGCCCTATTATGATCGGTCCGTCCAGTTCCCATACGGCAGGGGCGGCCAGACTGGGGCTGATGGCAGGAAAAATTTTGGGAGAGCCCGTGGCAAAGGCGGAAATATTGCTTCATGGTTCCTTTGCCAGAACCTATCGGGGCCATGGTACTGATAAGGCACTGATAGGCGGACTTCTTGGTTTTTCACCAGAGGATGAGCGTATTCGGGATGCTTTGGAAATTGCCAGGGAGCGGGGCTTGGATTATTCCTTTGCACCAATTGATTTAGGCGATGCCCATCCTAATACAGCCGTGTTTGTCATGACAGGGGTAAATGGTCGTCAAATAACCGTGGGGGGGGCCTCCATTGGGGGCGGTAATATAGAGGTACGCAGCATTGATACCTTCCAGATTGCCCTTACCGGCCAGTATCCTTCCCTTATTGTCGTTCATAGGGATAAACCGGGTGTTATTCGTGAAATATCCGATGTATTGGCCAAGCACCATGTAAATATTGCCTTTATGCGGGTGTTCCGGCGTAACCGCGGACAACAGGCCATGATGATAATTGAGACGGATGAAGAACTGACAGAGGATATTATTCAGGATTGCCGCAGCACCGGGGTTATCGAAAATGCCTTTGCTGTTCCGGCTATATAGGAGAGGGTACCATGGTAAATTTTAATTCTATAAAAGAGCTCATTGAGCTGGCAAAAGAGCGAAACACCTCCATTGGTAAAATCACCATGGAATATGAACAGGAGCATTCCTTTGACAGTGAGGAGCATATGCTGAAATCCATGCAGAATAACTGGCGGGTAATGCAGGAATCCATTGAACGTGGAATTAACAATAAAGATAAGTCCCTCAGCGGGCTTACTGGTGGGGATGCCATAAAAATTTATAATCACAGGGATGAAAGCTATACAGGAAAAACAGTTATGACAGCTGCGGCCAGTGCTGTGGGGGTAAGTGAGGTCAATGCGGTAATGGGCCGTATTGTGGCCTGCCCGACGGCGGGGTCCTGTGGTATTGTTCCTGCGGCAATAAGAACTGCGGCGGAAAAGAATCACAATAGTGAGGAAGAAATTCTGGATGCCTTGTTTACCGCCGCCGGAATCGGTCTGGTAATAGAGGCCAATGCGTCCATTGCGGGGGCCTATGGCGGTTGCCAGGCGGAGTGTGGTACCGCTGCCGGAATGGCAGCTGCTGCCATGGTGCAGCTTGGGGGAGGTACTCCTGATCAGGTGGGCCATGCTGTGGCTCTGGCCATAAAAAATCTTTTAGGCCTGGCCTGCGATCCTGTGGCAGGTCTGGTGGAGGTCCCTTGTGTAAAGCGAAATGGTTTTGTGGCTGTTCATTCCATGGTGGCGGCAGATATGGCTCTGGCCGGGGTGGAATCCGTTATTCCGGTGGATGAGGTAATTGATGCTATGGACCGCATTGGTCGCAGCCTTCCACGTACCGTTAAGGAAACTGCCGAGGGCGGTTTGGCTCTCACGGCTACGGGAAAAGCCATCAGCAAGCGGGTATTTGGTTGAGATTTGGGTTATTTGGTCAGGTGTTCATCCGGCATATTTGGCTCCTTATGGCAGGTTTAATAATCTTTTAATGGACAAACATGACTGTTTATATTAAACTTTACTAGGGAATCTTAGAGAATCAAATCTGAAAGATGAAGATGAACTTAGATTCCCTGTAAGGGCTGATGAAAACCGGTATGTTTTCATCTTGCTTACTAAGGATTTAATCTAGACATTTATGGAGGTATTTTTAATGAAGAAGATTATACAGCTGCTCACTGTAATGTGCGTTATGATTTTGGGCACACAGTTTGCATTTGCCTGGGAAGTGGGTACTTCAAAGGAGACTGTATACGGTTACGGAATGTTGGATGTAAAGTCTTTTGTAATTGGTAACCCTCAGTTCTCTCCACAGGATGAGGAGCCAACTGTTGAAGAACTGACCAAGATGATCTATGATCAGGCCATAAAGAACAACAAAAAAGGCTTTAGCTATATGTCCTATCAGGATTTCTGTAAGACCGTCAACAACAAGGAGCATATAGATATTTATCGCCTGGGCCGTCACAAGGCACTGGAGCTCTTTAAGGAAAGAGTAAGTACTTACGGCGATGCCTATATCGTATGCACTGTATCCAATGATACCCGCCTGAACGTGTTCTTTGATGTGGTGGATTCCAAGTCCCATGAGGTACTGTATTCCTACAGAAAGCTTGCTCCAAAGGCAACCCCTCGTGACGAAAAGCTCTACAACGAGATTTGCCGGGATTTCTTTAATGCCTATGCCAACAGAGTAAAGGTTGTGGCAAAGGAGAAAAAGGAAGAGGACGAGATGATCCTGAAGATGGGCAAGGAAAACTACGAGAAGTACAAGAAGGAAAAGCTGGCCAAGAAGAAGGCCCAGGAAATTGTAGAAAATGATCTGGACAGATATCTGAGACCTGACCACAGAGTAGGTCGTGGCTGGGGCAACGAGTAATACTTAAAATTAAAAGAAGCTTTTATGAAATGTTGATTCATTTCGTAAAGGCTTCTTTTTATATGTGGAGATATTTTGTTATACAATTTTGTTGGCGGCGTTGCTGCAGCCAATGGATATATTTTGTGGCATTGCTGTCTTTTTGTTTATTGGCGGGAAAGGTAAAGTGGTTTTATTTTGGCATCCTCGGCAATATTTTCTCTTAGATAGCCCGCCCGTACCATTGCATCCAGAACTATAAACTGGCGCTGTTTTGCCAGCTTGTAATTTTCATAGGGGGAATAAACGGAAGGGGCGTTGGGAATCCCCGCCAGCATGGCTGCCTCCGGCAGGGCAAGCTGGTCAGGGGTCTTGTCGAAATACCCCTTGGTGGCCTCCCTGATACCATAAAAGCCGGAACCAAAGTAAATGGTATTAAGATACATTTCCAGTATCTGCTCCTTGGAGTAGTGCAGCTCCATATCCAGGGCAAGCAGAAGTTCCTCCGCCTTTCGCCCATAAGTCTGGTCCTGGGACAAAAACATATTCTTTACCAGCTGCTGGGTAATGGTGCTGGCTCCCTCCTTAACCTCGCCATACTGTAGGTTCACCAGAGCCGCTCTGCCAATACCCTCCGGATCAAAGCCATGATGTGTATAGAAACGGTTATCCTCCACAGCCACCACGGCCTGGGTAAGGGATTCCGGCATTTCATCAATGGTCACGTAATTATCCCGGTTCAGGGATTTATTTACTTCCCGCTCAAGAAAAACTATGCGGTTTATGCGCTGGGTTGTGGGCTCATCAAAATACAGGGTGCCTCCTGACAAATAATAGGAGCCGCAGAACATAATGATAAACAGAATCGCCAGCAGTACCAGCTTTTTTATTAATCGGATCAAGAACATCATGCTATTTTGTTTCCTTTTTTGTAAACATAATTGATAACGCAATTAATTCTAACACAGTTGTTCGTATTTTTCCATTTCATAGTTAAATTGTGATAATTTTTTGTGTATATTGTTGCATAATTATTAATAAAATCTTGCATTTTATGAATAAAAGGTGTATACTCTACTCATTGACAAGGAGGAATTGACCATGAAGAAAGTTAGTGTTATTGGTGCAACTGGCTACGCCGGTGCCGAATTGTTAAGAATATTGCATAATCACCCTGAGGCCCAGGTGGTACACATTACCTCTGAAAGCCACGCAGGAGAAAATATTTCTGATATATACCCCCATTTGCGAGGGATTTACGACAAGCAGCTTATAAGCATGAAGGAAATTGATAAAATTGGTGAGGACAGCGATTTCGTTTTTATCGGTCTGCCTCACGGCCATGCCATGAAGGTGGGCAAGGCTCTTGATAATAAGCCAACCCGCATTATTGACCTAGGTGCTGATTATCGCTTTGATGATACTGATGTGTATGAAGCCTGGTACAAGGTGGAGCATATCCACAAGGATGCTCCAAGGGTATACGGTCTGGCAGAGCTGTACAGGGATCAGATAAAGGGTGCCAAGATTATAGGCAATGCGGGCTGTTATACCACTGCCAGCATTTTGGCTTTTGCGCCTCTGGCCAAGAACAATCTTATTGATATGGATACCATTGTAATTGATGCCAAGTCCGGAGTTTCCGGGGCAGGCAGGGGGGCAAAGCTTCCAAATCACTTCCCGGAATTATATGACAGCTTCAAGGCCTATGGAGTAGCAAGTCACAGACATACTCCTGAGATAGAGCAGGCTCTGACTGAGCTTTCCGGAAAGAACACGGTGCTGAACTTCACTCCTCATTTGGTGCCAATGTCCAGAGGTATTTTGAGCACATGCTACGCAAAGCTGAAGGAAGGGGCAACTCCGGAGCAGGTGGATAAGGTCTATGAGGAAATGTACGGCAAGGAATTTTTTGTAAGACTCCTTGGCCGAAACGGCTATCCTGCCACCAAGAATGTGCGGGGCTCAAATTACTGTGAGCTGGGCTGGCACATAGATTCACGTACCAACCGTGTAATAGTCCTTTCAGCCATTGACAATCTGGTGAAGGGGGCGGCTGGGCAGGCTGTGCAGAACTTTAATATAGCCTGTGGCTTCGACGAGAAGCTGGGCCTTGATGTGGTTCCAATGTACCCATAAGAAAGCCTTCCCCTATGGGGAAGGTGTCAGCGTAGCTGACGGATGAGGTCATAATAGCTTGTTGAATTATATAGGAGGAATTAAGTATGTTTTCTGAAAAAAGTGCAAAGGCCGGCGTAACCTTCCCCAAGGGCTTTAAGGCTGCCGGTGTTAAGGCTGGTATAAAAAAGAGCGGTAATCTTGATTTGGCGTTGATATATACTGAAAAGGAAGCAGCTATAGCTGGCGTATTTACAAAAAATGCCGTGGCAGCGGCTCCGGTTATTGTGGATAAGGAACATCTTAAGAACGGCAAGGCTCATGCTATTGTGGCAAATGCCGGCTGTGCCAATGCCTGCACCGGCGAAGTGGGGCTGAAGAATGCCCAGAAAATGGCCAAGCTGGCAGCTACTGAGCTGGGATGTGATCCTTATGATGTATTTGTTGGTTCCACTGGCATTATTGGTGTTAATCTGCCTATGGACAAGATGGCAGATGGTATTAAGGCGGCTGCAGCTGAGCTTTCTGAGGATGGCAGTGTGAATGCCGGAAACGCCATTATTACCACTGATACCTATTCCAAGGCCTGTTCCTTCGCCGTACAGATCGGGGGCAAGGAAGTTCGCTTTGGAGCTATTGCAAAGGGCTCTGGCATGATTCAGCCAAATATGGCTACCATGCTTTGCTATATTTCCACGGATGCCAACATCGCTGCACCTCTCCTGCAAAAGACCTTGTCTGACATCGTGGAGGTTTCCTTCAATATGATTTCCGTGGACGGTGATATGAGTACCAATGACACCGTGCTGGTTCTGGCTAATGGTGAGGCCGGCAATGCAGAAATCAAGGAGGGGACTGAGGATTATAAAGTATTCTATGATTCCTTAAAGACCATCTGTCAGGAGCTGTCCAAGCGGATTGCTGCAGACGGCGAAGGAGCCACCAAGTTCCTTACCATTAATGTACATGGCACCAAGACCTTTGAGGATGCCAAGACTGTGGCCATGAGCATTGCCAAGTCACCCCTTGTTAAAACAGCCTTTTTCGGTGAGGACCCTAACTGGGGCCGGGTAATCTGTGCTGTGGGCTATGCAGGGGTTCCAATGGTGCCGGAAAAGACTGTTATTAAATTTGGTGATATTACTGTTTACGCCAATGGCCTGGGAGCGGAATTTGATATGGAGGAGCTTTCCAAGGTAATGGCCATGCATGATATTGATATTAATGTGGAAATGGGAATGGGAGATGCTGCTGCCACTGTGTGGAGCTGTGATTTCTCCTATGAGTATGTAAAAATTAACGGTGAGTATCACACCTGATGACCTCATCCGCCCTTCGGGCACCGACGGGCTTTGCCCTAGTACCCTTGGGTGCTTCCCCAGAGGGGAAGGCAGTAAAGGAGAATAGGTATGTTAGATGCAGAAAAACGGGCGGGAACCCTTATTGAGGCCCTGCCCTACATACAGGAATTTTACGGCAAAACCATCGTCATTAAGTACGGCGGCAATGCCATGATAAATGAAGAATTAAAGCAGAAGGTAATGGAGGATGTTAGTCTCCTGAAATATGTGGGCATGCGGCCTGTAATCGTACACGGCGGCGGCCCGGATATTACCCATTTTTTAAAGAAGGTGGGCAAACAGTCTGCCTTTGTCAGCGGCCTCAGGGTAACCGATGAGGAAACGGTGGAAATTGCGGAGATGGTCCTTGACGGCAAGGTAAACTCTGATATTGTAAATATGCTTAATTGCCGTGGCGTTAAGGCAGTGGGCCTCAGCGGCAAGGATGCGGGACTGATTAAAGCCTCCAAGAAGCTGGCCACAGTATATGATGAGGCCGGCAAGCAGGCCGATGTGGACATTGGCTATGTGGGGCAGGTGGCTTCCATTGATACTTCCATTTTGGATACCCTGCTGGATAATGGCTACATTCCCGTTATCGCCCCAATAGGCGTGGGTGAGGACGGTGAAAGCTACAATATTAACGCCGATTATGTGGCGGCGGAAATTGCCGGTGCCCTGAAGGCGGAAAAATTGCTGCTCCTTACGGATACTGAAGGGGTTTATAAGGATTTTGAGGACAAGGATACCTTCATATCCACCCTGACTGTGGCGGAGGCCAAGGACTATATCAAGACCGGAATAATCTCCGGGGGCATGATTCCAAAAATTGAGGCATGTCTGAAGTCCATTGAAAGCGGTACCAACAAAGTTCACATTATAGACGGCCGTCAGCCCCACTCCATTATATTGGAGTTGCTGACCTCCAGTGGTATTGGTACCCAGGTTATAAAGTGATTTAGCAAGTATATTAACTTAACGTTTAAGAGATTGAATGGTTAATTAATTGAATAATTTAGCATTTTATCCATTTAAAGAATGAAAGGGTGTACATATATGACTGATGAACAGATTTATGAAAAGGACGCCAGAGATTATCTTCCGGTTTTTGCCCGATACAAAATTGTTCTGGACCATGGCAACGGGGTATATGTTTACGACACCCAGGGGAAGAAATACATCGATTTTCTGGGGGGTATTGCAGTAAATGTTTTGGGGCACAATCACCCTCAGCTGGTAAAGGCGGTGGCTGAACAGGCGGGGAAAATGATTCACTGCTCCAATCTCTACTATACCCAGGTGCAGGCTGATGCAGCGGAGAAGCTCACCAAGTTAAGCGGACTTAACAAGGTGTTCTTTGGCAATTCCGGGGCTGAGGCCAACGAGGGAGCTATTAAACTGGCCCGCAAGTATGCCCATAGCATTGATGCAGATAAGTCCCAGATTATTACAGCTATTCACAGCTTCCATGGCCGCACCATTGCCACCTTGACGGCAACGGGACAGCCAAAGTATCAGGAGGGCTTCGGCCCGCTTCCTGAGGGCTTTGACTATGTGCCTTATAATGACATTGAGGCCCTGGAAAAGCTGATGAGTAATAAAACAGCGGCAGTTATGCTGGAACCCATTCAGGGGGAAGGCGGCGTTCATGTTCCAGACAGTGCTTATTTAACCAAAGTCCGTGAGCTTTGTAATAAGTACAACGCACTGCTTATATTTGATGAGATTCAGACCGGCATCGGCCGCAGCGGAAAGTTTTTCACCTACGAAAAGTTTGGTGTGCAGCCGGATATTGTAACCCTGGCCAAGGGATTGGCCGGTGGCGTGCCAATCGGCGCCTTTATTGCCAGTGACAAAGTGGCCTCAGTATTCCATGCAGGAGATCATGGTTCCACCTTTGGTGGCAATCCTCTGGCCTGTGCTGCAGCCAATGTGGTGCTGGATCTGGTGGGGGATGACAAGTTCCTCAAAAATGTGGAGTTAATGGGAGATTATATGAAATCCCGTCTGGAGAAATTTCAGAGCAAATTCCCGTCCCTCATTAAAGAGGTACGGGGCATGGGCCTTATTTTGGGCATGGAGCTTACCAAGCCGGGAAGGGATATTGTAAATGCCTGTCTGGAAAAGGGTGCTATCATTAATTGCACCGCCGGCAATGTGCTGAGATTTGTTCCACCACTTATTGTGACCGAGGAACATATTGATGAAGTATGTGACATTTTGGAAAGCGTGTTGCCTGATTTTGAGTAGTATACGAATATGCAATCGGATGAAAATATACGAAAACTGTAGTATAATATATACTGTTGGCATACAAAAGTATTCGCAACAATATGGAATACTGGGAGGTTAGATAGATGTTGAAAGGCAAGGATTTACTCTCCATTCATGATTTGTCCGTGGATGAGGTAAATGAAATATTGGCTTTGGGACACGAGCTGAAGGCCAAGCAGAAGGCTGGTATTGAACACCACCTTTTGAAGGGAAAGACTTTGGGCATGATTTTTGAAAAGTCCTCGACCCGTACCCGTTTGTCCTTTGAGACTGGTATGTACCAGCTGGGAGGCCAGGCCCTGTTCCTGTCCAACCGTGATTTACAGCTGGGTCGCGGGGAGCCTATTAAGGACACCGCAAGGGTTATGTCCCGTTATCTGGACGGCATTATGATTCGTACCTTCGGCCACGATAGGGTAGAGGAATTTGCCCAGTGGTCTGATGTACCGGTAATTAACGCCCTGACAGACCTTTTACACCCTTGTCAGGTTCTGACTGACCTTCTAACTATCCAGGAGCATAAGGGCAAGAATCTCAAGGGCCTGAAGATGGCTTATGTAGGTGACGGCAACAACATGACCAACTCCTATATGTATGGCTGTGCCAAGGCTGGTATGGAATTTGTGGCTGCCACCCCAAAGGGCTATGAGCCGGATTCACAGGTGATGAAAAACGCCATTGAGGATGCCAAGGAAACTGGCGCATCCATTAAGCTGGTAACAGATCCATTTGAGGCTGCCAGGGGGGCAGATATTGTGGTTACCGACACCTGGGCCAGCATGGGACAGGAAGCAGAGCACGATGAGCGCAAAAAAATCTTCAAGGATTATCAGGTCAATGCTGAGCTCCTTAAAGAAGCAGACAAGCGTGTTATCGTAATGCACTGTCTGCCGGCATACCGGGGTGAGGAAATCACTGATGAGATTATGGAGGCTTACGCCGATGTAATATTTGATGAAGCAGAGAACCGTCTCCACACCCAGAAGGCCATTATGGCCCTTCTCATGGGAGACTAAAATAGCCTTCCCCTTTGGGGAAGCACCCAAGGGTACTAGGAGCAAAGCTCCGTCGGTGGGCGCAAAGCGCTCGGATGAGGTAAAAACAATTGCAAAGGAGATAATGATTATGGCAGAGATTAAGAAGGTTGTATTGGCATATTCCGGTGGCTTGGACACCTCCGTTATTATTCCGTGGTTAAAGGAAAACTATGGCGGCTGCGAGGTTATCGCTTGCTGTGCAGATATCGGCCAGGGGGACGATATGCAGGCTATTCACGACAAGGCCCTGCGTTCCGGCGCTTCCAAGTGCTACATCGCCGATCTCACCGAGGAATTCCTCACTGAGTATGTATGGCCTACTCTGAAGGCTGGTGCTGTATATGAGGGCAAGTATCTTCTGGGTACTTCCTTTGCCCGTCCACTGATTGCCAAGAAGCTGGTGGAGATTGCAAAGCAGGAAGGTGCTGACGCCATTGCCCATGGTGCCACCGGCAAGGGCAACGACCAGGTGCGTTTTGAGCTGACTGTAAAGGCTCTGGCACCAAATATGGCTATCATTGCTCCATGGCGTGAGTGGGAGCTCCTTTCCCGTACCCAGGAGATTGAGTATGCCAAGGCTCACAACATTGATATTCCTACTGACAACAAGAAGTATTCCATGGACAAGAACATTTGGCATCTTTCCCATGAGGGTTCTGATCTGGAAGACCCTTGGAATGCTCCAAATAATGAAATGTTCCTGGTTTCCAAGGCTCCGGAGGATGCTCCTGATAAGCCTGAGGAGCTGACTGTTTGCTTCGAAAAGGGTGTTCCTGTTGCTGTAAACGGTGAGCGCATGGGAGCTGTGGATCTTCTGAACAAGCTGAATGAAATCGGTGCCCGTAATGGCGTTGGAATCGTGGATATTTGTGAGAATCGTCTGGTTGGCATGAAGTCCCGTGGTGTTTATGAGAATCCGGGCGGAGCAATTCTCTACTATGCTCATCGTGAGCTGGAGTATCTGTGCCTTGACCGTGCCACCTATCATTTCAAGGAGGGTGTGGCTATCCGCTTTGGTGAGCTGGTTTACGATGGCATGTGGTTCTGTCAGCTTCGTGAGGCTCTGTCTGCATTTGTTGACAGCACCCAGGAGAGCGTTACCGGTACTGTTAAGCTGAAGCTCTACAAGGGCAACATTATGAGTGCCGGTGCCAAGTCCCCATATTCCCTCTATAATCAGGAATTTGTAACCTTCGAGGAGGACCATGTATACAATCAGGCTGATGCCGAGGGCTTCATTAATCTCTTCGGCCTCCCACTGAAGGTACGGGCACTTATGCAGGAAAAGGCAGGTAAATAATATGGCTGAGCAGCTCTGGGGAGGACGTTTTTCCAAGTCCACCGATGAGATGATAAATGATTTTCAGGCTTCAATAGATTTTGACAAGCGGATGTACACTGAGGATATAGCGGGCTCCATTGCCCATGCCACCATGCTGGCCAAGGTAGGCATTATATCCGATGGGGATCGTGATGCAATTATCGCCGGTCTGAAAGACATATACAAGAAGATAGAAGAGGGTAACTTCTCCTTTAAGGTGGCTCTGGAAGATATTCACATGAATATTGAAAAGCGCCTTACAGATGCCATTGGTGATGCCGGCGGCAGACTGCATACAGCCCGCAGCCGTAATGACCAGGTGGCACTGGACACCCATATGTTTATTCGCCGCCAGGTGGTGGAGGTCCAGAAGCTGATTTTGGATATGCAGAAGGCTTTGGTGGAGACGGCAGAAAAATACAGTGATGTTATTATGCCGGGATACACCCACCTCCAGCGGGCCCAGCCAATTTTGTTCTCCCACCACATGATGGCCTATTTCTCCATGCTGAAGCGGGATTTTGACCGCTTTACGGGGGTATATGAGCGCTGTGATATCATGCCTCTTGGAGCTGGGGCTTTGGCTGGCACCACCTTCCCTATTGACAGAAAATTCGTGGCAGAGCAGTTGAATTTTGACAATATTTATTCCAACAGCCTTGATGCGGTTTCTGATCGCGACTATATTATGGAATTTTTGTCAGCAGCCTCTATTTTGATGGTTCATCTGTCAAGGCTCAGCGAGGAAACAATCCTTTGGTGCTCCAGGGAGTTCTTTTTCATTGAACTGGATGATGCCCATTGTACCGGTTCCTCCATGATGCCTCAGAAAAAGAATCCTGATGTATCGGAGTTGGTTCGCGGCAAAACAGGCAGAGTGGTTGGTCACCTGATGGCTATGCTCAGCACTGTAAAGGGGCTGCCCCTTGCGTACAACAAGGACCTTCAGGAGGATAAGGAGGGTATATTTGATACCATTGATACCATCAAGTTCAGTCTGGTAGTATATGCCCGTATTATGCGGGGAATGAAGGTTCGCCCTGAGGTAATGCGCCGGGCGGTGGCAGAGGATTTTTCCAATGCTACGGATTTGGCGGATTATCTGGTAAAGAAGGGCATGCCATTCAGACAGGCCCATGCCGTATCGGGGAAGGCAGTTCATCACTGCATTGAGGAAAACAAGTGGCTGGCAGATATGTCCATGGCGGAGTTCAAGGAGCTGTCCGAGCTCTTTGAGGAGGATATTTACGATGCCATCAGTCCGGAGACCTGCGTAAAGAATCGCAACTCCTATGGCGGTACCTCCTACAGCCAGGTGGACATGCAGCTTAAGCTTGCTGCAGATATTATTAATAGTGAAACAACATTGGTGGAAGCCAAGGCTTTTAAACAGATTTCCGTGAGACTGTAAAGCCGGTGTACCGCATTGGTGCACTGTATGTTGTAATAAAACAATAGCGAGGCAGAGTTAATTCTCCGCCCCGCTTTTTGTTTTTATTATTTAAAAGTGTTATAATTATACAGTATCTGTGTTCGTGATGAACGTGGATTATTGTTGTTGTTTTTGGAGGCTTTTTATGAAGATAGAAGGTATGAATAAATCTGACTGGCTGATGCTGGTGCTTATTGTGGCGGTCTTGGCCATGACAAATTTCAGCGACTTGCAGACCATTGATTATGTGGTGATAGTCAGCGTTGTGGCATGGCTTATTATGCTTGGCATCAGACTCTATGTGGTCAATGTGCGCAATAAACGATAAGGTCGGTGACAAGGTGATTAAAAGAATATATAAATATCTCGCCGTAATGGTTATGACTCTGGCTATGCTGGTATCTGGCTGTAGTCAGGGGGCTGTTTCCGGCGGTGCCACTTCGGATAATTCAGGAAATTCAGCTGCGGCGGAGGCACAGGACCAGCCCGGGATTCAGGGGAAGCTTGTAGTCAAGGTCCTTGATGTGGGCCAGGGAGATGCCATTCTTATCAATACGGGGGAGCAGATTATCCTCATTGATACCGGTGACGACAAATATCGGGAGGAGAACCGCAAGAACGAGGAAAACACTCAGCTTTTTGCGGCACTTGACAAGGAAGGCATTACCCATATTGACAAGCTGATTATGACCCATGCCCATGCAGATCACATTGGCAAGGCGGCCAAGGTGATCAAAAAATATGGGGTTACGGAACTGATTCATAATGGTATCCCCTCTGCCAGCGCTGCTTTCCGCAATGCCTTAAAGGCGGCAAAGGCCCAGGGCACCAAGCAGATAAAGGTAAAGGCCGATGATGTGCTGGATTTTGGCAAGGGTGTTACCTTTACGGTACTTAGCCCAACTACTCAGATAATTGAGCAGGATACCAGGGATTTGCAGGCAGATAAAAAAGTAAATGTGAACAATGAATCTATTGTGGGCATATTAAAATTTGGGGATTTTTCCATGCTCCTTACCGGTGATGCGGAAAAGGACGTTGAAAAGGACATTTTGGCCAGATATGGTAAAAATATCAATTGTAAGGTGTACAAGACTCCCCATCATGGCAGCCACACATCTTCAAGCTTCAGCTACGTAAAGGCCATTCAGCCGGAATATGCAATTATTTCCTGTGGTGTCAATAATTCCTATGGACACCCCCATAAGGAGACAATGCAGACATTTAAGAAGCTGAATATTAATACTTTGGAAACTGACAAGAACGGCACCGTAACCGTTGAAACTGACGGAAAAACCTATTCTGTAAAGGGAGAGAGGTAAAATGATTTCAGGGTATGTTGACAGAATCGAAGAGGATCTGGCAGTAATCCTTTTAGGTGAGGATGAGTACCAGATTGAAATTCCCTGCAGTATGCTGCCAAAGGATATAAATGAAGGCAACTATATAATGCTGGAATTTAAAAAGGACAAGGCTTCAACCCAGGCGGCCCTAAAGGAAGCCATGGAGCTTATGGAAGACTGATAAGGAGCGAATGTCATTGAAAAAACTATGGTGTAAGTTGCTTATAATGGTTTGCTGTGTCGTGGGCCTTATGGGGGTCAGCTATGTGCCGGCCCAGGCGGCGGTGGTAAATCACACGTTAAATTATTTTCACTACAATACCTATAAAGATGGCGACGGACGAAACTGGGTCCGCATTGAAATGGGCATGAACAAAGGGAATTTGGAATACGAGGTGAGCCAAAACCCTGACAAACCATTTCAGCTGGTGGTAAAGCTAAATAACACCAACCGGGGAGATGTAAAGAAAAATATAGGTCTTGACCGTAAAATTGCCAGATACATGACGTTGAAAAATGATCATAGGGATATGGTGGCCACCATTGCGGTGACAGATAACCTGGAGGACCACGAATACAAGGTGTATACTGCAGAGGTGGATAAAAAGAACAGAAAGCCTTATCGGTTGGTAATTGAGATTGCGGCGGATAAGGGGTCGGTCAATAAGGCTGTGGGGGATGAACGACTAGATGGCGTAGAGGGACATACAGTAGTCATCGACCCGGGACATGGAGGCACTGATACTGGGGCCATAGGACCAAGCCGTGTAAAGGAAAAGAACATAACCCTTAAAATATCCCAGGATGTGGCCCGAATTCTCCAATTAAATGGTGCAAATGTGGTAATGACCCGTGACACAGATGTGGATGTATATGGTCCCAATGCCACAGACAAGCAGGAGCTTCAGGCAAGGGTAAATGTGGCCAGACGGCACCCGGATGCAGATATTTTTGTCAGCATTCACTGCAATGCCTTCACCAAATCTTCTGCCCATGGCACCAGCACATATTATTATGGCCACAGCTCCAGAGATTCTATGCTGTCCCAGCTTATACAAAATGAGATGGTGGCAGCAACAGGCCTTTATGACAGAGGGATTCACAGTGCAAATTTTTATGTGCTGAGAAATTCATGGATTCCGGCCACATTGGTGGAGACAGCATTTATTTCAAATCCTTATGAGGAGAATATGCTGGCCAGTGCAGATGTGCAGCACGCCATGGCCCTGGCAATATGCAAGGGAATAAGCAACTACTTCCGGCGTGTGGGAAGATAAGGGAGGATTCAGATAATGAAGATAAGGAAAATTATCGCAGTTATAATGATAATGGTTATGGCATTTGCTGTAGCCGGCTGCGATCAGGAGAATAAACAGCCGACTGACAATGGTAAAAAAACTGTGGTAGAAAACAATACTGAAAAACCGACAGAGGAAAAAATCACTGTGAAGATTTATTTCCCTAACAGTGATGCCACAAAGCTGGTGGCAGTAGACAAGACAGTTAAGCTGGCGGGCACCACCAAGTACAAAGCGGCCGTGGATGCTCTGATGGAGGGTACTGACGACAGCAAGCTAGCCACGGTGATACCAAAGCAGGCCAAGCTGCTGGGGGTCACAGTCAATGGTGACACCGCCAGGGTGGATTTCGACAAGGGCCTTGTAAAGCATTTCAATGGGGGCTCCACCGGTGAGGAATTTTTAGTGGGATCCATTGTAAATACCCTTACTGAGTTCCCTGAAATAAAGAAGGTTCAGATTACCATTGAGGGACGCAATGTGTATACCCTAAAGGGGCACATGGACATCAGCAAGCCTTTGGGGCGTATGACGGAAGTACTTAAATAAATTGTTAAAACATGGGGAGACACTTTTCATGATTGCTTGGGCAATTCCTAAAAGGTGTCTCTTTTTTTGTTTTATGGAGCAAAAGTCACATTTCTTTGGATAATAAAAGGTTTTTAGTAATAAATATAGAATACATAATTGTAGTATTGTTGATTTGAGTAACGAATGTTAAAGGTTAATTTATTTTATGGGAGGTATATCTATGGGCCTTATTAAAGCAGCTATGGGAGCCGTTGGCGGTACTTTGGCTGACCAGTGGAAAGAATTTATTTATTGTGACAGCATACCGGCTGATTTGCTCATTGTGAAAGGGCAAAAGAGAACCAGCAGTCAGGGGCGCAGCTCCAATACCAGCGCCGAGGACAATGTAATTTCCAATGGCTCTGTGGTGGCAGTAAATACCGGCCAGTGCATGATAATCGTGGAACAGGGCAAGGTGGTGGATATTTGCTCCGAGCCAGGTGAGTACAGATATGATACCTCATTGCAGCCATCAGTATTTACCGGGGGCTTGGCAGACAATGTAAAAGCTATCTTTGGTGAAATTGGCAAGCGTTTTACCTTTGGCGGAGATCCGGGGAAGGATCAGCGGGTATATTTTGTTAATACCAAGGAAATCATCGGCAATAAATACGGCACTCCAAGTCCTGTGCCATTTGAAACCTTTGATCCCCGCAGTGGCCTCAGCATGACGGTTTCCCTGCGGTGCTTTGGTGAATACAGTTATCGTATTACCAATCCAATTTTGTTCTATACAAATCTCAGCGGCAATATAAGTGATTCCTATTCCAGAGAGGAAATTGACAGCCAGCTTAAGTCTGAGCTGATGACCAAGCTCCAGACTGCTTTAGCCAAGCTGTCCGAAAAGGAAATTAAATACACCAGTATTCCGGGTCATGTGGATGAGTTGGCAGATACCTTAAACGATCTCCTCAGCCAGAAATGGCGTGACCTCAGAGGTATTGAGATCGTTTCCTTCGGTGTCAGCAGCGTAAAGGCCAGCGACGAAGATGAAGAAAAGATTAAGGACTACCAGCGTTATGCCAGCATGGGAAATATGCACATGGCAGGACTCCAGATGGCAGGCTCCACTGCTGACAGCATGAAAATGGCAGCTTCCAATGAGTCTGGTACTGGTGCCATGGGTGCCTTTATGGGCATGGGCATGGCCAACAATATGGGGGGCAATGCTGCAGCTAATATGATGCAGATGGGAGCAATGCAGCAACAGCAAGCTCAGCAGGCTCAGCAACCACAACAGCAGGCACCTCAGACTCCACCGCCTGCGGCAGCAGCTCCAACTGGGGATACCTGGAAATGCTCCTGCGGACATGAAAATACCGGCAAGTTCTGTACCCAGTGCGGTGCCAAAAAGCCAGAACCACAGGGCTGGACCTGCAGCTGTGGCAGTGTAAATCAGGGGAAATTCTGTCCTAATTGTGGTGCCAAGAAGCCGGCTGATGCACCTCTTTATAAGTGTGACAAGTGCGGCTGGCAGCCAGAGGATCCTCATCATCCGCCTAAATTCTGTCCTGAATGCGGTGACGTATTTGACGAAAATGACATTCAGTGAATATAGCCTTCCCCTTTGGGGAAGCACCCAATGGTACTAGGGCAAAGCCCGTCGGTGCCCTGATAATACCGGATGAGGTGTAGTTGAAATAATACATGATAGGGGGATGAATATGGCAGATACCTCGGTAAACTATAAGTGTCCAAGCTGTAGTGCACCTCTTGCCTATACTCCTGGTAGTGGCAGCAGGATAAAATGTGAATACTGCGAGGCGGAATTTACAGTAGAGGAACTGGAAAAGCTTTACGCAGAACAGGAAGCTGCGGCAGCTGAGGCCAATAAGGCCAAGGATGCAAAAATAGAGAAAAAGCAGTTTGAGATGGAAGCGGCAGGGGGAGCCTGGGATGCAGAAGAAATTGCCATCCTGAAGGCCATGACCTGTTCCTCCTGTGGTGCAGAAATAGTTTGCGATAACAATACAATGGCCACTGAATGTGTCTATTGTGGCAACCCTACCATGGTGCCGGGCCGTTATGAACAACAGCTTCGCCCTGATATGGTTATTCCTTTCCAAAGGAACAAGCAGGATGCCAAGCTTGCTTTTGCGGCATACCACAGGGGTAAATGGCTCCTACCAAGCAATTTTGCTTCCAAAGCCAGAGTAGAGGCCATTCAGGGTATGTATGTACCATATTGGCTCTTTAATGAATCCGTGGAGGCTGAGGCTGAGTACAGTGCCACCAAAACCCGCTGCTATACTGAAGGGGACTATGACGTTACGGAAACTGATCACTACAAGGTTCACCGCGCCGGTACTATGAATTTTTACAATGTACCGGTGGATGGCAGTGTGAAAATGGACGATACTTGGATGGAAAGTATTGAGCCATTTGATTATAGCCAGCTGGTTCCATTTAATACCTCCTATATGGCAGGCTTTTTGGCAGATAAATACGATGTTGATGCCAAGGAGGCCCTGCCAAATGCTGAGGTGAGAATTAAAGAATCGGCAGATGGAGTGCTGCGGTATACAGTGGATGGCTATGACTCCTGCAGTACCGAGCATTTGAGTGTCATCAGAACCGATGGCAAGGAACAATATGCCATGGCCCCTGTATGGATTTTGACCACCAAGTATGAGGACAAACCCTATACCTTCGTTATGAACGGTCAGACAGGCAAGCTGGTAGGTGAGCTGCCGGTGGATGAAAACAAGGCCAAGATGTATTGGGGGCTTGCAAGCCTCATTACATTGCCTATAACCTATTTCATCTGCAAGTGGATAGTGTTGATTATCATGGAAGCTATGGCGGATTAGGACAGGGGGCAGAGAAATGAAAAAGATATTTACGATTTTTATGTCCCTGTTGCTTTTACTTGCATTTTCCATGCCCGTCATGGCAGAGACTACCAAAGTAAAAAAGGTAACGAATACTGTAACCCAAACGGAAAAACAGGCCGATGTAAATACGGAGTTGCCTGATAATCTTGCAGCCGCCAGCGTCCATGATATGGAAGGGTTAATAACCCCTGAACAGGCGGCGGCTTTGGAGAAAAAACTTAATGGGATTGAGCAGAAGCACAATGTCCGGGCGGTTGTAATGACCATACCAAAGGATTCACGCACGGGAACTGAGAAGGGAATCAAGGCATTTGCTGATGATGTTCTCAACAAGTATTATCGTGATGAGGCACATAACAACGGCAGCATTATGCTGGTGATTTGTCCAAGTGCAAGAAAATGGTCTGTTACCACTGACAATAATATGCGCCAGCGCATCACCGATGAAAATGGTTTTCCGGCCATAAAGGAAGTATTTTTGTCGGAGATAAAGGACCATAAGGACGATTATAATGGGGCCTTTAACAATTATGCCGATAAGGTAGATGAATTGTTGAATTATTACGAGGAGGAGGGAGAGCCATGGGACCCAGCCAATGAGTTCAGTATTATGGGATTAATCCTTGGCGCACTGTGCTCCTTTGGATTGGGGTATCTGTTCGTCAGCTACTTGCGGGGCAAGATGAGCAACGTGCAGCATGTGAGCCAGGCAGATGATTATCTGGACCGCAACTCAGTGAACATTACCCATCAGTCTGATACATTCCTGCACACTACAGTAAGCAGGACCAAACGGGAAAGGAGCGAAAGCAGGAGCTCCAGCAGCTCGGGAGGCAGCAGCAGTAATGGTGGCGGCAGCGGCAGCTATTAAGTGAATAAATAGTAGACCTCATCCGTCAGCCTGCGGCTGACACCTTCTCCATAGGAGAAGGCTCTACCATAAGCCTTCCCCTTTGGGGAAGGGGGACCGTCGTAGACGGTGGATGAGGTTTTTCTTTTATTTTTTTCCACTTTTTACTTTCTTTGTGGTATAATTCTTCTGTTTGAATTAAATATAGGGAGAGATAAAAGTGGATTTGAGTTTTATGGAACTGATTAAGACTGTCATATTGGGTATTGTTGAGGGACTGACGGAATGGCTTCCTATCAGCAGCACCGGTCATATGATTTTGGTGGACGAGTTTATTAAGCTGGACGTTTCCAAGTCCTTTATGGATATGTTCCTGGTGGTAATACAGCTGGGGGCAATATTGGCTGTAGTTGTACTCAACTTTGACAGGCTGAATCCCTTTTCTGCCAACAAAACCAGAAGCGAAAAAAGGGAAACCTATCAGCTGTGGTTCAAGGTAATTTTCGCCTGCCTGCCGGCGGCTGTCATTGGACTTATGTTCAATAAGTACATGGAGGAGCATTTCATGACGGCTCCCGTGGTGGCCTTTACCTTGATTTTCTATGGTATTATGTTTATAGTGGTGGAAAACTATAACAAGAACCGCACTCCAGCAGTGACGGATTTGAATAAGCTGAGCTATAAGACAGCGTTCATTATTGGCCTGTTCCAGGTACTTTCCCTGGTGCCGGGAACTTCCCGTTCCGGTTCCACCATTTTAGGCGGTATTCTCTTTGGTGCTTCCCGATATGTGGCAGCTGAGTTTACCTTCTTTTTGGCAATACCGGTTATGTTTGGCGCCAGCCTTTTGAAAATTGTTAAGTTTGGTATTCATTTCACCGGGGCGGAAATGCTGATTTTGGTCATCGGTATGGCCACTGCCTTTGTGGTATCTGTTATTTCCATTAAGTTCCTGCTGAGATATATTAAGAACAACGACTTTAAGCCATTTGGCTACTACCGTATAGTTCTGGGTATTATTGTAATTGCGTATCTCCTGATGGTGGGTGACCCAACTCAGGGGTAATGGGGGGATAGTGTATGCGTTTTGTATCATGGAATGTTAATGGCCTTCGGGCCTGTCTGACGAAGGGATTTATGGAGTCCTTCAGGGATATGGATGCTGATGTGTTCTGCCTTCAGGAAACCAAGATGCAGGAAGGGCAGGCTATCCTTGATTTGCCAGGATACAAGCAGTTCTGGAACAGCGCGGAAAAGAAGGGATATTCCGGCACAGCTATATTTACCAGGGTGGAGCCAATAGATGTAACCTATGGAATTGGTATGGAGGAGCATGACCATGAGGGACGGGTTATCACCATGGAGTTTGAGGATTACTATCTGGTAACTGTTTACACTCCTAATTCCCAGAAGGAACTGGCCCGCTTGGATTATCGCATGACCTGGGAGGAGGCCTTCAAGGGCTATGTGTGTGGCCTGGACAAGAAGAAGCCGGTGATTATCTGCGGCGATTTAAATGTGGCCCACAAGGAAATCGACCTGAAGAATCCAAAGACCAATCATAAAAACGCCGGCTTTACCGACGATGAACGCCAGAAATTTACGGAGCTTCTTCAGGCCGGATTTACGGATACCTTCAGAAAAGTATATCCCGATGTAACGGGAGCTTATACGTGGTGGTCCTACCTCAGAAAGGCCAGGGCCAACAACGCCGGATGGCGCATAGACTATTTCCTTATATCCAACCGCCTCGATGATAAAATCGAGTCCGCCACCATTTATAATGAAATCTTCGGCAGTGACCACTGCCCAGTAGGTCTGGAACTGAAATAAAGTATTATGTTATAATCTACTCAAGTGAAAATATTTGAGCTGGAGGGATTGTATATGTTAAGACAACAGCTATCAATAATTTGCAGAATCTTTGTGGCAGTTATGATATTGTTTTTGGCACAAAATATCGGCTCCAACAGCGGTGAAGCTGCCATCTGGGGCAAGGAGTTTACCTATAGGGGCGAGGTGTACAGCATTGACAGCTTTCGCACCAGCGTAGTGGATTTTAATGCTTCCGGCAAGGCACTGGTTTCCTGGTGGCGGGTAGAAAAGCAGGATGGCACTTATTCCATTGAAAAATGGGCTTATAAGGGTAATCTGGCACGCGGCAAGGCCAAGGGCTGTATGCTGGCTATAGTAAAATATAACCCTGTGGGGGATATCGAAATGAGTGAGACCATTACTGATAATCCTGCTGAAACGGATTTTACAGTGGTATTTCCGGAATCTATTGGTGAGGAAAAATATCGCAGCGCAATAAAAGTTTATTGCGACAGACGGGGCATTGTTCAGGCCCAGGAAAATATATCCGAGGTCTGGAACTGAAATAAATAGTGCTGTGAGTATTATTATGGGGCGTTGCAACCAGAAGGTGCGACGCTCCATTTTTTATTCCATTCAGCATGTTTACAAATAAAAATAGTTGTGATATGAAACTATAATGTTTTGGCAAGACAAATTGTTTTCATGTTTTTTAAAATAGTATATTTTATTCAAAAGAAAGGTTGATAAAAAATGAAACACAACAGTGACGTAGCTATTACTTTTTCCATCAAGGATTATTTGGAGGGAATTAATCCTAAGAAGAACATTACCAACGTAAGAAATATGCTGGCCCGTCTTCCGAGCTTTTCTCCCTTCACGAGGAGCCTGCTGTAATAAAGAAGTTTGACATCTAAGGACAGATAGTCGTACATTTCTTATTGCAGAAAAGTGCCATTTGTGGTACAATTTCAAGCAGTTTAAGAATATAAAGACAATGAAGAAGAAAGTAATCTGTATGTGAAACCCCTAGCGAGCATGGGATGGTGGAAGCCATGCGGGAGTATCAGCTGATGAAAATCACTTCGGAGTAGCAGGTCAAAATGTATATATATGTAAATTTCTTAATATATATACAGAGTAGGCTGAGCCGGGATCTCCCGTTACAGAGATAGTATATGATGGTATACGAAATAGGTGGTATAGTGAAGTTGGACTTCATCCTGTTTTGGGGTGGAGTCTTTTTATTTTGCGTGATAGCCATGTCCTATTTCAAACCAAACAGGAGGTAATCAATTTGTACAACAAGGTTGACACAAACCTGAATTTCGTTCAGCGCGAAAGAGAAATCCTGAAATTCTGGAAGGAAAACGACATTGCCAAGAAATGTATTGATATCCGCGAGGGCTGCGATACCTTTACTTTCTATGACGGTCCGCCGACAGCCAACGGCAAGCCACACATTGGCCATGTTCTGACCCGTGTTATCAAGGATATGCTGCCACGCTATCAGTCCATGAAGGGCAAGAAGATTCTCCGTAAGGCCGGCTGGGATACCCATGGTCTCCCTGTTGAGCTGGAGGTGGAGAAGAAGCTGGGCCTTGATGGCAAGGAGCAGATCGAAAAGTACGGCATTGAGCCATTCATCAAGGAGTGCCGTGAGTCTGTGTGGAAGTACAAGAGCATGTGGGAGGAATTCTCCGACGTGGTTGGCTTCTGGGCAGATATGGACAATCCATATATTACCTACGAAAACGATTATATTGAGTCCGTTTGGTGGGCTCTTAATGAAATCTGGAAGAAGGGCCTTCTCTACAAGGGCCATAAGGTAGTTCCTTACTGCCCTCGCTGTGGTACCCCTCTTTCCTCCCACGAGGTTGCCCAGGGCTACAAGGATATTAAGGAGCGTTCCGCTATTGTACGCTTCAAGGTGAAGGGCGAGGAGAATACCTCCTTCCTGGCATGGACCACCACCCCTTGGACACTGCCTTCAAATCTGGGTCTGGTAGTAAATGCCGATGTGGATTACGTAAAGGTGAAATGCAACGGTGAGTATCTGATTTTGGCTGAGGCACTGGTGGAAAGCGTATTTGCCGGGGTGAAGTCCAAGGAAAACCCTGAGGAGGCTGTCAAGGTTGAAATCGTGGAGCGTTTCAAGGGTAAGGCTTTGGAGCGCAGGGAATACGAGCCTCTATATAATTTTGCTGAGGGCAAGATCAAGAAGCAGTGCTTCTATGTAATGTGTGACGATTATGTAACCACCTCTGATGGTACAGGTATCGTTCATACTGCCCCTGCCTTTGGTGAGGACGATGCCCGTGTATGCCGCAAGTATGATATGGACTTTGTTCAGTTCGTTGATGCCAAGGGCAGCATGACTGAGGAGACCAAGTGGCCTGGGGTATTTGTTAAGGACGCAGATCCGTTGATTCTTGATGATTTGAAGGCTTCCGGTGCCCTGTTTAAGGCTCCTAAGTTCGAGCATAGCTATCCACACTGCTGGCGCTGCGATACTCCACTGATTTACTACGCCCGTGAGTCCTGGTTCATCAAGATGACCGACGTTAAGGAAAAGCTTATTGCCAATAACAAGACCATTAACTGGTTGCCTGATTCCATTGGCACCGGCCGTTTTGGGGAGTGGCTGGAGCACCTTCAGGATTGGGGTATCAGCCGTAACCGTTATTGGGGTACCCCACTGAATATCTGGGAGTGCTCCTGTGGCTGTCAGCATTCCATTGGCTCCATTGAAGAGCTGAAGTCCATGTCCGACAATTGCCCTGATGATATTGAGCTGCACCGTCCATATATTGACGATGTAACCATTAAGTGTCCGGATTGCGGCAAGGAAATGAAGCGCGTACCAGAGGTTATTGACTGCTGGTTCGATTCCGGTTCCATGCCATTTGCCCAGTGGCACTATCCGTTTGAAAACAAGGAGATTTTTGAGGAGCGTTATCCTGCAGACTTCATTTCCGAGGCTGTTGACCAGACCCGTGGCTGGTTCTACTCACTGCTGGCAATTTCCACCTTGCTCTTTGATAATTCCTCATTTAAGAACGTAATCGTTCTGGGCCATGTTCAGGACAAGGACGGCAAGAAGATGAGTAAGTCCAAGGGCAACGCCGTTGACCCAATGGATGCCCTTAACAAGCATGGCGCAGATGCTATTCGCTGGTACTTCTACGAAAACAGTGCCCCTTGGCTGCCAAACCGCTTCCATGATGATGCGGTTCAGGAGGGCCAGCGCAAGTTCATGGGTACTCTGTGGAATACATACGCCTTCTATGTACTGTACGCAAATATCGATAACTTTGATGCTACCAAGCATGAGCTGGATTATGACAAGCTTTCCGTAATGGACAAGTGGGTTCTGTCCCGTCTCAATACCCTTATCAAGACCGTTGACAACAATCTGGCCAACTACAAGGTTACTGAGACTGCCAAGGCATTGCAGGAATTTGTGGATGAGCTGTCCAACTGGTATGTACGTCGCAGCCGTGAGCGTTTCTGGGGCAAGGAAATGAACCAGGATAAGATTAACGCTTATATGACTCTGTACACTGCATTGGTTACTGTTATTAAGCTGTCTGCTCCAATGGTTCCATTTATCACTGAGAGCATTTACCGCAATTTGGTTTGCAGTGTTGATGACAAAGCTCCTATTTCAGTACATCTTACCGACTTCCCAGTGGCAAATGAGGCATTTATTGATGCTGAGCTGGAGAAGAACATGGAGCTGGTACTGGAGGTTGTAGTTCTTGGCCGTGCTGCCCGTAATGCTTCTAATATCAAGAATCGTCAGCCTATCGGTAATATCTTTGTTAAGGCTGACAGCCAGCTGGATGATTTCTTCAAGGAAATCGTGGCTGGTGAGCTGAATGTGAAGCATGTTGAGTTCAAGGATGATATGGAGGAATACCTCTCCTATACCCTGAAGCCACAGTTCAAGGTGCTTGGTCCTAAGGTAGGCAAGCAGATTGGCGAGGTTAAGGCTGCTCTGGCAACTCTGGATGGTGCTGCTGCCAAGGAAGAGCTGGATAAGACCGGCAAACTGAAGCTGTCCTTAAAGAGCGGCGAGGTAGAGCTGATTCCTGAGGATATTGATATTACCATGTCCCAGACTGAAGGCTTTGCAACCCAGCGCTATGGCAAGGTTACTATTGCCCTTGAAACAACCTTGACTCCTGAGCTCGTTGAGGAGGGCTTTGTTCGCGAGATTATCTCCAAGCTCCAGACCATGCGCAAGGAGAATGGCTTCGAGGTTACTGACCGCATTACTGTATTTGCGGCCGGCAATGACAAGCTTACCGACATTCTGTCCCGCAATGAGGATATGGTAAAGAGCATTGTCCTCTGCGATGGCATTACTTATGGTTCCACTGATGGTTTCACCAAGGAGTGGAACATTAACGGTGAGAATATTACCCTGGGTGTAAAATAATATATAGTTAAGCCAAAAGCTTAATATGATGCCCCTGCTGTCGGAGTGTATACTCTGCTGGCGGGGGCTTTGTTTGTCTTTGCAGTTTACAATTTTTTGTATCTTGGTGTAAAATTTACATAGTGTTTAAAATTAAAAGAGAGTTTGGGGATATCAGTATGGAAGAATTTACAGTGGATTTAAGAAAGCTTAAGGAAACAGATAAAGAGAGGGCAGTCCGCCTGGAGCAGAAGCTCTTTACCCTGAATCACACCATGCCGCGTACGGATGAATATATGGCGGCAATTAAGGATATATTTGGTGACCGCTTTGGTGAGGGAAGCTATATAGTTGCACCTTTATCGGCGGTTTGTGCTGAGAATATTTCCATAGGAAAGAACGTCTATATTAACAGCAATTTTCTTGCCATGGCCCGTGGGGGCATTACCATTGAGGACCATGTACAGATTGCGGGAAATGTTTCTGTTCTTTCCAATAACCATGATCCTTATGAGCGTCAGATTTTGACATGTAAGCCGGTGGTTATAAAAGAGGCTGCATGGATTGGCGCCGGGGCAACGATCTTGCCGGGAGTTACTGTGGGAAAACACTCCATAGTGGGGGCTGGCTCCGTTGTTACAAAGGATGTGCCTGACTACAGCGTAGTGGTGGGCAATCCTGCCAAGGTGGTTAAGACCCTGGATGCGGATAAGTTCGTGGAGAAGGTTGACCCTGCTGTAATCAACAGCTATATGGGCAGCTACAACTTCCAGGGGGGCGAAACTGGATATTTCAGCATGATTCCTTACGGGGAAAAGGATAGTTTGGCTGAAATCAGATTTTTGGCACCACAGGGGGCAGAAAAGATTGCCTTTGATAATGGTGAGGTAGGCTGGAAGCTGGCTGATGGTACGGTTTTAAACCTGACCAGGGGACTTTTCACCCGCCGCCTTGGGGATGTGATAGAACCGGTTATCAAGAATCCAAATAAACCAGGTGAAATGATTGCCATAGCCTATGAAGTCACCGATGGGGATATGTCTTTGGAGGAAGAATGGTCATTTTTGGATGACTTCTGCTGATATAAATATTAGGTGGGGGTACTTATTTAATGGGTAAAAAACATTTTCGTATGGTGGACATAATCGCCAAAAAGCGTGATGGCGGTGCTTTGTCCAATGAGGAAATAAAATACTTTATCGATGGCTGTGTGGCTAAAACCATTCCCGACTATCAAATATCGGCATTGCTGATGGCCATATATTTTCGGGGCATGACGGATCCGGAGCTGGCTGAGTTTACTTTGGCCATGGCCCATTCCGGGGATATGGTGGATCTCTCATCTATTGAAGGCATAAAGGTGGATAAGCACTCCACCGGCGGCGTGGGGGATAAGTTTACCATGGCTATCGCCCCTATTGTGGCGGCCTGCGGAGTAAAAATGGCCAAGATGAGTGGCCGTGGGCTGGGCCATACAGGGGGGACGGTGGATAAGCTGGAATCAATTCCGGGCTATCGTACTTCTCTGGACCGTGAAGCTTTTTTAAAACAGGTGAATGATATCGGGGTAAGCGTCATAGGCCAGAGCGGAAATCTTGCCCCTGCTGATAAGATTCTCTACGCCCTTCGTGATGTAACGGGAAGTGTGCCAAGTATCCCCCTGATTGCTTCCTCCATAATGAGCAAGAAGCTGGCGGCTGGGGCTGATTGTATATTGCTTGATGTAAAATGTGGCAGCGGTGCCTTTATGAAAAACGAGGCTGATGCCATTACCCTGGCTGAGAAAATGGTGGCAATTGGCGAACACAACGGTCGACGCACTATGGCCTTTGTAACCAATATGGATGTGCCAATAGGTAATAATATCGGCAATGCTCTGGAGGTAAAGGAGATTGTTGATGTTTTGAATGATCGTGGCCCGAAGGGGCTGACCATGGGAGTTGTGGAATTGTCGGCAGCACTTTTGACCATGGCCGGCAAGGGAACAATGGATGAATGTATTGCCATGGTTAAGCAGCATATCGCTGATGGCAGTGCCCTGAAAAAGCTTATAGAAATGGCCAGGGCCCAGGGGGCCTATACCCCTGTACTGGAAGACAACAGCAAGTTCCCTGTGGCACCAATTTGCTATGAATTAAAATCTCCAACTGATGGCTATATTTTCGCCATGGACGCTGAGGCTATAGGAAATGCTTCTACCATGCTGGGGGCAGGCAGAGAGACTAAGGAAAGTGCCATAGACCCAACGGCGGGGATTGTTCTTTTCCGAAAAACCGGTGATAAGGTGAAAAAAGGGGATGTGCTGGCTAATTTGTATGCCTCGAAGCCAGAGCTGGTGGAGCCGGCAGCAGAAAGATATTTGGAGGCATTGACCTTCAGCCAGGACCAGCCACCTGCCATTAAGCTGGTATATGCAGTGGTTGACAAGGATGGCGTAAAAAAACTTTAAACAGTTGTCAGACATAAAACTAAAATATTTGGATTCCCGTCATAAATGACTTTATGGCAGGAATCCTTTTTGTTTTATAAATATTAATATTTTGTCACCAGAATATATTTTATTTTTTTATCTTCAAAAGAAGGATTAAATTCAGATTTGTCGAACAAATTTATAATAGGATGTTATCGGTGTTTTTGGATTTATTATAAAGGAGAGTAAGTATGGAAAAAGATCAATTGATTGCCGAGATGAAGAAGATTGTCGGGGAAGAAAATGTTCTTCATTCCAAAGAGGCCCTGTACTCATATTCCTATGATGCAACTCCGGGACATGTTTATATGCCTGATGTGGTGGTATCCCCTGGGAATGTACAGGAGGTATCCGCTATATTGAAATTTGCCAATGAGCATAAGATTCCGGTTTATCCAAGGGGGTCCGGCACGAATCTGTCTGCTGGTACTGCGCCTTTAAAGGGCGGTATTGTACTGCTGATGCTGCGGTTCAACAAGATTCTGGATCTGGATTTGGAAAATCTTATTGCTGAGGTTGAGGTTGGCGTTGTGGTTCAGGATATCAATGATTATGTTGCACCACATGGCCTCATTTATCCTCCTGATCCTGGTACTGTCAAGACAGCCAGTCTGGGGGGCACCATTAATGAAAATTCCGGTGGCCTTCGTGGTTTGAAGTATGGTATCACCAAGAATTATGTTCAGGGCCTTGAAGTGGTTCTGGCAAATGGTGATATTATTCATACTGGCGGCAAGAATGTAAAGGATGTCTCTGGATATGATATGACAAAGCTCTTTACCGGCTCCGAGGGAACTCTGGGAGTTGTGACAAAGGCATATTTGAAGCTGGTGCCAAAGCCAGAGGCCCAGGCCAGCATGATTGCTGTATTTAATACACTTGAGGATGCGGGCAATGCAGTATCTGATATTATTGCTGCCAAAATTATCCCAGCCACCATGGAGATCCTTGACAATGCTTCCATCCGTACAGTTGAGGACTTTATGCACGTGGGTCTGCCAACGGATGCAGCTGCTATTCTTCTGCTGGAGGTTGACGGTCATCCTGTTATTGTGGCTGATGAAAAGGAAAAGGTTCTTGAGGTACTGAAGAAAAATAATGCTGCTGAGGTTACTCTGGCCAAATCTCCTGAACACAAGGAGCAGCTTTGGACTGCCCGCCGTATGGCACTGCCATGTCTGGCAAAACTCCGTCCAACCACCTTCGTCGAGGATGCCACAGTTCCAAGAAGCAAGCTGACCCAGTTCCTGCGGATTGTTACAAAGGCTGCCAAGGATTACAATGTAACCATCGGTACCTTCGGCCATGCTGGGGATGGCAATATGCACCCAACTATTGTGTGTGATCTTCGTGATGAGGAGGAAATGGAGCGGGTTCATAAGGCCATGGATGATATTTTCCGTGGTGCTGTTGAATTGGGCGGTACCCTCTCCGGAGAGCATGGCATTGGTCTTGGCAAGCTGCCTTGGATGGAACTCCAGCACGGCAAGGAAGGTATGAACGCCATGAAGGCTATCAAGCGGGCTCTTGATCCTAATCTGATTTTGAACCCTGGCAAGCTGATAGGAGAGTGTTAATATGGCTAATGAAATCACAGCAGAGGAAATTAACAAGCATGACGCCACACTGCTAAAGGATATAGATGATGCTCTGGCCAATTGCATGAAATGCGGTAATTGCCAGGCGGGGTGCCCTATTTATCGGGAGACCAGAAAGGAATTTTCTGTAGCAAGGGGCAAGATTTCCCTGATGCAGGCAATTCTCAGCGGCAAGCTTGAAATAACCAAGGAATTTGATTCTATGATGGCCCAGTGTCTTACGTGCAAGACCTGTGCTGCCAACTGCCCTTGCGGTGTTAAGGCTGATGAGCTGATACTTCGCGGCCGTCATGCCACCATAAAGGCGAGGGGCCTTAATCCTATTAAAAAGACAGTATTCAGCCTCCTTTCCAATCGTCCGTTGTTTAATACAGTTCTTCGTATGGGCGGTATGTTTGGCTGGCTGACATTTAAGGATATTCCTGATAAAAATGCGGTTCTTTCCAGACTGCCTATGCCGGGTATGGACCCTAACAGAGCAACGGCCCCATTGGCAGCCACGCCACTTAGATCTGAGTTCCCGCCTGTTATCAAGGTGGATAACCCTAAGCATAAGGTGGCCTTCTTTACTGGTTGTACAATAAACTTTATGTACACTGATATGGGCAAGGCCGTTATCGATGTGCTGACGGAAAACGGCAACGAGGTTATTCTGCCGGGAGCTCAGCATTGCTGTGGTACCCCGGTTCACGTATCCGGCGCCTTTGAGTTGGCCAACGAAATGGCCAAGCACAATATTGAGGTATTTGAAAGATTTGAGTGCGACTATATCGTTGGTGCCTGTGGTTCCTGCGTTGAGGCCCTTAAGGACTATCCAAAATGGCTGGCGGATGAGCCGGATTGGGCAGCCAGAGCCCAAGCCATTGCGGACAAGGTCCGTGAAATCAGCCAGTTCCTGGTGGAGACCGGCTACAAGACAGATAATCTGGGGGCAATCAACAAGACCGTTACCATGCATGACCCTTGCCACATGGTTCGTGGTATTCATGTAACGGAGCAGCCTAGAGAGATTTTGAAATCCATTCCTGGAATTAATTTCGTGGAAATGAAAGAACATGACCGTTGCTGCGGCTCCGGCGGTTCCTTCAGTTTGGCCCATTATGAGCTGTCTCGTCAGATTAATGACAGGAAGTGTGAAAATATCAAGGCTACCAATGCGGATTACGTGTGTGCCAGCTGCCCAAGCTGCCGCATGCATATAACTGACGGTATCGTTCAGAACAAGATGCCACAGGTAGTTTACCACCCAATCCAGCTTTTGGCAGAGTCCTATAAGTTGGGTAAACAGAAGTAAAGCAGACTCAATTTAACTTAGCTGGACTAAGCTAAAATTAAGCGGAACATAAACAGAAAAGCCAGTGAGTATCAATCAGATTCTCGCTGGCTTTTACTATGAAATTTTAGTAAATCAAATCTGAAAGATGAAGATGAACTATAATCTTGCTTATGGTGGGCGATATTCTAAAAAAAATATAACTTGACTTGGAGCATACTTTAACTGATAGAATAGTACAACGATGATAATTGCTATTTAAAACAGGATTGATAAAAATGACAGAAAATAAAAAAATATCCCGTCGCAGTTTCATTAAGCTCATGGCGGGAATTGGCGCAGTGGCTTTTGGGGGCGGTATTTTTACATTGAGAAAAACCTCCCTTGGCCGTGATATAGAAAATCAGGCCCGAGGGCTTTTGCAGGATAAACAGGCTCAATATCTCCGTCAGATGATAACGTCAGACAATGCCGCAAGCCGAAGAATTATGTGGCAGGCAGCGGACTATATGAGTAATCCTCAAATCCGTCTGCGACTGCAAAATGACAAGAAACGGGAAATGTTGGTTCCAGTTCAGGACGATTCATTTTTTGATGACGGGGAAAATCACATTCAGTATTCTGCCCTTCTGGATAATTTGGCCCCGGACACCCAGTATGAATTTGCCATTGAGGATGGCAGCAGCCAAAGTAAATGGTTTCCTGTGCAAACAGCTGCCAATGACAAAAACAAGTTTTCTATGCTTATTTTCACGGATTCCCAATCAAGCGACTACAGTGACTGGCGGAATGTGGCCCAAAATGCCATGAAGCGTCACCCTGAAGCGGAAATCTTCACCAATCTGGGGGATTTGGTGGATAATGGTGAGGACAGCAGCCAGTGGAGGGCATGGTTCAGCGCTCTGGAGGGAATTATTGACCAGATTCCGTTTGCTCCGGTAATTGGTAATCACGAATGTTACAATCGTGACTGGAAGGAACAGCTGCCTATGGCATATTTGCGCTTTTTCAATGTTCCTGAGAATAGCAGTAAGGACTTCAATCGCTACTACTATTCCTTCGATTATGGGCAGGTTCATTTTGCTGTATTAGGAACAGTAGAAAAAGAAATTAAGAATTTTAAATCAGGATTAATGGATGAGCAGGCGGATTGGCTGGAAAAGGATTTGCAACGTACAACCAAGCCATGGAGGATTGTCCTGATGCATAAGGATGTTCTTCAATATCGTATTGCCAGAATGCCAGAACGTAAGGAGGGCTTTTCAGAGGAAGGGCAGTTATTCATGCCTATTTTTGAAAAATATAATGTAGATATTGTATTAACAGGGCACCTCCATACCTATAGAAATCGTGGACATATTATACAGGGAAAGCACGACCCTAATGGTCCACTGTATATTTTGTGTGGCTTATCTGGTAACGTACGTTATGACCGTCTGTGGACAGATCATGCTTTGGATGAGGTGGTGGCTCCCCAGCCGGAAACTGACAACTACCTTACCATGGATGTGGAGGGGAATGAAATCATCTTCCGCTGTTTCCTGCCGGACGGAACCCAAATTGATGAAATCAAGGTAATAAAATAAGGTAACTTAATTTAACCAAAGGTGCTCCCATGGGCCTTAGAAGCCTGTGTGGGCACTTTTTATATTGCCTGTAATTATTCATATTCTTTTAGATGGTGGTTTGTAATGGGTGAAATATTATGGTAATATTTATATGGGTAGATATATACCCAAATTTAATTAATGATGTTATGTTTCTTTGTAATATATTTTTACTGACAGGGGGAAATGGAATATGCTAAAGAAACATATTGTAGCGGGGATGGCATCTCTGCTCCTGTGTTCGGGCATGACGATTGGCTCACCTGCTGCTGCTGATGCTGCAACAACTGTGAACCTTGATAGAAATGATGTAGCCTATCATCAGGAAATGGAAAGCCAGTCCAAGAAGTGGGATTTCCAGTACGAGCCCCAGGAAGGCATAAAAGTAGGGTATATTATCACTGGTGATTATGAGGCGTTGCTGGACGATGAAACTATGGGTTATATTCGTCGCGTTCTTCATACAAAATTCCCAGGTTCACGTTATCCGGTGGAAAGAATTGAATCCATAGGTGGACATATACATCAGGGCCGTAGAAATACCGGAGATACCTATATATTATCTGAAGCACATGACGTACTGGCTTTGGAATTTGAGAAGCTGGAGGATATGTATAAAAGGGTTCCACGAAAAGTAATTACTAGAGATAGTACAATCGAAAGACATGGTGATGGAGTCTCTCTTGGCTACACATGGTCAAGAAGTGAATCTGATGCTAATGCCAGTGCGAGTGGCGGTTCTGGTGGTGCCAGTGCTAATGGTGATGGTTCATCTAAAGTATATGGATTTAATGGTGGTCTTGGGTTTGGCTCATCAGAAGATAATATAAAGTCTGAGTTTGTTGTTGATTATGATACTTTGGGCGCTGATAACTCCTATGATTTTACTCCTCATCTTACAACTCTGCCAAAAGATGATTATGTTCGATTTGTCAGAGAATTAGAGGATGAAGGCCTGGGTGGGTATGACTACCTTATAATGTTTAACATTAAGCCTTTAAAGAGCATTAAAAAGTACAAGGTGTTTGGTGCTACCCGTCAGAGTGATTTCAGACTGTCTGTAAGGGCTATTGACGTAGCAACTGGAAAATATATCGATCGTGGAGAATATTTGTCAAGAGGAACTTCATCATCCTTCAATATACATCTTCCGATAATTGGTGATATAGGTACTGGGCCAAGCTGGCGGCGTGCAATGCGGAAATCCCTTCTAAACGCCATGATAGAAAGCTTCAACCACATGCCTATTGGTAAGTATTCTATTTGCGATAATCCATATTGTGCAAGACGTCAGGATGAAATCCGTATGGAAAAGGTATTTGGCAGGAACAACCGCCATTGTGTAAAACACTGCAACGACAGAACCTTCTGTGGTGACCACATGGTAAGCTATGAGTTTGATGCGGATTTACCAGCAAGATATGTTAAAGGCCAGAAAGACGAGCTTTATATAAGAGATTAAGTGATAAAACAGCAGCATCACATTTGTAGCAGCATTTGTGGTGCTGTTTTTTTATAGAAAAATGTCATACAAATAATAAAAGTCTATATATTGATAAAAAAGCCCAAAAGTAATACCATAGTATACGTGGGTTTAGCTTTATTTATTGCTGGCAGTTTACTTTTTATGGGGTGGTTTTATTTCTGTCATAGATGAAATTGAAGCAAAAAAGAATATTACCCTTGAGCAGCTTCAATATCTTCTGGAGGGAAATGAGGCTGATTACCTTAAAGAGCGGGCTCTGGCGGTTCGACGTGGGATTTACGGCAATGAGGTATTTATTCGTGGACTGATTGAATTTACCAATTATTGCCGAAACAACTGCTATTATTGCGGCATACGCCGGGATAATCAAAATGCTGACAGATACCGCCTTTCAGATGAGGAAATAATGGACTGCTGCACTGAAGGTTACCGCTTGGGATTTCGCACCTTTGTGCTTCAGGGGGGCGAGGATGGATTTTATTCAGATGAAAAAATATGTCATTTGATAAAAGCCATTAAGGGACAATTTCCGGATTGTGCCCTGACCTTATCTATTGGTGAGAAGTCAAGGGAAAGCTATGAGGCTTTTTATAAGGCGGGGGCTGACAGGTATCTTTTGCGTCATGAAACTGCCAATGAGGTCCATTACAGAAGTCTTCACCCCAAGAATTTGTCTCTGAGGAATCGTAAGGAATGTCTGAGAAACCTTAAGGATATAGGATATCAGGTGGGAGCAGGATTTATGGTGGGCTCCCCAGGGCAGACCACCAAAACATTATATGATGATTTGCAGTTTCTGCGGGAGCTGAATCCCCACATGGTGGGAATTGGCCCCTTTATTCCACAGCATGATACCCCATTTGCAAATAAAAAGGCGGGGACAGTGGATATGACGGTGACTTTGCTGTCTATTATCAGACTACTGCTGCCACGGGTGCTATTGCCGGCTACCACAGCTTTAGGTACCATTGATCCCATGGGGCGGGAAAAGGGCCTTATGGCAGGAGCCAATGTGGTAATGCCAAACCTTTCCCCAAAGAGGGTAAGAGAAAAATATGCTCTATATGACAAGAAAATCTGCACTGGGGAAGAGGCCGCAGAGTGTATAGAGTGTCTTAAAAACAGGGTAAATAAAATCGGTTGCAGTATTGTGTGTGACCGGGGAGATTATAGGTGATTTAAATGTATGATGTGAAATCTATGAAGGCCGAGGAGTTTATTGCTGACGAGGAAGTCAGGGCTGCCTTGAAGTATGCCGATGATAACAAGGACAATATGGAAGTAGTAGATGCCATTATTGCCAAGGCAAGGCTGGGGAAGGGCCTTACTCATCGTGAGGCATCAGTGCTTCTGGCCTGTGATAATGAGGAAAAGCTTCAGGAGGTTTATGCTCTGGCGAGGCAGATTAAGGAGGATTATTACGGCAACCGTATTGTACTCTTTGCTCCCTTATATCTGTCCAATTATTGTGTAAATGGCTGTCTCTACTGTCCGTATCACGCAAAAAATAAGCATATCAGCCGCAAGAAGCTGACCCAGGATGAAATCCGCCGTGAGGTAATGGCATTGCAGGATATGGGCCATAAGCGCCTGGCCATCGAGCTGGGGGAGGATCCGGTAAACAATCCTATTGAATATGTGCTGGAGGCCATTGATACCATTTACAATATCAAGCACAAGAACGGTGCTATCCGTAGGGTAAATGTGAATATTGCCGCTACTACAGTGGAAAACTACCGCAAGCTGAAGGACGCCGGTATCGGCACCTATATATTGTTCCAGGAAACCTATAACAAGGAATCCTATGAGCAGCTCCACCCAACGGGGCCAAAGCATGATTACGCATATCATACCGAGGCCATGGACCGGGCTATGGAAGGCGGCATTGATGATGTGGGCTTGGGGGTACTTTTCGGTCTGGAAAGCTATCGCTATGAATTTGCGGCACTGTTAATGCATGCGGAGCATCTTGAAGCAGCCCACGGAGTAGGGCCACACACCATCAGCGTGCCAAGGGTAAAAAAGGCGGATGATATTGATCCATCAGCCTTCGATAATGGTATCAGCGATGAAATGTTTGAGAAAATCATTGCCCTTATTCGTGTGGCAGTGCCTTATACTGGTATGATTATTTCTACACGTGAGGGCAAGGCTGTAAGGGAAAAGGCTTTGGAACTGGGTATTTCCCAGATAAGCGGGGCATCACGTACAAGTGTAGGCGGTTATTATGAGGAGGAGCCGGAGGAGGATAACTCAGCCCAGTTTGATGTCAGTGACCGACGCACCTTGGACGAGGTACTTAATTGGCTCATAACCCTTGGCTATGTGCCTAGCTTCTGCACAGCCTGCTACCGTGAGGGCCGCACTGGGGACCGCTTCATGTCCCTGTGCAAGAGCAAGCAGATCCTTAACTGCTGTCACCCCAATGCCCTTATGACCTTAAAGGAGTATCTGGAGGATTATGCCAGCGAGGATACCAAGAAGAAGGGCCTGGCCATGATTGAGGAAGAACTGAAGAAGATTCCAAATGAAAAGGTTCGTAAGGTTGCAGCCCAGCATTTGGCAGAAATAAGCGAAGGGCAGAGGGACTTCAGGTTTTAATATGGCAGAGTTAAATTCAACACCAAACGCCAACAGACTCCATATAGGAATCTTTGGCAGAACAAACAGCGGCAAATCATCCCTAATAAATCTTATAACGGGACAGAATACCTCCATTGTCTCCGAGGTGGCGGGTACCACTACGGATCCGGTATATAAGGCCATGGAAATCAGCCCATTGGGGGCCTGTGTCATTATTGATACTCCGGGCATTGAGGACAGCACAGCTTTAGGGGCCCAGCGTCTTGAGAAAACAAAGCTGGCAATGGAAAAAACGGATGTGGCAATCCTTGTATTTGCCGCCAATGACCAGAGGGATTTGGCAGAGGAATACAGGATGCTGGAAAACTTCCAAAAGAAAAAAGTTCCTGTTTTATGCTTGATAAATTCCTTTGGGAATCGCTCTGAGGCAGATGTCCTGAAGGAAAAAATATCCCAAAAACTTCGGGGTGATAATAATGTACTTTTGGTGGCGGACTGTAATGGAGCTGAAGGGCCTGAAGAAAAAGACACCAGAGGCAAAATAGTAGGGGCTCTTTCCAAACTGATGCCGGAGGATTACGATGATACCTTTATCACGGGCGACTTGGTAAAGGAGAATGATTTGGTGCTTTTGGTAATGCCTCAGGATATTCAGGCACCAAAGCGCCGTTTGATCCTTCCCCAGGTTCAGACCATCAGGGAGCTTCTTGACAGAAAATGCACCGTGGTCTCCACTACTACGGATAAGCTGGAGAATACTTTGTCCAGACTGAAGGACGCACCTCAGCTGATTATTACGGATTCCCAGGCCTTCAAATTTGTTTATGAGCATAAGCCAAAGGAAAGCAGACTCACCTCTTTTTCTGTGCTCTTTGCGGCCTATAAGGGAGACTTAAAGTATTATATTGAGGGAGCCCGTTTTATTGACAGCCTTAATGAACATTCCAGAGTCCTTATTGCCGAATGCTGCACCCATGCACCTCTGGCCGAGGACATAGGCAGGGTGAAGATACCACGTCTCCTTCGCAAGCGGTTTGGGGAAGCTTTGCATGTGGATGTGGTCAGCGGCACGGATTTTCCGGAGGACCCTGCGAAGTACGATTTGGTCATCCAGTGTGGGGCATGTATGTTTAATCGCCGATATGTGCTGTCCAGAATTGATAAGGCAAAAGCAGCCTCTGTGCCAATGACCAACTACGGTGTGGCCATTGCACATCTTACGGGAATTCTGGATAAGGTTGTTATGTAGGCTGTCAGTATTTAAAAATTTAATAATTTCATAAAAACTAAGTATTTTTTTCTTTATTATAAAGTGGTAAAATAATAAATAGAGATTATTGTGCGAATTTTGTGTCAATTGTGTACATGTCTTTATGTAGTAGACGTTAGGGGAGTATATGTATGAGTAACAAGATGTCACGGCGCAAGTTTTTAAAGGTTGTGGCCGGATCTGGCGTCCTGGGTTTCGGGGTAATGGCTTCCGGCTGTAAGGGGAAGCCCTCCGGGGGCGATGGCTGGGTGTCCAGTCAGTATGAGGGAAAAGGTGATTTCCCTGTAAATTTAAAGGGACGTGTGGCTATCAGTGCCACCAATCCGTCCATTGAACGGGATGACGAAAAGTGCATTTTGTGCGGTCAGTGCGTGGATGCCTGCAAAAATGTAATGGGTGTGTATGGAAATTACCCATTGCCATTGAAGCAGGAGGTTGCCTGTGTAGGCTGTGGCCAGTGCATTATGAACTGTCCATCTGGTGCCATTACGGAAAAGAGCCATGTGAGGAAGGTATTGGAGGCTATCGATGATGATACCAAGCACGTGGTGGTTCAGACAGCTCCTGCTACCAAGGTTTCCCTGGGTGAGGAGTTTGGCATGCCTCAGGGGACCAGTGTTGGCAAAAAGATGGCTGGGGCTTTAAAAGCAGCAGGATTTGATTCAGTATTTGATACCTGCTTTGCTGCAGATCTGACTATTATGGAGGAGGCCTCTGAGTTTGTTCATCGTCTCACCAAGAAACAGGATGAGATACCGCATCTTACCTCCTGTTGTCCTGGCTGGGTGAAGTACTGCGAGTATTTCTATCCTGAATTGATGCATAATCTCTCCACCTGCAAGTCACCGCAGAATATGATGGGTGCCACCATAAAGTCCTTCTATGCGGATAAGATTGGCGTTGACCCGTCAAATATTGTTAATGTTTCCATTATGCCATGTACTGCCAAGAAGTTTGAGGTGGCCCGTGAGGAGCTGGAGGTTGACGGCCAGCAGGATATGGATTACGTTCTCACCACCAGAGAGCTGGCAGTGCTGCTGAAGCATAAGGGGATTGATTTAAATACTGTAGCTGAGGCGGAATACGATTCCATTCTTGGTGAATCCACCGGTGCAGGCCGCATTTTCGGTGCCACTGGCGGTGTTACCGAGGCAGCAGTCCGCACAGCCTATTATTTGGCAACTGGCTCCAATCCACCGGCAGATTTGCTTGACTGGAAACCAATTCGCGGTATGCAGTCAGTGAAGGAAGCTGTTGCCAGCATTCCAGGGGTGGGTGCTGTTAATATTGCAGTCTGCCATGGTCTTGAAAATGTTCGTCAGCTTCTTGATGGTATTAAGGCCTCGGGCAGCAGCAAGTGGCAGTTTATCGAATTTATGGCCTGTCCGGGTGGCTGCATCGGCGGCGGCGGTCAGCCAAAGAGCATGGATGCAGTGGAGGCCAAGAAAAAGCGTATTGAGGCTATCTACAAGGAAGATACGGGAGCCGAAAAGCGCTGCAGTCATGATAATGCAGAAATTCAGTCCATCTACAGGGAATTCTTCGGCAAGCCTCTCAGCGAAAAGGCTGAGAAATACTTGCATACAACCTTTGTCAATCGGCACGGCCGGTTGTTTGATTGAGAGGGGTGAGTGTAGATGGCTGTATTAGTAGATATTACAAAATGTATTGGCTGTGAAGGCTGCACTGTGGCCTGCAAGCGTTATAACAATCTTAATTTCAAGGCGAAGCCAAGAAATGTAAAAGATGATGGCAATGTGGATCTTGATGACAATCGCTGGACTGTTATTCAGGAGTTCCATGGGGAGAAAAATGACAAGCTGAGGTTTGTCAAGAAGCAGTGCCTCCATTGCAAAGAGCCTGCCTGTGCATCAGCTTGCTTCTCCAAGGCTATTCAGAAGGACGAAAAGACCGGAGCAGTTGTTTATTATCCGGATTTGTGTGTGGGTTGCCGCTATTGTTTGGTGGCCTGTCCGTACTCTATCCCTAAGTATCAGTGGAACGAGCAGTTCCCGCAGGTTTCAAAGTGCCAGATGTGTGACAGTCGGTTGCAGAAGGGGGATGCTCCCGCCTGCGTATCTGCATGCACCACTGGGGCTCTAATGTCCGGGGATAGGGATGAGCTGATTAAAAGGGCTCATGAGATTATAAATTCCGATAGCCGATATATCAACCAGGTATATGGCGAGCATGAAGTGGGAGGCGCTGAGTGGCTCTATATCTCAGATGTTCCATTTGAGGAATTGGGCTTCAAGGATGTTTCCAACGTACCAGTTACAAGTTATACCAAGAGCTATCTCTCCAAGGTTCCTGGCCTTGCCGCATGCTGGGCATTGTTCCTTTCGGGAATCGCATACTACAATTATCGTGTGGACAAGAACAGAAATCAGATTCACGATCCTCATGATGATGACGATCAGGATAAGGAGGGTTGAGCATGAAGGTACATAAGTGTTTTAGAATTTTAGGATGGGACTTTACCATAACTCCAACCCGATTTGTTCTGACTGGTTTAGTAGCTTTAATGGTAGTCGCAGTTGTCCTCAGGCTTCTGACAGGTTTCCAGTATGTAACCAACCTGACAGATGAGACTCCATGGGGCATGTGGATTGCCTTCGATGTAATGTGCGGCGTTGCCCTTGCCGGTGGTGGTTACTCCACAGCACTGCTGGTAAGTATATTGCGCTACAAGGAATTCCATGTAGTGGCCCGCGGCGCCCTGCTTACATCTTTGCTCGGCTATATACTGGTTATGGCCGGTCTGTTCCTGGATATTGGACAGTGGTTTAACTTCTGGCGGCCTTTCGTTTCCTGGGGCTACACTTCGGTGCTTTTTGAGGTATTCTGGTGTATTTCCATTTATACCACTGTTTTGAGCATTGAGTTTTTTGAGATTATTACCGAGCGTGTACTGAGAAAGAAGCTGCACCGGTACATTGTGAAGATTTTGCCTGTTCTTGTTGTAATCGGCCTTATCTTCCCTGTAATGCATCAGTCTTCACTGGGTGGTCTGTTCCTGATTATGAGGGAGAGGATGTTCCCACTGTGGTGGAGTGAATTCCTCCCGCTGTACTTCCTGTTGTCCTCCTTCTTCATCGGTTCTGCCATGGTTACCATCGAGACAACTTTGGCAAAGACCGCCTATGGTCATGAGATTCCACATAATATTATGCTGAAGCTTACCCGCATAGGTGCCGGCATGATGTTTGTATATCTCCTTTTGAAGCTGTATGACCTCTTTGAGAAGCACGAATGGAATTATGTATTCCAGGGCGGGCTCCAGAGCAATATGTATTGTGTAGAAATGCTCTTTGGTATACTGATTCCTCTGGTTATAATAGTCAGTCCTCTCAGCAAGAAGAAGGGCGGTCTTCTCACATACGCGGTTCTCACAGTTTTTGGTGTTATCCTTAACCGCCTTAACTGTGTATTTACCTCCATGTATGAGTCTGGCTCCTACTTCCCTGGACTGGGTGAAATTGTTGTCAGTGTCGGCCTCATTTCCATGGGCGTGCTTATTTACTGCTTTCTCGTTGAGAACTTCAATATTATTGGCAATGAGCGGGCTGTTCAGGTCAAAATTGACAAGGATAAGGATATCAAGAACCTTATCTGGGCATTGCTCCGTACCAAGAGACGTTAATGTGTGTGGCGTAATTTCATAATTTGATTTCAAGGGCTGTGCCGAAATTGAAAAGATTTTGGCGCAGCTCTTTTGTATGCCGTTGGAATAGTTTCATTCTTTTCAGTGTATGGCGGATATGTTATACTTTTAGGGTAATTAAAAACAGGAGCAGAGCGATTGGAATGGATAAAGAGCAAAAAGCGTTTATTTTTGATATGGACGGGGTTATCTACGATAGTGAGCCCATTCATGCCAAGGCCAAGAAGCAGGTGCTGGCAGAGTATGGCATAAATATTTCCGATGAGCGGCTGGCCACCTTTGTGGGACGCAGCAGCAAGGATTTTTATGGCACTATGGTGGAGGAAAATCCAAAGTGCCCTGTTTCATGGCAGGAGCTGGCCCGTCGTAAGCATGTGCTTTATAAGAAAATGCTTGTGGAGGATGAGTCTGTAAAAGCCATGCCGGGGGTGAGGGAGCTCCTGGACCGCATTAAGGCGGCGGGTTATATTATTGGGCTTGGTTCTTCGTCTACCATGGAGATGATAAATCTGGTGATGGACCGCTTCAAGCTTCGGGATTATTTCAAGGTGCTGGTCAGCGGTGATGAATTGCCTCGAAGCAAGCCGGATCCTTTAATTTTTCTTACAGTGGCAGAAAAGCTTGGGGTAAAACCGGAAAACTGTACTGTCATCGAAGATGCCTTTGCAGGGGTAACTGCAGCCAGAGCAGCAGGAATGCATTGTATTGGTTATTACAATCCTAATTCCGGTGCCCAGGATTTATCCGGGGCCGACAGGGTTGTAAAAAGCCATGATGAAATAATAGTTTGATTTACGCAAGGAAAGCGAAAGGGGAGATTTTTTAAATGAGTTTGCATATTGGAGCACAGGCCGGCGAAATTGCCAAAAGAGTATTGCTTCCGGGAGACCCTCTCCGTGCCAAGCATATAGCGGAGAATTTTTTGGAGGATGCCAAGTGTTATAATGAAATCCGTGGAGCCTTTGGTTACACCGGAACCTACAAGGGAGTGCCTGTATCCGTTCAGGGTACTGGTATGGGTATACCGTCTATTTCAATTTATGTGACTGAGCTGATAAGGGAATATGGTGCCAGAAAGCTTATTCGCGTAGGTACCTGTGGAGCCATGCATGAAAATATCAATCTTCGTGATATTATAATTGCCCAGGGAACCACCACGGATTCCTCCATTATCCGCAATATTTTCGGGCCAACCATTAATTATGCCCCATTGGCAGATTATGAGTTGATGAGCAAGGCCATGGAGGTGGGTAAGGAGCTGAACATTCCTACCAAGGTGGGCAACATTGTTACCGTTGACCGCTTCTATGACGATGATATTGATAATGACAAGCTCCGTCACTATGGCATTTTGGCCGTAGAAATGGAGACTGCTGCACTGTATCTTTTGGCAGCCAAGTATCGTGTTCAGAGCCTGGGTATCTTTACTGCTTCTGACCACCTTTTGACCAAGGAGGCTGTTCCGGCAGACGAGCGCCAGACTAATTTTAATGACATGGTAAAAATCGCTCTGGAAACCATTATCCAGACCAAGATTTGATGATATAAGAAATAACATAAGAAAAACGCTATTATCTGCTGAAGCAATGGTGATATGCCTCACAGCCGGTAATAGCGTTTTTGTGTGATTATTTTGTTTCGTGTTAGTATAAAATGTCATTCATTCAGCAGCTTAAGGACAAAGTCCTTCTGTACGAAGCCAATGTACTGGTTTACCACCTTGCCGTTTTTGAAGAAGTACAGGCTTGGAATACTTACTATTCCATACTGGGAAGAGAGATAGGATTCCTCGTCCACATTGATTTTTGCCACCTTGATGGAGCCTTCGTTTTCATCGGCAATTTCCTTAAGGATAGGGGCCATCATTTTGCATGGTCCGCACCATTCTGCCCAGAAATCCACAATAACCGGAATATCGGATTCCAAAACCTCCTTCTGGAAATTGTCCTTGGTAACCTTTACCTCTGCCATAGTTGTCTGCCTCCTTTAGTGTTATATAAAAACGGAAATTTTCTCATTACAATTTTAATTTAAAGAAAAATTCCTTACTTGTAAAGTATTTTGTGCTATTATAGTTATGATAGATTATAGGCATAATATACTATGCATTTATGAAAAAAGAATGATTCATTAAGGAGTGATATACACATGAAGGGTAAAGTGTTTGGTGTAGGCGTAGGTCCCGGTGATTCCGAGCTTCTGACTGTGAAGGCTGTTAATGCCATTAAGGGCGCAGATGTTATTATTGCACCAAGAACCGAGAAGAAGGAGGGCAGTGTAGCATTGGATATTGCTCGGCGCTATATTGGTGAAAATACGGAGATCGTTTATCAGATTTATCCTATGGTTAAGGGATTCTCTGAGGACACCTCCGCCTGGGACAAGAACAAGGCTGAGATTATGGCCATGCTGGAGGAAGGAAAGCAGGTTGTTTTCCTGACCTTGGGTGATCCAATGTTCTACAGCACATATATCTATGTTTATAACCGTCTCAAAGAGGCTGGGGCAGATATTGAGACTATTCCGGGCATTCCTGCATTTTGTGCCATTGCCAGCTACCTTGGCCGCTCCATTGTGGAGGGGGATGACATTCTGAGTATTATCCCTGCCACCGTTTCCGAGGAAAAGCTGAAGAAGGCCCTTGCTACCTGTGACAATGCAGTTATCATGAAGGTGTACAAGAACTTCTCCCAGGTGGTGGATAATCTCGATGAAGCCTCCATGTTGAAGAATGCTACACTGGTAAGCCGTTGCGGCCTTCCTGATGAGGAAATCATCACCGATGTGGCTGCCAACAAGGACAAGAAGCTGAACTATTTGTCCACTATTCTTACAAAGCGCGACTAAAATTCATGTAGAGTATTAAGACCTGTTGGAATAATCCGGCAGGTCTTTTTATGTATGGTAAAAATTGTTCAATTGCGTTATAATGATATGATGTGATTTTTGTGCATATTTTGTTTTTATATAGATTTGGAGGATGCAGTTATGGTTGAATTGTTGGCCCCGGCCGGCAGTAAGGAAGCCCTCATTGCAGCAATTGAAAGCGGCGCCAATGCCATTTATCTGGCAGGAAATATGTTTGGTGCCAGAGCCTATGCAGATAATTTTGATGAAGAAGGCATGCGGGAGGCTATCAGAACAGCCCATTTGCGCAATGTCCTTATTAATGTTACCGTTAATACCATCGTTGATGATCAGGAGCTGCCACAGCTGGCTGATTATCTCCGCTTTCTCTATGAAGCGGGGGCAGATGCTATCCTTGTGCAGGACCTGGGGGTGGCCAAGCTGGCACGTGAAATAGTGCCGGATCTTCCCCTTCACGCCAGCACCCAGATGACGGTGCACAATCTTGATGGGGTACTGGCCCTTCAGAAGCTGGGCTTTACCCGGGTGGTGCTTTCACGTGAAGTTTCATTGGAGGCAATTAAACATATAATTGATAACTGTGACGTGGAGATAGAGGTATTTATCCATGGTGCTTTGTGTGTGTGTTATTCCGGTCAGTGCCTTATGAGCAGCATGATTGGTGGCCGTTCGGGAAATCGGGGCCGCTGTGCCCAGCCTTGCCGTCTTCCATATACTCTGGTTGACGAGAATGATAATGACATGCTTAAGGACACGGCGGGAAAATATCTTCTCAGTCCAAGGGATATGAACGCCATAGATTTGATTCCCCAGCTTATTGACGCCGGGGTGGCTTCCCTTAAAATTGAGGGCCGCATGAAACGTCCTGAGTATGTGGGCATTGTGGTGAATAATTATCGTCAGGTCATTGACAGCCATTACGCCGGGAAGTTTCAGGTGACGGACAAGACAAGACACGATTTGGCTCAGGTCTTTAATCGCGATTTCACCACGGCATTTTTGGAAAAAAAGCAGGGCCGCAATATGATGAGTGACCGCCGTCCAAATAATCGTGGTATTATGCTGGGCCGGGTTATGGAATATGACGGTGCCACTGGCTTTGTGACCATGAAGCTGGCAGACAGTTTATCTGTCGGGGATCAGGTGGATTTCTGGGTAAAGGTAGGCGGCCGCGTTACTGCCACTATTAAGGAGCTTCACCTTGTCAAAGGCGGCAAAAACCGCAATATGGTGCCCGTGGAGCAGGCCCAAAATGGTTCTGTGGTGAGCTTTCCGGTGGATTCCCGGGTATTTGAGCATGACAGGGCCTTTAAGGTGTATGATGCCCCTCTTATGGAGTGGGCCAAGGGCTTTTATAATACCGGTTCTCCTGTGCGCAGGGTATCGGTGGATGTGAAAGTCAGTGCTGCTGTAGGTGAGCCTTTGACCATAACCATGACCGATGCTGATGGCTATAAGGGCGAAGGCAGGACAGATTTTATTGGCCAGGAGGCCATTAAAAGGCCACTAAATGAGGAAACCATTAACAAACAGGTGTCCCGACTGGGTACTTCCATATTTGAACTAAGGAATCTGGAATGTGATATTGTAGGCAACGTTATGGTGCCAGTAAGCGAAATCAACGAGGCCAGAAGAAAAGCTGTGGAAATGCTGGAAAATCAGCGGCTTTCCAAATTTAAGACAAAGCCGGTTCCAGATAATACAACGGCGTTAAATAAGACCAAGACCAAGAAACGGGTCCAGTCTGGTATTACCGCTGTGGTGGACACTATGGAGCTGTTGCAGGCGGCTTTGTTTGCCGGGGCAGACTGGGTGGTTTTTGGCGGTGATTCCTATCACCATGAGGCCATTATACCAATGCAGTACGAAAAGGCTGTGGCCATGGCCCGTCAGAATGGTGCCCAAATTGCCTTTAATACCCCAAGAATCATTAGGGACAATGAGCTGAATGGTTTTCATACATGGCTTAAAACCGTGGCTTCCTACAAGCCTGATGCCATAAATGTTCATAATATCGGTACTTTGGCGGCGGTACGGGAGCTTACTGATATTCCTGTACACGCAGATTATTCCCTGGTGTCCTACAATTTTAAGACTTTGCAGCATTTGGAGGAGCTGGGAGTGGAGGCGGCAACCCTTTCTCCTGAGCTGACTCTGAACCAGGTGGAAAAGCTGGCCAAGGAAAGTGATATGCCTCTTTCCTGTATTGTGGATGGCAATATGGAGCTGATGGTATCGGAGTATTGTGCCACCGGCAGCTTTATTGGAGGCCTTCATACCGGCCAGTGCGCTGCACCATGCGTTAACAGTGGCAAGCAGTTCTTCTTGAAGGACCGAAAGGATGTAAAATTCCCGCTGGTTATGGACCAGTATTGTCACATGCACGTTCTAAACGGCAACAGACTGAGCATGCTGCCCCATGCCATGAAATTTGGTGCCATGGGTATCAGCCAGCTCAGAATAGAGGCACGTTATATGAGTGCTGACCAATTAAAGAAAACCATTGCCAATTACAGGAAGTATATGGCCTTTGACGGGGAGCTCAGCGAAAGGGAAAAAGCCGTGGCTGAGGCCCTTGAGGGGGATAACATTACCCGGGGCCATTACTTTAGGGGCGTGGAGTAATATATTTTTGAGGTTATAGATGGAACAGGATTCATTTAAGGTTTTAGAATATAAAAAAATATTGGAGCGTCTGCAAAATAAGGCGGGCTCCATTTTAGGCAAGGAGCTGGCGGCAGGCCTTCAGCCAAGCAGCGATATAGATGAGGTAAGGGAAAGACTGCGGGAGACTGCAGAGGCCGTTATGGTGTCCTCCATGGCCAGTCCTCCTTTGGGGGGGATCCGTGATATCCGTGAGCTGATGAAGAAAATAGGCATTGGTGCAATTATTGAAACATCTGAAATCATGGATGTACTTACCACAATGTACGCCATGCGGGGGGTAAAAAAGTTTTTCAAGGAGCTGGAGCTGGATGCCCCTATTCTCAAAAATTGGGCCCGGGGTCTGGAGATTCTGGGTGAATTGGAGCGCAATCTGGAAAATACCGTGGATGAGCATGGCAATCTCCGCGATGATGCCAGTGTGGAGCTAAAACGTATTCGTCGTGAAGTAAAGACCTCCCAGGCCCGCATCAAGGACCATTTGAATAATATACTTCATTCGGCGGAGTATCAGAAGTATTTTCAGGATGCTATTGTCACCATGCGCGGTGACCGCTATGTGGTGCCTATTAAGCAGGAATACCGCCAGTATTTCCCGGGTATTGTCCATGATCAGTCTGCCAGCGGGTCCACCGTGTTTGTGGAGCCAATGGCGGTGGTAAACCTTAACAATGACATTAAACAGCTGGTGGCAGCTGAAAAGCACGAGGTGGAACGCATTCTAAGGGATATTTCCAGCCAGATTCGCCGTAAGGACGATATTCTTATGGAAAACTGCGATATTTTGGCCTTTATCGATTTCACATTTGCCAAGGCCGGACTTGCCCGTGAAATGAAGGCAGTGGAGCCTGTGGTCAGTGATAATGGGGCCACCTCCCTGCTGTCTGCCCGTCACCCTCTTATCGACAGCGACAAGGTGGTACCAATAGATATTGCCATTGGTGCTGATTATAATATGCTGTTGGTTACGGGGCCAAACACCGGCGGTAAAACCGTCAGCATGAAGACCCTTGGACTCTTGGTTCTGATGGCCCAGGCAGGTCTGTTCCTTCCTGTGGAAAACGGCTCTCAGATTGCTGTATACAACAATATTTACGCAGATATTGGTGATGAACAGAGCATCGAGCAGAGCCTCAGTACCTTTTCTGCCCACATGACCCATTTGGTGGAGATTTTGGGCAAGGTGGAATCTGATGATTTGCTGCTTCTGGATGAGCTGGGTGCAGGCACTGACCCGGAGGAAGGTGCTGCTCTGGCTATGGCCATTTTGGAGCAGCTTCTCAATATTAAGGCAACTGTTATGGCCACCACCCATTATTCAGAGCTTAAGACCTTCGCCTTTAGCCGTGACGGCATTGAAAATGCCTGTGTGGAATTTGATGTCAATACCCTCAGACCGACCTATAGATTGCTTACTGGTATACCGGGAGCAAGTAATGCATTTGCTATAAGCCGCCGTCTGGGACTTAGTGAAGCTCTGGTTATCAGGGCAAAACAGCTGATACAGGCAGACCATGCCCAGTTTGAGAAGGTTATTAATCAGCTGGAAAAAGAGAAAATGATGTATGAGCAGATGAATGCCGACATCGAGGCCAAGCTCCAGAGAGCCCAGAAAATGGAGGCCAAGGCCGAGGCCATGCGCACAGAGCTCTCCCAGAAAAAAGCAGATATCATCCGCAAGGCCAAGGATGAAGGCTCTGCTTTGGTGCGCCGTGCCCGCCGGGAATCCGAGGAAATCATTAAGCAGCTGAAGGAGCAGTTTAATGATATGGGTATTCAGAAGCGTCAGCAGGCCATTCAGGATGCCAGAAACAAGCTGAATGAAGAGGCAGGCCGCGTTCGTCCTGGTATCGTTTCCGCAAAGGCCTTCAGAAAGCCTATTGATTTGAAGACAATTGAAGCCGGGGATATTATTTATGTAACAAAGTTGGATCAGAAGGGAACAGTTTTGGGAGTTCATGGCAAGGAGCTGGAGATTCAGCTGGGGGCCATGAAGACCACCATGAAGGCCACTGCCTGCAAGTTTGTGGAAAAAGGCAAGAAGGAGAAGCCATCAGCCTCCAATGGCAGTAAATCAAAGGGTGGCAGCAGCTTTATTTCCAAGACCCAGGAGGCTCATCGCGATATAGATATTCGTGGCATGATGGTGGACGAGGCTGAGGTTATTTTGGGCAAGTTTATTGATGACTCCATTATGGCCGGCCTGTCCCAGGTGCTTATTATCCATGGCAAGGGAACGGGAGCCCTGAGAAAGGGTGTTCATGAGTATCTTAAGCATCACAGAAACGTGGCCGCATTTAATTTCGCCGATATGAGCGAGGGTGGCACTGGTGCGACATTGGTAACTCTTAAATAATATATTTCGCGAAAAAGTGTTATTTATGATAGAATAGTACCGTATATGTGTATAAGGAGGTCTATCATGGAAAAACGTACAGGTGCGGCTCAGCAGCGGGCTAGACAGGCAAAGAAGCCACAGAAGCCCACTGGCAGTAGCAGTGCAAGCCGAATCCTGATAATTGTTGTTTCAATAATAGCTGTAATGATTATTGGTGTGGGATGCGGATTTCTTACAGCCACATTGAATACAAAGGCGGACCTTGCAGATGTGAGACCGCCGGCATCTTCCCAGATTTACGATATAAATGGCAATGAGATTGCCAATGTACACGCTGACGAAAACCGCGTTCCAGTCAAAATGAACCAGATTCCCGAGAATTTGAAGAACGCCTTCGTTGCTGTAGAGGACGCCAGATTCTATGAACATTCCGGCATTGATCCGCGGGGAATTATGCGTGCCATGTGGTCCAATATTACCAGCCAGGGTGTGGCAGAGGGCGGTTCCACCATCACCCAGCAGCTGGCTAAAAATGCTTACCTTACCCAGGATCGTACCTTTAAGCGTAAGATTCAGGAAATGTTCCTGGCTATTCAGCTGGAGCATCAGTATACCAAGGAGGAAATCCTTGAGCTTTATTTGAATCAGATTTATTTTGGTAATGGTGCTTATGGTGTACAGGCAGCATCCAAGACCTACTTTGGCAAAGATGTTGAGAACCTGGATCTCAGCGAATGTGCTATGCTGGCAGGTATCCCAAAGAGTCCTAATTATTATTCACCAGCCAACAATATGCAGGCGGCCCAGCAGCGCAAGGCTGTTGTGCTGGATCAGATGGCCAAGTACGGCTATATCAGCTCATCTACTGCAAATAAAACAAAAAATGAGGAGCTCCATCTGGTAAAGGATACTTCCAAGACCGGGGGAGAGGCGTCTTATTTTATCGACTATGTGACTCAGACCATGATTGAAAAGTATGGAGCTGATGCTGTATACAAGGAAGGTCTGAAAATCTATACCACCTTGGATATTGATATGCAGAAGGCTGCCGAGGAAGCTATGAAGAACCTTCCTGATTTGTCTGAGAGCAATGGCATCAAGCAGCCTCAGGGGGCACTGGTGGCCATAGATCCACATACGGGCTATATTAAGGCTATGGTTGGCGGCCGTGGCACTGACCAGTTTAATCGCGCTGTTCTGGCTGAGAGACAGCCTGGCTCAGCCTTCAAGCCATTTGTGTTTGCCGCTGCTTTGGAGTCAAATTATACTCCGTCAACTATTATTGAGGATAAGCCGCTGGATATTAACGGCTGGTCCCCTCAGAACTACAGCCGCAATTTTAATGGCAAGGTTTCCCTGCGCTATGTAGCTGAACAGTCTTTGAATGTACCAACTGTTCGTGTGGCCCAGGATGTAGGTATTGACAAGGTTATTTATCTGGGCAAGGAAATGGGCATTTCCACCTTTGTAACAGAGGGAACCCAGAATGATGGGAATCTGTCCACCTCCCTTGGTGGCCTTACCCGTGGCGTTACACCTTTGGAGCTTACAAGTGCTTATTGCACCTTTGCCAATGATGGTATACATGTAAATCATACAGCTATAATCAAGGTCCTTGATCGCAATGGCAAGGTGCTGGAGGAGGAAAGAACCGAGAGCAAGCAGGTTCTCAAAAAGACCACTGCCAATGAGCTTACCAGTATGCTGATGGGAGTTGTGGCCCGTGGTACTGGTACTGCTGCCAATATCGACCGCCCTGCAGCTGGAAAGACTGGTACCACCAGCGATTATCATGATGCCTGGTTTGTGGGCTATGTTCCCGATTTGGTGGTGGGTGTCTGGGTTGGTACTGATGATAACCAGCGCATGGGCACCATGACCGGTGGTACGACTCCTGCAGTAATTTGGAAGGCCTTTATGACCAAGGCTCTGGCGGGAATGCCAGTGAAGAAATTTGATGGTGCTGTTCTTACCAGTGTAGAGGCTCCTGTAAAGGAAGAAGCCAAGGAGAAGGACACAAAGGAAAAGAAGAGCAAGGATACGAAGGGGACTAATGACAAGAAGGCCAATGATAAGCCTGCCAACACTGACAGCAACAAGCCTAAGCCTAGTCCGGCTCCGGCCCAAACTCCAGCTCCGACCCCTTCCCCAACAGCCCCTGCCGGGAAAACGGCAAACTAATAATATTTAACAAATAACTATCCTGTTTTCAGGTTTAAGGAGAGAAATACAATAATGGCAACAAGTGTTTTTGATGTACTTAAGGAGCGTGGCTACATCGCCCAGTGCACCAATGAAGATGAAGTCCGTGCAATGTTTGAGAATGAGAAGGTTACTTTTTATATTGGCTTTGACCCAACTGCTGACAGCCTTCATGTAGGTCATTTTCTGGGGCTGATGGTTATGTCCCACCTCCAGAAGGCAGGCCACAGGCCTGTATGTCTGGTAGGCGGCGGAACTGGTACTGTAGGTGATCCATCCGGCCGCAGTGATATGCGCAAGATGCTTACTGACGAGGACATTGAATACAACTGCAATCAGTTCAAGAAGCAGATGGCACGCTTTATCGATTTTAGTGACGGCAAGGCCTTGATGGTAAACAATGGTGACTGGCTTCGCAAGCTGAACTATATCGAGCTGCTTCGTGAGGTGGGCGCCCACTTTACCGTTAATCGCATGCTGGCAGCTGAGTGCTACAAGAACCGCATGGAGAAGGGACTGACTTTCCTGGAGTTCAACTACATGATAATGCAGTCCTATGACTTTCTGGAGCTTCATCGCCGTTATAACCTTAAGCTGGAAATGGGCGGTGACGACCAGTGGTCAAATATTATTGGTGGCGTTGAACTGACACGTCGTATTACAGGTGATGCTGTATACGGTCTTACCTTCACTCTCCTGACAAAGAGCGATGGCCAGAAGATGGGCAAGACTGCCGGTGGTGCTTTGTGGCTGGATGCAGAGAAGACTTCTCCTTATGATTTTTATCAGTACTGGAGAAATGTTGATGATGCTGATGTGGAGCGTTGCCTTGCATTGCTGACCTTCCTGCCAATGGATGAAGTTCGCCGTCTTGGTGCCCTTGAGGGTCAGGAGATTAACGAGGCCAAGAAGATTTTGGCTTACGAGGTTACCAAGCTGGTTCACGGCCAGGAGGAGGCTGACAAGGCCAAGGCTGCTGCTGAGGCTGTATTTGGTGGCTCCGGTTCCAGCGAAAATATGCCTACTATTGAGTTCGGCGCAGAGGATGCTGGCAAGAAGCTGGTGGATGTTTTGGTGGCAGCAGAGGTATTTGGCTCCAAGGGTGAGGCCCGCCGCCTCATTCAGCAGAACGGCCTGTCCTTGAATGATGAAAAGGTCAGCGACCCTGAATATGCACTTTCTGACAGTGACTTCACCGATGGGGAAGCCATCGTCAAGAAGGGCAAGAAGAAATTCTATCGTTTGCTCAAGATATGAGGAAAAATATTGAATAATAGGTCTGATTTTATTTAAAGGACAGATGGTGGTGCAAAAGGGGACATATTTTGCCTTGGTACTTAGTGAATGCAAGCCAAAGGCGCAGCATGAGCTTAGTACCGCTAGGCAAACTAGAGAGCGCGAGCGTTCCCCGTTGTACCACCATCTGGCCTTAGATAAATGTAAAAGTGGCTAAAATTTGTCATTTGTGCTATACTAACTATCTGTGAAATATACCTTGGGGATTGTCCCAAGAAAAAGTTATAAAAGGAGTTTTCAGTAATGTCAGGACATTCTAAATGGGCTAATATTAAGAGAAAGAAAGGTGCCAACGACGCTATCCGCGGCAAGATTACCACTAAAATCGGCCGTGAGATTACTATCGCTGTCCGCATGGGCGGTTCCGATCCAACCGGTAACATGCGTCTTAAGCTGGCCCTGAGCAAGGCTAAAGCCAACAATATACCAAAGGACAACATTAATCGTGCAATCCAGAAGGGCCTGGGTGCCTCTGATGGCAGCAACTATGAGGAGATGACCTATGAGGGCTACGGTCCTGGCGGTACTGCAATTATGCTGGATATCCTCACTGATAACCGCAATCGTACTGCAGCAGATGTGCGTCATATCTTCTCCAAGTATGGCGGATCTCTTGGCGCCAATGGCTGTGTATCCTGGATGTTCAACAAGAAGGCTGTTTTCGTAGTTGAGAAGGAAGCCTTCGATGATGAGGATGCTCTTATGGAGCTTGTTCTGGAAGCCGGAGCTGATGATTTCGTGGCTGAGGATGATGCTTTTGAAATCACCGGTGAGCCTGATGCCTTTGATGACATCCTTCAGGCGCTGACTGACAAGGGCATTGAAACTGCTTCTGCTGAAATCACCATGGTTCCGGACAATACCGTTAAGGTTGAGGGCGAGAATGTTGTCAACATGCAGAAAATGCTGGACGCCTTCGATGACAACGATGATGTTCAGGAAGTATATGGCAACTACGAGATGGATGAAGAATAAGAAATATGGCGGCCTGCGGGCCGCTTATTTTGTTAGTGGGATTTATGGAAGTTATTAAGTTGAGGAGAGAGAACGATGCTTGCATTGGGGATTGACCCGGGAACGGCAATTTGTGGCTACGGCTTTGTGGAATCAAATGGCAGCCGGCTTATAGCCCATGAATATGGTGCCATCACCACCAGCTCCAAGGCCAGACCGGAGGACAGGCTGGTGAAGATATATGATGAGCTGGATATGCTGATAAAAAAATATAAGCCGGATGTTATGGGGGTTGAGCAGCTGTTTTTCAATCGCAATGTAACCACTGCTATTCCTGTAGGGCAGGCCAGGGGAGTTGTGCTGCTGGCAGCAGCCAAAAATGGCCTTGAACTGGTGGAGCGCACACCACTACAGATAAAGCAATCTGTAACTGGCTATGGAAAGGCCACCAAGGAGCAGGTTATATACATGGTTACCAAGCTTCTGAACCTTCCCGAGCCCCCAAAGCCTGATGACGTGGCAGATGCACTGGCTGTAGCTATATGCACCTCCCATGTTTTAAACAGCTTTACATACCGCAATAAATTGTAAGTTTACATAGAATGGTAGATTGTACGTAAAAAAATACAAAGTATACACTTTAAATTACTGTTTTCTGTAGACTGGAACATATAAATGTATTATAATACTTGTTGTTTGAGTGTATTATTGATATTTTGCCAAACAAATGTCTACATAGTATGGAATCGTTTCCGCGCGGGCGTTTGTTTTGAATCATAGGAGGTAAATATGGCTCTTATTGTTAAGAAATTTGGCGGCTCCTCAGTGGCAACCACTGAGAAAATCCTTAATGTGGCCAAGAGAATTATTGCCGAAAAGCAGCCAGGGGATCAGGTGGTTATGGTAGTATCTGCCATGGGTGATACTACAGATGAACTGATAGAACTGGCAAAGCAGATCAATCCTAACCCTTATCAGTATGCCCGTGAGATGGATATGCTGATGACCACAGGAGAACAGGTTTCCATTGCCCTTCTGACCATGGCTTTCCGCACTCTTGGGCAGAAGGCAGTTTCCCTTACGGGTCAGATGGTGGGCATGAAGACCAATGCCGTTCATACCAAGGGCAAGATTATGGATATTAAGCCAGCCAGAGTAAAGAAGGAGCTGGAAAAGGGCAATATAGTAGTGGTTGCCGGCTTCCAGGGAGTTGATGAACACGGTGACCCTGTTACGCTGGGCCGTGGCGGTTCTGATACCTCTGCTGTGGCATTGGCCGGTGCTTTGAAGGCAGATGCCTGCGAAATATACACTGACGTTGACGGTATTTATTCAGCAGATCCCCGTCTTATCCCTGATGCCAGAAAAATGCAGGAAATAACCTATGATGAAATGCTGGAAATGGCCCGTTTGGGAGCCGGGGTTATGCAGCCGCGTTCCGTGGAAATGGGCAAATACTTTAATATTCCGATTCATGTTCGTTCAACCTTTACAAACGCACCAGGCACAATGATTAGGGAGGCATATACAATGGAAGAGAAGGATTTCGTGATTCGTGGAGTAGCACATGATAAAAACGTGGCAAAAATAGCAGTTCTCGGCGTTCCTAACAATCCGGGCATTGCAAAGGAGATTTTCTCCGCCCTGGCTGACAAGAACATTGCCGTAGATATGATTGTTCAGAGTATCAGAAATATCGAGAAGAATGTAACAGATATGGTATTCACCACCACCCTTGACGATCTTCCTGAGACCAAGAAGACTGTTGATGTTGTGGCAGAGAAGCTCCATGCAGTAGCTGTTCTTATTGAGGAGGATGTGGCAAAGGTTTCCATTGTAGGTGCCGGTATGCTGGGCAATCCTGGTATTGCTGCAAGAATGTTTGGTGCTTTGGCAGATGCAAACGTTAATATTGATGCCATCAGTACCTCTGAAATCAGCATTAGCTGCCTTATTAAGGGCTCTGAGCTCAGTGAAGCAGCAAATGCAATTCACAAGGAATTTTTCCCGGAAAAGTAAAATCTATAGAATAAATAATGAGGAGGATGACCCTATAGGGAAATCCTCCTATATTATTGCCTGTTTTTAGACTTCTATGCCGAAAAGTATATAATTAATATAAAAATATTTAATATTTGAACTATACTTTTTTGAATAAAATAAAGGAAAAATTATGTAAAAGTGGTATAATGATTTAAAAGAGTAATAATATTTTTAATTTTAAGGAGGCTGAAAATGTATGAGTTCACAGGTTGCTTCACACCGGGTTGGTAAAAAGCTGGTCGATGTTATTTTTGGGGCAAGTGGTGCCTGTAACGAGGCGATTAAGGTCCATGGTGCTGAGAAGGTTACCAATGCCACTGTCGGTTCTATTATAGGTGAGGATGGCAAGCTGGCCTGTCTTCCTACTATGGAAAAGGCGTTTAGAGGACTGAAGATTTCTGACGTGGCTGCCTATGCTCCACCTGCCGGTCTTCCGGCATATTTGGATGCTGTTATCGGCCTCACATTTGCTGATAATAAGCCTGAAGGTCATATTGCAGCGTGCGCTACTTCTGGTGGAACAGGAGCACTGCACATGGCAATTCAGAACTATTCCGAGATTGGCGACCAGGTATTGACCTCTGATTGGTTCTGGGGAACCTACAATCCTCTTTGCCAGGAGGCCGGACGCAGTCTTGCCACCTATCAGCTCTTTGATGATGACATGAATTACAATGTCAAGGCGTTGGAAGCAAAGGTGGAGGAGCTTTTTGCCAAGCAGGATTCCCTGCTTATTATCATTAACACCCCTGCCCATAATCCAACGGGCTACAGCCTTACTGATGATGAGTGGACCAAGGTTCTTGATATGTCCAAGGCTTGGGCCGCCAAGGGCAAGAAGGTTAATCTTATGGTTGACATTGCTTATATTGACTATGCCGGTGAGAAGAATGAGACCCGCCGTTTCATGAAGCAGTTCAGCAATCTTCCGGAAAACATTTTCGTAATGTTTGCTTTCTCCATGTCCAAGGGCTATACCATGTATGGTCAGCGTACAGGAGCTTTGATTGGTCTTTCTTCCAGTGCTGAGCTTATTGAGGAATTTAAGAACGTTACTAAGTTTACGGGCCGAGCCACTTGGTCCAACATAAACCGTGGTGCCCAGACCCTACTCACCACCATTCAGCAGGACAGCGCTATGCTGGCCCAGTTTGAAAAGGAGAGGGATGAGCTGTATGGCGTAATTCGCGACAGGGCTGCCATCTTTATGAAGGAAGCTGAGGAATGTGGTCTTAAGGCACTGCCGTACAAAGCTGGTTTCTTCATTTCCGTGCCAGCCAAGGATTCTGCCGCTGTATGCGAAAAGATGCATGAGGATCTGATTTTCGCCGTTCCACTTAAGAAGGGTGTTCGTATTGCAGTATGCTCCATTCCTAAGGCAAAGATGTATGGTATGGCTGCCAAGGTTCTTAAGGCACTTAAAGCGGTAGAGGGATAATACAGAATAATAAGCCCAAAAATTCCAATAACAAGGAGGAGACATGGTGCCATGTCTCCTCCTTTACTATTGGGAAAATTAATTGTTAAAAGCCTCTGTTATGTGTTATAGTTATAGTAGAATGGGTTTGGTAAGGGAGGTTACTATGTTTAATTTTAACAGAAAAGGTGATTCAGAATTTTATGATCTTTTCCTGGAAAGTGCGCAATTTTTCTATCAGGGCTCACTTTTAATGGATGAGGTAATGGTGGATCACCGTAAAGCTGATATAAAGGTTAAGGAGATTAATGACATTGAGCATAAGGCTGACAGAGTCAATGACCGGATAATTGACAAGCTGAATCAGACCTTTATTACTCCGATAGACCGTGAGGATATTTATGCCATTGCCAACGGGCTGGATGATGGCGTAGATTTGCTGCAGGGCATTTTACAGCGCATCGTTATTTATCATACAGGTGAAGCCCGTGAGGGAGCTATCAGACTCACCAAGCTCCTGATTGAGTGCACCAAAAAAATTATCAGGGTTTTGGAGTTGTTGCCGGAAATCAGCAAAAACCAGGAGGAGCTTCTCAATCTCACCAGCGAAGTCAGCAAGCTTGAAAGTGAGGGGGACCACATTTTCAGAAGCGAGCTGGCCTATCTCTTTGCCCAGGTGAAGGATCCTATTGAGCTTATCAAGTGGAAGGATTTGCTGGAGGATTTGGAGGATACCCTGGATCATTGCGAAAAAATGGCAGATTTGCTTAGAGGCGTGGTAATGAAGTATGCTTGATTTACATCCTTTTATTATTATTGTAATAGTACTGGCTCTGGCATTTGATTTTATTAATGGTTTCCACGATACTGCAAATGCTATTGCCACTTCTGTATCCACCAGGGCAATTTCGCCAAGCCGAGCTATTATGATGGCGGCTGTACTTAATTTCTTCGGTGCCATGGTAAGTACCGGCGTTGCCAAGACCATAGGCGGAGACATCGTGGTGGGGCATATTGACCAGCCAATCATAATAGCCTCTTTGACAGGCGCTATTATCTGGAATCTGCTGACATGGAAAATTGGTCTTCCAAGCAGTTCTTCCCATGCATTGGTAGGTGGCCTCATTGGCGGCGTTCTCATGTCTGATATGGGGATGGCGGGACTTAATTTTAATGGCATCGGAAAAATTGTCATTGCCTTGGTAACATCACCTTTGGTGGGTATGGTTATAGGCTACATCATTATGAATTTGATGTTCCAATTCTTCCAGAATTCCAGCCCTTCCAAGGTAAATCATCGTTTTAAAAAAATGCAGATTGTTACGGCAGCCACCATGGCCTTTTCACATGGCTCCAATGATGCCCAGAAATCCATGGGTATTATTACCCTGGCCCTGGTATCCGGCGGTGTCCTGCAGGAATTTGAGGTTCCTCTTATTGTAAAAGTGCTTTGCGCTACTGCCATGGCCGTGGGTACATCTGTAGGCGGCTGGAGCATCATAAAGACTGTAGGCGGCAAGATAATAAAGCTGGAGCCTATTAACGGTTTCGCAGCGGATTTGAATTCATCAATTACTATATTTACAGCAACACTGCTGCATTTGCCTGTAAGTACCACCCACGTTGTATCAGGTTCTATCATGGGTGTGGGGGCAGCCAAGCGCATTAAGGCTGTGCGCTGGGGTGTGGCCCAGCAGATGGTGATGGCCTGGGTGCTTACTATTCCTTGTACTGCAGCTATGGGTGCTCTTTGCTATGGCCTGCTGATGAGTATTTTTTAATTGATTGAAGGGCAAAAACTAAAGAGATTAAGTGACTGTCGCAAGCGGTCACTTTTCTTGTATATAAAGGACGGTGGGGGTTATGTTTAAGGAAGTATTGGAGGAAGCCAAGGAATGGGCAAAGATTTTGCACTGCTCCTACGTTTCTGATTTGAATAATATAATTGATAATGGTGGTATCAGCGACCTAATCCGGGTTTCAGAGGCACTGCATGAAAAGAAGATTGCCAATATTGCGGACCGTATTTCCGGAGATTTGAACAACAATCGCCTGATTCTTATAGCAGGACCATCATCTTCTGGCAAAACCTCTTTTGCCCAGAGATTAAGAGTTCAGTTGAGAGTAATGGGGCTGGAGCCGGTTTCCCTGTCTATTGACAATTATTTTGTTAATAGGGAGGACACTCCAAAGCTTCCGGACGGGTCCTATGATTTTGAGTCCATAGATGCAGTGGATACCAAGCTCTTTAATGAACAGCTTTCCGCTCTGCTTGAGGGGGAAAAGGTAGTTATTCCAACATTTAACTTCAAAAAGGGAATAAGGGAAATGAATCCTTCCAATGTAAGGCAGATAGCCTTGAATCAGCCTATTATCATAGAGGGGATTCATGGTCTCAATGAGAAACTTACCAGTGCTATTCCGCGTGATCACAAGTTTAAAATATATGTCAGTGCCTTAAATCAGCTTAATATGGATGAAAATACAAGGATTTCCACATCAAGGGTGCGCCTTTTGCGTCGTATAGTCCGTGATTTCCGTACCCGGGGCCGCACGGCTGATAATACTATTGCCCTGTGGCCGGGGGTAAGGGCCGGAGAGGAAAAGTATATATTCCCTTATCAAGATGATGCGGATGTTATGTTTAATTCTGCCCTTATTTATGAACTTGGTGCTCTTAGACACCATGTTATGTACATGCTGGCGGAGATTTCCCCGGAGGATAAGTCCTATGAGAAGGCCCAGGAGCTGCTGGCCTTCTGCCGCAATTTTAAATCCATATATGATCAGCGGGACATTCCGTGCAATTCCCTCATCAGGGAATTTATTGGAGGCTCCTGCTTTGATGTAAGCTGATTTACCCAATTTTTAGCTTTTAATAATTATTTAAGGACTAACGCTGTTTTACGTGGTATAATCATAAGAAAGGCGTAGAGGGGTGACTCCTATGGTAAAGCTGAATCGCAATTATGGTATTAAGTTTTTATCTGGATTATTGCTCGTAAGTTCTTTGGTATTTTGTGTGGTCCTTTCCCAGTCTGCCGAGGCTGCACTGGGCGGTCAGGAGATTGATGCAGAAAAGCCACAGCAAAGGATACAGTATCAGGTGCCACGGCGTTGGGCTGACAGAAATGAGCTGGCTGCCACCATAGCCAATAATTATGGCGTGCCTTATGGTGCTGTTATTAAATACTGTAATGAGAACGGATGCCTTGAGGATGCCTGTCGCATTGCTTATATGGCCAAGCTGACAGACAGTTCCTTTGACAGCGTTGCTGGTCTGAAAAATTGTGATAATACATGGACTGATGTATCTGAAGCCTTGGGGATTTCCGAGGATTTGGTAAGGGCGTACAGACAAAATGCCCTTATAGATAGAATCAATCTGAGATACGGTATTGATAGGGCTTCAGTTGCTGCCCTTATTGAGCAGCGGTATAAAATTATGGATATAGTGAAGGCAAGCCGTTTGGCCCATGAAACTGGCATGGATGTGATGACGGTTATGAGCCATAAGGCCTTGAACAATACTTGGGCTGAAGTGGCGATGCAGCTTACAGGAAGTGAGCTTGAAGGTCTTTGATATTAGTTTTGTACATATATTGGGAATCTGTGTATAGTCGCAGATTCCCATTTGTTTTGGAGGTTTGTTTTGGCAGAGATAGATGTTACTGATAAAGCAAAATTAATAATAAAATATGGCCTGGCAGGGGTGATTGGCCTGACTCTGCTGTGCTCCAGCCTTGTATGGTACATAATGTACTCCTGGGGGCATCTGGATATATACGATGCAAAGATTGCCGGCAATATGGTGGGAGCCAGGGCCGGAGCTCCGGGCAGTGTTACTGAGGTAATGGTCCATGACGGCGATAGGGTTAAGGCCGGTGATGTTATAGCCCGAATCGAGGTAACTGTTACCGAGGAGCAGATAAGGCAGATGGAACAGACTCTGGAGCTTTCTGAGAAGAATTTGGCCCAGATAAAACAGGGAGTTATGGTGCAGCGGCCTGTTGTTCATTCGGGAGGCGGCGGTGCATCCTCGGCAGAAATTGAAAATGCCAAAAGTAAGCTGGATCAGATGAACAGGCTTTATGAAATGGGGGCTGTCAGCGGTATTCAGCGTGATGAGGCCGCAGCCCAGTATCAGGCGGCTCTTTCCCGTGGGAGCGGCTCCGCCACAGTTACTTATGAATCATCATATCAGCCGCCAAATGAAGAGGCTGTCAGACGGGCGGAAATTCAGGTGAACCAGGCCCGTATGGCCCTGGAACAGGCAAAAACCAGCAGCAGTGCCACAGAAATTACAGCTCCCGTGGATGGGATGGTTTATCTTAACGGCATTGAAAACGGCTCTGAAATAAAGGCCGGGGATGTGGTTGCCTACGTGGGCAATGATAATGATATTTGGGTGGAGGCATATCTCAGCCAGAGTGAAAGCGATTATGCCTTGCTGGGGCAGCTTGCATACTTCTTTGTTGACAGAATTAAGTATGAGGGTACTGTGGTGGAAGTAATTCCTCCGGAGCAGGAAGATAATAGCCAGGAAAATAGCGGTGCCAACAGTGAGGCAGGCTATACCAGCCCTTATCCTGCGGGCAAAATAGTAGTGAAGATAGCCATTCCGGCGGAAGCAAAGGCCGGGATCCACTTTGGTAACAATGTGGATGTAAGATTTAACAAATAAATAAAAAAATCCTTGCAAACGGGATTTAGTTGTGCTAATATCTGTCTTGTAAACAAATTGCATATAAATGGCGATGATGCCACATGGACTACTGTGTTGTAGTCTGTGTGGCTTTTTTGTTTACGGATTACTTTTTGTATTTAGGCTATTGTAAATAATATTTTTAAAAAAGGTGGTAAAGGTTATGGAAGAATTATTATTTGTGATCCCAGCTAACTCCAAGAAGGAGGAAATTATTGAGACCCTTAAGGCTCATCCTGAAATCATGTATGTATCTCTGGTGGGAATTGATCTGGCCGGCAACGATACTGATGAGAAGATTCCTATGCGTGTGTTCCTTAAGGATATTGATGATTTTTATTCAGGCCGTGCTGTACAGACTGATGGTTCATCAGTAGTTCTTTCCGGTATTGCTACCCTTAACAACGCCAAGGTTGATATGCCGATTGACTCTAGTGTAAATTGGTTCGTGGATTACAACTTTGAAAACTATGATGAGAAGACCGGCCTCCCGGTAGGTACGCTCCGTATTCCGGCTTTCCTCATTCACGAGGGCAGACGTGTAGATTCCCGTTCCGTATTGGCTGACACTCTTACCTTTGTTAAGAAGGAGCTACTGGATATTTTCCACAACCATCCGAAGGTTTCCGGTCTGGAGCATATTGATTGCAGCAAAATCAAGGACATCAGCTTTACCTCCGCTACTGAGCTGGAGTTCTGGGTAAAGACACCTCTTTCCCATGTTCATGTGGATGAAATGTTTGCCTCCCAGGTTATGCAGGAGCAGTATTGGCAGAGAACCCACGGTATCGTCCGCACTGCATTGGAGCAGACTGTAAAGCGTCTTGACGATTACGGACTGAAGGTTGAGATGGGCCACAAGGAAGTTGGCGGTATCAAGGCTCAGATGGACAAGGGGGGCAATATGACCTCCGTTTGCGAGCAGATTGAGGTTGACTGGCGCTTCGATGATGCCCTCCAGGCAGCAGATAATGAGCTTTTGGCCCGCACCATTATTAAGCAGACCTTCCGCCTCAATGGTCTGGAGGTAAGCTTCAAGGCCAAGCCTATGATTGGTGTTGCTGGTAATGGTGAACACACCCATATCGGTTTGGCAGCTATTATGGAGGATGGTTCCTTCGTTAACCTCTTTGCACCAAAGGAAATGAAAGCTGATTTCATGAGTGCTGTTGGTTATGGCGCCATTATGGGTCTTTTGAAGAACTACGAGGTTATTAATCCATTTGTTTCTGCCACCAATGATTCCTTGAACCGCTTGAAGCCTGGATTTGAGGCACCTGTTTGTATTGTAACTTCCCTGGGACATACTCCGGACATTCCTTCCCGTAATCGTACTATTCTGGCTGGTCTGGTTCGTGATGTTACCAATCCGGCAGCTACCCGTTTTGAACTTCGTGCCTGCAACCCATATACTGATACTTATCTGGTATTGGCTGCAATCTACTCTGCTGTTCTTGATGGTGTGCGCTATGCTATTACAAAGACCACCAAGGAGCTCTTGGCTGAGTTGTCCAAGGAGGCCGGAGATGATGCCGGTTATCTGGAGAAGGACAGGGCATATCGCTCCGAAGAAGATGTGTTTGAGGACTATACAGCAGATGAGCGCAATCGTCTCTTTGGTGCCCCACCGGCAACTGTTTGGGATAATCTTTCCGCTCTTGACAAGTATCCTGAAAAGCGTAATGCCATCACTTCTGCCGGTGCTTTCACTGATCCTATTATTGAGGCCTTCAAGGAGGGGGCTCTTACCCGCTGGAAGACTGAGCTGATTGCCCGTATCATTCCTGAGAACCGTGACATTGTCCGGGCTGCCAAGGAAATCAAGTCCGAGTACGTTACTGATCAGGATGCATACAATTGGAACAAGATTAATGAGCTTCGTTATTATCTTGCCAAGGACAGCATTGACGAGAAGTCTCTCTTCACTCTGCTGATTAATGCCCTTAACGAGGGCGATTATGAGATGGCCTCCGGCCTCCAGGTGGAGATGTATGATCGCATTGAAGAGCTTAAGTCCCTCTATGATGCTTATGTGAAAAATATAATTTGATAATCCTTTACCACCATAATGACCCCCATGCCACGAAGCTCTTTCTTCGGTGTGGGGGTCATATTTTTCAGATGGGTCTTGAATTGTCTGAAAATTTGACGCAATTATAAAGAATATGATAAAATGAGCCTGTGTTGAAATCGAAAAGAGAGGTGATTTTTTGAGATTTGGCAAGCTGATGTTTTGCACTTTGATTTGTGCAATGGTTATGATGTTTTGTGCTTCAGCTATGGCATCCGGTGTTTTGGTCAAGGAAGGTTCAACTGGCGCAGATGTGGTAACAGTACAGGCGTTGTTAAAGGAAAAAGGTTTTTTCTCTGGTGAGGAAGACGGTGTCTGTGGCCCAGAAACGGTCCAGGCTATTAAAGCATTTCAGAAATCTGAGGGTTTGGAAGTAGATGGCATTTGTGGTGCTCATACATATAGACGCCTGGATCCTTATGCTCAGGAAAATGACATTGAAAAAGGCATTGAAGGGGGACGTGCTGTTTTTGTTCATGCAACGGCCTACAGCCCTGAGGAGACCAGTGGCGTGACTGCCTCGGGCACTGCAGTAAGAAAAGGCGTTATTGCCGCAGATCTCAGTGTTATTCCTATGGGAACCAGAGTGTATATTCCCGGCTATGGTGAAGCTGTAGTTGAGGATTGCGGTGGCAGTATTGTTGGCAATATTATTGATATCGGCTTTGACACTTATGTAGAAGCAATAGCCTTTGGCAGACAGGACATTGAAATTTACATTTTAGATTAATAAAAAAATGCGACCTAAGGCCGCATTTTTTTACGTAAAAATATATTGATTTGATTATCGGTTACTGTTTTTGTTGGTGTACATCATGGTGTCAGCATTGTGAATAATATCTGCAATTTTCGTTTCGCCGTTAAAGAGTTCATATCCAACTGATACTGTTGGCAGGGCTGGTTCCTTTCGGCGCAGGTCTTCAATAAGAGTGTTGAAGCGTTTGTTTAGCTTAACCACTGTTGATTCGCTGCGAAAGGAATTCTTGTTGAGAATAACGCAGAATTCATCACCGCCTATACGGTAGCAAAGACCCTTGGAATTGTAGCACCGCAGGATGGCCTTGGAAATTTTTTTCAGGACACTGTCACCATATGCATGGCCATAGGTATCGTTCACATCTTTGAATTTGTCTATGTCGAAAATGATAATGGCTGTACGGTCTTTTAGACTGGCCAGATGACTTTCATAGGAATGACGGTTTAACAACTTTGTCAGGCCGTCACATTGAACCACCAATTCTATGTAATAAATGTAGAACAGCACGCAGCAGGCGTCTACGGATAACCAGGCTGTCCTTACTTCGCCATTCATCATATTGGCCCCGATTCCGATAAATAGAGAGCTGAAGGCTGCTATCAGGGAACTTAGATTCCTGTTCTGATATTTTCGGCTAAAGAAATACGCTTCCCAGAACATGACGGCAATGGCTGCAGTGTAGCAGGCAACGTAAATGAAATAATAGTCGCCACGGCAGCAATAATTTGCTTCATCAATGTAGAATATGGAGCCGGTCCAAAGTGATGAAAATTCCAGGAGAGCATGAGCCAGCAAAAATATTATAACAATACGGTTGTGTTTTATGTTTCCTATGGCATATATCCACAATACAACCAGGGTGGGGGCCAGGCTGAATTCAATACTGCTGAATATGGCGTGCAGCCATCTCGGGAACAAAGGGTTGCCATTTGCAAAATATGTAAGCCATTCCAAAAATGAAACGAATACAATGACGGTAAAACCAATACAAAAGCCTTTTCTTGCATTTTCTGTAACTATATTTGAATTATTGATGTGTACTATCATTATTACACTGAGAACAATAGTGATAAGTACAACTGTTGAATAAAAAGACATACAATTACTCCTGAAAAAAACAATTCTCCAATATTATAGCATGAAATACATAAGAATGATATAAATAAGTAAAAAGTCCCACGAAAAAATATTAAAATTCCTCTATACGTTTATAGGTAATTCATAGTATACTACTTAAAAAAATATGCAAACTTTTGTAAAACTTTTAATTTGATGATTGTATTTTGATTATATAACTTTTGCATGCCGTATCTGTTGTTATTGTGAAAATGAAAGAGAGTGATTGTATGTATACTTATTTACAGGAGGTTCAGCACGAGAAGGAGCTGCTTCCTTTTGCCAGTATTTCTGATGCTGTTCGCGATAACTACGATGTCCGTTCCATAGGCAATGCAGTGCCAAAAAGCTTTTTGCGCCGGCTGCTGATACTTCTTGAAGATGAAAAGGGACATATATATTATGCCCAGAAGCCTGAGACTATCTACATGATTAACCGTGTCTATGGCTGCAAGGATGAGATTTTGAAAATTTTTGCCAAAATCGACAAGGTTCTGGAAAAAAGTCCCGGGGTTATTATAACTATTGGGGAAAATGAATATGTTATGAGTCGTACCATGCCAAAACGTATTGCCATTCCACGGGATAAAATGAAGCGCCTCACACTTGATGATATTTTATAACGAGCTTTAAGATGTCCCCCACCTCTTTAGGTGGGGGAAAATAAACTACAACAGCTGGCGAGCATATCTCCCAGCTCGTTGAAACGCTAATTGGAAGATTTTTCTTCTAAAGAAGAAAAATTTGAACAATGGCGTTATAATTAGGCAGAGGCCTTTTTTTGCCTTTGATTTGTGCCTTGTGCCAGTGGTATTTTTTCAGTTATTTTTTCTTGACTACAGAGCGAAATTTTAGGAAAATATAGTATAAGAGTATAACTATGTTAAATTTAGCATTAGTTTTAGGGGAGGCACGTGCCTTATGGGAGTTGAGGAAAAGGTATCAGCTCTTGATACACGCATAAAAGAATATTTGTGGCGATATACCGAAGGAAAGGACAATGCCGAGTCACACAACAGGGAGCTGTTGAAAGATCTCAGGGAGAGTATGGACTGTGGTCTTGCTTTTGTGTTGACCAGAAATTTCTCTGGCGACAGATTTTATGTTTCAGAGGTAAGCTTTGAGGGCGGTGACGATAAGCTCAGTGGTGCAGAGTTTGCTGTTGAAAGCCAGGAAGCCAAAAAGCTTGCCCAGGTTCTGGACGAAAACTGTGTAGGTAGTGAACCTCTGACTTTCCTGGGGGATAATTTTGCCAATCCTATTCTGTATTTTGCTGTTGTGGTTAGGGATGAAGTATGGGGCCTTGTGGGCGTTATGGACTTCCATACTGAAAATCGTAGCTGGACTGATGTGGAGAAGAAATCTCTCTTCAAGGTAGGTAAGATTTTTGCCCTTCAGATTCAGGATGCCCATTTGGAGGAAGCTTTGCTTCAGACTGAGAATGCCAACAAAGCAAAGCAGCAGTTCCTGTCTGATATGTCCCATGATATTCGTACCCCTATGAATGCGATTATTGGTTTTGCTACTTTGGCGGGAAGCCACCTTCAGGAGTTTGAGAGGGTTCAGGCTTATCTGGACAAGATTACTGCTTCCAGTAAGCACCTTCTTAGTATATTTAATGATGTACTGGATATTACCCGCATCGAGGATGGCCGTGTTCATTTGGAAGAACTGCCTCAGTCTCTGGGTGATATGATGAATGATATAAAGAACATCATTCAGGGGCAGGCAACAGCCAAGGAGATTAATTTCCTGATGGAAACAGCTGGAGTGGTTCATGAATGTATTTTCTGCGACCGTCTCCGTTTTAATCAGGTTCTATTGAACCTCATAAGCAATGCTGTGAAATATACAAATCCGGGTGGCAAAGTTACCGTTACCATCAGTGAGGTTCCTTCCAACAAGGCGGGGCATGTGGCCGTTGATTTCGAGATTGTGGATAACGGAATTGGCATGAGCCCTGAGTTTGTGGAGCATATCTTTGAACCGTTTGAACGTGAAAACAATTCCTCCGGCAATCTGGTTCAGGGCACTGGCCTGGGTATGGCCATTACAAAAAATATCATTGACCTTATGGGCGGTGATATTGTAATTAACAGTACCCAGGGTGAAGGTACCCAGGTGTTGCTGCATCTGGATATGAAGCTGCAAAGTGACGTATATGTAGATGGTGATGTGGAACAGCTTCCGGTGATTGTGGGTAAGAAGGCTCTTATTGTTGTCGATTCTGATGATACATGCAACAGTCTCATGGGGATTTTGGAAAAGCTGGGGTCCCAGGTTGAGTATACCATGTCTGCGGATAAGGCTCTTCAGCTTGCAGAGCAGGCAAGGGACAAGAGCGAGGAATATAATGCCTACTTCGTCAGCTGGCGTATAGATGAAAAGGTTGGCGGGCTCGACGTAGTTAAGCAGCTTCGTCAGCTGGTGGGCAGCGATATGCCGATGTTCCTCATAACCGATGGCATGAATTCCGGTGTTGAGGAGGCGGCCTACAGTTCTGGTGTTTCTGCATTTATTGAGAAGCCGCTGTTCCTGTCAGATGTTAAGAAGACCATAAAGAGTGCCATGAATATCCGTGATACGGATACTGAGGAACACTCCATTGCCCAGGAAGAATTTATGGGCAGACGTATTTTGTTGGCAGAGGACAACAAGATGAATCAGGAAATTGCCATTACCATTCTTGAGGAGGCCGGGTTCTTTGTGGATTTGGCTGAAAATGGAGAAGTGGCAGTAACCAAGGTTACTAATCACCCACCAAAGCATTATGATGTAATCATTATGGATATAAAGATGCCTGTTATGGATGGTTATGAGGCCACCCGCCAAATTCGCTCCCTTGAGGAGGAAGGCAAGAAGGATGTGCCGATTATTGCCATGACAGCAGATGCCTTCTTTGAGGATCGTCAGGCGGCTTTTGCCTGTGGAATGAATGAGCATCTTGCCAAGCCGATTGATGTGGAGCGGCTCTTCGGCATTCTCAAATCACTGCTTGATTGACAAGGGTGAAACATAGTTTAAATAAAAATAGACTGCTTTGGCAGTCTATTTTTTATTATCATATAATTTTTTCTGTATTTCGTTGTAGGCGTCCATTGACATAACCACCAGATTTTTGTCATTGGCCCGCTGTACGAAAATAGTTTCCTTTTCATCTGTGGCCTTATCGGCATAGATGGTAAATTCCTTCAGAAAATCTGATGATGGAACAGCAATCATATATGATCCCCCTCGCTTAGCATGAGTTCTTTCCAAGTCTTGGATGGCTGGCGGGGCGTAGACTTCTCAAGCGGATGGTTCTGATGGCATCATCCAGATTAATATCGTCTCTGGCAGTATCGTATTCATATACGCACATGGGATGTTCAACGCCAAGCTCGCTGGCAGGCATGTAAACAAATTCTCCCGTTTCATTGTCCCCGAAAATTACGCCAGACCTAAGTTGTGATTCAGTCATTGTTGCCATGGTGAAACTCCTTATTTAGAACATATCCCGTTTCCACAGCAGATAGCCGCAGACAACCACCAGTACGCCTGCGATGCCAAAGATATAGCTGAAGGCCCAGGTGCTTTCTGACATTGGCACCGGAACGTTCATGCCAAAGAAACTGGAGATAACTGTCGGAATTGCCAACAGAATGGTGACAGCCGCCAGGAATTTCATGACCTGGTTAAGATTGTTGGAAATGATGGAGGAGAAGGTATCTGCAAGCCGTGCAAGAATCTTGCTGTACATCTCAACCATTTCCTTGGCCTGCTTATTCTCAATAATAACATCCTCCAGCAGATCTTCGTCTTCCTCGTAATATTTCAGCATAGGCTGCATGGTGGAGTTGGTTCTTAGGCGCATAAGCTTGTCCAGCACTGCACCATTGGAACGGAGGGAGGCGTTAAAGAATGTCAGGGATTTTTGTAACTCCAAAAGCTTTAAGATTTCTTGATTTCTCATGGAGTGACGCAGATTACGTTCTATTTCATCTGATTGCTTGCTGATCTGACGCAGATAGCTCAGATAGAAGGTGGCAGATCGATAAAGAATCTGGAACAGAAATCTGGTCTTCTTGAAGGTTCGGAAGAAGCGGGCATTCTTTTCGTTGAAATAAGATAGAACTGGCGTTTCTTCCAAGCATACAGTGATAATATAATCTTCAGTGACAATAATAGCCAATGGCAAGGTATCATAGCCGCCTTCTTCCCTGATAACAGGTACATTGGTCAAAATCATGACACTGTCGTCCTCAATATCAATATGGGAGCGTTCTTCATCATCAAGAGCTGAACGCAGGAAGTCGGGCTCAACCTCGGTAAGGTTGCCCACCACCTTAAGCTCGTATGGTGTAGGGTCAACAATGTTAATCCAGGCTCCGTTTTCCAGAGTTTTCAGACTTAACTCGTAGAGAGGACCATTCTCGTGAGATTTGTAAATTTTGAGCATTATGGTACTCCTTTCACTTTGAAAGAGACCATAAGACCTTAAAAATACAATTACCTTAAATTATTAAATAAGGCAAAGGAAAAAAGGAATACGGTCTCTGTGTTTTTTGTCAATTCACCCGGGGGTTCCGGACTAGGATAATCTGTATCCATTTTTTCCTCACCAACTTTTCAGCTTATTTTGAGCCTTGCTGTATATACTTAATATACTTTAAGATCATTAAAATATTACTACCAGACCTGATTTTCGTCAATATTTTTATCCTTTTCAGGGTAATAAAGGCAAAAGTTGGAAGATTTTTCCTTTCAATGGAAAAATATGAGCAATTGCGTTATAATTACACGTATTGAATATTGTAGGAGGCATCTTATGCAAAAGAAACGCTCTGTAGCCACCATTAAGATAGGTGCAGTTTTGATAATGCTTGCCCTGTTTTTGATAATATATCTGATAAACCCGGCCTTTTTCAATGAGCTTTGGGCTGTTTGCCTCAGCGGCGACATGAATCAGGTGGCAGAATATATAAATTCCTTTGGCCCCTGGGCTATGCTGTTCAGCTTCCTTTTGGTGCTGTGCGTTAATGCCATTGGATTTCCGCCTGCCATTATATTTTCTTCGGCTAATGCTCTGATTTTTGGTATTGTGCCGGGAATTATCCTGGCCTGGCTGGCAGAAACAGTAGGTGTGGTAATCAGCTTTCTGTTGCTGAGATTTTTATTTAGGGATGCGGCGGAGGAAGTCATTGCCAAGAACTCCTATTTGAAGAAAATTGATGATATGAGCGGCAAGGAGGGCTTTAAGATTATGCTTATTGCCCGTCTGGTACCATATCTTCCCTCAGGACTGCTTAATGCGGTGGGGGCTCTCAGCAAAATGACATTAAAGGATTATACGCTGGCAGCTCTTATTGGCAAGCTGCCTTCTACTGCCATTGAAGCAATGATTGGACATGATGCAGTAACTGCCAGTGAAAATCCATACCGCCTGGTATTTAATATTGTGCTGGCAATAGTAGTGGTAGGCTCCTTTTTAATTTATGAAAAGCGGAAAAAGAAGCAACAGGGTATTGAGGATTAATTTTAGCGAGGTTTGGTATTATGTCAGAGGTTTCCACAATTACGGCAGGTTCAAAAAGATTTTTCTTTCTCGATAATTTAAAGGCGTTCATTATTTGTCTGATGATAGTGTTTCATATAGCCATGAGCTATATGCAGTATGCCCCGGAATGGTGGTATGCGGTGGACAAGTCTGATCCCCAGCTGTCCTTTACAATGTTTGTGGTTTGGGCAGATATTTTTATTATGCCCGTTATGTTTTTTGTTTCCGGATATTTTGGTATTATGTCCATGTCAAGACAGACAGCAAAAAAATTCTGGATCTCAAAGCTTATTCGGATTTTTATTCCATGGGTATTGGGTGTACTTATATTGTCGCCTGCAGTTACATACCTCATTTTTGCCACCCGCCATGTGCCATTGCCTTTTATGGAGTTTTTGAATAAGGTATTTTTCTTTGGGCCCCTGTTTTCCCATACCCAGTACTGGTTCCTGGGAACCCTGTTTTATCTGTATATTTTGCTGTTTTTGGTGGTGAAAATAAAGCCTGCCATAAAGGAAAGGCTCAACCCCGCAGAGCCCGGCAAGCCATTCTTTCTGATAGTTGCTGTATTGTCTTACGCCCTTACGGTGGGAGCCTATTATTTGGTGGGGGGGAACAATGATAACTGGTCAAAGGTTTGGCCAATTTTCCTTTATCAGCCCACAAGAATTTCCCTCTATATAATTTATTTCTTTGCGGGAGTTTATGCCTGGAGAAAGCAGTGGTTCACGGAAAAGGGATTTAAGCTGGATCCTACTCTTTGGATTCCGGCCTTTATTTTCACAGGCGTATTTTATACTGGCTATACCTTCTTCGGACAGGCTACAGCAACCCCTGTAACCTTTATGGTGGTAAAATCCGCTCTTCACAGCCTTTTTGCCATGTCCTCGGTTTTTGGCCTGCTGGCCCTGTTTCAGGCAAAGCTGGACTATACCAATGGATTTATGAAGGCCATCAGTGATAATTCTTACGCTATGTACTATGCTCATATGGGACTGGTAATGCTGGTGGTATGGGCTCTTATGGGGATGAGTCTCCCGGTTTATGTAAAATACATTTTAGCTTGTGCATTGGGGCTGATATTTACCTATGTTGTGGGCAGGATACTGATGTTTTTGCCTTTTTTTGCTCCCAGAAAATAGGGGAAAGAGCCCTTTGAAAAATCTTGATTTTGTCTTTAAGAAATCTGTATAATTATAACGAGGTGTGGATTACCCACACCTCGTTGAAACGCTGATCGGAAGATTTTTTTTTTGAAAAAAATTTGAACAATGGCGTTATAAACGGAGAATTATGTAATGGAGGTTTATTGTCATAATGAAAAGAAGTTATGGCACGTTAATCGTGTTTGTAATAATTGGTGCTGTTCTTGGCGGCATTATTGGAGATTTATTATCCGGCGTTGATGCAGTATCCGGGGTTATGCCTTATCTTGTGCATACCTATCCGGTATTGGAGATGACTCCGGCTACATTGAATTTGTATGTAATCCAGTTAACTGCCGGATTATCTTTTACACCTAATCTCATGAGTATATTGGGTATGGTAATTGCTATTATTTTGTTCCGCCGTTATTAAGGGGTGTGTGATGATAATTTTGGCGTCAGCATCTCCCCGCAGGCGGGAGCTATTGGAGCAAATCGGCTGCAAGTTTGAGGTTATAACAAGCAACGCCGATGAGATTACAGATACCAGTCTGGAACCTCACCAGCTGGTGGTACAAAACGCGCATTTAAAGGCGGCAGCTGTGGCAGCCGAGCATCCGGAGTATCCGGTGCTGGGCTCCGATACGGTTGTGAGCCTTGATGGACATATATATGGTAAGCCTCGGGATAAGGAGCATGCCAGAGAAATGCTAAATGCTTTTTCGGGTAGGACTCACCAGGTAATCACTGGTATAGTTCTTGCTTGGAAGGGAAAATTCTGGCAGGCATGGGAAACGACAGAGGTTATGTTTTCTTCTTTATCCGCAGATCAGATTGATGCTTACATAGCCACGGGAGAGCCGGCTGATAAAGCCGGGGCCTATGCCATTCAAGGCAGGGCGGCTGTGTTTGTAGACGGAATCAGAGGTTCTTACTCCAATGTCGTAGGTTTGCCGCTCCATTGTCTTGATGGTCTTGCCCGGAAAGCGGGGATTGATTTATATGACAATGGTGAAGGATCTTCCAGTTGATGACCGTCCACGGGAGAGGCTTATGGCCTATGGCCCGGGAATTCTCAGCAACGCTGAGCTTCTGGCAATTTTGCTAAGAAGTGGATCCAAGGAAAAGTCGGCAATGCAGCTGGCTCAGGAAATTTTGAGCCAGCATCGTGAGAGCGGGGTATTGGCTCTGGCTACAATGTCTGTAGAGGAGCTGATGGGGTACAAGGGTATTGGCTCAGCCAAGGCCACATTATTGGCTGCGGCGGTGGAGCTGGGTAAAAGGCTGAATATGAATGATTCGGCCCAAAAGCCTGTTGTACGTTGTCCCGCTGATGCGGCGGATTACGCAATGCCAAGGCTGCGCTTTGAGCAGCGGGAGCATTTTGCAATCATACTGTTGAATATCAAACATCATATTTTGTCCATGCCTATTATATCTATTGGAAGTTTGACAGCTTCGGTGGTTCATCCACGGGAGGTGTTTAAGGCTGCTGTCCAAAATTCAGCGGCTGCCATGATACTTGTTCATAACCACCCCAGCGGAGACCCATCTCCCAGCCGGGAGGATCTGAACATTACCAGACAGCTTATGGAGGCGGGAAAGCTAATGGATATACCAGTTTTAGATCATATTGTCCTTGGAGATAATAAATATATTTCCCTAAAAGAGGAAGGTATGATACAATGACATGTGGCTCAATATTTATGGGTCAAAAATTTGCAGACAATATGTAGGCATTTAGCCGAGCTATATTGAAGGGAGTTATTTATTTATGTGGAGTTTATTTGGTGGTTTATCCCATGATATGGGTATTGACTTAGGTACTGCAAACACTTTGGTGCATGTTAAGGGCAAGGGAATTGTTCTTCGTGAGCCATCTGTTGTTGCTATAAAGAGCGATAGTGGCGAGGTACTGGCAGTTGGTGATGACGCAAAACGCATGCTGGGCCGTACTCCGGGCAGCATTATCGCCATTCGTCCAATGAAGGACGGCGTTATTGCAGATTTTGATGTTACTCAGGCCATGCTGAAGTATTTTATCCGCAAGGCTATGAATACCAAGTCCTTTGTTCGCCCTCGCGTTGTTGTGGGCGTTCCTTCTGGTGTTACCGAGGTTGAGAAGCGTGCTGTTATCGATGCCGCCCAGCAGGCTGGGGCCCGTGAAGCATACCTCATCGAGGAGCCTATGGCTGCTGCCATCGGTGCGGGACTTCCTGTGGAGGAGGCCACTGGTTCCATGGTGGTTGATATTGGCGGTGGTACCACAGAGATTGCAGTTATTTCCCTTGGTGGTATTGTTACCAGCTGCTCTATCCGCATTGGCGGTGATGAGATGGATTCTGCCATTATCCAGTACATCAAGCGCGTATATAACCTTATGATTGGTGAACGTACCGCTGAAGAAATAAAGATTACAATCGGTTCTGCCATTGTAAATCCTAATGCTGATAAGACCATGGATATCCGTGGCCGTGATCTGGTAAGCGGTCTTCCTAAGAACCTTACCATAAGGGCAAGCGAGATTCGTGATGCTCTCAGTGAGCCGGTATTTAAGATTATTGACGCTGTAAAGAGCACCTTGGAGAAGACTCCGCCGGAGCTGGCAGCTGATGTAATGGATCACGGTATTATGATGACTGGCGGCGGTGCTCTGCTTACCAATCTGGACAAGCTTCTCAGCAATGAGACCGGCATGCCGGTATTGGTATCCGAGGACGCTCTCTCCTGTGTTGGCGAGGGAACAGGCCGTTCTTTGGAGAATATTGAGCTCCTGAAGCGTGTTGTAATGACTACAAAGAAGTTGAGATAAAATGAGCAGGATTAGACGGGATAATAATACACATAAGACTACCTGGATGCTCGTGGTGGTAGCAGTCAGTATCTTTGTGATTATTTTTTTCGCTGCCCGTGGCCGCATGGCACCTGTGTTGACAAGTCCAGCCGTTATATCGGCCCTGGCCCCATTTCAGCGTGCCATTTCCTGGGCTGGTGCCCAGGTCAATGGTGCGGCTACAACTGTATGGGAAGTGGCAACTGTATACTATCAGAACAAGGAGCTGAGGGAAGAGGTTATTGCCCTTCGCCAGCAAAACCTTCAGGCTGCTGAATTTGCAGCCGAGAATATGCGTTTTAGGGAAATGCTTAATTATAAGACATCCGCAGTCCAGTTTGATTTGATGCCCGCCAAGGTAATTGGCAGGGAGTCTTCAACCTGGACCAGTATGATTGTGGTTAATCGCGGGTCTTCTGATGGTATAGCCAAGAATATGGCAGTGGTGACAGAAAAGGGTTTGGTTGGCGTAGTTACAGAAGTGTCACCAAATGCCTCAAAGGTTCAGCTGATACTGGATCCACGATCATCTGTAGGTACGCTGGTGCAGCGTCCGGAATCCAGAGTTGCCGGTATTGTTCAGGGCAATCCAAGTGATCCCATGCTGCCTCAGATGATTAATATTCCCCGCAATTCAGACGTTATTGAGGGGGATGTTATTGTAACCTCAGGCTTTGGCGGCGTTTATCCAAAGGGACTGCTTATTGGTTCTGTGGCTGATATTCAGAACGATGATGGTGGACTTTTGGAGATTGCCTATCTTTACACTGCTGTAGATTTCCAAAAGCTGGAGGATGTACTGATTATTACAGCTTCCCGTGAAGCACCACCGGAACCTTTGACTGCTCCAAAGCAGACCCCGGGAACGGAGACTGACAAGGACGGCAATCCAATAGGTGGGGATGGAAAAAGATGAAGAATTTTCTGGCCTGGCTATTATTTGTTTTAGTAGTTTATGCATTTCAGTCCGCCTTCATGCCATTGGTGTATTTTTATGGCATGGGGCCGGACTTAATATTGTTAATGACCAGCTCCATAGGCCTTCTCAATGGCAAAAAGGTGGGAAGCTTTGCTGGTTTTATATTGGGTCTTTTTGAAGATCTGGCAACAGGAACTTTTTTTGGCTTAAATGCTTTCACTAAACTTCTTGTGGGTTATGTGTGCGGCATTTTTTCCACCAGGGTGCTTAAGGACAGCTTCGGCCTGCCAGTAACGGCATCCATTCTGAATACTGCAGCTGTTTTCCTCATTACTGAGGCTATAATGCTGCTTTTGGGTTATCGGTTTAATATATTCACTCATCTTTATACCAGGCTGGGGCCTCTTGTTTGTTATAATTTAGTGTTTGCCTGGCCAATGCATTGTGCCGTAAGATGGATGCATAATAAGACATCAGAAAAGAAATGACGAGTGTGGGAGTTTTTTGAGTGGACACAAACACAAATAATATAGAGTTTGGCGGTCGCCTGCGGGTAATCAGCTATATTATTGTGCTGGTTATTGCAGTGCTTATCGGCCGCATTGGTTATTTGCAGCTATATGATGGGGACTATTATGCAAACCTTGCAGATGGAAACCGTATTCGTATAGTTCCTGCAGTAGCTCCCCGTGGCACCTTTTATGACAGAAATGGCAATACGATGGTTACCAACAGACCAGGCTTTGCAGTGTCACTTTTGCCGTTGACTGAACCCATTTCCGATGAGGTTATAAATCGCCTGTCGGCTCTTTTAAAGGTTCCCAAGGGGGACATTGATGAAAAGATTGAGGCACATATAGGCTTTGATCCAATTCGCATAAAAACAGATGTGGGTCCTGAAATCCTCAGTATTATTGCTGAGCAGAAGGATCTTTATCCCGGCGTAGTGGTGGAGGTTCTGCCAATCCGGGAATATATATACAAGGAACAGGCTGTACACGTTTTTGGTTACGTTAGTGAAATCAATGATGCGGAGCTGGAGGCCAAGAAGGATTCACCTCACAAATATAAGATGGGTGATATTGTTGGCAAGGCCGGCTTAGAACGCGTATATGATTTGGAACTGCGTGGCGAGGACGGCGGTGAGCAGGTGGAGGTAGATGTTACTGGCAAGCCTGTGGAAATACTTGGAAAGAAAAATCCTGTTCCCGGCTCAGATCTGTATCTGACCATTGACAAGGATATTCAGGCCGCAGCGGAAAAGGCTGTTGATGAACAGCTGGTGGCTGTAGGAGCCAAGGCGGCCGCAGTGGTTGTTATGAACCCACAGACCGGTGAGGTGCTGGCCATGGTCAGCCGCCCATCCTTTGATCCTAATTTGTTTGTAGGTGGCATTTCCTCCAAAAATTGGAATGCCATTAATAATAACCCCAACCATCCAATGGACAACAAGGCTATAACAGGTGAGTATCCGCCAGGTTCCACCTTTAAGATTGTCACTGGTACAGCGGCTCTGGCGGAGCACGTGGTCAGTCCTGAGGAGAAAATCTTTGACTCGGGTAAACATTGGATTGTAGACAAGGGAAATGCAGATGGAGAGGCCCTTGGTTATATCAATTTTGAAGAGGCCATGGCCCATTCCGATAATGTATACTTCTATGAGATGGGTAATCGTCTCGGTATTGACCGTTTGGAAAAATATGCCCGCATGTTTGGACTTGGCCAGCCCACTGGCGTAAATCTCCTCTTTGAGGCAGAGGGGCTGGTGGCTTCCCGGGAATACAAGCGTAAAGTATTTGAAGATGACTGGTATCTGGCGGAGACCTTCGATGCTGCCATTGGGCAGGGCTTCAACAATGTTACCCCTATTCAGGCTGCTATGGTAATGGGGGAAATTGCCGCTGATGGCAAGCGTTATAAGCCATATCTGGTGGATAGAATTGTGGATCCGGATGGTAAAACAGTTAAAAAGTTTAAACCGGAATTAGTGGGCCAGCTGGAGGTTGAGCCTCAGCATATAAGGCTGGTTCAGCAGGGGCTAAAGGGCGTTGCCAAATATGGTACTGCTGCTTCAGTTTTTAGAGGCTTTCCTATAGAAATCGCCGGAAAAACTGGAACTGCTGAGAATCCCCATGGACGTGACCACGGCTGGTTTGTGGCTTATGGGCCATTTGATAATCCAAATGTGGTTGTTGCAGTTATTGTGGAACAGGGCGGTTATGGTGCAGCTTCGGCTGTACCTATTGGGCGGAAAATTCTGGAGGCCGCCTTTAATATTCCGGATCCTGCCAAGCAGGCAGAATTGGAACGTCAGAGAAAGCAAGCTGAGCAAGCCCAGAAAAATAAACAGAACAATTCAAATTCTAATAACAAGACTCAGGAGCAGCCGGCAGTTGTCAATAATGCCCCAGTGGCAGGCAGGGAGTACGGTGCTGCTAATGGCAAAAAAAATTAATTTATCTTAATTTAAGATAGGTGGGGAGAATATGAGCAGGGATTTGGTAACAATAAAGGGAGGCAAGGATGGCTTCCGTTTATTGGTGGACAGTTCAGCCAGCATGGAAGAAATCGAGGCCGAAATTAAAAAGAAGCTCAATGAGAATCCAGGCTTTTTCCCTGAGGGAACTAAGTTTGAGCTGGAGGTAGCTGACTTGGACCGTTCTGTGAAGAAGGGAATAGGTCAGATATTGAGCCAACATGGCTTGGGGGTGGAGATGTCTGCCAAGAAAGAACCACCACCAGCACCAGCCGAAAAATCACAGATGCCGCCTCAATATGTTATTCAGCATGGCGGCAATGTAGAAGCTCAGGAAATGACTGTGGTGGAGCATACTGTACGCGGCGGTGAGGAAATCACCAGCCAGGGCTCAGTATTGATTATGGGTAATATAAATCCGGGTGCTCAGATTATTGCCGGTGGCAGTATAGATGTGCGGGGAACATGTAGGGGCATGGTTCACGCCGGGGCCTGGGGAGATACAAGTGCAGTGGTTATTGCTGACAGGCTTATGCCAACTCAGATTCGCATAGCCAACATGATTGCCCGTTCTCCTGACATAATGGAGAAAAGTGATTTTGCTGAGCGGGCATCTATTAAAGATGGACAAATAATTATTGAACCGATAGAAAGGTAGGATTTGTGAGAATGAGTGAAGTTATTGTTGTTACTTCTGGTAAGGGTGGTGTAGGTAAGTCTACCACAACTGCAAACCTTGGTGTGGGGCTGGCCATGCGTGGCAAAAAGGTAGTTCTGATTGATACTGATACCGGCCTTCGCAATCTTGATTTGCTTCTTGGTCTGGAGAATCGTATTATGTACGATCTCATTGATGTTGTGGATGGCCGTGTGGAGATTAAGAAGGCTCTGGTGCGCCACAAGAAATATGAAAATCTCCAGCTTTTGCCTACTTCCCAGGTGAAGGACAAATCTGCAGTAAATCCTGCTGATCTTATGGCTCTTTGCGATGAGCTTCGCAAGGAATATGACTTTGTAATTATTGATTGCCCGGCAGGTATTGAACAGGGTTTCCAGACTGCAATTGCTGGTGCGGATACTGCTATTGTTGTTACCATGCCGGAGGTATCTGCTGTTCGTGATGCTGATAAGATTATTGGTGAACTGGGCCGCTCCGAAAAGGACAACATCAAGCTCATCATTAATAGAATCAGACCTGCCATGGTTGACAGCGGTGAGATGATGGATATGGATGATATCAACGATATTCTGGCCATCAAGTGCATTGGCCAGGTGCCCGATGATATAAAAGTAGTTACCTCTGCCAACCGCGGTGAGCCAGTGGTTGGTGATGGTGATTCCCAGGCCGGCAAGGCTTATGAAAATATTGTGGGACGTCTCCTGGGTGAAGATATCCCGTTCATGGAATTTGAAAAAGAAGGCTTCTTCAAAAAGCTGATGAAGGCCTTCAAGCTTTCCAAAGATTGAGATTTGAGGGGGACGTATAGATGCTTGATTCAATAAAGCGCATGTTTTCGGGTGAGAAATCCGGCAAGGTGGCCAAAAGACGCCTTCAGATGGTGCTCATTCAGGACAGGGCCAGCGTTTCACCAGAGGTGATGGGCATGATTCGCGATGACATCATTCAGGTATTATCCAAATACATGATAATTGATAAGACGGATATGGAGATTTCTCTGGAAAATGTTGATGATTCTGTAGCACTGGTAGCCAATATCCCGGTTCAGAACATGAGACATCATAGATAAGAACGATGAGACTGTTGTTACGGTGATGTTATCACTATGGCAACAGTCTTTTTTGTTGTTTTTTCATCAATAGTTGTTCTTTAAAGTGGTTCGTGATAATATATATAGGCTATACTAGAATTTAAATTTGGAGGCCAGTCCCTTGATTTTAAATAAAAAACTGAGAAAAGTAGACGTGGAGCTTATTGCTGGGGTGGCGGGCATAATCATTATGAGCCTTATTACTATCGGCAGCGCCACCCATATAAATACTCCATCTGATGACAGATATTGGTACGTGCTTAGACAGGGTATATTCGCCCTTCTGAATGTGGGTATTATATTCTTTTTTATGAATTTTGATTACAAGGTGCTGCAGGTTTACGGGAAAAAGCTGTACATCTTTAACATAATAATGTTGCTGGCGGTTATGTTTCTTGGCCAGTCAGCCCTGGGGGCACAACGTTGGATTCAGTTGGGGCCAATATCATTGCAGCCGTCGGAGTTTTCAAAAATTATTATGATAATCTGTATGGCTTCTGTATTTCAGGACAAGATAGGCCAGTTGAACAAGCTGTCGGATTTGCTTCCCTTGGCGGGCTATGTGGGCATTCCGTTCCTATTGGTATTAAAACAGCCTGATTTGGGAACCTCCTTGGTATTTATGGCCATATTTATCGGCATGATATTTGCCTGTGGTGTTAATTTGAAACTTTTGGCGGGGCTGTTCGCCGGGGCCGTGGCTTGTGCCCCCCTATTGTGGCATTTCGTGCTGAAGGAATACCAGAAGATGCGAATCATGGTGTTTATGGACCCTAATGTGGATCCATTGGGTTCCGGCTATCATATTATCCAGTCAAAAATTGCCATTGGCTCGGGCATGATTTTCGGCAAGGGCCTTTTTGCAGGTACCCAGAGTCAGCTTAACTTCCTGCCGGAGAACCACACTGACTTTATTTTTGCTGTGGTAGGCGAGGAACTGGGCTTTGTGGGTGCCACGATTTTGCTTCTTTTATATCTTGTGGTACTTTGGCGGGGTATAAAGATTGCCCAGCAGGCCCAGGATAATTTTGGCATGCTGCTGGCTGTGGGGATTACTTCTATGCTGGCCTTCCATGTACTGGTAAATGTTGGCATGACTGCGGGAATAATGCCGGTAACCGGTATTCCGCTGCCATTTATGAGCTACGGCGTCAGTGCTCTTACAACCAATATGTTCGCCGTTGCCATCTTACTTAATATTTATCTGAGAAACCAAAAACTCCAATTCTAAGTTTTCTGTTTTCATATCAATAGAGGAGCTTGAGCAATGATAAAATTAGAACCTGAAATCCTGCAGGCCGTTGAAAAGCCTGCCCGTTATACAGGTCATGAGTTAAATGCTGTACATAAGGACTGGGACGGAGTGGATTGCCACTTCGCCCTGGCCATGGCCGATACTTATGAGGTGGGTATGTCCAACCTTGGCCTTAAAATTCTTTATGAGGTGCTGAATAATCGTCAGGATACTGCCTGTGAAAGAGTGTATGCTCCTTGGACCGACATGGAAGCAATCATGCGGGACAAAAGCATACCTTTATTTTCTTTGGAAAGCTTTACGGAAATCAGGAAATTCGATTTTCTTGGCTTTACCCTTCAGTATGAGATGATCTATTCCAATATTCTCAATATGCTGGATTTGGCCGGGATTCCTATCTGGGCCAAGAATCGTAGTGAGAAAGATCCATTTATCCTGGGCGGTGGTCCTACAGTTTATAATACGGAGCCTATTGCAGATTTCTTTGATTTCTTCGTTTTAGGAGAAGGAGAAGAGGTTATCACCGAAGTGGCTGAAGCCTTTGTAAAATGGAAAAAGGACGGAAAGCCAGGTGGAAGAAAAGGATTTTTAAAGGAAGCTGCCAAGTTGGAAGGTATTTATGTACCTTCTTTTTATGAGGTTAAATATAATGAAAAAGGGTATTTTTCCTCTATAACCCCAAAGGAGCCTGAGGCAAAAGCCAAGATTTTTAAACGGGTAATAAAGGATCTGGACAGAGTTCATTTTGTGGAAAAGCCTGTAATGCCTTATATTGGCATAGTCCATGACAGAATTATGTTGGAGCTTTTCCGGGGCTGCACCCGTGGCTGCCGTTTCTGCCAGGCGGGCACCTCCTATCGTCCTATAAGGGAGAGAAGCCGTGAATATCTTCGCGGATTGGCCCGTAAGCTGGTGGATTCTTCCGGCTATAACGAAATGTCCCTTACTTCCCTCAGCTCTGCGGATTATTCCTGCCTTGGGGAGCTGGTGGATGATTTGTTCTCCGATTTCGAGGGGGAAAAGGTTAGTTTTTCTTTGCCATCGCTGCGCATAGACAGTTTTTCCATAGATTTAGCACACAAGATGCAGCAGGTGCGTAAGAGCGGTCTTACCTTTGCACCGGAGGCGGGAACCCAGCGCCTTCGTGACGTAATAAACAAGGGAGTTACAGAGGAAAACCTCATGACTGCTGTGGAAGCAGCCTTTAAACAGGGCTGGAAGCAGGTTAAGCTGTATTTCATGATGGGGCTGCCTACTGAGACTGATGAGGATATTGTGGGCATTGCCAGACTGGCTGAGAAGGTTGCCAGAAAGTATAAGGAAGTGAAGGGCAAGTGGGGCGTTACTGTTACTATCAGTGTGTCCTGTTTTGTACCGAAGCCCCATACCCCTTTTCAGTGGTTTGGCCAGCTGCCGAAGGATGAATTTGAACGCCGTCAGCGTCTGTTGAAGGACAGTATTACGGAAAGAGCTGTAAAGTTCCATTATCATGACGCCAGAGTCAGCGTTCTTGAAGGAGCCATTTCCCGTGGAGACCGCCGTATTTCCAAAGTGATATATCAGGCCTGGACGGATGGGGCCAAATTTGATGGCTGGACCGATCTGTTTAAGGAGGATGTTTGGCACGAAGCCTTCAGAAAATGTGGCATTGATATGAAGGAATATAGTGAACGGACCCGTGATTTCGGTGAGCCGCTTCCATGGGAACATACCACTCCGGGGGTTTCCAAGGAATTCCTTAAGCGTGAGTGGGATAAGGCCATTGCAGAACAGCTTACTGAGGACTGCCGTCGTGGCAAGTGCTCCGGCTGTGGTGTGTGCCCATCCCTTAAGGTGGATATTGTGGACTGGAAACGCAGGGAAGGGGAGGTGAAGGCAAGTGTATAAGTATCGTGCCCAATTAACCAAGGGTGATGAAATAAGATATATATCTCATTTGGATTATGCGGGAGTTATGGAGCGTGCCATTCGCCGTGCCAAGCTGCCAGCGGCTTATACCGAGGGCTTTAATCCTCATCTTAAGATGTCCTTTGCGTCACCATTATCTTTGGGTGTAACCTCCGATGCTGAGTACATGGACTTTGAGCTGACCAAGCCCCTTTGTCAGCCGGAGATTTTTGACAAACTTTCTGCAGCTTTGCCTCCGGGAATAAAACTTATTAAGCTGAAGCCTGTAAAGGAGCCAAAACCGTGCGAAGGGAAAAAACATAAGGCCCTTATGGCTGAAGTGGAGCAGGGTATTTATGAGGTGGTGGCACCTCTTATTGGTGATTGGGATGCTGCTGTCAAGGCAGTGGAAAAATATAATTCTGCCCATGAGGTGAACTATCATCGGGTTACCCCCAAAAAAACCAGGGATATTGAAGTTAAGCAGTATATGCTGGAGCCGGTTAAGATTGGCATGAGCGGAGAATGGGTGAAACTGACCATGAATATTTCCATTACCCAGACCGGCAGCATAAAGCCAGCGGAAATATTGGAGCTTTTACATACTGAATACGGTTTGCCGGTTGCTCTTGGCAGAGCACTGATTAACCGCAGCAAGCTCATGGGCCAGGGCAAGGACCTTATTGATTTGGTGTAAGTTACACACTATACAGAAAGGAGGACCTGCAATGAAAACCATATACGTAAATGTGATGCCGGAGGAAACCCGCATGGCTGTGGTGGAAGACGGCCAGCTTATGGCTTTGGAGCTGGAAAGGCCGGACCATGCCCATCTGGTAGGCAACATATACAAGGGCCAGGTTCAGAACGTCCTTAAGGGTATGCAGGCCGCCTTCGTTGATATTGGCCAGCCCAAGAATGCTTTTTTGTATGTTGGCAACGGGAAGATTGCCTCAGCGGCAAAGGCCAATGCTCCAAGGGAAAATATAACCGTAGGGCAGAATGTTATTGTTCAGATAATAAAGGACGAGGTGGGTACCAAGGGGCCGAGAGCCACTATGCACCTTTCTATTCCCGGCCGCCATGTGGTGCTGATGCCAAATTCGGCCTATATAGGCACTTCCCACCGTATTGAGAATGAGGAGGAGCGCCAGCGCCTCCATGACATTGTAAGGGCTGCGGTTCCGGAAAATATGGGCTGCATCATACGGACTGCTGCCCAGGGACAGCCGGCGGACCATATTGTGCGGGATATAGAATATCTGGTGAAAATATGGGAGGAAATACTGGCCAAGACCAAATTGTCAGCCACCAGTGCTATGCTGTATCGGGATGCGGATTTGGTAATCCGCATAGTGAGGGATTATCTTATTGATGACGTGGATAAAATGGTTATTGATAATTCCAGGATGTATAAACGAGTGTGTGATCTGGCAAAAGTAATCTCTCCGGACATTCTTCAGCGTATTGAACTATATGAGGGAAGAAATATTTTCAAGGATAATGGCATTACCGAGGCCATGGAGCAGCTTAAGGGCCGGATAGTGGAGCTGAAATCCGGGGGATTTCTGGTTATAGACAAAACCGAGGCAATGACGGTTATTGATGTAAACACCGGCAGCTTCGTGGGAGACATGAATCTGGCGGATACAGTGTACAAGCTAAATATTGAAGCGGCCGATGAAATTATGCGCCAGTTGCGGCTCCGGGATGTTGGGGGCATAATATTGGTGGATTTCATCGATATGGAAACTCAGCAGCAAAATGAGGCACTCCTGGAAAGAATGCGTCAGCTGGCTTTGGGTGACCGTTCCAAAACCAATATAGTGGATATAACCTCATTGGGGCTGGTGGAAATCACCAGAAGAAAATCCCGCAAAAATATTGAAAGCATGCTGTATTCTCAATGTCCTGTATGTGAGGGTTCAGGAAAGGTATTGTCCTCTGAGACATTGGCAGTTAAAATTTGCCGCAACATTCGACGCATCGAGTCCAGAAAACATTCTGCAGATGGCTATATTCTTCAGCTTCATCCCCAGGCTGCCAATGAAATTAAGGCAGCGGACAGCTTCAGAAGGCTTAAGGAAGAATTTGGCATAGATATATATATGGAGTCCTCCAGGGAGGTAATGCCGGGTTCCTATATCCTTACACAAAAATAATATTTTATAGTTGCATTATGTATTTGTATATGGTATAGTATTTCACGGTGTAATTAGAAAACGCACGCCAGAGGACGTTTAACCTGTGCCCAAAGTGGTGGTTTAAACGGATGAGGCTGGCGGAGGAAATAAAAACAGGAGGTGCACCATTATGGCAGTTGTTTCTATGAAACAGTTATTAGAAGCTGGTGTTCATTTCGGACATCAGACCAGAAGATGGAACCCTAAGATGGCTAAGTACATCTTCACCGAGCGCAATGGTATCTATATCATTGATCTTCAGAAGACCGTTAAGAAGGCAGAAGAGGCTTACAACTTCGTTCGCAGCGTAGCTGAGTCCGGCAAGTCCGTTCTCTTCGTTGGTACCAAGAAGCAGGCTCAGGAGGCTATTAAGGAAGAGGCTCTGAAGGCTGACCAGTATTTCGTAAATGAGCGTTGGTTGGGCGGCATGATGACCAACTTCAAGACTATTCAGGCTCGCGTTAAGCGTCTGAAGGAGCTTGAGGCTATGGAAGAGGATGGTACTTTCGATGTTCTCACCAAGAAGGAAGTACAGGGTCTGAAGCATGAGATGGAGAAGCTTGAGAAGTATCTCGGCGGTATCAAGGACATGAAGGAGCTCCCAGGTGCTCTGTTCATCGTTGACCCACGCAAGGAGAGAATCGCTGTAGCTGAGGCTCACAAGCTGAACATTCCTATCGTTGCTATTATCGATACCAACTGCGATCCAGATGAAATCGATTACCCAATTCCTGGTAACGACGATGCTATTCGTGCCGTTAAGCTTATTACCGGTAAGATCGCTGACGCTGTTATCGAGGGCCGTCAGGGTGAGGCTGCTGAGGCTCCAACTGAGGCTGAGGATGCTGAGTAATATATAACCTTAAAAGGGGTAAGGGGATATCCCTTATCCCTTATTTTTTTGATATTTTCGATTTAAAATCGAGTTAATAGGAGGAAATAAACAATGGCACAGATTACTGCTGCATTAGTTAAAGAACTGCGCGAAATTACCGGCGCTGGTATGATGGACTGCAAGAAGGCTCTCGTTGAGTGCGATGGTGACAAGGACAAGGCTATCGATTATCTCCGCGAAAAGGGAATTTCCAAGGCTGCAAAGAAGGCTGGCCGCATTGCTTCCGAGGGTGTTGTAGCTGCTGCTTATGATGCTGCAACCAACACTGCTTGCCTGGTTGAGGTTAACTCCGAGACTGACTTCGTTGCAAAGAACGACAACTTCAAGGCACTGGTAAAGAAGATTGCTGAGCACATCATCGCTACCAAGCCTGCTGATATTGATGCTCTCAACGCTTCCATGCTTGATGGCAAGACCGTTGCTGATGTTATGACTGAGGCTGTTGCTTCCATCGGTGAGAAGCTGTCCCTCCGTCGTTTCGTTGTATATACTTCCGAGAACAAGCTTGCTACTTACATCCACATGGGTGGTAAGATTGGTGTAGTGGTAGAGCTTTCCGGCGGCAGCGATGAGCTGGCACAGGATGTTGCTCTCCAGATTACTGCTCAGAAGCCACAGAGCATTGACCGCAGTGGCGTTGACCCTGAGTATCTTGACCATGAGCGTGCTGTACTGCGTGCACAGGCTCTGGAAGAGGGCAAGCCTGAGAACATCGTTGACAAGATGGTTGAGGGCCGCCTCAATAAAACTTATAAGGAAATATGCCTGGTTGAGCAGGAATTCTTCAAGTCTTCCGACCATGAGACCATTCAGGACATCCTTGGTGATGTTAAGGTTCTCCGCTTCACCCGCTTTGAGATGGGTGAGGGCCTTGAGAAGAAGAATGAGGACTTCGCAGCAGAGGTTGCAGCTCAGATTAAGTAATTAAATATTTAATTCTCATAGAAAAAGGGACTTGCATAGGCGGTCCCTTTTCTTTAAGATATAAATGGTAAATATTGTTTTTGAGTTTTTATATATTGAAAATTAGTTATTCTCAAAGTTGGAGGTTGTTACAGTGGGAAAATACAAGCGCGTTCTACTAAAGCTTAGTGGCGAGTCTTTGGCAGGTGATCAGGGATTTGGCATTAATCCTGTTGTGGTTGAAGCTATCGGAAAGCAGATAAAGCGCGTACATGATGCCGGTATTGATGTGGCTATCGTTGTGGGCGGTGGCAATATCTGGAGAGGTCTGGCAGGAAGTGCCAAGGGTATGGACCGTGCCCAGGCTGATTACATGGGTATGCTGGCTACTGTTATCAATGCATTGGCCATTCAGGATGCTCTGGAGCAGCAGAATGTGCCTGCCCGCGTGCAGACTGCCATTGAAATGCGTCAGGTGGCTGAGCCTTATATTCGCCGCAAGGCTACCCGTCACATGGAAAAGGGCAGAGTGGTAATTTTTGGAGCCGGTACCGGTAATCCATATTTCTCTACTGATACTACCGCAGCACTTAGAGCAGCTGAAATAGAGGCAGATGTTATCCTCATGGGCAAGAAGGGTACTGAGGGTATCTATGATAAGGATCCTAACCAGAATGATGATGCCAAAAAATTTGACAATATCAGCTACAAGGAGATTCTTCTCCGCAGCCTCAGCGTAATGGATTCCACTGCCACCAGCCTGTGCATGGATAATGATATTCCATTGGTTGTATTTAAGATTGACGATTTCGAGAATATATACCGTGCAGCAATCGGTGAAGATATTGGTACTACTGTAGGAGGAAAGTAATCATGATTAACGACATTATCTCTTCCAATGAACAACGCCTGAATAAGTCTATTGACGCACTTAAGAGAGAATTTGGTTCCCTCCGTGCAGGCCGTGCTACTCCATCCCTTTTGGACAAGGTTATGGTGGACTATTATGGTACCCCAACCCCTGTAAATCAGGTGGCAAAGGTTTCTGTACCAGAGGCCCGTATGATTATGATTCAGCCGTGGGAGAAGACCATGCTTCATGAAATTGAAAAGGCTATCATGAAGTCTGAGCTGGGACTTTCCCCTAACTCTGATGGCACAGCAATCCGTCTGTCAATTCCGCAGCTTACCCAGGAGCGTCGCAAGGAGCTGGTTAAGACTGTCAGCAAGAAGGCAGAGGAGGCAAAGGTGGCTATCCGCAATATCCGCCGTGATGCCAACGAGCACATTAAAAAGCTTGAGAAGGACAAGGAAATCACCGAGGATGAGTCCAAGAAGGGCCAGGAAAAGTTCCAGAAAATCGTTGATGGTTTTATTAAGAATGTGGATACTTTGAAGGAAGCAAAAGAAAAAGAAATCATGGAAGTATAATATGGAAATTGATGTTGTAGGCAGACCGTGGCATTTGGCCAAAACCTTGCTTAATGATGCCCATATAATGTATAATGTAACGGTAACCCGACCGACGAAGGACTTTTTTAAGCTGGAGCCTGAAGGGTATTATGTTATCAGACAGCGTGAGCTTTCTGATGGCACGTTAGATATTAGAGTAGCAGCACGTCTGCTGAAGGAGGTTTCTAGTAATGGCTTACAAGATTGAAGATGGTTGCATTTCTTGCGGTTCCTGCGCAGGTACTTGCCCTGTAGAGGCAATTTCCGAGGGCGACAGCAAGTACGAGATCAATGCAGATGTTTGTGTTGAGTGTGGTGCTTGTGCAGCAGGTTGCCCTGTAGGCGCAATTGTTGCTCCTGAATAAGACACGCAGCCGTTAGCATCGGATAAAAGTGTCATTGCCCCTCAATATGCAAATTTGAGGGGCTTCTTTTCTTAATTGCAACATCTTAGTTTTTGTACTATTCAAAAAAGCTGTGAATAGGGGTTAGGATATGTGGAAAAAGATATTTGGTAAATCTGATAAGACAAACATTGAACCTGGTGAATCTCTGTTTGAACAAATAGATAGGGAGCGTTTGCCGCGGCATATAGCTATTATCATGGATGGTAATGGCCGTTGGGCCAATGGAAAGGGTATGGTGCGTTCCGTTGGTCATACGGCAGGAGTAAAGGCCCTTAAAAGGACTTTAAAAGCAGCAATTGCTCTTAATTTGGAAGCCATGACTGTATATGCCTTTTCCACAGAAAATTGGAAACGACCAGCTACTGAGGTAGAGTTCCTCATGAAGCTGTTTTCAGAATATCTTGAAAAAGAAATTGCCGAAATGGACAGTGATAATGTCTGCATAAAGTTTATCGGAAGAGTCAATGAACTGTCGCCGGGACTGCAAAAGCAGATAGCTGATGCAGAGCAGCGTACTGCTAACAATACTGGCGTAAGGTTTACTGTTGGCGTCAATTATGGTGGACAGGATGAAATGATGCGGGCGGTAAGGTCCCTGGCTCAGGATGTGAAAAATGGCACTTTGGAACCAGATGATATTGACTGCAAACTCATCGAGTCCCATCTTGATACCAGAGAACTTCCACCAGTGGATTTGGTAATACGTACCAGTGGTGACATGCGCCTCAGTAATTTCCTTATTTGGCAGACCGCTTATGCGGAATTTTGGTTTACAGATACCAACTGGCCTGATTTCGATAAAGAGAAACTTGCAGAGGCTTTGCTGGATTTCGGCCAGCGTGAACGACGTTTTGGCGGTCTTAATAAAAAGAAATGAGGAAACTGATTAATGCTTACTAGAATAATTACCGGAATTGTTGGTATTGTGCTGGCGGCTCTGGTTATTCAGACCGGTGGAACCGTATTTGCGGCCGCGGTGCTGTTGTTGGCCTTTGGGGCCTGGCATGAGTACTGCAATGCCTTTCAGCAGAAGGGCTATAAGCCAACTCTGGTTACCGGTATGGTGTTGATTTCCATTATGTGGGCAGGTGGATTCCTTGGAAACAACGGATTACTGTTGGGTGCAGTGATGTTTTCGGCACTGGTAATTATGTTGCTTACGGTTTTGAATCATGATAAATTTGACGTTTTATCTGCTGTTATTTCAGCGGCAGGTGTTTTCTATATAGGTTTATCCTTTGTTCATTTGGTGCTGCTTCGTTTTGTAGGCGGGGACACTGTTATTTCCACCAGCCTTGGAGATTTCCAGACGGGCTGTGCTATGGTGTGGATAGCTCTTATTGGCACTTGGGCCAGTGATACCTTTGCGTATTTTGCCGGCTGTTTTTTGGGAAAGCACAAGCTGTGTGAGAAGATTAGCCCCAAAAAAACCATTGAGGGCTTTATCGGCGGCCTGCTTGGAACCACTGCCTCTGTTGCTGGGCTGGGTGTATTCTTTGGTCTTGATGTAATTATGATGGCCGTTTTAGGATTTTTCATCTGCATTGTTGCTACATTGGGGGATTTGGTGGAATCAGTGGTGAAGCGCTATACAGGTATTAAGGATTCCGGCAATATTATTCCTGGTCATGGCGGAATCTGGGATAGATTTGACAGTGTAATTTATACTGTTCCCTTCGTATATTATTTCATGTATTGTGCAAGGTTTGTGGGCTAAGCCACCAGCTTTGTTGATGGGTGTAAAGTGGCAGTAAAGCGAAAATGCTTTATTGCCTATTTCTCTTTAAGTGGATTTTAAGGAGTATGTTGTATGAAGAATTTAGTTGTATTAGGGTCCACCGGTTCCATCGGTACACAGACCCTTGATGTAGTTCGCGATAATCCTGAGTTGTTCCATGTGTCTGTTTTGGTAGCTAATCGCAGTGATGAGCTTTTGGAAAAGCAGATAAATGAATTTCATCCGGAGATGGCTGTTTTGTCTGATGAGGATGCTGCTCAGCGGTTAAAGAGCAGATATTCCGGCAAAACCAAGATAATGGGAGGCCGTGAGGCCGTGATAGAAGCAGCTGTTTTTCCAGAGGCTGATACGGTGGTTACTTCTCTCATGGGCTTTGCAGGGCTGGAGCCTACTATGGCTGCCCTTGAGGCCAGAAAGAATATTGCCCTTGCCAACAAGGAAACCCTGGTGGTGGCTGGTGAGCTGGTAATGGCCAAGGCCAAGGAAATGGGCTGTGCTATCCTGCCGGTGGACAGTGAGCATTGTGCTCTGTTTCAGTGTTTGCAGGGACAGGACCGTAATGCAGTGGAAAAACTGATTCTGACTGCTTCCGGTGGCCCGTTTAGAGGGAAAAAGGCCAGTGAGCTTACTGAAGTTACCAAATCCGATGTACTGGCCCATCCAACCTGGAATATGGGACAGAAAATAACTGTTGATTCTGCATCCTTGGTGAACAAGGGCCTTGAGGTTATTGAAGCTAAGTGGCTCTATGGCGTTACTTATGATCAAATTCAGGTGATGGTTCACCCACAGAGCATTGTTCATTCCATGGTGCAGTATCGTGACGGTACTGTAATGGCACAGCTTGGATGTACAGATATGCGTCTTCCTATTCAATATGCGCTGACTTATCCTGAAAGAGTGGAGTCACGTTTCCCAAGGGTGGATTTTTATGAGCTGGGCAAGCTGACCTTTGAAAAGCCAGATATGGACACATTCCGTGGCTTGAAGCTGGCTTTTGAGGCTGGTAAAACCGGTGGTTCCATGCCTTGCGTTATGAACGCAGCCAATGAGGTGGCTGTGGAGTCATTTTTAAAAGGGCAGGCTGGTTTCCTTAGAATCTACGACCTTATTGAAAATGCCATGAATAAGGCTGAGGTTATCTATAATCCTACTTTGGAGCAGCTTCTTGAGGCTGATAAGTGGGCCAGGGAGATTACCCGCCAGGAACTGTCTAAATAATAAAGGGAGTATACATTATGTTATTAACTATAGTATCTGCGGTTTTTGTATTTGGACTTTTGGTGCTGGTTCATGAGTGGGGACATTTTATTACCGCCAAGATGACTGGTATGCGGGTTGATGAATTTGCCATTGGCTTCGGCCCCAAGCTTTTGGACTGGAGAAAAGGGGAAACCCTTTATGCTATTAGGGCAATCCCTTTGGGGGGCTATAACAAAATTGCCGGTATGGATCTGGATGAGGAAGAGGACGATGCTGGTGAAAGAGCCTATTACAGACGGCCTGTTTGGGCCCGTATGATTGTTATTTTAGCTGGCTCCTTTATGAATTTCGTGTTACCGGTGATTTTGTTTTTCTTGATTTTTGTTTTCGCCGGTATTCAGACTCCTAATACAGAGCCTCTTGTGGGTGGCGTTATGGCCGGAGCTCCTGCGGAATCTGCGGGACTGGCAGCAGGTGATAAAATTCTCACCATTAACGGTCAGCCAGTGACTGAATGGAAGGACATATCCACCTTGCTTAGTGACGGAGCAGGCAAGCCTTACGAGGTAACCTATCAGCGTGGGGATGATATTGCAAAAACAACTGTAATTCCAATGGAGGATGAATCCACAAAGCGTATTATAATTGGAATTCAGGGCACCCTTGTGACCCAGGAGGTTTCCATTGACGAGGCAGCCAGCCTTTCTGTTGAAAAGACGGTGAATATTATTAAGAGTATGCTGGGGGCCTTGGTGCTGCTTTTTACCCAGGAGGGGGCATCAGCAGAACTGTCCGGTCCAATAGGAGTAGCCCAAATGGCCGGCGAAGTGGCTCAGCATGGATTTATTCCGCTGCTTAATTTTGCGGCATTTTTGAGTCTCAACCTTGGTATAGTTAATTTGCTTCCTGTTCCTGCCCTTGATGGCGGTCATTTTGTGACATTGTGTATTGAGGCAGTACGGGGCAAGCAGATGAGCAAGCAGGTAATGTACTACATCCAGACGGTGGGTGTGGTGCTTCTTATTAGTCTTATGATTTTCGCTACATTCAATGATGTAACCAGGTAATGGAGGGATTTTCAGTGATTAAGCGCAAAGAAACAAGACAGATTCATATTGGCAATGTGGCCATTGGCGGCGGTGCTCCAATATCCGTTCAGTCCATGACCAATACCAAAACCACTGACACTGAATCCACTGTAGCCCAGATTAATGCATTGCAGGCAGCTGGCTGTGATATTGTCCGTCTGGCAGTGCCTGATATGGATGCAGCCCTCAATTTGGGAAATATTATTAAAAAAGTGAATGTTCCATTGGTGGCGGATATTCATTTTGACTATCGCCTTGCCCTGGAGGCAATAAATCAGGGAATTTCTGCACTTCGTCTTAATCCCGGCAATATTGGCGGGGAGGAGAAGGTTAAGGCAGTGGTAACTGAGGCCAAGAAAAATAACATTCCTATCCGCATTGGTGTTAATGCCGGCTCCCTGGATAAAAAGCTGCTGGCAAAATATGGCGGTGTTACTGCAGAAGCGTTGGTGGAATCTGCCATGGAGCACGTGCGCATTTTGGAAGCCCAGGATTTTCACGATATGAAGATTTCCTTAAAGGCCCATGATGTGCCACTTACCCTTGAGGCCTACCAGCTTATGTCGGAAACCGTGGATTATCCGTTGCATCTGGGCATTACTGAGGCAGGTACTGCCAGAACAGGCATGATAAAATCTGCAGTGGGCATTGGTGCCCTTCTTGCCCAGGGCATTGGCGACACCTTCCGTATTTCCCTCACCGGAGATCCGGTGGTGGAGGTTAAGGTGGCCAATGAAATCCTTAAATCCCTTGGTATGAGAGAATACGGACCAACCCTTATTTCATGTCCGACATGTGGACGTACCAGTATTGATTTGGCTGGCATTGCTGATGAGGTGGACAGAAGACTTCAGGGCATAACCAAGCCAATTTCCGTTGCCGTTATGGGCTGTGTAGTAAACGGCCCTGGGGAAGCAAAGGGTGCTGATGTGGGCATTGCCGGCGGAAACGGCGAAGGCCTGGTATTCAGAAAAGGTGAGATAATCCGCAAGGTGAAGGAAACTGAACTTGTTGAGGAATTATTCAAGGAAATAGATAAGATTTTACAGGAGGATTAAGATAGTGCGCGCAACTAGACTTTATGCACCAACATTGAGAGAAACACCGGCAGAGGCAGAGGTAAAAAGCCATCAGCTTATGCTTAGGGCCGGTATGATACGAAAGGCTGCCGGCGGCCTTTATACATATATGCCGCTGGCTTGGAGAAGCCTTAAGAAAATCATGCAGATTATCCGTGAGGAAATGGATGCATCCGGTGGTCAGGAAATTGCCATGCCAATCGTACAGCCTTCTGAAATTTGGAAGGAGACTGGCCGCTGGTCAGTATATGGTGATGAGATGTTCAGAGTTTCTGACCGTCATGGCCGTGAGTTCTGTCTTGGTCCAACCCATGAGGAAATGGTTACTACCCTTATCCGTGATGAGGTCCGTTCCTACAAGCAGCTTCCTCTTATGCTGTATCAGATTCAGAATAAATATCGTGATGAGATTCGCCCCCGTTTTGGTCTTATGCGTGGTCGTGAGTTCATTATGAAGGACCTTTATTCCTTTGATAAGGACGAGGAGGGAATGAATGAGTCCTACAAGATTATGTATGATGCCTATACCCGTATATTCAGCCGCATGGGCCTGGAGTTCCGTCCTGTAGAGGCTGATAACGGAGCCATCGGCGGTGGCCATTCCCATGAATTTACTGTGCTGGCTGAGGCTGGTGAGTCCAATATTGCATATTGCACCAAGTGTGATTATGCCGCTTCTGATGAAAAGGCAGAACTTGCTGTTATAAAGGCTAACGAAGAGGACATGAAGGAACTGGAGAAGGTTTCCACTCCTGATGCCCATACTATCGAGCTGGTGGCTGAGTGCCTGAATTTGCCCTTGGACAAGACCATTAAGGCTGTTGCCTTCCAGGATGATAAGGACGAGCTTATTTTGGCCTTTGTTCGTGGTGATCACGATGTTAATGATGTTAAGGTAGTAAATCTCTTTGATGATTCCATTGAGCTTCATATGGCAACAGACGAGGCTATTGTTGCCGCCGGAGGAGTACCAGGCTTCATGAGCCCAATTGGTTTGAAGGAATGCACCAAGGTTGTGGTGGACGCCACTGTTATGGAAATGTTCAACGCCTGTGCCGGAGCCAATGAAAAAGATATGCACTATATTAATGTTAATCCTAAGCGGGATTTCAAGGATGTTATTGTGGCGGATATCCGTATGATTAAGGAAGGAGATGCCTGTCCTCACTGCGGAGCTCCTGTAAAGATGACCAGAGGTATTGAGGCCGGTCAGGTATTTACCCTTGGTACCAAGTATTCCCAGTCCCTCCATGCTACCTTCCTTGACGAAAACGGCAAGGAGAAACCATTGGTTATGGGGTGCTACGGAATCGGGGTGAGCCGTACCATGGCAGCAGCCATTGAACAGAACAATGATGAAAACGGTATCATCTGGCCAAGGGCTATTGCCCCATTTGAAGTTGTAATCGTTCCTATTAATGCCAAGAGCGAAGAGCAGCTGAAAATTGCGGAGGATATTTATGAGGAACTGAAAGCCAAGGGGGTTGATGTTCTTCTGGATGACCGCAAAGACCGGGCTGGTGTAAAGTTTAAGGATGCTGACCTCATTGGCTATCCGCTGCGTATTACTGTAGGTCCAAAATCTGTGGATGAGGATTCCATAGAACTGAAGATCCGCCGCAACGGTGAAATGGTAAATGTTACCAAGGCTGAGACTGCCGCAAAGGCTGTTGAAATGCTGGAAAATCTTTAATTGTTTTTTGTCAAGGTAATTCTCTTGACAAACAATATAGCTGTCGCTATAATAAATGAGGTTGATATCTATATGATGAAAATTAGTATAATTGAAGCCAATGAAAACCTTGGTTCCCCAGTTTCTTTTGAGTTTTTGACCAATGCTCAGGAGCTGGATGCCCTTCACGAGAATTACAGCTTTAATGGTGATATAACCATTAAAGGAGAGCTTGTGGCAACGGGCAGGGGATATCGTGTAAGCGGCCGGATTTCCTGTACCAAGTCGTTTGTGTGCGACCGTTGTTTGGAGGAATCCTCACAGCAACAAAGCCATGAATTTGACGAGGAGTACCAGAAAAGAGGTCAGGGTTATGCTGAAGATGACCAAGATGTGAATTATTTTGATGGCGACCAGATCGATATATCTTCTATGATTAGGGATGTTCTTTTGTCTGACCAGCCGTTAAATAATATATGCAACGCTGATTGTCGCGGTCTGTGCCTCAAGTGTGGTGCAAACCTCAATCATGGCGATTGTGGCTGTGACCGTACTGTTATTGACCCAAGACTGGCGGCATTGCAGCAATTATTGATTAAGAAATAATTCTATTCATTAGTGAATGTTTCGTTAAGGAGGTGTATCCTGAAATGGCAGTACCAAAGCGTAAAATGTCTAAGGCTCGTCGTGATTCCCGTCGTGCCAACTGGAAGTTAGAGGTTCCTGGTTTCGTAGAGTGCCCACAGTGCCACGAGCCAAAGATGCCTCATCATGTTTGCACAGAGTGTGGTTACTATGATGGCAAGGAAGTTATTTCCGCAGCTGAATAATTGACTGCTGAATGAGCAGGCTTCACGGCCTGCTCATTTTTAATGTAAGTAATGAATTAAGAAAACAATATATTAGGAAATGTTTTAATTGTGTACATAATTCAAACATTTAGTAGCTGATAATATTTTTCTTGCCTTTTCAGGTGAAAGTTAATATAATCATAAGCAGTTAGTAGGACTTGGTACTAATTTTTGTATTCATTAGCCTGCGGCCATTGGCAAAGTGTCAGATTACCAAAGGGATTGATGTGATTCTCATAATGAATGAATTCATTTGTTAAATTGACACTTTGTAATGTTTGGAATGAAATGCAGTTTTGTGATATTATGGTTATGTTGTTTTAAAGGTGAGTAAAATGGCGCGAGTAAAAAAGAAGGAAAGACATACACTTTTAATGCGTCAGGTCGGCGAAAAACCTTTTCTCACAGATGAAGAACTGGCCAAGCTCCTTGAGGTAAGTATTCAGACCATTAGACTGGACCGTATGGAGCTTGGAATCCCTGAGGTGCGTGAACGCATCCGCAGGGTGGCAGAAGAGGCTCGTGAAAAAGTAACCACTATTGAAAAGGATGACCTGGTAGGTGAGCTTATTGACCTCCAGCCCGGACGATCTGGGATATCCCTTTTGAAGATTACAGAGGAAATGGTATTTTCCAAGAATCAGATTGCCAAGGGACATTACATATTTGCACAGGCCAGTTCTCTGGCGGTGGCAGTAATTAATGCACCTATGGCTGTAACTGGTGTGGCAAATATCAAGCATAAGGTGCCGGTTAAGTTGGGCGAGATGCTTGTTGCCAAGGCAGAAATTATCCGTCAGCGCAGCAATAAATTCTTTGTCTGGGTTAAAACCAGAAACGACAAGGAAGAAGTATTCCGGGCCAAGTTTATCGTGGTTTCGTTGACTGAGAGTTAATAGGAGGCTCAAAATTGAAACTTGCAGTAGATGCAATGGGCGGTGATTACGCTCCAAAGCAGATAGTCATGGGGGCAATTGAGGCCGTAAAGAAATATGACTGTGAAATAGTCCTGGTGGGTGACCAGGAAAAGATAGAAGCTGAGCTTAAGGCCAATCGTGCCCAGAATCTCGATAGATTAACCATACACCATGCTACTGAGGTTATCGAGATGGGAGAGCATCCCGTGGATGCAGTCAGAAAGAAAAAGGATTCCAGCCTGGTAGTGGCTACCAAACTGGTTAAGAGCGGTGAATGTGACGGCGTGCTGTCAGCGGGCAGTACTGGCGCTGCTACTACGGCAGCGACACTTTTCCTGCGTACCATTAAGGGAGTAGATAAGCCATCTATAGCAACCCCCCTTCCTACCAAGGACGGATTGGTGCTTCTTCTGGATTCCGGAGCTATTGTTGACAGCAAGCCAAAGGATCTGACAGAGATGGCTCTTATGGGGTCCATATATAGCCAGTATGTATATGGTATAGATAATCCCAAGGTGGGTCTTCTGAATGTAGGTGAAGAAGAAACCAAGGGTAATAAAAAAGTTCAGGCTACATACCCAATGCTTAAAGGCATGAATTCCATAAATTTCATTGGAAATGTTGAAGGCCGTGATATTCCTACAGGAATGGCAGATGTTGTAATTTGCGATGGATTTGTTGGGAATATTGTGTTAAAATTTGCTGAGGGTTTGGCAGTAACATTATTGGATTTGATTAAGGATGCCATTAAAAATGGCGGAATTTTCGCCAAGCTTGGCGCTGTGCTGGTTATGCCGGCACTGAAAAAGCTGGGTAAGCGACTTGATGTTACAGAGTATGGCGGTGCACCTTTACTTGGTGTTAATGGCTGCTGTATAATATGCCATGGTTCTTCCGATGCAAAATCAATTTGCAGTGCAATTAATGTTGCCAACGAATATGTTAAAAATAATGTGGTTGAACGCATTAGGGATAGCATAGAGAAGGAGGAGATGCTGGCGAATGACAACGATGAAGAAAAATAGTGCAGGCATCTTGGGAACGGGTTTTTATGTTCCGGAGAAAATTTTAACTAATGATGATTTATCCAAGATTGTAGATACAAGTGATGAGTGGATTACAGAGCGTACAGGAATAAAGGAACGCCGTATAGCAGCCGATGATGAGGCCACTTCAGATTTGTCCATGAAGGCAGCGGAGCAGGCTCTGGCAGACGCCGGGGTATATCCTGAGGAACTGGACCTGATTATTGTGTGTACCCTTACATCTGATCGAATTATTCCGTCCACAGCTTGTATGCTTCAGACCCGTTTGGGCGCAAAGAAGGCAGCAGCCTTTGATTTATCAGCTGCGTGCTCAGGCTTTGCATACGGACTCAGTGTGGCGGCTCAGTTTATTGAGACTGGTGCCTATAAGAAGGCATTGGTGGTGGGAGCCGAAACTCTTTCCAAGTATATTAATTGGGAAGACCGCAACACCTGTGTGCTCTTTGGCGATGGTGCAGGTGCAGCAGTGCTGGGACAGGTCGAAGAAGGTTATGGAATTCTAAGTTTTGATTTGGGGAGCGACGGTTCCGGCGGGGATGCAATTCAGATACCTTCCAGTGGCAGCCGCTTGCCAGTCAGCAAGGAGACAATAGACCAGCGACTTAATCTGATTCATATGAATGGCAAGGAAGTCTTCAAATTTGCCGTTAAGGCCATGGGAAATACTGTGAAGCATTCCCTGGAAAAGATTGAAATGCCACAGGAACAGATTGATTGGCTGATACCTCATCAGGCTAATATCAGAATTATCCAGTCTGCGGCCAAGAGATTGTCTATGCCGATGGATAAGGTTGTATTAACTGTTCAGAAATATGGAAATATGTCAGCGGCTTGTATACCAATTGCTTTAGCCGAGGCCGCTGCTGAGAAGCGCTTTAAAAAAGGCGATATAATAGCACTGTCTGGCTTTGGCGCAGGCCTTACCTGGGCATCATGCATAATCAGATGGTCTAAGGAGGATTAACATGTTTGAGGAAAATCCCATTTGTAAATTATTAAATATCAAGTACCCTATTTTTCAGGGCGGTATGGCATGGATAGGCACAGCTGAGCTGGCTTCTGCAGTATCCAATGCTGGCGGTCTTGGTATTATTGGCGCAGGTCACATGCCTCCGGATATCTTGAGAGCAGAGATTCAGAAGGCTAAGAAATGGACCGACAAGCCATTTGGTGTAAATATAATGCTCATGTCTCCTTTCGTAAAGGAGGTAATGCAGGTAGTTGTTGATGAGCGTGTAGCTGTTGTTACCACTGGTGCCGGTAATCCGGCTGAGTATCTGCCAGCTCTTAAGGAGGTTGGTACAAAGGTGATTCCTGTTGTGGCATCTGTAGCTTTGGCAAAGCGCCTGGTTCGTTCCGGGGTTGATGCAGTCATTGCTGAAGGTACTGAGTCTGGCGGTCATATTGGTGATATTACTACAATGGCACTTGTTCCACAGGTAGTAGATGCAGTTGATGTACCGGTTATTGCTGCCGGCGGTATTGGTGATTCCCGTGGTATCACTGCTGCCATTGCATTGGGCGCATGCGGCGTTCAGATGGGTACCCGCTTTGTAGTTTCTGAGGAGTGTATTGCTCATGAAAATTACAAGAACCTTGTTCTGAAGGCAAAGGATCGTTCCACTGTCGTTACTGGCCGCTCCACTGGTCATCCTGTACGTGTAATCAGCAATAAGATGACCCGTGAATATGCTGAGCTGGAGGCAAAGCAGACTCCTATTGAGGAACTGGAGAAGTTTGGCGCCGGCCGCCTGAACCTGGCAACTCATAAGGGAGATGTGGACAATGGTTCTGTTATGATTGGTCAGATTTCCGGTATGATGGAAGAAATTAAGCCAGTTGCAGTTATTATGGAAGAACTGGTTTCCGGTCTTGCAGCAGCAAGAGACAGAGTAGTGGCTTTTTCCAAATAATTTTAGTAATTTTAATATAGGCAAATGGAGAATATAAAATGAGTAAACTTGCTTTTGTTTTCCCTGGACAGGGTGCACAGAAGGTTGGTATGGGTAAGGACTTCTATGATCATTATGATGTGGCAAAGAAGCTCTTTAAAGAGGCTGATGAGGCACTGGGCTATTCCATTATGAAGATGTGCTTCGAGGGCCCAGAGGATGATTTGAAGCTGACAGCAAACACTCAGCCAGCAATTCTCACCATTAGCTGTATTGCTAATGAAATTCTGAAGGAAAATGGCATTCAGCCAGATATTACTGGTGGTCACTCCCTTGGTGAGTATTCTGCGCTGGTTGCTGCCGGTGTACTGAAGTTCCAGGATGCTGTTGCTCTTGTTCATAAGCGCGGTGAATTTATGCAGGAGGCTGTTCCTGTCGGTGAGGGCGGTATGGCTGCTATCATCGGTGTTGATCGTGACAAGATTATTGAAATCTGCCAGTCCATCAACGACGAAAGTCCTGTACAGGCTGTAAATCTTAACTGCCCTGGCCAGACTGTTATTGCTGGTGCAACCTTAGGCGTAGAGAAGGCTGTAGAGGCGTTGAAGGCAGCAGGTGCCAAGAAGGCTGTTATTCTGCCTGTAAGTGCTCCATTCCATAGTACCCTTATGAAGCCAGCTGCGGAAAAGCTGGCTGTGGAGCTTGATAAGGTTACCATGTCTGATGCCAAGATTCCTGTTGTGGTAAATGTTAATGCCCATATTCTTACCAACGCAGATGAGATTAAGAGCGCTTTGGTAGCCCAGGCTGCCAGCCCTGTTCTCTGGGAAGATTGTGTGGCCCAGATGCAGGCATTTGGTGCTGATACTCTCTTGGAGGCAGGCCCTGGCAAGACACTCTGTGGCTTTAACCGCAGAATCGATAAGGCGATTAAGAGCCTGAATGTTGAAGATGTTGAGTCACTGGAAAAAACGCTTGACTATTTCAAGGAGGTTCGCTAATATGCTTTTAGATGGAAAGTCTGCCCTTGTTACGGGCGGTTCCCGTGGCATAGGCCGCGCAATTGCAATTAAGCTCGCATCTGAAGGTGCTGCTGTTGCTATTAATTATGCAGGCAATGCCAAGGCTGCTGAAGAAGTTAAGTCAATTATTGAAGCAGCTGGCGGTAAGGCTATGATTGTACAGGCTGATGTATCCAACGGTGAGTCCGTTGATGCTATGATTAAGGAAGTAGTTGATACATTCGGTGGAATTGATATTCTTGTAAATAATGCTGGTATTACCCGTGATGGCCTTCTTATGAGAATGAAGGAAGAAGACTGGGATGCAGTTATTAATACTAACCTTAAGGGCGTATTCTACTGCACCAAGGCTGTTTCCAAGCTCATGATGAAGAAGCGGGCAGGCCGCATTGTAAATATGGCTTCTGTTGTAGGCCTCACCGGTAATGCCGGACAGGCAAACTACTCCGCAGCCAAAGCCGGTGTTATTGGTTTTTCCAAAACCATGGCCAAGGAACTTGCTTCCCGCGGTATTACCGTGAACATGGTTGCACCAGGCTATATAGATACCGACATGACCTCCGTTCTTCCAGAGAATGTTCGCGAGGCCATGGTAGCTGGTATTCCACTGGGCAGAGTTGGCGCTCCTGAGGATGTTGCCAATGCAGTTCTGTTCCTGGTGTCTGATAATGCATCTTATGTTACTGGCCAGGTCATCAATGTTGATGGCGGCATGGTTATGTAATATAGTCTATAGATGAAACTTGTTTGAGGAGGTGAACCATACATGTCTACTTTTGAGAAAGTAAGAGATATCGTTGTTGATCAGTTAAGTGTAGATGCTGATGATGTTGCAATCGAGTCCACTTTTATCGATGATTTAGGCGCTGATTCTCTTGATATTGTTGAGCTCATCATGGCTTTTGAGGAGGAGTTCGGCATCGAGATTCCAGATAGCGCAGCTGAAAAGATTAAGACCGTTCAGGACGTTGTAACTTTCATTGACCAGAACAAATAAGCTTTTTGCGTCTTACCTTTAAGAAAGTCCCGTGAAGTTACTTCGCGGGATTTTCTAAAGAAGGTAAGTACCGCCCCATGAATGGAGGAGTAATTTTGAAGCTTCCTGAACTTAAATTTGGCGATAAAATTGCAAAGATGCCAATTATTCAAGGCGGCATGGCGATACGTTTATCTACAGGCAGACTGGCTGCAGCCGTTGCAAATCAAGGCGGTATCGGCCTGATTGCTGCATCTGGCATGACCAATGATGAGCTTCGTTATGAAATCAGGATGGCCCGAGCACTGTCAAAGGGGATTATCGGTATCAATATTATGTTTGCCGCAAAGAAATTTGCAGAAATCGTAAACACTGCTATTGATGAAGGTATTGACCTGGTAGTCGCTGGTGCAGGCTTTTCCCGTGATATATTTGGCCTTGGCCAGAAATCCGGAACTCCCGTTGTTCCAATCGTATCATCAGTAAAATTAGCGAAAATTTCTCAGCGTCTTGGCGCCGCAGCTATTGTAGTTGAAGGCAAGGAGGCAGGCGGTCATCTGGGTACTGACCAGTCTATAAAGACTATTATCCCGGAGATCGTTGAAGCTGTAGACATCCCTGTAATTGCTGCAGGAGGTGTTCTACATGGCCAGGATATTGCTGATTTAATAAAAATGGGCGTAAGTGGTGTCCAGATGGGCTCCCGCTTTGCTGCCAGTGTTGAGGCAAACAGTGCCCCAGCTTTGAAAGAATATTATCTTAAGGCAAAGCCGGAGGACGTGGTAGTAATTCACAGTCCTGTAGGCCTGCCAGGCCGTGCAGTTAGAAATCCGTGGGCCGCAAGAATCATGGATGGTCCTGTACCGCCAACCCAATGCGATAACTGTCTTAAGGCTTGTAAGCATAACTTCTGCATTATCAGAGCTCTTAGTCGGGCTCAGCAGGGGGATGTGGAGACAGGTCTTGTGTTTACTGGTGAATATTTGCCAACTATAGATAAGATTTTGACTGTAGAAGAAATTTTCCAGCAGCTTAAGGCAGAACTTGCTGTTATTAATTGAATTGTGAGGTGTTAATTTTGTCTAATCGCGTTGTAATTACCGGCCTTGGCGTAATCAGCCCAGTTGGTACCGGCAAGGACGTATTTTGGAAGTCCCTGCTGGAAGGTAAAAACGGAATTGATAAAATTACCCGCTTTGATGCATCTGAGTATAAGTCTCAGATTGCTGGCGAGGTAAAGGATTTTGATCCTGCTGATTACATGGACAAGAAAGAGTCTAAGCGTATTGACCGCTATGCTCAGTTTGCAGTTGCTGCAGCCAAGATGGCTGTAGAGGATGCAAAGCTTGATCTGGAGGCTGAGGATTGCGACCGTATCGGTACCTTCGTTGGTAGTGGTATTGGTGGTATTGAAACCATGCATGGGCAGTATCAGAAATTGTTTGAAAAGGGACCAAGCAAAATCAGTCCTTTCTTTATTCCAATGATGATTGCCAATATGGCCTCTGGTCATGTTTCCATCGCTTTGGGTTTACGCGGTCCAAGCAGCTGTGTTGTTACTGCTTGTGCAACTGGTACTAATAATATTGGTGATGCCTTCCGTGTTCTTCAGCGGGGTGAGGCTGATGTTATGGTTGCCGGTGGTACTGAGGCAAGTATTTCTGAAGCAGCAGTAGCAGGCTTTTGTTCCATGAAGGCACTGTGCAGTGATCATAACGATGATCCGGCACATGCATCCAGACCTTTTGATGCCAACCGCAGTGGTTTCATTATGGGTGAGGGTGCAGGCATTGTTGTACTGGAAACCCTTGAGCATGCTGAAAAGCGCGGTGCTCATATTTATGCTGAGCTTGTTGGCTATGCTTCCAACAACGATGCTTTCCATATAACTTCCCCGGCTCCTAATGGTGAGGTTGCTGCCAAGTGTATGGCCAAGGCTCTTGCTGATGCAGGGCTGGAGGCATCTGAGGTTGATTACATCAATGCTCACGGTACTTCTACTCATTTAAATGATGAGACTGAAACTCAGGCTATTAAGGCTGTTTGGGGTGAGCATGCAAAGGACGTATCTGTAAGCTCCATTAAGTCCATGACCGGACACCTTCTTGGTGCTGCTGGTGGTATTGAGTGTATTGCTACTGCCTTGTCTGTAGAAAATGATATGCTGCCACCTACTATCAATTATGAGACTCCGGATGAGGGCCTGGATCTTGATTACGTACCTAACAAGGCAAAGGCAAAGACTGTTCGTGCTGCTTTGTCCAATAATCTGGGCTTTGGCGGACATAACGCTTGTATTGTATTAAAAAAATATTCTAAGTAAGAAATTGAGTGATTTATTATGGTTGAGCGTGTGACTGCAGAACGCAGGAGGCGCTTGGAAGGACTGGCAGGTCAGCTGGGTGTGCGCTTTAAGCACATCGGCTGGCTTCATCAGGCCCTTACCCATACCTCCTATGCAAATGAGTCTCGCATTCGTGTAGAGCATAATGAACGCTTGGAATTTTTAGGAGATGCGGTGCTGGAGCTTGCTATCAGCACCTATCTTTTTAAACATTTCCCAGAACTTCCTGAGGGAGATCTTACTAAATCCAGAGCAGCTGTTGTTTGCGAAGCAAGTCTTTCCAGCCGGGCGGCGGAGCTGAATCTGGGTGATTATCTGCTGCTAGGACACGGAGAGCAAAGCTCCGGTGGTCGCAAGCGGGCTTCTATTTTGGAGGATGCCTTTGAAGCAGTAATCGGAGCAATTTACATGGATCAGGGCTGGGCATGTGCCCAGGCTTACGTCATTCGCCAGTTGGAAGGCCATCTTGATCAGGTGGAAAAGGGCGTATCCACAGTAAAAGACTATAAAACAATGCTTCAGGAGCTGGTTCAGCGCCATGGGGAGAACAAAATCTGCTATTGCATGATTGGTTCAGATGGTCCTGACCATGCCAAGGTTTTTAAATTTGAGGTAAGGCTTAATGATGAAGTTTTAGGAATTGGTACGGGTCCAAGCAAGAAGGCTGCCGAACAGCAGGCGGCCAGGCAGGCTCTAGAAAAAATGAATAAATAATTAAAGGACTGTTGCGTTATTTGCAACAGTCCTTTATTATTAATGTAAGAGAAGAAGGTTAAGCATCTCTTTATGAGCTAAATAAAAATATCAAACGGTTTTATGGGAGGTAGTAATATGAGGAAGCTTATTTTTTTAGGCACCGGTAATGCTATGGTCACCAAGGTATTTAACACCTGTTTTTTGATTGAGACCTCTGACGGCGAGCTGTTTTTGACAGATGCCGGGGGCGGCAACGGCATACTGCGCCAACTGGAGCTGGCAGGAGCTGACTACAATAAGCTTCATCACATGTATATCACCCATGCCCATACTGACCACATTATGGGAGCAGTGTGGGTTATCAGAAAAATTGCTTCACTGATGAACAGCAGCAAATATGATGGGGAGTTTCATATATACTGTCATGATGAGGTGAAGGATATCCTTCTCAGCATGTGCGAAATGATGCTGAAGCGAAAGGATTTTGAACATATTGGTGACGATATTATAATCCACGAGATTTGGGATGGTCAGGTTATTGAGCTTACAAGCTTTGATATTAATGTATTTGATATTTATTCCACCAAGGCCAAGCAGTTTGGCTATCAGCTCCAGTTCAAGGAGGATAACCTTATGCTGACCTGTCTGGGGGATGAACCATTTAGTGAAGGCTGTGAGGAATATGCCAAGGGGTCTGACTGGATGCTGTCAGAGGCCTTCTGCAAATTTGAGGACAGGGAAATTTTTAAGCCTTATGAAAAGCATCACAGTACCTGCAAGGAGGCTGCGGAGCTGGCCAAGACCCTTGAGGTAAAGAATCTGATCCTCTATCATACAGAGGACAAGACAATTGATACCCGTAAGAAGGCGTATACTGCAGAAGCAAAGCAGTATTTTGACGGAAATGTTTTTGTTCCTGATGATTTGGAAGTCATTGAATTCTAATCTAAATTTAATCTAATTTTAAGCGTATACTGTTGGTAAAATTCATATAATACAATAGCGAGACTAGGTACGAGTTATATAAAAACGTATAGTTCGTACCTAGTTTGCGTTGACAATGCTTTTTTTCTGCTGTAGCATAATATAATGGCAGTTGCTTATTTATTAAACATTGTTACACAATAATTAATTTTTATATGAGGAGGAATGTGACTTGTTATCCAAAAAAGGTATTGTAATATGTGTCGTTGCTGTTATTGCAGCAGTTATTGGCGGCTACATGTTCCTTATGTCACAGATGGCCGGCCAGCGTCAGGGGGGGGGAGCCCCGCAGGTCAAGGCTATGAATGTTATTAAGCGAGATACTCCTGTTACACTGGAATATCCTGGTACTGTAATTGGCAAGGACACCACCAAGGTGACTTCCAAGGTTTCCGGCACTATCGTGGAGAAGTACATTAAGGGTGGCGATCAGGTTCAGGCCGGTCAGGCCCTGTACAGAATAGATTCCAGAACATATCAGGCGGCTCTTTTGAATGCCCAGGCAAATCTTGCCCAGGCTCAGGCCAACCTCAATAATGCCAAAGTGGATTTGGCCAGAATTGAGCAGCTCTATGCCGCTGAGGCCGTTTCTGAGCAGGTTCTTACCAATCAGCAGGCCCAGGTGAATGCCCTTGTGGCAAATGTTTCCGCCATGGAGGCACTGGTTCAGACTGCCCAGCAGAATCTTGATGATACAGTTGTTTACGCTCCTATGAGCGGTAAACTGTCTGTGGATGATGTGGCAGTTGGCACTTATGCTGCTGCTGGTACAACGGCGTTGGTTACCATTGGTACCAGCGATCCTATGATGGTTCAGTTCAGTGTCAGTGAGGCTGAATATCTTAAGTATGTCGGGGATTCTGTAGTTCCTGGTCAGGCATTGCCATCAAAGAATGTTCGTATTGTCCTTTCTGATGGTAAGGAGTACCCTGGTCTTGGAAGTGTTGTGGCTGTTGACCGCGCAATGGAGGGCAGCACATCTTCCCTTATGCTGAAGGCACAGTTTGAAAATTCAAAGGGTGTCCTGATTCCGGGCATGTTTGCCCGTGCCCGTCTTGTGGGTGATACCATTAAAGATGCTATTCTTGTACCTCAGCGTGCCGTTCAGCAGCTTTTGGGCAAGTCCTTCGTTATTATTGTAGGCGAAGGTAATAAGTCCGTTGTTGTACCAGTAGAACTGGGAGACAGTGTAGGCAGCTATTATGTAATAAAGAGCGGCCTTAATGGCAGTGAGCAGGTTGTGGTTGAAGGTCTTACCAATCTTACAGAGGGTGTTGAGATGGCAGTGACGACTGTTTCTGCTGATGAAATGGGCTTCTCGTTTATTGAAAAGCACGAATAAGGGGGTAGACTGGTGTCTAAATTTTTCATACATAGACCGATATTTGCAATAGTTATATCCCTTATTATCGTGATTGGCGGCTTAATATCCGCCTTCCAGCTTCCTATTGCCCAATATCCCCAGATTGCACCGCCTACTATTTCGGTAAGTACAACTTATGTTGGTGCAAATGCCAAGGTTGTAAATGAAACAGTGGCCCAGATTATCGAACAGCAGGTAAATGGCGTTCAGGGTATGGATTATATGAGCTCCAATGCTTCTGATTCCGGCTATTATTCCCTGTCTGTTGTGTTTGAGCTGGGTACTGATGGTGATATGGATGCAGTTAAGGTACAGAATAACGTAGCTGTTGCAAATCCAAGTTTGCCGGATAGTGTTAAATCTGTAGGCGTTGTAACCTCAAAGGCTTCCAATAGTATGGCCCTCATGGCCGCTATTGTATCCCCGGAGGGGACTTTTGACAGCACCTGGATTAAGAACTTTTCTGATATATATTTGATTGACAAGGTTAAGCGTGTTGACGGTGTAGGTTCTGTACAGGCCTTTGGTGCTGATCATTCCCTGCGCATCTGGCTGAATCCTGACAGATTGGCTGAGCTTAATCTTACTGTCAGTGATGTAGCCGCTGCCATTAATGAGCAGAATCTTCAGGCTCCTGCAGGTACTGTGGGTGCCCTGCCTATCCGCAATCAGCAGGAAAAGCAGTTTACTGGTAAGATTGATGGCCGCTTGGTTACTCCTGAAGAGTTCGGTAATATTGTAATTAAAACTGACAGCAATGGTACCATGGTACATCTTCGGGATGTGGCCAGAGTGGAGAACGGTCCTAAGCAGTATGCCGTATTCTCAGATATGAATGGCGCCAAGAATACTGTGGCTTTTGGTGTCCAGCTTACAGAAGATGCCAATGCCATGACTACAGTGGCTGAGGTCCGCAAAATTTTGGAGGACGCGGAAAAGGATTTCCCTCCGGATTTGAAATTACAGTACATTGTTGATACTACTGAGTTTATCAGTACCTCCATCAAGGAAGTGGTGGAGACCTTTGTTGAGGCGCTCCTGCTGGTAGTATTGGTTGTATTCATATTCCTCCAGAATTGGCGTGCAACCCTGATTCCGTTATTGGCGGTTCCGGTATCTCTTATCGGTACATTTATTTCGTTTATAATTTTGGGATTTTCTATTAATACTCTGACACTTTTTGCCATGGTATTGGCAATAGGTCTGGTAGTAGATGATGCCATTGTTGTTATCGAGAATGTGGAGCATCACATGAGTACCGGACTCACCCCTATTGATGCCACTGAGCGGGCCATGGATGAGGTACAGGGACCGGTAGTGGCCATTGCCTTCGTGTTGGCAGCGGTTTTCGTGCCTGTTGCCTTCCTTGGCGGTATGATGGGTGTGCTCTATCGTCAGTTCGCTCTTACTATTGCCATTTCCATGGCGCTGTCGGCCTTTGTGGCACTGACCCTTACCCCGGCTTTGTGTGCAACTATACTAAAGCCGGTGGACTATGATGCCAAAAAGGAAAGGGACAGCAGCGTACTAGACAGATTCTTTAATAAGTTCAACGAGAAATTCAATGAGATGCGTATCAGCTATCAGGGTGTGGTAGGCTGGTTTATAGGTAATGCCAAATACGCTGTTATTCTAATTGTGGTAGTATTGGGTCTTACAGGGCTTCTTTACAAGATTGTTCCAAGTACCTTCGTTCCTGATGAGGATCAGGGATATTACGCGATTTCTGTATCTTTGCCAGAGGGTACTTCCATCAACCAGACAAGTGTGACCATGGACAATGTGTCCAGTGCTGTCAGGGGACTGCCAGGGGTAGAAAATGTTATCTCCATCACTGGTTTTGATATTTTCTCCTTTGGTACCAAGTCCAATGCGGGCACTATGTTCGTTGGACTGGATGGCTGGGATGATCGCACAACTCCTGATACCTCCATTAATGCCATAATTGGTAAAACCTTTGGCGTTGGTGCCAAGGTAGCCCCGGAGGCCCAGGTAATTGCATTTAATATGCCTGCTTTACCAGGTCTTGGCAATGTAGGTGGCTGGCAGATGGAACTTCAGGATTTGTCCGGCCATACTGACGAGGAGCTGAATGAAGTTTCACAGAAGATTGTGGCAGCAGCGAACCAGCGCCCTGAGCTTCAGGGTGTCCGTTCCACTTTTAAGGTTAATTCTCCTATTGTTCATTATGATATTGACAGAGATAAGGCCAAGAGCCGTGGCGTTAAGCTTTCTGATATTTTTACCACCATGCAGACATTCTATGGCGGTTCCCAGGTAAATGACTTTAATGAGTTCGGACGCAGCTACAAGGTTGTGCTTCAGGCTGACAAGGCATACCGTACTTCCGCTGATGATATGCGGTTTATGTTTGTGCGCAGCAGCAATGGAGATATGGTTCCATTGGAATCTCTGCTGACTCCAAAGCTCAGTACAGCACCTTCCATTATACATCGCTTTAATGCTTCCAAGGCTGTTTCCTTCCAGGGTAATGCTGCCAGCGGTTATTCCTCTGGTCAGGCCATTGCTGCTATGGAAGAGGTTGTAAGAGAGGTTGCCCCTGCGGGCTTCAACGTTGAGTGGTCCGGTCAGGCCCGTGAGGAAATCAAGAGTGGTGACTCCACTGGCCGCGTATTGGCCCTGGCATTAGTATTTGTATTCCTGTGTCTGGCAGCCCTTTATGAAAGCTGGAGCGTGCCTTTTGCGGTAATCCTTTCTGTTCCGGTGGGCATTTTTGGTGCCCTGTTCTCCGAGCTGGCCATGAGCCTTCTGGAGACTCTCACTGTTGGTCCGAATGCGGGCCTTCAGAACAGCGTGTACATGCAGATTGGTGTTATCATGCTTATTGGCCTGTCAGCAAAGAATGCAATACTGATTGTAGAATTTGCCAAGGCCCGTGCTGATATGGGTATGAATCCATTGAAGGCGGCCATTGAGGCAGCTGGGCTTCGACTTCGCCCAATCCTCATGACTTCCTTCGCCTTCATTATCGGTTGCTTGCCGTTGGCAATTGCCTCCGGTGCAGGTGCGGCTGCCCGTAATGGTATGGGTGTTGCCGTAGTTGGAGGTATGTTGTTTGCTACCTTCATCGGTATATTCATTATTCCTGCATTCTACATCATAACAGTCCGTTTTGCTGATATGGTGGGCTGGAGCAAGAAACACAAGAAGGAACACGACAAGAAGTTCGTATAAATTGTAATTGTTTTTATAAAAATGAAGCTATTTAAAAAAATAGCTTCATTTTTTAATTTAAAAGCGCTATAATGTAAATATAATAAATAGGTGGACAATAATTAGCCCAACGCAATAATGGGTATTGTATTAAAAACTTTTGTTTGGTATAATACATAACAGTGATATGGAAATATCGAATACATATTCTAAAAATACTATGCAAATATAGAAGGGAGATTATTATTAATGGAGAAGGAAGAAGCTTTAAAAAATGCCCTGAAGCAGATTGAGAAGGATTATGGCAAGGGGGCCATTATGCGTCTTGGTGATGCAGCCAACAATATGAACGTAGAGGTTATCCCTACTGGCATATTGCCATTGGATATTGCCTTGGGAGTTGGCGGCATTCCCCGTGGACGTATCATTGAGATTTATGGTCCTGAATCCTCCGGTAAAACCACAGTTACTCTCCATATGATTGCTGAGGCACAGAAGAATGGCGGAATTGCCGCATTTATTGATGCGGAGCATGCGCTGGATCCTGTATATGCCAAGAAGCTGGGTGTGGATATTGATAATCTGCTTATTTCCCAGCCGGATACAGGTGAGCAGGCCTTGGAAATTGCCGAGGCTCTGGTTCGCAGCGGAGCTATAGACATTATCGTAGTGGACTCTGTAGCTGCGCTTGTTCCAAAGGCTGAAATCGAGGGTGAAATGGGTGATGCCCATGTGGGCCTGCTGGCGCGTCTCATGAGCCAGGCTATGCGCAAGCTCACCGGTGTTATCAGCAAGTCACGTACTACTGCCATCTTCATTAACCAGATTCGTGAGAAGGTTGGTGTTATGTATGGTAATCCTGAGGTTACCACCGGCGGCCGTGCCCTGAAATTCTATGCCTCTGTCCGTCTGGATGTCCGCAAGTATGACCAGGTTAAGCAGGGTACCAATGTACTTGGCAACAGAACCAGAGTAAAGGTTGTCAAGAATAAGGTGGCTCCACCTTTTAAAACTGCTGAGTTTGACATTATGTACGGTGAAGGCGTGTCCCGTGAGAGCAGCCTCATTGATATTGCAGCTGATCTTGAAATTCTGCAGAAGAGCGGCTCTTGGTATTCTTACAATGATACCCGTCTGGGACAGGGCAAGGATACCGTTAAGGAAATCTTGAGAAATCAGCCGGAGCTCTTCGATGAAATCGAGGGCAAGGTTCATGAAATGCTGAAGGATGATGCGGTTCTGCAGAAGCTGACCTCACCAAGCAAGAAGTCAAAGGCTGGCAGCGATGAATAATAGTCCCTCCCGTGCCCAAAACAGGCCAAAGCCATCTGCAAAGGCCAAGGCTGTGGATTTGCTTTCAAGAAGTGACCAAAGTGTAAGAAGGCTTACGGAAAAGCTTGCCCGCAAGGATTACAGTGAGGAAGAAATTCAGGAGACCATAGAGTGGCTTCAGGAAAAGCACTACGTAGATGATGAGGCGGGGTGCAAGAGACGTTTTGAGTACCTCTATGAGTCCTCCGGCTACAGTGTAAAGCAGATTTGCGCAAAGCTGATGCAAAAGGGCTATGACAGCAGTCTGGTCCGTTCCTGCGTCCCTGATGACATATATGACAGGGAACTGGAAAAAGCCGGCAGAGTAGTTCGAAGCAAGTTTAAGCCCGGGGCAGATTTTCGGAAGATGCAGCAGTATTTGTATGGCAAAGGCTTTGATTACAGTGCTGCCCGTGATGCCATTGAGGATTATCGGCAGGAATGGCCGGAGGAGGAAGAATAATGTGTTTAAAGGGGATTGCCTTGGGCGGTCCCTTTTATTAATTTGGGTACTGTGATATAATGTTTTAGACTAAAATTGAAGGAGGATAAAGCTCTTGGCAAACGAAATGATACTGGTATTGGATTTTGGTGGTCAGTACAATCAGCTGATTGCCCGCCGTGTCCGTGAGTGTAATGTATACTGTGAGGTTCATCCTAATACTTTAAGCATTGAGAAGATAAAGGAAATGAACCCTAGGGGCATTATTTTTACTGGCGGTCCAAACAGCGTATATAAACCTGAGTCTGCTACCATTAGCACTGAAATTTTTGAACTGGGTGTGCCTGTTCTGGGTATATGCTATGGCTCCCAGCTCATTGCTCATCTTCTGGGGGGCAAGGTAGACACAGCTCCTGTAAGTGAGTACGGCAAGACAGAGGTCGCTATCAAGAGTTCTTCTTCAAAATTATTTGATGGTGTTTCCAGCAAGACTATCTGCTGGATGAGCCATACGGACTATATCGCCAAGACCCCTGAGGGCTTTGTGGTTACTGCGGATACGCCGGTTTGCCCTGTAGCCGGCATGGAGGATGAGGCAAGAAAGATTTATGCTGTACAGTTCCACCCTGAGGTGCTTCACTCTGTTGAGGGCTCCAAGATGCTCAGCAACTTCGTATACAAGGTTTGTCAGTGCACCGGTGACTGGCGTATGGATTCCTTTGTGGCAACTACTATTGCTCAGCTTAAAGAAAAGATCGGCAAGGGTAAAGCCCTTTGTGCCCTCTCTGGTGGTGTTGATTCCTCTGTAGCCGCAGTTCTCCTCTCCAAGGCCATTGGCAAGCAGCTGACCTGCGTATTTGTAGATCACGGTCTGCTCCGCAAGGATGAGGGTGACCAGGTGGAGGCTGTATTTGGCCCTGATGGTCCTTATGATTTGAACTTTATCAGAGTTAACGCTCAGGAGCGTTTCTATGAAAAGCTTAAAGGGGTAACTGAGCCAGAGGCAAAACGCAAGATTATCGGTGAGGAGTTTATCCGCGTATTTGAGGAAGAGGCCAAGAAAATTGGTGCTGTAGATTTCCTGGTACAGGGTACCATTTATCCTGATGTTATCGAGAGCGGCCTTGGAAAGTCTGCAGTAATTAAGTCTCACCATAATGTTGGCGGCCTTCCTGATTATGTGGACTTTAAGGAGATTGTGGAGCCATTACGTCTGCTCTTTAAGGATGAGGTCCGTAAGGCCGGCCGTGAGCTGGAGATTCCGGAATATCTTGTAAACCGCCAGCCATTCCCAGGTCCTGGACTTGGTATTCGCATTATTGGTGAAGTAACTGCCGAGAAGGTAAAGATTGTTCAGGATGCTGATGCAATTTATCGTGAGGAAATTGCCAAGGCCGGGGTGGACAAGAACCTGGGCCAGTATTTTGCGGCCCTTACCAATATGCGCTCCGTAGGTGTAATGGGTGATTTCAGAACCTATGATTACGCTATTGCCCTCAGAGCAGTAATGACCAGCGACTTTATGACTGCCGAAAGCGCCCAGATTCCTTGGGAGGTCCTTCATAAGGTAACCAACAGAATAGTGAACGAAGTAAAGGGTGTAAACCGTGTAATGTATGATTGCACCAGCAAACCACCTGCTACTATTGAGTTTGAGTAAAATGAAATCTCGCAAGAATTGTAATGCAAATCTTGCGAGATTTTTGCTAGTAAAGACATTGAATAAAGGGGGCTGTTAACATGCTGTTTATTTGTTATCCAAAATGTACCACCTGTCAGAAGGCCAGAAAATGGCTGGAGGAGCACAAGGTAAAATATACTGAGCGGAATATTGCCACTGATAATCCCACCTATGAGGAGCTTAAGACGTGGCATGAAAAGAGCGGGCTGCCATTAAAGCGTTTCTTTAATACCAGTGGCATGATATATCGTGAAATGCAGCTGAAGGATAAGCTGCCTTCCATGAACCAGGAGGAACAGCTGAAACTATTGGCAACGGATGGTATGCTGGTAAAACGTCCCCTTTTAATTGCAAAGGATAGGGTGTTGGTGGGGTTTAAGGAAGCTGAATGGACTGAAAAAGTGCAGTAATTGGCATGGCCGCACCTTGAAAATGTTATTTTCCTTCTTATTAAAAATAAGGTGACAAAAAAGCTAAAATGTGATAAAATCACAATAGGGAATTTGTACGCTTTGTTATTGCTATATAGGATGTATGAGGTTTCAAGGATGAAAGGTGGATGACTTATGGCTATGACAATTAATTCAATGATAAACAATAATTACAGTTTTAGCCAATTTACCCAGAATTATGGTATTTCTTCCAGTGGCAAAAAGTCTGCAAATCAGAATAATGCCATTTCCACAATGTGGAATAATTATGCCAATAGTCAGAGCAGCAGCGGCGTTGGCTTTAATGCTGCGGACATTTATGGCGTAAAGGAAAGTGCCCGGGAGCTGCTTTCTTCCTATGAAAGCACCAGAAAGGATTTCAATGAGGAGTTCAGCTCCAAGATGGATGACCTTTCCAAGTCCATTAAGAATCTTAAATCAACTGATTTCAATGTGGGTAAGGATGCCTTGAGCACGAAAGAGGTTACTACCACCGATAAGGACGGCAAGACAACTACCAGCACCCAGACCGAGATGAGCGACGGCCTGAAGACTGCCCTGAAGAATGTAAAGGATTTTGTAAGCAGCTACAACGATGCTGTTAGCTTTATGAAGGACAATGCTTCCATTTCCAAGCGCATGGGTCGGGTTAGTGAGATGTTTGCCGATACCACTTATCGTGCTTCAAATTATAATAGCATTGGTATCAGTGTGGGCAAGGATGGCAGCCTTACGGTGGATGAGGATAAGCTGGCTAATGCAATTACCAATTCCCCTGACAAGGTATCCCGTATCATGGGCAAGGATGGTCTGGCAGGTAAGGCTGAGTCCCATGTCAACACTGCAAATGCCCAGAAGGATAACCTGTTCCCATCTGTTGAGTCCCTTTTTGGCAAGGAACTGAAGACGGCCCAGGTTTATACCGGCAGTGCCATGACACGCATGAATGGTTATGCCTATATGGGCAATTTCTTAAATATGTATTGGTAACATTTCGTATCAGTAATATTGAATCGTGGCGCCTTGCGTAAGCAGGGCGCTTTTTTAGTAATGATAAGGTTTAGGTGATAGTGTGCAGACCATATATCCGGTTTTTTACAATAAATTTGTCTGTGTGGCTGATAAATGCCGTCATTCCTGCTGCAAGGGATGGGAAATAGACATAGATGAAGCTACAGCGGCAAAATATAAGGAATTTCCGGGTACTCTGGGGGAGGAAATACGGCGTAATATAACCAGCCGGAATGGAATACATTCCTTTGTGCTTACGGAGGAAGATAATTGTCCATTTTTGCAGAAAAATGGCCTATGTAAGCTAATTTTATCTGCCGGTGAGGAAATATTATGTGAGATATGCAACAATCATCCCCGTTTTTATACTCTGTTAAACGGCTATGAGCTGGCCGGTGTGGGCTTAAGCTGTGAGGTAGCCTGTGAAGTGCTGCTGACAGGGGACAAACCATTGACATTTTGTCTGGAAGGCCATGGGGAAACAATGGATTTCAGCCAGCTGTTAAGTATGCTTGGAATCAATTTGTCATCTGAGCAGTTGATATTTGAGCCCGGGCTGGACCAAAGCGATGCCCTGGAAGTGCTGGATATTATGGGGAGAACTGAGCCAATAGATGATAGATGGACACAGGAAATTGGGCAGTATAAGGAATATGCTAACAATAACCCGGATTTTTTGGCAGACTATTTTAAAACAATGCCTAAGCTGTCTTTTCAGAAAATTTATGAGTATATTATGTACCGTCAGCTGGAAAAGCTGGGGGAATACAGTCTGGAGGATGTGTTAATTTATACGGATATTTCCACAGAATATATTTTTGTGGCGGCGGCAATAATTGGGAATTTGCCTGAGGTCCTGCGCCGTTGGTCGGAGCAGATAGAATACTGCCAGGAAAATGTGGCTATGCTGTTAATAATGTAGTGAAGAAATGTATGTGACATAAATCATAATTTCAGGCAGGAATAAGACCTCCCGTGTAGAAGTCTACCCGTATACAGTGTATGTCTGTGGATTTTTAGGATTAAATGTTTTGGGAGGTGGCCATATTGTTAAAAACTATTGCAGCAGGAATGACTGCACTTATGCTTCTGGGAGCCAGTACAGAAGCATGTACTGTAATGGTGGTGACCAAGGGGGCTTCCGAGGATGGGAGCATGATTGTTGGGCATTCCAATGATGCCTTTGGCAGTGATATGAATCTTGCCTTTGTACCGGCCAAGGACCATCCTCGCGGCAGTATGCGGCCAGTGTATCCATCAGCGGCTGCGTTGACTGAAATGCCTGACTACAACTGCTTTGCACAGCCAAATCTGGTGGCCTCGGAGCGCAGCGATGACTATAATTATCCGGGACGCCCAAAGACAAAGCCTATTGGCTACATCCCGGAGGTGGAGCACACCTACGCTTATATGGATGCAGCTTACGGCGTGGCCAATGAGCATGGACTTATTTTTGGCGAATGCACAGATATGTCCGCTCATTTGCCGGAGGCACCTTATCGGGAAGGGGAAGGTATTTTCTATGCCGCGGAACTGAGCCGGGTTGCCCTGGAACGTTGCAAGACTTCCCGGGAAGCCATAGAGCTGATGGGAAGCCTTATTGATGAATATGGTTTATGGGGCACTGCCGAAACCTTGGCGGTGGCTGACCAAAATGAGTGCTGGGTGCTTGAAATGCAGCCGGCTCCCGGGGGCCAGGGAGGATTTTGGATTGCGGAGAGGATTCCGGATGGAGACTTTTTCATTGCTGCCAATCAGTTGAGAATTCGTGCCATTAAAGAGGGAAATCCTGACCAGATTTTTAATCCAAAGCTGCCTCAGATGATAAAGGACGCCGGTTGGGCGGCCTATGATGAAGAAGGAAATCTGGATTGGGTAAGATCCATGGAGTCAAGAGAATTCCACCATCCATACTATTCCCAGCGCCGTGTATGGAGTGCCATGAACGATGTGGCTCCATCCCGTAATCTGCCATCCAGGGTGGCGGATTGGGATGCCAAGACATATCCTCTGTCCATTCGTCCTGAGAGAAAATTAGGGGTGGAGGATTTGGCCCGTTTGTATCGCAACTATTATGCCAACACGGAATATGATAAATCCAGGGGCCCTCTGTCCGGGCTTTATGGTTCACCGTATCATTATGAGGTGGAGGAGGGACAGCGTTCCATTCTTTCTGCCAAGACAGCCTATACCCATATTGTGCAGCTGAATGAGTCTCTGCCGTCACCTGTGGTATGGTTCTCCACCAATGCCCCGTATGAAAATCCTTTCATACCTCTTACTGTGGGCAAGCTGCCAAAAATCTACGATAAGGCCCTGCGGGATACCTACGATCCTGACAAGCTGTATTGGGCCTCCAATGAGGTTATGGCCCTGAACCAGGGGTTCTTCAATATTATGTCACCAATAGTAAGCAATGCCGTGGAGGATTCGGAGAAAACATCCTTGGGCTTGGTCAAGTCTTCTGTAGGCTATAGTAAGGAGAAGTTCGCTGCTGCCCTGGAAAAAAATGCCATTCATAATTTCCACACCTGGAAGGAGCTGTCCCATGAGCTTTTGAAGAAATACAATGGGGGCCAGGGTGTTACATACGGCGGCAGAATGCCTGACCCGAAAACACCAACGGAATATTAAACGCAAGTTTTTCATAGTAAAAAAATCGGACTGCATTGGTCAGTCCGATTCCATTGAGCAAAAAGCAGGACTGTCTTCGACAGCCCTGCTTTTCTGTTTAAGAAATATTTATTGCCCGATCATCATTTTGATTATTTCCTTGTCAGTTTCCTTCATGCCGATGCGGCCAAGACGGCTGATGTTTCTGATGGTATTTTCCACACCCTTCAGTACCAGACCGTCGCCGCCATAGAATTCCTGCCCGTTGCGGAACATCTCAAAGCCCATAATGCCCGCATCAACTGCTGCGGATATTTTTGCGGCGCAGGAGGCCTTGGCACCATCACAGACAATGCCGGAGGTAATGGCCAGGGCATTGACGATGGTGTGTATTACAGCACTGTAGTCCTTGGTGCAGAGCCAGGCAATACCCGCTCCTGCTCCTGCACCGGCACTGACGGCTCCGCAGTATGCGGAAAGACGGCCAATACCCTCCTTTTCGTGGAGGGTGACCAGATTGGAGAGCAGCAGGGCACGGTAAAGCTCCTTCTGGGAAGCTCCCAGCTCCTTGGCATACTCAATAACTGGAAGAGAAACGGTCATGCCCTGATTGCCGCTGCCTGAATTGATAACCACCGGCATTTCACAGCCGTTCATACGGGCATCGGAGCCAGCAGCGGCCCGGGCCCGGGCACGGACATGAACATCATTTCCATAAGCCTTCAGAAGGGTTTTCCCTATATTGGCACCGTAGTTATTTTTCAGTCCCTCGTCGGAAATAGCGGTGTTGTAGGCAATCTGACGATCAATAGTTTCTTTGATGTCGTTAAGATCACAGGTCATGGCAAAATCATAAATATCTTCAATGGTCATGCATTCATAATCCGGTTTGCCTGTATCCACGGAATCAGTGATTTCCTTTTCAAAGAGCACATCATTATTTTTTGTGATTTTTACAATATTTGTGTGCTCATTTACCACATGAACCTCAGCGGTATCATTGCCATGCCATACGGTGACAATAATATCCAAAACATGGTCTGACTGGGCGGCATCTACATGGATTTCTGTATTTTCCATGTAGCTGCCCAGCTTTTTTTTGTCCTCGGGCTTTATGTGAGCAATTACCTCCAGGGCGGCATTGGCATCTCCGGCCAGCACCCCTATGGCAGCGGCGGCTTCAATTCCCTTTCGGCCGTCGGTATTTGGCACAATAACGCTTTTTACGTTCTTAATGATATTTCCGCTGGCAGCCACTGATATTCTTTCTGGCAGAGTTCCCAGTGCCTCACGGGCTTTGGCAGCACAATATGCAATGGCAATGGGTTCGGTACAGCCCATGGCCGGCACCAGCTCCCGCTTGAGTATTTCAATATAAGCCTGGTAGGTTTTGCTAGTTTTCTCCACGTAATTTCACCCTTCTCATACTATACTTGTGTTATTATTATAACTTATTTATGGGTAAAAAAATACTCTTTAAATATGTACATAGGCTTAAAGAACCAGCAGGGCAGATTGATTTTTCCCATTAATTTGACGAAAAATCAATATTATATTTCCAATTAGAGGAATTTGAATAAAATTATAGAATACTTAAAGCATAAGATTTTTTATGATGGGGAGGCTTCGATAATTAGGGAGATAATTAAAGATTATTAAAAGATATTGAGAGAGGCTTCTAAGAGAATTTGGAGGGGTTAAAATGAAGGTTTATACTACTGACAAAATTCGTAATGTGGTGCTGTTGGGCCATGGCGGCTGCGGAAAGACGACCCTGGCCGAGGCAATGGCTTATCTTAGCGGTATAGTTTCCAGACCAGGCAAGGTAGAGGACGGCTCCACTATTTCCGACTGCACCAAGGAAGAGACAAAACGACAGATTTCCATTTCTACCGCTGTTGTGCCTGTAGAATGGGATGATTTCAAAATCAATGTGCTGGATACGCCGGGCTTCTTTGATTTTGAGGGCGAGGTCAATGAAGCAATGAGCGTAGCTGATGGTGCCATTATCGTGGTTTCAGGCAAGGCCGGCGTGGAAGCTGGTACGGAGCGTGCCTGGGATATTTGCGAGAAATACCATCTGCCAAGAATTTTCTTTATTACGGACATGGATATTGACTCCGTTTCCTATCGTCAGGTGCTGGATGACCTTAATGTAATGTTCGGCAAGAAGATTGCTCCATTCAACATGCCGTTGCGTGAGGAGGAGAAGCTGGCCGGCTATATCAACGTAATCCAGAAGAAGGCCTTCCGCTATCAGGGGGAGGAGGCAGTGGAGGAAGAGGTGCCTGACTATTCCGTAAGCTATCTGAATCAGTATAATGATTCCCTTATGGAAGCAGTGGCCGAGACCTCCGAGGAATTTTTGGACCGCTATTTATCCGGTGATTCCTTCTCTGAGGCAGAGATTCGTGCAGCCGTAAGAAGCGCTATTTCCGATGGCTCCATTATTCCGGTTGAGTCCGGCTCCGGCGTGGCCCAGCGCGGCGTATATACTTTGCTGGACGATATCGTAAAGTATATGCCGTCTGCTGATAACCGCAAAATGTCCGGTATCAATGCCCAGACCAATGAGATTTTTGAGGCAAACTTTGATGTGCTGAAGCCAAAGACCGCCTTTGTATTCAAAACTATTGCCGATCCATTTATCGGTTTTTACAGCCTTATAAAGATTCGCTCCGGCGTAGTGAAGGCCGATGATATGATGTATGACGTGCGCACCGGCAATGAGTTTAAAATTGGTAAGCTGTATGTGCTGCGGGGCAACAAGGCCACTGAGGTTCCAGAGCTTCATGCCGGCGATTTGGGTGCCTTGGCCAAGCAGACAGCCATTAAGACCGGTGATACCCTGTCCACCAAGAATAATCCTGTTGTTTATGCCAAGATGGATTTGCCTTCACCATATACCTGCCTGAGATGGAAGCCTGTCAATAAGGGGGATGTGGACAAGATTGCCATGGCAATGCAGAAGATTGCCGCCGAGGATCAGACCTTCAGATTTGAGCGTGATAATGCAAACCGTCAGTCCCTGATTTATGGCATGGGTGATCTCCATCTGGAAATTATCCAGTCCAGGCTCCTTAATGAGTACAAGGCTGAAATCAAGACTGAGCGGCCAAAGGTTGCCTTCCGTGAAACCATCAAGAAGCGGTCTGATGTGGAGTTTAAGTATAAGAAGCAGACAGGTGGTCACGGTCAGTATGGACACGTAAAGATGCGCTTTGGTCCGTCTGGTACCAATGATCCTTATGTATTTGATGAAGAGGTTGTGGGCGGCGCAGTACCAAAGAATTTCTTCCCTGCTGTTGAAAAGGGTATTGCAGCCGGCTGTGAGCGTGGTCCATTGGCTGGCTATCCTGTAGTTGGCGTTCATGCCACCCTTTATGATGGTTCCTATCATTCCGTAGATTCTTCAGAGAACTCCTTCAAGATTGCAGCAGAGCAGTGCTTCAAGAAAGGCATTATGGAGGCAGGGGCAGTTCTTCTGGAGCCATTCGTAATGCTGAAAGTTACTGTTCCTGATTCCTACATAGGCGATGTTATCGGTGACCTTAACAAGCGTCGTGGCAGTGTAATGGGCATGACCCCAACCAACGGCAAGCAGGTTATTGAGGCTGAGATTCCTCAGATGGAGCTCTTTGGCTACAGCACTGTGCTTCGTTCCATGACCGGCGGACGGGGAGATTTCTCTTATGAATTCTCCCGTTATGATCAGGCTCCTGAGGACGTACAGTCCAAGGCAATTGCTGCATATCAGGAGAAGCTGGCAGCCAGTGACAGTGAAGAATAAAAATATATGTTGTAGATAATACAAAAGAAACGTCCCCCATCTGCTATCCGCTTATGTTATACTATACGGGTAGTAAGGTGGGGGATTTGTTTTGAAAGAAAATTACAGTATATCTTCAGCAACCATATTGAACAGAATCCATTCCCTTATGGACAGGGACAGGGATAAACGGGTAATTGTCGCCATAGATGGTAGGTGCGGTGCGGGAAAAACCACTTTGGCACAGGATTTGGAGGAGCAGATCGGGGCCACGGTTTTTCACATGGACGATTTCTTTCTTCGGCCGGAACAGCGGACCCGGGAGAGGCTCGATACACCGGGAGAAAATGTGGACCATGAAAGGTTTCTGTCTGAGGTGCTGGAACCATTAAGAAATGGGGCATTGGAGCTTCCTTATCAGAAATTTGACTGCAAAAGCCAGTCATTGCAGGAGGCGGTGATTATCCGTCCTGGGAAACTCTGTATTGTGGAGGGCTCCTACAGCTGTCACCCTGCTCTGGTGAAAAAATATGATTATCGTATATTTATGACGGTGTCCCCTAAGGAACAGATGGAGCGGATTATCAGACGTAATGGCCCTGAGGCGGCCAAAGTCTTTGAGTCCCGCTGGATTCCCCTGGAGGAGAGATATTTTTCTGTGTGCACTGTAGAAGGACAATGTGACTGTGTTATAAATACCAGTAAATTTTAAAGTAACATTTAACTTGACATTTTTTGATTTTTGCTGTTTAATACTAACAGGTTCAAAAATAATATTGAACAAACCTATGATGTGGAGATCAAGCAAAAGGGGCACTCACAGAGAGTCCGGGTAGCTGGGAGCCGGATAGAACGCTGATTTGTAAATGGACCACAGAGGGCATGATGAAATGCATGGATTATTAGTTGCAGAGTATCTCATGACGTGTTGGCATACGTTAGTTGCCGGGGATATGATGGTATCCTGCTGAGTGTGTGAAGTCGCAAATCTAGGTGGCACCACGGGAATAGTTTATTCTCGCCCTTGACGGTATTTTTACCGTTGAGGGCTTTTTATTTGTTCACACTTCGGTCAGGGAGGTGAAGGAAAGCAGGAAAGAGCTTTCCGATGGTTGTTTGGTAATTTGAAAGGAGCCAGAAAAATGATCAGAGAAGCAATTGAAAAAATCGTGAGAAAAGAGGACCTGACCTATGATGAGGCCTACACCGTAATGAATGAAATCATGAAGGGACAGACCTCCCAGACTCAGAATGCAGCCTTTTTGGCAGCTCTTTCCACTAAAAGTACAAGAGCGGAAACCATTGCAGAAATTTCCGGCTGTGCAGCGGCTATGCGGGAGCTGGCCACCCCCGTTCCACACCCTGGCCTGAAGGTGCTGGAAATTGTGGGAACCGGCGGTGATCGTTCCAATACCTTTAATATTTCCACCACATCCGCATTTGTTATTGCAGCAGCAGGGGTAAAGGTGGCAAAGCACGGCAATCGGGCCGCTTCCTCAAAATCCGGAACAGCTGATGTGCAGGAGGCCCTTGGAGTAAATATTCAGCAGAGCCCTGAAAAGGCCTTTGAAATGCTTAATGGCTGTGGCATGTGCTTCCTCTTTGCTCAGAAATATCATAGTGCCATGAAATATGTGGGACCTATCCGCAAGGAGCTGGGCTTTAGAACCGTATTTAATATTCTCGGACCATTGACTAACCCAGCCAACCCTGATTACTTCCTGCTGGGTGTTTATGACGAATATTTGGTGGAGCCGGTAGCCAAGGTTTTGGATAAGCTAGGTGTAGCCAATGCTGTGGTGGTTCACGGCAAGGATCGTTTGGATGAGGTATCTCCAAGTGCTCCCACCACTGTATGCGAGCTTAAGGATGGCTATTATCGTACTACCCAGATTTGTCCTGAGGATTTCGGCTTGGTTCGTGGAACCAAGGAGGAGCTGGTAGGAGGCACTGCTGAGGAAAATGCGAAGATTACCAAGGGTGTTCTTTCCGGGAAAATTCAGGGCACCAAGCGAAATGCTGTGCTGATGAATGCGGGACTTGCCCTTTATGTGGCCCGGAAGGCACCAACCATGCAGGCTGGTATTGAACTGGCGTCTGAAATTATAGACAGCGGCAAGGCATATAAAACCATGGAGGCCTATATCCGTCAGTCAAATGAAGCTTAAAAATATAGGTGAAATGACATTAATTTAATAAATAATATTGCCATTATCAATTTGCGGTGATATATTTAAGAGGTAACAGAATAGCAAGGGGAGCGGAAATGCTGAGAGGTGTGTATGAAAAGACACACGACCCTGAACCTGATTTGGATAATGCCAACGTAGGAATGCTGACAGAGCAATAGGGTTAATATAACCTTGGCTCTGATACATATATGATTAGTAAGGCAGTGTCCAATGGGGCGCTGCCTTTTACTATGAAATCTTAGCGAATCGAATCTGAAAGATGAAGATGAGCTCTAGATTTCGTGTAAGGGCTGATGAAAGCCAGTATGCTTTCATCTTGCTTGTTTTATGGGGAGGTAAGTGAAATGAAAAGAGAGTATGCAACACAAATGGATGCAGCCAGAAGGGGTATCGTTACACCTGAGATAGAGGCTGTGGCCAAAAAGGAAAACAGGGAGGTTTCCTTTATTATGGATATGGTGGCCCAGGGGAAGGTAGCCATTCCTGCCAATGTAAATCATAAGAGCCTTGAGCCAAATGGGGTAGGCAGTATGCTGAAAACCAAGATAAATGTTAATCTTGGTGTATCAAGGGACTGCAAGGACTATGATATAGAAATGCAAAAGGTTATGAGTGCCGTTAATCTGGGAGCAGAGGCTATTATGGACCTATCATCCCATGGCAACACTCAGCCCTTCAGACAGAAGCTGTGCCGGGAATGCCCTGCCATGGTGGGGACTGTGCCGGTTTATGATGCGGTGATTCACTATCAGAGGGATTTGGCAACTCTTACGGCCAAGGATTTTGTGGATGTTGTAAGACTTCATGCTGAGGATGGTGTGGATTTTGTTACTCTACACTGCGGTATTACCAGAAAGACTATTGAGCAGATTCGCAAGGGCGAGCGGAAGATGAATATCGTTTCGCGGGGGGGCTCTCTAGTTTTTGCCTGGATGTCCATGACGGGGGAGGAAAATCCTTTCTACGAATATTATGATGAGATTTTGGACATTTGCCGTGAATACGATGTAACGGTAAGCCTTGGCGATGCCTGTCGCCCGGGTTGTCTTGCAGATGCCACTGACGGGGTTCAGATAGAGGAACTTATCATGCTTGGGGAGCTCACTCAGAGAGCTTGGGACAAGGATGTACAGGTTATGGTGGAGGGCCCCGGCCATGTGCCTATGGATCAGATAGCCGCTAATATGAAGATACAGCAGACAATATGCAAGGGAGCTCCTTTCTATGTTCTGGGGCCATTGGTTACGGATGTTGCCCCAGGCTATGACCATATTACGGCTGCCATTGGCGGAGCTATAGCCGCCATGAGTGGAGCTGCCTTTTTGTGTTATGTTACTCCTGCGGAGCATCTTGCATTGCCAAATGTGGATGATGTAAGACAAGGCATTATTGCCAGCAAGATTGCGGCCCATGCGGCGGATATAGCCAAGGGTCTGCCCGGGGCCAGGGAACAGGATGACCGCATGGCTGATGCCAGAAGAAAGCTGGATTGGGAGGCCCAGTATAGGGAAGCTCTGGACCCTGATACAGCAAAGGCCATAAGAGACTCCCGTGCTCCTGAGGATGACCATGGAGACACCTGCAGTATGTGCGGTAAATTCTGCGCTGTAAGGTCAATGAACAAGGCCCTGGCCGGGGAAATGATAGATATACTGTAAAAAAGCAAAACCCTGTAGACAGTGTTGAACAGATACTGCCTGCAGGGTTCTTTAGTTTGAAAATAGGGTTTGAATTTAGTGGTCGCAACAGTTGATTTCTGCGATTTCCTCAATGGTAATGTGGAGCTTTTGTACCATTGGGTTTGGGGCGGCGGCGTAGTATACCTCTTTTCCCTCCCGGCGGGTGGTTACAAGACCGGTGGCCTTGAGAATCCGCAGATGGTGGGAGACCGCGGGGGAGGACATATTCATAAAGGCCGCAATGTCAACCACACATTCCTCGGTGTGGCATAAGAGCCAGAAAATGCGAAGACGGGTGGGATCACCCAACTGCTTCATGGCCTCAGCCACAGTGGCAATGGTACATTCAGCGGGCATATTTTCAAAAATAAACTGTTCTTCTTCCTCAGTATGATGACGATGAGGAAGCTTCATCTCATTTGATGTAAGTTTTATTGAGTTTTTCTTTTCCATGGTCATGGACAAAGCACTCCTTTTAAATGGGGTTATCAATTATTGCTTTTAATCATTTATAAATATAATTATAGCAAAATTTAACAATTAAGCAAAAGTTTAATTATTCCTTGACAACGATTAAGCGATTGTTTAATATTATAGGCAAAGAAAACAATTAAACAGCTATTTAATTGTTTGCTCGTCCTAACCTGTGCAGAGGGTGGAGCGTGTGGCAATTAAATGGGCAAGAAAGGGAGATATGCTATGAAGAAGACTTATAAAATCGAGGTAGATTGTGCAAACTGTGCAGCTAAGATGGAGGATGCAGCCAATAAGGTTAATGGTGTTAAGGCTGCTTCCGTAAATTTCATGGCCTTGAAGATGAAGGTGGAATTTGAAGATGGAGTTGAGTCAAATGAGGTTATGAAAAATGTATTGGCGGATTGCCGCAAAATTGAGCCTGATTGCGAAATCTTCTTTGAATAAATTTTTATAGTAAGTTTTGCTTGATACTCCGGTTTGGGGAGATAAGTATGAATGAAAAACAAAAGCAGAACCTGATTCGCATCATAATAACATCCATTATCATGATAGCCCTCAGTTTCGTGGAGGCTGACGGCATGTTCAGGTTTCTGTTGTATATAATTCCATATTTTATTATTGGTCATGATATTTTGCTGAAGGCAGCCAAAGGCATAAAAAATCGTCAGCCATTTGATGAGAATTTGCTGATGGCCATAGCTACCATTGGAGCCCTTGTGCTGGCCCTTTATCGCAGTGGTGATTATGTTGAGGCCATTGCCGTAATGCTGTTTTATCAGATCGGTGAGTGGTTCCAGAGCTATGCTGTGGGTAAAAGCCGTAAGGATATTGCCGACTTAATGGATATTGCATCTGATTATGCCAACATAGAGGAAGAGGACGGACAACTTGTGGAAGTTGACCCGGATGATGTGGAAATCGGCTCTGTTATTGTGGTTAAGCCCGGGGAACGGGTTCCCATTGATGGCATTGTGATGGAGGGGCATTCAACCTTAAATACTGCTGCTCTTACGGGAGAATCTCTGCCACGGGAGGTGGAACCGGGAAAAGAGATTATATCCGGCAGTATAAACCTTACTGGTTTGTTAAAAGTGCGTACCACCAAGGAATTTGGTGAGTCCACGGCCTCAAAAATCCTTGAGCTTATCGAGGATGCAGGCTCCAGAAAGTCTAAGTCTGAGGAATTTATTACTAAGTTTGCCCGGGTATATACCCCTATTGTAGTGTGGGCAGCTATCGCCTTGGCCGTAGTACCATCAGTGGTTTTAACTGTTATGGGCAGTGAACCTATGTGGGGGGAGTGGCTATATCGGGCCTTGACTTTCCTGATAATCAGTTGCCCTTGTGCACTGGTTATATCTATTCCTTTATCCTTCTTTGCAGGATTGGGGGCGGCCAGTCGTCATGGTATTTTGGTGAAGGGCTCCAATTATATGGAAACCCTGTCGGAAACCAAGACAGTTGTTTTTGATAAAACTGGTACTCTGACTAAGGGCACCTTTAGTGTAGTAGCTATTCATCCGGAAAAGCTGGATGAAAACCAGCTTCTCCATTTGGCAGCCCATGTGGAAAGATATTCATCCCATCCAATAGCCCTGTCTTTGTTGGAGGCCTATCCAAATGAAAAAGACGATTGCCTCATAGAAAACACTGAGGAAATCGCCGGTCGTGGTATAAAGGCCCTTATTAACGGTGATACGGTATGCGTAGGAAATGCGCGTATGATGGAGGACCTTGGCATTAATTGGAAGCCTTGTGAGCATAGTGGCACTATAGTCCATGTGGCTATTAATGGTGAATATGAGGGCCATATTGTGGTAGCTGATACCCCTAAGCCACATAGCAGGGCAGCTATAAAAGCGCTTAAGGCCCAGGGAATCCGTGAAACAGTTATGCTGACTGGCGATGCAAAGGCTGTAGCTGATGTTGTCGCAGCAGAGCTTGGCCTTGATCAGGTAAGAAGTGATTTGTTGCCTCAGGATAAGGTCAGTGAAGTGGAGAAGCTGCTTGCTGGTAAACGCAGTGAGGATGAGGCTCTGGCTTTTGTGGGGGATGGTATTAATGATGCCCCGGTGCTTTCCAGAGCAGATATAGGCATTGCCATGGGAGCTATGGGCAGTGATGCGGCTATAGAAGCTGCCGATGTGGTGTTGATGGATGATGATCCATTTAAGATTGCCACAGCCATTCGCGTGTCCCGTAAGTGCCTTAGAATTGTAAAGGAGAATATCTGGTTTGCCATTGGTATTAAGGTATTGGTTTTAGTCGCTGGTGCCCTTGGCTTTGCCAGCATGTGGGCGGCTATATTTGCCGACGTGGGAGTGGCGGTTTTGGCTATACTTAACGCCATGAGGTGTATGTATATTAAGGTTCAGCAGCCAGAAACAGTATCATAAAACAATATATTGTAAAACGAGCAGGGGCATTACCTCCAGCACGGATTAAGATCTAAATCCTATTGCTGTTGGTAATTACCCCTGCTCTTTGTATTTTAGTAAAATGCTTTTTTATATATTATTCTATCCTTACTCTAAATGATAGAATCGGGTCATTTAAATTGCCCAATATTTCTCCCTCTGGCAGCCATTCCCTAGACCAGCCCTGATTCTTGATGCGTCCCTTATAGGAAACGGACCATAAATCACCTCGCCAGCTCCCCAAGGCTATCTGTATACCATCAATAGGCTTGCCATAGATACCGGCTGTGGATCCGTTCATGGCCCAGCCAGTCCATTCACCATTCTGCACGTGGACACGATACATTACATACATGTTGCGGCCTGTGAGAAACTGTACCCGTATGGCATCAATAGTCTGAGTACCGTAAGGATCCCCGGCGGCTTCACCGTCATTGGCCCGGTCTGACCAGCCCTTTTCCAGAGTGTGGGCATAATACTGAATCAGGGGGCGGTCACCAATATCATCAAGGTCATTCCAGCCCCAGCCCCATGCAAAGCAGCTGGAGACAGATAGTAGCATAAAGCTGAATGTTAGAAGCAGAATCTTGATTTTGCCCATAATAATCTCTCCTTTCTATAAGAATATCGAAGAAAAATGCCGGCTCCACAAGGAACCGGCAAATTTTTTGCATTAGAAGTTGATTAAATGCCAAGCTCAATATTGCGGATAGTCTCCTGCAATACCTTAAGCTTCTCAGTAACTGTGGCGTTGACGTTGTCCAAATCATTGATAACCTGAGTGGATTTGGAAATCTGATCAAGACTGTGCTGCAAGCTTTCGTGAACGGAAGCCACCTGCTTGGAGAAGCGCTGGTCAAACTCGTCAATCTTGGCCTCAAATTCCTTGTTCTTGGCCAGAATAGTGTCGATGGCCTTAACATCATTTACCAGAGTATTAATAGCTTCATCGGAGCTTTGAACACTTTCCTGGGTACTCTTGGACAGCTTGCCTACCTCCTGGGCAACAACGGCGAAACCACGGCCATGTTCACCTGCACGGGCTGCCTCGATGGCGGCGTTTAGTGCCAGCAGATTAATCTGGGAAGAAATGTCCGTAATAATCTGCATTACATCATTTATCTTTTCGGTGCTGGAGCTTAAGAGCTTCAGCTTCGGTGTGATTTCTGAATTGCGTTCCAGAAGCTGGGTGAAGTAGGAGCCCTGCTCATCTATACCGCCGGAAAGCTCCTGCATGGAATCCTTCACAGCATCTACGTCCTTGGACATCTGGGATATGGTCTTGATAATTGATGGCAGACTCTGCTGGTATTCATCAAAGAGATCCAGTACCTGGTCCTTAAGTACACCAACACGCTGCTGACGGGCAATTACACGGGTGAGGAAGAACTCCTGGCAGGCTGCGTAATGGCCGGCGAAATAATCAAGATACTGGTCATGGAAGGAAGTGCCGTTCGGTTCATAGTAGAAGAAAATAGCCGTCAATGTTTCATTCATGTGTAGACCACTGATTTCACCGAAGCTGGAGAAACCGGCCACAGGATATTCATTAAACATATCAACGTGCTTGATTTCATCAGGATAACCAAGGCGGCGGAGAATACAGTCATTTAGGATAGCACCAATAGGAGCTGGCTTGCCCTGATTGAACTCTCTCACAGCGTTTTTGAGGTCATTTTCCAGTCCTACGCGTTTCATAAGGTAGAGGCGCTCGCCGGACTCAATATCGCAGAAGAAATTAATGCGGTAGTTGCTTTCATCAATGCTGGAAATGGAACGGATAAAGTTTTCACCTTTTATATCGGTGGCGAAGGTGTATTCCTGCATCTTTGCGTTAAGCTCAGAGACACTGGAGCATCCCAGCTCTCTCTTAAGGGCATCAATGAATGGAACAGCATCGCCGTTGATGTCTTCTACAGTGGAAATGTAACGCAGAGCGGAGTTGGCATTTACTACGTCGAAGTATTTGCCTACCCTTTCAACGGCCTGAGTCTTTAAAATACCATAGCGATAGTTCTTGGAGGTGTGAACGATAACAGCCACGGCAACATTTTCCAGAACCTGGCTGTCGTTGTAGATATAAGTATGCTGGAAATCCAACAGACCGGCGGAGCTGCCGCCGATAAACGGAATAGGGAACATACCATTCTGGTAGAATGCCTGCATAACGAAGGATTCGCAGTTGGAAAGACCATCGATATATAACAAACCAAAGGTATGGTTAACATTCATGCGGAATGGAATCTTATGTTTATCAATTTCCTGCTGCATTCTTCTAACACGATCTTCAACGCTCATGTCAACGCGACCTTGACGCAGATCATCATTAGGCAGTTTGATGGTCATGATGTACATGTTGTCGATCATGCGGCGGGAAAATACTTGAAGCAAAACCTTGCGACGATTGTCTGGTGCTTCGCAATATAATGTACGGCTGCTAGCATGTCTGCACAACTCGCCGGAGGTGGTTAACAAAATCAGCTTGGCATTTGGAGGCAATACGGCCTTTATGCTGGAAGCGACATCATTCATGTCGTTGTCTGGGGAAACATAGCCGATAACCAGTGCAGGCCCTTCGGCAACGTCAAAGAGGGGAGTTAATGCTGAAGAATTCAGCTCGCTGGTGGACAGATAAGCCACCTTGGTATCTGGGGTGGATGCAGCACTGGCAGTAGGTGTAGCTGCCGGACGAACAGCCTTAGGCGCTATTCGTTCTGCTGGTGATGGTGTGGCAGCTTTGGGTTGATTTGAATAAACTATCGAACATAATTTGTGACCTCCTATATAAAGTCCTTTTACGTTAATAACACAATCACTGTACATTGTTAAAATTCGTTATTGATAAATAATTTCCTGCTTTTAGCGAAAAATAATACTCAATTTAAAGAAGTTATCTATAGAAAAATTTCGCAGATAAAAGCAGGAAAACGGCCATAAATGTAGAAAAAATAGTTGACGGAAATAATTTTTATATTAAATGGTGACAAAAGATAATTTTATATTTTCAATAAAGGGAGGGTTATTATGTCAAATAACAACATTTCAAATCAGGGGAATGTCCGTACTGTAAAGACGGAAATCCTGATGTATGTGTTGCCTATTGTAATAATAGGCCTGGTGATTATGTCTGGAATAATCTTCAAGTATGTGGGAAGTACCTTTGAGGATCAGCTGACACGCAGCTCCTTGAACAATGCTCAGGAGGTCTCCGATGGTGTATCTGCATGGCTGGAGACGCGTATGCTGGAGACCCAGAATGCTGCAAATATTCCTTCTGCAAAGGCATTGAGGGAAAATCCTGCGGGGATGAATGAGAACAATAAATATCGTCTTGCTCTCATGAACAAGATTTATCCGGGGGTTTATGACTCAGTGAGCTGGGGTCCATTTGATGGCTCTGGCGTATTGTATGGTGAGACAAAGTCCGGCTTCAAGGAAATGCATAATGCAGATAAGGCATGGTACAAAGAGACTATGACTGGTGCCAAGGATTCCTTTATGGCATCCCCTGTAATTTCCCAGGCCACTGGTAAAATTATTGTGAATTCCATCGCTTTGGCAAAGGACAATAATGGCCAGAATGTAGGTATGGTATTGGCTGCTATCTATGTTGATGCAGTTATGGAGAAGGTAAGTGACTTTAAGCTTGGTGAAAAGGGCTACAGCCTTTTGGTTTCCAAGGAGGGAACTTACATTGTAAATCCTGATGAAGAAGCCATTATGAAGAAAAAGATTTCTGAGGACAGTGATCCTGAAATCAAGACTTTGGGTGAAAAAATGCTTTCCGGTGATGCCGGTGTTTATAAGTTCACCAATAAAGATGGCGACGATATGATTGCTTTCTATAACCCAATTAAGGCCACTGGCTGGGGTATGGCTACCATTGCATATCAGGATGAGCTGTTTGCCCCTGTAAGCAATGTACTTAAAATCATGGTGGGAATAAGCTTGCTTCTTACAGTTTTGATTTCCTTGGGAGTTCTTGTTACCGTTAACAAGGCCATGGCACCTCTTGCTACTATGATGGATGAGATGCATCTTTTGGCAGCCGGCGATTTCCGCAACCGTCCAAGCCGTATTACCACCAACAACGAGCTGGGTGCTTTGGCAGCCGCCGTACGTGAGATGCGTCAGGGCGTAAGCGGTGTAATGCAGCAGGTTAGTGGTTCCTCTGAGAGTCTGGCGGCCGCCGCTGAGGAGCTGAATGCCACCACTGAGCAGTCGGCACAGGCTTCCAATCAGGTGGCAAATTCCATTGTAAATGTTGCCCAGGGTACCAGTGAGCAGCTGGAGGCTGTTAGCTCCACCAGCATGGCCATTGAGGATCTTAATAATACTATCCAGACTGTTGCCAGTGAGGCAGATGAAGCAGCAGCCCATGGACGTGAGGCAGCTGAGGTGGCCCGTGATGGCGGCAAGACCCTTGAAGAGGCCATTGGTCAGATTAAGCGCATTGAGCAGAGCACCAATGAATCCACAGAAGTGGTTACTGCATTGGGTGAGCGTTCCGCTGAGATTGGCCAGATTGTTGATACCATTTCTAATATTTCTGCCCAGACCAATCTTTTGGCTCTCAATGCGGCCATTGAGGCAGCGCGTGCCGGTGAGCATGGCCGTGGCTTCGCCGTTGTAGCCGATGAGGTTCGTAAGCTGGCTGAATCCTCCCAGGAGGCTGCAAATCAGATTGCCGACCTTATTCAGCAGACCCGCAAGGACACCGACAATGCTGTTGCGGGCATGCAGGCAGGCAGCGAGGAGGTTCGCGTTGGTACACAGAATATTATCAGCATGGGTGAGAGCTTCCGCAAGATTATTGAAATCGTTGAGACTGTATCCGGCCAGGTTCAGCATATTTCCTCCGCTATAAGTGGCATGGCTGCCAACGGCGAAGAGGTAATGGGACATATCCGTACAATTGGCGATGCCAGCAGAAAGGCTGCAGAGGAAGCTGAGACCGTATCTGCCGCCACTGAGGAGCAGAGTGCCAGCGTAATGGAGATTTCCAATGCTTCCGACAGCCTCTCAAAGATGGCTATGGAGTTGCAGAATGAAATCAGCAAGTTCAAGCTGTAATGCAATATGAGTGTAATGTGTGTGTGAAATATATAGGATTGGGCCTTCCCTGCGGGGAGGGCTTTTTCCTTTGCGTTAGAAATATGTTTTGTAGCAAGGATTTTATGCAGTTTTCCAAGCAAACAGGTTACGATTTTATGCATTTTCTCGATGAAAGATGCTACGATTTTATGCAATTTTTTATAAAAATATATTACGATTTTATGTAAAAAGTTGACTTTTCCTTTGGAAGAGCTATAAAATTTATTGTGAGGAATAGGGCTTTGCCGTTGTTATCATGTAAATATTGAAATCATAGGGATATGGTATTATGTTAAAGAGAAAAATATATTCAAAATTATTGGAGTGGAAAGAAAAACGTCATAAGGAAGGTATAAAAAAATGTTTGCTTATAAAAGGGGCTAGACAGGTAGGCAAGACCTTTATTATTAAGGAATTTGGAAAAAATAAATATGAGTCATTCGTAAATATTGATTTTTACAGACAGAAAACTTTGAAACAAATATTTGATGGGGAACTATCTTCAGAAGAAGTATACAAGCGGATGACAGCTAATATTCCCCAAATAAAGCTCATTCCGGGAAAAACACTTATCTTTTTGGATGAGATTCAATGCTGTGGAAATGCGAGAACTGCACTTAAATTTCTGGCTGAAGATATGAGATTTGATGTAATTGCTTCCGGTTCTCTGCTTGGACTTTCCTATGGTGAGGATGCTAATGATGAAGTGGAAGAACCAATGTCACTGCCAGTGGGATATGAAACGCAGCTTATGATGTATTCTTTGGATTTTGAAGAATTCCTATGGGCATATGGATATGATTCTGCCAGCATATACAGTTTGAAGGACTATATGGGGAATAATGAGCAAATTCCTGAAGTTATTCATAACAAGTATGAAGCATTATTTAGGGAATATATGGTAGTGGGCGGAATGCCTGAGGTCGTTGTTGATTTTGCTGAACACAAGGACTTTAATCGGGTTATGGAAATTCAGCAAAATATCATAGCACTTTATCAGGATGATATTTCCAAACATGCAAAAGGGAGAGAAAAGTCACTGGTCAGAATGTGCTATGATGCTGTGCCTAGACAGCTGGCAAAGGAATTAAAAAAATTTCAGTATTCGACGGTAGAAAAAGGCCAAACCAGAAGAAAATATGGTGGCAGTATAAAATGGCTGAAGGATTCATGTCTGGTAAATGCCTGCTATAATGTTTCGGAGCCATATATACCCCTCATGGCAAATTCGAAAGAGGAACAATTCAAGCTGTACATTAATGATACAGGCCTGCTTACCTGCATGTACGGATTTGAAACCAAAAGAGCAATTTTGAATAATACAATAAAGGGAAATGCCCGAGGTGGAATCTATGAAAATATCATTTCTGAGTGTTTAGTAAAAAGAGGATATACCTTGCATTACTACAAGCCAGACGATAACCATGAGTTGGAGTTCTTAATAGAAAAAGAAGGCGAAGTCGTTCCAATAGAGGTTAAGGCTGGAAATACAGCATCGGTTTCTTTAAATAATTTTATTAACGACTTCTCACCAAGTGTCGCCTATAAATTAATATCAAATAGAAATGGGCGCTCTGGTGTAAAGGAAACCTTGCCACATTATTTTGTGATGTTTATTTAACTATCCCGCATATCATAGAGAATAAAAATGTATGTGATTATATAGGGTTGGCCTTCCTTTCGAGGAGGGCCTTATCCTTTGCCATGTTCTGTACGGTAAGGAGTCAGTCTTGAAGTAGTATGCTATACTGATAGAAATGCGTTTAATAATATGTAAAAACTGAAAAGGATTTGAAGGCATGACTGATATTATAGAAACAAAAATAATAGGAAGAATTCATACGGATTTTCCTTCCAAGTTTGGCATTCCCCGGCAGAGCGGGGTGGTGAAGGAGCTGAAGGGACGTATTGTTTTCGAGCCGGAATATCGTAATGAGGATGCTCTCAGAGGTATAGAAGGCTTTTCACATTTGTGGCTTATCTGGCAATTTTCCGAAAATGTTCGTGAGGGGTGGTCCCCAACGGTCAGACCACCAATTTTAGGAGGCAATACACGGGTAGGAGTGTTTGCCACCCGCTCACCCTTCAGGCCAAATCCTATAGGTTTATCATCTGTGAAATTTGAAGGGGTAGAGGTAGATCCCCATGATGGTCCTGTCCTCGTAGTCAGTGGTGCAGATCTTATGGATGGCACGCCTATACTGGATATAAAACCCTACATACCTTATGCGGACAGTCACCCGGAGGCTACTGAGGGCTTTAGAAGTGGTGGGTGGAACCGAATGCTGGAGGTGGATTTCCCTCCGGAACTGCTGGCAAAGGTTCCGGAAAAACAGCATAAGTCCCTGATAGAGGTATTGGCCAATGACCCAAGACCATCTTATCATCATGATCCCGATCGTGTTTACGGAATGCCCTTTGGGGATGTGGAGGTCAAATTCTCTGTAAATGAAAGGGAGCTCAAAGTGGTAGCTGTTTACGATTTACATAACAATTAAAAATATCTTGTTGACAATAATACGTTAGCGTACTAATATAAAGTACGTTAACGTATTATTTTTATGAGATCATCATGAAAGTTCGATAAGTACAAAAAGAAGGTGAAATCACGATGCAGATAGATGATACATTGGGCTATCTGTTATGTCGAACGGCCAGAAAGGTTCATCGCCATACCGAGAAAATATTCAGCCCATACGGACTGACTGTAGAGCAATGGGTGGCTATGAAGATATTAGCTGAGCATCCGGATATCAGCCAAAAAGAATTATCCGGACAAATGCAACGAGATCCCAATACAGTGAAGGCGATTGTGGATAGATTGCTTAAGAAGGATTATGTAAAAAGGGAGCCAAATCAAGTTGACCGACGTGCCTTTCTCTTGCAGCTGACCATGTCTGGTAAGGAGCTTGTGGATAAGCTGGCTGAGGAAGATGAACGGGAAAATCGGCAATTGGAGCTGGAACTGGGCGAAGTCGATACAGCAAATATGAAGAAAATGTTACTAAAGATAGAGGAAATGATTAGAGAATGAATAAACTTTGGACAACGGAATTTATTAGTATGGGCGGCTGTAACTTTCTGGTATTCATGAGCCAGTATATTATGATTGCAGCCTTGCCGATTTTTATTATGGATGATTTGCAGGGTGGGGAGCTGGAAGCCGGAATGGCCATGACTTTTTTCCAGATTGGAACTGTGGCCTGCCGTCCATTGGCTGGAAAACTTATCGATAGCGTGAATAAGCGCACATTGATGCTGGTGGCGACGCTATGTTTTGGTCTTATTATGCTGGGCTTCAATTATTTTCAAACCCTTACAGGGATTTATGGCTTGCGCCTGCTTCATGGTGTGATTTTTGCTATTGCAACTACGGCAGCTGCTGCTATGGCCGCAATGGTATTACCTGCAGAGCGCAAGGGTGAGGGTATTGGTTATTTTGCCTTGACCACAAATTTGGCTATGGTTGTAGGTCCTTTGCTGGGATTGGTAATAATCGGCAGCTGGGGAGCTGATATGTTTTTCCCATTCATGGTGATGCTGGCATTATTTACCCTTGTTGTGGCAAATCATCGTAGACTTCCTGATGCAGTTATTTTGCCTGCTAAAAAGCAGCACCATGGCATATCCATCAGTGATTTTATTGAACGCAGGTCTGTGGCTATGTCTTCCATTGGTGGCCTGGTATTCTTTGCTTACGGTGGCGTATTGACATTTATTCCCCTTTATGCGAAATCCCTGGGTCTGCAGCAGGAAACCAGTATGTTCTTTGCCGTATTTGCCACTGTTATTGTGCTGACCCGTCCTATCGTTGGAAAAATATTTGATACCAAGGGACCGGATTATACAATCTATCCTGGTTTTCTGTGTTTCACTTTGGGAATGATTATTTTTGGTCAGATTTCTACTATGCTGGGGCTTTTAGTGTCAGCTGCAATATTGGGTATGGGCTTTGGCGCTTTGAGCCCGGCTTTTCAGACATTGGCTATCCAAAGTGCACCGATGGAGCGTAGCGGTGTGGCTACAGCTACCTATTTTTGGTCCCTGGATATTTGTGTCGGACTGGCAGCTGGACTTTTGGGGATAGTCGCAGCTGGCTATGGCTATACCTTTATGTATAGTGTGGTTTGCACTGGTGTTATTGTAGCAGCAGCTGTGTGTTATTTTGTTTGGAACAAGTATCAGCAAGGATACATTGTTATGATGCACAAAACATGTGAATAAACTATATCGATGACAACAATAAATGTCCATTATCAATAGACGTTACACTTTTATGTACATTTTATTCCATTTCTTTGACATCCCTGTAGCGCGGTGGTAACATTTTACCTGTTGTGATTCTATTAAAGGGGCGTTTTATTGTGAATGAAAAATTGAGTTGGAAAAATTATCTGTTTGTTGCCAGTATGCTTTTTGGTATGTTCTTTGGTGCTGGCAACATTATCTTCCCTGTTCATCTGGGACAGGCAGCAGGCAGTAACGTGTGGCCAGCTATTGCGGGCTTCATTCTGACCGGTGTGGGTATTCCTATTTTGGCAGTGGCAGCCATCGGCATGTCCGGGGGCAACGGCCTGCAGGATCTGGCATCAAGAGTAAACAAAAAGTACGCTATGTTCTTTACTTGCATGCTTTATTTGACCATTGGTCCTTGCTTTGCCATTCCGCGCTGTGCCACAGTTCCGTTTTCTATGGGCATTGCACCTATGATTACCGGTGTAAGTCCTGAAATGGCACTTTTTGGCTTTTCTCTGGTATTCTTTGCCATTGTTATGTTCTTTTCCCTCAGACCAAGTGGAATTGTAACCTGGGTGGGAAAGATTTTGACTCCTATTTTCCTGGTATTTCTGGGAAGCCTTTTGCTGGTGGCTTTTGCTAATCCAATGGTGGACAGCATTGCCAATATTGCACCATCTGCAGATTATGAGTCCGGTGCCTTTGCCAAGGGCATTCTGGAAGGCTATAACACCATGGATGCTATGGCTGGTTTGGCTTTTGGTATTATCGTAGTAAACAGTATGAAGAATCTCGGCCTGCGAACCAATGAGGCTATTGCTTCTTCCACTATTAAGGCTGGTGTGCTTAGCGGTATCATCATGTCTGTTATCTATCTGATGATTATCCTCATGGGTACCATGAGTATGGGCGTATTCCCAATGGCTGAAAATGGCGGTGTAGCTCTGTCTGATATTTCTGGCTTCTACTTTGGTGCCGCTGGCGTATTTGTATTGGCTGGTATTGCTACATTTGCTTGTCTTAAAACAGCTATTGGCCTTGTAACCAGCTGTTCTGAGACCTTCTGTGAAATGTTTCCGGGTGGTCCTGGATATCGTACTTGGGCCTGCATTTTCGGTGCAGTATCCCTTTTGATTTCTAACGTTGGTCTTACAGCAATCATCGTTTATGCTATTCCTGTTTTGATGTTCCTTTATCCGCTGACCATCACCCTTACCCTGTTGGGCCTGATAGGTGGTTATTTCAACCATTCCAAGTGGGTTTATGGCATGGTTACACTGTTTACTGTTGTTGCGGCTGTATTTGACCTTGTGAATGCACTTCCAAAGGAGCTGGCCGGTTCTTCACTGGTTACCTCAATGGTGGCCTTTGCTACTGAGTACCTTCCTTTCTTTACCCAGGGCTTTGGCTGGCTGGTACCTGCTATGGCGGGCTTCGTAATTGGCCTTGTTATGTACAAGGTGAAGGGCGAATGCAGTAACCATAAGGTTGCAGTGGGATAAGTGATGTGTTACAATAATCTGTGGAAATACAGATACAGTCTTTGGGGCAGGGTGTGATTCCCTACCGGCGGTACAGCCCGCGAGCCTTTTTGGCACGACACGGTGAGATTCCGTGGCCGACAGTATAGTCTGGATGAGAAAAGACTTGTATGTACATTGTTTTTGTGTGCATTTGGGCTGTTGAAGAGTTTCTTCAACAGCCTTTTCTATTTTTATATAGGCTGTTCTGTGTATTTCATGTAAGAGCTGATGAAAGCAGGCGCGCTTTCATCTTGCTTCGTTGGAAAGAGGTGATGGAATTGCAGGATGAGTTTTATATGAGTGAAGCCCTGCGGGTGGCTAGGAATGCCACTGGCAGAACGTCGCCAAATCCTTTGGTGGGGGCTGTTATCGTAAAGGATGGCAGAATCATTGCTGAAGGGTGGCACCGTAAGGCGGGAACTCCCCATGCTGAAATTCACGCTCTTAACATGGCCGGGGAACTGGCCAGAGGGGCAACAGTATATGTCACGTTGGAACCATGCTCCCATTATGGCCGTACTGGCCCATGTGCCAATGCACTGGTGGAAGCAGGAGTGGCCAAGGTGGTGGTGGCCATGATGGATCCAAATCCAAAGGTGGCAGGACGTGGTGTGAAAATTCTTCGTGATGCCGGCATTGATGTGGTGACCGGGGTGCTGGAGGAGGAAGCCAAAAAGCTCAATGAGGTATTCTTAAAATGGATTACCAAAGAAATGCCCTTTGTGGCATTGAAAACCGCCATGTCCCTGGACGGCAAGATTGCCACGGCAACGGGCCAGTCCCAGTGGATTACAAATGAAGCCTCCAGACTTCGAACCCATGAGCTGCGGGACATTTATGATGGCATTATGGTGGGTATCAACACTGCTATTAAAGACAATCCGAGTCTTACCACCAGACTTCCAAATGATATGGGGAAAAATCCTGTTCGTATAGTGGTGGATAGTAGAGCAAGATTGCCATTGGATTCAAATCTTGTAACTGATGGCAAGGCCCAGACCATAGTGGCTGTATCAGGTGCAGCCAGTGCCGGGGCAGTTCAGGACCTTAGAGATGCAGGAGTTCAGGTGATTTCTGCTGGTGAGGACAGAGTGGATTTGCCACAGCTGTTAAAGAAACTGGCAGAAATGAATATTTGTTCTCTGCTGGTGGAAGGCGGCGGTCAGCTTAACTTCTCCATGCTGAAAGCGGGACTTGTGGACAAGGTTTATGCTTTTATTGCTCCAAAGCTTATTGGGGGCAGGGATGCCCTTACCCCTGTGGAGGGAGAGGGCTTTGAAGAACTCAGTCAGGCCGTGGAGCTAAAAGATGTCACAACTGAGCTCATTGATGGAGATGTTCTTATTATTGCCCGTGTGGATAAATAAAAGCCTTCCCCTTGAGGGGAAGGTGTCAACGCAGTTGACGGATGAGGTGCAAAAACAGGTGATTAGATGTTTACAGGAATAATTGAAGAGGTTGGCTCTGTTCACAGTATGGGGGGCGGAAGCCTTACTATAAAGGCTTCAAAGGTCCTTGAGGATGTGCAGCTGGGCGACAGCATTGCTGTTAATGGTGTATGCCTTACAGTTACCAGATTTGACAGGGGCAGCTTTGATGCCGATGTAATGCCGGAAACCATTCGCCGTACATCACTGGCGGAGCTTAAAAAGGGAAGCCCCGTAAATCTTGAGCGGGCCCTTACATTGCAAAGCCGCCTTGGGGGCCACATAGTCAGCGGCCATATTGACGGCGTGGGGCGCATTGTCTCCTTAAAAGAGGAACAGAATGCGGTGCTAATGAGGATTTCCGCCAGCGGTGATATATTGAGGCACATTGTGGAAAAGGGCTCTGTGGCTTTGGACGGTATCAGCCTCACAGTGGCGGAGGTTACAGACAGCGATTTTACCGTTTCGCTGATACCCCATACAAGACAGGTAACCAATTTATCCGGCAAGAAGGCTGGTTCAACAATTAATATTGAAAATGATATTATCGGAAAATACGTGGAGAAGCTTATGCAGCCCAAGGAAACTCCCAAGGAAAATGTGAGCCGCATCACCATGGATTTTCTGAAGAATAATGGTTTTTAAGGAGCGAGATTATGTCAGATTTTGCAACAGTTGAAGAAGCAATTGAAGAAATTCGTAAAGGTAATATGGTGGTTGTAGTTGACGATGAGGACAGAGAAAACGAAGGTGACCTCATTGTGGCAGCTGAAAAGCTCACCCCAGAGCATGTTAACTTCATGGCTACCTATGCCAAGGGACTGATTTGTACCCCTATGGAGGCAGAGGATCTGGACCGTTTGGAGATTTTCCAGATGGTATCCAACAATACAGATAACCATGAAACTGCATTTACTGTATCTGTGGACGCTGTTTCCACTACCACGGGCATCTCAGCCTTTGAGCGCTGTGAAACAGTAAAAGCCCTCATTGATCCAAATTCCAAGCCGGAGACCTTCCGCCGTCCTGGTCATGTATTCCCGCTTCGCAGCGTTCCAGGCGGTGTCCTCCGTCGTGCAGGTCACACTGAAACCACCACTGATCTGGCGAAGCTGGCTGGCCTTGCCCCAGCGGGTCTTTGCTGTGAGATTATGGATGATGACGGTCACATGATGCGTACACCACGCCTCATTGAGTTCTCCAAGAAGCATGGCCTCAAGCTCATTACAGTAAAGGCTCTTATTGAATATAGAAAGAAGACCGAGTGCTTCGTTGAGAAAATTGCCGAGGCAGATCTGCCAAGCAAGTATGGCCACTTCCGCATCCATGCCTATGAGAGCAAACTGGACGGCAAGTGCCATCTGGCTATAGTAAAGGGCGAGGTTAAGGGCAAGGAAAATGTTCTGGTTCGTGTTCACTCCGAGTGCCTTACGGGTGATGCCCTTGGTTCACTGCGCTGTGACTGCGGCGACCAGCTGGTTACTGCCTTGAAGCGTATTGAGGCTGAGGGCCAGGGCATGGTTCTCTACATGCGTCAGGAGGGCCGTGGTATTGGCCTTGGCAACAAGATGCGTGCCTATGAGCTTCAGGACCAGGGCAAGGATACTGTGGAGGCAAATGTACTTCTGGGCTTTGCTCCTGATGAGCGTGATTATGGTATCGGTGCCCAGATTTTGGCAGATATGGGACTTACCACAATTCGCCTTATGACCAACAATCCTGCCAAGCGCGCCGGCCTTGAGGGCTATGGACTGAAGATTGTTGACAGAGTGGCTCTGGAGGTTCCAACCAACGAGTACAACCAGAACTACATGAAGGTAAAGAAGACCAAGATGGGCCACATTTTGGCTGAGAAAATCTGATTTTTGATTATTATTGAGATAATACAATCTTTTTATGGAGGTATATAAAAATGAAAGAAGTTAAGGTTTTGGAAGGAATGCTTAATGCTTCCGGCATGAAGTTTGGTATTGTGGTTGCCCGTTTCAATGAGTTTTTGACCTCTAAGCTGCTGGGTGGCGCTTTGGATACTCTCCATCGCCATGGCGCAAATGAGGATGATATTACTGTGGCATGGGTTCCAGGTGCCTATGAGCTGCCACTGGTTTCCAAGAAAATGGCTGAGTCCGGGAAGTATGATGCCATTATCGCTCTTGGTACTGTAATCCGTGGCTCTACTACCCACTATGATTATGTATGCAACGAGGCTGCCAAAGGAATTGCCCAGGCCAGCATGTCCACCGGTGTTCCTGTAACCTTCAGCGTTGTTACCACCGAAAATATCGAGCAGGCTATTGAGCGTGCCGGTACCAAGGCTGGCAACAAGGGTGCTGATGGTGCTATGACCGCTATTGAGATGGCAAATCTCTTAAAGCAGCTCTAAGATAGGATTGATGAAATGTCTGATACTTTAGTTAAAGCAATAACCAATGGCGTAAGAATATATGCGGCGGTTACCACGGATCTGGTAAATGAGGCTATTTCCCGCCATGACTGTTCCCCAACTGCGGCAGCGGCCTTGGGACGTGCCATGACAGGTGCTCTTCTGATGGCAGCCAATCTTAAAAATAAGGAGGCCCTCACCGTCAGCTTTCAGGGCAATGGCCCATTGGGATACATTACAGCTGATGCTACTCCTGAGGGATATGTCCGTGGCTATGTGGGGAATCCCCATGTGGATCTTCCCTTAAAGGAAAATGGCAAGCTTGACGTAGGCGGTGCTGTAGGACAGGGCATGGTGCAGGTGACCCGTTTCACTGGCCTTGGTGACCCGATGAGGGGCAGCTCTGAAATAGTGTCCGGGGAAATTGCGGAAGATCTTACCAACTATCTCTTTGTATCTGAGCAGACAGCCTCCAGTGTGGGCCTTGGTGTATTGGTGGGTACCGACTGCAGGGCAATGGCCTCCGGCGGTTTTATTCTCCAGATGATGCCTGATGCTGATGAGGAGATTATTACCCGTGTGGAGGAGGCCTTAAAGAAGGTGCGTCCTGTTTCCTCCATGATTGCCGATGGGGTTGATGCCAAGGGCATTATTGCCGAGCTTATGGCGGATTTTGATGTGGACTACCTTACCTCCACGGAGCTGGCCTTTAAGTGCAAGTGCAACCGTGAGAGAATAGAGGATGTGCTCCTTAGTCTTAGTCACAAGGACATGGAACAGCTGGTAAAGGATGGCCACGCTGAGGTATGCTGTCAGTTCTGCGGCGAGAAGTACCAGTTTGAAAAGGATGAGCTGGAGCATCTCATGAAGCTGGCAGACGGCGTAAGATAAGTGATTTTGTGTTAAATGCAGGGGCTTTATGATTGGCCCTTGCATTTGTTTTGGAAAAATGATAGTATAGTCAAGCAATAGATTATAGAGTTAAGTGTGTTATATGCTTGTGGAAATTTGGACAGTTCAATGAGACTTATTCAGTGATTGTTTTGTTTTTTCACTGAATTTAGTCGAATTAATCCAGAGCTTACAGGTGCTTATATTCCGTTTTATAGTGTGGAATATTAGCACCCGTTAGCGTGGGACAAAAAATAATTGCTGCCAAGGGGTTGCATTTGACAGTCTTATTGTGCTATAATCTTTTTGTTTGTGTGTATAGGACTATGTACAGATAATTTACATATATGCGACTATGCGCCGATGAAACGTTAAGGAGGTGTGCTATATGGCAAGTTTATGTGAAGTATGCGGTAAGGGTGAGCTGTCCGGCAACAATGTCAGCCATTCCCATCTGAAGACCAAGCGCTCCTGGAAGCCAAATATCCAGCGCGTACGTGCCGTTGTAGAAGGCGAAATCAAGCGTGTAAATGTTTGCACTCGCTGCCTGCGTACCGGTAAGGTTGAAAGAGCCCTCTAATTTTGCGCAAAATATCGATTGATATATCATAAGAAAAGCCGATAACAGAAGTTATCGGCTTTTCTTATACTATCTTGTAAAACAGCTGGAGGTATATATGCGGACATATTTTGCCTTGGTACTTAGGGAATGCAAGCTGTAAGCGCGGCATGAGCTTAGTACCATTAGGCAAACTAGAGAGCGCGAGCGTTCCGCATGTGTACCTCCTGCTTATATTTGAAGCATGTAAATATTTGACAAGGAAAAATACTTGACAACAATATATGAGATGGCTATAATAACTATGGTCGGGATAAACTGTGCCTTGAAAGTGGGTGTTTTCAATGCTTGAACAGCGTTTATATCTGGCAGAGCTCTTTGATATTTACGGGCCCCTGCTGACGGATAAGCAACAGAAATGTTTAAGTATGCACCTTTTTGAGGATTTCTCCATGTCAGAGATAGGGGAGGATCTGGCAGTTTCCAGACAGGCTGTATATGACATTCTCCATCGTTCGGAGCAGACCATGGCAGCCTACGAAAAAAAGCTTGGTCTGGCACAGCGCCTTAGGGAGCAGCGTCAGGAGCTTACTGAGATTTACGATGATATTTCCCAGCTTTCTTCCAACAAAAAGATAGATGAGAAGGAAGCGAATCATATACTTATGAAGCTTGCTCCATATACCAGCAAGGTTCAGGAGGAATTAGATTGATTTTTGAAGGTTTGGCAGATCGTCTGCAGGAAACATTTAAAAAACTTCGCGGACATGGCAAGCTCACAGAGGACGATGTAAATGAAGCCATGCGGGAAGTGCGGATGGCACTTCTTGAGGCCGATGTAAACTTCAAGGTTGTTAAGGACTTTGTGAAGCGCGTTAAGGAGCGTGCCATAGGTCAGGACGTTATGGAGGCACTTACTCCGGCCCAGCTTGTTATCAAGATTGTTAACGAAGAGCTCACTGAGCTTATGGGCGGCTCCCAGAGCCGTATTAATATGTCCCCGAATCCACCAACCATTATTATGATGGTTGGCTTGCAGGGTGCAGGTAAGACTACCTCAGCCGGTAAACTGGGTCTTTCCCTTAAAAAACAGGGCAAGCGCCCGGTGCTGGTTGCGGCAGATATATACAGACCAGCGGCTGTTACTCAGTTGCAGGTCATCGGTAAGCAGCTGGACATTCCCGTATTCTCCATGGAGCCGGGTACTGATGCTGTTACCATAGCAAAGTCATCTTTAAACTATGCATTTACTCATGCTAATGATGTAGTCATCATCGATACCGCTGGTCGACTTCACATCAATGAGGAGCTGATGCAGGAGTTAAAAGATATAAAGAGTCAGGTGAAACCACACGAAATTCTTCTGGTGGTTGATGCCATGACCGGTCAGGATGCTGTAAATGTAGCTGAGAGCTTTAACAAGGACTTGGGCCTTGATGGTCTGGTACTTACAAAGCTGGATGGTGATTCCCGCGGTGGTGCGGCACTTTCTGTAAAGGCAGTTACCGGCTGTCCTGTAAAATTTGTGGGTATGGGCGAAAAGCTGGAGGCTTTGGAGCCATTCTACCCAGATCGCATGGCTTCCCGAATTTTGGGAATGGGCGATGTTCTTTCCTTGATTGAAAAGGCCCAGGCAACCTTTGATGAAGCTCAGGCCAAGGAGATGGAGAAGAAGTTCCGCAAGGATGACTTCACTCTGGATGATTTCCTTGCCCAGATGCAGCAGATCAAGAAACTTGGTTCCCTGGAAAATATCATGAGCCTTATTCCTGGTATGGGGGATATTAAGAAAAAGCTTGGCGACAGGGAAATTGACCTTAACGGCAAGGAAATGCGCCAGGTGGAAGCAATTATCCGCTCCATGACACCCAAGGAAAGAGCAAATACAAACATCATCAATGGCAGCCGTCGCAAGCGTATTGCAGCGGGCAGCGGTACCAGAGTGCAGGATGTAAACCGTCTCCTGAAGCAGTTTGAGGAGATGCGCAAGATGATGAAGAAGGTTAAAAAGATGCAGGGAGGCCGTAAAGGCTTCGGAGGCTTCAAGCTTCCATTCATGCATTGATATATATAAAAGTATATCTTCTATATAATAGAGTTTAGATATACCAATCCTAAGGAGGTGAATTTCAAAATGGCAGTAAAGATTCGTCTGAACCGTATGGGTGCTAAGAAGTCCCCATTCTATCGTATTGTTGTAGCTGATTCCCGTGCTCCACGTGATGGCCGTTTCATCGAAATCGTTGGTAACTACGACTCCACCAAGGAGCCAGCAGTTGTAAACATCGACGAAGAAAAGGCTCTCGAATGGATGGCAAAGGGCGCACAGCCTACTGATACCGTTCGTTCCTTATTCTCCAAGCAGGGCATCATGGCTAAGTTTGATGCAGCTAAGCATGCTAAGAACTAAGAAAGAGGCATAGCATGAAAGAGATAGTTGAGATTATCGCGAAGTCCCTGGTAGACAATCCTTCCGCAGTTGTTATCAACGAGAAGGAAGAGGATAATGTAGTCATCTATGAACTTCATGTTGCTACAGAGGACATGGGTAAGGTAATTGGCAAGCAGGGCCGCATTGCAAAAGCACTGCGCACCGTTGTCAAGGCCGCTGCTACTCGCGAGGATAAAAAAGTAAATGTAGAAATCATAAGCTGAGGCATCGGCTTAATATGCGGCAATGTATGTCCACTTTAGGGGATGCTTGCCGCAATTTCTATAATTGGAGGATTTTTTCACAATGGATAGTGTATTAGTAAAGTTCCCAATGACCATTAAGGCCAAGCTCACTGAAAAGCTGAGAGAAAAGATGCTGGAAGAATTCCGTAACGGTATCAACCAGGCACAGCTTGAAATTCAGCAGATTAACATCCAGGAGAACCGTGCTGTTTCCGAGGTTGGTGAAGAAGACCAGGAGCAGCTGGCTATGATCCATCAGCATTTCGGCATTGAGCGTCAGAAGCGTGAGGATTTTATCGCTCAGACTGAGGCCCGTATCACTGATACCGAGAAGCTGGTTCTGGGTGCAGAAATCGTTCAGGGTACCACTGAGCGTTTTGTTGAACTGAAAAAAGGCGACAATGTTCGTGACCAGTTTAATGTGGAGGTTGTTGTTGAAGATGACGTTATCATCGCCATCCGCAGCTGATAATCGAATTGTCATTGGTAAAGCAGGAGCTCCTCACGGTATTCGTGGCGAGCTCCGTGTTATTCCACTGACAGATTTTCCAGAGCGGTTTGAAGAATTAAAACATGTTTATGTAGGTGATGAGCTGCTGGATGTGGCATCTGTAAAATACCACAAGCAGTTTGTTATCATTAAATTTAAGCAGTATCCTTCCCGTGAGGATGTGGCACAGCTTACCGGCTCCCTGCTCTATGTGGACAAGAAGGACGCCATGCCTCTTGAAGATGGGGAATATTACACCTTCGACATAATTGGGCTGGAGGTCTTTGACATGGATGGGGTATCCCAAGGCTTTGTTACCGATGTACTGAAGACTGGTGCCAACGATGTTTATGTGGCTTCCAAAAAAGGGGAGGCCAAGCAGCTGATGATTCCTGCCCTTAAGGCCGTAGTAAAGGAAATCAACATCAAAGAGGGCCGCATGGTTGTGGATATGCCGGAGGAAATCTGATGCGTATAGATATTCTTTCCCTGTTTCCGGCCATGTTTGAAGGTCCCTTTGGGGACAGTATTACCAGACGGGCAGTGGAGAATGGTATTCTTGATATAAAGATTACTAATCCCCGGGATTTTGCTGAAGGCAAGCACCAGCAGATGGATGATTCTCCCTTTGGTGGGGGCAGTGGCATGGTTATAAAGCCGGAGCCTATGTTTAAGGCGGTGCGCCATGTGAAGGAGACCACCAATTATGCCAACCGTCGGGTGCTTTTAATGAGTCCTGAGGGCTCTGTGTTCAATCAGGCCAAGGCCAGGGAACTGGCCCAGTATGATCAGCTTATTTTTATTTGCGGCCATTATGAGGGATTTGACGCCCGTATAAGTGAAAATCTGGCTGATGAGATTATTTCCATTGGGGATTTTGTTCTCACCGGAGGGGAGCTTCCTGCCATGATGATCACGGACGCTGTGTCCCGTATGCTGCCAGGAGTACTGGGCTCCGAGGAATCGGCACCAACGGATTCTTTCTACAATGGTCTGCTGGAGCATCCCCAGTATACCCGCCCAAGGGAATTTGAGGGTATGGCAGTACCGGATGTGTTACTGTCCGGGGATCATGCCAAAATCGCCAAGTGGCGGAGGGAAAAGTCCCTGGAAATTACCTTGAAGAATCGGCCCGATCTGTTGGAAACAGCGGAGCTGACCAAAGAAGATATTAAGTATCTCAATCAATTAAAAGAGCAGAATATACAGAAATAGCAGTTGTCATTTTACGGTGATAGCTGCTATTTTTTATTTTGTGTAAAAAAATGCATAAATTTATACGATTCCTTGAAAATGATATCGTTTTTCACTTGACAAACAAAATGAGAAAGGGTATCATTGTCTATGCTAATGATAGTAATTATCGTTTTAATAATTTTATAACGTGGAAGTTGTAAAGCCCTAAAGCGATGAATAGAGTTGTAGGGAGGTATGAAAATGACTCTTAAAGAGTGCAAAACTGGCATGTCCGTGAGAGTGGAGAACATTGGTGATTCATTATTAAAAGAGCGGCTCATGACTATGGGACTTATTCCAGGTACTACTGTGAAGGTACTTCGCTCCGCACCGTTGGGTGACCCAATGGCAATCGGTATTCGTTCTTATAACTTGGCAATGCGCCGTGAAGATGCAGACAAGATTGTAGTTACACAGGTGGGATGATAATGGCAACAATGGCAACGGATAATAATATCATAAGGGTAGCACTTACTGGTAATCCTAATACTGGTAAATCTACTATTTTTAATGAAATAACCGGGGCTAGACAGAAAATTGGTAACTGGCCTGGTGTTACAGTAGACAAGAAGGAAGGTCATGTGACCTTCGAGGGCAAGCACATTCAAGTAATTGATTTGCCTGGTACATACAGCGTAAATGCAAGAAGTCCTGAGGAAAAAATCGTAATTGATTATTTGCAGGAAGCTCAGCTGGATTTGGTAGTGGATGTTATTGATTCATCCAACATCGAAAGAAATCTGTTCCTTACAGTTCAGCTTTTGGAAAAGGGCATTCCACTTATGCTGGACTTGAATATGCAGGACGAGGCAAAGCGTCGTGGCATTAAGATTGATGTCAAGAAGCTGGAAAAGAAGCTGGGGTTTCCGGTGTTGCTTACTGTGGCGCGGGATGGCAAGAGCATAAAGAATCTCCTTAATGTTTTTACCTCCGTTTCCATGGAAAGCTATGGTCCTAGTGAAGACCTTCAGGCCCATATTGCCAAGATTCAGGAAATAGAGAACAGCGGTCTTACTGGTATGGACCTTCAGGAGGCAATCATCAAGCAGCGTTATGCTTTTATTGATGAAATTCTCGGTGAGGTTGCGGAGTTCTCCAGTGTGGGTTCCACCCTTACAGAGAAGCTGGATTCCGTTCTGGCCAATGGCGTTTTGGCATTGCCATTATTCTTGGCTATTCTTTATGCTGTATTCCAGATTACCTTCGAGTGGATTGGTCAGCCAATTGCTGATGCTTTGGAGGAGGTTATTACTGGCGACTTTACCGAATGGGTAGCTGGCGCTCTGGAAGGGGCACAGGTCGCCGATTGGATGCAGGCACTTATTCTTGATGGTATTATTGGCGGTGTTGGTTCCGTTATTATTTTCGTTCCGCTTATTTTCATGTTGTTCTTCTGCTTGAGTTTTCTGGATGGTACCGGCTACATGGCTCGTGTGGCATTTATCATGGATCCTATTATGCGTCGGGCTGGCCTCAGCGGTAAGAGCGTAATGCCGTTGATGATGGGCTTTGGCTGTGGTGTTCCTTCCATCATGGGCGCCCGTGCATTGGATAATGAAAAGGACCGTATTCTGTCCATTTTGGCAGCGCCTTTCCTGACCTGTGGAGCAAAGCTTCCTATCATGGCTCTTTTCGCTGCCATGTTCTTCCCGGATAATGCTGCTAATGTGGTATTTGCTATGTATATCGTGGGCGTAGTTATGGCAATTGTTTCTACTAAGCTGTTAACTGCGGCCAAATATAAGGATGAAACAGCTACCTTCCTGTTGGAGTTACCTCCATACAGAATGCCAGATATGAAGACCGTTCTTCTGGAAACCTGGGATAAGGGTAAAGGTTATCTGGTAAAAGCTGGTACTATTATCTTTGTTGGTTGCGTACTCATTTGGTTCTTGGGTGCATTTAATATGGATGGTATGGTAGAGGAGCAGAGTGAGTCCTTCCTGGCTTCCATCGGTGCAGTTGTTGGTGCCATCTTTACCTTCCATGGCTTTGGCAACTGGGAAGCTGGTGCAGCCGTTATTTCCGGTATTTTGGCCAAGGAATCCGTTGTTTCCACTATCGGTGTTCTTTATGGCCTTCCAGATATTTCTGCTGAGGCTGAGGATGCTGTAGAGACTGCTGAGGCTCTTAGTGCTACTGGTATGGCAGCGGCCTTCACCAGTCTGTCTGCTTTGGCCTTTATGGTATTCTCCCAGATCTATACTCCATGTGTAACTGCATTGGGTACCATTAAGAAGGAAACCAACAGCTGGAAGATGATGTTCTTCGCCGCTGGTTATATGTTTGCTTTGGCTTGGGTAGTATCTCTGATTGTATATCAGGGAGGAAAGTTGTTGGGCTTTGAATAAAGGAGGCTCCTAATATGGCAACTTACGTAATTGGTTTAATACTTTTGGTATTACTTGGTTTTGCTGGACGTCATGTATGGAACAATTTCCGTTCCGGAAAGCATGATTGCTGCGGCTCAGATTGTGGCTGCGGTTGTGGCAGCAACTGTATCAGCCGAAAATAAATAATTAAATAAAACTGGAGAAATACTGTACTGATGTACAGATAGTTCTCCAGTTTTTTTGTGCAATTTTATACATTCCTGGTGCTTGCTTCGGTAATGGATTATCTGAAACATATTGACATGTATTGATAAAAAATATAAAATGAATGCGTTGAATTGAATATGTTTTTCGGTGCTGACGGATTAGTGGAGTTCACCACATGTATCGGAAAATGATGATAAGCCGACCGTCTGGGCAAGGATTTGTCCGGATGGTTTTTTGTTTTCGGCAAATCCTTTTTGTGATGCAGAAAGGATTGATGTACATGCGAAATCGTTGGCTTATTGCCCTGGCTGCCATTGGGATTCACATATCCATCGGCAGTGTCTACGCTTGGAGTGTATTAACCAAGCCTATTATGGCCGAGATGGGAATTACCCTGAAGGAAACCACCTGGACCTTTTCACTGGCCATTCTCTTTCTTGGCCTGTCAGCCGGCTTTTTGGGCAGCTTTGTGGAAAAGCTGGGTCCCAAGAAAAGCGGCCTTTTGGCCACTCTGTTTTTTGGCACTGGGATGCTGGGTACAGCCTTTGCCATTGAAGCAGGCAGTCTTGCCATGCTGTATCTGTTTTATGGTATTATCGGTGGTATAGGCCTGGGGATTGGCTATATTACACCGGTATCCACATTGGTAAAGTATTTCCCTAACCATCGGGGCTTTGCCACTGGCCTTGCCATTATGGGCTTTGGTTTTGCAGCCCTTGTGGCTGGTCCTGTTATGCAGTATCTTACAGGAGAGTTTGGCTTAAGAAACAATTTCCTGATATTGGGTGCAGTATATATTGTGATTATGAGTATGTCCGCCCTTTATTTAAAACCACCGGCAACGAGCAGTGTTGTTGAGGCAGGGGAGCACACCCATCAGGGGGCTACAGCCAACGAGGCGGTAAAGACATGGCAGTTCTCCGCTCTTTGGTGGATTTTCTTCGTAAATATCACCTGTGGTATTGGCCTTCTTTCCGTCGCTTCCCCAATGGCCCAGGAGGTAGTGGGCATGGATGCGGCAGCAGCTGCTTCTATGGTAGGTATTATCGGCCTTTTAAATGGTGCGGGACGAATAATCTGGTCCACAGTTTCTGATTACATTGGCAGGGGAATGACATATATTATGTTTTTCCTTATTGAAATCGCCGCTTTCTATCATTTGGCCAACACTGTGGATGCCATGGTATTCCAGCTTCTTATTCTGCTTATTATTAGCTGCTATGGTGGTGGCTTCTCCTGTATGCCGGCTTATCTTTCCGATTTGTTTGGCACAAGAGAGCTTAGTGCCATCCACGGCAGAATTCTCACCGCCTGGGGGCTGGCAGGTATTGCAGGCCCATCTATTATCGCGGTGTTTAGGGAAAACACAAGCGGCTATGATTATACGCTGTATTTCTTTGCCGGCTGCTTTGTGATTAACTTCCTTATTGCTCTTGTGCTGAAGACCTATGGCCGCCGCAAGAGAGTCCATGCACTTGTTGAAACTCACTAATAAAAAAATATCAATATTTAATATGATCATTGAAAGTAAAAATCACTGGTGTAGGGCTGATGATCAGCTCTAAGCCAGTGATTTTTGTTTGTGATGTTTTATTTTTCTTCAATATATGGTTCCAGACATACGGAAACGATTCTTTGAATATGCTCTGGGGCTCTGTGGTAGGCCGCAAGGAGCTTTTTGTCAGATTTATTATCAGGGTTCGGGTCCTCAGGGGCCGGGGAGATGATATCAATGGCCATGGGTTTTTGTTTTTGGGATTTGCCGGACATATAATCCATATCCACCTTGAAAAACTTGGCAAAAATATCCAAAATCTCAAGAGTAGGCTCCCGTTGTCCGCTTTCATACATGGAAATAGCGTTTTGGCTTATTTTGGATAACTCGGAAAATTCCTTCTGGGTCAAGTCCTTTGCCAGCCGCAATTCTTTTAATCTATGTGCAAAATCTGTAGACATAACAGCCACATCCTCTAAATGTATATCTTAATTTCTATTATACAGTAATTCTTACCAAAAAGACTACTATTCCCTCTTTTTCAATGGTATAAAACATTTTGACAAATAGCTTAAATAAGGTAATATATAAAGTAGGGGATTTATACGAAAATTCATTATATGATGGTGATATTATGGAACATGATGTAAGGCAATTTGATGGGGAAAATACTGGTGATACCGGTAAAATAATAGAGAAATTAGATTTTCTGAATACCCAGGAGGGCCTCCAGCAGTGCATGGATGACGAAAATTTTTATCTGGATATTGTCAGTACCTATGTGGAGGACAATGTTCTGGAGGACATGCAGAAATGCTATCTGGGGAATGATTGGGCCGGCTACAGGGTAAAGGTCCACGCTTTGAAAAGCTCATCTGCCTATATTGGAGCAGAAGACCTAAGGGCTAAGGCAAAGCGCATGGAGGATGCCGCCAAGCAGGAGGATGTGGAGTACATCAGTCTGAACCATCATAAATTGGTGGCCATGTACGAGGATCTGATGCGGAAAATTGCCGCCGTGCTGCCAAAGCGCATAAATCTGGAGGGCAGCTCTCAGATAAAGCAGTTTACTATTTTTGTAGTGGATGACAGCCGTCTGAACCGTCAGGTAGTAGCAGAGGTGTTGTCTGATTCCTATAATATCAGTGAAGCAAGCTCAGGACAGGAGTTTTTCCAGCAGCTGGAAGAGGGAAATATACCTGATTTGGTGCTCCTGGACGTACACATGCCAAGGGAAACAGGACATGACATTATTGGGAAGCTGAAGGCAGATGAAAGGTTTGCCCATATTCCCGTGGTGTTTATGACCCATGATAATGACCTTTCCACAGAGCTAGCAGGCTTTAGGGAGGGGGCTGTGGATTTTATTACCAAACCTCTTAATCCCGCTCTTTTGCAGGCCAGAATAGGCAGAATACTGGATTTGTATTATTTGCAGTCCAAGCTTCAGGAGGAGGTTCAGATCAGAACGCAGGATATTCTCGATAAAAGCATGCAGATGACTGTTATGTTTGATCAGATTATCCAGGCCCTGGCCAATACTATTGATGCCAAGGATAAGTATACCAAGGGCCATTCTGACCGGGTTTCAAAATATAGTGTAATGATTGGTGAACAGCTGGGATATTCAGAAATGCAGCTGATGCATTTAAAGTATGCAGCCCTTCTTCACGATATTGGCAAGATTGGTATTCCGGATTGGATTATTAATAAGACCGGCCCTCTGACGGATGAGGAATTTGAGATTGTAAAGACCCACCCCGTTATTGGTGGGGATATTTTAAAGACTATTACCTCAGTTGAGGATATTTATAATGGGGCTATGTTCCATCACGAGCACTACGATGGCAGTGGCTATCCAAGGGGGCTTTTAGGCAAGAATATTCCGGAAATGGCCCGTGTTATTAATGTGGCTGATTCCTATGACGCCATGACCTCCCGCCGTTCCTACAGAGATATGCTGACCCAGGAGGGCGTAAGGGGAGAGATTGAGAAGGGGCTGGGAACCCAGTTTGACCCTATTATAGGCAGTATTATGCTGCAAATTATTGATGAGGACACCGAATTTACCTTGCATGAATAGAGGGGGGACCTTTTCATGAAAAAAATACTGGTTGTAGATGATAATGTGGTTAATCTTAAATTTGTGGACAAGATGCTCAAGGCAAATGAGGAATACAAGCCAGTGCTGGTGCCAAGCGGCAGCAAGGCTCTGCAGTTTCTGTCAAAGAATGTTCCGGATTTGATCTTGCTGGATATTCTCATGCCTGAAATGGATGGTTATCAGGTGTTGGAGGAAATCAGAAAAATGCCGGGAGTAGCTGATGTTCCAGTACTTTTTCTCACAGCCGATGAGGAGGAGGGCCTTCAGGAGAAGGTTAAATCCGTGGGGGCTCAGGGCTTTTTGCTGAAGCCATTTAAACAGGATGCTTTGCTTAAACTGGTAGGACAGTATTTGGCATAGGGGGTAACGGGATGCAGGAGAATGAGGCTACGTTAAAATCCTTGCAGATTGAGCTGAAAAGGGCCAATCGCGAGATTAAACGACTTCAGCGTGAAAACAATATTTTGGCGGCATTGGCGGAGCAGGCCAACAAGTTCCGTGAATACAGCGAGCACTCCAAGGGCCAGCAGGTATTCTACAACGCCATGCTGCTTCAGAATTCGCCAAATATATCAATTATGCTGGATATGGATCTCAATACGGTTATGGCCACAGAGCCATTCTTTCAACGTTCCAGCTATACCTTTGAACAGGTAAATGAGGGCGTGTATATTTATGACCTTTTTGAGGGCCTCATGGATAACATTGGCCGCCGCCACATAGAGGAAATGTGCAAGGAAACCCGTGACGAGGGCAAGAATATCCAGTACATGGACCGCATGGATGTCCATGGCATGGAGGAAAATTTTGATATATACGTGAGGCCGGCCATAAACCAGGACAAGGAAATAGCCGGTGTCATGCTGATAATGGTGGATATTACAGATATTATCCGGGCCAAGGAAAGGGCGGAAAGCGCTGACAGGGCCAAGTCCAGCTTCCTTGCCAATATGTCCCATGAAATCCGCACCCCGATGAACGCCATAAATGGCATGTCGGAGTTTATTATCAGAGATACCACGGATTCCTTTGCCAGGGAAAATGCCATGCTTATTAAGAGCGCCTCGGCTTCTCTTTTGGCTATTATCAACGATATTCTTGATTTCTCAAAAATTGAAGCGGGGAAAATGGACATTATCAATACCCCATATCAGATGTCTTCCATTATCAATGACGTTATGACCATGATTGGCATACGCCTTAAGGATAAAGACGTGGAGCTGATAATGGATATTGACGAAAATATACCATATAGTCTGGTGGGGGATGAAATCCGCATAAAACAGGTTATGGTTAATCTGCTGAATAATGCGGTGAAGTTTACCCACAACGGCTACATAAAAATGAAGATGTGGTTTGAAAAGATGCCGGAGGAGAATGCAGTTAAGATATTCTCCTGCGTGGAGGATACGGGCTGCGGAATTAAGCCAACAGACCTTGTAAAGCTGTTTTCCAGCTTCGAGCAGGTGGATACGAAACGTAACCGCTCCGTGGAGGGCACTGGGCTTGGCCTGGCTATCAGTAAACGCCTTTGCCGCTCCATGGGAGGAGATATTACTGTAGACAGTATCTACGGCAAGGGAAGTATCTTTACATGGACTGTGGTCAACAAGGTGGATGACTGGAAGCCAATGGGCAAGCTGAACAAGGATGACAGTCTGTTCCAGCGTAAGCTATTTAAATACACCTTTACTGCAGAGGAGGCCACTGTACTGATTGTCGATGACAACAGGGTAAATCTGAAGGTGGCTGAGGGGATGCTGGCACCATACAAGGTGAAGGTCACCTGCGTGGAAAGCGGTGCTGAGGCACTTAATCTCCTTACCAACGAAAAGTTTGATATTGTATTTATGGACCACATGATGCCGGTTATGGACGGCGTGGAATGTATGTACAAGATCCGTGAGATTCCTGGCTGTCAGTATACAGTGGTAATTGCCCTTACAGCCAATGCCATCAGCGGCATGAAGGAGCAATACTGCGAGTATGGTTTCCAGGGCTTTTTGGCCAAGCCGATTGAGGCCAAGGAGCTGGATGAGTGTCTGAAGCAGTTCCTGCCGGAGGATAAAATAAATAAGCTGGATAAGCCATTTACTTCCCAGACAGACAATATAGATCAGGATATATTGAAGCAGGTTTACACTGATGGACGCAAGAAGATGAAGCTTTTGGGCAGTCTCATTGAAAATGAGGATTATGCCAACTACATCATTGAGGTTCATGCCCTTAAGACTGTGGCAGCTATTATTAATCAGAAGGAACTGTCCCAGATGGCCAGGGAGCATGAAATGGCCGGAAAGGACGGCAACTACGATTATATCCGGCGAAACTTTGACAAGCTTATGGCAAAATATGCATCTGTTATCGCCTATCTGGGTGATTTTTTTGCTGATGATGTTTATGAGAAGAAGGAAGAGGAGGAGCTGGTAGAGGCCTCCCAGCAGGAGATGGACCGTATCATAAACGATATGGAATCCGCCATTGGAGACTTCGACTTGGATATTTTCGAGGAGCTGCGGACAAAGCTTTCCAAGTTCAAGGTCAGTGACGAACAGAGGGAACTCTTGAATAAGATGAAGGATGCCGGCAATGATTTCGATTATGACGGCTTGGAGAAACTGGTTAACCAGTGGAGTCAATCATAGATATAGAGGTGAATGGGATGCGGTCTTTAGCCGTTTTTACAAAGAACATGGACGATCTTGACCTGGGTGTGGCGGAGCTTAAGGAGAAGCTGAAAGATTTTGAGCTGGCCAGAAATTCCCTGGGAGTGGTATTTGCCCACGCAGAGACGGATTTTGAGGAATTGGGAGAAAAGCTGAGAGAGGAATTTAAATTCCCGATTATGGGCTGCAGTGCCATGTCCTTGTTTTCAGAGCAGCAGGGCTATGCCAAGGAAGGTATTTCCTTGCATGTGTTTACTGCAGATGATTGCAGCTTTGCTGCCGGGATAACCGGGGAGCTGACAGAGGACAATTACAAGGCGGAAATCAGACGGACCTTTAATACGCTGAAAAATGACCTTGGGGGCTGGCGGCCGAAGGTAATTATCACTTATGCCGTCAAAGATCCAAAAATTCCAGGGGATGAATTTGTTAATGTGCTGGATGATGTAAGCGGGGGAATACCTGTTTTTGGCGGTTTTTCCTCAGATAATTTCGTGTTCGATGAATGCAGTGTTATGCTGAATTCTCAGGTGAACAGGGCTGGCATGGTTATGGTCCTGATTGGTGGCAATACAAAGCCCGTTATAAAGGGCGAGTTTTCCGTGGAAACGGTGGCAGATTTTGATGAGACAGTCACTGAAGCCAGAGGAAATGTGGTGTACAAGCTGGGGAACAAGACAATGGTGGAGGCCTTGCAGGCTGCGGGCTTTGATCTGGATGCGAAAAATCTGGTAATGCAGTTTGTGGGTTCTCCGTTCCTGGTTACCTATACCACAGTGGAAGGCGATGAAATCCAGGTTATCCGCAATCTTGACAGCATAGATTTAGAAAGTGGGGCTGGCGTATTTTTGGGAAATGTACCCCAGGGGGCCAATATTCAGCTGGCCATGTTCAGCCGCAAGGACGTGGCCCATTCAGTGGCCAAGGCCATTCAATCCGCCATTGTGGATGTGGCTAACGAGCATAAATACGAGTACACATCAGCCATTATTACTTCCTGTGTTTCAAGGCTTATGACCTTTACAAATGATGATATGGTGGATGAGACCAAGGGATATTCTGCGGTTGTACCTCGTAATATCAGATTCTCGGGAATGTACTCCTATGGCGAATTTTGTCCTATAATTTCCAAAGCAACCGGCAATGTCCATAATTGCTTCCATAATACAACCTTTTGCTTTATTGTTTTATAACTAATAAATAATAGACAGAGTGTGAAAAGCACCATAAAAGGCGGACAGGCGCCATAAAAACAAATGAAATGAATTGAAATGAAATGTTTGGGGGCATAATAATGGATTTTAGGCAGTTGGAGTATTTTTGTGCCATCAGCAAACTGGAAAATTTTACGAGAACCGCTGAATATTTACACGTTTCACAGCCATCTGTGACCAAGGCAATAAAGGCTCTGGAAAGTGAGTTGAAGCTGACCCTTATTGACCGCCGTCAGAAGCACGTTACCCTCACCAAGGAGGGAAAGGCCTTTTTGCTTCACGCGGAAAAGATAATGAAGGATGTGGAGGATACAAAAAACGACATGGCCCGTTTCCAGCAGGAAAAGCTGGGTACGGTTCATTTTGGCATTCCGCCAATGGTGGAGGCCTATTTGTTTCCTGACCTCTTTACCAGCTTTAAGGATATGTATCCGAATATGAGCCTTGATGTGAAGGAATACAGCGATTCCACTGAGGTTTTGCAGAAGGCAGACAAGGGTGAGCTGGATTTTGGCATTATTTTTACAGATGAACTCACTGACAGAGATCATGAAATGCTGATTCAGACCGATAATTTAAGCCTCTGCGTCAGCCCGGAGCTGGAGCTGGCCAAGAGAAATCAGATTGAATTTGACGATCTCCGCAACGAGCAGTTCATAATGCAGCAGTCAAATACATACCAGTATCAGCATGTGTATGAGCGTTGCGTGGAACGGGGCTTTGTGCCCAATATTTTGCTGTGTACCACCCAGCTGAAAACCATAAAGCAGCTGGTGGCCAACAGACTTGGTATATCCGTACTTCCGGATTTCGTAACCCGGGAGGAAACAAAATTCGTCCGCCGTCAGCTGACACCGCCACTTACAGTGCACATTTGCCTGTATTGGGGCAAGGACAAGGAGCTTACTGACAGGGACGAAAGATTTCTTAATTTTATGAAGCAGTATATTGCTTCTGAGGATTTTACAAAGAACTTCCAGCCAGTTGAAACAGATTAGCTGGAAGGCTATTAACTGGAGGGGTGTTCTATGAAATTTTTGAAATCTGTCATGCTCATAATGTTATCTCTGATGATATTGAGCATGGCCGGTTGTGGCGGAAGTACCGTCACCCAGCAGAGCAGTGATGGTAAGGATGTTGTTATTACTGATGACTCCGGCAGGGAAGTGAAGCTTTCCGGGCCTCCTAAGCGCATCGTGGTATTGTCAGCCTCATTTTTGGAGCCATTGCATCTGGTGGGAGGAAATATCGTAGGACGTCCGACTTCCCAGGTGGCTCCGGATTTTGCCAAGGATATTGAAGTAGTTGGCAAGTCCATACAGGTGGATGTAGAAAAGGTCCTGTCCTTAAATCCGGATTTGGTGGTTATCCATCAGGGGGTAAACGAAAAGCTCATAAAGGTGCTGGAGGATAATGGCATTCCTTCAATTGTACTTAAGTCCAAAACTTATGAGGACGTAAAGCGTGAGCTGGAAATATTTGGACAGGTAACAGGGGAGAAGGAAAAGGCGGCAGCGGCCATAGCAGATATGGACAAGAAAATAACCGCCATCAAGGAGAAGCTGCCGAAGGAAGAAAAACGGGTGGCAGTGCTCTTTAGCTCATCCCAGAACCTTAATATTCAGCTCAGCGGCAGTATTGCGGGCTCTGTGGTGAAGGATTTGGGCTGGAAAAATGTGGCAGAGGGTCTGACTCCAATGGAGAAGAACCCTGATGCAACTCCGTACAGCATGGAGACCATGGTGGAGCAGAATCCTGAGATTCTCTTTGTGGTAACCATGGGCAATGCCAAGTCCCAGGAGGATAATCTCCTTGGAGAAATGAAGAAGAATCCGGCCTGGAATGCCATTAGTGCAGTACAGAACAACAAGGTGTATTTCCTGCCTCAGGACCTGTTTCTTTTGAGTCCGGGCCTTAACTATCCTGAGTGCTATCAGGAGATGGCCAAGAAGGTTTATCCAGAGCTGTTTTAAAGGAGCATAATAAATTGAGCGATAATAAAAGCAGCGTTAAGTGGCGAATATCTATTTTGGCGATATTCGCCATTTTAGCGGTCGTAGGCTTTCTACTTAGCATAATGATGGGTTCCGTTTCAATTCCTGCCCAGGAGGTGCTGGATTCCCTTATGGGAAATGCCACGGGAACCCATGAAAAAATATTGAACAGTATCCGTTTGCCAAGAACGGTGGTGGGGGCACTGGTGGGCATGAATCTGGCCCTATCCGGGGCCATTTTGCAGGCGGTTATGAAAAACCCTCTGGCGGATCCACATATTATTGGTATTTCCTCTGGTGCGGGTATTGCGGGCATCATGGTTATGCTGATTTTCCCTGGCTATGAGATGTTTGTTACCCCTGTGGCATTTGTGGGGGCCATGCTGGCGGCAGTGTGCATTTATATTTTGGCATGGAAAAACGGCATCAGGCCTGTCCGCATTATTTTGGCTGGTGTGGCGGTGTCCGCATTTTTAGGTGCTGGCATTTCGGGCATGATGATTTTTAACAGCGATAAGATTCACAACGCCCTTATGTGGATGGTGGGCGGCCTTTCTGCCAGAAGCTGGCCCCATGTGGCCATGATCTGGCCTTATTCCTTGGGGGGCGGCATTCTTGCCCTGCTGGCAGCCAGACACATCAATATTTTGCAATTAGGGGACGAGGTGGCCAAGGGACTGGGAGTCAGAGTAGAGCTCACCCGTATTGTCCTTACCGCCATTGCGGCCCTTTTGGCAGCCAGTGCAGTTTCTGTGGTGGGGCTTTTGGGCTTCGTGGGACTTATTGTGCCCCATGCCGCCAGACTTATAGTGGGCTCTGACTACAGATTTCTGTTGCCTGCCTCAGCACTTTTGGGAATAGGCGTGGTGACTATATGCGACACGGTGGCCCGGGTGGCCTTTGCCCCTGTGGAGCTGCCAGTTGGTATTTTGATGGCGGCATTTGGTGCTCCATTCTTCCTGTTCTTGTTAAGGAGGGAGCTGTAATGTCAATTGAAGCAAAAAATCTGTCTGTGGCCATAAATGACAAGGTTATTCTGGAGGGAATTAATGCCTCTATCCCGGAGGGAAAAATAACTTCTGTCATCGGTCCAAATGGTGCGGGAAAATCCACCCTGCTTAAGGCGGTGGCGGGCATCAACAGCAATTACGGTGGACAGGTTATCATAGACGGTATTGATTTAAAGAAAATCAAGCGCAAGGAGCTGGCCAGAAAGCTGGCGGTGCTTCCCCAGGGCATGCAGGCCCCTCCAGATGTAACCGTGGAGCAGTTGGTGGATTACGGAAGGTTTCCTTATCGGAGCTGGTTTAAAAAGAGCAATCAGATAGAGGACGAGGAGGCTGTGGAGTGGGCCATGTCTGAAACCAACGTGTCCCATTTAAGGCATCGTCAGGTCATGTCCCTTTCCGGCGGTGAAAGACAGCGGGCGTGGATAGCCATGGCACTTGCCCAGAAGCCTGAAATTCTCATCCTTGATGAGCCCACCACCTATCTGGATATTGCCCATCAGCTGGAGGTAATGGAAATTGTAAAGCGTCTCAATGAAAATTGGGGCATTACGGTGGTAATGGTGCTCCACGAGCTGAACCAGGCGGTGAAGTATTCAGATTATCTGGTGGTGGTGAAGGACAAGGGCATCTACACTGCAGGAGCCCCGGATACGGTCATGAACGAAACCTTCCTGAAAGAGGTCTTCGGCGTCCGGGCAGAAGTATTCTCCAATGACCGGGGAGAACAGATTCTGACCCCTGTGGAAGTGCTGAGATAAAGAATAAGTTAAAAAGCTAAAAAGCTGGTGCAAGAGATGAAGGTTCATCTTTGCATCAGCTTTTTTATTAAACATATTATTACCATACTACCTCATCTTCAGGGATGGTATCTGATAAAGGAGTATTCGCTCCTTCAAGTAATTTCTCCTTCATCCCGGGAACAGAGGATAAACTAACTGTCTCTATTAAGCTCCTGTATTCATCTTCGCTTATCATGACTGCATTTCCGCTCTTTGAAGTTATATGTATGGGCTCGTTGAAGCGCACAGCAGTCTCAACCAGCGAAAAAATATTTTTTCTAAAATTTGTAATCGTGGTTGTAGTCATAAATGGCACATCCTTATATGTACAGAATGATGTACATAAATTATGGAGAAAAAACAATAGTTTTGAAATGCTTATTATGATTTTGGAATCTTTATTATTTCTTTTATAATGGTACCCTTTTAATTAGCTAACCTCGGCATGATCATAGGCAGCATCATCAAAGAAATCATCCTGACTGGATATGAAATCAAGGATATCAGCAGTTAGGGCTTCTGGATGATTCTCCACGAAGGCCTCGACCTTTTTCTGCCTGGATGGTTTCTTTTTTACATATGTCAGCACGGCTGCAACAAAACCATAATATGTATCTTTAACATTATTTAGTCGTATCGTCAGTTTCTCCATCGTAGGCACCTCCTTAATGCTCATCTATGACCCGTAAGAATATGTTGTAGTTGTCAAAACCATGATTTTCAAACCAATAAATGTATGCCTTTCCATCAATGCCAAAAGATGCATGTGCAGCAATAGGCTTACCTTTGTATTGAATTTCATATATTTGATTGATTTCTGAGCATATTTTAACATATTCCTTGAAATTGAGCCAGAATGTTGGTTTGGAAAAAGGAATTCCGTTAGTGTCTAAAATTGTCATTTTGATGCCTCTATTATATCACGTACCTCAAGAAGGTTTCTTTCTAAGGCTACTATGATATTAATCAGTTAAATGAAAAAGAGAAAAGATATAGAATTAATAATATAAATAAAATTTAATTATAGTTTAAAATAATTAATAAAAACTGTCAATATGATTTAATATATAATATCGATACTTGCGACTATAAAAACAACTGAGTACCTTGTATTAAATCCCCATATATGCTATTATGTTTACTATGTGGGCATAAACAGGTCACAAGTGGGTTAAAGCCCCATAAAGAATACATTAGGAGGTCTTTTAAGACAATGGAAGTTAGTGTAAAAGATTTAGAGAACCAGCAGGTTGAATTGAACATTACTGTTCCTGCAGCAGAGCTGGACAAGGCATACGATGCAGCAGCAAAGAAGCTTGCTAACCGCGTAAATATCCCTGGTTTCCGTAAGGGTAAGGCTCCAAAGAAGATTGTAGAGCGTCACGTGGGCAAAGAGTATGTTATGACTGATGCTTTTGAGATGGTTGCTCCTAAGGCTTTGAATGAAGCTCTTGCACAGGAGAATATTGATATTGTTACCCGTCCTGAGCTTGATGTAGACACTCTGGAGCTGGGCAAGGATCTGGTATTCAAGGCTGTTGCCACCAAGAAGCCAGAGGTTGAGCTGGGCGAGTACAAGGGCCTTAAGGTAGAGGTTGAGAAGGACGTAGTTGATGACGAGGTAATTCAGCAGCAGCTTGTTCGCATGCTGGACCGTCAGGCTGATATGGTTGAGGCTGAGGAAGGCGCAGCAGTTGAGAAGGACAACTTCATCACTCTGGACTTCAAGGGCTTTGTAGATGGTGAGGCTTTCGCTGGTGGCGAGGGCAAGGATTATCCTCTCCAGATTGGTTCCAATTCCTTCATTCCAGGCTTTGAGGACCAGCTCATCGGCGCCAAGGTTGGCGAGGAGAAGGAAGTTAACGTTACTTTCCCTGAGGAGTACCACTCTGAGGAGCTTAAGGGCAAGCCAGCAGTATTCAAGTGCACTGTAAAGAGCATCAAGAAGAAGGTTCTCCCTGAGCTGAATGACGATTTTGCCAAGAAGGCAAGCACTTTCCAGACTCTGGACGAGCTGAAGGCTGATCTGAAGAGCAATCTGGAGAAGAGCGCTGAGACCAAGGCTGAGTCCGAGAAGCGCGAGAAGGCTATCAACATGGCTGCTGACAATGCAAAGGTTGATATCCCAGAGGTTATGATTGAGAACCGCGTAAATGCTATGGTTCAGGAGATGGCTCTCCGCCTTGAGCAGCAGGGTCTGAAGCTGGAGCAGTACATGGCTTACGCTGGCACTGATATCAACAAGCTCCGTGAGAACTACAAGGAGACTGCAGCTTCCAACGTTAAGGTTGATCTGGTTCTGGAGGCCATTGCCAAGGCTGAGGGTATCAAGGTTGAGGCTGAGGATCTGGACAACGAGGTTGCAACCATGGCTGCAGCTTACGGCGCAACTGCAAAGCAGGTTAAGAAGATTATTGCTGAGCAGGGCCGTCTTGGCGATCTGGCAGCTACTGTTCTCAGAAGAAAGACTGCAAACTTCGTAATCGACAGCATTGCACAGTAAGCAATATTGACTGAAAAAATTATATCCCCCGCCCAAGGAAAGTTCTTTGGGCGGAGGGTTAATTTTTAATTGGAAATTAATTGAATTACTGCTATATTGATATTATAGTAAAGTTAAGATTGATGTATTTGACATTTTGACTAATGGTATATTATAATTATTAAACTTAGTTTTGTTATGATATTAATATGAGGTGATTATCAGTGAGTTATTTTGTTCCTTATGTAGTTGAGCAGTCCGGCAACGGTGAGCGTTCCTACGATATATATTCCCGTCTTTTGAAAGACCGTATTGTTATGCTGACTGGGGAGATTAACGATAGTGTGGCCAGCTCCGTAGTGGCTCAGCTGCTTTTCTTGGAGTCTGAGGATCCGGACAAGGACATTTATCTCTACATTAACAGCCCTGGCGGTGTAGTTACTGCGGGAATGGCAATTTACGATACCATGCAGTATATTAAGCCGGATGTGTCCACCATTTGCGTTGGACAGGCTGCCAGCATGGGTTCCCTGCTTTTGACAGCAGGTGCCAAGGACAAGCGCTTTGCCCTTCCAAATGCCCGTATCATGATTCATCAGCCATTGGGCGGCGCCCGTGGTCAGTCCACTGATATTCAGATTCAGGCCCAGGAAATGCAGCGTACCCGTGATATGATCAACAAGGTTTTGGCCAACCACACCGGCCAGTCTTTGGACAAGATTAATACTGATACTGAGCGCGACAACTTCATGAGCGCTGAGGAAGCAGTGGCATACGGTTTGGTTGATAAGGTTATTGTTCGTCCTGAGGAGAAAGCTGACAAGGACGAGTAAGGAGGCACTATTATGAGCTTCGATGATAATGAAAAGCTGACCTGTTCCTTCTGTGGCAAGACAGAGGATTTAGTTCGCAAGCTGGTGGCAGGTCCTGGCGTATATATTTGTGACGAGTGTATAGAGCTGTGTCAGGAGATTGTTTCCGAGGAAAATGCGACGGCTGCTCCTGAGGAGCTGCGCTCTTTGCCAAAGCCAAAAGAGATCAAGGCTATTCTGGACGAATACGTAATCGGCCAGGAGGAGGCCAAGAAAACCTTGGCTGTGGCTGTATACAATCATTACAAGCGCATTAACTCCGGCGAGATGTTCGATGTTGACGTGGAGCTGCAGAAGTCCAATATTCTGATGATTGGTCCTACTGGTAGCGGTAAAACCCTGCTGGCCCAGACTCTGGCAAAGATTCTGCAGGTTCCGTTTGCTGTTGCTGATGCTACCACCCTTACTGAGGCAGGATATGTGGGTGAGGATGTCGAAAATATTCTCTTAAAGCTGATACAGGCAGCAGATTTTGATATTTCCAAGGCTGAGCGTGGAATTATCTATATTGATGAGATAGACAAGATTTCCCGTAAGGGCGAAAATGTTTCCATTACCCGTGATGTGTCCGGCGAGGGTGTTCAGCAGGCTCTGCTGAAGATTCTTGAGGGTACTGTTGCTTCTGTACCGCCACAGGGCGGCCGCAAGCACCCGCATCAGGAGCTTCTGCAGATTGATACCACCAATATTCTCTTTATTTGCGGTGGTGCATTTGCGGGCATCGAAAAAATTATAAATAAGCGTCGTGGTAACAAGAACATGGGCTTTGGTGCCAAGGTCACTTCCAAGGAAAAGGGAGAGATTGGTGAGGTATTAAAGCACATTGTACCAGATGATTTGATGAAGAGCGGTCTTATTCCGGAGTTCATTGGCCGTCTGCCGGTGGTAGTTACTTTGGATTCTCTGGATGAGGATGCTCTGATAGAGATTTTGACAAAGCCAAAGAATGCGCTGGTTAAACAGTTTAAGGCACTTCTTGATTTGGATGATGTAAGTTTGTCCTTTGACGATGAAGCATTGCGTTCCATTGCCAAGGAGGCTCTGAAGCGTAAGACCGGGGCCCGTGGACTTCGTTCCATACTTGAAAGCATAATGAAGAACGTCATGTATGAAATTCCATCTCTTGAGGGCGTTACCAAGTGTCAGGTTACCAAGGCCGTTGTGGAGGATAAGGTAGACCCTATCCTTAGCTACGACAAGACACGGCTTTCTGCCAAAAACGAAGCTTCCGCCTAAGGAGTGAGTTACTATAGACGTTGCTTGTGCAACGTCTATTTATTTTAGAATGCACCAGGAGGTGTTTTATTTGAAAAATGAGTTGAGAAGATTACCGCTGTTGCCACTTAGAGGCATGATGGTATTTCCATATATGATGGTTCATCTTGATGCTGGCCGTGAGCAGTCTGTGGCTGCCCTGGAGCAGGCCATGCTGGATGACAAGGTTATTATGCTGACAGCCCAAAAGGATGCAGATATTGAAAAGCCGGGCTTTGAGGATCTGTACTCCGTGGGTACTGTGGCTGAGATAAAGCATCTGGTGAAGATGCCCGGGGGCACCGTGCGTGTCCTGGTGGAGGGCCTTTACCGTGCCCAGATTGTGAACTGCTATGATGATGGTGATTTCATCGACGTTGATGTTCACGAATACGAGGATGTTACTGAGCAGAGCCTTGAAATGGAGGCACTGGTCCGGGTAGTTGTCCATGAATTTGAGCAGTGGGTGAAAACCAGCCGCAAGATTCCTGCTGATGCCATCGTTTCCGTGTCCATTATTTCTGATGCGGGCCGTCTGGCAGATATGATTGCAGGCCATCTGAATCTGAAGCTGGAGGAGCGTCAGGAGCTTCTGGAGTGCATCGATATAAAGGCACGTCTGGAGCGGCTTTACGGTGTGCTGAAGCGCGAGCGTGAAATCCTGGAAATCGAGAAAAAGGTCAGCGGACGTGTCCGCAAGCAGATTGAAAAGGTTCAGAAGGAGTATTATCTTCGTGAGAAGGTTAAGGCTATCCATAATGAGCTGGGTGACAAGGACGGCGTCCAGGGGGATATTGAGGGCTACCGCAAGCGTATGCGGGCCGAAAAATACCCGGATGACGTGGTAAAGACCATCAACAAGGAAATCACCCGACTGGAGCGTGCCGGAAACATGTCCCAGGAGGCAAGTGTTATTACCACTTATATTGAGACACTGTTGGATATGCCTTGGAATAAGACCACTGAGGACAACAAGGACATCAAGAAGGCCGCAGAAGTGCTGGACAAGGATCATTATGGCCTTGAGAAGGTGAAGGAGCGTATTCTGGAATATTTGGCAGTAAGACAGCTTACTGACGGCCAGAATGCCCCTATTATGTGTCTTGTGGGCCCTCCTGGTGTAGGTAAGACATCTCTGGCCAGCTCCGTGGCCCGTGCCCTTGGGAGAAAATTCGTAAGAGCTTCCTTGGGTGGAGTTCGTGATGAGGCTGAAATCAGAGGTCATCGTCGTACCTACGTGGGGGCTATGCCAGGCCGTGTTTTGGCTGCCCTGAAAAAGAGCGGAACCAAGAATCCTGTGTTCCTTTTGGACGAGGTGGACAAGATGGCGGCTGATTACAAGGGAGATCCTACATCTGCACTGTTGGAGGTCCTTGATCCTGCCCAGAACAACACCTTTAGCGACCACTATGTGGAGCTGCCATTTGATTTGTCACAGGTTCTGTGGATTGTGACTGCCAATAATCTGGGGAATATTCCTAGTCCTCTCCGGGACCGTATGGAGATTATTACACTTTCCTCCTACACTGAGCAGGAGAAGCTGGAGATTGCCAAGCGTTATCTGGTGCCAAGACAGCATGAGTCCAATGGACTTACCAGCAAGAACCTTCGCATTGGTGCGGGGGTAATTCAGCGCCTTATTACCGACTATACCCGCGAGGCCGGTGTCCGTGAGCTGGAGAGAGTTATCGGACAGCTTTGCCGCAAGGTGGCCAAGAAGCTGGTGGAGGGCGAAGAGGATTGTGTGAAGGTTACCACCAAGAATCTTGTGGATATTTTAGGCAAGATTAAATACCATCACACCAAGGAAAAGCGCAAGCCAGAGGTGGGCCTCTGCACAGGAATGGCCTGGACCCAGGTGGGGGGAGATATTCTTCCTACTGAGGTTAATGTGTTCCCGGGCAAGGGGCAGCTCATACTCACCGGCAAGCTGGGAGATGTGATGAAGGAGTCTGCCCAGGCAGCATTGTCCTATATCCGCAGCCGTCAGAAGAAATTTAAGCTTTCTCCTAAGTTCTATGAGGAGAATGATATACATATCCATTTCCCTGAAGGGGCAGTGCCAAAGGACGGCCCTTCTGCAGGCATTACCATGGCCACAGCCATGGTGTCAGCCCTCACTGGCAGAAAGGTGCGCAGTGATGTGGCCATGACAGGGGAGATTACCATTCGCGGCCGTGTTCTGGCAATTGGCGGACTGAAGGAAAAGGTGCTGGCCGCATATCGTGAGGGTATCAAGACCATTATACTGCCAGAAGAAAATCGCCGCGATATTGAGGAAATCCCGGAAAATGTCCGTGAGAAGATGGAATTTATCACCGTGGACCATGTGGACAAGGTGTTGGAAAATGCCCTTTTGAAGTGAGGTAGCTATGGCAGAAAAGGTTATTATTACCCAGGGCAAATATCTGGCCTCGGCCGTAAAGCCGGAGCAGTATCCCGAGGTTCGCCGTAAGGAAATCGTGTTTATCGGCCGTTCCAATGTGGGCAAGTCCTCACTAATTAATTCTCTAACACGGGTTAATCAGCTGGCCAGGGTATCCAGTCAGCCGGGCAAGACACAGACCATAAACTTTTATGAAATCGGTGCAAAGATTGATGATGACCAGGAGAGGAAGGATTTTTATCTGGTGGATTTGCCGGGATATGGCTATGCCAAAACCGGTGCCCAGCGCCGTAAGATTTGGAGCAAATTCATCAATGAGTATCTTTTGGGCTCTGAGGATCTGCAGTTTGTGTGCCAGCTTATTGACAGCCGCCATGAGCCTATGGCCTCGGATGTGGAAATGTTCCGCTGGCTGGTGGAGCACAATCTGCCTGTGCTGGTGATTGCCACCAAGGTGGACAAGCTCAGCAAAAATGCCGTGGCGAAAAACATATCCCAGATTAAGCGTACACTTGGTGTGCCTGAGCTGGACGTGCTCCCATATTCTTCCGTAAAGAATCTGGGCCGCGAAGAACTGTTGAATGTTATTGCGGACTGCCTGCTGGAGGATGACGGAAGCAATGACGGGGAAGATGATTAACCATTGTTTAAAATGTTTGAACGTGGTTATAAATGGTTGAAAAAAGTTGAACAAGATTGAAAAAGTGAATAGGCTTCACATTTTCTTGACTGTTAATCCATGGATTTGATAAAATAATAAGGGCTCCTTTGCTTAAGGGCAGGGGAGCTTATTTTTTGGGTGTGTAAGGAGAGAACATGGAGCTAACAGCATTTGATAAACAGCTTCTTAATATATTACAGTGCGGTGTGCAGTTTGTACCCAAGCCCTACGAGGTCATGGCAAAGCAGCTGGGAGTATCTGAGGACAGAGTTATTTCCAGACTGCAGGAGCTGAAGCAGGAGGGCTTTATCCGCAAGGTGGGAGCCTTCTTTAATTCTGACAAGCTGGGCTACAGCGGTACTTTGGTGGCGGTTAAGATTGAATCGGGCCATGTGGCGGATGTTGCAGCCAGAATCAATGAATATCCGGAAATAACTCACAATTATCAGCGTACATGCGGTTATGTACTGTGGTTTACTGCCATTACCAACAGTGATGAGCGGAGAAAGCAGATATTGTCTGAGATTCGTGCATTGCCGGGAGTTATATCCCTTTTGGATTTGTATTCCCAGAAGAAGTACAAGATAGATGTGCAGTTTAAATTGAAGTGAGGCCGGTTATGAATTTTACGGAAACGGACAAGAAAATAGTACGGGCTTTGCAGAGCGATTTTCCCATCTGTTCAGAGCCCTATAAATTAATAGCCGAGGAAATCGGTATTTCCCAGGAGGAATTGCTTAAGCGCCTTGATGAGATGAAGGAAGAGGGAATCCTCAGAAAAATGGGGGCTGTCCTCCGTCACGTGGAGGTGGGCTTCAAGGCCAATGCCCTGGTGGTTTGGGTGGTACCTTCTGAAAGAATGGATGAGGTGGCGGCAAAGATGTGTGCCCACAGTGAGGTTACCCATTGCTATGACCGCAATACCGCACCGGACTGGCCATACAATTTCTATACCATGATTCACATGGACAGCAGGGAAAGCTGCATAGAATTTGCAAAAGAGCTGTCCGAAGAGACAGGCATAGACCAGTATGAGCTGCAGTTCACGGAAAAAGAGTGGAAGAAAACCAGCATGCAATACTTTGTGGAGTAAACAAAAGGTGTAAAGTCAGTACACGAAACTGGCCTTACACCTATTTTTATTGTATAATTGTAAAGTAATTGTGCTTACTTAATTGATTTTTATATATGAAATGGGGTATTGGAATGATTTCAGAAAAGAGCTATGTACTGGGTACAAAGAAGTCCACTATCAGAACTATTTTTGAGTTTGGCCGTAAAAGGGCGGCAGAGGTAGGGGAGGAAAATGTCTTCGACTTTTCCATAGGAAACCCCAATGTACCGGCTCCTGAAAAGGTGAAGGAAGCTATTATAGACGTACTCAATGAGGTGGATTCCGTGGCACTCCACGGCTATACAGTGGCTCCTGGGGATCCGGAGGTAAGGGAAACAATCGCCAGAAGTATAAATCGCCGTTTTGGTACCAGTTTTGGAGGAAAAAATCTTTTTATGACCTCCGGTGCCGCTGCGGCCATTACCATTTGCTTTAAGGCACTGACTGAGGATGAGGGAAAGAATGAATTTCTCACCTTTGCCCCATATTTTCCGGAATACAAGTGCTTTGTGGAGGCTATGGGCTCTGAGCTGAAGGTGGTGCCTGCCAATACTGCTGATTTCCAGATTCAGTTTGATAAATTTGAGGAGATGCTTACCCCAGATACCAAGGCGGTTATTGTAAATTCCCCTAATAATCCAAGCGGCGTGGTATATTCCGAGGAAACCATAAAAAGACTGGCTGAGATTCTTGCCGAGAAAGAAAAGGAATTTGGTCATCCAATATTTATAATTTCTGATGAGCCGTATCGTGAGCTGGTGTATGGCGGTCTTACGGTGCCATATATTCCTAAATATTACAAGAATACTTTGGTATGTTACTCTTGGAGCAAGTCACTTTCTTTGCCGGGTGAGCGTATTGGCTACATTGTGGTGCCGGATGAGGTGGCGGATTTTGAACGGGTTTATGGAGGCATAGCGGGTGCTGCCAGAGTTCTCACCCATGTAAATGCCAACTCCCTGTTCCAGAGGGTGGTGGCCCGTTGCGTAGATGAGCCATCAAACATTGCCGCCTATGAGCGAAACGGCAATCTTCTCTATAATGGACTTGTTGAGGCGGGCTTTACCTGTCAGAAGCCACAGGGTGCCTTCTATCTCTTCCCAAAGGCTTTGGAGGAGGATGATTACGCCTTCTGCGAGAGAGCCAAGAAGTATGATTTGCTGCTGGTTCCAGGCTCCGACTTCGGCTGCCCGGGGTACTTTCGCGCCGCCTACTGCATAAAGCAGGAAACTATAGAAAAGTCTATACCTGCCTTCAAGAAGCTGGCAGCAGAGTATGGCAAATAAATTACGTCAGTAAAATATTTGCTTACATGAAAAATTTTATGGTGCTATACTTAGCTAAGCAGCTATAGCACATAAGAGGTGGATATTTTATGAATAATTCTAAACTGCGTTATTTAAAACGGATGTTGTGCGTGGGAGGCCTGGTGGCCTGCTGTGCTTTTTCCGGGGGCATGGGGATTGCTTCAGCGGATAACAGCAGTGCAATAACTATTCCCCAGAAGATGGAGAATGGGGAGACCATTGAGGTTTATTATCGTAAGGGCCTGTCTCCTGAGGCAGTTCGGGCCAGAGGGGCAGAATTTAAAACTGAAACCATGGTTTTAAAGGCGGGGACTGTGCGTATGCCGGGGGCTAAGCCTCTTTCCTGTGATATTTTGTTTGAAAAGGATGTGCCAGTAACCCTGCGGGATGGCACAGTGATTTATACGGATATTTTCCGCCCTGTGGATAATGAAAAGCATCCTGCCATTATGGCTTGGAGCCCTTATGGCAAGGAAATTGGCGGCCAGTGGCTGGATGATGTGCCTTTCCGCTCCGGGGTGCCAGTGGATGCAGTATCGGGCTTACAGAAGTTTGAAGGGCCGGATCCTGCCTATTGGGTACAGCATGGCTATGTAATCATCAACCCGGACAGCCGTGGGGCCTACGAGTCACAGGGGAATCTGAACTACTGGGGACATGAGAATTCCCTTGATGGACGGGACACCATTGAGTGGGCGGCAGCCCAGCCTTGGTCCAACGGTAAAGTCGGAATGTCCGGCAATTCATGGCTTACGGTTTCCCAGTGGTTTATTGCGGGGGAACAGCCACCTCATCTGGCAGCCATTGCCCCTTGGGAGGGCTTTGTGGACCATTTCCGTGAGACTGCCAACCGCGGCGGTATTCCAAACCCTGTTTTCCCTGAAAAGATTTTTGATACCTTTGCCAGCCGTAATCTTATAGAGGATCAGCCACGCATGGTGGTAACCCATACATTGATGGACGGCTATTGGCAGGATAAAATTGCAAAGCTGTCAAACATTAATATTCCCGCCTATGTGGTGGCCAGCTACACCAATCCTGTTCATACCCACGGAACATTCAGGGGTTTCCAGAAGATTGCCAGCAAGGATAAGTGGCTGAGGGTTCACAATACCAATGAGTGGATGGATTATTATGAGCCTAAGCATGTGGAGGAGCTGCGCAAGTTTTTTGACCACTATTTGAACGATGTGGCCAATGACTGGGAAAAGACTCCAAGGGTGCGCATTTCCGTATTGGATCCGGGCCACCAGGATGTGGTGGACAGAGTGGAGAAGGATTTCCCGTTGCCTCAGACCAAATATGAGAAGCTGTATCTTAATGACGAGGGGCGGCTCAGTGAGAAGAATGGCAAGGCTGAGCAGCAGATAGCCTATGAAGTGACCCAGCCGGCCAATAACACCTTCACCATAAAGTTTGACAAGGATACTGAGCTAACGGGCTACATGAAGCTGCATCTGAATGTGGCTGCAGAAGGTTCTGATGATATGGAGCTGGTGGCTCTGGTGGAGAAGCTGGACAAGGAGGGGAATCTTATTCCTGACCCAATGACCGGGCAGCTTATTCAGTCTCAGGGCTTTTTGCGGGTATCCCAGCGGGCCTTGGATAAGGCGCAGTCCACGGATTATGACCCGATTCTTGCCAGCACCAAGGAAGAGCTTTTAAATCCTGGGGAAATTGTGGCGGTGGATATTCCGATTTGGCCTATGGGCATGAAATACCATGCGGGGGAATCACTGCTTCTGACCATTGTTCCGTATGCTGCACCAGATGGAAGCATGGTACCTCCATTTGGCACAGCTAAGGTCAGCATTCCAAAGGACGGATATACCTATAACCCTTCGGACAAGGTTGAGATGAAGGAATTGGGCGGCTTTGTGAAGGAGGAATTTGAACCTTCAGGGCAGATTCTGCCACCTGCCTCCCGCAACAAGGGACGCCATATCATCTATATGGGCGGAAAATATAAGAGCTATTTGCAGATACCGGTTATTCCTGACAAATAAGTGTCTTTGAGGAGTCTGTGATTTTCACAGGCTCCTTTTACTGTGAAATCTTAGTGAATCGAATTGAAAGATGAAGATGAACAGTGATTTCGTGTAAGGGCTTTCATAGTGCTTTATTAAGGATTAGCCACATATTGCCGATAAAAATAACATAGGGATATATGTAAGCTAGGGACGGCACCGGAAAATTGCGATTTTGCAAAAGGAAGGTGAACTCATGTCAGTAAGAACAAGTAATTCCATTAATATGGAAGGGACGACGGTTTCTGAAAAAGTCGTTTCAAGGAGTGACAGTACATCTGCTGATTCAACTGCTGTTACCCCTTCAGAAGCCTTTAAGGAAATTCTAATTGAGAAGCTGGGTTCTGTTCGCGATACCCTTGAGGAAATGAGGGAGCAGAAGGAAGCAATCCAGACGGTAAAAAATGAGGGGCAGGTAACCGAGATTGTCCGCCGTATGATGCCCGATGGCAGCATTATGATTACGGAGTATGTGGAGGGCAAGGTAAAGAGCAGACAACGCAAGCCTCCTCATATGGAATATGTGGTGGACAAGAACCAGCCTATTCCAAAGAATGAGGAGGGAATGGCATTGCCTTCCAAGCAGGCCATGGTCCTTAAGCCCAAATTTAGCGTAGCTGAAGAGTTATTTAATATGTAAATAGATTCGATGGCTGATGCTTGCGAAATTTCATTAGCCATCGAATTTTATTTTTTAGGCAGTAGAAAAATTAATTATTATTGTGATATAATGTCTTTGCAAATTGAAGATTGTGATTTTCTTAGGATTTTAGGTATGTTGGATGAACCAGAGGAATGGCACCACATTACTGCTAAGGTCAATTAAGAATGTAATGATGGGGCCGGTTACCCTGTGTTTCGGGGTAACGGTCTTTTTATGTTTAAAATATAGGAGGTTATTTTTATGGGTTTTAATGACATTAAAGTTGCAGGAAAGCTGCTGATGATTGTGGCAGTAGCTGCTGTGGCTATGCTGGTAATCAGTTTCACTGGCTATCGTGCCCTGAATACTGCTGATGAGGGTATGCAGAGCATGTATCAGAAGGAAATGCAGGGTGTACAGCATCTGGGCAAGGCTGTTGAATACAGCCGTGTTATGATGGTAAAGACACTGCAGATTATTACTGCCCAGGATGTTACCCAGGATCGTCTGAACACCTGGAAGAAGCAGAAGCAGGAGGGTGTTGACAACGTAGAAAAGTCACTGGCTGAATACAAGGACGCTGTAAAGGGAACTCCGGCGGAGGACACCGCTGAAATCGACAAGCAGTGGGCAAACTATAAGAATGTTATGGACCATGCTGTTGATTTGGCTTCTCAGGGGAACAGCAAAGAGGCAGTTGAGTATTACGAGTCCGCTGGTTCTCCGGCTACCCGTGGTTTGCGCGATGCCCTGCATGGTATGCAGGCTGTTGTAAATTCACAGGCTGAGGCTGCAGCCCAGGCAAACAGTGATGCCAACAGCAGTGCCGCCATGATGATTATTGTGGTTACCGTTGCTGCTATCGTTATTCAGGGAATCTTTAGCGTATTTACCGCCAACAATATTACAAGTGCGCTTTCTACTATGGTGGCAGTTTGTGAAAAGCTCCGTGATGGTGATTTCCGTGGCTCTTCCCACGCTATGAACCGTGGTGATGAATTTGGTCATCTTTCCCGTGTTCTTTCTGAAATGCAGCACAATATGGCCACCTATATGAAGGGCGTATACAAGGCTATTCAGGATATTAATGATTCCTCCGGCAATTTGAAGGAGGCTTCCATGCAGTCTGCACAGGCTTCTGTACAGTCCGCAGAGGCTGTAGGGGATGCTGCTCATCTTGTTATGGACCAGGAGAATATGCTTAAGGAAAGCCAGGAGCTTCTGACCAAGGTTAATGATTCCATTCAGTCCATGCGTGGCCATGCCAATGAGGTTTCCAATAATTCCATGACTGCTGCCGATGAGGCAGAGCAGGGCAACAAGGCTCTGGAGAAATCCGTTCGTGAGATTCGTGATGTTGAGTCCACAGTAAGCAGTACTGCCGAAATGGTAACCCGTCTTGGCAGTCGTTCCGAGGAAATCGGTGCCATCGTTGATACCATTTCCCAGATTGCCAGCCAGACCAATTTGCTGGCACTGAATGCCGCCATTGAGGCAGCCCGTGCCGGTGAGCAGGGCCGTGGCTTCTCTGTAGTTGCAGAGGAGGTTCGCAAGTTGGCTGAACAGTCCGAGGAAGCAGCCCATAAGATTGCTGATCTGATTAATGCCATGCAGAAGGATACTGCTGAGGCCGTTGAGTCCATGAACAAGGGCTGTGATGCAGTTGTTAATGGTGCCAAGTCCGTTGAGGATCTGCAGTCTGTATTTGAACGTATCCATGATCTGGTACAGGATGGTGCTGAAAAGACAAAGGCTATGGATGCGGCCATAGTACAGGTAAACGAGGATGCCCAGAATATTTCCAATTCCGTGGTGGAAATCAACTCCAAGGGACGTGAAGTTTCTTCCCGTATGGAATCCGTTTCCGCTGCCACTGAAGAGCAGTCCGCTTCCTCCGAGGAAATTGCATCTGCAAGTGAGTCCCTGTCCGTTATGGCGACTGAGCAGAAGCAGGCACTGAGCCAGTTCAAATTCTAATATAATAAGTTTTGTGGTATACTAATAGAGGTCCGTTTGACATAGCTCAGACGGACCTTTAAAAGTATGGAAGAAATATGGAAGGCTGGTTTTCGATAAATGAAAAAAATTATAATCGCAACAAGGAATAAGGGAAAGGTGAAGGAAATTAAGGACGCTTTTCTGGATTTGCCGGTGGAGCTGGTATCTCTGGGGGATATTGACAGTGAATTGCCTGAGCCGGTGGAAGACGGAAAGACCTTCATTGATAATTCCCTGATAAAAGCAAAATATTATCAGGAGCAGACGGGCATGGCCTGTCTGGCAGATGATTCGGGTCTGGAGGTGGAGGCCCTGGGAGGGGCACCAGGGGTGTATTCCGCCAGATATTCCGGGGAAAATGCCAATGATGCCTCCAACAATGCCAAGCTGGTGGAGGAGCTTAAGAAGCTGGGCCTTGAAAGCTCAGAGGCAGCGTATCAGTGTGCCCTGACCTTTATTGATACTGATGGCAGTGTGTTGCAGTCCCAGGGCTTCTGCCGTGGTGAAATAAGATTGGAAGCTGTGGGAAGCAACGGTTTTGGTTATGATCCGTATTTTTATGTGGGGGATAAATCCATGGCACAGCTTACCTTGGAGGAAAAGGATGCCATCAGCCACAGGGGAGAGGCACTCCGCAAAATGGCTGTTCAGTTAAAGGAGTACTTGCAATGAGAATCGGTGTAATGAGTGACAGCCACGGCAATACCATGGCTGTGGACAGGGCTATAGAGCTGGCGGGGAGCGTGGATTGCTGGCTTCATGCAGGGGATCTAATTGAGGACGCGGAATATCTGGCCATGGTGACGGAGAAGAAGGTTATTAACGTGGCAGGAAACTGCGACTGGCCAGGCTCCGGAGCTGATGATGAGGTGTTGGCAGAGCTTGGCTCCCATAAGATTTTTCTGACCCATGGACATATTTATGGGGTAAAGCGGGATATTGCCCTTCTCCGCCAGGCGGCTGTCAGTAAGGGGGCCGATATTGCCGTATATGGGCATACCCATGTGGCTGTAATTGATGAGGGCAGGGACTGTCTGGTGATTAATCCCGGCAGCGTTTCCCACCCAAGGGACGGAAAGCCCCAGTCCTTTATGGTGCTGAATATTGAGGGGGACAAGGTGCAGGTGGAGCATTTCCACCTGTAATACAAAAGGCAGTAGGTATAGACCAATAACAATAATTACGATAAAAAAAGGCAGTGGGTAGTTGACTGGAGCAATAGGACAAGTCACGTTAAGAAAGTTTTACTTGCTATACTTTAGTATTAGTGTAAAAAATCATTTGTTTGAGCGAAGCGAGTTATGATTTTTTGCACTATATAAAAGCAAGGAAAACTTTTAGTGATTTGATCCGTGCTACAGGCGGCTACCCACTGCCTATATTTATTTTATTGTCGATATTCGTCTATGCCGATGATACTGCCCTCCAGCACCTTTACCAGCCCTCTGTCGGTGAGCTTTAACTCAGGAATCACAGGAAGACTGAGGAAGGCCAGGGTAAGGAAGGGATCATATTCTCTGTCCACCCCAAGATTAAATGCCAGTTTTTCCATCTTTTCCGCCTGCTTTGCAGCTTCAGTGGCGGATTTATCCGTCATAAGCCCCCCTACAGGCAGTGGCAGTATTTCTTCCACCGTGCCATCAACAGCAATGGCAATACCTCCGCCACAGCTTTCCAGACTCTTGGAAGCAATCAGCATATCCTGGTCGTTGGCACCTATAACAATGAGGTTGTGGCTGTCGTGACCTATGGTTTGGGCAATGGCCCCCTTTTTCAGCCCAAAGCCCTTTACCAGTCCAAGACCGCATTTGCCGGTATTGTTATGGCGTTCAAATACAGCCAGCTTAAGTATATCTTGGTCTGGGGAAGCCACAGCCACGCCATCTTTTACGGGCACCTCCAGCCATAAATGACGGGTCAGCAGCTGCTTGGGAATAAGACCGATTACATTTGCCATATTGCCCTTCATTGGCAGATTAAAATGCTCAAGGCCCAGCTCCGGCAGGTTTACGGATTTGCTCAGGCGGGTTGGAACTGGAGGTATTTCAATACTGTCCCAAAGTTCTGTTATACACTTGCCCTCTCTTGCCGCCAGTTTGCCATGGGTATAAACCTCCTCCGGCTCCCAATCATCCAGATTGGAGAATACAAGCAGATCAGCCCTGCGGCCCGGGGCAATTACCCCAGTATCACGTATGCCAAAATATGAAGCTGGATTTACTGTGGCCATCTGCAGGGCCTGCCAAACGGGAAGACCAAGTTTTACGGCTTCACGGACCATGGCATTTACGCCCCCCTCGTTCATAAGGTCCCCGGGGTGACGGTCATCGGCACAGAAACAGCAAAAACGGCTGTTATGCTCGTTAATTACAGGCAACAGGGCCTCCAGATTATGGGCGGCAGAGCCTTCCCTTATCATCAGATACATTCCTGCAGCCAAGCGGTCCTCGGCTTCCTCTACAGTTACACACTCATGGTCCGAGTCCACACCGGCAGCGGCATATCCCATAAGCTCCTTGCCCTTCAGCATAGGGGCATGGCCATCCACAAAGTGGTGAGGGCCAATCATATCCAGCTTGTCCCAGACTGTTTCCGATTCATTAAGTACACCCGGAACATCCATAAGCTCCCCAAGGCCGAGAACACGGCTGTCCTTTAAAAATGGCTTTAGCTCCCGGGCGTTAAGGACAGCCCCTGCATCCTCAAGGGGAGTGGCTGGCACGCAGGAGGGCAGCATGAATTTTATTTGCAGTGGAAGGCTTTCGGAGGCATCCAGCATATATTGAATACCCATTTCACCGCCCACATTGGCAATTTCATGGGGATCTGCAACCACGGTGGTGGTACCCTTTGGAACCACTGCCTGGGCAAAGCCAAATGGGGTCAGCATGGAGCTTTCAATATGAACGTGGGAATCAATAAAACCAGGGGTAATGTATTTCCCCAGAAGGTCCAGTTCCTTTTCACCATCATACTGGCCCAGCCCTGCAATATACCCATCCTGAATTGCAATATCAGTTGTGAGAAACTTGCCGGTAAAACCCGCAAATACATGAGCGTTTTTTAATACAAGCTGAGCCTTCATTTTGCCCGCAGCCACCTGCATAAGCCTCTTTTTATCCATGATTATCTCCTGTAATAAAACAATTACCAGTTTTCGGCATCATTAAAGCTGGCCTTCATGCCATCAATATATGAATTCAGATCTTCCTGCTGTTTTTCTGTAAGATAGCTGCTGTCATCAAGATACCAGTCAATCAGCTTCCAGCTGTCCTTGTCAGTTTTGGCAATGACAGCAGTGAATTTGATATCTTTAGGCAGATCCTTGAAATATTTGTGGGCATCTGCCATTTCAACATGGCTGGAATCCCAGGCGTCGTTTTCTATGGCCCAGGCAATCTGGCCCGCAGCATAATAAGCCCTGTCTTCACCACGGGTCATGATAGTTTTATCTTCTAATGCGCGTTCAAATTCCAGCTTGGTCACATCAAATTGTGGGGGAGCGAAAACACTCCAGTAGTCACCGTTTCTGTCTGCCACCAAAAGCTGGTTGGTGGAAATATCATCGTAGGTAAAACCAACGCGGTTCTGGGAAATCCCCATTATATGTCCGTAGGTGTCGTATGGATTGGCGATCTTTCCTTCATCGTTTTCAAGGGATTTACCGGTTTCATCGGCCTCAAAGGAAGGAATATTCCCAAGTGTTGCCTGCCAGCGCTGGTCAGACATGATCTTACCGCCAATACTTAAGGTTGGCACGTTTTCCAACAGTGTTACGGCAAATTCGTCTGCGTTGTTGTCCATTTGGGCCTTATCATCATTGTAATACCAGCGGGCAGCTTCCTTGGCATAATCAACAGCCAGACTGCTTATGGCATATACGTCGTAGTCCTTGTTTGGCTTTGGAGCGTAAGAACCCGGCTCCAGTGCCATTTCTGCATTAATTAGTCCCTGGGTAAGGGCTATATTTCCCGCTGAAATAGTGAAGATTCCCTTGCCAACGCTTTCAGGATGTTTTTTATCTATTATATATACTTTTCTTAGGCCATCGTCATGCTTTTTGATGGCTTTTTTTAATAGGTCGGGGTTGTTTTTTATAAGCGGTGCCTGAATATTATCAGTAATAAAGGTACTTTCTTCTATGTCAGGATATCTTTTTTTGAGAACCTTTAAATCCCTTTCAGCATTGTTAAGTTCTTCTCTGGATGTAGGGATATGTTTGTATTCATTGGCAGCTACCTGAGCTGTCACACAGCAAAAAGAAATAAGTGCGGCCATTATTGCGCACGTAATAAGAATTTTTGGGGTGCTAATTATATTCATTATGATACACTTTCCTTCATTTGAGTAAAATATCAAGGATAAGTATATTACCTGACATGGCTCTGAGTCAAACAATATCAATTTTGATGTATAAAACGTATAAAAATGTACTTCTTGTATAAAACGGGGACGAAACACCTAAGCTAAGAAAATTAAGCGAAAAAATAAAAATTTTTATAATTAATTGCTGTGTTTGGGATACATAATAGCAATAATAAATTTTTGGATGAAATATTGAATAAAATATAGGTTAATGATATCATGAAAATAGTAGGTAAAAAGTAATAGGAAAGGAAGGTATAAAGAAAATGGGTATTAAACAAAAGTTTTTTATGCTGTCCGGTATAGCAGGTGTAATAATGGCCGTTGTATCTATTATTGGTTATTTTACAGCTTCTACTTCACTGGAAAAGACTATGGAAGAAGAGATTATAGCCGAAATAGGAAGACAGTCTGCTCAGGCTGACGCTTGGCTTAATGCCAAGGGGCAGATAGTTATATCTGGTGCTAATGTATTTAAACAGATTCCGGCTGATAGTACAGATATGATGAAGCGTCATGAATTGGTAGGGCAAATTGCCGATGATAAGGAAGTCCTTGATGATATTCATGCAATGGATGACGGATTTGCTATGGCATGGCATGATGGGGACTTGACTGGACAGGGAGAATGGACTAAGCGTCCATGGTATGTAGATGCAAAAAAGGCAGGTCACATTATTTATACTGATCCATACAAGGACGTCAGCAGTGGAAGTATGGTTGTTACTATTGCCGTCCCTTATGATCGTAAGGGCGCTGTCGGTGGCGTATTTAGTGAAGACGTTAAGATAGATACCTTGGCTGAGCAGGCTAAGGCCATTAAATTCCGTGGCGAGGGCAAGGGCATGCTGATAAACCCTGAGAGTGGTATTATTATTGCCTCTGCCAATGAAGAAGAAAACCTGTCTAAAACAGATGATAATCCGATTCTTAAGGCCTTTGCCACCGAGATTAAAAATAATGATAAGGGCTTTTTTGTAACTGACGCTGGTGGCGAAGAGAAGGTAGTTGCTTATGCTACTATTCCTACTTCTGGCTGGAAGGCAGTAGTATCAGCTCCAACCAGCTTCGTATTTAGTCAGCTTCGCACTATGAAAATAGTTTATGGTATTCTTACTATAGTTGGTATTTTATTGATAGTATTTGCTTGCTTGAAATTCTCTACCCGTATTGTCAGGGTCGTAGAGCATTTGGCTGACCGTGTTAATGAAATGTCCAATGGTATATTGGATCAGCGTCCGCTCCATGTTGATTCTGAGGATGAGTTAGGACAGCTTTCTGCCGATGTTAATAACATGAACGAAAATCTGAAAAAGCTTATCGGCGGTGTTAAGAAATCTGCTGAAATGTTGGCAGCTTCCAGTGAGGAATTGACTGCTGGAGCCCATCAGGCAGCTCAGGCGGCTACTAATGTAGCTGAAACGGTTACTGAAGTTGCTGAGGGTATGGAAAAGCAGCTGCAGAATGTTGATGGCACCAGAGAGAATGTAGATAATGTTTCTTTGGATATCGATAACATGACTGCTGAGGCCCAGGAGGTTGCAGCAGATACTGCAGAAACAGCCAATGCAGCTCGTCAGGGCGAGGAATTGATGAAGCATGCTACTGAGCGTATGCAGGGAATTGAGAAATCAGTTCGTCAGCTGGAGGGCGTTGTTCAGAAGCTGGGTGATAATTCCCAGCAGATAGGCCAGATAGTTGAAACCATTGCCAGCATTGCTGACCAGACAAATCTGTTGGCCCTTAATGCGGCAATTGAGGCTGCACGGGCTGGAGATGCTGGACGAGGCTTCTCCGTTGTTGCTGAGGAAGTAAGAAAACTGGCTGAACAGTCTTCAGCGGCTGCCGAGGAAATAAAGGAGCGTATCAGCTCTGTTCAGAATGATACTTCAGCGGCTGTTACTGCAATGCAGCAGGGCTCTGTTGAGGTTCAGCAAGGAGCTGAGGCTGTGCAGGGTGTAGGCGTACAGTTTACCAAGATTATGGAAATGGTAACAAGCATTGAACAGAAGATGCACTCTATCAGTAAGTCAGCTGCTACCGTTGCTTCTGGTACCAGAAATATCGTAAAGGCTGTTGATAACATTGATGATGTAAGCCGTGTTACCAGTGACCATACGCAGACTATTTCTGCAGCTGCAGAGGAACAGTCAGCGTCCTCCGAGGAAATTGCTTCTGCCTCCCAGGCATTGGCATCCCTTGCAACTGACCTTTCTCAGGAAACCGGCAAGTTTAAAATTTAATTTTTAAATGCAATCCGCATCCATTTATAGTGGGTGCGGATTTTTTGTGCTTGTCGAGGGGGTGTCAGCAGTTAAAGCAGAAGGATTTTTCAAATAATATGTCGAAGTAAAAACCAGATTATGTCGATATGTTTATTCATTTACGGATAGAAGGAAGGAGGTTCTTTTTATGCAAAGAAAAGTCGTTACGTTGTTGTTGGGGATGGTGTTGCTGCTTTACAGCATCGGGGCACAGGCGGCAGTTCCACCATCAGGTTTGCCTCATTCTCAGGCCACTATCTCCATGATGAAATATCTGAATGATGATCCTGAGCTGATGAGGCTGATGGAAAAATCCATTGCAAAGGCCCGTGTAATTAATCCGGACCACAACACCAATCCGATTCAAAGTGTGGATGAATTATATACATTTCTGGATTGGGCCGTGACCTGTATGCCGTGGAATGTGCTTTCGGATGCATCTTATCCTACACTATATAGCCATATAGATCAGAGCGTTGATTATTTCTGGTTTATAGTGGATCAGCCACTGGAGGAGCTGGAGAACCGCGGATACTACTATCCTTCCCTTCAGTATCATGAACCTATTGCCACTTGGTGTCGGGACTATTCCAATGAATGGGGCCGGTTCCTTTCGACAAAGGAGAGCTGGAAGGACAGCTACTATCAGAGAATAAAGCAGGATCCTTCCATGAATATGCAGTATGGTTGGTATGCAGACCATAATGTATGGAACAGCTTTAACGACTGGTTTGCCCGCCATTTGGTAGATCCATCTGTTCGTCCAATTGCGGATAGCCAGGTGGTTGCTCCGGCAGATTCCACCCCGCAGGGGATTTGGCAGATAGACGAAACAGGTAATCTTATACAAAAAGAAGGGGTTGCCATTAAGTCCGCTAACTTTACATCTATCCCTCAATTACTGGGACCTGGCTCCGCTTATGGCGATGCATTTAAGGGTGGTACCTTAACCCATACTTTCCTTGATGTAAATGACTATCATCGGTATCATTTCCCGGTTAGCGGAAAAATTGTTGAGCTGCGCAAAATCCCGGGGACCAACGCTGCCGGCGGAGTTACTGAGTGGGATCCAAAGCTGTCCCGCTATCGTTTGATTGATGAAATTCCAGGATGGCAAATGATTGAAACCAGGGATTGCGTTGTTATTGATACAGATGAGTATGGCCTTGTGGCTATTTTACCTATTGGAATGTCTCAGATCTGCTCCTGCAACTGGGAAGATAATCTGGCTGTGGGAGATGTTGTCAGGAAGGGGGATCCTATGGGGTATTTTCTCTTTGGTGGCAGCGACATTGTTATGGTATTCCAATCCTGTGTGGATGTTAGCCTCACCTGTCCGCAGAAGGATTCAGGCGAAGGATATAAGCATGTTCTGATGGGTGAGTCTTATGCTTCACTTATTCCGTCCAGGCATTGAATAGTTTGTTTATAATGCTGAAAAGGGCCTATGGGGGATAACTTTCCCATGGGTTCTTTATTTTTGAAAAAAAGATAATGTAAAGCAATAATATTGCATAATATTATTAGATGAAATATAATATATAATTAATAATATTATGTAGATATGATAATTATACTTGTAAAATGTTGTGGAGAAATGATAAGAGTTGGGAGGAAGCAGTATTATGGCTAACAATGAGGTGCTGAATATTAACTATGAGGTAACTACCAATATAGTTGATGATGTATGCAGGATAATAGAAAATTCTCAGAAGGCAGCTTTTCACGCGGTGAATGTTGAACTGTTGAAAAGAAACTGGTTATTGGGAAAGAGAATTGCTGAAGAAGAACTGGTCAGCAACAAGCGTGAAGATAATTATGGATTGAAGATTATAGCTACACTTTCAACTAAGCTTACTGAAAAGTATGGGAGGGGCTTTTCCAAAAGAGCAATATATCAATATTTGGAATTTTATCGTATGTTCCCAGAGATTGTGCAATCACTGACTGCACAATCTTCTCCTATGCTATCTTGGACACATTATTCTGTCCTATTACGGGTATCTGATTCAAAAGCAAGATTGTGGTATGAGAAAGAGGCTGCCAATGAAACATACGGTTTCCCTCATACTTAGAGACGATTTTTCATGTACACGTCTAATGATCTTCCGTAGAAACGTTTCATTGATTCCCGACACTCTTCGGGAGAAATTATGAGAGCATCATATCCGAAGCGGTGGAAATAGTCTTCAAGGGCAAATTTTGGCCAATTGAAGTAATAGGTATTTCCTTCTTTTTTTTGTACATCTGGTCTGTTTTTTACAATCATTCGGAACTTATGAACGCCACGGTCTGTCAACTTTACTACTGCATCAATATATTTTGAGGTTGACTGGGGATTCTTTTGTGCAATTTCAAGTATTTGCTGGCGGAGAGCTTCGTCAGGAATATAGCATTTTGAAGTAGTGTACAGTGCGGTAATTCTGGAGACCCTATATGTATGAATTGTTTGGTTAATGACATCTGTACATAAGAGGTAGTTACATTGCTCTTCCTTGGATGCGGCTATGAGATATGGGTTTACCTCAAATATAAGGTCCTTAACTGTAGAGGTGGAAAAGGTAATTATCCTTTTACTTTGTATTGCTTCATTTAATTCTTCAAAGGTATTTCGGAAAATAATCATTTCACGCTTGTCACGTGCTATGGATAGATATGAACTAAAGAGGTCATTAATATATTGCGACAAGGAAATATCTGTAAGCAGATTATTCTCAATGGATTTCATAACATCAAAGGAACGGCCACTTACTGTAAGGGTGATTGCCGTGGTTCGCTCTGTTCGATATTTGTCGCTTTTCATGTATGTATTAATGATTTTATCTGCTATTGCATTTGCATCAGTTCGGGAAATAGACGGGAATTCACTAAGGTCTGCAAGAATCGTACTAAGAAGCGTTGCTTTTTTGTCCCTGTATTCATCGAAATAATTGATCAGCAGCTCTTTCAAAAAGGCATTTAAGTTGATGGAGCCATCCTTCTTGGTGAATTCAAAAAGTTCAGCATCATTTAAAAGCCGAGATTTCATTTCTTTTGGTATATAAATTTTGTATTTCTCTGTCATAGTGCCTCCTAATTGGGGTTGTAATTTTATGATATTATATTCAATTATAGCATAAAATAAATAATAATTGGGGTTGTAATATCGTAGAAAACTGCTTCTTTCAATATCCTTTTTTCTGTTGTATCATAAGAACACCAAAGCACGTCCCCACAATTATTGGGGATAGTTTGCAGTAAAAGACACATACAGCAATTTTATATGCGATCAACTAAATGGAAAAGCGTTGGACCAGAAAACTGCAGAATGCAGGAAAAATTCTGTCTTTAAAAAGGTGTCTTGTGAAAACCAAAGATTACCCAAAGGAAGAAAGATACAAACAGCACATATATGATAAACCGTTGAAGGATTGTATGTAGCACGATTCTGGCATTGCGTGGTAAGAGCTCGCGGCGGTCTGTAAAATTGTATCTTGAGGCTCATCGGGGCTACATTCCATGGGCCGCATAACAACTTAAAAGATGCTAACAGCAAACAATATAGCAGAATCAGATTAGGTGATTATCATCTGTCATGATGGAAAGGCAGAGTCTTTCTGTCATGTTAAGAATGTATCTTGTGGTTGTATGTAGGGAGGAACTGAAAATGTTAGACCTTTTGAAAAATGAAGCAAACAAGGGTTATACTGAGAATGGTGCGGTTACATATAAATCAACTATGTCAGACTGCCTGGATTTTTTTGCTACAGTTGGAGCATTAAGGCATGCAGATGAGGAAGATATAATTACGAGATTTATAAAGGCTTATGCTGAAAATCCTGATTTGGCAACCAAGATTCTCTTCTATGCAAGAGATATTAGAGGCGGCCTGGGAGAAAGAAGAACCTTTAAAACCATTCTGGGCTATTTGGCAAAAAATGAACAGGAAACAGTTAAGAAGAACATAGAATATGTCGCAGAGTATGGCAGATATGATGACCTTCTTGTCTTGTTAAATACTCCTTGCGAGGATATTCTTATGGATTATTTCAGGAAGCAGCTTGATGACGATAGGAAGGCACTTGAAAATGGTGGTGGGGTGTCTTTGCTTGCAAAGTGGCTTCCATCTGTGAATGCCAGCAATAAGGATACCGTAAAAGCCGGGAAAAAGATTGCTAAGAAATTAGGCCTTACTGATGCTGCCTACAGAAAACTGCTGACAGCTTTGCGTGGGCGTATCAAAATTATAGAGAATAATCTCAGAGAAAAGGATTATTCATTTGATTATGAGAAGCAGCCTTCCAAGGCGCTTCTTAAATATAGACGGGCATTTTACAGGAATGACCAGGAGAGATATATGGATTTTCTGGACAGAGCTGAGGCAGATTCTTCCGTTATGCATACAGGTACTCTTACGCCCTATGATATTGTTGCGCCAATCATTAATAGAGCAAGGGGATACGAAGGTATCACGGAAGGGGAAAGACATGCCTTGGATGTGGCCTGGAATTCTCTGGAGAATTATGTTGGAAGTGAGAATGCTTTGGCAGTTGTGGATGGTTCCGGCTCTATGTATTGGGGAAATAATCCTTTGCCTGCAGCAGTGGCAGAGTCCTTGGGAATCTATTTTGCTGAGCATAATACCGGGGCGTTTAAGGGCCATTTTATAACTTTTTCGAACACACCGCAGCTTGTTGAGATAAAGGGACGAGATATTTATGAGAAGATAAACTATTGCATGGGATACAATGAATGCAGTAATACTGATATTGCTGCTACATTTGACATTATCCTCAGGACGGCAGTAAAAAATCGACTTTCACAAAAGGATATGCCCACAAGGCTTTATATAATATCCGATATGGAGTTTGATTGCTGTGCAGAAAATTCTTCTTTGACAAATTTTGAAAATGCCAAGGGAAATTTTGAAAAGCACGGCTACAGGTTGCCAGAGTTGGTGTTCTGGAATGTTGACAGCAGAAGCAGACAACAGCCTGTTACCATTAATGAAAAGGGGGTTACACTGATTTCCGGATGCACCCCGCAGATATTTTCCATGGTGCAGGAAAATAGTCTGAATCCGTACCAGTTTATGATGAGAGTTATTTCTTCTGAGAGATATAAGAAGATTGTGGCATGAGGATACTACAATGATTGAAATTAAGGGCAAAAGAAATACAGCTATTTGCTATGCAGCTGCGATTGATGCATTTGCTATGAAACAGATTGGACGGATGTGTGACTATGAGTTTACCGATGGCAGCAGTATTCGTATCATGCCAGATGTTCATGCCGGTAAAGGCTGCACTATAGGAACCACCATGACTATAACTGACAAGGTAGTTCCTAATGTGGTCGGCGTGGATATTGGTTGTGGTATGTATACAATAAAGCTTGGTAAGTCAGATGTTGATTTAGCCAGGCTTGATGAAGCGGCGCACTATATTCCGTCTGGGATGAATGTATGGGATATTGCACAGGAAGCCTTTGATTTATCCAGCCTTAAATGTTACGAGCAGCTTAAAAAAATCAATAGGCTTCAATGCAGCCTAGGTTCCCTTGGTGGGGGAAATCATTTTATCGAGGTTGATGTAACCACAGATGGGATAAAGTATCTTGTAATTCATAGTGGAAGCCGTAACTTAGGTAAACAAGTGGCCGAATTATATCAGGATATGGCCATTGATCAGCATAAAGGTATCAATGATTATCTTAAAACCCAGGAAAAGATAATTCGCACATATAAGGAACAGGGCAGGGATAAGGAAATACAGCAAGCACTTAAGGCATTGAAGGAGAAAAAGGACCGAGAAACTCCTGATATGCCAGAGGATCTTTGTTATTTGACTGGACAGTTATTTGAGGCTTATCTCCATGATGTTAAGATCTGTCAGAATTTTGCCAAAAGAAGCCGTGAGATTATGGCGGATATCCTTCTTGAGAGAATCGGGATGAAGGGAATGGACGCATTCCATACTATACACAATTATATTGATATCGATAAGATGATTCTTAGAAAAGGTGCCATAGCTGCTTATGAGGGTGAAAGGGTTCTTATTCCTATAAATATGAGAGATGGAAGTATACTGGCTATAGGTAAAGGCAATCCGGAATGGAATTACTCTGCACCGCATGGAGCGGGGCGTATAATGTCAAGAACAAAGGCGATTAATTCTTTGTCAATGGATGAGTACAGAAAAGCAATGGAAGGAATATATACTACATCTGTAAATGAAGGTACTCTTGATGAGGCCCCCATGGCATATAAATCTTTAGGGGAAATTGTTGATATGGTTGCAAAATCAGTGAATATTATTGATATTTTGAAGCCTATATATAATTTTAAATCCTCGGATGCAGAAAGTTTTGCCAAGAAAAAATGATAGACTTCCAATAAATGCCCCTTATCGGAAGGCATAAAAATTCATCCCCCGGAAACAGCATCACTGCTGTTTTCGGGGTGTTGTTGATTTTCGTATATATTTTTTAAACTCCTATTTCATTTCTTAACTGTATAGCCTCTGCCAGATGGATTCCCTTTATCTCATCACTGCCATCCAAATCTGCTATGGTCTGGGCCACCTTTTTAATTCTGTCATAAGAACGGGCAGACATACTTTTATCAATAAATGCTGACTTTAGCAGCCTTTGTGCCTCCTGGGTAATTTTACATGTTTTCTTCAAAATAGATGAAGTCATTTGGGCGTTGCACACAATACCGTATTTTCCCAGTCTTGCCAGCTGACGATCCCTGGCCTTTGATACCCTTTTTCTTATTACAGCCGATGACTCTGCCTTTTCTGTTGCTGTCAGTTCTTTATATGTTACTCGTGGCACTCTAATCTGAATATCTATTCTGTCCAGCAAAGGTCCCGATATTTTTCTGTTATAACGCTTTATTTCCTGATAGGAGCAGTCGCACTGCTTTTCTGGGTCATTGTAATAACCACAGGGGCATGGGTTCATTGAACAGCATAGGATTATACGGGATGGAAAAGTCAACGATGCATTTACTCTGGCAATGCTTACAGACCCATCCTCCAAGGGCTGACGCAAAGCCTCCAGGGCCTGCTTTCCAAATTCCGGCAGTTCATCTAAAAATAGCACACCATTATGACTAAGGCTCACCTCCCCAGGATGGGGAATGGTGCCACCACCTATCATGGCTACAGCAGATGTTGTATGATGAGGGCTCCTGAATGGTCTTTTGGTAACAAGACCCCTATTTTTCTTCAACATCCCTGAAATACTGTAAATCTTCGTCACTTCCAAAGCTTCATCCAATGTCATTTCCGGCAAAATGGAATTTAAACGACGGGCCAGCATGGTCTTGCCTGCCCCAGGACTTCCCACCAGCAAAATGTTGTGGCCCCCTGCCGCAGCGATTTCAAAAGCTCTTTTGGCTACAAACTGCCCCTGAACATCAGCAAAATCCTCCGTTGTTTCATCATTTATTTCCTGCTCATCTTCTGTAGGTATGGATTGTTCCCAGACCACTTTGCCATTAAGGTAATCTATAAGGCCTTGTAGGGTCTCCACCCTATATACTGCCAAGCCATCCACCAGTAGTGCCTCATTGACATTTTCACCAGACACAAAAAATGCCTTAAATCCCATTTCCTTAGCTTTTATGGCCATGGGCAAAATACCGGCCACACCTCGCACTTGTCCCTCAAGGGACAGCTCTCCCGAAAACAAATATCCCTCTATACTTTCTTGGGTTATTATTCCATAAGCCGCCATCATAGCCATAGCAATAGGCAAATCAAGGCCCGGGCTATCCTTTCTAATGCCGGCTGGAGCCAGATTTATTGTCACTTTCTGGGGCATCACCTTGATACCAGAGTTTTTTACCGCTGTCCTTACCCGCTCCTTTGCCTCCCGCACCATGGTATCTGGAAGACCAATCATCTCCACTCCGGGAAGGCCATTGGCCACATCCACCTCTACATCTATAATTTGGCCATCCACCCCCAAAGTAGTAGCCCCACAACATTTTGCAAACATTTAATCATCTCCGTATAATATTATTAATCATATATAATATTATACATAATATATTTACAAAATACTATTATTTTTATTAAATATTTCGAATACCAAAAGCGCATTATTAAAGTTTTGATGGGATAGATATGCCTATATATGTCATTTAGTGTTTATGAGGTAATGGGGGAGTTAGTTATCTTTAGAGTATAGACAAAATTTGGTAAAAAAAAACGGGCCCTCACAATGGTGAAGGTCCGATTCTTTGTTTGTTACGAGATCTTAGTGAATCAAATCTGAAAAATTAGGATGGGATTTGGATTACCCATCAGTGGATTGGAATCTCATGGGAGATTTCTTCCACAGGAGCTGACAGCTTCGGCATGGTCACGGTGAGAATACCGTCCTTGAAGTCGGCACTGCAATTATTTTCATCGATATTGTCGATGTAGAAGGAACGGCTCATGCTGCCGGAATAGCGCTCCCGACGGATGAAGTTGCCCTGATCATCTTTTTCGTCCTTGGATTCCTCCTTGTTGGCAGAGATGGAAAGATAATTGTCTTTATAGGAAAGGTGTACATCTTCCTTGGCAAAGCCAGGCAGCTCAGCCTCGAGCTCGTAGCTGTCGCCATTATCCTTCACATCCACGTTGAAGGACTTGCCACTGAAACCTGTGTCGCTGAAGATGCTTGCAATTGGTTGACTCATCCAGTTGAACAGGCGATCGAATCCATCTTCCTCACGTGCCAAATCATTTCTCATTGCGAATGGAACTAAACCTAACATAGTAACGATCCCCTTTCATTTAGATAATTGATTTAATTGGTGAGGTGGGGGATTTTTCCTTTTCCCCTTCCTCAATTATTATTATAGTCACATAAGTCAAAAAGTCAATAGGTCAAAATGTAAAAATATAAAAATTTTCATATATGGGGTATAATATAGAAAAGACATTGAGAATATGGAGGGGAGGTAGCCAATATGCGCGTTGTAATTACTGATTCGTATGAGCAGATGGGATTGGAGGCAGCCAAGATTGTTGCCGGCCAGATTTATTTGAAGCCAAACAGTGTATTGGGGCTGGCTACCGGCAGTACGCCCCTTTCTATGTATGAACGGCTGGTGGCAGTACACAGAACAGTAGGATTGGATTTTTCCGAGGTAACCACCTTTAATCTTGATGAATATATCGGCATGGGCCCGGACAACCCCCAAAGCTATCACTATTTTATGCAGGAACATTTTTTCAGGCATATAAATATTAAGCCGGAAAATGTCCACATTCCCAACGGCGTGGCCCAGGATGTGGTGGCAGAGGGAGAGCGTTATGAGCAGCTTATTGCAGCCAAGGGCGGAATAGATTTGCAGGTATTGGGAATCGGCCAGAATGCCCATATAGGATTTAATGAGCCTGATGTGAAATTTGCGGCCACAACCCATAAGGTGGAGCTGGATGAGGAAACCATATTGGCTAATTCCAGATTTTTTAACGATGTGGACGAAGTGCCACGCTATGCCATAAGTATGGGGATAAAGACCATAATGATGGCTGAGCACGTCATTTTGCTGGCCAATGGCAGGAACAAGGCAAAGGCAGTATATAAGGCTCTTTGTGGTGATGTTACCCCGGAGGCACCAGCCTCGATTTTACAGCTGCACAGAGATGTGGCGGTTATTTTGGATAAAGAGGCGGCAGAGCTGTTACCAGCGGATCTGACTGCTGTTAAATGAGCAAGACGATAAAATAGCCATTAAATAACCATTTGAAACAGAAATAAATGCTTTCTGAAAAGGAGATGCTGGCCATGAGAAAACGTGTGACTATGCTTCTGTGTTTTGCCCTGATAATGATGTGTTCGGCTACCGCTTTTGCTGCCACAGTAATAAATAAGGACGGTTATTACAAAGACATAAGACTCTATGGCAAGGTGAAGGTGGTGGAGCATTTTGCTGACGTGAAGGTAAAGGTAGTTGAAGCCTTTCCGGATTTGCGGGTGAAAGTAGTCAGTTCCTTTCCTGATGCAATCGGCAAATGGCAGTTTGTGGAGTACGGAGAGGATTTTACCGTTCAGTTTGTGGAAAGCTTCCCTGATATTAAAATCAAGTATGTGGACAGCTTCCCAGGGGTAGAGTAAATGCGGAGTATTGACGCAGCTCAGCCAAGGGATGAAAATGGCTTATGAAAGGGTATTTGTAAATGACGGATATTGGAAAGATACTTATAATTTTGGGAATAATTCTTGTGGTGGTTGGTTGTGTGATTCATTTTGGCGGCAAAATTATTCCATTTGGCAAGCTGCCAGGGGATATTAATGTGGTGGGGGAAAACAGTTCTTTTCACTTCCCCGTAATGACCTGTATTATAATCAGCATTGTCCTGAGTGTGATAGCCAATCTGTTTTTCAGGTGAGGTGCAATATGGAGCATTTTAAGCTGGAGATTTATATACCGGAAAGTCATTTTAAGGAATTGCAAAAGGCGTTGCAGACTGTTGATGCAGGGCATATCGGCAATTATGACAGCTGCCTTTCTTATAGCCGCGTCAGGGGCACCTGGAGACCCCTTGATGGCGCAAAGCCATATATTGGCGAAGAAAATGTCATAAGCGAGGAAGATGAGCTGAAGGTGGAGGTAAACGTTATGAAGGATAATCTGCCCCGCACTTTGCAGGCCATCAGGCGCGTTCATCCATACGAAGAACCGCTCATAAATGTTATTCCGCTTTACTGCGGTGATGAAAATAGCTGATTGGAATGATCAAAAATAAAAGTCAAGAGTGTTAAAAATGCACTCTTGGCTTTTGTTATTTTGCGTATTATTGGATTTCCTTGGCCAGCTCCTGGATTTCTTCCTTTGTTAAATCAACGAATTCCAGGATTTCATCTATAGGCTTATTTTTGGCCAGCATACGTTTAGCAGTACGGCGGTCAGCAATTTTTTCGCCTTCGTCCCGGCCATCATTGCGGGCTTCCTGCATTTTCATCTCGTAGGTCATATAACTCACCTTCTCCTGCTGGGGGATATTTTTGATAATTTTATTAAACCTTTACTTGCCAATTATACCATATTTAGGATTTTATTCCTCCATTTACTAATGTTTTTGGATTTCCTATTATGGTATAATATTAAAGATGTTCTTTAGCTAAAAGTAGAAGTGTTTTTATATAGTTTTGAGGTGTTTTGCTTATGATTACTGGGAAGACGAAGACCTTGGCGGTTATTGGCAATCCTGTGGCACATTCACTGTCACCGGTGTTCCAGAATGCGGCTATTGAGGCGGCGGGGCTGGACTACATATATACAGCATTTCCCGTGGCGGATGGCAAGCTGGAGGCAGCTGTAAAGGGCATGAAGGCTATGGGCATTTGCGGCCTTAATGTAACGATTCCACATAAGGAAAGGGTTATGAAGTACCTCGATTCTATAGACAGGGATGCGGAAATCCTTGGGGCAGTAAACACCATTGTCAACAAGGACGGTGTTCTCACCGGCTACAATACAGACGTGAAGGGCTTTATCGGGGGAATGAAGGAGAAGGGCTATGAGCCAAAGGGAAAGAGGGCAGTTCTTCTCGGTGGCGGCGGGGCGGCCAGAGCTATTATCTGGGGCCTTATTCAGGAGAATGTTGCCTCCCTTACCATTGGGGTGCGGAATGTGCCAAAGGTGCGCCCATTGGTGGAGTATTTTTCTAAGTACATGGAAATTACTTTGCTGGACTGGAGCACTCCTGAGTTTGAGGCTGCCCTGGAAAAGGCGGAGCTTCTCATTAATGCCACTCCTCTTGGAATGTGCCCTTATGTGGAGGCCATGCCTCCTTTGAATTGGGACAGGGTGCCAAAGGGGATCCTGGCCTATGATATTATCTACACGCCTGCGGAAACCTTATTTTTGAAGACTGCCCGGGAGCATGGCTGTGAAACCCTTAACGGGGAGGCTATGCTGGTGGGACAGGGGGCAGAGTCCCTGCGGCTTTGGACGGGGATTGAGCCGGATACTGAGGTTATGAAAAAGGCCCTGCGCCAGGCTTTGGAAGAACGAAAATAATTAATCGGAGTTTTGTATTTAGATGATTGGTTTTTTAAAGGGAAAAGTTGAGTACATTTTTATAGATTATTGTCTTCTTGATGTGGGAGGCGTGGGCTACAGGGTATTTGTGTCCAACAATACCAGAGCCAGACTGAGACAGGGGCAGGAGACCATGCTCTTTACCCATCTCAGCGTTCGGGAGGATGCCATGCAGCTTTATGGCTTTTCCACCCAGGAGGAGTATGATCTGTTTCAGCTTCTTATTGCCATCAGCGGCATCGGTCCAAAGGTGGCCATGGGCATTATTGGGGCCATTACACCTGATGGACTGGCACAGGCGGTGCAGAACAAGAACGTAAAGGCTCTGACTGCGTTGCCGGGTATTGGCAAGAAGTCTGCGGAGCGCATGATTCTTGAATTGAAGGACAAGCTGACCTTCAGCAGCAGTGAAGATGATACCCAGCATGTGGGTGGCTTATTTGGAGAGTCCCAGGTGGGAGAGGATACCTTAAGCGAGGCAGCGGCGGCCCTTATGTCTCTGGGATACAGTCAGGCCGAGGTCAATTCAGCCTTCCAGAATATGGGAAAAATTGACCCTGAGGCTGACGTTCAGAGTGTAATCAAGCTGGCTTTGAAGCAGCTTTCCAGGAGGTGATAGGGGATGGAGGAAATTAATTTCGGTGATGATCGCATTGTCACCATGAATGAGCAGTCGGGAGATGACTGGCAGTACAGTCTGCGTCCCCGTCATTTGCGGGAATATATCGGCCAGGACAAGGCCAAGGACAATCTGGATATTTTTATCAAGGCGGCCCTTAATCGTCAGGAGGCCTTGGACCACGTATTGCTGTACGGCCCTCCGGGGTTGGGGAAGACCACCCTGGCGGGGATTATCGCCAATGAAATGGGGGTTAATTTTCGCATAACCTCCGGTCCGGCCATTAATCATTCCGGGGATTTGGCGGCACTTTTAACCAATCTTAATGAGCGGGATGTATTGTTTATTGATGAGATTCACCGTCTTTCACGTAATGTGGAGGAGGTGCTGTATTCCGCCATGGAGGATTTTGCCCTGGATATTGTCATCGGCAAGGGGCCAAGTGCCCGCTCCATTCGTCTGGACATTGCACCCTTTACATTGATTGGTGCCACCACCAGGGCGGGAGCACTGGCAGCTCCTCTCCGTGACCGCTTTGGGGTTATTTCCCGTCTTGAATACTACAAGCCCGATGATCTGGTGCTGATTATCAAGCGGGCGGCGGAGATACTGGATATCGGCATAGAGGACAAGGGGGCACTGGAAATTGCCCGTCGTTCCCGTGGTACCCCACGTATTGCCAACCGACTTTTGAAGCGGGTCCGGGATTTTGCTCAGGTAACGGGAGACGGTGTCATAACTGATCAGATTGCAGATGAAGCCCTGATGCGCCTTGAGGTGGACAAGATGGGCCTTGACCATACTGATAGGCGTATGCTGGATTCCATGATAAGAAAATTTGGCGGCGGCCCTGTGGGAATTGACACCCTGGCGGCGGCCATCAGCGAGGAAAACGATACTATTGAGGACGTCTATGAGCCGTATCTTTTGCAGCTTGGCTTTATAAACCGGACCCCAAGGGGCCGTATGGTGACCAAGGCGGGCTATGAGCACATGGGCATACCTTATCCGGAGATATAACGCGATTTTAAAAGGTTTATAATAATGAATTTATTGCTTCATATGTGCTGTGGGCCATGCTCCTGCTATCCCGTGAAGAAGCTGCGGGAGGACGGCATTGAGCCCACGGGATATTTCTTTAATCCCAATATTCACCCATACAAGGAATGGGAAATGCGCCTTAATGCGGCCAAGGATTTTGCTCAGAAGGTGGATATGGAGATTATTACCGATGAAAATTATATGCTGAGGGATTTTTTGAAGAAGGCCCTGGCGGCAGAGTCTGTGGAAAATGGCCGTTGCCGTATGTGCTACACATGGCGTCTGGAGCAGGCGGCAAAATATGCGGCGGAAAATGGCTTTGATGCCTTCACCTCCACCCTGTTTTACAGTATTTATCAGCAGCATGAGCTGATGAAGGAAACGGCCCGGCATTTTGCAGATTTGTATGGGGTGAAATTCTATTACGAGGATTTCCGTCCTGGCTGGCAGGAGGGCATTGATATCAGCAAGGAGCTGGAGCTGTACCGTCAGCCATATTGCGGCTGTATTTTCAGCGAGGAAGAGCGTTACAGCAAGGCCATACGAAAGCAGCGAAAAAAGGAAGCTAAGGCACGGAAAAAAGCATTACAAGAAGCAACATAGTTTTCAGTAAGGTAAGGAAAACTTTTTCGGCCAGGCCAGGAGAAACTTTTTCGGCTTCAGTGCTGCGTCCAAATCAGCATGTACTTTATAATGTGGCATCTTCATAGGCGACGGGGTCGCACTTACATCGAGGTGTATAATAATGCGTGCCCATGCTGAGCCTCCGGCAGGTGGACTTCGCACTTGCAGGCGAAAAAATTCCCCCTGTCCCATATATAGTTTTGCTGTAATATATGAAAATAATCTTTCTAAAACAGAGGTAGATACAATGATTAAATCTATTTTAGTGAAAAAAATATCCGTAGGTTTGTTGGCGGCGTTTATTGGTTCCGTGGGTTCTGCGGCATTGACCTGGGGAATGGCCGATGCTGAGGCCAGCGTTATTACCCCAAGCACCGGCACCAAACCGCAGGTTGCCCACAAGAAGACTGAGCCTCCTAAGCCAAGCACTCAGTCCTCACACAAGGAGGAGAAAAAGGAAGAGGCTGCTCCTGCCTGGAAGAGAAATGCCGGGGTGGACAGCGTTATAAGAATCGGTGTAGGCACAGGTGTAGTGAAGGGAGTTATCAGCTCCGCCAATGGCATGAATGCCCTTGTGGGGGATAATGGCAAAAAATATAGTGATTTCAACAACAATGTTTTGGCCAATGTTTCCGCCGAGGGAAATACCCTTGTGATAAATGGAAAGAGCACTGGGGTGTCTTCTCTGGTTTTTGCCCCTGTGAATACAGCCTCCGGCAGTAAGATTAAGTATAACGGTCACGAATACCGCGGACAGATGGTGGTAAGCGCCGAGGCTGGCAAGCTGCTTATCGTAAACCGCCTGTCTTTGGAGGACTACATTAAAGGGGTACTGCCTTCTGAAATGACTCCTTCGTGGAACAGTGAGGCGCTGAAGGCCCAGGCAGTAGCGGCAAGAACCTTCGCTCTTTACACCAAGAATCAGAAGGCACATCTTGGCTCCGGCTACGATCTTTGTGATTCCACTCACTGTCAGGCCTATGACGGAGTTGCCAACGAGGCGGACTCATCATCTGCGGCAGTGGATGCCACCTATGGTGAGGTAATGACATATCAGGGAAAGGCAATTTATGCTCCTTATCATGCTTCCTCTGGCGGTTCCACGGAAAATTCCGAGGACGTGTGGGGCAATTATCTGCCATATCTTCGTTCCGTCCAGGACGATGACAGCAAGTCACCATATCATAACTGGTCTGTAAGATTTACTGCGGCCCAGGTTCAGAAGCTGCTCAGTGCTGCGGGGAAAAATATCGGACAGCTTAAGAGTATTTCCATGACTGCTGTGAAGGGCAGCTCCAGTGCCAACGGTGTATTGGCCTCCGGCAGGGCCAATGGGGTGAAATTTGTGGGCACAGGCCAGACCATCGTGCTGAGCGGTCAGGATGTGCGAAAGATTTTCGGCCTTAAGAGCACCTATTTCAATATCCGTACTGAGCGGGCAGCCTCTATTCCGCCAATCAAGAAGGACGTGAAGAGCACTGCATCCAACAAAGTTATTGATGCAGCTCCTGAGGCTATGCATGGCACAAATCTTAAGGTGGAAGGGGACAACGTGGCTATTATATTTGACGGTCACGGCTTCGGCCATGGTCTGGGTATGGCCCAGTATGGTGCCAAGGCTATGGCAGATGCAGGAAAGAAATACGATGAGATTCTGCATCACTACTATACAGATGTGGAAATTACCAAGCTGTATTAATTTTTGGGAGATAACTTAAAGAATGAAATTAACTGATTTTGACTATAATTTGCCAGAGGAGCTTATTGCCCAGACACCGGTGGAGCCAAGAAATTCCTCCCGTCTCATGGTGCTGGATCCTGTGGATGAAACTATAGAGCACAGACATTTTTACGATTTAAAGGAATATTTGGAGCCGGGGGATACCCTGATTTTCAATGATACCCGGGTATTGCCCGCCAGACTTTTGGGCTGGCGTGAGGGCACCGGCGGCAAGGTGGAGGTTTTCCTCCTTAGACGCATTGACGGTGATACTTGGGAAACACTTGTAAAGCCTGGCAGAAAGGCCCGTGAGGGCCAGGTGGTGCGCTTCAGCGATGAGCTTACCTGTACTGTGCAGGACAGCACGGATTTTGGGGGCCGTATCGTAAAATTTAATTATGAAGGCATTTTTGAGGAGATTCTTGACCGTCTGGGGGAGACACCTCTGCCGCCGTATATCCATGAAAAGCTGGAGGACAGCGAGCGCTACCAGACAGTTTATTCCCGAGAAAAGGGCTCTGCCGCCGCACCAACTGCGGGACTGCACTTCACAAAGGAGCAGATGGCAGAACTGAAGGAAATGGGGATAAATTTAGGCTTTGTTACCCTTCATGTGGGTCTGGGGACCTTCAGACCCGTAAGCGTTGACAATATTGAGGAACACGTTATGCACAAGGAATATTACAGTATTCCTCAGGAAACGGCAGACCTCATTAAGTCCACCAAGGCTTCGGGAAAAAGGGTTATTGCCGTGGGCACCACATCAATCCGTACCCTGGAATCTGCGGCTACGGCTGTGGGAGAGATAAATGGACGTACTGATTGGACAAATATCTTTATTTATCCTGGATATGAGTTTAAAATAGTAGATGGAATTATTACGAATTTCCATCTGCCAAAGTCAACCCTTATAATGCTCATAAGTGCTTTTGCGGGGCGGGAGTTCGTGCTGAAGGCTTATGAAAAGGCAGTGGAGGAGAAATATAGATTCTTTTCATTTGGGGATGCTATGATGATTAAACGGAAGGGATAATTCTATGAACAAAAAAGCTGTACAGGCCATGCAGGATTTTCTGGAAGCGGTGGGAGTGGATCTCAAGGCCTCGGGAATGGAAAAGACCCCTGAGCGGGTTGCAGGGATGTATGAGTACCTGTTCAATGGAATAAATGCCACCACAGGAGATGTATGGGGGGAACTTTTCAAGGTGGAAAATGAGGGCATAGTGGCTGTAAGGGATATTCCCTTTTATTCCATGTGCGAGCACCATCTTGTGCCTTTCTTCGGCAAGGTGTCCATTGCCTACAAGCCTCATGAGGGCTCTATTGCGGGCTTCAGCAAGTTTACCCGCATGGTGGAAATTATTTCCCACAGACCACAGCTCCAGGAGCGCATGACTGAGGATATTGCCCGGGCCGTGGAGCAGGGGTTAAAGGCTGACGGGGTTCTGGTAATCGTGGAGGCCCAGCAGCTCTGCATGATTATGCGGGGTGATATGGCCCACGGCTCCAAGACCATAACATCTTCCACCCGTGGCTGCTTTAAGAGTGATAGGGAGAGCTATCATCAGGCCTGGAATATGTTGGGATGGGATAATAATGAGTAAGAGATATTATCAGTGGGCTGATGGAAAGAGCCTGGAGATTGGCTCCAGAACACTGATTATGGGGATTTTGAATGTTACCCCTGATTCCTTTTCCGATGGGGGAAAATGGAACACACTGGATCATGCGCTGAAGCACATGAGGGAAATGGTGGCTGCAGGGGCTGATATTATAGATATAGGAGCTGAATCCAGCAGACCCGGTTTTAAGACCATGTCTGCAGATGAGGAAATAGAAAGGCTCAGCCAGTTTTTGGAGCCGGTGCTGAGGGAATGCCCGGTGCCCGTTTCCATTGACACCTTTAAGGCCGATACTGCTGAATATGCGGCCTCAAAGGGGGTACATATACTTAATGATATTTGGGGCCTCCAATATAAGGAGGAGCCGGGGCAAATGGCCCGGGTTGCTGCCAAATATGATTTGCCGGTGGTGGTTATGCACAACCGGGATTCCAAGGAATACAACATGGATATAATGGATTCCATGAGGGATTTTTTCTGTGAGAGCATAAAGACAGCCAGAGCAGCCGGAATGAAGGAGGAAAATATTATCCTTGATCCGGGTATAGGCTTTGGCAAAACCGTGGAAGGTAATCTTTATGTAATGCAGAATCTGGAGAAAATAAAAAACATAGATGGCAGTGACTATCCTGTGCTTTTGGGAACCAGCCGCAAAAGCTTCATTGGGAATACCTTGAATCTGCCGGTGGAGGAAAGGATGGAAGCCACTGGGGCCACCTGTGTTATAGGCATAATGAAGGGATGCGAAATTATGCGGGTACACGATGTTTTGCCTATTTCCCGTATGTGTCGCATAACAGATGCTATTTTGGAGGCGAAACCATGACGGATAGCATATATCTGGAAGGTATGGAATTTTTTGGCAGGCATGGGGTGCTGCCGGAGGAACAGCGGCTGGGTCAGCGGTTTATTGTAGATCTGGCCATGGAGTTGGATCTGCATGAGGCAGGGATTACAGATGATTTGGCGGCCACTGTAAATTATGCAGAGGTTTTTGCCAAAGTGAAGGAAATCGTGGAAGGGGTTCCCTTCAAGCTTCTGGAATATCTTGCAGATAGAATTGCCAAAGCAGTATTTGAGGGCTTTCCCCTGGTGGATGGCCTGGAAATCACCATTCATAAGCCCGGGGCTCCAATACCCGGCGTTTTTAAGGACGTAGGGGTAAAAATCCGGCGTCAGCGACGTGAATATATTTAAGTGTATTTAAATATAGAGAGTTATGTTTTTTTAGAGCAAGTAAAGGAATGAGTGAAATGAGTAAGACGTATGAGTGCTACATCAGTATCGGTTCCAACATGGGGGATAAGGAAGCCACCATCAGAAAAGCTATAAAAATGTTGGCGGCTTCAGAAAAAATTCATTTAGTTAGTGTATCCTCCTTCTATGAAACACCACCATGGGGCAAAACCGACCAGCCATTGTTTTTCAATGGTGCCATGTGTGTGAGAACAGAGCTTGAACCTTTGGAACTCCTCCATGTGTGTCAGGATATAGAAGAGCAGCTGGGACGTGTTCGTCACACTCATTGGGGTCCTCGCACCATCGATTTGGACCTTCTTTATATTGAAGGGGTGGAAATGGATACCCCTGAGCTCACCTTGCCTCATAAACATATGCTGGACAGGGCATTTGTGCTGGTTCCATTGTCTGAGATTGCCCCGGGCCTTCGGATAAAAGGTAAATTTATCGGGGATTACCTTCTTCATGCCAGAGACAAGGACGATATGGTGCTGATTAAGAGAATACGTCAAAGACGGGAAGCGTAAAAGGAGAGAATAGTTATGATTTGTCAGAAGTGCGGCAGTCAGCTTAATATGGATGGCACATGCCCAAATTGTGCCCAGGGCAATGTGCGTATTATGGAAAAGTCTGAGATTAACGCTTATGACGGCATAACTATCGATGAAAACGGCTATGACCAGGGGAGTGGCCAGGCCGGAAATACTGATAATTCCTATGGCACATATAGCACTTATGGCAGTTTTGGCGGTTCCGGAGGCTCCAGTAAGGGGCCCCGGATTATCCGCTTTTCCTCCGGAGGGGGTACGCTGACAAAGGTATTGTTCGCCATTGCCATAGCATTGCTCATTGCGGGACTTGTTTTTGTGGCCCTGCCATTGATGGTATTGGCGGTTATAGTTGGCTTGGCAGTTTATATGATTTACAGTTTTTTGGTGTAAAATCAATAAAAATGCAAAAGTTTACATTTTTTGTTGACAGCCAGTGAAATTTATATTATTATAGCGGTGTTGATAATTGAATATCCAAATCATTGATTGGGAAATAGTAGCCAATCCAACTTTTGATAGCGAGCAGGTGCCGATTTGTTCGGAGGTGGAATGACCTGTGAAAAGCGTTTGGTGAATGGTCCCAAGAGAGTCCACCGAAAGCGGGAGTACGTTATTAGGCTGGAACGGTTGCCACCGTTATTGGGCTGCGGTATCGGACATGGTTCCCGTACTTAAGAGGGTGATATTACCAGTGGCATAGACATTTTATCTCGGTAAGGGATGAAATGTTTTTTTATTACATGGAGGTATATCACTGAAATTGGGTGGCACAGCGAAACCATTTCGCCCCATGTATAACTGTAAAGGGTTGTACATGGAGTGAAGTGGTTTTTTATTTTGGAAAAGGTGAGAAGCATGGCAAGGGTAAAGATATGCGGCATAAGGGATATGGAAGCGGCCAGGGCGGCCAGCACAGCAGATTTTATGGGCTTCATTATGAGCGACAGATTCAGGCGCTTTTGTCCCCCGTCCATAGTAAAGGATATATGCAGCATGGTTCATGGGGTGAAAAAAGTGGGGGTTTTTGTTGACCAGCCCCTGGACGAGGTTATTAAACTGGCTGAATATTGTGGCCTTGATATGGTTCAGCTCCATGGACATGAAAGTATAAAGTACGCTGAGAAAATACAAAAGCCCATTATAAAAGCATTCCGCTATGGCGAGGACTTCTCGGTGGAAGGGGCGGAGGCCTATCCCGCAGAGTTTATCCTTATAGACAGCTACAGCAAAAATACTGTGGGGGGCAGCGGCATCGCCTTTAAATGGCGGGAGGCCGCCAGCACCATAAAGAGACTGAAAAAGCCATATATAATAGCCGGCGGAATATCCGCCGACACCTTGCAGGAGGCCATAACGATATTTGATCCCTATGGCATAGATGCCTCAGGGGCCATGGAAATAGATGGAAGGAAGTCACCGGAGCTGATCAGAAAATTCTTGTCAGCGGCAGGAAAGAAAGTGGTGGAAGCATGAGAGATTATTTAGCAGAAATCGTTGCCGAAAAAAGGGATATTGTGGAAGCTGCCAAGGCACGGCTTCCCTTGAAGGATTTGAAGGAGCGGCTGGAAAAGGGAAACTTTGCCATGTGCTCCCAGTTTAATAAAAGGGAGTGGAACCTGATAGCCGAGTGCAAGCTACAGTCACCTTCCAAGGGGAAATTTAATCATTCCTATTCTGTGCTGGAATTGGCCAGAATGTATGAAAAAAATGGGGCCAGCATGCTGTCAGTACACACGGATCCTCACTTTTTAGGCAAGAATGAGGATTTGGCGGAGGTGAGAAAGACAGTAAAAATTCCCCTTCTGCGCAAGGATTTCATTATTGACGAATACCAGATTTACGAGGCAAGAATGCTGGGGGCAGATGCAGTTCTGCTGATAGCCAGGATACTTGACCAAAAGCAGCTGGAGGATTATCTGAATTTGACCTGGAGTCTGGGCATGGATGCCCTTGTGGAGGTCCATGACAGGGAGGATATGGAAAAGGCCATGAAGACTCCCGCCAAGTTTATTGGGATAAACAACCGAAACCTGAAGATTTTTAAAACCACCATTGATAATACTCTGGAACTGCTGCCCCTGGTGGAGGATAACCGCACGGTAATCAGTGAAAGTGGTATACATACCCTGGAGGAGGTAAGGCTCCTTCATGAAGCCGGAGTAGATGGCATATTGGTGGGTGAGGGGCTGTCCACGGCAAAGGATGTGGAAAGGACCACCCGGGAATTTGCCCTGATGTGAAAAAGAAAAAGTATTTTTATAGAGCGTTGAAGTAAGCTGAGGAGGAAGAAATTATGTCAAAGGGAAGATTTGGAAAATATGGCGGTCAGTATGTACCTGAAATTGTAATGCCTGTGTTGACAGAGTTGGAGGCAGCCTATGAGAAATATAAGAACGATCCGGAATTTCTGGCAGATTTAAGAAAGTATTATGTGGAGTATGCGGGCCGTCCAACCCTTCTCTATTATGCGGAGAAGCTTACCAAGCATTACGGTGGGGCAAAGATATTCCTGAAGAGAGAGGATTTGCTTCACACCGGGGCCCATAAGATTAACAATGCCCTGGGGCAGGTGCTGCTGGCCAAGAGAATGGGTAAAAACAGGGTTATTGCAGAAACAGGAGCCGGTCAGCACGGCGTGGCCACTGCGACGGTGGCAGCCCTCTTTGGAATGGATTGCAAGGTGTTTATGGGGGCTGTGGATATGGAGCGTCAGAAGCTGAACGTGTTCAGAATGAAGCTTCTGGGAGCCGAGGTGGTTCCCGTAACAACTGGTACCTCCACCTTAAAGGACGCCACCAGCGAGGCAATCCGCTATTGGGCGGCACATATTGATGATACTCATTACATTATCGGTTCCGCCGTGGGACCTCACCCATATCCAACCATGGTACGGGATTTTCAGTCCGTTATTGGCAGGGAAATCAGGGAGCAGATCAAGGATGAGGCAGGGGGACGTCTTGATTACCTCATAGCCTGTGTGGGAGGCGGCTCCAATGCCATTGGCACCTTCTATGAATTCAGAAATGATAAGAATGTAAAGAAGTTTGGGGTGGAGGCCGCTGGCCGTGGCCCTGCGGTGGGGGACAATGCCCAGACCCTTTCCAATCCTGCCAGCCGTCCCGGCGTCCTTCATGGTGCTTACAGCTATCTGGCCCAGGACGATGACGGCCAGGTTATAGAGGTTTACTCCATTTCCGCAGGCCTTGATTATCCGGGGGTAGGTCCGGAGCATGCCATGTTCCACGAGGAGGGCGTGGTGAAATATGTGGGCATCAACGACAAGGAGGCAATTGATGCCTTCCAGCTCCTTTGTAGGGAGGAGGGAATTATTCCCGCTGTTGAAAGCTCCCACGCCTTGGCATATCTTGAAAAGCTCATGCCAAATACTAAGAAGGACGAAGTGGTGGTTGTTACCCTGTCCGGCCGTGGGGACAAGGACGTGCAGCAGGTGGCAAAGGTATTGGGAGAGGAGATTTGATTATGAGCCGTTTACAGAATAAATTTAATGAGCTTAAGGCTGAAAATAAAAAAGGACTGGTAATTTATCTTACAGCGGGCATTCCCGATGCTGAGGGCACCCTTAAGGCAATCAGGACAGCAGTGGATAATGGGGCTGATGTAATAGAGCTGGGGATTCCATTTTCTGACCCAATGGCCGATGGGCCGGTCATTCAGTCAGCCTCCTATGAGGCAATTCAAAAGGGCATGACTCTTAAAAAGGTGCTGGAGCTGGTCCGTGAAATCCGCAAATTTACCCAGGTGCCTGTTTTGGGTATGGGCTATATTAACGTAATGCTGAATTATGGCTTTGAAAAGCTGGCGGCAGATGCCAAGGCAGCAGGACTTGATGGCTTTATTATTCCTGATGTGCCCCATGAGGAGTCCGGGGATATGAAACGGGTATGCAAGGAGCAGGGCCTTCATTTGGTGGAATTCGTAACGCCTGGCACTACCGACAAACGCATCAGTGAAACATGCACCACGGCAGACGGTTTTATATATTGCGTATCTGTTAACGGGGTAACAGGGGTCAGAAAAATCGATTACAGCCCAATTAACAAGGTTATTGAGCACGTTAAGAAGCAGACCAATACACCTTGTGCCGTAGGCTTTGGTATCGGTTCCCCGGAGGCGGCAGTTGACGCTGCCAAGGGGGCAGATGCTGTAATCGTGGGCTCTGCAGTAGTAAAGCTGGTAATGGAGAATAAGCTGGCTGAGGCGGGGAAACTCATTGGGGATATTCGCCAGGCCCTGGATAAGAAGGTGAACTGAATGAAGCTGACACCATCATTGGAAGATTTTAAGGAGAAGGCGAAAAAAGCTAATATCGTGGCCCTCAGTATGCCAATTTCCACTGACCTTGATACCCCTGTTTCCATTTTTTACAAGCTGGTGGGGGAAGAAAAGGGATTCCTGCTGGAATCTGTGGACGCCCACCAGAAGTTTGGCCGCTTTTCCTTTATTGGTGCGGAGCCCTTCGTAAAACTGCAGGTATATAAGAACCGCCTTATGATCCAGGAGGAGGACGAAATGCGGGCAGTGGACGGGGACCCCGTAACTGCCATAAATAAATATATGGCAGGCCTTAACAGCGCCATCGGAAATTATGAGCTGCCTCTGGCCAACGGTGGGGCCGTGGGCTATTTCAACTATGAGATATCTGCTGTTTTTGACAGGGTGCGCAATGTTCAGGTGGAAGATGAGGAGCTCTTGGGACAGTTTATGATTTGCCGCATTCTCATGGTTTTTGACCAGCAGAAAAATGCTTCACAGCTTATCTATCTGGCCAATGTTAAGAAGGAAGAGGATTTGGCCGAGGTATACGAAAAGGCTCAGCAGCGTATGAAGGAGCTGGAGGAGAAGCTGTATGCTGCAGTAAAGACGCCAAAGGTAAAGACGTTAAAGCGCAAGGAGAAGGTGGATTTTCTGGGCAAGTACGGGAAAATGCCTGCTGATTTTGCTTCAACCATCAAGAAGTGCAAGGACTATATTGTGGCAGGAGATATTTTTCAGGTTGTGCCTTCAAGACAGTTCCGTGAAAAGATTACCAAGCCCGCCTTTCATTTCTATCGCCGCCTCCGTCAGGTGAATCCCTCCCCCTATATGTTTTATCTGAATTTCGGCAAGAAGAAGTTTGTGGCGGCTTCCCCGGAGATGCTGGTAAAGGTGGCTGGAAAGCAGGTTTATACCTACCCTATTGCGGGAACCCGCCGCCGTGGGTCCTCCGAGGAGGAGGATCAGGCCCTGGAGAAGGAGCTGAAGGCAGATATAAAGGAGAGGGCAGAGCATGCCATGCTGGTGGATCTGGCCAGAAATGATATCGGACGCATCAGCGAGCCAGGCACTGTGGTGGTAACCAAGCTTCAGGAGGTGGAGCGGTTCTCCCACGTGATGCACATGGTTTCTGAGGTTATGGGAACCCTTAAAAAAGGCTTTACACCAATGGACGTTATTAAGGCCTGTTTCCCGGCAGGAACTGTAAGCGGTGCCCCAAAGCTACGGGCCATGGAGATTATTCAGGAGCTGGAGCCGGTAAAGCGTGGGGCTTATTCGGGAACTGTAGGCTATATGGATTTCAATGGAAATATGGATATGTGCATAACCCTTAGAACTATGGTTATTGACGGAGACAATGCCTTTATTCAGTCAGGGGCAGGCATAGTTTACGATTCCCAGGCGGAATTTGAGTATAATGAGATTCTTCAGAAATCCAAGGCCATGTTTAAAGTTGTGGAGGAGGTGGAGAATGATGTTGTTGCTTTTAGATAACTATGATTCCTTCACCTATAACGTGTATCAGCTACTGTGCGATCTGGGAGCCCAGGTGGAGGTAATCCGCAATGACATGGTTACGGTAAAAGAAATTAGCCAGAAGGGCTATGATGCCATTGTGATTTCCCCGGGGCCGGGAGTCCCAAAGGACGCGGGTATTACGGAGGAGCTTATAAATTCCATGAAGGGCAAGGTGCCAATTCTTGGAATATGTCTTGGACACCAGGCCATAGGAGAGGTTTTCGGCGGCAGGGTAATAGGGGCCGGTGAAATATGTCATGGCAAGACTTCCCCCATCAAACACCATGAAAAGGATATATATGAGGGCCTGCCACAGCAGATCGAAGTGGGAAGATACCATTCCCTTATTGTGTCCCGTGAAGGGCTTCCGGACTGTCTGGAGGTAACCTCTGAGCTGGCGGACGGCACCATTATGGGACTAAAGCATAAAAAGTACCCTATCTACGGAATGCAGTTCCACCCTGAATCTATCCTGACCCCCATGGGCAGAAAAATGATGGAGAATTTTCTGTCCCTAATTAAATAATAATTCGGGTGTAAATTCGATTTCGAGGAAGGTATTGCCATATCCCCCGGCAATATCTTCCTTCTTTTTCTTGACGGCAGTGACAGAATGTGATAATACATAGTAAATTGATGTTTTGGTCGTTTTTAGTACCATTTTGGACAGGAGGGATTATCTTGGCATACGATTACATAAATGACGGACATATTAATACAGACGTCCTGCAAAAGGGAATAAAGGGCAATAAAAAGGCCCGTATGCTGCAGCTCCTGAAAATGCTCAATGAGGAAACAGACGAGAAGCACCCTCTTTCCACCAATGAAATAATTGCCAGAATGAAGGAGCTGGGGCTGGAGGTTAACCGCAAAACAGTTAAGGATGATGTGGACCTGCTCATTGCCTTTGGCTATGATGTGGTAATCATCAAATCCTCCAATAATTCCTTCTATCTGGGGGACAGGAATTTCGAGCTGTCGGAGCTGAAGCTCATGGTGGATGCCATTTCAGCCTCCAAGATTATTTCCACCAAGGCTACCAATGCCCTGATTGAAAAGCTGCAGAAGCTGTGCAGCAAATATCAGGCTGAGGAGCTTCTTTGGAACAGGGATATCAATAAAAACATTAAGCCATACAGCAAGAATGTAAATATTATTATAGACAAGCTTACCCGGGCCATTGGCAATAAGCGGCGGGTGAATTTCAAGTACAACGAGTACAATATCAAAAAGGAGCTTCAGCCGCGCCATGATGGCAAGGTGTACGATATAAGCCCATATTTTTTGGTGTGGAACGAGGACCATTACTATCTGGTGGGCTATGAGGCCGACACCAAAACCACCAAAACCTTCCGCATTGACCGCATTGATGGCACTTCCCTGGTGGTCTCCAAGGAACAGGCCATGAGAAAGCCGGATCGTGACCTTCTTTCCAAGTATTCCCAGCGCACCTTCAGTATGATGGCCAATGAGGAAAATGAGCGCACTGTGGTACTTCGCTGCAAGAATAAACTGATTACAATTATGGTGGACCGCTTTGGGGAAGAGGTTGAAACCAAGGTGGTGGACAAGGAGCATTTCGATCTGACCACCAAGCTTTATGTAACCACGGGCTTCTTTAGCTGGCTTGCCAAGTTTGGGGACGATATCAAGATAGTCAGTCCTCCTCAGGTGGTAAGCGATTACAGGAAACACCTTGAGAAGATTATTAAACAATATAACGAGCTTTAAGATGTCCCCTTCCTCTTTAGGTGGGGGAAAACAAACTACAACAGCTGGTGAGAATATCTCCCAGCTCGTTGAAACGCTAATTGGAAGATTTTTCTTCTAAAGAAGAAAAATTTGAACAATGGCGTTATAAGTAGTATCTTGAAAGATTATGGTGAAAGGCGATTGTTTCGGCAGTCGCCTTTTAAATTTATTTCTTTACAAAAATGATATAAATATCCTATAATGGAGTGTAATGAGCTGTTCGGATAATTAATCTTAGTTACTAGATTTGTGAAACGGTTAATACGGTTCGGATTTTTAGCATAATGTTCTTATATAATTAAATATGGAGGTGTGATTTTTGCCAAAAGAGAAAAAATTACAAATTATTCCTTTGGGCGGATTAGGTGAAATCGGCAAAAATATGACAGTAGTGCGGTACGGCGAAGAGATACTGCTTATAGATGCCGGTTTGATGTTTCCAGATGAGGAAATGCTGGGTATAGATCTGGTTATTCCTGATTTTACCTTTCTGGTGGAGAACCGGGAGCACGTTAAGGCAATTGTGTTGACCCATGGACATGAGGATCATATCGGTGCGCTGCCTTATGTGCTGAAGGAGATAAATGTACCGGTTTACGGAACGAGACTTACCCTGGGCATTCTTGAGGGACGTCTGAAGGAAAACGGAGTTAGCAACGATATGCTCCGTCCTGTTAAGCAGGGAGATAATATCAAGGCCGGCTCCTTTAACGTGAATTTTATTCGCGTGAACCACAGTATTCCTGATGCAGTTGGTCTGGCCATTACCACCCCTATGGGTACCATTGTCCATACAGGTGACTTTAAGCTGGACTACACCCCAATTGATGGAAAGATGACGGATTTCAGACGTTTTTCCGATTTGGGCAACAAGGGCGTACTTGTAATGATGGCGGACAGTACCAATGCTGAGCGCCTTGGCCATACTCCTAGTGAGAGCACCGTGGGTGCTTCCTTTGAAAAGGCCTTCCATAATGCAAATTCCCGCATTATTGTGGCTACCTTCTCATCAAATGTTCATAGAATCCAGCAGATTATCAATACTGCTGTTACTTACAAGCGCAAGGTGGCCGTTTTGGGCCGCAGCATGGTGAATGTTGTGAATATTTCCCGTGAGCTTGGTTATATTACCGCTCCTGAGGGAACTATTATTGATATTGACGAGATTAATAATTATCCCGCTGATCAGGTGGTTGTTATTACCACCGGCAGCCAGGGCGAGCCTATGTCAGCTCTGACCCGTATGTCCCAGTCTGACCACCGCAAGGTGGGCATTGTGCCAGGGGATACCATTATTATTTCCGCTACCCCTATTCCGGGTAATGAGAAGCTGGTTTCCAGAACCATCGATAATCTCCTGAAGCTGGGTGCCCATGTGGTATATGGCCGCGAAAACGGTATCCACGTATCAGGCCATGCCAGCCAGGAAGAGCTGAAGCTGATGCACAATCTGGTGCGTCCGAAGTTCTTCATCCCGGTTCATGGTGAGTACCGTCATCTGGTGAAGCATGCAAAGCTGGCCCAGGAGCTGGGAATGAAGAAGGAAAATATCTTCATCGGCGAAAATGGCCAGATTCTGGAATTTACCAAGAACAAGGGCGTGGTAGCCGGCAAGGTTACCTCCGGCCGCATTCTTGTTGATGGCCTTGGTGTTGGTGACGTTGGTAACATCGTTCTCCGTGACCGCCGTCAGCTGTCCCAGGACGGTATTATTATCATCGTGGTTACCATGGACAAGGAGCAGGGCGTTGTTGTGGCAGGTCCTGATATTGTCAGCCGTGGTTTTGTTTATGTCCGTGAATCCGAAGAGCTTATGGATGATGTCCGCAGCCGTGTTGAGGAGGCATTGGCACGTTGCGAGGACGAGGGTATCACCGAATGGTCCGGCCTGAAGTCAGCCATGCGTGATGCACTGGGTCGCTACATTTTCGAGCGCACCCGCCGCCGCCCAATGATTCTGCCGATTATTATGGAAATTTAATAAAAGCTTATGAAAGACGTATCTGTTTTCAGATACGTCTTTTTTGTATGTTGACTTATGGCATAAGATAATGTATTATTACAATTGTTATATAACATATGTTGCGTAACGATATATTATTATTAGGGAATATCCCAAAAAGGCTGGATTAAAGGAAGCTGGCAGTACATGTAGGTTTATTCTGAGATTGGGGTGAAGAAAATGCCGGATTTGGTTATGTATATACATGGCAAGGGGGGGAATGCGGTGGAAAGCCAGCATTATAGGTCATTGTTTCCCAACTGTGAAGTGATGGGACTGGATTATAAGACATTTACTCCCTGGGAAACGGGGGAGGAAATACATGAAGTAATAGACGGCCTGAAAGATGAATATGAGAATATTATATTGATAGCCAACAGCATAGGTGCCTTTTTCAGTATGAACGCGGATTTGGAGGGGCTGGTGAAAAGGGCCTATTTTATTTCTCCCATCGTAAATATGGAAAAGCTTATTGGTGACATGATGACCTGGGCCAATGTAACGGAGGATGAGCTGCGGGAGGAGGAGCTAATTCATACAGAATTTGGAGAGGATTTGTCCTGGGAGTATCTGTCCTATGTACGCAGTCATTCAATCCAATGGAAGATTCCCACCAAGATTTTATACGGAGAAAATGATAATCTCACTTCCATGGAGACCATCAGTGATTTTGCCAGGACCCATGATGCGGGGCTGACAGTAATGCAAAAGGGAGAGCATTGGTTTCATACTGAGGAGCAGATGAAATGTCTGGACGATTGGCTGGGGAGAGAGTCATTTTTTAAGGTGAACCGGGGCCATATTACTGAAACTTGAATTTAAGAAGGCAGGGATTTTGTATGCCACCTAAGGTGAAATTTCAAAAGGAAGAGATAGTACAAGCGGCGACCAGCATTACCCGTCGAAGTGGGATTGAGGCGGTGACGGCCCGGGAAGTGGCCGGGGAGCTTGGGGTATCCACCAGACCGATTTTTACTTGGTTTGATACCATCGAGCAGCTTAAGGAGGAGGTTTATATTCAGGCCAAGGACTGCTACCGCAGTTACATTCAGAGAGGTCTGGCGGGGCCGGTGCCTTTTCTGGGGGTAGGGCAGCAATATGTGCGCTTTGCCAGGGAGGAGCCGGAGCTGTACAAGCTGCTGTTTTTGACAAAACCAAATGGGGCCGCAGGGGGAGCCATGGAGGCATTGAGGTTTTCCCAGGATTTGGTGCGGGATTCCATTATGGAAATATACAATATGAATGCCCACATGTCAGATTGTTATTTTCGGGATTTATGGCTGGTGGCCTTCAGTATGGCTACATTGATTGTTACTGATGATTGTCCCTACACTGATGAGGAAATAAGCAGAATTTTCACGGAAATGAGTCTGGCGGTATGCAAGGCCTACAAGGAAATCCCGGGCTTGGCGGAAGGGAATTTTGATCGGGACGGAATTTTTAAGGAATTAGTGAGCAGGTAATCAAAAAAAGCTAAAGTGGATATTTTTTATCTTATGTGATGGGTAAATGTTTAGGGGGTAAAATTATGCGAATTATGATTGGCTGTTGTGGACTTGATTGTGAAAAATGTGGTGCTTATATTGCTACAAAAAACGATGATGATGCTTTGCGGGAAAAGACCGCCAAGGAATGGACGGAGATGAACAACCATCTCATAAAGCCGGAATGGATTAATTGTGAGGGCTGTCGGGCAGATGGTATAAAATTTCATTATTGCAGTGAAATGTGTGAGATCCGCAAGTGCGTGCATAAAAAGGGCTTTGAGACCTGCGGTGACTGTGCTGAAATGTCCAGCTGTGAAACGGTGAAAATGGTACATGAGCATTGTGAGGAAGCGGTAAAGAATTTACAAGGCTGATTTTCCTTGCTTAAATCCCTATAATGTGATATAGTTCTTACAGTTGAATATGACCTTTGAAATTAGTCCTGTGAGGCTGATAAAGGAAGCTGGTAAGATAGTGCGCTATCATAAATTACTGGGATAACTGTATCTTAAAGCAGATTTTAGCTTTCTTGTGCCTCGGCATGAGAAAGCTTTTTTAGTGGGTAAAGTTATCATAAAGTATATTTCACAGCTGGTGGGGTCAAATGAATAAAGGAGTGATTGTCTTGGATAATTCTAAAGTAAACCTTCGGGGTAAAGATGTGCTGGCTCTGGCAGATTTTTCCAAGGAGGAAATCCAGGTTATTCTGGAAAGTGCCAAGGAGATGAAAAATATCATTCATCGCGACATCAAGAAGGTACCGGCTCTTCGGGGCAAGTCCATTGTGACCTTGTTTTATGAGCCAAGTACCCGTACCCGTTCTTCCTTTGAACTGGCCGGCAAATATCTGGGAGCCGATGTGGTAAATATTACCGCAGGAACCTCCAGCATCGTAAAGGGTGAGAGCCTTCGTGATACCCTTTATACCGTTGAGGCCATGGGAGTTGATGCCATCGTTATGCGTCACAAGGCCGAAGGTGCTGCGGAATACGCTTCCAAGGTGGCAAGCCCTGTAATTATAAATGCTGGTGATGGTGCCCATGCCCACCCTTCCCAGGGCCTTTTGAACCTCTTTACAGTGCAGGAGCACAAGGGTCATCTTGAGGGCCTGAAGTACGCCATCTTAGGTGATATTACCCATAGCCGCGTTGCCCGTTCGGACATTCAGGGAATGCGGAAGATGGGTGTGGAGGTTCATTTGGCGGGGCCTAGAACCCTTATGCCAAGATTCCTCTTTGAGGAAGAGGGCATTGTAATTCACGACAATGTGGAGGACGCCATTAAGGACGCAGACGTAATCAATGTTCTCCGCATTCAGCTGGAGCGCCAGAAGGCAGGCCTTTTCCCATCTCCAAGAGAATATGCCCGTATCTACGGTCTTAATGATAAGCGTCTGGCTCTGGCCAAGAAGGATGTCCTTGTACTTCACCCGGGTCCAATGAACAAGGGACTGGAAATTTCCCCTTATGTGGCTTATGGCGACCATTCCGCCATTCAGGAGCAGGTTCAGAACGGTGTAGCAGTTCGTATGGCTATTCTGACCCACGCATTGATTGGAGGTAACAAGGCATGAAAACATTGATTAAGGGCGGCAGAGTAATTGATCCTGCCAATTCATTTGATAAGGTTGCTGATGTATTAATTGAAGATGGCAAGATTGCCAAGGTGGCCGCAAATATTAAGAGTGCCGCTGATGAAGTAATTGAGGCTGAGGGCAAGATTGTGTGCCCTGGCTTTATCGATATGCACGTTCATCTCCGTGAGCCAGGCCAGGAAGCCAAGGAAGACTTTGAATCTGGCTCCAAGGCTGCGGCAGCAGGGGGCTACACCACTGTGGCAACCATGCCAAACACCAACCCAGTAGTGGATACTGCGGCTCTGGTCCGTTCCCTTCAGAAGCGGGCTGAGGATGCGGCAGTTGTTCATGTTGAGATTATCGGTGCCGTTACCAAGGGCCAGAAGGGCGAGGAAATGGCAGAGATGGGGGATATGACCCAGGCCGGCGCTGTGGCCTTCTCCGATGACGGCCATTTCACCAAATCTGCCAAGGTAATGCTTAACTGCTATGATTATCTTAAGTCCTTTGACAAGGTAATCATCAATCACGAGGAGGAGCCAAGCCTCATTGAGGAAGGCGTAATGAATGAAAGCCACAGAAGCGCCATGCTGGGCATGAAGGGCCGTCCTACTGTGGCCGAGGATATTGCTGTATATCGTGATATTGCCCTGGCTGAATATGCAGGTGCAAGGGTTCATGTGGCCCACATCAGCTCTGCTGCAGCCGTTGATCTGGTCCGTCAGGCCAAGAAGCGTGGTGTAAGGGTTACTGCTGAGGCAACCCCACAGCATCTCACCATGACTGATGATATGGTAAATCTCTTCGACAGCTCCACCAAGGTTAATCCGCCACTGCGCTGCCAGAAGGACGTGGAGGCAGTGCTGGAGGGCATTAAGGACGGTACCATCGATTGTATCGTAACAGACCATTCCCCACATGCCCAGGAGGAAAAGGACAGAGAGTATATTTACGCACCAAGCGGCTTCCCAGGACTGGAAACTGCCCTTGGCTGTCTTATGACAGATTTGGTGGCGCCTGGCAAGCTTGATATGGTTACCATGATTTCCAAGCTCACTGCTGAGCCAGCCAAGATTTTCGATTTAAATGCGGGCAGCCTTTCCGTGGGCATGCCAGCTGATATAACTGTAATTGACCCTGAGCTGGAATGGACCGTTGATGAAAAGAAATTCTATACCAGGGGCTCCCATTCTCCGTTTATTGGCCGCAAGTTCAAGGGCAAGGCTGTTAAGACCTTGGTTGATGGCAAGCTGGTAATGGACCATGGGGTAGTTTTGGAGGTGTAATCTTGAAAGGAAAGCTTATTCTTGAGGACGGCAGCGTCTTCACAGGAGACCTGTTAAATGAATATACAGCCACTGGCGAGGTGGTATTTAATACCGGTATGACGGGCTATCAGGAGATACTTACTGACCCATCATATTGCAGTCAGATTGTGACCCTGACCTTCCCCCTCATTGGCAACTACGGTGTGGCAGAAAAATTTATGCAGTCCAGAAGATCCTTTGTCAACGGCTTTATTATCGGTGAGCTCTGTGATGAGGGCAGCAACTGGCAGAAGGAAAACGAGCTGGCAAAGTTTTTGAATGATCAGCAGATTCCTTGCCTGTACAACGTGGACACCCGTGCCGTAACCAGAACTATCCGCTCCGAAGGCTGCATGAAGGGCGTTATCGTGTCTGAGGATGCCACTGAGGAAGAAATCAAAAAGCTCATGGGTGTGCCAATTAAGCTGGATGTGGTGGCTGAGGTTACCACCCCTGAAAAATATGTAATGGACAATGATGGCCCTCACGTTGTGGTAATGGATTTCGGCATTAAGCAGAATATCCTGAATTCACTCCATAACCTTGGCTGCAAGCTCACAGTAGTGCCTGCTGATACCAAGGCAGATGAGATAATGGCCATGAATCCAGACGGGATTTTCCTTTCCAATGGCCCCGGGGATCCAAAGGATGTTCCGGAGTCAATTGCCGAGGTCAAGAAGCTCATTGGCAAGAAGCCAATGTTTGGTATCTGTCTGGGCCATCAGCTGATTTCACTGGCCCTGGGTGCCAACACCTACAAGCTGAAATTCGGTCATCGCGGCTCCAACCAGCCAGTTAAGGACCTGCGTAACGGCCGTGTATATATTTCCTCCCAGAACCATGGCTACGCCGTGGAGGAGGCCTCCCTTAAGGACCTCCCTCTGGAGGTTACTCACCTTAATGTTAATGATGGCACTGTGGAGGGTATGCGACACACATCTCTGCCATTGTTCTCCGTCCAGTATCACCCTGAGGCTTCCCCGGGTCCTGATGACAATATGTATCTCTTCGATCAGTTCTGGACACTTTTAACCGGCGAGACAAAGGGGGAATAATCAGTGCCAAAGAAAGAAAATTTAAAGAAGGTTATCGTTATCGGTTCCGGCCCGATTATTATCGGACAGGCGGCTGAGTTTGACTATGCAGGATCCCAGGCTTGTCGCGCCCTTAAAGAGGAAGGTCTGGAGGTTGTGCTGGTAAACAGCAATCCTGCCACCATTATGACTGATAAGCACATGGCGGACCGTGTATATATTGAGCCATTGACTGTGGAGTTTATGGAACACATCATTAGCAAGGAAAAGCCAGATGGACTTTTGGCCACCCTGGGCGGACAGGCTGGCCTGAATCTTGCTGTACAGCTTTCCGAGCGTGGTATTCTGGAAAAGTACAATGTGGAGCTTTTGGGTACCTCACTGAAGGCCATTGAACAGGCGGAGGACAGAGAGCTCTTCAAGGAAACAATGAACAAGCTGGGGGAGCCTATTCCGGAGTCCACCATCGTAGAGGACGTGGAGTCCGCAGTACAGTTTGCCAACGAAATCGGCTATCCTCTCATCGTTCGTCCTGCCTACACAATGGGTGGAACTGGCGGCGGTATTGCCGACAATGAGGAAGAGCTGGTGGACATTGTTATCAAGGGACTGAAGTATTCCATGATTGGTCAGGTCCTAATTGAGCGCAGTGTGGCAGGCTGGAAAGAAATCGAGTACGAGGTAATGCGTGACGGCAACGACAACTGCATTACTATCTGTAATATGGAAAACTTCGACCCTGTGGGGGTTCATACCGGTGATTCCATCGTTGTGGCACCTTCCCAGACCCTAACAGATCACGAATATCAGATGCTGAGAAGCGCCAGCATTCGCATTATCCGCGAGCTGGGCATCGAGGGTGGCTGTAATGCCCAGTATGCCCTGGACCCTAAAACAAATCAGTATTATGTAATCGAGGTAAATCCTCGAGTTAGCCGTTCCTCAGCATTGGCTTCCAAGGCCACCGGTTACCCGATTGCCAAGGTTTCTGCCAAGATTGCCATTGGCTACAGCCTTGACGAGATTACCAATGCTGTAACCCAGAAGACCAAGGCCTGCTTTGAGCCAGCCCTGGACTACTGTGTTGTGAAGTTCCCACGCTGGCCATTTGACAAGTTTGTATATGCTGATAAGACTCTGGGAACCCAGATGAAGGCCACTGGCGAGGTTATGTCCATAGACAGAAACTTCGAGGGAGCTATCTTAAAGGCAGTCCGTTCCTTGGAAATCGGCGTACACCGTCTCCACATGGAGGATATGGATGCCTGGGAGGATGCAAAGGTTATCAAGGCCCTGTCCAAGTGCAACGATGAGCGCCTCTTTGTAATAGCTGAGGCTCTGCGCCGTGGCATTATTGATGTGGACGGTATTCATAATATTACCAAAATCGACAAATGGTTCCTGGGGAAAATCAAGAAGATTACCGATGTGGAGCTGAGAATTCAGAACGAGCAGATTACTCCTAGTCTTATGCTGGCTGCCAAGGACGTTGGCCTGGCAGACCGCTCCATTGCGGAGCTGGCCGGAAAGACCACCGATGAAATCCGCACACTGAGAAAGACCATGAATATTCTGCCATGCTACAAGATGGTAGATACATGTGCTGCTGAGTTTGAGGCCGCAACTCCTTATTATTACTCCACCTTCCATGCCCAGGAGGATGAGGTGGATACCTCCAGCAAGCGCCGAAAGGTGATGGTATTGGGTTCAGGCCCTATCCGTATCGGTCAGGGCGTGGAGTTCGATTATTGCTCCGTTCATTCAGTATGGGCTCTCCGTCAGATGGGCATTGAGGCAATTATCGTCAACAACAATCCGGAGACTGTATCCACGGACTTTGATATTTCCGACAGACTTTACTTCGAGCCTCTGACCTCTGAGGACGTTCTTAACATTATCGACAAGGAAAAGCCGGAGGGGGTTATCGTCCAGTTTGGCGGTCAGACTGCCATTAATCTGGCTGAGGATCTCAGCAAGGCGGGGGTAAAAATCTTCGGTACTTCAGTAAATGATATTGACAGGGCAGAGGACAGGGAGCGCTTCGATGAGGTGCTTACCCAGACTGGCATTCCAAGACCACAGGGCATTAGCGTAACCAATCTGGAGGATGCCATCAAGGGGGCAGCGGAAATCGGCTATCCTGTAATGGTCCGTCCTTCCTATGTACTGGGTGGTCGTGCCATGGAGATCGTGTACAACGAGGAAGAGCTCATTGATTACATGGGCCGCGCCGTAAAGGTAACTCCTGAGCACCCGGTTCTGGTGGACCGCTATATGCAGGGCACCGAGGTGGAAGTTGATGCCATTTCCGATGGTGTTGATGTAATTATCCCGGGCATTATGGAGCATATCGAGCGGGCCGGGGTTCATTCCGGTGACTCCATTGCGGTGTACCCTCCACAGACCCTGCCACAGAAGGTGAAATATACCATCGTTGATTATACAAAGCGTCTGGCCATGGGCCTCCATGTAAAGGGCCTTATGAACATTCAGTATGTGGTGGCCAATGATGAGGTTTTCGTAATCGAGGTAAATCCTCGTTCCTCCCGTACAGTGCCGTTCCTCAGCAAGGTGACGGATGTGCAGATGGTGGATATTGCAACTCAGATTGCCATGGGCTCCACCATTAAGGAGCTGGGCTTCAAACCAGGTCTGGTAAGTCCTAAGCATTATGTGGCAGTAAAGGCCCCAGTATTCTCCTTCAATAAGATGGCAGACGTGGACATTTCCCTTGGTCCTGAAATGAAGTCCACTGGTGAGGTTATGGGTATTGACTACCACTATAACCGTGCACTGTATAAGGCCATGACCGGTGCCGGAATGAATATTCCAGTAAATGGAACTATTCTCTTCACTGTAGCCAACAAGGACAAAGCAGAAATGAAGCAGCTGGCCAAGGCCTTCTCTGAGCTGGGCTTTAAGCTGGTTGCTACCGCCGGCAGTGCCAAGGCCATTAAGTCCATGGGCATTGATGTTGAAGTAGTGGGCAAGATGCACGAACGCAGCGTTGACATTATTCAGCAGATCAAGAAGGGCCGTATTCACATGGTAATCAACACCATGACCCAGAATCAGGGCAAGAGCGTAGTACACGACGGCTTCAAGATTCGCCGTGCAACTGTAGAGCATGCTATCCCATGTCTCACTTCCCTTGATACTGCCTGGGAGGTACTTAATGTACTGGAGTTCATGCGGGAGCGCCGTCTGGTATATAGCCTTGCTATTCAGGACTACGTTGGCGGCGGCTACGATCTCGCATAATTGCTTGTTATTTTGTCGCATAACTTTGTTGCCACTTCAGAAAAGCTCCTCAACGTACGTTTTTTGTACGTTTCCGGGTTTTTCCTTGTGGCTTCGCGTTCTACGGCAAAATTCCTACGCAATGATATTTTAGTGCTTATAGGAGAACTTTATGGCAGATAATCGTTTGATTGTAGCCCTTGATTTTCATAAATTTGAGGACGTGGAGAGGCTTGTGGATACCCTGGGGGACAGCGTCAGCTACTACAAGGTTGGTATGGAGCTTTTCTACAGCGAGGGAGCCAAGGTCATTTCTTACCTTAAAGAAAAGGGCAAGAATATCTTTCTTGATCTTAAGCTCCACGATATTCCCAACACCGTGGCTGAGGGACTTTGCTCCCTTATGGTACAGGGGGCGGACATTATGAATGTTCACGCCTCTGGTGGCTTTACCATGATGAAGACAGCGGCGGAAAGGGTACACAAAAAGGCTGAGGAAATGGGTATTCCATGTCCCAAGCTCATTGCGGTAACGATTCTTACCAGCATAAATCAGAGCGATTGGCAGGGCCTTGGCATGGAGTGTGAAATTCGTGACCAGGTGGTTCGTTTGGCAAAGCTCACAAAGGAGGCAGGACTTGATGGTGTGGTGGCTTCCCCTCAGGAGGCAGCAGCCATTCGCGAAGCCTGTGGCCCGGATTTTCTGATAATTACTCCCGGGGTGCGTCCAGCGGGAGCCAGCATCGATGACCAGAGCCGTATTGCAACACCTGAATCGGCCCTGAAAAATGGTGCAACCCATCTGGTGGTGGGTCGTCCAATCCGTGTTGCTGAAGATCCAAAGAAAGCAGCGGAAGCAATAATTAAAGAAATGGAGAGGGTACAATAATGGCAGAATTAAAGAAACTGACTGAAAAAGAAGTAGAGGATATGCTTCTGGAAACCGGGGCAATTATGGAAGGTCATTTCCTTCTGACCTCCGGCCTTCACAGTCCACGCTATGTGGAGAAGTTCAACGTACTTCAGAAGCCTGAATACACTGAAAAGCTGTGTCAGGCCATGGCTGCAAAGTTTGTTGACGCCAATATTGAAACCGTGGTGGGCCCTGTTACGGGTGGCATTCTGCTGGCCCATGAAACGGGTAAGGCCCTTGGCACCCGTGCTATTTTCACCGAGCGTGAAAACGGCAAGATGACCTTCCGTCGTGGCTTTACCCTCCATGAGGGTGAACGTGTTCTCGTCGTTGAGGACATTGTTACCACTGGCGGTTCCATTCGTGAGGTTATTGATGTGGTGAAGGAGCATGGCGGTATTCCAGTGGCTGTAAGTATGTTGGTGGACCGCAGCGGCGGCAGGGCAACCTTCGGGGATGTGCCAAGTACTGCACTGCTTCATATGGACGTTCAGACCTACGAGCCTGACAACTGCCCACTGTGTAAGCAGGGGGTTCCAATGACCAAGAGGGGGCGTACTGGAAAACCAAGTGTATAGTTTTGTATAAATATTAGAGTAGCCGTCAGACTAGATAAAATCTAGCTTGACGGCTATTTTTGTATAAAAATACACTACATAAATTCAACTATGAAGTCCTTGTAAGACTTTCCCCTTTCCTCCGGACGACGACCAATGGTTATCCTCTTGATAAGAGTCTGCCAAAGTTCCCGCCTCTGCTCCCGTGGAAGATTGTAGTAGGTTGTCTCGAAATCCTCATCTGAGAGGATGCTGTCCATGGCAGGGGAGAGCCTGATCTGCTTCTTGGCATCAATGACCGCTCTGGCCAGTTCGTCCTGAAGCTTCTGATAATCCGCCTTATAGGTATCCTTGTCAATGAGGGCGTCCAGATATAAATCCTTGAGGCGGGTCAGTTTTGCATTGATCCCCTTCACCTTGGACTTATAATTCACAGAATGGCCCCGTGAGGCTTTGAGCTGTGCTTCGTAACCTTTCAGCAGCGGGAAGATATTCTTTACCAGCCAACGCTCCACAACATTCTCAGATACACCTCCGCCGAACTGGCAGCCACCAGCGTCTTTTGGTTTTCCGGTAGTATACTTCTTGCCACAGAGATAAGTCGGACGGGTGTACTTACCAGTCTTTTTGGACTTTCCACAATTGACCACAAGAATGCTGCCACAGCTTGGGCAGACAATCTTGCCATTGAACAGATAGGTCAGGCCCGTTCTGGTTGGTGGCTTATTGCGGCTGAGAAGCTCCTGCACCCTGTCAAAATCCTCCGGCGGGATAATGGCCGGGCAATAATCAGGAATGCCGTACCGCTCACCCTTATATGTAGGGTTGCGTACAATGCGCCATACCCTGCGGGCATCTATAGCAAAATGAAACTCCTCCCATATCTTCTTTGCTATGGAGTGGTTGGATGATCCGGCGAGAAGCTGGGCAAAGGCAAACTCCACAATAGGCCGTTCTTCTTCCACAATGGTCAGCTTCTTATCTACAGATGTGTAGGCAAAAGGGTGCTTGCCGGTGCATTCCTCCTTGCGCCGCTTCTTGCCCTCGTTGATATACTTGATACGGTCACTGGTCTGGTCTGACTCATTCTGTGCAATGGTCAGCTTAAGGTTAAGCATAAGCCGCCCATTGGTCGTGGTGGTGTTGTAATCCTCCTGGGTGCATTCCCATTCAACACCGTGGGCATCCAGCACCTCCTGCACCTTGTAGAAGTCCTGAACATTACGGAACCATCTGTCAAGGCACTTAAGCAGGATAACATCAATATGGCCCGCCCGCACATCGTCAAGAAGCCTCTGGAGCTCCTTCCTTTTGCTGATAGCTTTCCGGGCCGTATTGCCCTCATCAGCGTACACATCCACCACAGTGTAGTGGTGGGAAGCTGCGTAGGATTCCAGATCATGCTGCTGTTCTCCCAGGGAGAAACCGTGTCTTGCCTGCTCATCCGTGCTGACACGGATATATAGTGCTGCTCTTTTCATAATAAAACACCTCTTTCAGATTATTTGCGTTTGGCAAACAAGCCTGAGAGGTGTTATACTAACTACGGGTAGTGTGGTTAGTTTGCACCTCGCAGACTGATTACATTCGGGCCGTTCCCTGTTGGCGCAGGGGGCGGCTTTTATTTTGAGATATAGCGGAAGATACTTAAAGATATTTAAAGATAACATGCTGTTGTAAAATATCTCAAAATGTGAGATAATACATCCAAAGAAGTCAACTTGTGAAGGATAAGGCTGGGTTCCCGAATGGGAGTAGGTGTAATGCTTAGAATTCCTTTGCCCCTGGGGTTGGCTTCCCTAAGTTGACAGTCTGACGAACGTCTCATGTGGACCTATCGGACCTCAATTTAAGGTAATTAATAATATGAGCACCTTGGAGAACATTGTGTTATAACGTAGCACCTTGTCGCATTGTGTTCATGGTCGTGTTGCCCCTTGGATTCTATCCAAGGGGCTTTTCCTTATATTTAAGCCAATCATAAATTCGTATCAGGCGTCTAATGTCAGATTTCATTGTATCTTTAGCAGAACCAGTTAATGATGTTTCATCATTGGTAAGCAGGCCGTAGAGAAAATCATGTAGAACCGATATATCAATTTCTTCTGGCACCAATAGAGGTATATAAGAGATTGCTTTGGCTATCGGATAATTCTTTATAATAAATTCAATATTCCTATGTTCTACTGGTAATCTTGTTACACGGGCTTTTAGTATAGAAGTGTTTAGCAAAGAATCATAGTCATCAACTGGAATTATATTAGGGTAAGCATTTTGTGCTTTAGATAATAACTTATGTACAGGAAGTTTGTTTGCTTTGCGAATTAATTCGGGGTAAGCATCAGTCAAAACTTCATCTGGAGTATATTTCAGATTATCCAATATCACATCAGCATAAATGTCATCTGGCTTCAGACCGGTTAACCCGTGTCGACCAATATCACTAGGTTTACAAATAGCCAGGACAAGTTCTTCATCACCGACCCTTTTATCATCAACTGCAGCAACACGCATATTAGAAGTAGGGGTATTGGTTAATGTATATGAATAAAACTCTTTTTTGAACATACGTAACAATTTGACAGGTAGTCCAGACTTTTTCTTGCATAAAGCGGAGTAGAGAAGTGAGTAATTACTGAGGGTTACCCTTGTCATTGTAAGCAAAGTTCCATCCAAAGAAACAACAAATGGTGATATGCTTATGTTTGTCGATGACATATCCTTATCAAAATCTATAAATATAAAATTCTTTTCTAAAAGCGATCGTTTACTTTCTGGCATACAGTCAACAATAGCTTTTAATATATTTTGAACATTTGTATCACTGAGGGAATATCCCATAAAGATTATAGGGTACTCCATAAATATCGTCATTAATTTAGCCGCGAGATATTTGGACTTTTGCGAGAATACATCGTAATCCTCTGCGTTTATAACAATACTTTCTGGCTGGGTAACAGATCCGTGAATTTTGTATATTTCAGCAATCCCCTGGACATTAGAAAAAATAAGCTCGTTTTGTCCAACATAAGTCTCAAAAGTTGTTGTTTTTTCAAGAAAACAATCATAATTTGTGGTGATAATTCCGGTAATATGTTTATCAGAAAGCTGCTTAAACTGTTCAATTTCTTCGGCGTAATCAATCAGTGGCTCTGATTTTTGCGCAATGTAGTGAGCAATTTCAGCTTTGAACGGACTAATATTGAGATTTGATACATTTCGTATATCTTCTTCCGGGAGCATCCTGAAATCAGGATCATTAAACCAGCGGTCGTTAAAATCTCTTTCTATGGCTGTGGCCACATTAGGTAAATCATCATGCCCTGCAACTTTTGCCATATTTACATATTTTGAGTAAGAAGCAACATCATCACTTAATTTGGAGGCAAAAATCTTTAATAAACCAGACCAGTCAGGTAAGTCATAATAGCGCATGGTTAATCCAGAACCTACAAACAGGAATGGGGTAGCTCTAAACTGTGCGACTAATTTATCTAATTCATTCATAAAATATCATTCCTTTCTCACCGCCTCACTGGGCGGGTTTTTTATTTGAACTATTTCCGATTTGGAAACAGTTCAAATCCGCAACCGGATTCGGAAACCAACCTCCGAGGATTCCTCGGTAGTTGAAAGCAAAGTGTATATATTGCACATTGCTATTTATCCATGCCGTTGGGCTTCCAGCTGATCGGCGGGGGAGAGTGACTCTATATCCTCATTCTCTATATGCTCCAGCTCATGCTTTATGGTCTGCATCTGCTGTTCGCGTGTATGGTCTTTGTTCACATATATGTTATAGATTCCGTCAGCATCCTCGCAGACGAATCCTTTTACTTTAGCATTAAGTCCGCCCAGCTGGCGGATAAAGTAATCAATTCCCTCTAATAACATACAAAACCACCTCTATAAATAGAATGTATGTTCACTGTATAATTTTTGACCTCCGAAAGCAATTTCAAGAGGTCGATTTTTTTACCATCATTCATTACCCTTGAGTCTTTTGAGAAGGTCGGCTGCATACTGCAGGTCCTCAGGCTTGGCATCTTTGGAGGCATCAAAGAGCATACGCATACCAGGCTGAGTACGGAGCCTCTCCGCAACCTCCGCAGTCTCTGGGTCAGCGTAGTAGGATGGGCGGTCTGGTTCTGAGGAAGGGGTAGCCCAACCCATTATATATTCAGGTGTTACTCCATATACTTTAGCCAGCGCTTCGATTTTATCTGAAGGAATGTTGGTAACAATGCCATTCTCGTATTTATATAAAGTTTGTTTTGAAACACCGATGATATTACCTACATATTCCTGAGTATAGTCTTTTTGCAAGCGTAATTCTTTTAATCTCGTGCCTATTGTCTCATTCATATTTAACAGCTCCTATCTCGTGTTGTTACAAGTATAATATCATAAAATGACTTATTAGGCGACAAAAATGTTAATAATAATAACAAAAATATCTTGACAAGATACCCAACTGGATATAGAATTTAGGTAACCTAGTAAGTTACACTAAACATGCAAGGAGGGAAAAGAGTGATTTTAACAGATGAAATTCTTGGCCTTATGGCCAAAAACCACATAACAAGAAAAGATATGGCTAATATGCTAGGTATTACGCCTAAGACCTTTTCTATCAAGCTGGATAAGGGGGTATTTGGTTCTGATGAAATCGAAATAATGATTCAGAGATTAGGTATCGAAAACCCAGCAGAGATTTTTTTTGCCCCAAAAGTAACCCCAAAAGTTACGAAATGACCCTACACAACACGATACAACATCATACGCAACGAAACAAAATCGCGAATTAACACCAAACAACACAATAAACAACGAAAAAAACATAATTATCCTACGGATAACTATTGCACATTACTTCATAATGTGCAAACCCCACCCTTAGTTTAAAAAGGAGGTGCAATATGGACAAGCTGCCTGATAAGCAGAACCTATATTTGCGAGTGGTACCGGCCCTTAAGCGCAAGCTAGATAAAATGGCCAAGGAAACAGGACAGAGCATCAACTCATTAATTGTCCAGGCCTGCTGGGAGTTGGTGAATAAGCAGAAAAACGTATAAACGGCTCGAATGTACACTACCCAATTCCATATGAAAGGAGAACTGAATATGGATACCAAGAAAAAAATTATTGGCTTTAAGCCAGAGAAGTTTATCGAATTGCTGCTGAAGCTGGACGGTCGCGCCAAAGGCCAGAAGGTGGAAGTAGAGGTAAGGAAAAAGAATGAGGGGCAGGTGGCCACTGCATGAAGAAGTGGGAATGGGCCCTTCAGCGACACCAAGAAGAGGACTGGGCCCTTTTAAAAAGACTTTTCACGCATTGGATTGTAACACCGGCAATTTTCCTCTTGGTTATGATTCTGTGCGGCTGGCTCGACAGGCCTATGTGAAGGGAGGTGAATAAGTATATGAGAGATTGGGAACACACTACTGAAACAATCTTTGAAAGTGACAGCATGATGGTTTTTAAACAGATTCATTCTTTTAATCCTCATTTCCCAAAGAATCCTGAGCATCGAGTAACAACCTGCGAATATATTATTTCCAATGGCAGTTGCAGAGTGCTTATTGGTGAGGACAACGCAAATGAATTAATGAAGGTGTTGATGGAGGAATTCAATGATGAGGCAGAGGAGGAAGAACTGGCTTAGGGCATTGAAACTGCTGGCCAGAAGCAACAATGAGGAAGTAACACAGCTCTATGCTTACATCGTAGGGCATAGGCATTACCGGGACACACCATTTTAGGAGGACAGGATGTTTTATAACTTTAATCATATTGAAATAAAAAGGCCGAAGCGTATCCACAAGCGGGTCAACCTGCCATTTCTCAGCAATGAGGCTTGGACTTTGCTGGGGATCGGCGTGCTGGGCGGGATAATCGGTTCGGTTATTTATACGGGCATAATCTTCCCGTTCTTGAAATAAAAAAATACCGTTCCCAGATGCGACTGAGAACGGCGAAAAATAAAAACTCAGAAAATTCACTTTGTGCTTTAAGTGTAGCACAAACAAAGGAGAGAGACAACACATGAATATATATGAGATTAAAGCAGAGTACGCTGCTGTATTAGATGCATACTCACAAGGTCTTGATGAGGCTGTAGATGAAGAAACTGGTGAGATTATTCCTTTAAAGGATTATCTGGACAAACTTGAAGGTGAAATAAAAGAGAAAATTACAAGCGTAGCTCTATTTATTAAAAATCGTCAGGCTATGGTGGATGCCATTGATAACCAGATCAAAATTCTTAAAAAGAGAAAAGAGAGCGAACAACAGAAGATAGCTGATGCAGAAAATTATCTGCGACAGGCCACCGAGGAACATAACTTTGAAGATAAGGATGGCCGATTTGTTATCAAATTTAAAAAGAATCCGGCTAGTGTGCAGATTGCAAAAGGCGCAGTTGTACCGCCTGAATATCTGAGAAGAAAGATAATAACGGAGCCAGACAAAAAAGCCTTAAAAGCAGCCATTAAAGCTGGGAAAACATTTGATGGAATTACTTTAACACAAGCTATCGGCATGAGCGTGAAGTGACAACAGGAGGTATATATGTCCAGAGCAATATTGATTATGGGTGAGAGCGGCAGTGGTAAGACTACTTCGCTGAGAACCTTAGACCCTAAGACCACATTCATTATAGAGGCTGATGGCAAGGGCTTGTCATGGCGAGGCTGGAAAAAGAATTACAGTACCGAGAATAAGAACTATATCGAGACTGATAAGGTCGGTACTATCATGCAGATACTTAACCGCATTGACAATCAGGATATGACCCATATCAAAGTGGTTGTCATTGATACCCTGAACATGATTATGGTTAATGATGAGATGCGGAGAATGAGGGAAAAGGGATTTGATAAGTGGCAGGACATGGCAACATCCATCTGGGAGCTTATCAGCGACATCCACAAGCTGCGTGATGATCTGACTGTTGTGTGCCTGGCACATAGCCAGACGGATAAGGACGATAACGGCTACATCTTTACCAAGATGAAAACAAGCGGCCGCAAGTTGGACAAGCTGGTGGTGGAGTCCAAGTTCTCCACAGTACTTTTATCCAAGGCAACGGCTGACGGCTATATATTTGAGACTTCCGCAGACCACAGTACAGCCAAGAGCCCTATGGAATGTTTTGATAAGACCATTCCAAACGACATGAATTTTGTTATCGACACACTTACAAAGTATGAGGAGGAATAATTTTATGCAGAAGATTAACGGATATGAGAGTGCAGAACCAATTATTGGCGGGGGATTTTACGTGCTGCCTACCGGCAATTACAAGATGAAGATTATTAAGGCTGAGGAAAACACCAGTAAGTCCGGCAGACAGATGCTTAAGATTGCCTTTGATGTGGCTGATGGTGAGTTCAAGGATTTCTATAAGAGAAAGTATGAGGCTGACTTAAAGAGGCAGTCCAACACTAATTCCAATAAGGTTGCCAAGTGGAGCAATGATGCAATTTATTACCAGATGTGTGACGAGCAGAACCTTGGCCGTTTCAAGGGATTCATTAAGTGCCTGGAGGATTCCAATAGTGGATTCTCTTGGGATTGGGATGAGACCAAGCTGAAGGGATTGGTATTCGCAGGTCAGACACATAACGAACCTTCTGAATACAATGGCAAGGTATACGGCCATAACAAGCTGATTAATATTTATCCTCTGAGTACTCTGGAAACACTTCCAATACTTCCAGACAAAGAGCTGGAGCAAAGTTTTGCCGGCGGATTTGGTGGAACTGTAGCTAATGATGAGGAGATCCCTTTCTGATCATGAGGTAGCTTATGATAATTGAAGCGGAAATAAAAGGGGTAAAGAATGGGGAGCTGTGGTTTTCCGCTCCCCTGAATCCCCGCCTGGAGAACCACTTGAATGAACTGGATAAGAATGTGGCGGTGGAGCTGACAACTGTTGATAGTATCACGGCAAAGCAGAGGCGCAAGGCATACGTTTTAATCAAGTTTATTTCTGAGTGGTGGGGTTATACACCTATGGAAGCAGCCAAGGAAATAAGTAAGCTGATGTTTGCGGCAACAGGTGAGACATTGGAGGCTGACTTTTCTCTGTCTGATTGCTCCAAGGAGACTGCCAAGCTGTACATAACATACCTCATAGACTTCTGTCTGATGGAGGGTATTCCATGCGGAGAGCCACTCTATAAGCTGTGTGAGGACGTGCCCAGATATGTGTGGGTATGTGCGGTCAACAAGCGCTGCGCAGTGTGTGGAGGCAAGGCAGAGCTGCACCATTATGACAGTGTGGGAACCGGGCGCAACAGGAAAGAGATATGCCACATAGGTATGAGATGCCTTCCTTTGTGCCGGCGCCACCATCAAGAGATTCACAGAATAGGCAGGGAAACTTTCGTTAAGAGGTATATCCTGGAGCCTGTGCATATTGATGAGAAAATAGCGGGGGTATTTAAGTTGAGGGGGGACGGAATTGCATGATGTAAAAGGATTATGGATTCCTATAGAAATCCTCTCAGATAAGGAATTGACGTTATCTGAGAAGCTGGTTGCAGCAGAGATATATATTCTCGCCCCGTGTAATGCCAGTAATAATCATATAGGAAATATCCTCAATATGAACAAAAGACAGGTTATGAGGATAATAAAAAATCTTGAAGAAAAAGGTTGGATAAAAACCACATATCTTTCCCCGGTCAGGAGAGAAATAAATACTACCAAAAATGTCACTAGTGACATAAATGGTACTAGTGACAAAAGTGGGAATGGTGACAAAAATGGTACTACCAAAAATGTCACCCAGTACCAAAAATGTCACCATAATAATACCAAAAATGTCACTAGCAATAGTGACAAAAGTGGTACAAATAGTACCAAAAATGTCACCCAAGAAAATAGAGAGAATAATAAGAATATAGAGAGAGAATACGCGCGTGCGCGCGAGGACTCCCCGACGGCTGTTCCTGATGAGGTGTTGAAAGCATATCAGGATGGAATCAGACCTGTATGCTCCAGTATCGAACTTGAGAAGCTGGCAGATGATGTTAAGCATTTCGGATCAGGAGCCGTTGTGAAGGCAATCGAAAGAGCTGTTGTCAGAAACAAGCGGAGCCTGTCATATGTCGAGGGCATTTTGAAAAGCTGGGAGACGGATGGGTATGATGCTGCTGAAAAGGATGCACCCAAACCGGAACCGCCACCAAAGATTGTTTATGAGGATGAGACACCAGAATATCAGGAGTGGCTTGAACGGCAAAAACTGATTGAGGATATTAAGAAAAATGGAGCTGCACATTATCCGGAATGGCTGCCCAAAGAAATGGTTGAGGAAATAAAAAATGGAGCTAGACAAAATCAAGAATCCTGACGCTGAAAATGCCCTGCTCCAATTGTGCATCCTGAACAAAGACGGTGATAATAGCACCTATGCTGAAATAGGGAGCTATTTAACTGCCAAAGATTTCTATTCTGCAGCGAATCAGGCGGTATATGAAGCCGTTGCCGGAGTGTTCGCCGATGGTGGTACTTTAGCCATTCCCAGTGTGATGGAATACATCGACAAACATGGGCTGGCTGATAAAATCGGTTCACCCTTTTATCTTACCAAGCTATGTGAAGGGATGGCATATCCCAGTCAGTTAAAGCTATATGCAAGACAGATAAAGGAATGCTCACATAGACGGCAGATGATTATATTGGCCCATGACATTGAATCCGAGATGCAGGATAAAACCATTGAGGTTAGTGAGTCGCTGAGCAGATATGTGGACAGTATCGAAGATCTGCGAACCGTTGAGCAGGATCATTCTGATAACTCGCTGGAGGAAGCCTTTAATTCGTTTATCAGTATCGAAGATAAAGGCATCAGTTGGGGAATACCTGGCATTGACAGGGTAATGAAGAAGATGCAGGAAGGGCATTACATCGTATTGGCTGGCCGTCCCGCCATGGGTAAAACCGCGCTGGCCTTAAATTTTGTCCGTAATGTATGCCGACAGGGCTACAAGGTTTTATATTTCTCCCTTGAAATGACCAAGCGGGATTTATATAAAAGGCTCATTGCCTGTGAGTCGGGTATAACAGAAGTAGAAGCAAAAACTAATGCTCTAAATGCAATGGCAAAGGGTGAAACGGATGAAAGCAGGAAAAAATACCAAAGGCTTGAAGCCGGGAAAAACAGGGTTAATGGCTGGCAGCTTGATATTGTTGACGATGTGTATTCGCTGGGGAATATCCGGGCAAGGACACGGCTGATAAATACCAAGAAGGGCGTTGATTTTGTGGTTATTGACCACATGCAGCTGATGACCATTGATGGCTTCAGGGAAAGCAGGACTAATGAAATGGCCAGTATTTCCAGAGGTATTCAGCAGCTGGCAAAGGATATCAATGCGCCGATATTGGCATTGAGTCAGGTAAACAGGGCCAATGAAAATCGAAATGATAAAAGGCCAGCCCTTTCAGATTTGAAGGAATCTGGAGCCATTGAGCAGGATGCAGATGCCATTATGGTTATATACCGTGACAGGTATTATGACCCTGAATCAGTCAATGACTGGACTGAGGTTATTGTGAGAAAGCACCGGCACGGTGGGGGCGGTACTGCAAAGCTCAGTTATGACATGGCAAGAAATCAGTTTGATGATTATCAGGGCATAGCTGGGCAGACAGTAAAGAAAAATACAGTTGATGGGGTGTTTACATGAGATTACAGGGGTTTTCGCCTAAGGACAGGCAATTAATATTAGGTGCCCAGAAGCATACGGAAAATGTGGCCCGAATAATGGATGAATGGAAGGATGCCACAGGGACTGAGGCCACGGGCAAGGATTATGAAGAATATTATTCTGCGAGAATTAAGGAGCTGGAGAAATAATGGGCAGATTAGGAAAGCAGCTTAAGCGGAAAAAAGAGGTAGAGGTTAAGAAGCAGGTGTATGGTATCGCCGAGAAGATATCTAAGGCAGAACACAAGGGCAGAATGATTGCCCTGTCAAACTGTCAGATGCTTGATACTTATCTGAATTACTACTATGGCAGTGTGATTGCAACAGTTCTCCATGATAACTTTGCTTTTGGCTACCAGAAGATTATGAAATTTTTTGAGCTCTATAACGAGTTCAATGAATATTTCACGACCAGTGCGCCGTGGAGACAGAAGGTAAGTTATTTTAAGGCAGGACTGTATCGGGAGTGCAAAGGCTTCAGAATTGATTTTAAGAAAGAGATGCGGGAGCCAAAGGACTGTAACGATTTTGCCGAGTGGTGCTATTACTACATAGACCACAGTATCAAGAAGGAAGTAAGGAAGATTCAGACCATGTTCTATTGGCTGCTTCATGATAAGTTTGGTTTTGGCAAGGAAAGACTGGAGAGAGCAAAGGCAAGATTCCAGGAGCTTCGAGGCATGAGTCTTAATCAGTTTAAGGCGGTTTGTGAAGGTATAAATTCCCTGAAGCTGCCCAAGGGTGAGGTCAATATGCTATTCCCGGAACTGGCATTAAAGAGAATAAGTGAACTGATTGATCCGGATGTTCCGCCTGATGAGGAAATGGCGTACAAGGTAAGGAATATAGCATATAGGAGGCCCGCAGCATGACAATTAATGTAACACCTTCAAACCTTCTTCTCCGTGAGAAGGTTGAAATAAGAGATATCAGAAACTTGATAAAGGATATTCATGAGGAATGGGATGAGGTAACGGAGGCACTTGCTGACTTTGCTATGGAACCTACTTCCAAGAACAAGGAGCTTCTGGCAGAGGAGCTTATGGATCTGATGACAGCTTCCAGTACCTGTATTGTAGCCCTGAGCAGGATGGAAGGAAGCCCGGAGCATTTTATAGATTCGATAGTAACCAAGGTTCACTGTAAGGATTATGCCAGAGGTTACAACGATGATGACATGATTTTTTGATGGAGGGCAATATGGCAGGAAAAGAAGCAAGGAAAATAATCGAATGTGATTGCAGTGACGGCGGAGTATACAAGGTGTATAGAAATTTGAGCGAGTTTGCCGCTGCGCTGGATGTGTCCAATGCCACTGCTTTTTACCGCATCCGTAATGAAAAGCCTATAGCTGGGAGGCTTTATCTTTATGAGGACGGGTATAGGAAAAAATTCCCTGTTATAGCTGCAAGGACAGACTTTGAGACATTATATGAGTCTTTCGGCGTTGCAGATAAGAGTGACACAAAAATGAATGACAATAAAAATGATGAGATAAAAACTAAGCCGGAGGCAGTAAAAACGGAGCCTGAGGAGGAAAAGACAGAAATGACTGATAAGAAAAAAGACAAGATAAATTATGAGATAAATGAGAAGATAAGCGAACAAGCGGACAAGCAGACAAGTGAATCCGATAAGCAGACAAGCGAACAAGCGGACATGGTGAACCACCCGCCGCATTATTGCACCGGGGATATTGAGTGCTGGGATGCCATGGTATCAGCTTTCGGCCCTGAGTGGATGCGGGCCTATGCCACAGTGACCGCCTTCAAGTACATCTGGAGGGCGAAGCATAAGGGCAGATTTGCCGAGGATATGAAAAAGGCAGCCTGGTATGAGGCAAGGGCTGCGGAGCTGGAGGAAAGGATGGCTGAGCCATGAATAAGCGCAGCAAAATTTATGCGTTGTATGTAGGTGAACGTAATGTCTGTGATGGCACCCTGGAAGAAATCAGCAAAAAGACGGGAATGACTATGGACTATCTTCACTGGATGACCTATCCGTCTTCCAGTAAACGTCTACTAGGGCGCAAAAAAGTTCCGAAGTGTCTGGTATTTATCGGGGAGGAAGAGCCGTGTATGAGTTAGCAACCTTTTTCGTTGGTATGATTTGCGGATCCGCAGCGACAGTTTTGACAATTATGTTTTTCATGGGAGCAAATAGCAGGAGGTAGATTGATGGTTGATAAATTATTGAAATTCCTTGATGAGGAAGTAGAGAGACACAAGGACCAGGAGAACCGGGAAGCCAGACCATGGGACAGGGGCTTTGAGGTTGGAGCAATGACTGAGGCCATACAGCTGCGAATCAAAGTGAGGGAACTGATGAAGGGTTGATTGAAGACAAGAGGTGAGAGCCATGTACAAGGACTTTAAAAAGCATAGTGACACGGAAGTAATCAATGCCATGCGTATCATTCAGGAGCACTGTGCTTACTTCCATGCTGGAAAATCACCGTTCCATGATCAAGAGTACGGCGGCGGTCCAAATTGCCATTACTGTATTTTGGGCAGGAAGCGTAAGACCCACAAGATAAAGGGCAAAAAGACCGAATATACCATTATTGATGAAGAAGCCTCATGTATGCTGGTGGACAAGTACGGGAAGTGCATTCCTTGGTTGTGGGATATACCAGAGGTAGAAGATATAACACTGTTTTAGGGAGGGCTGATAAATGAATTTTGATAAATTGCAGATTGATATAATAAAGGACTCTACCAATTTGAACACTGATATGTGGAGATATTATTGCGGTGATGAAGGAAAAATATTTGTTGCCCCAATGAGTGCTGCCACGCTGTTCAGAATGCCACAGGAGGAATGTAAGCTGGTATTGGAACGTGTTGCTGACAGATATGAAACCCTTCAGATTTACTACAAGAGGATTACCGAGGCTGAAGATATGGAGACGTATAAGGAACTGCGTATCCTTGGCACTGTTAAACCTTATCTTCAGTATGATGTCATGTACAAGCTCATTGACAAAGATGGAGATTTTTATGTGTACATATTTCCTAAATGGCTTAAGTATGTTGATTTGGAGAATGTTGAGATTTTGGGCAAGGACAGTAAGAGTCCTGTAATTATCAAGGAAAAAGGTGAGATTGTCCAGCTGGTGGCCCCAATAAGAATTGATGGCGATTGGGGGGTATGATAATGCCGATAGACAGCAGAGCAAAGGGAATACGCGGGGAACTGGCCTTCTGTAAGCTGTGCAAGGAACATGGCTTTGAAGATGTCAGGCGCTCCCAACAGTTTTGTGGAAACACCGGGCAGGCTGCAGATGTGGTTGGGCTTCCGTACCTTCATGTTGAGGTAAAAAATGTTGAGAAGCTAAATGTCCGTGAATCTGTGAGACAGGCGGTAAGAGATGCCAAGGCAGAAGGTAAAGGGAATATGCCTTTTGTGGCATGGAAAAAGAATGGCCAGCCCTGGGAAATGATTATGAGGGCGGATGTATTCTTTGAGCTATATGAGGGCTATTTATTTATGCAGAACGCTATTGGTGATGGATTGGAGACGCGGAAAAACAGGGGTGATTTGGGCTGATGGATGAAGCAGATCAGAGAGAGCAGGACATAGTAAGGAGCATGGAAAAAGACCGCAAGACTGCGGAGAAGTACATCCTTAACTATGCTGATGAACGCAAGACCTATGAAGACAAAAAGCTGGAGTGGCTTAGTGCCAACAATGTGCCTGCCGGTGATAAGGTCGGAGGCAAGACAAATCTCCCAGGCAGTCCTACGGAGAACGCAGCCATTAAGGTTGCCCAGTACGATATTGAGCACCCTGAGTATCTGTGGCTGCGGGCAGTGGAGATAGCCCTTAAGACATTTGGTGAGCGCAAGAGGATTTTTATCACTGTAAGGCGTGAGGCTGAAAGGAAGGCCCAGAGTTATCACGGAAAAAAATCCTGGGTAATTTTCACACAGAGAAGGTACTCGGAGGAGATAGCCAAGCGGTACATCTTTGACGATGGCGAATGGGTATCTGACAGAACCATTAAAAAATGGTGGGCGTTGGTACTGGATAGAGTAGTGGAAATCCATTTGAGATTAAAATAAAAAAATTGAGTGGGGAAGCACTTTTCTTGACAAAATCCGTGGTATGCTTTTATTGTCAGGAAGGTATGGTTGAGAAATCATAATATCCTCTCTAAATATTTTCATAGTACAGCAAGAAGGCAGCTCTACAAATCCCGGAGCTGTCTTTTTGTTGGAAAAATGCCATCAATTCCTTTGATGGGAATTTCGCTACTGGCAGGAGCTTCAAGGGCATGAGGTTCCTGCCAAAACTAAGCCTAGGAGGTGAGACCACATGGCAAAAGGAAAATATGAAGATTGGTTGTCCGAGGAAGGACTCCTATTGATTGAAGGCTGGGCCAGAGATGGTCTCACCTATGAACAAATAGCAAGCAACATGGGGATTTCAGCATCTACTCTGCGTGAGTGGAAGAAGACCTATTCGGCGATTTCGGCGGCCCTAAAAAAGGGACGAAAGGTAGTTATACGTGAGCTGGAGAATGCTCTTGTTAAAAGGGCCAAGGGAGATGAAACCGAAGAAGAAATCTATGAACGTGACAAAGATGGCGAAGTGATTCTGTCCCGCAAGGTAAAGAAGGTAGTACCACCAGACACAACAGCCCTGATATTTGCGCTAAAGAATATGGATTCTGCAAACTGGAGAGACAAGAAAGAGATGGAGCTTTCCGGTAATGTTGGTATAGCTGATGAGCTGGCAGCTGCATGGGGAAGGGTGAAGAACAGTGACAAGGAATGACATGCTTAAGCTTGTGGATGCTCTTGCGCAGTTCAGACATGATCCGCTTGGGTTTGTATATTTTGCTTTTCCCTGGGGCAAAGGTGAGCTGGAAGGAATGGACGGCCCCGAAAAATGGCAGCGAGATCTTTTGCTCGATATAAAGGAAGGGCTGAAAGACATTGACCAAGTTATCCGGGAAGCTGTTGCTTCAGGCCATGGTGTTGGTAAGTCCGCAGTGGTGTCGTGGCTTATTCTATGGTCATTGTCCACATTCCCTGATACCCGTGGAGTGGTTACAGCCAACACGGCCAAGCAGCTGGAAAATAAGACATGGCCGGAACTTACCAAGTGGTATAACCGGTTCATAGGCAAGGAACTGTTTGAGTGTACGGCTACAGCTATTTTCTCAGTTGAAGAGAGCCACAAGCAGAACTGGCGCATTGATGCCATACCTTGGAGTGATAATAACACAGAGGCATTTGCGGGACTGCATAACCAAGGAAAGAGAATACTGCTTCTGTTTGATGAGGCCTCTGCCATATCCAATACTATTTGGGAAGTAGCAGAAGGAGCCATGACAGATGCAGATACAGAAATAATATGGGCGGCGTTTGGTAACCCTACAAGGAATACCGGGCGCTTTTTTGATTGTTTCCATCGTGACCGTGCTCTTTGGCACACTCAGCAGGTGGACAGCAGGAGCGTTTCTTTCTCCAACAAGAAACAGCTTCAGGAGTGGATAGACACGCGGGGCATAGACAGTGACTTTGTGAAGGTTCGTGTGCTTGGAGAATTTCCTTCCAGCAGTGAGGCACAGTTTATACCGCGCAGCTATGTTGATGAGGCAAGGGGCAGGAGTATTCACCCTTCGCAGTATGATTTTGCTCCAGTGATTATTGGCATGGATCCGGCATGGACCGGCGGTGATGAGATAGCCATTGTAAAAAGACAGGGGCTTGCATCATCTATACTGGCTATTTACTCAAAGAATGATGATGATTTCCAGATGGCAAACAGGCTGGCCCAGTTTGAGGATGAGCACAAAGCTGATGGAGTCATTATAGATATGGGCTGGGGCACTGGCATCTATTCCGCAGGAAAGCACCTGGGAAGAAGCTGGATGCTGGTGAACTTCGCCGAGGCTTCCCCAGATAAAGGATATTATAATCTCCGTGCCTATGGCTGGGGACGGATGAAGGACTGGCTGAAACAGGGAGGAGCTATCCCAGATGATCAGCAGCTATGTGATGATCTGGTCGGTCCGGAGACAAAGCCAAGAGAAGATGGCAGGATTCAGCTGGAGTCCAAGGAGACCATGAAAAAGCGTGGGCTCGCATCTCCTAACCGAGCAGATGCATTGGCAATAACCTTTATGAGGGAAGTCAGAAAGAAAGAGGATAATGAGAAGCTCATGTGGGCCAATGGACAGCCCTATGACATTTTTGGAGGTGTTTAAGATATGTGTGATGTTGTATCGGCAGTAATTGGTTCTGCAATACTGGGATATGGTGCCAGCAGACAGCAGGCAGCTGCAGCAGAGGAATCAGCAAGGGCCCAGAGAGAAGCAGCACAGGCACAGGTTCAGGCCGCAAAGGAAGCAGCCGCAAAGCCAGCAAGTGCTACTGAGGCATCCCGTAATGTTTCCGCAGCGATTCAACAGAATAGGAGAAGAATTGCAGGGGCACAGGGTATGGGCTCCACCATCACTGGTGCAGGTCAGCAGTACAGCAGTGGCCTTGGTTCAAGTGCTGTTGCATCTTCTTCCGGCACTCAGTTAAAGAGTGGCTTGGGAGCGTGATAGTATGCCAGAATTTGCAAATAGAAAAAAGATAGAGGCCAGATTTAAGCAGATGGAGCAGGATGCTGAGAACTGGCTTCCAGTGTGGAAAGAACTGAAACAATGGGGTAATCCCACCAGAGGCTTCTTTAATGGTGATGATCCACGACAGGCGAGAAAAATAGACCATAAGAGAATCCTTAACAACAAATTCATCCGCGCTCTGAGAACATCAGCAGCAGGCCTTCATAGTGGCCTGACTTCTCCAAGCCGTCCTTGGTTCCAGCTGGCAGTTGGTGATCCTGAGCTTGCCAAGGATGCAAGGGTGATGGCGTGGCTGGATGATGTTGAGTCCCGTATATACGCGGTATTCAACACAAGCAACATCTATAAGATTCTGCCAATGATGTATGCGGAATTGCTCCTGTTTGGTACAGCTGCCGCCCCAGTGGAGGAAAACTATGACAGGGTGTTTAACTGCAAGTCATTGACCTGTGGTCAGTATTTCCTTGATGTGGATGAGTACGGCATGGTAAATACCTTTGCCCGCCGCATCAATATGAGTGTTGCTCAGCTGGTAAGTGTATTTGGGCTGGAGAATGTTACTGAATCTATACGCAACGAATACAAGGATGACAAGCTGAATGTGATGCACACCATAGCGCACATCATTGAGCCTAATGATGACCGCATCAAAGGACAGAGGGATTTTGCCAACAAACCATTCCGCTCAGTGTACTGGGTACCAGGAAAAGATACTGGGCATGTTTTGAGGTTGGGCGGCTATGACGAGTTCCCTATTATTGCTCCGCGTTGGGAGGTAACCAAGACCACAGACATTTATGGTGTATCCCCTGCCATGTATGCTATGGGTGACCAGAAGTCGCTGCAGGAAATGGAACGCAGGGGGCTTATGGGCCTTGCCAAGATGGTAGATCCTCCAGTTAATGTCAGTGGTAATGCCAAGGCAGTGAACACTATGCCAGGCGGTGTTAATCCATTTGATCCAGTAACAGCCGGAAGTGATACGGGAGCAAGGGCAACATACCAGGTAGCTATAGACTTCAATGCTCTGGCAACCTATGTGCAGCGCACTGAACAGCGCATTGATGAAATGATGTATGTTGATCTTTTCAAGATGATTCTCAACAGTGATCAGACACAGCCTATTACGGCCCGTGAAGTTGTTGAGAAGCATGAGGAGAAGATGATGAACCTTGGCCCGGTGCTGGAGTCTATGAATCAGGAGCTTCATGCACCGCTTATCAAGAGAGTATTCAACATCATGATGCGCGGAGGGCTTATCCCAGAGCCACCGCCTGAGCTGAATCAGCAAATGCTGAAGGTAAACTTCATATCTGTTCTTGCCCAGGCACAGCAGATGGTGGCCACTACTTCCATTCAGCAGAGCCTTGGATTTATTGGTTCTGTGGCTGGACTGTTCCCAGATGTTGTAGATGTAGTGGACATTGATGAGGCGGCCATTGATTATATGCAGGCCAACGGTATGCCAGCCAAGTGCATCAGATCCAAAGAGGATATTGAGAATATCCGTCAGCAGAAACAACAGGCCATGCAGCAACAGCAGATGGCACAGGATATGGGTGCTATGGTACAGGGTGCTAAGACATTGTCCGATGCCAAGCTGGATGACAATAATGCTCTTGCTGCCATAACGGGCCTTGGAGGTGCTGGCAGTGGAGTTGTTTGATTATGATATGGACAAAGCTGAACAGCATGCCCGAAATGAACAGGAAAGACAAAGACAAGAGAAACTAGTGCAAGATCTTAAGAACCTGCTGGATGATGAAACATTCCGCAGGTTCTTGTGGTATGTGCTCAGTCTTTGCAAGGTAATGGATAAATCAATGGATGTTAACCCCGTTATCATGGCGTTTAGGGAAGGCCAGCGTGATATAGGCATACATATTTTGCAGGAGGTCATGACTGCCGCCCCGGAGGCGTATGAGGTTATGCGGGCTGAACATACCAAGCAGGCCGAAGAAGAGGCCGAAACGTTGAAGAAGATAAAGGAGGCAATGTTACATGAGTGACGAAACAACCACAACTACCAATGAAACTGAGGATAAGGGTTTATTGTCTACTGGTAGTGAGGAGAATCAGGACACAACTTCTGAGGATAAAGGTTTACTTTCTGGGGAAGGTGATGGTGGCAAGGATAAAGCTGCTGAGGATAACCAGAGCACCGAATCTGAGGAAGGTGAGAAGGAGTCTTCCAATGCTCCTGAAAAATATGAGGATTTCAAGGTTCCGGAAGGTTTTACCTTCAGTGAGGAGGCTTTGGGAGAATATAAGAATCTGGCCAAGGAGCTGGACCTCAGCCAGGAAAAAGCTCAGAAGCTGGTAGACTATCAGGTCAAGCTGATGCAGAAGCAGCGGGATAATCTTGATGAGTTTGCCAAGAAGGAAGCTGAGACATGGAAGGCTGAGACCAGAAAGGCATTCAGCGAGAAAGAAATTGCTGATGCAGTAAGAGGCTTCAAGTCCGCACCGCAGGATGTACAGAATATGCTGGCAGCCTGTGGCTTTGATAATCACAAGTCTTTTGTGGAGTTCTTTATGCACGTAGGGAAGTCCATTAAAGAAGATAAATTTGAAACGGGTAAGCCAAGCGCAGACAAAAACAAATCTGCTGCAAGTGTGCTTTACCCAGAACTCAACTAAGGAGGTAAAAAGAAATGCCAAACGCAATTGTAACTTTGCAGGATATCGCACGTCGAGAGGACCCACAGGGTAAGATTGACAAGATTGCAGAAATCCTGACCAGCACCAATGAGGTACTGGAAGACATGCACTGGCAGGAAGGTAACCTGCCAACCGGTCATAAGACCACTATCCGTACTGGACTCCCAGATGTAGCCTGGAGACTTCTGAACTATGGTGTTCAGGACAGTAAGTCCGCAACCGCACAGATCGTTGATACTTGCGGTATGCTGGAAGCTTATTCCGAGATTGATAAGAAGCTGGCAGACCTTAATGGTAATACTGCTGACTTCCGTCTCTCTGAGGATCAGGCTTTCCTTGAGGCTATGAATCAGGAGTTCTGCCGTGCTCTCATGTACGGTGATAAGTCCAAGCCAGAACAGTTTGTAGGCTTTGCTCCTCGTTATAGTGCTCTTTCTGGTGCTCCATCCTCTGCTAATGTGCTGGATGCAGGTGGCACCAGCTCCACCAACACTTCTATCTACCTGGTAGGTTGGGGCCCTAATACCGTATTTGGTATTTATCCAAAGGGACTCAAGGCAGGTATTACTCACACTGATCTGTCTGCTGGTCATCCGGATGGTATTACTCTGACCGATGCACAGGGCGGCAAGTATCAGGGCTATCGTACTCATTATCAGTGGGATTGCGGTCTGACCGTACGCGACTGGAGATATGTTGTACGAATTGCCAACGTAGATGTAGCTACCCTTACCAAGAATGCTGGTTCTGGTGCAGACCTCATTGACCTTATGGTACAGGCTGAGGAGCTGCTGCCATCCAATGCAGAGGGCACTACCAAGCTGAGCTTCCTGTGCAACAAGACTGTTCGTTCCTTCCTGCGCCGTCAGATCATGAACAAGACTGTTTATCAGCTGACCCAGGAGACCGTTGGTGGCAAGACTGTTACCATGTTTGATGGTATTCCTGTTCGCCGTTGTGATGCTATTCTGTCCACTGAGGCACAGGTTGTTTAATTGAGAAGGAGGTACAAACAGATGATTCTCGATAAGGCTTTACAGCTTTCCAAAGAACAGGCCGTCACTGCTTCTGCGGCCTCCACTAATTATGTTGACTTGAAGACAGCAGGTGCAGCTTATGAACCAGTATTTGTTGTTGCTACGGTTGATGTTGCGTTCGCAACACTTACTTCCTTGACAATTACTATTCAGACTGCTACTGATGCTGCATTTACTTCTCCTGAAACTCTTATCAGTTCCGGGGCTATCCCTGTTGCATCTCTTACAGCTGGTGCTGAAGTGTTCAAGGAGCGTCTGCCAATCAAGACCAAGCGTTATGTCCGTGCTTACTACACTGTAACCGGCAGCAACGCAACCGCAGGTAAGATTACCTTGAACATGGCTAAGGATGTGAACATCGATGGCTAAGTTTATTGCTGTTCGTGATAATTTCGGCTACAACGGTACTTACTGGCGTGAGGGCGATACTGTTGAGGCCGATAAGGCACCGAATGAACATTTTGCCATTGTTAGTGAGAAGAAGGTAGAGGAGCCTGCTGAGGCTCCTGCTACTGCTCCTAAGACTACCAAGGGCAAGACCAAGAAGGCGTAAGAGGAGGGGCACGTTATGCCAAATACCCTGGGCAAAACTGAGATATGTAATATTGCGCTGCGCCGTATTGGCGTACGGCCCGTAAATAATGTGGAGACTGATGTCAGTACTCCTGCAACTGAATTGAAAGCCATTTGGTCTCTCGCGGTACACAGCGTATTGCGAGGGGCTGAATGGAATTTTGCAAGGAAGATTATCCCACTGGCGGAGCTCAATGAAGAGAAGGTTCTGGGGTGGGATTACTTATACCGCTATCCAAATGACTGTGCCGTCCTCTGGGCTATTGAGGACGAAAACAGTATCAGGAGCGGTGATCTGAATCATAAGTGGGAGAGCGTGCTTTCCCCGGAAACCAACCAGCAGGCTATAGCCACGGACTGCCCGCAGGCTTATGGCCGTTATACAGCTTTGGTAGAGGACCCTACAAAGTGGGACAGCCAGTTTGTGGACTGCCTTGGCTGGAGGCTGGCAACGGATGTCTGTCAGGCGTTGGCTTCTGACACGGGACTTTTCAGTAAGTGTAGCCAGATGTATGCTGCATGTCTGAGTGCCGCCCAAACTGCCAATAAGACAGAGAAGAATAACGATGAAGAAATATATGGATTCTTCGTCAATGCCAGGGGGTGAGGTAAATGGCTACTACATACTATATGCAGCCGTCATTTGCCGGTGGAAAGTTTGACCCCAAGGTGTGGGGCAGAATTGATAATGAGCGGTATGCGAGTGGACTGAGGGAGTGCAAGAACTTCTTTATACACAAGTTTGGTTCGGTATCCAACAGGACAGGGTTCCTTTATTTGGGTGCTGCCAAGGAAGCAAGCAAGAAATGTCGCCTGCTTCCATTTGTGTATTCCGACTCACAGGCCTATGTCATGGAGTTTGGTCATAAGTATGTACGCTTCTGGAACTCAGATGGCACAAGGGTAATGAATGGCAATACCATTGTGGAACTTGTTACACCTTATGAATCTTCAATGCTATCCAAACTGCGCTTCGTGCAGAGTGCAGACATGATATTCATTGCGTGCCAGAATGTGGCTCCCTATGTGTTGAGCCGTAACAGTCTGATTTCATGGAGCCTTACGGCCTATGCTTATAAAAGGGGACCGTTTCTTTCCCAGAACCTTGACGAGACCAGCACGATAACACCATCAGCTGCTACGGGGAATATTACCCTTACTGCTTCAAAGGCCATCTTCAAGAGTGGTCATGTAAATTCAGTATGGCGCATTGACCAGCACATGAGCGGCGGCAGTGTAAGCGGCAGCGGTGGGACAGCTTTTACCACATCCACACTTAAGTGCGGAACAAACTGTACCTGGCGTTATGTTACCCATGGTTCCGACTGGGTAGGGACAGCAGTAGTAGAGCGTTCATACGATAATGGCTCCACATGGATGCAATTAAGGTCATTTACCCATAAGGATTCTGAGGCTAATTTCAATGTGTATGCTGAGGAAGGTGAGCAGTGCATACTTCGTGCAAGGCTGGCTTCCATAACCTCAGGAACATGCACAATGGAGCTGAGTGTTGACCCTTATGTGAATGTGGGATATGTGACAATTACAGGCATTACGGATAGTAAACATGCTTCTGCGACTGTCTCATCTGAAAAGCCACTGGCCAATACAACCTCCAGTGACATGTGGTTTGAGGCAGCATGGAGTGGCGTGCAGGGCTATCCTTCAGCCGTATGCTTTTATGAGGACCGTCTTTGCTTTGCCGGTACTACAGGAAGCCCCCGCGGTGTCTGGATGAGCAAGCCGGCAGATTATTACAATTTTGAAACATCGTCCCCAAAGGTTGAGGATGATGATTCCATTCAGATTATTTTGACTAGCAGAAAGATGAGTATTATCCATACCCTCATAGCTATGAGACAGAGCCTTATAGCATTTTCCGAGGATGGTGTTAATACTATTTCCTTCTCCGGCAATTCACTTACACCTACAAGCATTACCCAGCGTGCTGAGTCCTATTATGGGGCAAAGAACATGGATATACTTGCAGTAGGTTCCCAGTGTATTTATGTGCAGGAGACAGGCGGCGCAGTAAGGAATATTGGTTATGATTATGTGCATGACTCATATACTGGTGATGAGATTTCTCTTTTCTCTGCTTGTCTGATCAATGAACATCCTCCGGTGGATATGACCTATCAGCTGGAGCCGGATTCAATTCTTTGGCTGGTAAGAGACGATGGTGCTCTGCTGTCATGTACCTATATGCCGGAGCAGAAGATGGTTGCCTGGGCAGAACATGAAACACAGGGCGAGTTTGAAAGCGTGTGCTGCATTCCGTACAACAATAATGCCCGGATCTGGGCGGTGGTCAAGCGCGAGATTAACGGGCAGACAGTCCGATATATTGAGCGCATGAGCAAGAGACTTCCAACCACAGACCCAGCAGACCAGCTGTATATGGATGCTGCCAGCGTGTATGATAGCAACAGTGAGACCAATACTATTTCCTGCCCACAGCTTGCAGGGTGTACTGTAGGCGTGCTAATTGATGGCAATGTAATGCCAAAGGTTGAGGTGCCTTTAGACGGTAACCTGATCTTGGACAGGGCGGGAAAGAAAATAGCCGTAGGGCTGACCTATACTGCCAAAATTGAAACCATGAACATTGAGATGCAGGGACTTGTAAGAGGTGTTCTGCAGGGGCACAACATCAAGATTGGTGCTGTTATCCTTCGACTGCTTAACAGTCGTGGTGGCAAGGTTGGCCAGGTTGAGGACTATTTGGATGAATGGCAGAGAAGAAGCAAGACGGATTACCTTGGCAACAAGCTTGCGCTTTATACCGGGGATACAATCGTCAATGGCAACTTCTCCTGCAGCGAGGGTGGCCGTGTTATGGTGGTGCAGGACATCCCAATGCCGATTACTATACTTGGAATAATAATGGGGCTGACGGTATCCGATGATTAAACGACATGAACATATAACATTTGCCAAACCCAATGATGAGATGGTCCGCTATATTGCGGACAACATGAGAGAGATTGATAAGTTTGAGTGCATGGCTGTGAACCATACCCCGCTTGAAGGGCTGGAAACTTCCATAGCTGTGTGCCCTGATTCAAAAGTGTTTTTAGCAGATGGGGAGCCTATAGGCGCTATGGGCTCCAAACCTCTGTCTGATGGCGGAGGGATATTCTGGCTGTTAGGCACAGATAAGATTAACAGCTATCCAAAGGAGTTTATGATAAAGTCCTTTGATATTCTGAAGAATGACCTTATGGTCAGATATTCATATTTAACGAATTGTATTTGTATGGAGCACAAGGAATCTGTCCGCTGGCTGAAGAGGTTGGGGGCGAAGTTTATGGATGAGAAATATACACTGCTGGGACGGGAGTTTCGGCAGTTTTTTATTTATAGGGGGTGAAAGATATGTGTACTACAGCGGCAGCTTCCATTGCCGGTATGGGTATGCAGCTGTTTGGTGGAATCAATGCTGCAAAGGCCCAGCGGGATTATCATAATGCCAATGCTGAATATCTGGAGACAATGGACCAGGTAAATCAGCAGATGAACGAGAATGCCATTGACAGTGTACAGAGGGCGGCTGGTATGCAGGCATCCGAGGCACGTATAAAGGGACAGTCCATGACCAAGAGCCAGAAGGCGGCCATGGCTTCCCGTGGAGTATCCAACAGCTTTACATATCAGAATATTCTTGATGACAGTATTGCCAGATCTGAAATGGATGCTATGGCTATCCAATATAACGCCGATGTTCAGTCCCAGAATATCAGGACAAGCGGTAAGATACAGTCTGCACAGTACCAGGCACAGGCAGCAGGAGAAAGAGCAGCGGGAAAGATTGCTTATTCGTCTGGTCTGCTTTCCGCTGGAACTCAGTTTGCCAATAACTTCCTGAGCTTCAGCCAGACTTCCATGGGCAGAAGCGGTGGCAGTACTACAACCAGTACGCCTGTGGCTACTACTGCTGGCCCTTCCTCATATAGATTCACAGTGCCAACATGGGCAGAGATGACATCACTTAGGAATCGAGGTGTTAAAGGATGGCTTTAAATAACGGTAATATTCCTACCTATCAGCAACAGGCAGGATATACAGCTACAATTAATCCTACGGTTCCACAGGGCTCCCCTGCTGCATTTGGAACTACAGTGGCAAAGGAGCAGGCAGGATTTTATGAGAACCTTGCCAAGCTGGGTGATACCTTAGCCCAGCATGCTATTAAATTGCAACAGCAGGAAGATGACAATAATGTTTTAATTGCTGCTAATAGTATCAAGCAGCAGGTTATGGATCGTATGTACAACTCCACTGATGGCTATATGAACAGGCATCAGACTCAAGTGTATGGCATGACAAAGGAATTTACCGACTGGAGTAATGAGACTTTGGATAAGGTCATGGGAGAAATGAAGTCCGAAGATATGCGGGCCAAGCTATTGCAGTCTGTATCTCCCTTTATGCAACAGACCAGAACATCTATTGCAAGACATGAAGGTGATGAACGCTATACAGCTGGTGTAAACACCTTGAATGCGGATTACCAGGCAGATTCAAATTTTGCTGTAGAAAATGGAACTCTCGCTGGTATGCATTTTTTGTTTAGTACACATGATATGAGATTGGCACAATATCAGCAAATGACCGGAGCTTCCAAAGAATCAGCTGAGGCATGGTGGAGAGACCAGTTTTCCAAAACTAGTGTTAGCATGGCTCAAATGTTTGAGCAAGGTGGTAATTCCCAAAGTTTACTTGATTTGGCTGAGTTTGTTCATGGTAAGGTTGATGCGCAAACTGAGTCCCTTATAGCGGCAAAATCAGGTACTACAAGGAATCGTCAGGAAGTTGCTTCAAAAGTAACTGAGTGGATAAATTCTGGAGAATATACTAATTCCGATGGAATGACCTACAACAAGGGTGAACTACGAGAACGAGCTTTTAAAGAATTCGGGCCTGGAGCAGGACACTGGGAATATAGTGCTGGCGGTGGAAGTGGATCATACTTTGGGACAGATATTGATTCAATGATTGTTAGTGCGGCTGAAAAGTATCATGTTGATCCGTCTCTGGTCGCTGCTGTAGCAATGCAAGAATCGAAAGGAAAACAAGACCAAGTTTCCTATCGTGGCGCAATTGGTGTTATGCAGATTATTCCTGATACAGCGGCGCATCTTGGCATTGATCCATATAATAAACAGCAAAACATAGAAGGTGGAGCCAAATATCTTCGTGAACTTCTTGACACATTTGGCGGGGACGAAACGCTGGCATTGGCAGCTTATAATGCAGGGCCGGGGGCAGTAAAGGATCATAATGGTGTACCTCCTTATGAGGAAACACAAAACTATATTAATCTTGTATTAGGTTACAAGAAAGATTTCTCTACTTCGCAAGCTGAACCAAACCTGGGTGATGTCGTTACACTGAACAATAACAGTGTAAATATTGATAACTTAGATAAACTCACTGCTAGAAAAGTAGCTCTTCTGGCAAAGCAGGTTCAGGATAAGTATGGGTTTAAATTGAATCTTTCCGAGGGATGGGCTGACGGTAGAGGTCATGATGATGGATCCTGGCACTATTCTGGGCAAGCTGTGGATATTGCTCAGGATGAATTAACGAACCCAGAGGTAAGACATGATGTCATTCGTATGGGAGCAGAACTGGGGCTTATTCCACTGGATGAATATGAAACTCGTTCAGCAAATTGGACTGGTGACCATATACATTTCTCTGATCATGGAGATCCTATACCGGAAGGAAAAGGAGCCACAAGAAGATGGGTTAGTACAGATAACCCAAAGATGCTTGAAATGTCGTATGCAGAAATTGACCGAGTATGTGGGAATAAAGAGTCTTCAACAAATGAATTTTATAACCGTATTATTGCTGAGTTATCAAAACAGTCTTTTAGTAGTGAAACTGAAATACGGGAAGCTGCATTGGCAAAGGGTGCTCCTGTGGGAATGGTATCAACTATCGTAAGCAGGGTGTATGGTAACAATTTAGGTATTCAGCGAAGAGATAAAAACTATAATGAAGAACAGGAGAAAAAGGCAGCAAGAGATGCAAGGAAGGAAGTATATCAATACCTTTGGTCTAATAAAGATAAAGAGTTAACTACTTTTGAAGTAGATAAAACATTAGAAAATCTTTCAAATCTTGACCCCGAAACTGCCTATACTATGCGAAGAGCATTGCTTGGTTCCAGTAATGGGACAGTTAAGAAGTGGGCATGGTTTAACAATGCTGAAACGAAATATGCTTTTGAAAATGTTGTTGGTAATCCAGAAGACCCTATCAAAGGACCTCGAAGAACATATACTATGGAATATGTTCAAAAGAAAGTAGATGAAAAAAGAAGAAACCACCCTGATGAACCTCCAACACCTTATGAAATATCAGCATGGGCCGAAGAAGCAAATCGGGAAGTGGTTATTAAAAAGGGCTTATTCTTTGACGAGAAGGGCCGTCCTAATGATTCACCTAGTGGTATTGCTGGACAGGATGTCAATGGTGTTAAGATTGATAGCAATGGCAATACGGGTTTAGATGAGGATGATATGGAGTAATGATGAGGTGAGAACATGGCTATAATTTCAGCACCTGATGGTAGTTATTACAGCGACAAAACAGGAAAAACCTACTCATATGATGAGGTAAAGGCGGCTCTTGATCGTAAACAAAATAGAGAATCTATGGTTGATAGCGTCATTAATGGTATCCAATCTTTATGGGAATCAACCAAACCTTCTGCATATGTACCTTCTGAAAAATCTACTGAAATAAGGGATTTGTATTTGGCTAATGCGAAAAATGGTACTGATAGCGAGAAAGCAGCCAGGCTAGTTGAGGCCACAAATATTCTGGGTTTAGATGATACTCAAAAACGAGAAATTATCCAGAGTGGCATGGCGGATAATCAGATTCTGAATGCTGCGTTTAATGTTGCCAAAACCAAAGCCAACAGCCCGGAGGATTGGGATACATTCGTTGAGGATAACCCTGCAACAGCCAAATATCTTACCGATCAGAAAAATATGGCGGTATCACTGGATGATATTAACCCCTTGGCTGGGCTGGAGAATACCATTACCAGCATCAAGGATCATCTGGAACTGTCAGACTTGGAACTGAGAAGTTCTGAGATAGGCCGAGATATGATGCACAATGGGCTGGATATGACCACAATAAGCGCTGATCAGCGTGTGGAGCTGGAGAACATTAACAAGCGCAAAGAAGAACTGTCCAAGAAATATTACAATCCAGAAAGCAAATGGTATAATCCGTTTACTTGGGATATGGCTTCTATTGTTGGCGGTATCGCCGGCATGAAGAATGATTTTATTATGGGTCTTGAAGGCGGCGCTGCTGGTGCTGCCATTGGCGGCGGTGTTGGTTTGGCTGCCGCTGGTGTGGGAGCTATTCCCGGTGCTATTGGTGGTTTCGGTAAAGGCTTCACCGCTGGTATGGCGTACAGCATGGGTACTCGCGCTATGGGTAACCAGTACCTGGAAAGTATCAGTCAAAAATCTGTAGATGGTAAGTATATGACCGCTGATGATGCGTATTATGGCGCATTAGGTAGCGGTATTTTTAATGCCGCCTTGGGTGCAGGAGGTGTGAGTCGCCTTCTGTCCCGCTCTCCTGTATCTGGTGCAGTTATTGCGGATGCATTTAAGGGCGCGGTACCAGATGCAGTGCTTAATAATCCTGAAACCAAGCAGGCGGCATGGCAGGTATTTATGAAGAACTTGGCGGCATCCACAGTGGAACAGTCCGCCATTTTCGGTGGTGGTACTAAGGCTATTGAGCTTGCAGCGCGTAAAACCTCTGAGGAACTGAGCGGGCTGGAGTTTGATCACAGTAACGAACCAGGAGCATTTGAGCAGATCTATTCTGCTACTACTGAGTTTGTACCTACTGCTGTTACCTTGTCCGGTGTTACTATCGGTGGCGGTCATATCGTTGGTTCTGCTCTACCTAAGCCAGCTGAGAGTGCAAGACCAAAGACTACTACAGCTGAGGCGTTGGCTGCCATTGACAAGGCTGTGCAGGACACCAAGACATCCAAGCGCAGTAAGGAATCCATTGGCACAATGATTGATGGTGTGGTCGAGGGCTCCAAACTGGAAACTGTTGGCATTCCTGCCAAGGAGTTTGTGGCATACTTCCAGCAGATAGATCCGGAGAACACAAGCCGTGCTGTAGAGGAAGCAAAGAAGCTGGGAGTGTCTGAGGAAGAATTACAGACTGCCCTGCAGCAGGGACAGGATATCAATGTAAAGACCTCTACATTTGTGAAAGAGTATTCCGGTACTGAGCATATCAATGGCCTTGCCAAGGATGTTCGTATGGGCGAGTATACTGACCGTGAGATCGAGGATACTACAGCCTATTTCCAGGAGCTTCAGAAGCAGGCAGAGGAGATGTCTAGGGGTGAGGGGATTGATAAAGAGTCACCAGTATACCAGAAGGCAGTTGATTTTGTACGCACTGCTTACCCAGAAGCCTCCGAGCGAATTATAGAGAGCCAGGCCAATATTATCCATTCCATGTTCGCTCGTGCAGAGGAAAGAGGAATCCTTAAGATTTTGGGCTATAAGGATGCAGCAGAGGCCATGGAAGATATGGTTGTAGCCCGTAAGGAAATGTACGATGCACAACGCATTACCGAGGAACGCGCTGCCGCCCAGACATTGAAACAGTCTATGGACCCGGATAAGGGTGATATGATCTACATCCGCACTAGGGAAGATAATCTTGATTATGGGCATTTAGGCTATACTGAAAATGAAGGCGCACTAAAAAAAGCCCCCGTAAGATTACAGATGGGCTTTCATGTAGGCGATAGAAATAGCAATAATGGCGCAGGAGCCGCGCACATCCAAAAGCATATTGATTTTTTACGAAATGTCGAAGGATATAATTCCCTGCAGGAGGCGGTATCAGATATCTTAAATAATTACTCAGATGGTGTGGTCTTATCTGCAACTGCGGATAAACCTGAACGAGTAATACTCATTAAACAATCCAATGCAGACCCTAGAAAAATAGTCGCAATGACATTGGACTATATGACAAATGATGCTGTTGGTGGAGATTATTATTCTGTTGTATCTATATCTCCAAGAAAAGCTAAAGATAGAAATAAACTAATAAAAAAAGGAACCTCTTTTGACGGGCGGTCTACTCCGTCAACCGATTCCGGCATCGGCGCTACTGGAGCCCCAGTCGCAGATGAAACATCCGGAAGCCCTGGGGTCTTGAGACCTAGCAAAGAAGGTTCCTTTGGTAGCTTAAGTATATCAGAGGCAAGGGCCGAAATCAATAAGCATATTGTCGAAAATCCTAATACTGGGCAGAAATTATTAATAGAAAATCCGCTCTTACAAAAAGGAAATAAGGTCGTAGACATAAATGATGCAGACCCAGAGAAAATCCAAGGCGCATACATCCCACCGGAGCAGGGCAAGGCTATCATTGAGCTGTATAAGAATGCAGACTATAGCACCCTGTCCCATGAGATGATGCATCATTTTGTGAATCTCTACAAACAGGCCATTGAAACTGGCAAGGCTTCTGAGGAAGTAATCAGGGACTTTGAGATTCTCAATAAGTTTGTGGGGGCAAAGGATGGTGAGGCATGGACTGCCGCCCAGCATGAGAAGATTACTTCCGCTTACGAGACTTACCTTTCCGAAGGTAAGGCCCCTTCATTGGAGCTTGTGGGTGTATTCGAGAAATTCACCAACTGGATGAAGAACATCTACAAAAAGATGACCAGACAGGCTATCCCAATTAATGACGATGTGCGCGGAGTCTTTGACCGTATGCTTGCCAGTGAGGAACAGATTAATGCTGCCGAACTCTTTTATAACTCAGAGAGGTTGTTTGGTGGCAAGGAGCTGGGCCTTAAGGAATTGCATGAATACACTAAGCTGCTGGAGGATGCTCACAAGGAAGCACAGCGGATTATGAATGCCCGCGTAATGAAAGAGCTCAGTCCTGAGTTCCGCAAGATGGAAGCTACTGCCCGTGATATTGCAACGGAGCAGGAGGCTGAGAGACTGCAGCAGGAGCCATTATATATTGCCCGTATGCTGATGTCTGCCCCTATGAACAAGAAGGGCATCAAGGCCGCAGTGGAGACACGCAGACAGGAAATACTGAATGATGTTATTAATCATCTGGTATTGAATTCCAAGCTGGGTGTTGAAAAGCGTGGCCGTGTGGTTACTCCAGAGGGTGAGCTTACAGACCAGTTCTATAAGGGTGGTTCCCTTAATGAGAGCTGGTACACTGAAATGCTTGCCACTTTACCTGGCGGGAAACTTCCAAAGAAGTGGTCTGAGTACATTGACAAGGTTAAGGCCGGGGATACTACTGCTGAAATGCCGGAGGATATGCGTAAGGCCTATGAGCAGATAGCGAAAGACCATCTGACCAATGGCACCAAGTCAAGGTATTTTGGCGAGATTCCGCCTGATGATGAGTTCATTAATCTCAGCAAGAATACTCCTGGTATTGAGTTTATCCTTGATAACGGGGGCGGCTTAAAGCTGGATAAGGCCAAGGCTATTGAACAGTACGGTGCGGAGGCCGTGGAGGCCATGCCTAAGAGCTGGTTCAGCAAGGACGGTCAGTGGACTCTTGATGATGTCGCAGATCTTACCGGCTTCAAATCCGGTGATGAGCTGAGGCAGGCTATCTTAAACAGTCGCTCTTATTCTGAGGAACTGAAGGCCCGCGTAGATGCCAAGATGAAAGAGTGGAAAGACGGACAGCTTGGAGATATCCAGAGTGAGGCTATTAAGGCTGTTACCAATAATAAATCCCTCGAAGCTATAGGCATTGAAGCTGAGGTTTTGAAGAATGCTGCAGCTGAGCTTAAGGCCAAGAATGAAAGGGAAACTGCTGAGGCTATGGCTGAAGGCAGGGAAAAGGCCGAGACTCAGCGTAAGGCCCAGGAGCATGAGGACAAGGCTGTTGAAAAAGCCAAGGAGAAACAGGCAAGGGATACCCGCAGACAGGATGCCGAGGTTATGCAAGGCAAGCTGAAGGCCAGAGCCGCCCGTGAGGTGGCCAAGAATACCATTGGCAATCAGCGTATATCTGAGGCGGGCCAGTGGCGTAAGATGCTGGCGGCTGCAACCAAAGCTGGCAGACAGGCAACCCGTGCCATGGCAAAGGGTGATTATGACCAGGCTGTTATCTTCAAGGACGAGGAGCTTTTACAGCGTGCTATGGCCATGGAGGCTATGCGTGCTGAAAAGGAAATCCAAGTTGGTATGCGCTTCTTTGGTCGTATCAACAAGCGCGGACTCGATGAGAAGAATATTGACCACAGATTCAATGTTCAGATAGATAATCTTATGGCCAAGTATGGCCTGCTTAAGAGGGAACCACTGCAGCCGCTGGATGGTGGTGAGCCGGTTCCTTTGGAAGAGTTTATTGAATCATGCAGGGAAAACTACTTTGTGCCTATTGTTCCGGAGTCTGTTGTTAAGGGTGAGCCTAAGCATTACAGCCGCTTATCCCTTAATGAGTTCCGCGACCTTAAGGATGGTACAAAGAGTCTGCAGCACGTAGGAAGGATTATGGACAGGGCACTTGCTGATCAGGATAAGGCAAGTATGCTGGAGCGTACATCCTCTATTATCGACAAGGTAATGGGGCATAAGGAGCGGTACAGCAACCAGTCCGAGGCGGGGCAGGAATATCTTACTATTGGGGAGAGACTGAGCCGTCTTATTGATATTCCTATTGCTTCCATGGTAAAGACGGAAACTTTGCTCCGGATCATTGACAAGGGAGAGGAACAGGGCCCGGCAGTAAGGTATATCTTTAACCCTATCAAGAATGGTCTTGATGAGGTTCAGAGAAGGAATGCCAAGGCCATTGAGGATGTTACCAAGGTTATTAAGGGTGCAGGATGGGACAGAAAATCCATTGAGGCTATGAAGGACCAGAGGCATCACTTTGATTTCCTGCCTAATGATCTGACCATGGAAGAAATAGTGCTGATGGCCATGAACTGGGGCAACGAAGGAAACCGGGACAGACTTCGGTATTATTTCAAGTCACCTGAGCAGCGGCGCATGAAGATGTCCGATATGGAGAATATGCAGATAGACCGCCTGGCCATGCAGGTATTCTCCGTGATGGAGGAAAAGCACTGGAAGCTGGTGCAGGGTGTGTGGGATTACCTTAACACCTATGCTCCTGAGATTCGCCAGCATGAAATTGACTGTGCAGGTCTTGATGTGAAGATGGTAGAGCCTACACCATTTAAGGTTATGACCAAGGATGGCGTGGCCATGGACATGACAGGCGGGTATTACCCTATTGCGTATGATCCGGGCAAATCCATTGTTACCATGAACCAGCAGGAAGCCAATGCGCTTTTCAAGGCAAACCCTACAGCTTCCGCTATGACCAGTCACGGCCATACTTCAAGCCGTGTGGCAAGGGTAAGCAGACCTCTTCTTTTGAACTGGTCAGCATTTACCAACCATATCCAGAATGTTAATTATGACTTGGCAATGAGAAAGCCGGTCATTGATGTAAACAAGATTATTAAGAATCCAGATTTTATCAGCGCAATAGATAGCCGGTTCGGCGTAAAGACTACCAAGGCTTTGCAGGACTGGCTTATTAATATTGCAGCTGATCAGCGGGAGAGCCTCACAGCTGTAGACAGAGGCGTAAGGGAACTGCGTACCAGAATGTCAGTGGCAATGCTGGGATTCAGGGCAAAGGCTCTAGTAATAGACCTTCCTCAGAATGTTATTACGGCGGTATGGCAGATGGGCGCAGGCAATGTTATCAAAGGTATGACAGAGTTTTACCTTGGTAATCCTCTGGAGAAGATGGATTTTGTTAATGCCCGGTCTACCATGATGAGGGAGAAAACTTCATTCATGGACCAGAACATGTCAGACTTCCGAAATAACATGTTTGAACATAATACTGTACTGGGCATAGACAAGACCAAGCTGGCCAAGGCCGCATTCTGCTGTGATATGCTGGCGGATATGGCGGTCAACTATCCTATGTGGATGCATGTATATACCAAGGCTATAGCCGAGGGCAAGACTGACGCAGAGGCCTCCACTATTGCAGATAGTATGATTCGTCGGTCAAGTGTTGATACCAGCAAGGCGGGTTTATCCGGTATCCAGCGTGGAGGTGAAGGAACGAAACTGTTGTTGCCGTTCTATTCCTTCTTCAATGCCATGTTTAACAGAGTGTGGTTTGATGCAAAACTTTCACAGATAAAGATGGAAGATGGCAGGCCAATGGATGCAGCAAGACTCTTTACCCGCATGGTTTTCCTTGGACTCATTGCTCCAATGACTGTGGAGGGTATTATGAATTACACCCTTTCCAATGACCGGAGCAAAGACAAGAACAAGCGCGAGGAGAAAGCAATAAAGCAGGGAGTTGTTTCTGCCCTGTCCTTCCCGTTCATGATGTTTCCTATTATCGGTGGGGGCATGACATACGGCCTTAATAAGATGGCTGGGACCTATGGTTCTTATGAGCTTTCACCTATTGAAAGCACTATAGAGAAAACCTTCGGCACTCCTGCTGCCTGGTACAAGTTCCTTGTTGAAAAGGGAGGAGATCCGGATGCAGGCAGGAAGGCATTGACCCAGACAGCCGATACAGCTTCCCTGCTTATGGGCTATCCTATGAAGATTAATACACTGGCTATTAATCTTTGGGATGCCATAACCAAGGGAGATATTACCATGGCTGATTTCATTTCAAGGAGGAGTGGTAACAAATGATCAGTAACAAAATCGTAAAGGCGTCGTACTCCGGCAACGGAGTCACGCGCCAATGGGGGATTCCGTTCGCATATACGGATGCCTCGCAAATCTGTGTGGCACTCTTGGAGGATGATGTACAGACTATTCTCGACAGCAATGATTTTACGGTCAATACTGGCTCAGGTGTAGTTGTTTATCCTAAGTCCAATGATGATGATCCTATTGCTGCGGGCGTGGTTCTGGTTGTTTTTCGTGATACGGATATAACCCAGCTTAGTGACCTCACAAACCAGGGAGGCGCATGGCCGGAGACTATTGAGGCTTCTCTTGATAAGCTGACATTGATAGCTCAGGAGCAGAATGAGAAACTTGGTCGTGCTGTATTGTCCGATATAACTGGAGGTACCACCGCAGAGGAAATGATAGAGCAGATCCATGAGGACCGGCTGGCCACTCATCAGGACATGCTCACAACAAAAGGATACAAGGAAGATGTAGCAGCGGATTTGGCCCTTTCCATTTCTGCCCGTGATACTACCATTAGCTATGCGGGTGATGCGGAAGGCTACAAGGACCAGGCACATCATTATATGACCGTGGCCCAGAACAATGCCAATGCTGCCCAGAATGCTGCCACAGCTGCCCAAGGGTATGCCCAGTCAGCTAGTGATAGCGCAGATCAGGCTGTTAATGCTTCAGAGGGAAGTGAACACTGGGCACAGCTTGCCTATGAGTATACTGACCCGCTCAGACATGCTCTCGGGAATATGTTTGAGTATGATGCAAATGGCGATGTCCAGCTTGTGGAGGACCCGCTTACCGGGACGGACCCAAGCTGGGAACTTGATACAAATAATGATGTAATGCCAGTAGCATAAGGAGGAATAATTATGGCAGGAAATTTAGTACCTAGAACTGATGGTGGCTCCAATTTAGGAACTGCCCTCAAAGAGTATGGCAAGATTTTTGTTAAGGAACTTGCCGGAACTGCAGCCACTTTGTACGCAAAATTGGCCAGCCCGGCATTTACTGGCACACCAACGGCGCCAACAGCAGCCAGCGGTACTAGCACCACACAGCTTGCCACAACTAAGTTTGTCGTGGATGAGATAGCAAGTGAGCTGGAAGATAAAGTCAGATTAAAAGATACTTCCAAACGAGATACGGCATATAGCACGGGAGCTACTGTCACAATGCCAGGTATACCAGTGGCTATGTTTTTGGAATGTACCACAGCAGGAACAACAGCTTCTACCGCACCAGTGATAACTCTGCCAATATCTGAAGGAAATACCATCACCGATGGTACCGTTACTTGGACCGTCCGCAGGGCTGTCTGCGAGAATGACTACAGCAAGACCTCTTTTGGCCAATCAGTTTTAAATCATCTGCTGGGTTCCACATTGGCCAGCCTAGTGGATGCAGTCAGCACTGACAGCCTGTTTTCCAAACTGCTGAAAAAGGCACTGGAAGCAGCTGGACTGCAGTATAGTATTGGTGCAAATGGGTATATCTGTTTTGGCGCATTATTCGGCGGCTTAATTCTACAGTGGGGATATGGTGGTGCTATATCCACGAGCCAAGTTCAGATAACTTTTCCGATAGCTTTTCAAAGTACGCCTTTATATGCAGGAGCAATA
>NZ_JHWV01000001.1:0-4583 GCF_000622005.1 Anaerovibrio sp. RM50 | reverse complement strand
CTAAAATCCCGTCAGATTTTAATTTAAGTTGAAGTGCTAAATCTTGGTAAGACATCTCTGTACTTAAATATAACTCTACAGCATGTAACTTGAATTGGAAAGAATATGTTTCATTTTTTCTTGACCGTTGAAGTCCTTTTTCCCCCATTACCCGATATTTTGCAACCCAAAATTGAATACGTTTTTTGTCAGGTATACCATATTTGTGGGCTAAAGCATGGTATCCGATATCCCCTTTCAAATATTCCTGAACTATCTTCAATTTGAATTCAACACTGTATTTTGCCATAAAAAGACCCCCATAAGTTAGATTACTTAGTCTAACTTATGGGGGTCTCTACAACTCCGGGGCCTTATTCTTACACTTTGGCTGCAAGTGACTTGGCAAGCACTGTCTTGGCCACAAATACCAAACCTTCCAGAACCAGTGGCAGCACGATGCCATCACGGATGCGGCACCAGCCAGTTTCGTTAGGTGCCTGTTCCCTGACCTTGGCAACGAAGTTAGCTACTGCCTCCTCAATGGCGGGGAATACATTGTCAATGATGGACTGGGTAACCTTTTCCTTTAACTCCTCGGTTACTTCCTCCACTTTCAATGTCTGTACGATACTGTCACGCATTTCTACCCATTTACTCATCACTGTTTCCTCCTATCAGCTGTTGTTTTTATACCACAGAGCCTTGCCTCTTAATACATCTCCGCCCCTGGTACCGTCCTCGGCCCAAGGGTTATATTCAGGGGAATCCTCTGTACCAAGGAACTCCAAATCCCAACGCTCAACAGTAGACTTAGGGCCATACTCCTCGTGGCAGTAGTCGCCCGTTTCATTGTCAGCCGCCTCGCCGTGGGTGGCGACATGCTCTTTATTGATGGTCAGCCAGAGCGCATCAGCCACAAGCCAAATTACCTGGGCCATGGTCTCTATCTGTGCCTGTGTAGGTGGCTCGTCACCCAGATCACGGGTTGTGGCTCCTGCTGCACACGCCAAAGTGATACCTACAGCACCGGTGTTACGCTTCCAGGTATGAGACAGTACCTCGTCAAGGTCATGCTCATTGTATATTGAACCATCCTGGTCAATAGAGATATGGTACTCATCCGTGTACATCTGACCATAGTGACCAGCTGTCCAGTGTAAATATATCTTAGGCTCCCTGCCTACCGCCTGAGCCTGAGCCCAGATACTCTCCCGCGCATCGGCGGCCATCTGGGAAACCTCTGCCAAAGTTACTTTTCGCATTTTTTACCCTTCCTTTCATGGTGTATAGGATAAGGCGACTCTTTATAGAGCCGCCTCTCAATTAGCGCTAATATGTCCTCACAGAAGTGATAGTATTTCGCTTCTGCTATAAATCTCGTAGTGGCCCGGGCCAATGCGGTCCAGCCACGTCCGTCAACCATTGTTTGCCCCTTCCTTCTTGGCCAGGCTGTTTTTAACGGAGCCACCAATATAACCTAAAAGCCCACTGGCGATGCTCATCGCCAGTTCTTTTTGCCCATAAATAATCGCCAGCAGTAACGCCAGCGATAAAGCAACAACTACTATGACATCAGTCAGGCTGACTTTTTCAAACTGTATCATTTATGTTCCCCTCCCTGCTGATAGAATGTATCCACTCTCAGCTTATTGACAGCCTTGAACTGTCTATCACAGAGCCCATTACCTCCAAGTACCTTGTAGGCATCATGCATCATGGTAATATTCTCCAGGGCCAACTGTGATATTTTACCCTGAGCTATGAAGTAATTGCATGACTGTAAGATGCGGTCACGCAGGACAGCCAAAATGCCATCCTGCATCCTCTCTATCTTAATGTCCCGTTCATCCTCGCGCTGTTGCTTCTTGGCCTGCTCTTCTGCCTGATGTCGATATATTGCCTCCTGTTCTTCTTTTTGTTTGGCAAGACGATAATCAACCCACTTACCAAAAACAACCAGGCATGCAGGATAAACCAACATTTTTAAAAATTCATCCAATCCCATCATCCCCCTCTCAGAATCTAACCTGATAGAAAGCAACTCCAGCACAGTCTGCGGCGAAGTCTCCACCGTCCCAGTGGTCGTCAATAAGACCTTCCTTTATTGCTCCAATAGCTAATGTGGTCAAAGCTGCCCAAAAGTCGTTCATGCCCGCATTCCTTTTAAGCTGGTCACATATTACATAAGATACTGCTGTATGAGCTATCTTATCTTCCCCAACAGCATCCTGTATGTCATGGATGCCACCAGCAGAACACAAAGCTGATACGCTAAATATGTATGCTGCTATCAATGATACTATTAACTTCCTCATTATCTTCCTCCCTGTTATCCTCTTAATGAGGAGATGATTTTTATGAAATTACCGAATGGTTTTGGAACGGTCTATCGTTTGCAGGGTAACCGGCGGAGGCCGTACGTGGTCAAGAAAACTATCCAGGGTAAGCAAAAAGCTCTTGGGTATTTCGCAACCTTCGATGAGGCCATGGCTCATCTGGTGGACCATAACCGGAATCCCGCACTGCTTAGCCCCAGCATGACAACCTTCAGTGAAGTCTATACGCTTTGGAAAGCAAAGCATTTTCCGGAGCTCAGATCTGAATCGGCACGTATTAGTTACCGCAACAGTTACCGACATTGTTCCCGCCTCCATTCTATGAAATTCGTTGATATCAGGCTTCCACACCTTGATATGGTTATTGACGATGTACGCGCAGCCGGTTGCGGATATCCTACCCAGAAGAAAGTCCGCTGCCTGCTGGAACAGCTCTATAAGTATGCTGCTAAATATGACCTTATCACCCGTGACTATGCTAGGTATCTCGATATTGATAAGCCAAAGAAAATCCATATCAAGAAGCCTTTTACTGTGCGCCAACGCAATAAACTGTGGCGCGGTATTGATGACATGCCTTACGAGGTTAAGCACGTTCTTATGCTTCTCTACTCCGGATGCAGAGTTGGAGAGTATCGTCATATAAAAAAGACTGACGTAAAAATCAAGCGTCGGTTCTTTATTGTGAGACATTCCAAGACTGATGCCGGAGCTGGTCGGTTTGTTCCTATCCCCAAGAAGCTCCTGCCCTGGTACGAGGAAGCCATGAACAGCCCTGGGGAATACATCTGCTGCAGGGCTGATGGTACCCGCCACAGTTATGACAGCTTCAGACGGTCCATCTTTGACCCTGTTATGCAGCACTTTCACCTCAATCACACGCCTCATGAGTGCCGCCACACATTGGCAAGCATGCTTGACTCTGCTGACACCAACAGGACGGTTACCAAGTTAATACTTGGCCACAGTCTTGAAGGTATTACAGAACGGGTATACACCCATAAATCAATACATGAATTATTGAAAGCTATTGACCATGTTTGTACTTAACCTGTAATTAACCGTTCAACTATAAAAGCCACCTTTTTGCTATGAATTTGGGTGGTTTTTATGGTGCTTAACCTGTGTGTTAAATTATGGCTGTTCGGTTGTGGTATCTGAGCCCTTATTCTCTGTGCCCTCATCACTATTTTCAGCTAGTAGCTCAGGAACATATAAAACGCATTTTGGGTACTGACAGGTACCATCTGGTCTTAAAACTTTCAAGCATCTGATACATCTCTTTTTTACTGCCATTTCTTATTCCTCCAATTCTTTAATATCGGCATCAAACTTTGCCATAATTTCATTTAATTCTTCCTTAAGTTCTGCCTTCACTTCGTCATCATCCATCATCATAGCATCAGCAAACTTGCTTTTAAGTTCATCCTTATCAGCCTCATACTGGTCAATAATTACTTGCTTCTTTTCTTCGATGCTAGGCACTTTTACCGGAGCATCTGTAGGCTTGCCATCGGCCCCACGGATATAACCAGTACCATTGGCACCATTACCCCGGTTGCCTACATAATAGGCATAATCCTCGTCCGAGGTCTCCAGATACCCCTCATCAAGGTACTTCTGTTTTTCGGCTTTTGTCTTAAAGTGTACACCTTTAAGTACGGTAGCTATACGCTTACCAGCCTCATCAAATTTGCACAAATACATTCTTACATCATCCTTTCTATGATTAATAAATAATAAAACGAACAATTTTAGATACAGTGGGGATATGGTGGTGCTATATCCACGAGCCAAGTTCAGATAACTTTTCCGATAGCTTTTCAAAGTACGCCTTTATATGCAGGAGCAATAATGTACGGATTACCTAGTAGTGGTTCGTATGCTATAGGCATACCGACTGAGTGGACTAGAACCACAGTAAAATATTTAGGTAATTCCAGTGGTGGTTTTAGATGGATAGCTATAGGTCATTAAAATCCTATTGCTATCCAAGCAAAGCCCAGATTGGCTGTTGGACAATTTATTGCAAACTTTTCTAAATCTCTTCTCCAGCATCTAAAATTGATATAAGAAGTATCAGTATTAGTTATTAAGTTCGCACAAAATGAGTATGCCGTGTTATAAGAAATCGGCATATATATAGTTTTGGAAGCCCCGGTTGTGTCTAATCCCCACTGTATCTAAAATTGTTCGTTTTATTATTTATTAATCATAGAAAGGATGATGTAAGAATGTATTTGTGCAAATTTGATGAGGCTGGTA